>CAWJYQ010000040.1:0-385497 GCA_963847045.1 uncultured Alphaproteobacteria bacterium | reverse complement strand
ATCGACGGTGTCGCGTCGCTTCGCCCAAAGTTATTGCGTACAGTGGCGCGCGCTCCTCTTGTCATACCGAAGGCGCGTGACATACTGCCACACGCGAATGACACGACAACGTGCAGCGCCGGGGGGCCCTCAAATGATGCGGCGTGGGACTTTGGCGCAAGTGCTCGCCGCCATCAAGGCGGACGTCATCACTTCTTTTTGAATTTGGAATTACGGATGCCGGCTTTGCGCGTCCCGGAATTTTGGCGGTGATGACGGCTATCCCTAGCGCAGCAAATGGAGAGTGCATTCGATCCAACCAACGGAGGAACGCGAGATGACGATGACGGCTGACGTGCCCGGCCAAGTGCCATGGTGGAAAAGCCTACCAAGGACCATTGGGTCGCATGGATCGCAGCCTGGCTGGGCTGGACCCTCGATGCGTTCGACTTCACCATCTTCCTCCTGATCATGGTGCCGATCGCGGAATCGTTCCATGTCCCGCTGATCGAGGTGACCGCCGTCTTTACCATCACGCTGTGGCTGCGACTGGTGGGCGCCGTCGGCTCCGGCTGGCTCGCCGATCGCATCGGCCGCAAGGCGCCGCTGATGATCTCGATCCTGTGGTACTCGGTCTGCAATCTTCTCGCCGGCATCGCGCCGAATTTGCGCTGCTCTTCCTGTTCCGCGCGCTGCTCGGCATCGGCATGGGGGCGGAGTGGCCCGCCGGTGCGGCGCTCGCCATGAAATCCTGGCCGACCCGCTCACGCGGCCTCATGAGCGGCGTGCTGCAGGGTCGTGGAGCATCGGCTTTCCTGTTGTCATTCTCGCTACGGGCTGCTCTACGACGGCATGGCTGGCCTGGCGCCTGCTGATCCTCGGCATTCTGCCGGCTTCTGGCGGTAGTGGGGGTCCGCGTCTACGTCGAGGAACCGGAGGATTCGGTGGAGAACCACCGCGTTCGGCACGAGCAGAAGCGGGAATTCCGCACGCCGCTGCTCGACATTTTCCGCCGGCGCATGATAATCAACACGATAATGGCGTACCTGTGGATGGCAAGCGGCTTCGTGATCTACTATTGGGTCTACGGAATGTTCGCCACCCACCTGCAGAAGGACCTGCATCTGAGCGCAGCGCTGGTGGCCATGCCGATCGCACTCGCCAATCTGGTGGCCTTCCTCGCGAGCGGAATTCTGGGGCTTCGTCGCCGACATCTTCGGCCGCAGATGGGCGATGATCATCCCGGCGGCGATCGGCGCGCTGGTCACGCCGTTCTACCTGTTCTCCAAATCCTATGCGCTGGTGGCCGGCGCCTTCATCCTGCAGGGCGCCTTCCTCGGCGCGATCTATGGACAGAATCCGGCCTACCTGAGCGAGCGCTTCCCGACCGAGGTGCGGGCGACCGCGTCGGGCTTCTGCTACCACCAGGGAGCGATCTGGGCCGGCTTCACCGGGCCGATACTCACCTACTTCGCCGCCAGCCAGCCGCTCGGCTTCACCATTCCGATGCTGATCGCAACGACGGGGGCCGCGATCGTGTTCGTGATCACCCTGCTCTACAGCCCGGAGACCAGGGGCAAGGAGTTGGTGCCTCAGCTCACCTTGGTGGAGACGCCCGCCTGACAATGCAATGGCCACGGCCGTCTTCGGGCGGCCGCGGCCAATCCACGTCGAAAAACTGTTCGGTTCAGCACCCCCGGCAGATGCTCTTGATCTTCTTGTCGAGCAGCGCGTCTTCCTTGTTGATCGGGATCGTTCGGATTGGAGAGATTTTTCTCGCTCGGAACGTCGCCCGCACGCGGCTGACGGTGGCCGATCGGCGCTTCCGGAATACTTCCGCTCTTTGTCGTTCCCGGCCCTCCCGGGTTTTGCTCTGCGCCATGGCCGCGGGCGTGCCGATCAGCACCAGGAGCGCCATCGAGATCATTGTCTTTTTCATTGTTGCTCCTCCCGTCCGAAAACCCCGCCACGCCTCACGCCGGCGGATAAATATGCACGTCGCCGCAATAATCGGTGACACGATAGCGCGTTTCTTCGCCAACTTCACCAAGGCCTGCAAGAGAATCTTGTGACGAAAGGTAGCGTGGGCCGACCGGCGATTTCCCGGCACCGCCGGGGATATCGAGCACGTAGTCCGGCTGACATAGTCCGGACACCCTGCCCCGCAGGGCCCGCATCAATTCCTGGCCGTGAGCAAGCGTGGTGCGCAGATGCGCCGTGCCGGGCGCCAGATCGCCATGATGCAGATAATAGGGCTTTATCCGGCATTCGACGAAGGCGCGCATCAGGGCTTCCAGTGCGGCAAAATTGTCGTTGACGCCCTTGAGCAACACCGACTGGCTCACAACCGGAATGCCGGCGTCGATCAGCCGCGCGACCGCTGCGCGCGCCTCGCCGGAGAGTTCACGGGCGTGATTGGCATGCAGCGCCACCCAGGTGGTCGCGCCAGTCACTTTCAGCGCCGCGACCATCTCGGCGCTGACGCGCGCGGGGTCCGCGACGGGCACGCGGGTGTGAAGGCGGATGATCTTCACGTGCTCGATTGCGGCGAGATCGGCCATGATCTCGGCGAGCCGCCGCGGCGACAGCATCAGGGGATCGCCGCCGGTCAGGATGACCTCCCAGATTTCCTTGTGCGCGCGGATGTAGTCCAGCGCCGCCGCATAGGCCCTTTCCGACAGCGCGCTGTCCTTGCCCGGCCCGACCGTCTCGCGGCGGAAGCAGAAGCGGCAATAGACCGCGCAGACGTGAACGAGCTTGAACAGCACGCGATCGGGATAGCGGTGCACAATGCCGGCAACCGGCGAATGCGCATCATCGCCGATCGGGTCGGCGCGCTCGGACGGTTGCGCGACGAGTTCGTCGGCGCTCGGGACGAACTGGCGCGCGATGGGATCGCTCCGATCATCGCGGTCGATCAGCGCGGCAATGGCCGGCGTCACCGCGATCGCATAGCGCGCGGCGACCTTTTCCAGATCTGCGAGATCGGCTGCGCGCGCAAGGCCGTGGGCCACGAGTTCGCCGGGCTCGCGCAGCGTGCGTGCCAGATTGGTTCTGTTCATCTCTCTCCTGCCGGTGGCGTCCATACCACCTGATCGATCCGCAGCGCCCCGCTTGCCAGCATCACCAGCCGGTCGAAACCGAGTGCGACGCCGCTGGCCTCCGGCATCCGCCCGACCGCCTCCAGAAATTCCTCGTCCAGCGGATAGCGCTCGCCATAGCGCCGCGCCTTCTCTTCCATCGCGGCCGCAAAGCGGCGGCGCTGCTCGGCTGCATCCGTCAGCTCGCCAAAGCCGTTAGCAAGCTCTACCCCGCAGGCATAGACCTCAAAGCGCTCGGCGACGCGCGGATCGGAGGCCTTTACCCGCGCTAGCGCCGCTTCGGGGGCCGGATATTCGAACAAAACGGTCAAACGCCCCTGCCCCAGCCGGGGTTCGACATGCTCGACCAATATCTTGCTGAAAATATCGGACCAGGTGTCGTCACTTTCTATCCGCACCTTGCCGTGCGCGGTGAACGCCAGCGCTGCGCGATCGCCTTCGCCGCCGGCAATGGTGGCGAGCAGGTCGATCCCGGCAAAGCGCTCGAAGGCGGCCGCGACCGTGATCAACTCCGGCTCGGCAAAGGGGTCGCAGACCCTGCCGCGGAACGAAAACTGCGCTATGCCGGTCGCCTGCGCCGCATGGGCCGTCACCACGATGGCATCGGCCATGATGGCATCGTAGGCGCTGTCCGCACGGTACCATTCCAGCATGGTGAACTCGGGCAAATGCAGGTCGCCGCGCTCGCGATCACGAAAAACTCGGTGCGAATTCGAAAATCTTGCTTTCGCCGGCCGCCAGCAGCTTCTTGCAGGCAAATTCCGGCGAGGTCCGCAAATAGCGGGTCGCCCGGCTGCCGTCGGCGCGAAAAAGCTCGGTCCGCGGCGCATGCAGGTGGGTCTCGTTACCAGGCGAAACCTGCAAAATCCCGGTTTCGACCTCGATGAATCCCTGTTCGGCGAACCAGGCCCGCACCGCGCGGGTGATCGCGCCCCGCGCGTTGAGAAATGGCCTGATGTCGGCGTGCCGCTCGGCCGACCACCAGGGCGAAAGGGCGTCCGCGCCGGACATTCAACAAGCCGCCCGAAAGGAGCGCAAAAGGCTGGCGCGGGAAGCCAAAATCAGTATGTTGCGCCCCGAAACTGCCTCCGGCGCCCCCGAACGCCCCCGCACCTCGGGGTGCAGGGGCAAACCATCAGGAAAAACCGCTTTGAGAGTCATCGCCAGTTCTATTCGCAAGGGCAACATTATCGAGCAAGACGGCAAGCTTTACGTCGTTGTCAGCGCCGAGAACATCCATCCCGGCAAGGGCACGCCCGTCAGCCAGATCGAAATGCGTCGAATCAGCGACGGGGTAAAGATCTCCGAGCGTTACAAGACCACCGACCAGGTCGAGAAGGCCACGGTGGAAGAGCGCAATTTCAACTATCTCTATGAAGATGGCGACGGCTACCACTTCATGAACCCCGAGACCTACGATCAGGTTCAGGTGTCCAAGGACATCGTCGGCGACGCCGCGGCCTACCTGCAGGAAAACATGGTCGTAAAACTGTCGCTGCACGACATGAACCCGATCTCCGTGGCGCTGCCGCAGCGCGCCACCCTAGAAGTCGTGGAGACCGAGCCGGTGACCAAGGGCCAGACCGCCTCCTCCTCCTACAAGCCCGCCGTGCTCTCCAACGGCGTCCGCACCGCCGTACCGCCGCATGTGGCTGTGGGGACACGGATCGTGGTGATGACCGAAGACGGGTCTTACGTCGAGCGCGCAAAAGACTAAACTGTTCTCCCGGAGATGTTTGCGCCGAGGGGACGACGCAGTGACTGGGAGAGTGTTGGGAATTGTTGCACGCTTGCTGGCGGCGCTTTCGTTCGTCCCGGCGTGCGCGGCCTCGCTTTCGGCGGACGAGTTCCAGACCCCCTCGATCTCGGCGGTACGCGTCGAATGGCGCGCGGTGCTGGATCAGCTGCGTTCGGAGCTTGATGCAGCGCCTGTCGCGGCCTCGAATTTCACTTTTGCCGGCCAGCGCCGCGTCAGCGCCTCCGATCCGCGCTCCATGCCGGCGCTGGTGCAACTCAATGGCGTGACCTCGCAGATCTTCAACGGCATCGGACGCAGCCCGGTACCGGTGCTGCTGCCCTTCGACACCGCCGGCTATCTCGACGCGCGGCTGAACAGCGCGACGCCGGAACGCGTGCTGCAGCGCTATCAGGCGGATTTCCGTCCCGTCGACCTCTTCGATGCCGGCCCCGCCGGCTATGACGCGGTGTTCTCGCTCGAGGCCGGCGCAGGCTTTGGCCTGCCGTCGCGGACCTTTGCCAAGCCGATCGAGGTGCAGATCACGGGCTCGCTCCTCACCTACGACATCGCTGATCCGCAAGGCGGCAAGGGCGAGCCGGTGAAGGCGCTGGCGGCGCAATATCCGGACATGCGGCGCTTCATCCGCGAAGGCTATGTGCGCTATGCCTTCACCCGCTTCGGCGTGCCGTATGTGGTATCAATCCAGTGCCTCGATTCCGCGCCGCGGGCGAAACGGCTTGCCTGCCGCGAGGCCTATCCGGTGGCCGAACGCTTCCTGAAGGCACTGCGGATCGCCGGCGGCCTGCCGGCGCGGCCACGCCTCGACATCCCCTCACAGGCGGCCCAACGGCCGACCGAACGCTCGGCAGACTTTACCTTCCGCCCGCCCGGCGACATCATCGCGGGCACCGGCTATCACCGGCAAAGCGGCCGCGCCGATTTCAATGCCTATTCGCAAATCCGCTTTCCGCTGCAAGCGCCGGCTTTCATTCATTCGCAAAAACGAAGGTCCGGCAGCGACAAGTCTGATTTGCCGAGCAGCGGATACCCCTGGCGCGATAATTTCTGCGAGGCGCGCAGCTTCAGCGTTGGTCAGTGCGCCAACGGCTATGGCCACCAGGGCGAGGATGTGCGCCCCGGCGCCTGTCCCACGCGTGTCGAGGGCGGCTGCGATCCCAGGAAACAACCGATCTTCGCCGTGCGCGACGGCATCGTGATCCGCTCGCTGAGGCAGCAGGCGGCAACGCTGCAGATCAACACCCGCACCGAGCACATCCGCTTCCGTTACATGCACATGAACCCATCGGTAATGGATGCCGACGGCCTCTTGAACGGGCGCTCGGTTGCCGAGGGCGAGACGATCGGCGTCGTCTCGAACTATCTCGACCATCCCAACGGCACCACGCGCCACGTGCATTTCGACGTGCAGGTGTTCACCCGCGACGGCTGGATCTGGGTCAATCCCTACGTCACCCTGGTCTCGGCCTATGAACGGCTGATCCGCGGCCGCGGCCGCGAGATCGGCCCCGACATCGCCGCGGTACCTGCGGTGGTACATGCGTCGCAGGAGGACGCGGCCCATCCCGCCGACATGCAGGAAGGTGCGGAGAACTAGCGCCAGGATTTTCGCGCTGATCGCGGTGCTGATGCTGCCGGAAACCCGCGGCAAGGCGTTTGGGCAGGAGGCGGCGGGCTCGCGCGATAGCCGTCAGGGACGTTCGGCGGACAAGACCAACGGCGCTCGCGCCCTGTCGCTCGCCGGTCCGTCGCGCGTCGTGGTCACGCGCACGGTATTGCCTGTTATCTTCACCTCGCCCTCCCAGCGGTCGCCAAGGGCGACGCTGCGGATATTGGTGAGATTGATGCGCTGGTAGCGCTTGCCGTCGCTGTCGAAGCCGGTCGCCGGCACGACATCGAGAATGTGCAGCGTGTGGAAGGTGCCGGAGCCGCCGCCATTGTAGCTCGCGACCACCACGATCAGGCCGTTGGCGGTCGCGCCCTTGAACGCATAGGCCGTCTCCTCCGGCGTGTCGGTTTCCGACCGCTGCTTCTTCTCAATCTTCCATTCGCCGTATTCGCGAAGGGGATCGTAATAGAGATTGCTGCCGACGGCGGCCGCGAGATCGACCGTCACCCAGATGACGTCGCCATCGGCGAGGTTGCCGTCGCCAAAATCCCGAAAAATCCCGGGCGGAATGATCTTGCCATCAAGGGTAAAGTTGCGCCGCACTTCGGCAACGCGCGCGGCGGCGCTCTTGCCTTCTGCAGTTGCGCTTGCTGGAAAGAGGCCGGACACCACGCACAGGAAAGCGAGGGTGATGACTGACCGGCGCAATGACATCGTTTGCGGACCCTGTTGTGCGGGCCGTCAGCGGCCGCCTTCCCTTCTCGGTCGCTTTGGGGCCGCGCGAGGTTCAGTGGCCGCCCCGCTCAGGAAGCTGCAGCGTTAACGGCTTTTGGCCGCGCCGGCGGGGTCCAGCGATAGGCCACGCCATAGCGGTTCCAGACATTGATGACGGCAACCGCCGAGGTGAGATAGATCAACTCCTTCTCGGAAAACTCGGCGCTTGCCTCCGCGTAGACCTCGTCGCTGACGCCGCCGCCAAGCTCGGTCAGCGCCTCCGTCCAGCCCAGCGCCGCGCGCTCGCGACGGGAGAATTGCGGCGCCTCGCGCCAGACCACGACGAGATTGAGCTTGTCTGTGGAAACGCCGAGCCTTTCCGCCTCGAGGATGTGGTATTGAACGCAGAAGGCGCAGCCATTGATCTGGGAGGCGCGTATCTTGACGAGCTCGAGCAACTGCTTGTCGAGACCGGCCTTGCCGGCAAGCTGGCTCAGCGCCAGCACGGCGTTGTAGATATCTGGTGCGATCTGCTTGAGTTGACCGTTTTCCTGACGGGCATGTGACATGTCGACGTTCCTTCATTATAAGAACCCTGATTTATTATAAGAGCCCTTATATGGTGCGCAAGATTGCGAAACCGGTCACATCGCGGCGATCCGTCAAGGTCGCGAAAACCGCGAAACGGCAAAGGCCGCCTGCAGCGACGGGATCGCCGCGCGACGGCGTCCGCCCGCCCCCGCCGGGCGAAGGCAAGCGCGGCGAACAGGGCTATTTCGGCTATTTGTTGCGACAGGCCGCCGCCGCCTCGCGGCTGACGCTGGAGCGGGCGCTGGCCGAACTCGGCGCGACGCCGCCGCAGTTCGTGGTGCTGACGATGCTCAAGGCCTATCCGGGCCTGTCGGGCGCCGATCTCGCCCGGGTGGCGCTGCTCACCCCGCAGACCGTCGGCGTGATCATCCGGAACCTGGAGCGCGACGGCGCCATCCGGATGACGCCGCATCCCGTGCACGGCCGCGTCCTGCAATGGACCTTGACCAAACGTGGCGAGCGGCTGCTGGAAAAATGCCGGCAGCACGCGATGGCGCTGGAACGGCGGCTCGCCACCGGGCTCAGCCCCCAGGCGCAGGCCGCGGTCAGGCGCTGGCTTGCCAAAATTGCCGCAGATTTGCAGCAATGAAGCGGCATCAGGCCGCAAGTGTTGTCCAAGTGTTGTTTTGGCCCTGTCGCGTCAGCGACGCTAGATTGCCGCCATGAGCCCCTCTGATTCCCTCGATGTTCCCACCCGCCGCGCCCTGCTCCGCGCCGGCCTCGGCGCGACCGCGCTGGCGGCCGCTCCGCTCGCGGCGCGTGCCGCTGCACCAGCCGGCTTCGACCAATGGCGCGAGAGTTTCCATGCGCGCGCGCTCGCCAAGGGCATCAGCGACGCAACCTGGAACCGCGCCATGGGCCGCGTCGAGCCCGACATGACCGTGTTCAGGGAAATCCGGAGCCAGCCGGAATTCAACGAGCAGATCTGGCAATACATCAATCGCCGCGTCTCCGACTGGCGCATCATCAACGGCAGGATCGCGCTGAAAAACAACGAGGTGGTGTTTGGCCGCATCGAGAAGGATTTTGGCGTCGAACGCGGCACCCTGCTCGCGCTGTGGGGCGTCGAATCCGCCTTCGGCGATCCCCTGGTGCAGCAGAACCACATGCGTCCGGTATTTCCTTCGCTCGCCGCGCTCGCCTGGAACGAGCCGCGCCGCAAAACCTATTGGGAGGCCGAGCTCATCAATGCGCTGCGCATCGTCGACAAGGGCTGGAGCACGCCGGAGGAAATGCGCGGCTCCTGGGCCGGCGCGATGGGCCACACCCAGTGGATGCCCGAGGTCTGGCTCAATGTCGGCATCGACTATGACGGCGACGGAAAAATCTCTCCGTTCGGCAAGCCCGACGACGCACTGGGATCGACGGCGAAATATCTGGTCAATCGCGGCAAATATCACCGCGGCGAACATTGGGGCTATGAGGTGCGCGCAGGCGGCGGCGGGAACGGCAGCCGCACCTATGCGGCCTGGGCAAGCGACGGCGTCACCCGCGCCGATGGGCAACCATTCCCGCAGCCGAACGCGTCGGCGCAACTCTGGACGCCGGTGCCGGGCGGGCCGTCGTTCCTGTTGGGGCCGAACTTCTATTCCGTGAAGAGCTACAACCCCTCGATGAACTATGCGCTCGCGATCGTGCATCTCGGCGACCGCATCCTGGGCGGACCGCCCTTCATCCAGCCCTTCCCGGGCTCGGAGCGCACGCTGACGCTTGCCGAAGTGCAGGAGATGCAGACGCGCCTCACCAAGGCCGGTTTCGACACCGGCGGCACCGACGGCCGGGTCGGCAACGACACCATGAAGGCGATCAAGGATTTTCAGATCAAGGCGGGGCTCACGCCCGCCGACGGCTATGGCGGCCTGAAAGTGCTGGCGCGATTGAGGCAGGGCGGCTAACGCCTAGCCATCCCGTCCGTCCCTCTGGAGCTTCCCATGCGTCCCGCCTCCACGGCCACGACCGTTCTCGACTCGATCCTGTTCCGCGACGCTTTCGGCACGCCAGCCATGCGCGAAGTGTTTTCGGACTACGCGCTGGTTGGCCGTTACGCCGAGGTCGAGATCGCGCTGGCGAAGGCCGAAGCAAAATGCGGCGTCATTCCCGCCGAGGCGGCGGAGGCAATCGCCAGGCGGACCGATGTTGCGGCGTTCGACTTCGACCTGTTGCGCCAGGAAACCGACAATGTCGGCTATCCGATCCTGCCGCTGGTGCATCAGATGGCCAGGCAATGCGGTGACGCCGGCCGCTACGTGCATTGGGGCGCGACCACGCAGGACATCATGGACACGGCCGTGGTCCTGCAATTGCGGGAGGGCCTGGGGATCATCGAGGACGACATCACGGCGTTGCGCGGCATTCTCGCCGATCTCTCGCGGCGTCACCGCGACACGCCGATGGCCGGCCGCACGCATCTGCAGCAGGCGCTGCCGGTTACCTTCGGCTACAAGACATCGATCTGGCTTGCGATGTTCGACCGCCATGCCGAGCGGCTCGCGCAATTGAAGCCGCGCGTGCTGGTCGGCCAATTCGCGGGCGCCGCCGGCACGCTCGCCTCCCTCGGCGAAAAAGGGTTCGAGGTCCAGCAGGCGCTGTGCGCAGGAGCTCGGGCTCGGCGTGCCCGTTTCCACCTGGCATGTCGCGCGCGATGCACTGGCGGAGGTCGTCAATTTCCTCGCGCTGGTGACGGGCTCGCTCGGCAAGATCGCGCTCGACATCATGATCATGGCGTCGACGGAATTCGCCGAAGTCTACGAGCCCTTCGTCAAGGGGCGCGGCGCGTCCTCGACCATGCCGCAGAAGCGCAACCCGATCTCCTCCGAACTGATGCTGGCGGCGGCCAAGGCGGTGCGCCAGCACGCCGGCCTCATGCTCGATGCCTCGATCCAGGATTTCGAGCGCGCCACCGGTCCCTGGCACGCCGAATGGATCGCCATCCCCGAGAGTTTCGTGCTGACGGCCGGCGCCCTGCACCAGGGCAAGTTCGCCCTTGGCGGCGTGATCGTCGATGAGGCGCAGATGGCAAAAAATCTCGACATCAGCCGAGGACTGATCGTGGCCGAAGCCGTGATGATGGGGCTTGCGCCCCAGCTCGGCCGGCAAGAGGCCCACGACGTCGTCTACGACGCCTGCCGTCGCGCCAACGAGGAGCGGATTTCACTCAAGGAGGCGCTTTCATCGGACCCGCAGGTGACTTCACGAATCGATGCTGCGACCATCGAACGATTGACCTCGCCGAGCAACTATCTTGGCCTCGCGCCGCAAATGGTCGACCACGTACTGGCCTCGAAGCGCCGCGAGAGCTGATCCGAACCCGCTCAATTTCGCCGCGCCACGCCGCCCGCGAACATGCCGCCATCAATGACGAGCTCGGCCCCCGTCATATAGCTCGATGCGTCGGAGGCGAGATAGAGCACGCCGTTGGCGATGTCCCGTGCCTGACCGGCATGTCCCAGCGGCGTCGCCAGCTTCGCGCGCTCCTCCGGATCGATCGGCGCATTTCCCATGTTGCCGGAAGCTCCCGCCGGGATCTTGCCCCAGATCGGGGTATCGATGATGCCGGGATGCACCGAGTTGACGCGGATGCCATCGCCCGCGGCGGCGCATTCCATCGCGACCGCCTTGGCAAACAGGCGAACGCCGCCCTTGGTGGCGGAGTAGCCCGCCAATCCCGCGGCACCGCGCAGCCCCGCGAGCGAAGACATCATGATGATGGAGCCGCCGCCCTGCTTGCGCATCAGCGGCAGGCAATATTTCACCGACAGGAACACCCCGTCGAGATTGATGGCGGTCTGCTTGCGCCAATCCGCCAGCGACATGTCGACGATGGACGGCACGGAAATGCCGATGCCGGCGTTGGATACCATGATGTCGAGCCGGCCGAAGCGCCGTTCGATTTCGGCTGTGATCTCGGCCCAGCGGTCTTCGCTGGTCACGTCCTGCTCCAGGAAGACCGCCTTGCCCCCCGCCTTGGTGATGCGCGCGACAACCTCCGGGCCTTTGAGCTCATCGATATCGGTCGCCACCACGGTCGCGCCCTCTCGCGCCAGCAGTTCGGCGACGGCCTCGCCAATCCCCGATGCCCCGCCGGTGACCAACGCAACCTTGCCTGCAACCTGCCCTGCCATTTCCACTCCCAACTCGTTTTGTGTTTGTTATCGGATCAATGCCGGCCCCTGGTCGGGCACGGCGACATCGAGCACGCGAAGCTGCACGCGCTCGGCGCCCTGGTAGCGGTCGACCGCGAGCGATCCCGCAACATGCAGGACCTGCCCGCGATGGGCAACCAATGCATTGCCGAGCTTCTGGCCGATCGAACGAAAAGCGATACCGTTGACGATGGCGCCATCGCCGGACTTGAAGCGCAATCGCAGATGGGACTGCCCTACTTCGTCGGCGAACACCAGCTCGTGCGACGGCAAGGCCACCACGGGCTCGGGATTGCCGGCGCCAAACGGCCCGGCGCGATTGAGGGTCGCCACCAGCTCAGACGTCGCGCCGCGCGCGGTGATGGCGCCGTCGATGAAAAGCTCGTTGACATGCCGCGACTGCGCGACGTCATGGGCGAGCGCGTCTTCCATGTAGGCGCGGAAATCCGCGAGCTTCTCCTTGCGCAAGGTCACGCCCGCGGCCATGGCGTGGCCCCCGCCTTTCATCAGCAAGCCGTCGGCGACCGCCTGCCGCACCGCCTTGCCGAGATCGACGCCGCCGATCGAGCGGCCCGAGCCGGTGCCGATGCCGCCGGGCTCGAGCGCAATGGCAAAAGCCGGCCGCGCGAATTTCTCCTTCAGCCGCGCCGCGACCAGCCCGACCACGCCGGGATGCCAGCCTTCGGCCGCGGTGACGATCACGCTGCCCTTGTCCTCCAGCCCGAGCGAGGCCAGCGCCTCGGCTTCGGCCTGCGCCTCGGCGGCTTGCTCGATGACGCGGCGCTCGTTGTTGAGCCGGTCGAGCTCGGCGGCGATCCGCGCGGCCTCGGAGACGTCGCCTTCCAGCAACAGCCGCACGCCGAGATCGGCGCGGCCGATGCGGCCGCCGGCGTTGATGCGCGGCCCCAGCATGAAGCCGAGATGCCAGGCTTCCGGCGGTCCGTTCAGCCGCGACACATCCATCAATGCGGTGAGGCCGACATGATCGCGCCGGCGCATCGCGATCAGGCCCTTCGCCACGAAGGCGCGGTTCAGCATGATCAGCGGCGCGACATCGGCCACCGTGCCGAGCGCGACTTCATGCAGCATACCGAGCAGATCGGGCTCCGGCATTTCCGCGCTCCAGAAACCGCGGCTGCGCAATTCGCGATTGACCGCAACCAGCGTCACCAGCGTCAGCCCGACCGCGGCGAGATAGCCGAGGCCGGAGAGATCATCGGCCCGGTTCGGATTCACCAGCGCGTCGACGATCGGCAGCTCCTCGCCGGTCTGGTGATGGTCGATGACGACCACAGACATGCCGAGCCGCCTGGCTTCGGCAAGCGGCTCGATGCTGGTGGTGCCGCAGTCGACGGTGATGAGCAGCGTGGCGCCCTTGGCGGCCAGTGCGCGCACCGCTTCGGTGTTGGGGCCGTAGCCCTCGAACAGGCGGTCGGGAATGTGGATCAGGGGATCGAGGCCGCAGTGGCGCAGGTGCCAGGCGAGCAGCGCCGCCGAGGTCGCGCCATCGACGTCGTAGTCGCCGAAGATCGCGACCTTCTCACCCTTGACCGCGGCATCCGCGATGCGTTTCGCCGCCACCTCCATATCGGTCACGGTGGAGGGATCCGGCATCAATTTGCGGATGGTGGGATCGAGGAAGTCCGGCACGGCGTCGATCTCGACATCGCGGCCCGCAAGCACGCGCGCCAGCATCTCCGGCAATTGGTGGCGCTGCGCGATCGCGAGCGCCCGCGCCGCGCCGCGTGCGTCGAGCCGGTCGCGCCAGAGCTTGCCGCTCAACGACTGCTGCACGCCCAGAAAGGCCGGTGGCGATTCGATCGGGATGGCTGAGGCGGCAAGCGACATGAGCGGTGTCTGCGGATCAGGGGAACCAGACGCAAGCCGGGAAAGCAGTGAGGTCGCCGAAAAAAGCGGCTGATTGCCGAAACAAGATGCAGCCTCAATCCCGTAATTACGCGTTCCGCCCCAGAAATTAAACCAGACGTTAGCTCTATTCCACAAATATGCTGCAACGCAATTCGGGGGCCTGCAGCGGCGCAAGCCGGGGCTCCGGGGGTAAGGGGAATTACGGACATGTCCGTCGCGCTTGATCTTCATCGAGCAAGACCGACCGCGAACACGGCTGCTCAGTCCGCCGAGGACGAATCGGACATCTCCGCGCTGATCGGCCGCCTGACCGCGGAGGTCAACCAGATCGCATGTGAGAAGACCAAGTCGATCCAGCAGATCACCAACCAGATGAAAATGCTGGCGCTGAACGCGCTGATCGAGAGCTCGCGCGCCGGCGTGCAGGGCGCGGGATTTGCGGTGGTGGCGCAGGAAGTGCGCGCCGTCGGCCAGCAGGTCGAGACGATTGCGCGGGAGCTGGAAGGCCAGCTCACCAGCCGCACCGGTAACCTGATGAGCTCGATCGAGCGCATGAGCGAGAAATCGCGCGGCGAGCGCATGGTGGATCTGTCGCTGAACGCCATCGAGCTGATCGACCGCAATCTCTATGAGCGCACCTGCGACGTGCGCTGGTGGGCGACGGACTCGGCCGTGGTCGACTGCGCGGCCGCGCCTGATACGGCGACGGCGAGCTACGCCTCGGAGCGGCTTGCCGTCATCCTCGGCGCCTACACCGTCTATCTCGATCTCTGGCTCTGCGATCTCGACGGCAAGGTGATCGCCAACGGCCGCGCGGATCGGTTCAAGGTCGTAGGCCAGGACGTCAGCGCGACCAAATGGTTTCGCGAAGCGCATGCCCTGCGTTCCGGTGACGACTATGTCGCAAGCGACATCGAATGCCAGCCGCTGCTCGGAGGCGCCCAGGTCGCGACCTATTGCGCCAGCGTGCGCGCCGAGGGCAAGGCCAACGGCCAGCCGATCGGCGTGCTCGCGATCCATTTCGACTGGGAGCCGCAGGCCCGCGCCATCGTGCAGGGCGTGCGCGTCGGCGCCAACGACAAGGCGCGTGTGCTGCTGGTCGATTCCAATTTCCGCGTGATCGCGGCTTCCGACGGAAAGGGTCTGCTCACCGAGCGCGTACAGCTCTCCATGAAGGCCGGACCCAGCGGCTTCTACCACGACCATTCCGGCGGCCTCGTCGCCTATCACGCCACGCCCGGCTATGAGACCTACAAGGGGCTCGGCTGGTTCGGCGTCATCCTTGGCGCGGCCTGAGGCGTTTTTGTTTGCGCATGATCTTTTCGGAAAACCGCTACACACTTTTCCGGATCATGCGCTAACAGCCCATCCTGTCGGCGATGCCGCCGAAATCCTTGGCGACGATGTCCCAGTCGCCCTTGGCCTCGAAATCGTATTTCTGCAGCGGACCATATTCGGTCGGCCGCGCCACGAACGCGGTCTTGAGACCAAGCTTCTGCGCAGCCTTCAGATCGTGGTTATGGGCTGCAACCATCATGACCTGCTCCGGCGGCAGGCACAGCAGCTTGGCCGCGCCGAGATAGGTCTCGGAATCGGGCTTGTAGTGCTCGAACAATTCCGCGGACATGATGAGGTCCCAAGGGAGCCTCGCGAACTTCGCCATGTTGGTCAGCAGCGCAACATTGCCGTTGGAGAGCGGCGAGATGATGTATTTTGTCTTGAGCCGCGTCAGGCCGGCGACGCTGTCGGGCCAGGGATGCAAGCGATGCCAGCCCATGGTGAGATAATGCAGATCGGAATCGCTCAGGCTCTTGATTCCGAGTTGCTCGACCAACTTTTCCAGTGACTGGCGATGCAACACGTCGAGGATGACGTAACCGTCCTGCGGGTTCTTGCGTACGACATCCATCGAGGCAGCATAGACCGCGCGCCAGCCATCGACCAGTGCGGTCCAGTCGGCCTTTTTGCCGTTGGCGTCGCCCCATTTGGTGAAGTCGTTAATCAGGCTGGTGCGCCAGTCGACGACGGTGCCGAACACGTCGAACACCAGCGCCTTGACCCCCGAGATGTCGGACATGTGCGTTCCTCCCTCCGTCGTCGTCATTCCGGGATGGCCCGAAGGGCCAGGCCCGGAATCCATTCTTGAGATTTGTGGTTATGGATTCCGGGCTCGCGCTTTGCGCGCCCCGGAATGACGCTGCGCGTCAGTCGAGATGGAACTTGTCGAGCTGCCGGTGCTCGGCCTTGATATAGCGCACGGTACCGGTGACCGAGCGCATCACGACCGTCTCGGTTTCGATCACATCCTTCTTGAATTTCACGCCTGAGAGCAGCGAACCGGTGGTGACGCCGGTTGCCGCGAACAGGCAGTCGCCGCGCGCCATGTCCTCGATGCCATAGATCTTCCTGGGATCGGTCGCGCCCATCTTGTGGGCGCGCTCGCGCTTCTCCTCGGTATCGAGGATGAGGCGGCACTGCATCTGCCCGCCGATGCAGCGCAGCGCCACCGCGGCCAGCACACCCTCCGGCGCGCCGCCGGTGCCGATATACATGTCGACGCCGGTCTCCTCGGGGGTCGCGCAATGGATCACGCCGGCGACGTCGCCGTCGGTGATCAGCCGCACCGCGGCGCCGGTGGAGCGCACACTCTGAATGATGTCGGCGTGGCGCGGACGGTCCAGCACCAGCACCGTGATCGCGGAAGCGTCGACGCCCTTGGCCTTGGCGAGCCGCTTGACATTGTCCGCTGGCGACGCATCGAGCTCGACCACGCCTTTCTTGTAGCCGGGGCCGACCGCGATCTTCTGCATGTAGACGTCAGGCGCGTGCAACAGCGTGCCGCCATCGGCCATCGCCATGGTCGCGATCGCACCCGGCATATTCTTGGCGCACAGCGTGGTGCCTTCGAGCGGATCGACGGCGATATCGACCAGCGGCCCGGCCTTCAACCCGACCTGCTCGCCGATGAACAGCATCGGCGCCTCGTCGCGCTCGCCCTCGCCGATCACGACGGTGCCCTGGATCGGCAGCTTGTTGAGCTCGCGCCGCATCGCGTCGACCGCGGCCTGGTCGGCCGCCTTTTCGTTGCCATGGCCGCGCAGGCGTGCCGCCGACACGGCGGCGCGCTCGGTGACGCGGACGATTTCAAGCGTAAGAATGCGCTCGAGCAATAATTGCGGCGGAACGGAAATATGGGTCGACATCAGCGCACTCCCTCAAAACCCCTCGACAATTCCCCGGCGCGCCAACGGTTCGGCTGCCGCATCAATTCTTCTCGATCCTGATCACCTGCGGCCGGCCCGAGATCACCTTGTCCTTCTGCACGGCGGCAAGCGCGCGATGCACCGCATCCTCATGGGTGGCGTAGGTGATCAGGAGCACGGGCACCTGGGATCCCTTGCCCGCCGACTTTGCCGCGTCACCACCATTGCTGTGACGCTGCACGATGGATTCGATGGAAATCTTCTGCTCGGCGAGCCGCGTCGCGATGGTCGCCGCGGTGCCGGCGAGATCGCGCGCCATCAGGCGGATGTAATAGCCGCCTTCGTGGCGCTCCATCGGCGCCTTCTCGGTCGCGCGCAGGCGCTCGACCGGACGGCCGAACGGATTGACGCGGATGCCGCGTGCGACATCGGCGATATCGGCGAGAACCGCGGAGGCCGTCGCCGCACCACCGGCGCCGGGGCCGACGAGGGTGATCGGCGGAATGCCCTCGCCGTCGATGGTCACCGCATTGGTCACGCCCATCACCTGCGCGATGGAAGAGGATTTTGGCACCATGGTCGGATGCACGCGCTGCTCGATGCCCTTGGCGGTCTTTACCGCGACGCCGAGCAGTTTCACGCGGTAGCCGAGATCCGCAGCGGCGCGCAGATCCTCCGGCGCGATCGAGGAGATGCCTTCGACATAAACCGCGCTCTGCGCGACCCTGGTGCCGAAAGCGAGGCTGGCAAGGATCGCGAGTTTTTGCGCGGTGTCGTGGCCGTCAACGTCGAAGGACGGATTGGCCTCGGCATAGCCGAGCCGTTGCGCGTCCTTCAGACACTCGGCGAATGACAGGCCCTCCTGCTCCATTCGCGTCAGGATGTAATTGCAGGTGCCGTTGAGGATGCCATAGACTCGGTTGATGCCGGTCGCGGCGAGGCCTTCGCGCAAGGTCTTGATGACGGGGATCGCCGCGCCCACGGCGGCCTCGAAATTGAGCGCGCCACCATGCTTCTCGGCGGCCTGCGCCAGCCGGATGCCGTGTCTGGCGATCAGCGCCTTGTTGGCGGTGACGACCGACTTGCCCGACTTCAACGCGGTTTCGACCGCCGACAGCGCGGGCTCGCCGGCGCCGCCCATCAGTTCCACAAAGCAATCGATGCCGCCATCGCTCGCAAGCGCGATGGGATCCTTGGCCCAGGCGATGCCGTCAAGATCGAGCGCGCGCTTCTTTGCCCGCGAGCGCGCCGTGACCGCGACAACGCGCACGCCGCGTCCGCAGCGCGCGGACAATGCCTTGCCCTCGTTCTCGATGAGGCGGACGACTTCGGCGCCGACAGTGCCGAGTCCCGCAATACCCACCTTCAGGGGTGCGACCATCTTGAAAAAAACCTGCGGAAGAATTAGCGCCGGTTGGCGAGAGGAACCACGTTGTGCAACGTTTCGATGCCGCTTTCAAGGAAGCGGCGCACACCGCGGGCAGCCTGGCGGATACGTTGTTCGTTTTCCACCATGGCAATGCGCACGAACCCCTCGCCATGCTCGCCGAAGGCGACGCCGGGCGAGACCACCACGCCGGATTTCTCCACCATCAAGGTTGCGAATTCCATGCTGCCGAGCCCCTCGAACGCCTTCGGCAGCGGCGCCCAGGCGAACATCGACGCCTCCGGCGGCGGAATGTCCCACCCTGCGCGGCCGAACGATTCCACCAGCGCGTCGCGGCGCCTGCGATAGGTCTCGCGCATCTCGCGGATGCAATCTTCCGGGCCGTTCAGCGCCGCGGTGGCCGCGACCTGTACCGGGGTGAAGGCGCCGTAATCAAGATAGGATTTCACCCGCGACAGGGCCGCGATGATGCGCTCATTGCCCACCGCAAAGCCCATGCGCCAGCCCGCCATCGAGAACGTCTTCGACATCGAGGTGAATTCGACGGTGACGTCGATCGCGCCGGGAACCTGTAGCACCGAGGGGGGCGGGTTGTTGTCGTCGAAATAGACTTCGGCATAGGCGAGATCGGACAGGATGAAGATCTCGTGCTTCTTCGCGAACGCAACCAGGTCCTTGTAGAAATCGAGGCTCGCGACATAGGCGGTGGGATTGGAGGGATAGCAGACGACCAGCGCAATCGGCTTCGGGATCGAATGGATGATCGCGCGCTCCACCGCCTCGAAGAATTGCGGCGTCGGTTCCGACGGCACCGAGCGGATCACGCCGCCCGCCATCAGGAAGCCGAAGGCATGGATCGGATAGCTCGGATTCGGGCACAGCACGACATCGCCGGGCGCGGTGATCGCCTGCGCGACATTGGCAAAACCTTCCTTGGAACCCAGGGTCGCGACGATCTGCGTGTCCTGATTGAGCTTCACGCCGAAGCGGCGGCCGTAATAGGCCGCCTGGGCCTTGCGCAGGCCGGGAATGCCGCGCGAGGCGGAATAGCGATCGGTGCGAGGCTTGCCGAGGGTTTCCTTCAGCTTCTCGAGCACATGCGGCGGCGCCGGCAGGTCCGGGTTGCCCATACCGAGATCGATGATGTCGGCGCCGGCATTCCGCGCGGCCGCCTTGGCCTGATTGACCTTCTCGAACACATAAGGCGGCAGACGGCGGATGCGGTAAAATTCTTCCATGGGTCCTCAGGCTCCGGGCAACCGTTTGGGGTGCAGAATTGCTGCCATCGCGCGCATCGCGAAGCGGAATCCACTTTGTCCGGAAATCACGCCAAATCAGATATTTAGCGCAAATTCGGGGACAAATCCGGGGTCACCCTGACGGTTGAGTTGGTTCTTTTACCACGGACGCCTGCCCGCGCCAGCGATTACCTTGGCTCAAAACGCGCTTATTTGGCGGTAGCGGCCGCATCCTTGCCCGAGGTCGCAACCGCCTGGCGGTCGCGCGCCGCGACCAGCTCGGCCTGGATCTTCGCCCGTTCCTTCGGGTCCATCGCGGCCTCGTCGCGATCGGGCGGCAGGTCATTGACCGGTAGAAAGGCACCTTGCTCTTTCGGCCGCGCCGGCGCATCCGCGGGCGTGCCAACCAGCGGCAGATCGGCGATCTGACTGGTGCAGCCGGCAAGAGCCAGTGCCGATGTCAGCACCGCCGCGAGCGCAAGCAGCCGTTTTGGTTGGCCCACCAACATCACTACTCAAGGTCCCCGCTTCGCAGCGCAACCGATCGAACCCTGCTCCCAGGATTACGGCTCATTCGCATGCGCAAGCTCAAACCATTCTCGCCCAAAACGGTTAAAGCCCAAACAGGTAATTGCACCGCTGGGGCCGCAATATGACAGAACCAAGATCATTTGTCGCAGTGCAACACATACCTAAACAAAGATTAATCTCTCTCCGCTAGCTGCGATCTCTCGCGGTGACGAAAACGAAATGAAGCGTTAGTGTTCGAGCCATGACCGACGTGACGACCGAAGCGACACAAGAGAAGAAGTTCGACACCGAAGCGTTTGCGATGAACATCGCGCGCGCGATGGAGAGCGGCGGCAAGGCCTTGGCCGCGTATCTGAAGCCGCGCGAGAGCGGCGAATTGAAAGACAAGTCCACCGAGGATGTGAGCGAGGTCGTCAAGACGCTCACGAAGGTCGCGGAATACTGGCTCTCCGACAATGAGCGTTCGTCCGATCTGCAGACCAGGATGGCCAAGGGCTATCTCGATCTCTGGGGCTCGGCGATGCGGCGGCTTGCCGGTGAAGAGGCGATGCCGGCGATTTCGCCCTCGCCGCGCGACAAGCGCTTTGCCGATCCCGAGTGGAAGTCGAACCAGTTCTTCGATTTCATGATGCAGGCCTATCTGCTGACGACGCAATGGGCGCAGGATCTCGTGCGCAATGCCGAGGGCGTCGATCCCCATACCCGCAAGAAGGCCGAGTTCTACGTCAATCAGATCACCAATGCGCTGGCGCCGTCGAATTTCGTGCTGACCAATCCGGAAGTGTTGCGCGAGACGCTGTCGTCGAGCGGCGACAATCTGGTCCGCGGCATGCAAATGCTGGCGGAGGACATCGAGGCCGGCAAGGGCACGCTGCGCATCCGCCAGTCCGATCCGGCCAACCTCGTGGTCGGCGTCAACATGGCAACCACGCCGGGCAAGGTTATCTACCAGAACGACCTGATGCAGCTGATCCAGTACGCGCCGACCACCGAGAACGTGCTGCGCACGCCGCTCCTGATCGTGCCGCCCTGGATCAACAAATTTTACATCCTCGATCTGCGTCCGGAAAAATCCTTCATCAAATGGTGCGTCGACCAGGGCATCACCGTGTTCGTGATCTCCTGGGTCAATCCCGACAAGAATTTGGGCGCGAAGACCTGGGAAGACTACATGAAGGGGGGCCCGCTCGCCGCGATGGACGTCATCGAAAGGGCGACCGGCGAGATGAAGGTGCATACCATGGGCTATTGCGTCGGCGGTACGTTGCTGGCCACGACGCTGGCCTGGCTCGCGGAAAAACGGCGCGTGCGCGTGACGTCTGCGACCTTCCTTGCTGCCCAAGTGGACTTCACCCATGCCGGCGACCTGCTCGTGTTTGTCGACGAAGGGCAGATCTCCGCGCTCGAACGCGACATGCAGGAATCCGGCGTGCTCGAAGGCGCCAGGATGGCGATGGCCTTCAACATGCTGCGCTCCAACGACCTGATCTGGTCCTATGTCGTCAGCAACTATCTGAAGGGACAGCCGCCTTCCGCGTTCGACCTGTTGCACTGGAACTCGGACGCGACGCGGATGCCGGCCGCGAACCACTCCTATTACCTGCGCAACTGCTACCTGGAGAACCGGCTGTCCTCCGGCAGCATGGTGCTCGACAACACGCTGCTCGATCTCTCCAAGATCAAGGTGCCGGTCTATAACCTCGCCACCCGCGAGGATCACATCGCGCCGGCCGATTCCGTGCTGTACGGCTCGCAATTCTTCGGCGGGCCGGTGAAATATGTGCTGTCCGGCTCCGGCCATATCGCCGGCGTGGTCAATCCGCCGTCAGGGGGCAAGTACCAGTACTGGCTCAACGACAACATCAAGGATGTGTCGCTCGCCGACTGGATCAAGGGCGCGCAGGAGCACAAGGGCTCGTGGTGGCCGAACTGGCGCGAATGGCTCGGCGGAATCGATGCGGAAGAAGTGCCGGCACGCAGCGTGGGCAGCGAAGCGCTGCCGCCGATCGAAGATGCGCCCGGCAGCTATGTGCGTGTGCGCGCATAGCGCGAAGCGAAGCACTCGGGTATAACGCTTCATCCCAAAGGGATTCCGCAATCGAGTAAGGGGGAAATCATGACGCCAGGATTACTGACGCCCGAGCTGTTCTGGCTCACTTTGACGGTCATTCTGACGGGATTGTTGTGGGTCCCCTACATCCTCAACCGCTGCATGGTGCGCGGCCTCGGCGGCGCCATGGCGAACCCGACGCCTGGCGCCAAGCCGCACGCGCCCTGGGCGACGCGGCTGATGTTCGCGCATGACAACGCGGTCGAAAATCTCGTGATCTTCGCACCGCTGGTGCTGATCCTCGCGCAGATCGATTATTCGACCAAATGGACGGTCTGGGCCTGTGCGGTCTATTTCTGGGCCCGCGTCGCGCATCTCGTGGTCTACACGCTCGGCCTGCCGGTGTTCCGCACGCTGGCGTTCACCGTCGGCTTCCTCGCGCAGGCGGTGCTGGCGCTGGCGGTGTTCAGGGTGGTGTGAGGCCGATCAAGCTCAGGCCTTGCGCACGACAATGTGCTGCATCGTTGCCGGCGCGTCGTCAAAGCTCTGGATCTCGGAGGTGTCGGACTTGATCTGACGCCATTGGCCCGAGGCGGCGTAGGTCGCCTCCAGCCATTCCGGCGAGGGATAGTTGTAATAGCGGCCGAGGGAGTCGCGGCCGTCGCCCTCGCCGACCTTGTAGCTCGCATAGAACAGGCCGTCCGGCTTCAGCGCGCGGTGGATGCGCGCCAGAATGCCGGCAAGCTCGTCCCGCGGCACGTGCAAGAGACAGGCGCTGGCCCAGACGCCGTCATAGACGCGTTGTTCATCCAGCTCATGGAACAGCATCGCCTGGACCGGATGGTTGAGGCGGCGCGAAGCGATCTCGGCCATCTCCGGCGAGCCGTCCGTGGCGCGCACTTTGAAGCCACGCGAAAACATTTCCGCGGAATGATTGCCCGCGCCGCAGCCGAGTTCGAGAATCGCGCTGCCCGGCGCGAGTTGCGCCAGAAACTCCACCAGCCGCGTCGACGGCGCCTTCGCCCATCCGGCATAGGCCTCGGCGTTGCGGCGGTAGAATTGCAGCGTGTCGTCGTCCACTTCGGCCCTCATGGAAACAGCGCGATCTGCTCCAGACCGGCGGTCTCGGGCCAGCCGAACATCAAATTCATGTTCTGGATCGCCTGCCCGGCCGAGCCTTTCACAAGATTGTCGAGCGTTGAAATCACGATCGCGCGGCCCTTGATGCGGTCGGCGAACACGCCGATCTGCACATGGTTGGAGCCACGCACGTTCTGGGTCTGCGGCAACACGCCCGCTTTAGCGACATGCACGAACGGCTCGTCTGCGAAGGCTTCTTGCAGCGCCACACGCAGATCGTCGACGCTGGCGCCATCGAGCCGGACATAGCAGGTGCAAAGCTCGCCGCGCGACATCGGGATCAAATGCGGCGTGAAATTCACCGTCACGTCGCTTCCCGCGACAACGCTGATTTCCTGCTCGATCTCCGGCGCGTGGCGGTGCGAGCCGATCGAATAGGGCGACAGCCCCTCGCCCGCCTCCGCAAACAGCGAGTTCTGCTTCAGCCCACGCCCCGAACCGGTGACGCCCGACTTGGCGTCGATGACGAGATCATGCGCATCGATCAGACCGGCTTTCACCAGCGGCACCAGCGCGAGCAGCACCGCGGTCGGATAGCAGCCGGGGCACGCCACGAGCCGCGCGGCCGAAATCCGGTCGCGGTAAAGCTCCGTGAGCCCATAGACCGCCTCGCCCTGCAACTCGATCGCGCGATGCTCGTGCCCGTACCACTGCGCGTAGGTCGCAGAATCGCGCAGGCGGAAATCCGCGGACATATCGAGGATCTTGATATCGGGATTGGCCTTCAGCACAGAAGCGATGATCTCCTGCGTCGTGCCATGCGGCAGCCCGCAGAACACCGCATCAAGCGTCGTCCAGTCGACCTTCTCCCATTCGGTCAGGACAGGCAGGTCGAGCGGGAAGAAATGCGGATACACCTCGCCCATCGCCTTGCCGGCATGGGTGTTGGCGGTGAGCGCTGATATCTCGGCTTCGGGATGGCGCGCCAGCAGCCGCACGGCATCTGCGCCGGTATAGCCGGAGGCGCCGAGCACGGCGATTTTCTTTTTCGCGCTCATGGCTTCTGCCCCTCGAGCGCTTCCGCCGCAAACGCCTGCGGCCGCATGTCGCGCATCAGGCCCGCGATCTGCCGCGAGGGTGCGTCGGATTGCGCTGAAAGCGCATTGGCGATCGCGGCGTAGTCGACCTCGGACTTGTGCTGGTTGAGCTTGAAGCTGCCTTCGACTTCCTCGATGGTCATGACGAAGCCGACGATCGCTTTCTTGAGCATCTCAAGACGCGCCGCCGTCATCTTCGCCGAGGTCCACGGTTTTTTCGGCGCAAGCCAGCCTTCGAACTTCGCGCTGAGCGCGTCGACCTGCGCGGCCAACTCGTCATCCCCGAGCTTTCGCACCGTGCCAGTCAGGTGCACGGATTGATAGAGCCAGGTCGGCACCTGGTCGGCCGAGACATACCAGTCGGCCGAGACATAGGCGTCGTCGCCGTTGACGGCGAGCAGCCACGGCGACGTGCCATCCGCGAGCTTCACCAGCGGATTGCCGCGCGCGACATGAAACAGCGCGCGCGGCGTGCCGTCATCGGCTGAGCTCAGATAGAACGGCAGCTGCGACGCGATCGGCTTCTTGCCGTCGAAGGCGCAGACCGTGCCGAAACCGCGTGCTTCCGCAAAGGCAAGGCTCGCGGCGCGATCGGACTTGAAGGGCGGAGGCGTATACATGGCTAAGAAACTCCTGCTTGAAGTAGGAGCCGCCGGATCAGTTACGCTGCTTTCTTGGAAATGCCGCGGAGCTCATCCAGCGGCAGGGGTGATCTTTAGACGCAGGCGATCGCCCATACCGCAGCAAGGCTACGGCGGCGGCGGGCGATGGAGCTGGTCGCAATGTGGATCATGGGCGCGCCGTATAGGGCGACGCGGTTCCAGGGTCAAGCCGAAACCACGGTCAGGGATTACAGTGTGCCCTTTGGTCGCGATCAAGCCAAATTGGAAGCTGCAACGGAATTTCGTACCTCGGAAAGGGTTTCGGAGAGGGACTGAAGCGAATGCATCAGTCCGTGCCTTCAACTACGCCGTGCAACCCCAGGACACCGCAAGAGGACACCGCAATGACCGAGATTTCCCGTCGAGCTACCCTGGCGGGCGCCGCCGCCTCGGCGCTCATGCCATTCGTGAAAGCCCCGCCTGCGAATGCCGCCGCACCGCTGGCCGATAAGCAGAATCCGAGCTTCTACCGCTACAATGTTGGGACCCACCAGGTCACGGTGGTCTGCGACGGCGTGGTGACCATCAATCTGCCCGACAACTACGCCCCTGGGACATCGAAAGAAGACGTCGGCAAGGTCTTTGCCGAATACCATCTGCCGACGGACAAGGTCACGCACACCTTCAATCCGATCGTGGTCAACACCGGACCCAAGCTCGTCGTGATCGACACCGGTCTCGGTCCGGACCAGTACGTGCAGAGCAAAGGCAAGACCGGGCAGTTCCACAACAATCTCGCGGCCGCGAATATCGACCGCGCGGCAGTCGATACCGTCATCATTTCCCACTTCCACGGCGACCACATCAACGGCTTGCTCGCCGCCGAGAACAAGGCTGCCTTCCCCAACGCCGAAATCATGGTGCCGGCCACCGAATGGAAGTTCTGGATGGACGACGGCGAGATGAGCAAGGGGATGGGCAATCCCATCCTCGAGAACAATTTCAAGAACATCCGCCGGGTGTTTGATCCGCTCGGACGCAAGGTGACGCCGTACGAATCCGGCAAGGAGGTGGCGCCGGGCATCACGTCGGTCGCAAGTCCTGGCCATACGCCCGGCCATACGTCCTTTGTCGTGGCGTCCGGCACGGACAAGGTGCTGGTGCAGGTCGATATCACCGCGGGTGCCGCGTTCCTCTTCGTCAAGCATCCGGAATGGAGCCTCGCCTCGGACGTCGACAAGCCGCTCGCCGTGCAGACGAGGCGCAAGATCTACGACATGGCGATTGCGGAGAAGCTGCCGATCCAGGCCTTTCACGCCGCCTTCCCCGGCCTCGTCCGCGTCGAGAAGGACGGCGACGGCTATCGCTGGATTCCGGCGATCTGGAACGCGTCGCTGTAGCTGAGGAAGGTCACGCCGAGATCGGGCTGTGACTGCAGCTCGATCTCAGACCAGTCGCCAGAGCCATTCCATGATGCTGGCGATCACGTCGCCGAACATCAACAGCGCCCCGGCCCAGATCAGCGCCGAGGCGAAATTGGCGATCTGAAACGTCCAGTACGGCATCTCGAAAATGCCGGCCGCAAGCGGCACCGAGGCGCGCAAGGGGCCGAAGAAGCGTCCGATGAAAATGCTCGGCACGCCCCAGCGCCGCACAAAGGCTTCGCCACGCGGCAGGATGTCGGGATAGCGCGACAGCGGCCACATCTGCGCGACCTGCTCCTTGTATTTGTAGCCGAACCAATAGGAGACCCAGTCGCCAAGCCCCGCGCCAACGGCACCCGCAATGCACACCGGCCAGAAGCTGATGCCACTCACGCCGATCAGCGCGCCGATCGCAACCAGCGCGCCCCAGGCCGGGACCAACAGGGAGATAAAGGCGAGCAATTCACCAAACGCCAGCACCAGCACGATCGGAGCCGCCCAGGCCTGATGGTCGCGCACGAAATTGGCGAGTGCGTGCGCATAATCTTCCATTCCAGACGACCTTCCCGCCCCGACTTAAAAGCTTGAACCTCTTTGCGGCTTTGATGCCCAACAGCAGGTAAGCCGGCCGCTTGCGTGACTTCAAGTCACAAAGCGCCACGTGATTGTGAGCAATCACCCTCCCCGCGGGCTTGCAAATCCCCAGAGAACCGCAAGCAGTGTAATGATCGGACCGTTGATGATGTGCGTGAGCGTTGTCGCCCTGCTCACCGGGATGGTGCTCGGCATCGTCATGGGCATCCGCGAGGATTTCACGCTGCAGCCTGCGCAGGCGCATCTCAATCTCGTGGGCGGCGTACTGCTGTTTCTGTTCGGGCTGTATTACCGCCTCGCTCCATCGGCGGGATCGAGCCCACTGGCAAGAGCGCAAGGGGCGCTCCATATCATCGGCGGCATCCTGATGCCGGTGGGCGTGGCCGTCCTGGTGACACACGGCCCGGCCTTCATCGCCATCCCGATCGTGGGATCGCTGATCACGCTCGCGGCGATGGCGCTTTTTGCTGTGATTGTGTTTCGCACCGCGCAGGCCTAAAGGGCCGAGCGTCACATTTTCAGGCCTATCCGTGGCATAGTCAGGGGAACCGATTCGCCGCGCTTGCGGCCCGCGCCAACACATGAAGAAATATGCCTAAACCATTGAAATCGTCTGCAAAAGCCAAATCCAACGATCTGTTTTCCGCGGCCGAGCCCAAGGGCCGCGCCGCGCTGAAGGTCGCCGCGCGCGGTTCAGGTGCGGAAGCCGGCTACACCGCGCGCGACATCGAGGTGCTGGAGGGGCTGGAGCCGGTCAGGCGCCGGCCCGGCATGTATATCGGCGGCACCGATGAAAAGGCGCTGCATCACCTCTTTGCCGAAGTAATCGACAACTCGATGGACGAGGCGCTGGCCGGCCACGCCGACTTCATCGAGGTCGAGCTGGACACTGACGGCTTCCTCACCGTTACCGACAACGGCCGCGGCATCCCCGTCGACCCGCATCCGAAATTTCCGAAGAAATCGGCGCTCGAAGTCATCATGTGCACGCTGCATTCCGGCGGCAAATTCGACTCCAAGGTCTACGAGACTTCGGGCGGCCTGCACGGCGTCGGCGTCTCCGTGGTCAACGCGCTGTCCTCTCGGCTCGAGGTCGAGGTCGCCCGCGGTCAAAAGCTCTATCGGATGAATTTCGAGCGCGGCCATCCCAAGGGCAAGCTCGAAGACCTCGGCAAGATCAACAATCGCCGCGGCACAAAAATCCGCTTCAAGCCCGACACCGATATTTTCGGCGCGAAGGCGACGTTCAAGCCGCAGCGTCTGTTCAAGATGGCGCGCTCAAAAGCCTATCTGTTCGGCGGCGTTGAAATCCGCTGGCACTGCGCGCCCGAGCTGCTCAAGGGCATCGAGGATGTGCCGGCCGAGGACAAATTCCATTTCCCCGGCGGATTGAAGGATTATCTCGGCGCAGCGATCCATGCCGACACGCTGGTGCATCCCGATATCTTTTCCGGCAAGTCCGGCCGCAACGGCGCGCACGGCGCCTGCGAATGGGCGGTGGCCTGGACGGCGGACGCCGACGGCTTCCTCTCCTCCTACTGCAACACGGTGCCCACACCGGACGGCGGCACGCATGAATCGGGTATGCGCAGCGCGCTGCTGCGCGGCCTGAAGGATCATGCCGAGCGTGTTGGCCAGGGCAAGCGCGCCGCCGGCATCACCTCCGAAGACGTCATGGCGGGCGCGGCCATCATGCTCTCGGTGTTCGTGCGCGAGCCGGAATTCCAGGGCCAGACCAAGGATCGTCTCGCCACCGCCGAAGCCCAGCGCATCGTCGAACAGGCAATCAAGGACCCCTTCGATCACTGGCTGTCCGGCAATCCCTTGCAGGCCAACAAGCTCCTCGACTTCGTGGTCGAGCGCGCCGAAGAGCGCATCCGCCGCCGCCAGGAAAAGGAAATCTCGCGCAAGACCGCGGTGAAAAAGCTGCGGCTGCCAGGCAAACTTACCGATTGCACCAATACCGCCGCCGAGGGTTCCGAACTCTTCATCGTCGAGGGCGATTCGGCCGGCGGCACCGCCAAGCACGCGCGCGACCGCAAGACCCAGGCCGTGCTTCCACTGCGCGGCAAGATCCTCAACGTCGCGTCCGCCGGCAAGGACAAGCTGACCGCGAATGCACAGCTTGCCGACCTCATGCAGGCGATCGGCTGCGGCACGCTCGCACATTACCGCGAGGAAGATCTGCGCTACTCGCGCATCATCATCATGACCGACGCCGATGTCGACGGCGCCCACATCGCTTCGCTCCTGATCACCTTCTTCTACCGGCAGATGCCGCGGCTGATCGACGAGGGCCATCTCTATCTGGCGGTGCCGCCGCTCTACAAACTCACCCATGGCAGCAAGACCTTCTACGCGCGCGACGAAGCGCACAGGGACGAGTTGCTCAAGAGCCAGTTCAACGCCAATGCCAAGGTCGATATCAGCCGCTTCAAGGGCCTCGGCGAAATGATGCCGGCGCAGCTGAAGGAAACCACGATGGACCCGGCCAAGCGCACGCTGCTCCGCGTCGTGCTGCTCGCCGACGACCGCGAGGGCACGGCCAATTCGGTCGAGCGGCTGATGGGCACCAAGGCGGAGGCTCGCTTCGCCTTCATCTCGGACAAGGCCGAGTTTGCCAGCGACGACCTGCTCGACGTCTAGGTTGCAACAACCTATTGCCCCAAATCCGCCACGGGCCGACGCTGCCGCGAGCGGGAAATTTGCGTTAATTTTCAGTTACTTGGAAATCTAATTGTTGGCTCCGCCGACGGTCGTTTTCCGCCAACTGTGCCTGTCGGGCAACAGCATTTCAGGCCGAACCGTCTATAGTGCCTTGCAACAGGCTGGGGAATCGCCGGCTTTGGAGCTGTCACGCGGCCAAGTTTGAACGCCTTGAAATACTGGGGAATTGAAATGAAGAAGCTCTTGCTCGCTCTGACCGCCGCGGCGGCTTTCTCGGGTACGGCGCTCGCCGCCGACCTGCCCGCGCGGACATACTCCAAGGCTCCGCCCCCGATTGTGGCTCCGAGCTGGACGGGCTTCTACATCTTCGGCGGCGTCGCCGGCGGCGTCTGGGATGCCGACACCTTCACCAGCGTGACGGCGACGGGTGTCCCGCTCTCCATCCATCAGCGCATGGGCGGCGACGGCTGGCTCGGCACGGTTGGCGCCGGCTACGACTGGCAGGTCAATCCCTCCTGGGTGGTCGGCGTGTTCGGCGACGGCATGTTCGGCAGCCTGAAGGGCACGATCCAGGATCCGTTCGCTGGCTTCACTGCCAACATCAAGATGCAGGACTCCTGGGCGGCCGGCGTGCGGGTTGGCTACCTGGTGGCCCCGAACGTTCTGTCCTACGTCAACGGCGGTTACACCGGCTCGCACTGGTCGGGCACCACCCTGCTCAGCACCTTCTCTGGCCTGCCCGTGGGTGAGCACACCAACTCGTTCAACCGCAACGGCGCGTTCATCGGCGGCGGCGTCGAGAACAACCTCAGCATCTTCGGCATCGCCGCTCCCGGCTGGTTCATGAAGACCGAATATCGCGCCAACTACTACGGCAAAAAGGCCATCAACGAGCTGTTCGATGGCTCCAACGCGCTGGTCGGCCGCGACATCAACTTCAAGCCCTGGACCGAGACCATCTCGACCTCGCTGGTCTATCGCTTCAACTGGACCGGCCCGGTGGTCGCGAAGTACTGATCTCCTCCCTGAGTTCTCAGGACCTGAAAGCCCCGGCTGATGCCGGGGCTTTTTTGTTGGGCCGCGTGTCTGCTTGATTCGATCGCCGATCGACAGCTACGGTTGCCGTTAGCCCGCGATTTTCAGCGAGGCCATCAAACGGGCGGCGATCCAGCCAAAGCCAGCCCGGCCGGGAGGAAAGCCATGCGCAGAGCGCTTCTCATCGTCGGATTCCTCGCACTCGCTATGGGCCTGCTCTGGATCGGCCAGGGCACCGGTGTGGTGGCCTGGCCGAAGTCGAGCTTCATGATCAACGAAATCCAGTGGGCGCTGTATGGCGCGATGCTGGCCTCCGTCGGCCTGATCTTCATCTGGCAAAGCCAACGCTGAAATCTGGAAAGTACCGCAAATGAAAAAGGAATTGTTCGATCTGAAAGGCAAGGTCGCCATCGTCACCGGCGGCAATGGCGGCATCGGGCTCGGCATGGCGCGTGGGCTGGCCGACGCCGGCGCCGACATCGCGGTCGTCGGCCGCAACGAGGCGAAGTCGAAAGCAGCGGTCGCCGACCTCGCCGCGCGCGGCGTCAAGGCGATTGCGGTAGCGACCGACGTCACCGACAAGCAGGCGGTGGCCCGCATGGTCGATCAGGTCAAAGGCGAACTCGGCCGGATCGACATCCTCGTCAACAATGCCGGCATCAACATCCGCAAACCGCCGCACGTCCTTGAAGCCGAGGAATGGAGCAGCGTCATCGATACCAACCTCACCAGCGCCTTCCTGTGTTCGAAGGCGGTCTACCCCGCGATGAAGGAGGCAGGCGGCGGCAAGGTCATCAATATCGGCTCGATGATGTCGATCTTCGGCGCCAGCTTCACGCCGGCCTATGCCGCGAGCAAGGGCGGCATCGTGCAGTTCACCCGCGCCTGTGCCTGCGCCTGGGCCGCCGACAACATCCAGGCCAATGCAATCCTGCCGGGCTGGATCGACACCGATCTCACCAAGCGCGCCCGCGTCGAAGTGGGCGGCCTGCATGAGCGGGTGCTGGCGCGCACGCCGGCGGCGCGCTGGGGCGCGATCGACGATTTCGCCGGCATCGCGGTGTTTCTCGCGTCACCGGCGTCCGACTTCGTCACCGGCACCGCCATCCCCATCGACGGCGGCTTCTCGATCATGGGCTAGCGCATGATCCGGAAAAGTGCGTAGCGGTTTTCCCTCGCGACAAACGCGTTGCGTTTGCGCGGAGATCATGCGCAAACAAAACTCCAGTCGGGCGACCAAACGTCAGAGCGCGACAATCAATTGTTGCTGCGGCTGGAGGTCCGGAAACTCTTGATCTCCGACACGCTGCCGTCGCGATAGGTCAATTCGACCGACATGAACTGGGTGGTCGGCGGCAGCTTCATGTAGAGCTGCGCGCCGCGAGGGATCTCGTTCGGGTCCCGCATGTCGCAGGGCGGCATCTGCAAGACCTTGTCGGGCACCGCACTGTCGATCCCGACGCGTACCTCGCGGATCGCGCAGCGATACGACACCAGATGCGTGTAGTAGACGAGCAGCCCGTTGAAATCGCGGAACGACAGCCAGCTCGTCGCGGTCATATCGAGGATCTTGCGCTGGTCGCGCAGCAGCGCGGCCGCGGGATCGAACTTGATCGGAAACGGCCCCTGCATCTCGCCGGACGCGTCGATATAGCGGAGCTGGATCGTGGCCGCCGGCGCATCGGCCGCCAGCTCGATCGAGGGATTGGGCATGCGCTTGCGCGTGCGCGGATCGAGCGTATCGAGGAAACCGGTCTCGCGGAAATCGCCGGCATCGCCGATCCGCCAGGAAATGCCGAGCGTCGGATCGGCGATCGAGAACACCACGCTCCAGCCGCCATTGTGGCGCGAGAAAGAGGCGATCGGCGCATTCACCGAATCGGTCTGAAGGTTGGGGTTGCGCGGCGGAACGACCGGCGGAATGGCGGCCGCGACCTTCTGCATGGGCTCGGCGGGCTTTGCGGCCTCCGCCTGCCCTTTGGCCAGGCCGTTCAGGAAGACGTTGTCGACCATCTGGTCGGTATAGGCAGGAATCTGGCGGTGGCCGATTTTCTCGGCCATCTCGCTGACGAGCTTGCGGGTGTGCTGGGCGACTTCGACCAGGTTCTCGCCGGGCAACAGCAGCTCCTTGGAGAAGGTCCGCGTGAACACGGAATTGGGGCTGTTGTCGTCATTGGACAGACGATCGAGCGCGGTCTGCTTGTATCCGGCCGAGAAGATCGAGAACACGCCTTCCGGCAATTGCGACATTGGCGCAAGTCCGCCGCCGCCCGCGACCGCGCGCGTGCCCTGACGCTCGAACGGATTGTTGCGGCAGGCGTCGAAGACGAAGATCGAGGTGCGCACCTTCTTGTTCTGCAGCCGCTCGACAATGCGGTCAGCGAGCACAGAGGCGTCGCGCACCAGTTCCTCCTGGCCGTCGGTCGCAGCCGGCACATCGGTCGGCAGCAGATAGTTCTGACCGGCGATCTCGAAGCCGTGGCCGGCATAGAAAAAGAACGCGGTGTCGCCGGGACCGACCGCATTGTCGAAGGCGAGCAGACTCTGGCTGAATTGGGTGCGATTCTGGTTTTCCGCGACCATCACCGTGAAGCCGAGCTGTTTCAGCGTATCGCCCATGGTGCGGGCGTCGTTGACCGCCTTCTGCAGCTTCGGCACGTTCCTGTAGTCATTGTTGCCGATCACGAGCGCCACGCGCTTTTCGGCATGCGCCGGCACGGCCAGCGCCGAGAACAGTGCAATGAACAGCACCGCCAACACATATTTCAGCGAAATCAGTCTTTTCATCCGTATGCCTGCGCCCAAGACAAAACAAAGACAAAACACCCTTAGCCATAGTCGGAGAAACGGTTGTCCGGGTTCAATCCGCCTCCCCCGCGGGCCGTTATCTCTCCACAACGGGCTGGGCAAAATTGAGGGCGAATGCCCGCGATGCGTGGTGACCGCTACCCTCCGCGAGATTCAAATCGTCAGGCAAGCGTACATCGAGCATCAGCAGCGTCAGAGCGGCGCTGTTGCATCAGCATCCAGCCGGGCGTTCGACGCCACGGCATTTCCAACAGGCTCCAGTCCTCCGTCTGGCGTTCCCGATTTGAAGGAGAAATGACAGAAAGCCCGTTATTTGTGCGAAAACATTAAGCTTTTTCGCCCTTTTGCCCCGTTCCAAGATTGACTTTGATTATTTCGCCCCTATGTTCCCTTTCAAAGCGGATTTGGATCGAACGCGATTCCTTAATCGATCAGCCGCTGGTCAGCGTCACTTACTGCCCCTGAGCTTCATCAAGCGCGCCGTTTCGGGGCCTGACGCGACCGCCTTTTTATCCTCGATTCCGAACGGCGGTGTCGATTAGAGGCGCAATGTCTTTTTCCAATCTCGGACTGTCCGACAAGGTTCTCGCCGCCGTCGCGGCCACCGGTTACACGACCCCCACCCCCATCCAGGAACAGGCTATCCCCCATGTGCTGGCGCGCCGGGACGTTCTGGGCATCGCCCAGACCGGCACCGGCAAGACCGCGGCCTTTGTCCTGCCCATGCTCACCATCCTCGAAAAGGGCCGCGCGCGGGCACGCATGCCGCGCACCCTGATCCTCGAGCCGACGCGCGAACTCGCCGCGCAAGTGAAGGAAAGCTTCGATCGCTACGGCGCGGGCCAGAAGCTCAATGTCGCGCTCCTGATCGGCGGCGTTTCCTTCGGCGACCAGGACTTCAAATTGACGCGCGGCGTCGACGTCCTGATCGCTACTCCCGGCCGCCTGCTCGACCATACCGAACGCGGCGGGCTGCTGCTCACCGGCGTCGAGTTGCTGGTGATCGACGAAGCCGACCGCATGCTCGACATGGGCTTCATCCCCGACATCGAGCGCATCTGCAAGCTCGTTCCCTTCACGCGGCAGACGCTGTTCTTCACCGCGACCATGCCTCCCGAAATCCGTCGCATCACCGAAGCCTTCCTGCACAATCCGCAGAAGATCGAGGTCTCCCGGCCCGCGACCACGGCGATCGGCGTTTCGCAATTCCAGGTCAGCGTTGGCCGCGAGCCGCACGAGAAGCGCGAGATGCTGCGCCGGCTGCTGCGCGACGCCAAGGACCTGCAGAACGCGATCATCTTCTGCAACCGGAAGCGCGAAGTGGCGCTGTTGTACAAATCGCTGCAGAAGCACGGCTTCAGCGTCGGCGCCCTGCATGGCGACATGGATCAATCGGCGCGCACGGCTGCGCTCGATCAATTCCGCAAGGGCGAAATTCCGCTGTTGGTTGCTTCCGACGTCGCGGCCCGCGGCCTCGACATTCCCACCACCAGCCACGTCTTTAACTTCGACGTGCCGCATCATCCCGACGACTACGTGCACCGCATCGGCCGAACCGGCCGCGCGGGCCGCGCTGGCACTGCGATTTCCATCGTCACGCCGCTCGACTCCAAATCGGTCGTTGCGATCGAAAAGCTGATCGGCCAGAGCATCCCCCGCGCCGAAGGCGATTTCACACCGCGCGCTGAGGATTCCGAAGGCGCGCCGCCGCGCGAGCATCGCTCGCGCGAAGGTTCACGCCGCGGCCGCGGCAAACCACAGCGCGAACGCGAGCCGCGCCACGCGAAGAGTCAACGCCATCATGGCGGCACGCAAGAGAGCCCGCCGGCCCCGCGCAGCACGTCAGCGCCGCGCAACGAGCCGAGGCGCGTTTCCCGCGAGACGGAACCGGAGCCCGCCGATCACTCCCATCTGCCGGCGTTCTTGCTGCGGCCTGTTCGCGCGCGCGTCTGACTCGCAGAAAACCGATAGGATTGCGCGGCCGGAACCATTTACCGGTCGTTCATCATCCTACACTACCTTCGCCCCCATAATTTCAGTTATTGCGGCAGGCGGGCGGTCCCCGCTTTGGGGACGAGGTCCGTGGTCAAGGTGCTCGACGAACACGAACGCACGATGGCCTTTGCGGAAGTCGCGCTGGGCCAGATCCGATCGCTCCGTCAGACCGCTGTCCCCCGCAATTACGAGATCTGGTACGTCTACGCCACCGGCTACAACGCGCAGCTCAACAAGATCATCAACGAGACGCTGGCGCGCAACGGCAAGCTCACCGAATCCGATCTCGAGCAGATCTACGAGACCTATCTCTCCCACATCAAGACCACCGACCGCATCGACAAGGTCGGTGCCCGCGTCATCGGCGAGATCGATGACGTGATGGTGCTGATCACCGAGGCGCTCGGCATGTCGCAGAGCTATGATGCGAGCCTCAACGGCGCGACCGAGAAGCTCTCGGCCGCCATGACCGGCGAGCAGGTCAAGGCGATCGCCGAATCGCTGATCAAGTCGACGCAGGAGATGCGCGAGACCAACAAGGCGCTCGAAGAGCGACTGACGCTGTCGAAGAACGAAATCTCGAACCTGCAGCAGAGCCTGGAAGCGATCCGCGCGGAGTCGCTCACCGATCCGCTGACGGGGCTGGGCAACCGCAAATATTTCGACCGCATGATCGACATGGCGGTCCAGCATGCGCTGGCGCACAGCGAGCCGCTGTCGCTGTTGATGTTCGATATCGATCACTTCAAGTCGTTCAACGATTCCTACGGCCATCTCACCGGCGATCAGGTGCTGCGGCTCGTCGGCATGTCGCTGAAGCAGACCATCAAGGGCCAGGACATCACTGCCCGCTACGGCGGCGAGGAGTTCGCGGTGGTGCTGCCCAACACGGCGCTGCGCCAGGCGCTGACGGTCGCCGATCACATCCGCCGCGCCGTGATGGCGAAGGAATTGAAGAAGAAATCGACCGGCGAGATTCTCGGCCGCGTCACGATCTCGGTCGGCGTCTCCATGCTGAAGCCCGGCGACGATACCGACTCCCTGATCGAGCGCGCCGACGCCTGCCTCTACGCCGCCAAGCGCAACGGCCGCAACCGCGTCATCTGCGAAGTCGATCCGGAATATACGGCCGAGACGCAGGGCCAGGTGGCCTGATATCGGTGCCGTAGGGTGGGCAAAGGCGCGACAGCGCCTTGCCCACCGTCTATCCAGACCGTCGGCTTGATTGGTGGGCACGCTTCGCTTTGCCCACCCTACGAAGCGATTTCTTTTTCGCCGTCGACTTTTTGGACGCCGCCTTCTTGGCAGGTGCCTTCGCCGCCTTCCGCGCCTTCGGCCGCTTCTTCAGTGCCGCACGCTGCGCTGCGCCGAGCGCCGCCCTCGCCCACTGGCTCAATTCTTCGGTGTCGTCGAACAGCCGCGCCGGCAGCTGCCAGTAGGAGTTGACCATCACGGTCTTGGCGCGCGTGGAGTATTGGAACGGCTTTGAGCCCTCCGCCTCGAACTGCGGAATGGTCACTTCATCGGCGCGGAAATAGAGCCCGGCGCGCAGCGCCATCGCGAAATTGACGCCGTCGACGGAAATGCCGAAGCCTGAAAACATCGGGCGGATGGTGACGGGACCGAAATCGGAAAACAGATCGATCAGGAATTCGCGGTCCATGCCCAGCCTCGATGCCAACCCCTCACAGTGAGGAGCGCGTCTTCGCGCGTCTCGAACCATGAGGCCCCATTTCGCCCGCGGCCATCCTTCGAGACGCGGCGCAAGCGCCGCTCCTCAGGATGAGGCAAGTGCGCGTGGGAACCGTATCAGATCTGCGCGGGCTTGAGCTGCACGGACTCGCCGCAGCCGCAGGCCGAAACCTGGTTCGGGTTGTTGAAGATGAACTGCGCCTGCATCCTGTCGGCCTTGTAGTCCATCTCGGTGCCGAGCAGGAACAGCACCGCCTTGGGATCGACCAGGATCTTCACGCCCTTGTCCTCGACCACTTCGTCGGTCGGGCGAACCTCATGGGCATATTCGACCGTGTAGGATTGGCCGGCACAGCCGCCGTTCTTCACGCCGACACGCAGGCCCACGATTTCGGAGTCGGCGCGCTTGGTCAGCTCCTGGATACGCGCCGCCGCAGCGTCCGTCAGCCGCATGACCTGCGGGCGGGGCCGCCTCGGCTTGGCGGCAGGAGTGGGTGTAGCGGGCGTCATGTCAGTCATTTGGTCAGTCCTGACGGCAAATCAATGCCGGTTGTTCAAAGCCTATCCCGCGTCCCCTAACACTTCACCACATATTCAGCACGAGGCGGGCCTCATCGCTCATCCGGTCCGGCGACCATGCCGGCTCCCAAACCAGATTCACATTGACCACGCCGACGCCGGGAACACTCGCGATCGCGTTCTCGACCTGGGTCGGCAATTCGCCCGCCGCCGGGCAGTTCGGCGTCGTCAGCGTCATCGTGACATCGACCGCGCGCTCGTCGCTGATGTCGACCTTGTAGATCAGGCCGAGCTCATAGATGTCGGCGGGGATTTCCGGGTCGAACACGGTCTTCAGCGCGGCGACGATTTCCGCGCTCAGCCGCTCGGTCTCTTCTGGCGACAGCGCCGAATGCGTTTCCATGCTGACGGTCTTGACTTCGGCTACATCACTCATGCGAACAATTCCCCGGCCTTGATCAGCGCCTGAACGAGGTGGTCGACTTCTTCACGGGTATTATACATGCCGAACGAGGCGCGGCAGGTCGCCGTGACATTGAACCGCTCTAAAAGCGGCATCACGCAATGGGTGCCGGCGCGCACCGCGACGCCCTGGCGGTCGATCACGGTCGCAACGTCGTGGGGATGTGCGCCCTTCATCTCGAAGGAGATCACGGGGCCCTTGTTCCTGGCGGTGCCGATCAGGCGCAGCGAGTTGATCTCGCGCAGGCGCTCCTGGGCGTAACTCAGCAGATCGTGCTCATGCGCGGCGATGCGCTCCTTGCCGATCGAGTTGACATAGTCGATCGCGGCGCCCAGCCCGACCGCTTCGACAATCGCGGGCGTTCCGGCCTCGAATTTGTGCGGCGGATCGCCATAGGTGACCCAGTCTTTCGCCACCTCGCGGATCATCTCGCCGCCGCCGTTGAACGGCCGCATCGCCACCAGATGCTCGTGCATGGCATAGAGCGCGCCGATCCCGGTCGGTCCGTAAATCTTGTGGCCGGTGAAGACGTAGAAATCGCAATCGATGTCCTGCACATCGACGGCCAGATGCACCGCGCCCTGGCTGCCGTCGATCAGCACGGGAATGCCGCGGGCATGCGCCGCCTTCACCACGTCCTTGACCGGCACGATGGTGCCGAGCGCGTTCGACATCTGGGTCATCGCGACCAGCTTGGTGCGCGGCGTCAGGAGCTTTTCGAACTCCTCGAACAGGAAATTGCCTTCGTCGTCGACCGGCGCCCATTTGATCACGGCGCCATGGCGTTCCCTCAGGAAATGCCAGGGCACAATGTTGGAATGGTGCTCCATGATCGAGATGACGATCTCGTCGCCCGCCTTGATGTTCGCTTCACCCCAGGAATAGGCGACAAGGTTGATCGCTTCCGTCGCGTTGCGGGTGAAGATGATCTCTTCGTTGCGGCGCGCGTTTAGAAACTTTGCCACTTTCGCGCGGCCGCCTTCGTAAGCTTCAGTCGCGGCATTGGCGAGGTAATGCAGGCCGCGATGCACGTTGGCGTATTCGCTTTTGTAGACTTCTGTCATGCGGTCGAGCACGGCATTCGGCTTCTGCGCTGACGCGGCGTTGTCGAGATAGACCAGCGGCTTGCCATAGACTTTCAGGCCGAGCGCGGGGAAATCCTCGCGGACGCGGGCGACATCGTAGGAGCCATTTGCGACGGCGGGATGCATGCTCATGGCCTTGCCTCCAGCCAGCGCTCCGCGGCGGCCATCACGGCCTCGCGCAGATTGTCATCGGCGATGCCTTCGATGGCCTCGCCGACAAAGGCCTGGATCAGCAGTGCCTGCGCTGCCTTTTCCGGCAGGCCGCGTGCGCGCAGATAGAACAGCAGGCTCTCGTCGAGCGCGCCTGCGGTCGCACCATGGCCGCAGGTGACATCGTCGGCGAAAATTTCCAATTCGGGCTTGTTGTCGGCTTCCGCTTCGTCGGAAAGCAGCAGCGCCCGCGTCATCATCTTGCCGTCGGTCTTCTGCGCGTCGGGACGCACGATGATGCGGCCCTGGAACACCGAATGGGCGCGGTCGTCGATCACGGCGCGGAAAATCTCCCGGCTCGTGCAAGCCGGCACGGCATGATCGACCACCAGCGTGGTGTCGCCGTGCTGCGTGCCCTTCAGGAGATTGACGCCGTTGATGTTGAGATCGGAGCCCTCGCCGCCCAGGGCGACAAATCCCTGGAAGCGGCTGACCGCGCCGCCGGCGGTCATGTTGAACAGGTTGAATTTCACCTTGGCGCCGACCTCGATCACCGCGGAGGTGATGTTCACGGCATCCGTGCCGTCAGCCATCAGCCGAATCTGTGTCAGCTCGGCCCCATCGCCGATCGAAAGCAGGACAGCGTCATGGGCCTGATAGGCCTTGGCGCCGTCGGCGGCGACAAAATTCTCCACCAGCGTCACGCGCGCGCCTTTGCCGATCTTCACCTGCGAGCGGGTAAAAGCCGAGGCGGATGAAGCGGTCGCGACATGAATGATCTGGACCGGCGCAGCAAGCGCGGCGCCGTCGGCGACGGCGAGCGTGACGCCATCGGTCGCGAGCGCCGCATTCAGCGAGATCATCGCGTCGGTCGCGGCGGTCTCCAGCAGTTCGCTGCTACCGGCCTCAAGCGCCTCGCGCAGGGTCCGAATGCCAACGCCAGCGGGGGCATGATCGGAAAGCTCCGGCGCAAAGATGCCGTCCACCAGCACAAACTTCGCTGCACCTTCGATGGCGACCGGCTTCAGCGCTGCTTTCGCGCGCTTGAGCGCAGCCGCATCAGGCTTGGCCGCGAGCGGCCGCACCTCGCGCATCAGCACGCGCAGGTCGGTATATTTCCACTCCTCGATCCGGCGGTGCGGCAGGCCTGCGCGTTCATAGGCCTCGAACGCCTGCCGCCTCTGATCGGCGACCTTGCCCGTTCCGGGCAGCCGGTCGCGCGCAACGGTGAATATGCTTTCCACCGCGCGTCCGGTCTCTGTCTTTGCCAGCACAACGTTCATTGCAAAATCCGCATTCGTCAGGCCGCGTCCTCGAACTGGGCATAGCCGGACTCTTCCAGCTCCAGCGCCAGTTCCTTGCCGCCGCTTTTGACCACGCGTCCCCTTGACATCACGTGCACGAAGTCGGGCACGATGTAGTTGAGGAGCCGCTGATAATGGGTGATGACGACCATCGCCCTGTCCGGCGAGCGCAGCGCGTTGACGCCGTCGGCGGCGATGCGCAGCGCATCGATGTCGAGGCCGGAATCCATCTCGTCGAGGATGCAGAGAGAAGGCTCGAACAGCGCCATCTGCAAAATCTCGTTCCGCTTCTTCTCGCCGCCGGAGAAGCCGACATTGACGCCGCGGCGGAGCATGTCCTGCGGAATGTTCAGCGACTTTGCGACCTCGCGGACCTTCTTGAGAAAATCCGGCGTCGAGAACTCGCTCTCGCCGCGCGCCTTGCGCTGCGCGTTCAGCGCCGTGCGCAGGAAGTTCATGGTGGCAACGCCGGGGATTTCCACCGGGTACTGAAACGCCAGGAATACGCCCTTGGCGGCGCGCTCGTCCGGCGCCATCTCCATCAGGTTCTCGCCGTTGAACAGGATTTCGCCGCCCGTCACCTCGTAACCGGGCTTGCCCGCGATGACGTGGGAGAGCGTCGACTTGCCGGAGCCGTTCGGCCCCATGATCGCGTGCACCTCGCCCTTGTTCACGGTCAGCGACAGCCCATGGAGAATCTCGCGATCCTCGACACGAACCTGCAGTTCTTTCACTTCGAGTAGCGGCATCTGTTGTCCTTAGGAAACCGAAATGGAATTCTTCGTCATTGCGAGGAGCCCTTGCGACGAAGCAATCCAGCTTTAGTCGCCAATGGATTGCTTCGCTTCGCTCGCAATGACGGCGTCACCCCACGCTCCCTTCCAGCGAGATCGAGATCAGCTTCTGCGCCTCCACCGCGAACTCCATCGGCAGCTGCTGCAGCACGTCCTTGACGAAGCCGTTGACGACGAGGCCGACGGCCTCCTCCTGCGACAGCCCGCGCTGGACGCAGTAGAACAGCACGTCCTCGGAAATCTTCGAGGTGGTCGCCTCGTGCTCGAACGTGGCGGAGGAGTTCTTCGCCTCGATATAGGGCACGGTGTGCGCGCCGCATTTGTCGCCGATCAGGAGCGAGTTCGCAGGCGGTGAAGTTGCGGGCTCCGGTAGCTTTCCGGTGCGCGGTGACGAGCCCGCGATAGGTGTTCTGGGAACGCCCGGCCGCAATGCCCTTGGAGATGATACGGCTCGTGGTGTTCTTGCCGAGATGCAGCATCTTGGTGCCGCTATCGACCTGCTGATAGCCGTTCGAGATCGCGATCGAATAGAACTCGCCGCGCGAATTATCGCCGCGCAAAATGCAGCTCGGATATTTCCAGGTGATCGCCGAACCGGTCTCGACCTGGGTCCAGGAGATCTTGGAGTTCTTGCCGCGGCAGTCGCCACGCTTGGTGACGAAATTGTAGATGCCGCCCTTGCCCTCGGCATTGCCCGGATACCAGTTCTGCACCGTCGAATATTTGATCTCGGCGTCATCGAGCGTGACCAGCTCGACGACAGCGGCATGAAGCTGGTTCTCGTCGCGCTGCGGCGCGGTGCAGCCTTCGAGATAGCTGACGTAAGCGCCCTTGTCGGCGATGATGAGCGTGCGCTCGAACTGGCCGGTGTTGCGCTCGTTGATGCGGAAATAGGTCGACAGCTCCATCGGGCAGCGCACGCCCTCCGGCACATAGACGAACGAGCCGTCGGAGAACACCGCCGAGTTCAGGGTCGCGAAGAAATTGTCCGAGGTCGGCACCACCGTGCCCAGATACTTCTTCACCAGTTCGGGATGCTCGCGGATCGCCTCCGAGATCGGCATGAAGATCACGCCGGCGGCCTTCAGCTCCTTCTGGAAGGTGGTCGCGACCGAAACCGAGTTGAACACCGCGTCGACCGCGATCTTGCGCTCGCCCTCAGGCCGCACAACGCCTTCGAGCACTTCGACTTCGCGCAGGGGAATGCCGAGCTTCTCGTAGGTCTTGAGAATTTCGGGATCGATCTCGTCAAGCGATCCGACCTGCTTCTTCGGCTTTGGTGCGGAGTAATAGTAGAGGTCCTGGTAGTCGATCTTGGGATAATCGACGCGAGCCCAGGTCGGCTCGGTCATGGTCAGCCAGCGGCGATACGCCTCCAGCCGCCATTCCAGCATCCACGCCGGCTCGTTCTTCTTCGCGGAAATGAAACGGACCGTATCCTCCGACAGGCCCTTCGGGGCCTTGTCGGATTCGATCAACGTCTCGAACCCATAACGGTATTGGTCGACGTCGATCCGCCTGACGCGGTCGACCGTCTCTTGCACGGCTGGCATTCAATCCTCCGCTCGCGGTTTCAAGGACCGCGGTGGATCAGTTCCAAAGCTCTCTTACGATGCTTTAGCGCGAAAATCACCTGCTTAGAACCGTTCAAGCTGTGTTTCGTCGCTACCCTTAATTAGGGTACCTGCCAGCTTTCGCCAAGCCTGAACGCACGATTCAATGTCTGCCTCGGTCGTAGACCAGCCCAGACTGAGCCGCACGGCACCTTGGGCGAGCTTTGGGCCCACACCCATGGCCTCTAAGACATGAGACGGCTGGACCTTGCCGGACGAGCAGGCGGAACCCGAAGACACCGCAATTCCCGCGAGATCGAAGCCGATTACGGCGGTTTCGGCCCGGAGCCCCGGAACCGTGAACAGCGTGGTATTGGGCAACCGCGGGGCGTCCTGGGAGAAGACGATGACACCGGGGGTCTGCCGCAGGCCGGCTTCCAACCGGTCCCGCAGGCCTTCCAGACGCGACCGGTCCGCCTCCAGCGCCCCCATGGCGGCTTTCACGGCCGCGCCAAAGCCGGCGATCCCCGCGACATTTTCGGTTCCGGCGCGGTGGCCGCGCTCCTGGCCGCCGCCCCGCAGCAGCGGATCGACGCCCAAAAGGCCCTCAGCAAGCACCAATGCGCCGACGCCCTTGGGACCGCCGATCTTGTGCGCCGACAGCGTTACAAGATCGGCCCCCAGCGCCCTGATATCGACCGGTATTTTGCCGAGCGCCTGGATCGCATCGACGTGCAGCAGGCCGCCCGCTTCATGGACAACTTGAGCCGCTTCACGAACTGGCTGAACCGCGCCGGTCTCATTATTGGCGGCCATGATCGAGACCAGCGCCGGCAGGCCGGAGGCGAGCCTGGCGCGGAGATCACTGAGATCGACGACGCCGGAGGGCGTCACCGCGATCTTCGCGATCGCGCCGGCCGCGAATTGGCCGCCGGCCACGACCGAGGCGTGCTCGATAGAGGACATCAAGAGCCGCTGCACGGGACTGCCCGCAGCGCCGTGAAGCCCGGGCGTCAGCGCTGACGCGTTGGCTTCCGTTCCGCCCGACGTGAAGACGACGTTGCGGGGCAGCGCGCCCACCGCTCCGGCGACGAGGGCGCGGGCGTCCTCAACCAGCCGCCGCGCCTGCCGGCCTTCGGCATGAACAGAGGACGGGTTTCCCGAAAGCTCCCACGCAGCCGCCATCGCCGCCTTCGCCTCGGAGCGCAGCGGCGTGGTCGCATTCCAGTCGAGGTAGACCCTATTCGCCATCAAGTACGATAATACCTTAACTCTCGGCCGCAGCTAAGCGCCGCTCCCCGCCAATTGGCAATGTTTGAGCGCTTCGGCAACTGGCGGCGCTAACGCCTTGAGGCAATTGCCGGATGCTCAAGATGCTTGCTTTTTGCCCCTCGCCTCATGCTAGAACGCGCCCGAGTTTCACCGGGCGTCGTTCGCACATCATCCGACGACGCAAGAACCCCTTCTCTCGCAGGGCTCGCCGACCCGATCGCAGCGAGCCGGCCCACATCGGTTGATGGTCTTTAAGGATCTCTCATGCCTGAGGTAATTTTCACCGGTCCGGCGGGCCGCCTGGAAGGCCGTTATCATCCGGCCAAGCAGAAGAACGCGCCGATCGCGATGGTGCTGCACCCGCATCCGCAGTTCCGCGGCAACATGAATCACCCGATCGTCTATCAGGTCTATTACGCCTTCGCCGCGCGCGGCTTTTCCGTGCTGCGCTTCAATTTCCGCGGCGTCGGCCGGAGCCAGGGCTCGTTCGATCACGGCGCCGGCGAATTGTCGGATGCGGCTTCCGCGCTCGACTGGGCGCAGACCATCAATCCCGAAGCGCGCGCCTGCTGGGTCGCGGGCTTTTCGTTCGGCGCCTGGATCGGCATGCAGCTGTTGATGCGCCGGCCCGAAGTCGAGGGCTTCATCTCGATCGCGCCGGAGCCGAACCGCTACGACTTCTCCTTCCTCGCGCCCTGCCCCTCGTCCGGCCTGATCGTGCATGGCGACAGGGACATCGTGGCGCCTGCGAAAGACGTCAACACGCTGGTCGAGAAGCTGAAGACGCAGAAGGGCATCGTCATCGACCAGCAGACCATTCCCGGCGCCAACCATTTCTTCGAGGAGAAAATGGAGCCGTTGATGGAGACGGTCACGGCCTATCTCGACATGCGGCTCGCCAACGTCCGCTAGAACTCCATGGCCTCGTTCGTGGCATTGCTGCGCGCGGTCAATGTCGGCGGCACCGGCAAATTGCCGATGAGCGATTTGAAGGCGATCTGCGAGGAGCTCGGCTTCACGCAGGTTCGCACCTACATCGCCAGCGGCAATGTGGTGTTTGCCAGCCGCAAATCCGAAACCGCGGTCAAGGCGGCGCTGGAGAAGCGGCTTGCCGCCTATGCCGGCAAGGCGGTCGGTGTGCTCGTGCGCAGCGCTGCCGAGATGGCGCAGGTCTCGGCGGATAATCCGTTCCCGAAAGCCGCGCCGAACCGCACCATGGCGATCTTCCTCGACGATCCGCCGCCGAAGGACACGCTCGCCGCGGTGCGCGGCCGCAAGGACGAAGAGATCAATCTCGGAAAACGCGAGATCTACGTGCACTACGGCGAGGGCATGGGCCAATCCAAGCTCGTCATTCCCGCCGCCAAGACCGGCACCGCACGCAACATGAACACAGTCGCTGTTCTCGCGAAGATGGCGGCTGAGCTCGCCTAAGCAGCCAAACTAGCCTGTAGTTGCGCAAGATAAGAGCGGCGACGCTCGATGAAATCGCGCAGCAGCGCCGGATAGTCGGCGCCAACCGCCGACCTGACCGACGGCCGTGCGGCCAGATTTTCGCGCCAGCGAGCAAGCTTCGGCTTGTCGCGCAAAATGCCGAAATCGCCGATGTCGTCGAACACATCGAAGTAACGAAACACCGGGCCGAACACGGCATCGACCAGCGAGAATTTCTCGCCGTCGAACCAGGGCGAAGCGACGCGCGCTTCGAGCCGCGCGAAACGGGTCTCGAGTTGGGCCGCTTTCGCTTTGAACGCGGTTTCATCCGGCGCCGAATAGAGACCCGCGATGTCGCTCAGCACGGCCGAGCCAAATTCGATCCAGGCGCGATGCTCGGCGCGGTGCAGGGCGTTGGCCGGATGCAGCGGATTGGCCTGCGTCTCCTCCAGATATTCGAGAATGACCGCGGACTCGAAGATCGCGTGATCGCCGACCAGCAGCACCGGCGTCTTGCCGAGGGGAGAGACTTTCAGGAACCAGTCCGGCTTGTTGGCGAGATCGATGTCGATGCGCTCGCACGGCACGTCCTTTTCGGTCAGGGCGATCACCGCGCGCTGCACATAGGGACAGAGCTTGTGGCTGATCAGTTTGAGCGGCGCGGCCATGAGGGTGTCCATGCGGTTCAATGCAATTGCATCTAATTACATGCAAGTGCATGGACATGTCAAGACGCCTCAATAGGGCCGCGAGATGATGCCTCCCGTCATCGGCATCGGCACGCCGGTCGTGGCGGGATAGCTGAGCGGCAGGCCTTTCAGCCCCCGCGCCGCCAGGAAGCCGAAGGCCTGCGCCTCGATCGAATCGGAAGCCCAGCCGAGCGTATCGGCGGCTTCGACGGTGGCAGGCTGCAGCCGCTCGCGCAGCATCCGCAGCATGGTGTGGTTGCGAGCGCCGCCGCCGGACACGATCCAGCTCTTCGGCGGTTTCGGCAGCAGCGGGACGATTCGCGCAATCGCCGCCGCCGTGAACGCCGTCAGTGTCGCAGCACCATCGGCGGGTGTCATGCGGTCGAGCTTCAGGGCTGCAAAATCATTGCGGTCGAGCGATTTTGGCGGCGGCAGCGCAAAGAACGGCAGTTCCAGCGCTTTGGCGATCCAGGCTTCATCCACCTTGCCCATGGCTGCAAAGCTGCCCGCTTTGTCGAACGGCTGATTCAACTCACGGAACATATGATCGTCGAGCAGCGCGTTGCCGGGCCCGGTGTCGCAGGCGATCAGTGTGTCCGTGCCGTCGATATAGGTGATGTTGGCGACGCCGCCAATATTGACCACGACGATCGGCCCCTCGCGCTGCAGCGATTGCGCCAGCGCGCGGTGATAGACCGGAACGAACGGCGCGCCCTGCCCGCCGGCGGCGACATCGGCGGCGCGGAAGTCGTGCATCACCGGGATATGGATGGCTTTCGCCAGCGCCTGGCCATCGCCGATCTGCACCGTCAGGCGCCGCTCGGGCCGGTGCAATACGGTCTGGCCATGGAAGCCGACAATGTCGATATCCTCGAAGCTGATGCGGTGCTGCGCGACAAAGGCCGCCACCGCCTCCGCGTGCGCCTGGGTGACGGCATGCTCGGCCTCGCGCAGGATGCCCGGCCGCGCATCGCGTTGCGGCAGATGGACGGCTTCGGTCAGGGCTTGGCGCAACAGGCCGCGCTCGCGCTCGGTATAGGGCCGGTAGCCCGACGGTCCGAATGCGTTTACCTTCTTGCCGTCGGTTTCGATCATGGCAATGTCGACCCCGTCGAGCGAGGTCCCGCTCATCAGACCGAGTGTCGTCAACATCATTGCAGTCAGTACCCTCGCGAAACTCCGCCCTGCGCGCGCATTGCGGCAGATTTCGGGTTCCCTAAGCTTGTACCGCGCGAGCACATCTTATAATGCCACAGCGCACCGCGGCAGGTAGCCAGGGCCGGGTCCCGGAATTTGCTGCAGTTAACCTAAAACAAGCATGATCAGAGTCGCCGAAAGATGACCGCTTTCAAGTCAGATTTCCTCAACGTGCTGCAGGAGCGCGGCTTCGTCCATCAATGTTCTGACTTCGAGGGCCTCGACGGGCTGGCCGCGAAGGGACAGGCGACCGCCTATGTCGGCTACGACTGCACCGCCCCGTCGCTGCATATCGGCAACTTCCTGACCATGATGATGCTGTACTGGCTGCAGCAGAGCGGCAACAAGCCGATCACGTTGATGGGCGGCGGCACCACCATGGTCGGCGACCCCTCCGGCAAGGACGAGACGCGCGCGCTCCGCTCGATCGCCGAGATTGAGGCCAACAAGGAAAGCATCCGTGGCGTGTTCGCCAAGGTGCTGCGCTTCGGCTCCGGTGCCAGCGACGCCATCATGCTCGACAATGCGGAATGGCTCACCAGGCTGAACTGGATCGAGATGCTGCGCGACGTCGGCAAGCATTTCTCGGTCAACCGCATGCTGACCATGGATTCGGTGAAACTCCGGCTCGAGCGCGAGCAGGAGATGAGCTTCATCGAGTTCAACTACATGGTCTGCCAGGCTTACGACTTCGTCGAACTGGCCAAGCGCACCGGCTGCCGGCTGCAGATGGGCGGCTCCGATCAGTGGGGCAACATCATCATGGGCGTCGATCTCGGCCGCCGCATGGGCACGGCACAGCTCTACGCCCTGACGACACCGCTGCTCACCACGGCTTCAGGGGCGAAGATGGGCAAGACCGCGCAGGGCGCGATCTGGCTCAATGCCGATGAATGTTCGCCCTACGAGTTCTGGCAATACTGGCGCAACACCGAAGACGCGGACGTCGCAAAGTTCCTCAAGCTGTTCACGACTCTGCCTATGAGCGACATCGCAAGAACTCTCGGCGCTCAAGGGCGCGGAGATCAACGAGGCCAAGAAGGCGCTCGCCGATGCCGCGACCACGCTGCTGCACGGCACCGAGGCCGCGCGCCAGGCGGCAGAAACCTCGCGCCGCACGTTTGAGGAAGGCGCGATCGCGGAAAACCTGCCGACGGTGGAAATTCCACGCGGCGAACTTGAGGCCGGGCTTGGCGTGCTGACGGGTTTCGTCAAAGCGGGCCTCGTCGCCTCCAACGGCGAAGCGCGTCGCCAGATCAAGGGCGGCGGTTTGCGCGTCAATGATACCGCCGTTACCGACGAGAAGATGTCGCTGTCGAGCACGAATCTGACACCGGAAGGCGTGATCAAACTATCGCTCGGCAAGAAGCACCACGTGCTGCTCAAGCCTGCATAGGCGTATTCCGCAAGCGCGCTTGCGCTTTTCGGGCAAAGCGCGCTCCCTCCCGTCATGGATCAAACGACGCCGCGGGAGCAGACCGTCACGCAGCCGCGTCAGCCGGCGCGCATGGCGCTCGGCGTGCTCGCGCTCTGCTTTGCGCTCTCGGTGCTGGGCCGCGGCCTCGGCGAGAGTTTCACCGTGTTCCTCAAGCCGATCTCGGAGAATTTCGGCTGGGACCGCGCCGATGTGGTCTCGGTCTATTCGCTGACCTGGCTTGCGGGCGGCCTGACCGCGCCGGTGGTCGGCCGCGTCTTCGACCGCTCCGGCCCGCGCGTGGTGTATTCGCTCGGCATCTTCCTGTTGGGCGCCGCGTTCCTGATCGCCTCCTACGCGCAACATCTCTGGCAATTCCAGCTCACCATCGGCCTCTGTGTCGGCTTCGGCGCCGCGCTGATCGGCAACGTCCCCAACTCCATCCTGCTCGGCCGCTGGTTCGGGCAGAGGCTGCCGACCGCCATGGCCGTGGTCTATTCCGCGATGGGCGGCGGCGTGCTACTGCTCTTGCCCGCCTCGCAGCTCCTGATCGACCATCTCGACTGGCGCGGCACCTATCAGCTATTCGGCATCGTGGTGCTCGCAATTCTGCTGCCGGTCGTGCTGTTGCCGTGGCGGCGTTTCGCCGCCGGCGCGCCGCACGTCATGAAAAAGGTCGAGACCGACTTCATCGACGAAGGCTGGACGCTGCTCAGCGCCTTGCGCCACCACGCCTTCTGGGCGCTGTTTTCGACCTTTTTCTTCACCGCGGTCGCGATGTATGCGCTCTCGGCGCAGATCGTGGCCTATCTGATCGACGCCGGTTTCCCGCCCCTGCAGGCCGCGACCGCCTGGGGCTTTTCGGGCGTCGTGCTGCTGTTCGGCATGCTCGGCGTCTCGACGCTGGACGGGCTCATCGGCCGCAGGCCGTCCGTGCTGATCTCCTACGCAATCTCGATCGTCGGCATCATCCTGCTCTGGCTGCTGCAGTACTATCCGAATTACTGGCTCCTGACCGGCTTCATCGTCACCTTCGGCAGCATGATCGGCTCGCGCGGGCCCTTGATCACGGCCACCGCTATCAAGATCTTCCGCGGCGAACGCGTCGGCACGATTTTCGGCATGATCTCGATCGGCAGCGGGCTGGGATCGGCGCTCGGCTCCTGGAGTGGCGGCCTGCTGCACGACTTCACCCACAGCTACAATCCACTGATCGTGTTCTCGCTGATCAACGTGGTGCTCGGCATGCTGCCGTTTCTGGTGGTGCCGGCGCTGCGGCGTTAGGCAACACCCAGAGCAGCCACCTCGCCCAATCCCAGCATGGCGCGGATTTCCCGCGCCGGGCGCGCGGCGCTGAACAGGTAGCCTTGCATCTGCGTGCAGCCGAGCGCCCGCACGGTGTCGAGCTGTTGCCTCGTCTCGACGCCCTCGGCAGTCGTGACCATGCTGCGATCGGCGGCAATGGCAACCACCGCCTTGATGATCGACGACGTGCCAGAGCCGTCGGCCACTTCCTTGACGAAGGAGCGGTCGATCTTGATCTTGTCGAACGGGAAACGGTGCAGGTAGCGCAGCGAGGAATAGCCGGTGCCGAAATCATCGAGCGCGATGTGCACCCCAAACTCGCGCAATTGCGCAAACGTCGTCAGCGCCGCCTCGTCGTCGCCGATCAGCACGGCTTCGGTGATCTCGAGCTCCAGCCGGCGCGGATCGAGGCCGGAACTGGCGAGCGCGGCGGCGACATTCAGCGCCAGCGTCTGCGACCTGAACTGCACCGGAGAAACGTTGACGGCGACGCGGATGTGGGCCGGCCAGCTCGCGGCTTCGCGGCAGGCGGTGTCGAGCACCCACTGGCCGATCTCCTGGATCAGGCCGGTTTCCTCGGCAATCGGGATGAACTCGGCCGGCGAGATCATGCCGCGGCGCGGATGCCACCAGCGCAGCAGCGCTTCGCAGCCGACGACTTCTTCGCTCTCGACATCGACAAGCGGCTGGTAGTGAATTTCGAAACCGCCTTCGATCAGCGCGGCGCGCATGTCGCGCTCGAGCTCGCGGCGGGAATTGGCCTCGGTTTCCATGCCCGCCTCGAAGAAGCGGTAGGTGCGCCGGCCCGCCGCCTTGGCGGCATACATCGCAAGGTCCGCGCTCTTGAGCAGGCCAAGCAGATGCGACCCGTCGCGCGGGGCAACCGCGACCCCGATCGAGGCATCGGCGCTGAGGCGATGGCCGTGGCATTCGAACGGCGAGCGCAGCGCCCGGTACACGCGGTCGATCAGCGCGCTGACGTCCGCTTCCTGGTCGACGCCATATTGCACGATCGCGAACTCGTCGCCGCCGAGCCGGGCCACGAAGTCGCCCTCGCCGACGCAGCCGCGCAGCCGCTGCGACACCACACGCAGGAACTCGTCGCCGATGAGATGACCGAGCGAATCGTTGATGCCCTTGAACTCGTCGATATCGATATAGAGGATCGCGAACGGAACGTCCGGCAAGCCCGCGATCATCTTCTCGGCGTGGAGCTGGAATAGCGTGCGGTTCGGCAGATCGGTCAGCGCGTCGTAATGGGCGAGATGCTCGATCCTTGCCTCGAAGCGGGAACGCTCGGTGACGTCTTCCAGCGTGGTTGCCCAGCCGCCGTCGGGCGAGCGTTTGTAGACCAGCCTGATGCTGCGACCATCGGGCGTGTCGACCACGGTGTCGCGGATTTCATCGTTTTGCGGATTGAGGAATTTCGCGCAATAGGCATCGACGTCGCCGACAAAGGAGCCCAGCTGCTGGCGATGCAGGATGAGGTCGCGCAGATGGCAGCCCGGTTTGACCACGTCGGGCGAAAGGCCGAACATGTCGAGATAGCTCTGATTGCAGATCACGAGATGGCCGGTGGCGTTGAACAGCAACAGTCCCAGGGTCATGTTGTTGATGGCGGTGTCGAGATGCTGGCCCTTCTCCACCAGCAGCCGTTGCGCCGCCACATGCTGATGCTTCAGCTGCCGCACGATCAGCGCGATCGTGACGATGACGACCAGTACCGCGAGCAGCGCGGCTCCAAACTGCAGCTTGGTCTGCGCGCGCCAGTTGGCGAGTGCATGGGTCGCGGTCGTGGTTGCCACGACAAGCAGCGGGAAATTGGCCATGGGCCGGATCGACCCAAGCCGATCCTCGCCGTCCGTGAAACCCTTGAAGTGCCCCGAAGCACTGCCGTTCAGCGCCAGTACGCGCTGGAATAATGGGCTGTGGGCGATGTTTCGCCCGACCAGCCCATCGTGATGGGGATAGCGGGCAATGATCGTGCCGTCGCGATGGAGCATCGAGATGGTGGTCTCGCCTTCCAGTGCCAGTGAGGCGCAGAACTCCTCGAAATGTGACGGCTCGACGCCGCGGCTGGCGATGCCAATGATCTCGCCATTGCGCCCGATGAACCGCCGCGCGAAGAGCGCGGTCCACTGGCCCGTGACCTTGCTCTTGCCGGCCTCGACGATCGTCTCGGGTACGGGTTGGCCGGAACTGAACTCCTTGAAGTACCGCCGGTCGGTGATGCTCACATCGGGCACTGGCCAGGTCTGCGAGGAATTGATCAGCCAGCCCTGGGCATTGAACAGGTTCAAGCCGCCGACATGTGGAAACGCCTGCAGCTTTGCTCGCAGCATTTCATGCACCGCCAGCGAGGACATGCGGCTGTCGAAAGCCTCCGCGGTGTCGATGCCCTCAGCCCGTGCATAGTCCAGGACGTCCTCGTGGACGCGCTGGAGGTCCGTGAGCTGCTGGTCGAAATGACGCGAAAGCAGCTGTGCCGTATTGGCCAGCTCACGCTCGGCAGCATCGACCGTGCGGTCGCGGAACTGCAGCACGAGAAAACCCGTGCCGAGCATGACCGCGAGCACGATCCCGACGCCGCAAATGATCAGCCACTGGATGGCGCCGATCCGGCCAAACGGCCAGCCCGATTTCATGGCGAACCAGCGCCCACTGGCAGTCTTTTGTTGTGGTTCCATACTGCCCCCGCCCCGCTTTTAGCGGGCGAGACCACAAGAGGACGTTAGGAAAGTCGGTTATCGCTGCATTAACAGGGGTTTGCAGGCGATGGCGAAGTGCCGGCGGGTGAATTGCTTGCCGGCAGATCGATCGGATTGCCCTGTTTGCCGGTGTTGAAATCCATGATCTTGCGCGTCACCCCGGGCAGGATCGCGGAAATCGGATTGATCCGCAGCACCGGCGCGCCCGGCGATCCCACGACCTCATAGGTGACGCCGATCAGGCCTTCATTGCTACCGCCTCCGAGGAGCAGGCCAAAAACCGGAATCTGGCCGAACATGTTGTTCAGTCCGTACATCGGCACGATGGTGCCGCTCATGCACACCTTGTTGGCGCTGTAGTCGATGCTGCCCTCGATGGTCAGACCGATGGTCGGGCCCTTGACCACGCCTTCGCGGATCGCGAGCTGGCCGCTTTGGCGCGTGAACTCGGCGCGCAGCGCCGAGAAGGTGATGCCGTTCGGAGCGTTGGCCGGCCCACCGGCCGCGGCGCGGTCCAGTGCGCCCTCTCCCTTCACCGAGAAATCCTTGACGTTAAGCAACCCCTCTTTGGCGTTGGGTTCGGGCGTCGGCGGCTCCATTGCGAGCATGAGCTGGCCGCCGATCACCTTGGAATAGGTGTCGGTGAAGCGGAAGAACGCGCCGGCATCGTTGGTTTGCAGCACGACCACATCGCGTCCCTGGCTCTGCCCGCGGCCACGCAATTCTGCGGTCACCGGCGTATCGCGCCCTACCTTGCCGTTGAGCGTGAAGGCCTTGATGATGCCGGCGCGGCGCGACATCTTCAGATCGGCGCTGCGCACCGCCTCGCCGTTGAAGCCCGCGACCGCGCCGAGCTTGAGATCGACGTCGAAATCGATGTTCTTGGTCTTGCTCTTGGTGTCGTCTTTCGAGCCGCCCGAGATCGCCGATTTGAGGAAAGATCGGCCATCGAACACGTCGCCGCGCATGGTCACCTTGACCACGCCGTCCTGGCCGCGTTCGGCTTTCAGCGAGGTCTTGTCGCCTTCGCTCGGCGAATAGGTCGGGAAGTTCGCGTTCACGAGATCGCCGTTCTGGTCGACCTCCAGCGAGCCCTTGATCGAAACGCCGGGGCCGCCGTCGATGACGATGTCCTCGAATCGCGTCGACTGCGCTTTCGGCACGACGTTGAAGGTGGCTTTGCCCGATCTGCCCGGCACCTTGGTCCATCCGGGCAGGATGTTGTCGAGCTTGAGCTGGGTAAGATCGGCCTCGATGCCCATCTTGCTGTCGTGATCGCTGGAGATCTTGCCGACCAGCTTGATCGGGATCGCGCCTGACACCGCGGGCCCGAGATCGAGCCCGAGACGCGCGCGGCTTGCGTCATCCAGCGTTGCGGCGAGGCGGACATCGGCATCGCCTTCGGCGGGTTTGCGATAGTCCAGCGTGGCCGCCTGGCCGTTGATCTTCACGTCGCCTTTGACCTGATAGCCCTGATTGTTGGCGACGATCTTGAGGCTGTTGGCCTCGAGCTTCTGGCTCATCACCAGCTTGTCGGCGGCGAAGCCGTTGAGGTCGGCGGTAACGGCGTAAGTGGTGTTCTCCTTGCTCAGCTCGCCCTTGACCGGCATGCCCAGATTGATGATCGCCGAAAACGTTCCCTTGCTGGTGGCGGGATCAATGGGCGTCGCCATGACATCGCTGAGGCGATCGGACGCCATGATCTCGGCCGCTGCCGGCACCGGGCCGTCGATCTTCAGCTTGACCCGCGACGGCGGCGGTTTCGGATGCGTATCCGGCACCTCGAACGAAAAGTCGGAAATGGTGAGCTTGCGGCCGTTGGGCGTGTCGGCAATCGCCTGCCCGATGGTCACCGTCGCGGTACGGCCGGTGACATGCGCCTTCAAATCTGCGTCATGCACCGGCGGCAGGCCGTCGACCGGGCGCACCGTCACGCCGCTTGCGACGATGTTGACGGAGAGGCCATCGTCGGGAATCGGCGGGCCCTTGCGCGGCAGGTTCTTGACCAGCGTGTTGACGCCGATCTCGATGCGCTGGAGCGTGCCGCCTTCGATGCGCTCGATCACCCACTCGCGCACTTCCGGCACGATCAAGGCCGGCCAGATCCGCTTCAGGGCGGACGCCGACATCGGCGTGCCGGCAAAGCCAAGCTTGATCAGCGGTTCGTTCGCATAGTCGATGCTGCCGGTGCCGGCGACGCCGACTTCGCCATTGCTGATATCGGCCTGCGCCAGCACCACCTGCTTGCGCTCGGTATCGAAACGGAAGCCGATATTGATGCGGTTGAAGATCAGCGGCGGGCTGTTGTCGATGCCGGCGAGCACGATGGTGCCGCCGGACAGCCCGAGCTGCCAGTCGTTGACGCTGTCGTTCGGCGGCTCGAGATGCGCGAGCAGCGTGATGCGGTTGGCGCCCGAGATGATCTTGAACGGCGCGACCAGCACGCGCCGCCCGGAATCCCATTCGACGTTTAGCTCCGCCGAATTGATCGCCATCGGATAGTCCGGCGTGTCGGTATCGATGATGGTGCCGGCGCCGACCACGAGCTTGCCGCGGAAATAGGTCGGCAGGCCGTCGCGGCCAAGTTCGCCCTTGAGCTCGCCGGTCAGCGGCAGGTCGGCATTGTAGGTGACGTCCTTCAGCCGCAGTGCGAGCAGGATGTTGGAGGTCGAGACGTCTTTGGCGCGGATATCGACCGAGCGTACGCCGTTTGCCTGCGGACCGACCGTGACGCGAAGCGACCAGGGCTTTGCGCCCTCTTCGCCGAGGCTGAGCGCGACACCGCCGCCGCTCGGTCGGCGCAGGCTGAGGCTGATATTCTCAAAATTCCATTTGTTGCCGCGCTGCTGGTCGTCGACGATCAGATTGCCGTTCTTCAGACCGATCTCGTTGAGGTTCTGGCCGTCGAGGCCGGTCAGGCTGAGGCTGTCGAGCCAATCAAGGCCGGCAAGGAGTCCGCTGGTCGCCGAAGGGGAAGACGCAGGTGGCGTGATCGGCACGGGTGCTGCGGGCAGCGCGGGCGCGCTGGGGGCAGGCTGACCGGGAGCGGCTACGCCGGCAGCGGCAGCAGCCGCGCGTTTCGAGGCGACGCCGGTTGCGAGCGGCTTGTTGGTGTCGCCGGTCGAGACCGTGACATAGCCGTCCGGCGTGATGCGGATCGACAGCTCGGCGTCGACGAGGTTGAGGCTTTCGGCCCGCAGCCGTCCCATCAAGAGCGCCATGCCGGAGAGCCGCACCTCGGCCTTCGGCGCGCTCGCAACGATCGCGCGGTCGCGGTCGCGAACGACGATGTCACGGATACGAACGGCGATGCGGATCCGCCCTGCCCGTTCGATCTGGGTGCCGCCGACTTCGACGGTGTTGCCGTTACCGATGTTCTCCTCGATGGCCGCGGCCAGCCACGGCGTCGCCATGTCGAGATTGATGGGGCCTGCGCCCAATCGCCACCACAGGCCACCGAAGCAGCCCGCGAATATCGCGGCCAGCGCCGCGATGACGACCGCAAGCCGGCGGACCCAGCGTTCGCCGGCGAGCCATCTCTGCAGCGCCGAAATCCGGTCGCCGATGCGGTGAATGCCGGAGGTCGGGCGGGACAGCAGCCGGCGCGCGCGATGGCCGGCCGCCTCGTCATGCTCATGGTCCCAATCGGCCTCGTCCCATTCGCGGGGCCCGGCGGACTGAGGCGCCTGCCTGTGCTGGCCCTGGGCGGAAGGATTGCGGGATCGGCGCTCCCCATGGGACTGATCGGCGGACCGATCGGCGCTTTGGCCGCGCCCGTCGACAGGTGGGGAACGCCCCTGTGCGGACATCGATGCCAATCCCTGATTAGTCCTGTTGCTCATCATCTGGCGCAAAAAGCTCACTCAACGAGCGGACAGGCGGTGCGTCGAATTCCTTGTAACCATACCCCGAGGCCGTCAGACTTGCCCAGCCATCGGCTCGAATCCGGCACGCCGACACAACTTCGCAATACCCCAATGATTGAGCCGCCGAAAGCGACGAAAGGAAGGCGTATGTCCAAGAAATCGCGCAAGAAATCCCCCAAAACCTCGTCCAGACGGGCCCACACGGCAAAATCGTCGAAAGCCTCTAAAGCCCGGATCACCAAGACCAGCCGAACGGCAAAGACATCGAGCAAGAAAGGACCAGCTGGAACATCGCATAAGGCCGCATCAAAACGGTTAAAATCTTCTTCCGCCGCCGCCTCCCCAACCTCACGCAACAAGAGTTCGTCTGTGCAAAAAGCTCATATTCTCGCCGAGGGCGCCAAGGCCCCCGCATTCCATCTGCCCCGGGACGGCGGCGGCATGATTGCGCTTTCAGATTACGCCGGCAAGAAACTGGTGCTGTTCTTCTATCCGAAAGCCGATACGCCCGGTTGCACCAGGGAGGCGATCGACTTCACGCGGCTCAAGAGCGCCTTCGCCGATTGCGGAACCGAGGTGCTCGGCATCTCCGGCGATTCGCAGACGGCGCAGGAGAAGTTTCGCGACAAGCACAAGCTTGCGGTTCCTCTGATGTCGGATGAAGAGCACGAGATGCTGGAGGTCTACGGCGCATGGGGCGAAAAATCCATGTACGGCCGGACCTTCCTCGGGATTCTTCGCACCACAGTCCTGATCGGTCCCGACGGCCATGTCGCGCGAATCTGGCGCCACGTAAAGGTCGACGGGCATGCCGACCAGGTGTTGGCGGCGGCGCAGGCGCTTTAACGAGAAAGGCGCCATTTCCTGAAAATTAACCATGAACGGGTCACATTGCCTCCGCAAATTTGGCCGCAAGGAACCTGGATCCGACCGGCGCGGGAGTGCCGATGTCGAACCGTTCCGGTCAATATTCCGAGTACCCCCAACACCACCCCCATGATCACGGCCGGACGTTCACCCGCCGCGCCGCCGCCACGGCTGCCGTGGCATCGGCGCAATCGCTATCCGGCTACACCATCATGCATGCGGGCAAGCAGGTCCGCTTCGGCCCCGTGGCGTTCTGGATCGTGGTCGGCACGGTCACGCTACTCGGCATGTGGTCGGCGGCGACCGCCACCTATTTCGCCTTCCGAGATGATGTCTTGACCCGCCTGATCGCCCGCCAGGCCGAGATGCAATATGCCTATGAGGACCGCATCGCCGAGCTGCGCGCCAAGGTCGATCGCACCACCAGCCGGCAGTTGCTCGACCAGGAACAATTCGACCAGAAGCTCGACCAGATCATGCGCCGGCAAACCGCGCTGGAATTGCGCGCCACCGCGCTCGGCACGATTCCCGATGTGACGGGCTCGATCCGCCCGCCGGGGCGAGGTGCTGCGGCGGCCGAACCGGGCACGGGAACACCCAAGCCAAACCCTATTAGCGACACCGTGATCTTCGTCGCCCCGCCCGACCGCGAGGCGCGGCTCGAATCGCGCGCGCCCATCCTCAGCGGCCAGCCGCCGAGCCAGTTCGCCAAGAACCAGGGCGTCGACAGCGCACTGGTGCGCCTGCAGAACTCGCTGGACCAGATCGAGAGCCGCCAGATGGCGGCGCTCAGCTCGTATGAAGACAGCATGGAATCGCGGGTGCGCCGCATGCGCGGCGTCATCACCGATCTTGGCCTCGACATGGCGCAGCTGGAGGCCGCGGCGCCGCGCGCGCCGATGGGTGGACCTTTTGTACCCGTCAAACTGTCGGCGGATGCGAGCGCGTTCGACCGCCAGCTTTACCGCATCAACTTCACCCGCGCGCAGATGGATCGGCTGAACCGCACGCTGGCGCTGGTGCCCTATCGCAAGCCCGTCATCGGCGAGGTCGAGTTCACCTCGGGATTCGGCGTGCGTTCCGATCCCTTTCTCGGCCGGCCCGCGATGCATACCGGCCTGGATTTCCGTGCCCAGACGGGCGATCCCGTGCGCGCCACCGCCAACGGCAAGGTCGTCAATTCGGGCTGGAGCGGCGGCTACGGCCGCATGGTCGAGATCGACCATGGCAACGGGCTCTCGACCCGCTACGGCCATCTCTCGCAAATCGACGTCAAGGTCGGCGACACTGTGAAAATCGGTCAGGTGATCGGCGAAGTCGGCTCGACCGGCCGCTCCACCGGTCCGCATCTGCACTATGAAACGCGGATCGACGGCGAAGCCGTCGATCCCCAGAAGTTTCTGCGCGCCGGTGTGAGGCTCAGTGCTGGCTGACTTCAACCCTCATGGTGAGGAGGCGCGAAAGCGCCGTCTCGAACCATGAGGCCCCCTGTTTGTCGGCCTCATCCTTCGAGACGCATTGCTTCGCAATGCCCCTCAGGATGAGGGGATAAAGTTGCCCCGACGAGTTCTAGTGGCTCACTTCATGGCCTACCTCGCCATTGATGACGTCGCCGAACAGATGCCAGGCCTGGCCGTCGAATGTCATGAGTTGCATCTGCTCGATCGGAAAAAAGTCATCCGGGCTGGTGTTGATCTTGATACCGGGCAGCATCACCTCGGACGAGAAGTCCTTCAGATTGGCAGCCTGCTTCATGATGTTCTCGCGCGTCAGGTCGTCGCCGCACTGCTTGAGCACCTGGACCATGGTCTGCGCCACGGCGTAACCATAGACATTGTTCGAGTTCAGCTTGTCGCCTTCCGGATAGTACTTGTCCATGAAGGCACGCCACGCCTTGACGCCCGGATCGTCCTTCCAGGCCGGATCGGTCGGATCCTTGAGATAGGCCGTCGAAATGATGTCCTTCGCATTTTCAAAACCGGCCGGCTTCAGCACGCCGGCGACCGAGGTCGATACATTCGCCAGGAAGAAACGCGGCTTCCAGCCGATCTCGCCGACCTTCCTGATGGCCTGCGCCGATCCCTTCGGCGCGGCCCATGAGAAGAAGGTGTCGGCGCCGGAATCGCGCAGCGCCACGATCTGGGAGTCGATCGAGGGGTCGCTGACCTCGTACGACTTGTCGGCAATGATCATGTTGGCCTTGTCGCCGAGGCCGTCGCGCAATCCCTTGACCTGATCCTTGCCGGCATCATCGTTCTGCCAGAACACGGCGATTTTGCTGTTGGGAAAGTGATCGAGAATGTATTTGGCGTAGATGCGCCCCTCGCTCTGGTAGTTGGGCTGCCATCCCATGGTCCATGGGAAGTTCTTGGGATCGCCCCATTTGGTGGCGCCGGTCGCCACGAACAGTTGCGGCACTTTCTTGGCATTCATGTACTTCTGGATCGCCGAATTGGACGGTGTGCCCAGCGACTGGAAGATCAGCAGTACCTCGTCGCTTTCGACGAGCTTGCGCGCCTGCTCGATCGCCTTCGGCGGACTGTAGCCGTCGTCATAGCTGATGAACTTGATCTTGCGGCCGTTGATGCCGCCCTGATCGTTGATCATGTCGAAATAGGCTTTTTCGGTCAGACCGATCACGCCATAGGACGAGGCCGGCCCGCTATAGGGCATGATGTTGCCGATCTTGATTTCGGTGTCGGTCGCGCCGGGATCGTATTTCTTCTGGGCCTGGGCGCCGCTTGCCGCAAAAACCGCGGCGGTGGCAAAAGCAGCAATCGAAATTCGGCGTCTCGTAACAGCCCGCATCGTTCTCTCCCGCTTCAATGATTTGTTTTGCCCAAGTTTCGCAAGCGGGGCGCCGGCTTGCAAGCGCGGCGTTCGTTCAACTTATTCCGCGGCGCGAAACGGCATTGTTGCGACAGGGCTTTTGTGATTGATGCAGGCGTGCACAAGGAAGTCTGAATTGGGACAGAGACGCACAGGCCCGCGACATCCCCGACTTGGCAGAGCCGGATTCCGTCTTGGGCAATGGCTTGCGACGCAGACCATGGGTCGCGCGGGCTTTCATCGTCTCGGCTCGGCCTTTGCGGATCGGCGTCTTGACGAAGCGCGCGAAAGGCTCACGCGCGGCGAGACGCTTCATCTCGTGGGCCTCGGCCCGCCCGGCACGCATAATTCCGGCGCAGCCCTGGTCGAGGTGACGCAGGCGAACGGCCCCCGCCTGATCCTCAACAATGAGGAAGAGCGCTTTTCCGGCAGCAAGCACACCACGGAATATCCGCGAGCATCCATCGACGCGATGCTCGATGCGCTGCGCGGCATGGGGCGCGACGCCGGCGACATCTTCGCCTGGCTGACGTCCTGGGATTATCCGGCGCTGGCGGGCACGCTGCTCCGCTCGGTGCTGGAAGAAGCTCCGCAAAGCCTGAAGCTCGTTCGCAACACCGAAGCCGCCGGCTTCGACGGCCGCCGGCTCGACCAGATGACGCGCACGCCGAAAATTCTGGCGCGACAGCTTGGGCTGTCGGAACGCGTGCCGCTGATCGCGATGCCGCATCACGACAACCATGCCTGGTTTTCCTTTGCCGCCTCGCCCTTTGCCGATGACGGCGAGCCGGTGGCGATTGCCGTGCTCGACGGCACCGGCGATCTCGGCTCGATCTCGCTCTATGTCACCAGGAGCGGCGCGATGCAGAAGCTCTATTGCAACGACAGCATGTTCAACTCGCTGGGCGCCTTCTACAGCGTGATCTCCTCGACACAAGGCGGCTGGACCTGGCTGTCCAGCGAAGGGCGCTACATGGGCGCCGCCGCCTGGGGCGACATGAACCGCGCCAGCAATCCCTATTTTGCGCGGTTGAAGGAGGTGCTGCAGTTTGGCGACGGCGGGGAGATCCGGCTCAACCGCGCGATGGCCAACTGGTATGCCGACCCGTTTCGTCAGCCCTACAAGCCGGCGCTGATCGATATTCTGGGCGAACCGCTTAAGCCGGAGCAGCTCTGGAACCCCGATGCCGTGCTTCGTGTCGAGGACATCAAGCATCGGCCCGACACCCAAGATCGTCTCGACAAGGCTGCCGCGACGCAGCTCGTGTTCGAGGACGCCATGATCCATGTCGTGGATCATCTGTTGCGCGCCACCGGCGCAAACCGCGTGGTGCTGACCGGCGGTGTCGCATTGAACGCGGTCGGCAATATGCGCCTGCTCGAACATTTCGACGAGGCATGGTTTGCCAGGAACCAGCAGCGCAAGGCGCGCCTGCATCTCTGGGTGCCGCCGGTGCCCGGCGATCCCGGTGTCACCATCGGTGCGGCTTGGCTGTTTGCGCATCTGGCGGGCGCGCCGCGCGGTGCGCCGATGACGCATGCGTTTTATTGCGGGCTGCCGCCGAACTCGAAGCGATATTGAAGCGGCGCTCAGGTCCGACGACATCGCCTCGCAGCGCATCGGCGACATCTCGACGGACGCAGGCCGCGACGCGGTCGCCGATCTCATGGCGTTCATGGTGGCCGAGAGCGGCGTGATCGCGATCTACCAGGGCGCGGCCGAAACCGGCCCGCGCGCGCTCGGCCATCGCTCGATCCTCGCCAACCCCTGCGACGCCGCCGCGCGCGAGAACCTCAACGAGCGCGTCAAATATCGCGAGGCGATCCGACCGCTGGCACCGATGGCGACGCTGGAAGCGGCGCGCGAATATTTCGAGCTGCTCGAAGGCGCCTCCGACGGCGACTACAACGCCTACAACTACATGGTGCTGACCGCGCGCTCGAAGCCGCATGCGAAAGACAAGATTCCGGCCGTGATCCACGCCGACGGCACCGGACGCATCCAGATCGTGCGCGCGGACGACGATCCCCTCACCTACGCCTATCTGAAAGCGCTTGGCCGCCGCATCGGCGTGGAGATGTCGGTCAACACCTCCTTCAATGTCGCCGGTCCCATCGCGCAGACGCCGCAGCAGGCGATCGACACGCTGCGGCGCTCCCGGGGGCTGGATGTCGTGTTGCTCGTTGCCGACAACGGCGCGGTGACCGCCGCCTGGCACGGCGGCGCGCGCGACAGCGGGAGGTTTACGGGCTGGCTTTCGGCATGGAAGGCAGCGAGGGGTTAGCTCGCCGCGGCGTCAAGACTCTTGGCTGGCGCCGTCGACCAGTCGAAGCGCTCGATGAGACCGGCGGTCTCGTCCAGTCCCAGCATCAAATTGAGGTTCTGCACCGCAGCACCTGAAGCGCCCTTGCCAAGATTGTCGAGGACGGCGACGAGGCGCGCCTGCTGCAGCTGGTCGGAGCCGAACACATAGAGCTTCATCATGTTGGTGCCGTTGAGGCTCTCCGGCTGCAGCGTCGAGAGCGAAGCGGCTTCCTCGAGCGAAGCAACCTCGACAAAGCGCTCGCCTTCATAGGCCCTCGCCAGCACTGCCTGCAGGTCTTTCAGCTTCGGCACCGAGGGCAGCGCATAGAGCGGCAGCGGCACTTCGACGATCATGCCCTGTGCGTAGCGGCCGACCGATGGTTCGAAGATCGGCGGATGGTCCAGCCCGCCATGCATCTTCATCTCCGGCACATGCTTGTGCGCGAGCGACAGAGCGTAGATGCGATACGGCACCTTCGTGAAATGTTGCGAGCCCTGGTCCTCGAATTCCTCGATCATCTTGCGCCCGCCGCCGGAATAGCCGGAGACGGCGTTGACCGAGACCGGCCAGCTCGCGGGCAAAATTTTGGCGTCCGTCAGCGGCCGCACCAGCGAGATGAAGCCGGTCGGATAGCAGCCGGGATTGGAGACGTAGCGCGCGCCCTTGATCGCAGCACGCTGCGTCCGCGTCATCTCCGGAAAACCATAGGCCCAGCCTGCTGCGGTCCGATAGGCGGTGGAGGCGTCGATCACCCGCGTGTTGTCGTTATCGATGTAGGCGACCGCCTCGCGCGCGGCGTCGTCGGGCAGGCAGAGGATCACCACATCGGCGCGGTTGATGATCTCCTTGCGCGCGGAAGCGTCCTTCCGTTTCGCGGGATCGATCGAGATCAGCTCGATATCCCTGCGGCCGGCCAGCCGCTGCAGTATCTGGAGGCCAGTCGTCCCGGCTTCGCCATCGATGAAGATTTTCGGTGCCATGTTCGGTGCCTCCGGCGCTGTCGGGCGCCCTCATACGCGCAGATGGCGAGCTTAACCATCCCATTTTACAGGATTGCGGCAGCTATTTAAGCGCTGTTGCGGTGGATGCTACCGCCGCCCGCCAAATATCGGCACGCGCCCGTCGATCAAGAGCAGCGCACCGCCGATCACCAGCGCACCGGCAACCTCGCGCACGGAAACCGGCTCTCCGAGCACGAGGTAACCGAGCAGGATCGCCGTCACCGGAATGAGCAGCGTCACCAGCATCACGTTGGTCGCGCCGGAACGCCGCAGGATCTGGAAAAAGACGATATAGGCCAGCGCGGTCGACAGGAGAGCCAGGCCGATCACGGCAAGCCAGGTCACGGGGCCCGGCAGCGGCAATCGCCAGGGCCGATCGACGATCCCGGCGACGATACTCATCATCGCGGCCGACGCCATCAGCTGGAAGGTCGCCGTTCCCAGCGGTTGAGAACTCGATGGCAGCCGCCGCGCCACCAGCGCCGAGAGGCCATAGCTGAACGCACCGCCAAGGCACAGCAAGATGCCGACACCCTGTCCGCTCTGGAAGGCAAGCGCATCACCGTGAAGGAGCGCGACCCCGGCGAGGCCGGCGACGACGCCCGCGATACGGTGTGCATGCAGTTTCTCCTCGCCCGCTGCCGTCATGACGATGACAGTGAACAGCGGCGTGGTGGCGTTCAGGATCGACGCCAGCCCACTCGGAATATAGGTCTGCCCGGTCACGATCAGCGAGAACGGCAGCACATTGTTGAACAGGCCGATCGCGAAGAACGGCGCCCAGCCCGATACCCCCTTCGGCAGAGCAAGGCGATAGACCGGCAGCAGCGGCAACAGGATGAGGGCCGCAAGCACAACGCGCAGCAGAACCACCGTCATCGGCGGCAATTCCCGCAAGATCACGCCATTGAAGAAGAACGAGCCGCCCCACAATACCGAGAGCAGGAAAAGCAGCGTCCAGTCGCGGTTATCGATCCTGTCGTCGGCGGCCGGCATTCCAACTCTCATTTGCATTCGGGCAGACGAGTAGCGGCCGACGGCGGATATTTCCACCCGATTTCCGACATGCGTGTCGCGGCTACTGCTTCGGCCGCGACACGATCTCGATCATCTGGCCCTCGTCACCGTCAGGCGCGTGCGACCTGGCCTTGTCATAGGCCGAAAGCGCCGCGCGGCTGACGGGCACGGCCGGCAGCAGCGCCTCGGCAAGTTCCACGGCATAGGCCGCATCCTTGTGGCGCAACGCCGCGGTGAAGGAGGCGCCGGAGAAGTCGCGGGCGACCATCCGCTTTGAATGGCGGATCACCTGGGGGCTTGCCACCGCGCCGGTCGCGAGCGCTTCGGCCACCAGATTCATGTCGAGGCCGGCCTGCTCCGCCATCGCGACGCCTTCGGCGAGGCTTGCGATCTGCACGGCGCCCATCAGGTTGTTGATCAGCTTGAAAACCGTCCCGGCGCCGACGGCGCCGAAATGGCGGATCGTGTTGCTGATCGGCGCGAGGTAGGGCTTGGCCTTCTCGAGGTCGGCGGGATCGGCCCCGACCAGGAGCGTCAGCTTGCCTTCTGCCGCAGCTAACGGCAGACCGGTCACGGGACAATCGATATAGATCAGCCCGCGCGAGCGCAGCTCATGCGCCATGTCGATCGCATGCTGATACGATACCGTGGAGCATTCGATCGCGAGCGTGCCCGCTTTCATGTTCGCCGCGGCGCCATCCTTGCCGAGCCAGACACGTGCGGAGGCCTCGTCATCGGCGACCATGGTAATAACAGCGTCGGCATCGATTGCGGCGTCTTCCGGCGAAGTCGCCCACTGCGCGCCGCGTGCGACCAGATCTTCCGCTTTCGCCTTGCTGCGATTCCACACCGCAACCGTGAAGCCCGCATCGAGATAGCGGCCGGCCATGCCGTGACCCATCCGCCCGAGGCCGATGAACGCAACGCGGGTCATGCGTTAATCCACGTCCTCGACCGCGCTGGGTTCGGTGCCGAAGGCGCGCTGCGCCAAGGTCGCCGCCATGAACTCGTCGAGATCGCCATCGAGCACACCTGAGGTATCGGAGGTCTGCACGCCCGTGCGCAGATCCTTCACCATCTGATAGGGCTGCAGCACGTAGGAGCGGATCTGGTGGCCCCAGCCGATGTCGGTCTTGGCGGCCTGATCCGCGGCCGCCTTCTCCTCGCGCTTCTTCAACTCGACCTCATAGAGGCGCGCGCGCAGCATGTCCCAGGCCTGCGCCCGGTTCTTGTGCTGGGAGCGGCCGGCCTGGCAGACCACCGCGATCCCCGTGGGGATATGGGTCAAGCGCACCGCGGATTCGGTCTTGTTGACGTGCTGGCCGCCGGCGCCGCCCGAGCGCATGGTATCGGTGCGGACGTCCGATTCCTTGATGTCGATCTTGATGCTGTCGTCGATGACGGGGAAAATCTGCACTGACGAAAACGAGGTATGGCGTCGCGCGTTCGAGTCGAACGGCGAGATGCGTACCAGCCGGTGCACGCCCGCTTCGGTCTTGAGCCAGCCATAGGCGTTATGGCCGGAAATCTGGATGGTCGCCGACTTGATGCCGGCCTCTTCACCCTGGGACTCCTCCAGATATTCGACCTTGAAGCCGTGCTTCTCGGCCCAGCGCGTGTACATGCGGAGCAGCATCTGCGCCCAGTCCTGGCTCTCGGTGCCGCCGGCGCCGGCATGGACTTCGAGATAGGAATCGAACTTGTCGGCCTCGCCCGCCAACAGCGCTTCCAGCTCGCGCCGCGCGACCTCGCTTTTCAGGTTCTTCAGCGCCTTTTCGGCGTCGGCAACGACAGCGGCATCGTTCTCGGCCTCGCCGAGCTCGATCATGCCGATATTGTCTTCGAGCTCGCGCTCGACCTTGCCGATGCCCGACAGCGCATCCTCCAGCGAGGTGCGCTCCTGCATCAGCTTCTGTGCTTTTTGGGGGTCGTTCCAGAGATTGGGGTCTTCGGCGAGCTTGTTCAGCTCAGCCAGCCGCGCCGTCGATTGCTCGACGTCAAAGATGCCTCCTCAGCAGCCCGACCGACTGCTTGATCTCTTCTACCAATCGTTCGATTTCGGCGCGCATGGTGTTTCCGGGTCCAGATTTGCGAGGGAGATGTAGCGGCGCGCGGGCCGATGCGCAATCGGCCCGCGCCATCCGTCTACTGGCGTCAGTCGCTAATAGAGCCCGCCGGTGCCCGGGCGCATGATGGTGCCGGCATCAGGCGACGCACCCTGAGGTATCAGGACGCGGCTGCTGTCGGCATCGGCGACGCCAATGACGGAGTAGTTATCCGGCGGCGCCGTGCCCGGCTTGAACGCTTCGAGGATCGTGCCGGCATTCTCGCCCGGTCCGGCGCGCATGCCGGTCTTGGAGACGACACGGATCAGCTTGATGCCGGCCGGAACCTTGAACGGCACGGCGGGCTTGTCGACCAGCGCCAGTTTCAGGAAGTCGCGCGCAATGGGAGCCGCAAGATGGCCGCCGGTCGCGGCATTGCCTTTGCCCAGCGGCCGCGGCTTGTCATAGCCGATATAGATGGCGACCGCGATATCAGGCGAGAAACCGATGAACCAGGCGTCCTTTGCCTCGTTGGTGGTACCGGTCTTGCCGGCGATCGGTTTGCCGACCTCCTTGACCACCGTCGCGGTGCCGGCCTGCACCACGCCTTCCATCAGCTCAGTGATCTGATAGGCCGTCATGGCATCGAGCACCTGCTCGCGGCGGTCGACGAGTTGCGGCTCATTCTGGTTGCTCCAGCCGCCGGGCGCGTCGCAGCCGCGGCACTCGCGGGCATCGTGCTTGAAGATGGTGTGGCCGTAGCGATCCTGGATACGGTCGATCAGCGTCGGCTTCACGCGCCGTCCGCCATTGGCAATCATCGAATAGGCCGTGACCATGCGCATCGCCGTCGTTTCGCCGGCACCGAGCGCATAGGAAAGATAATTCGGCAACTCGTCATAGACGCCAAAGCGACGCGCATATTCGCCGATCAAGGGCATGCCGATGTCCTGCGCCAGCCGCACCGTCACCGTATTCAGCGACAACCGCAACGCGTTGCGCAGGGTCGTCGGCCCCTGATACTTGCCGGACGAGAAGTTTTCCGGCCGCCAGACGCCGCCGCCCTGCCCCTGGTCGATTTCGATGGGCGCATCGACCACGACGGTGGACGGCGTATAGCCGTTGTCGAGCGCGGCGGAATAGACGATCGGCTTGAACGACGAACCCGGCTGCCGGTAGGCCTGGGTGGCGCGGTTGAACTGGCTCTGGTCGAAGGAGAAGCCGCCGACCATCGCAAGCACGCGGCCGGTCCAGGGGTCCATCACCACCATGGCGCCGGACACTTCCGGTATCTGTTCGAGACGATACTGGCCCTCGACCGGATTGCCCTCCCGGAACAGGGGATCGACATAGATCACGTCGCCGGGCTGCAGCACCTGCGACACCGCCGTCGGCGCTTTGCCCTTGGCCGGACCGGACGCCGCCCTCGCCCATTTCACGCCATCGAGCGAGACGAGGCCGGTCCTGCGGTCCTTGCTGACGGCGCCGCCGAGATCGCGTCCCGGCTGGAAGCCCACGCGGGCCGATTGATCGCTGGTTTCCAGCACCACTGCCATCTGCCAGGGCGAGATGTCGGACAACGATTTGACGTCGGCGAGCTTGACGCCCCAATCGCCGGAAATGTCCAGCTTCTGGATCGGACCGCGATAGCCCTGCTCCTCGTCATAGCGGACGAGGCCGGCCACCATGGTCTTGCGCGCCATGACCTGGATTTTCGGGTCGAGCGTGGTGCGTACCGAGAGGCCGCCTTCATAAAGCTTCTTCTCACCGTAGCGCTCAAAAATGTCGCGGCGGACTTCCTCGGCGAAATATTCGCCGGCGAACGTATGCGCGCTGTTGGAACGGCCGGCCACGACCAGCGGCTCCTTGCGCGCCTTCTCGGCGTCGGAGGACTTGATCCAGCCGTTCTCCTGCAGCCGGTCGATCACGTAGTTGCGGCGCTCGATGGCACGGTCGCGGTTGCGCACCGGATGCAGCGCGGCGGGCGCCTTCGGCAGCGAGGCGAGATAAGAGGCTTCCGCGATGGTGAGCTCGTTCACCGACTTGTCGAAATAGACCAGCGAGGCGGCCGCGATGCCGTAGGCGCCGAGGCCGAGATAGATTTCGTTGAGATAGAGCTCGAGGATCTTGTCTTTGGAATAGGTGCGCTCGATGCGCATCGCGAGCAGCGCTTCCTTGATCTTGCGGCTGAACGAGACCTCGTTCGTCAGCAGGAAGTTTTTGGCAACCTGCTGGGTGATGGTCGACGCACCCTGCGGGCGGCGGTTCGAGCCGTAATTCTGCGCATAGACAACGGCGGCGCGCGCCATGCCGGAATAGTCGATGCCGCCGTGCTCGTAGAAGTTCTTGTCCTCGGCGGCAAGGAACGCGTTGATGACGAGTTTCGGAACCGCCTGGATCGGCAGATAGAGGCGCCGCTCCTTGGCGTATTCGCCGAGCAGCGATCCGTCCACCGCGTGGACGCGCGTCATCACCGGCGGCTCATAATCCTGAAGCTGCGAGTAATCAGGCAAGTCCTTCGAGAAATGCCAGATCGCGCCAGCGACCGCCGCGACGCCGACCAGGAACACCACGGTTCCGGCCGCGAACAGGAATCCTAGAAACCGCACCAGCAAGCGCATTATCGATCCGCTCTGTTCCGTTCAAACTTTTGGCGCCAATACAAGGCGGCGCATTCCTCTAAACCCGGCCGGCAACCCCCTTGGGTTGTTCCGGTCTATATTACTTTTGTTGCGGCGGAATTTTCAGCGATTCCTAAATACCTGACAGCATTTTTTTATAAGGCCGCCGCTGTGGCCAAACTAGGGCTTAAGCGCTCCTCCTCATCAGTTCGCGGCCCCCGCGGTGGCCAGCCTTTTGGCTAAGAACGCGTCGATGGCCTGGGACATCGAGCCGACAGTCTTGGAACGCCAGCTATCTGAAACGAGATGATCGAGGTCGGCCTTGTTGGAGACATAGCCCAGTTCGACCAGCACCGAGGGCACGTCCGGTGCCTTCAAGACCCGGAAGCCGGCAGATTTGAGCGGATGTTTGTGCAGCTTGGTCGCGTTCTTCATCTCACCCATCAACATGCGGGCGAAGCGGTTTGAAAAGGTGCGGGTTTCGCGCTGGGCGAGGTCGATCAGGATGTCTGCCACCTCGGTCGGTTCCTGGGTCAGGTTGACCCCGCCGATGGCGTCCGCCCGGTTTTCCGATTCCGCCAGCCGCTCAGCCTCGGCGTCGCTGGCCTTGTCGGACACCGTATAGATGGTGGCGCCCTGCGCCTCGCCCTCGCGGCTCGGCAGATAATCGGCATGGATCGAGACGAACAGCGCCGCCTTTTGTGTGCGCGCGATTTTCACACGGTCATCGAGGGGGATGAAGGTGTCGTCGGTGCGGGTCAATAAGACCCGGTACTTGCCGCTCTTTTCCAGCCGGTCGCGCAGCGCAAGGCCAAAGGCCAGCACCAGATTCTTCTCGGTTTCCTCGCCGGAACGCGTGCCGTTGTCGACCCCGCCATGGCCGGGATCGATCACCACCACCGGCCGCGGGTCGGGCTTGGCCGGCACGACCTGCGGCGGCGCGATGGTCGCCGAGTTCGATATTGCCGGCTTTAGTTGCGGCTGCACTTCCGCGGCCAGAGCCTGCATGAAGCTCGCGGCATCCGTCTCCTCCAGTTCCAGCACCAGCCGCGGCGGCTGGCCGTTGGCGGAATTGAGCACGTAGGAATTGGTGAGCTTCGCCGGCCCTGTCAGGTCGAACACGATTCGCGAGCCGCCGGGCATCACCAACCCATAGCGGAACGCCTTGACCAACCCGCGGCCCGAGGCACCGGTCCCGGCCGGCAGGCGGAAATTGACCTGTGGAATATCGACCACCAACCGATAGGGATCGGCGAGCGCAAAGGCGCGGAATGTGATGGTCTTGTCGAGGTCGAGGATGAAGCGGGTTTGCCTGGCGTCGCCCGCCACCCGGGCGTCGGAGGCGACCGGATAGGCCGCCGTCAGGGCCGGATTTTGGACCGGGGTCTGCTCCCCGGCGGCGCTGACCAGAGTAAGGCCGCACCAAAGTAATGCTGCGCCGCACAGCAGCCCGCAACCCACCAAAATCTGTTGATTTGTGCGGCTCGCCACCGATTCCAAGCCCTCCAGCGATCCGCTTCTAGCATTCGCACGCCGTCGCGGCAGTCCATTTTGCGAATGCTAGAATCGGATCTCTGGTAAATATATGATCCTAATGGAGCTTTTGATTTGACGTTCGCATGAAGAATCCGCGGCAGGCAGGGTTGCGAACGCCAAATCCAAAAGCTCCACCCGCGGCTTTCTTACCGCAATAGGACCACAGGGTTAACGGCTCCCTAATGGCATCCCAAGTGAATAGTGAGGAGTGTTGCGCCCCCGCGACGCTTCCCTTGCACGGGGGCCCCAATCCACGTATGTACAGAGGGCTGACGGCTAGTACTCCCGGTTGCGTCGCATTCAGCCTCCCGGTGCAGCGTTGGAACCCCCAGATTTTGGAGATTCCAGCGTTTTCCGACCTTCCCTTAAGAGCCAGCGCGGACCGCGCGGCCAGAAAAGTGGGGGCGGTTCCAAGCCCGAGCGGCGTTCAGTCCCACCTTCTAGGGACGGTTTTGAGGCGGCAAACCCCTATATCGGACCCCGGCAAAGGGTTCGCAGGTGATTTTAGGCGAGCGCGATCTGCGCCAAACACCTGGCCAGCAGCAACGACAAATAAGGCGGCACCTCCTGCCGCCAACATGTTCCAGACGGGCCGACGCTTGATGCGCCAGACTGTGTTGCCGACCAAAGCCAGCGGAAGAACCGCGCCGACGCGGAGCATCAGCTCCGTGCGGCGGCTCGCTCCGCAAGGGCTCGCGTCGGTGCGGCGCAGCTCGCTGCGTTTCGGCCTTCCCCTCACCCCCGAATCAGGTGGACCGTCGCGTCGCCCGACCGCGCTTCCTGCGCCCTCGGCCCTACGCGCCCGCCGCCGTCAAGAGTTCCAAAATGCCCAACAAGATGTTGATCGATGCCACCCACCCGGAAGAGACCCGGGTCGTCGTGGTCCGCGGCAATCGCGTCGAAGAATTTGATTTCGAAACCGCCAACCGCAAGCAGCTGCGCGGCAATATCTACCTCGCCAAGGTCACGCGGGTAGAGCCGTCCCTCCAAGCTGCCTTTGTCGAATATGGCGGCAACCGCCACGGCTTCCTCGCCTTCAGCGAAATCCATCCCGACTACTATCAGATCCCGGTCGCCGACCGTCAGGCCCTGATCGAAGCCGATGAGCGCGCCCATCGCGAGGCCGAGGAGGAGAACGAGAACCGTTCCAGCCGCCGCCGCTCCCGCCACCGCAATTCCCGCCGCCGCGGCCACAATGACCGCGTCCAGAGCGACATCGTCGAGCACGCCGAGGCGCCGGGGGCCACAGCCTTCGCCGATCACGGGCACGCCCAGGAAGGCGAAACCGAAGGCGAACATCATGGCGGCGAGCACCACGCCGACGCGGAGCATCACGACCACGAACATGGCGAGCATCATGACGAAGGTCATGAGCATCACGACGAGCATGGGCACGACGACCATGATGATCATGAGCACGATCATCACGACGAGGAACACCATGAGCCGATGATCGCCGGTACGGCCGAGCCGGCGCATGCCGAGACGCCCGTAGCAGCAGTGGTCGAAGCCTCCGTCGCCGCGACCGCGCAAGAGCCGATTGCCGACCATCATGACGAGTTCGCCGACGACGAGCGCGCGCATGAAGAGCAGGCGCAGGAGAACGTTGCGCATGCCGACGATGCGACGATCGAGCATGGCTATGAGGAACATGCGACCTCGCCGCTCGAGGAACATCCGGAACATGCGCTGGCGCCGCAGGGCGACGAGCACCACGAGGACGACGACGGCGAGGAAGACGCCGAAGAGGAAGAGGTCGTGGAATCCGTCGGCGGCGACGACGTGCTGGAGGAAGTGCCGGAGCGGCCGTTCCGTCCGCGCCGCCAGTACAAGATCCAGGAAGTGATCAAGCGCCGCCAGGTGATGCTGGTGCAGGTCGTGAAGGAAGAGCGCGGCAACAAGGGCGCGGCGCTGACGACCTATCTTTCGCTGGCCGGCCGCTACGCCGTGCTGATGCCCAACACTGCGCGCGGCGGCGGCATCAGCCGCAAGATCACGTCCGCCCAGGACCGCTCCCGGCTCAAGGAGGTGGTGCAGGATCTCGACGTGCCCGAGGGCATGGGCATCATCCTGCGCACGGCAGGTGCGGCGCGCACCAAGCCCGAGATCAAGCGCGACTTCGAATATCTGATCCGGATGTGGGAGACGGTGCGCGACACCACCTTGAAGTCGCAGGCGCCCACCCTGGTCTATGAAGAGGGATCGCTGATCAAGCGTTCGCTGCGCGACCTCTACAACAAGGAGATCGACGAGATCCTGGTGGCGGGCGAAGCCGGCTACGACGAGGCGCGCGATTTCATGAAGATGCTGATGCCGGCCAGTGTGCGCGCGGTGAAGCAATATCGCGACGGCCAGCCTCTGTTCTCGCGAATGGGCGTCGAGAGCCAGCTCGACGCGATGTTCTCGCCGACGGTGCAATTGCGCTCCGGCGGCTATGTCGTGATCAACCAGACCGAGGCGCTGGTTTCGATCGACGTCAACTCCGGCCGCGCCACCCGCGAGCACCATATCGAGGACACCGCGCTCAAGACCAATCTCGAGGCGGCCGAGGAAGTCGCCCGCCAGCTCCGCTTGCGCGACCTCGCCGGCCTGATCGTCATCGACTTCATCGACATGGACGAGAAGCGCAACAACCGCGCGGTCGAGCGAAAGCTCTCCGATTGCCTGCGCCAGGACCGCGCGCGCATCCAGGTCGGCCGCATCTCGCATTTCGGCCTCTTGGAGATGTCGCGCCAGCGCATCCGCGCCAGCGTGCTGGAAAGCTCGACCGAGCCCTGCCCGCAATGCGGCGGCACAGGACACGTGCGCTCGGTCTCGTCGGTGGCGCTGCAGCTGTTGCGCGGCATCGAGGAGATCCTGATGAAGGGCGCGACCCACAATCTCGTGGTCCGCACCCGCAACGACGTCGCACTCTATGTGCTGAACCACAAGCGCGGCCATCTGCGCGATCTCGAAAACGCATTCAAGGTCACGCTGTCGATCGTCTCCGATCCCAATGTGAGCGGACTGCAGTCCTACATCATCGATCGCGGAGAACAGGTGCATACGCTGGAAGCGGCGAAAGCGCTGCTGGCGGCGCAGGCGTCGATCGTGCCGGCCCAGAACGAAGAGGCGCTCGACGAGGAAGACTCGTTCGACGCCGAGTTCGAATCGGAAGTCGAAACCGAAGAGACCGAAGGTCTCGGCGAGGAGCTTGCCGCGGGCGAGGCGGGCGAAGGCGAATCCGAGCAGGAAGGCCAGGGTCAGCGCCGCAAGCGGCGACGTCGTCGGCGCGGCCGTGGTGGCGAGCCGCGCGAGCGGGAGGCAAGCCCGCCGCGCGAGGAAGGCGAGACAATCTTTGGCGAAGCCAGCCCCTCGCTTGAGGGGCCCGGCGAGGAAGGCGACTCAGAGGAAGATGAGGGCGAGGAGCAGCCGAACTTTGCCCGTGGCGACAATCAGGCAAACGGCGAACGCCGGCCCCGCCGCCGCGGCCGCCGCGGTGGACGCCGCCGCCGCGGTAACGGCGAGCGCATGGACGATGGTCTTGCAGGTTCGATCGCGGACGAACTCGCCCCGCCGCCGGCGTCGGAAGCGGCCGATGCGGTCGCCGATTTCGACGGCGGCAATTCGCCGGCGCCTTCGCTGCCGGAAGTGCAGCCCGAGCCGATCGCGCCGGCGCATGAGCCGCAATTCACCGAGCCGCCCGCGCCGGCCGCGGTTAATCCACCCCCCGCCGAGCCCGAAAGCGAAAAGCCGGCCCTGCGTCGCTCCACCGTGCGCGAGAAGGTCAGCTTTGGCAGCGCGCCCGCCGCCGAAGCGCCAGCGCCGGTCGTGCACAGCACGCCGGAGCCGTCGGCTGCCCCGTCGTCCGAGCCTGCGCCGGCAGCCGAAATATCGGATAACCAGCCGCGCAAGGCCGGCTGGTGGTCCCGCCGCTTCGGCGGCGGCGAATAGCGGGTCAGCCCGGGTCAGCCCTGGAGTTGAAAAGCCGCCCGGTCGAAGCCGGGCGGCTTTTTGCGACCCAATACATTCACAAAATCGATTATAACATCCAAAATTATCAATTATACTGATTTATCGAAGCCAGCGATTGTTGCGCCGACCACAACGGAGTTCGGCCATGACCCACCCCAGCCCCATCGTCGCCGCCGCAGGCAACGACACTTCTCCCAATTTCGCTTCTGTCTCCCGCGCCCTCGCCTCTGCCGCCGCGACCGTGCCGGGCATCGTGCTCGTGATCTTCATGACGATCACGGCCTTCGCCGTCCGCCTCGTCGTCCCCGGCGCGGGCATCCTCAGCCCGATGATCCTTTCGATCATCGCCGGCATGCTGTTCCACAATGTCGTCGGCACGCCGCATTCGGCGGCCGCTGGCGTCAAATTCACGATGCGGCGGTTGCTGCGGATTGCCATCATCCTGCTCGGGCTGCAGCTCACCGCAGCCCAGATCGCCGCTGTCGGCTACAGCGGGGTCGTCGTGATCGCATTGACGCTGGCCGCGACCTTCCTGTTCACGACCTGGTTCGGCAAAGTGCTCGGCGTCGAACGCAAGCTCGCGCAACTGATCGCCGCCGGCACCTCGATCTGCGGCGCATCCGCCGTGATCGCGACCAACACCGTCACCAACGCGCACGATGAGGACGTCGCCTATGCGGTCGCCTGCGTCACGGTATTCGGCTCGATCGCGATGTTCGCCTATCCGTTGCTGCCGGCGCTCCTGCACCTCGATGCCCGCGCCTACGGTTTGTGGAGCGGCGCCTCGATCCACGAGATCGCCCAGGTGATCGCCGCCGCGTTCCAGGACGGCCAGAAGGCCGGCGAGTTCGGCACCATCGCGAAACTCACCCGCGTCGCGATGCTGGCGCCGGTCGTGATCGCACTGGGCTTCATGGCGCGCCGCGCGGCTTGCCACCACCACGACGCGCGCAAGACCGGTGCGCCGGTCCCGTGGTTCGTGCTCGGCTTCGTCGCCATGGTCGCGCTCAACAGCGTCGTCACGATCCCACCCGAGACGAAGACCATCCTCGTCACCGCGACCACCGTCCTGTTGTCGATGGCGCTGGCTGCGATGGGGCTGGACACCGACATCCGCAAACTTCGCGCCCGCGGATTGCGCCCGCTTGCGCTGGGCGCGGCTGCCTTCCTCTTCATCGCCGGCTTCAGCCTGATGCTGGTGAAGCTCGTCTCATGAGGGGCAACCGATGACGCTGGAGCAGCTCAGGATATTCGTCGCCGTCGCCGAACTCGAACATGTGACCCGGGCGGCCCAGCGTCTCAATCTCACCCAATCGGCCACGAGCGCGGCCATCGCCGCGCTCGAAGAGCGTTACGCCACCCGCCTGTTCGACCGCATCGGCCGCAACATCCGCCTCACCGACGCCGGGCGGCAATTCCTCCCCGAAGCGCGCGCTGTGCTGTCGCGCGCCGGTGCGGCCGAAGCGGCACTGTCCGATTTCGCCGGATTGAAACGCGGCCATCTGTCGGTCGCCGCAAGCCAGACCGCGGGCAATTACTGGCTGCCGACGCCGCTCTATACGTTCCGCAAGAAATATCCGGGCATTTCCATCGACCTGCAGATCGGCAACACCGAACAGGTCGCGGGTTGGGTCGAAGCGGGGCAAGCCGATCTCGGCGTGGTCGAAGGCGGCATCGATGCGCCCGCCCTCTCGATCCAGCCGATCATCGAAGATGAATTGGTGCTGGTGGTCGGGGCCGCGCACCCTTATGCCAAGCGGCGCACGCTGAAGCCCGAACTGCTGCGCGACATCGAATGGGTCGTGCGCGAGAGGGGCTCGGGCACGCGCGCCGTGCTCGAACAGGCGCTGAAGGGTTTCGGCATTGCGCTGACCGAGATCACGATCGCGCTGGAGCTGCCCTCGAACGAGGCCGTACGCACGGCTGTCCAGGCCGGCGCCGGCGCCACGCTCATCTCAAAGCTCGTTGCCGCCAATGCGCTGCGTGCAGGCTCGCTCGTGCGCCTTGCGCTCGCGCTGCCGAACCGCAGGTTCTTCCTGCTCCGTCACAAGGAGCGCCGAGTCACGCCGGCCGAGCGCGAGTTTATCGCGACCCTCGCAGGTTAAGCCAACCAGCGCGCGATCCGCGCCACCGCCTCGCGCATCTCATCGGCCGAGCGCGCATAGGAGAAGCGGATGAACTGCTTGCCATGGAAGGGATCAAAGTCGACGCCCGGCGTCGCCGCGACATGCGCCTGTTCCAGCATGCGCTTGGCGAATTCAAAACTGTCCGATGTGAACCGGGAGACATCGGCATAGAGATAGAAGGCGCCGTCGGCGGGCAGGAAATCGGTGAGGCCGGCTTTCGGAAAACCCTCGATCAGGATACGGCGGTTCTCGACATAGCCGCGCTTGATCGCTTCCATTTCTTCCCTGCCGTCGAACGCCGCCTCGGCCGCGATCTGCGACAAGGTCGGCACCGAAATCGCGAGATTCTGCTGCAGCCGCTCGATCGGACGCACCAGCGGCTCCGGCACCACCATCCAGCCGACCCGCCAGCCGGTCATGCAGAAATACTTCGAGAAGGAATTGATCACCATCGCGTTCGGCGACAACTCCGCGGCGGTGACCGCCGGGAAGGCATAATCGAGCCCATGATAGATCTCATCGGAGATGAAGCGGATGCCCGCGCCCTCCGCGGCCGCGATCAGCGCGGTCAGTGCTTCCCGCGACATCATCGTTCCCGTCGGATTGGCGGGACTGCCGACCAGCACGCCCTTCAAGGGCGTCTTGCGGTGGGCGGCGAGCAAGGCCTCGCCGGTCAGCGCATGGCGCATCTCGCTGGTGGTTTCGATCAGCACCGGCTCGCAGCCGAGCGCCGTGAGAATATGACGGTACGGCGGATAGCCGGGCACGGTGACCGCGACGCGGTCGCCGGGCTCGAACATCGCGAGAAAAGCCAGGATGAACGCGCCCGAGGAGCCCGTGGTGATGACGATCCGCGCCGGATCGACCTCGGTCGCATATGAGTTGCGGTAATGCGCCGCGATGCGTTCGCGCAAGGACGGGAGGCCGAGCGCGGAGGTATAATCGATCCGCCCCGATTCGAGCGCCCGATGGGCTGCGGCCAGCGCGGTTTTCGGTGCCGGCGCAGCGGGTTGGCCGACTTCCATGTGAATCACATGACCGCCGGCCGCCTCGATCCGCTCGGCCGCGCTCATCACGTCCATCACCATGAAGGGCGGAACATTACTGCGGCCTGACGCCGACAGCAGGTTCGCCACACGCTCTCTCAATGTCGCTTCACGCATCGATATCTGCTATTTCCGCGGCCAAATCGGGGGTATTTCGCGGGTGCCCCAGACTAGCCGCATTCCACGGTTTGGTAGGGCATAGCCCGTATCCGCCCCCAAGGCCAATACCAAGGCCAATACCAAGCCAACCGCTCTAGACCGCCGCCCATGCTGCTCGACTTCGCGCTTTGCAAAAGAACTTTCCGCCTGACCGCCGCCATCGTGGCAGCGGCGCTGGCGCTCGGCCCGGCCGCGCCGCTCCGCTCGCAGGAGAACAAGGGTCCAGCGGTCCTGCGCGACACCGAGACCGAGCAACTCCTTCGCGAATATACCAGGCCGATCCTCCGCGCCGCAGGCCTCGAGAAGCAGAACATCCAGATGGTGATCATCAACGACGCGAGCTTCAACGCTTTCGTCGCCGACGGCCGCCGCATCTTCGTGAATTTTGGCGCGATCCTGCAATCGGAAACACCGAACCAGCTGATCGGCGTGCTGGCGCACGAGACCGGCCATCTGGCCGGCGGCCATCTCGCGCGCCTGCGCGAGCGGCTGGCGCAGGCGCAGACCCAGATGATCATCGCAATGCTGCTCGGCGCCGGCGCCATCGTGGCGGGCGCGTCTCGCAACTCCGCCGGCATGGCGGACGCCGGCGCTGCCGCGATGGCTGGTCCCGGAGAAATGATTCGGCGCAGCCTCTTGTCGTATCAGCGCCAGCAGGAGGAGAGCGCCGACCGCGCCGGCGTGAAGTTCCTGACCGCGACCGGTCAATCCGCCAAGGGCATGTACGACACCTTCAAGCGCTTCACCAACGACAGCCTGTTCGCCGCGCGCGGCGCCGATCCCTATCTGATGTCGCACCCGATGCCGGCCGAGCGCGTCGCCGCACTCGAGGGACTGGCGCGCGCAAGCCCCTATTGGGACAAGAAGGACGATGCCGCGCTGCAATTGCGCCATGACATGGTGCGGGCAAAGATTTCCGCCTTCATGGAACGGCAGGACACTGTCTATCGCCGCTTTCCCCTGTCCAATTCGACCCTGCCGGCACGCTATGCCCGCGCCATCACCACCTACCTGCATGGTGACCTGAACAGTGCGCTGGCGCAGATCGACGGGCTGATCCAGGCGCAGCCGAACAATCCGTATTTCTACGAGCTGCGCGGCCAGGCGCTGCTCGAAGGCGGCCGGCCAACGGAGGCGATCGCCCCGCTGCACAAGGCGCTGGCGCTCTCCAATAACGCACCCCTCATCGAGATGTTACTTGGGCAGGCCCTCGTCGCTACCGATAATAAGACCTACACCGACGAAGCGATCAGCATCCTTCGGGCCGCGGTGGCGCGCGAGACCGAAGCGCCACTCGGCTACAGCCAGCTCGCAATGGCCTATGGCCGGAAGGGAAACTACGCCGAGGCCGATCTCGCTTCCGCCCAGGCCGCCTTTCTGCGCGGCGACAACAAGACCGCCCGCGAGCTCGCCTCGCGCGCCAAGACCCGTTTCGCCGTCGGAACTCCCGGTTGGGTCAAGGCCGACGACATCGTTTCCGCGAAACCGCTGCCGGGCTCCAAGAATAACTGAGAGAATAACGGAGCCCGATCCGTGTTAATGAGATACTGAACAACCAAAGCTGCAAACGGTTTCAAGGAACCCGGCCCTTTAGCCAAAGGACAACAAGATGCGCTCTTTCCGCCTGCTCGCCCCTGCCCTGATCGCGCTCGCCTGCCTCGGCGCGCCGACGGCCGCGCCCGCGCAAAGCTTCACCGACACCCAGCGCAGCGACATCGAGACCATCGTCAAGAATTACCTGATCGCCCATCCGGAAGTGCTGGAAGAGGCGATGAACGAGCTCTCCAAGCGCCAGGCCGCCGCCGAAGCGAAGAAGCATGAGGAAAGCATCACCAAGAACGCCAGCCTGATCTTCAACTCGCCGCGCGGCGTCACGCTCGGCAACAGGGAAGGCGACGTCACCTTCGTCGAATTCTTCGACTACAATTGCGGCTACTGCAAGCGCGCCATGGCCGACATGCTCGACCTCATGAAGAGCGATCCCAAGCTGAAGGTCGTGTTGAAGGAGTTCCCGGTCTTGAGCGAAGGCTCGGTGGACGCCGCGAAGGTTGCGGTCGCCGTGCGCATGCAGGATCCGACGGGGCAGAAATATCTCGACTTCCACCAGAAGCTCCTGGGCGGCCGCGGTCCGGCCGACAAGGCGCGCGCCATGGCGGCAGCCAAGGACGCCGGTCTCGACACCGCGAAGATCGAGAAGGATATGCAAAGCCCCGAGGTCAAGGCGACCATCGAGGAGAATTTCAAGCTCGCCGAGGACATGGGCATGAACGGCACGCCGAGCTACGTCATCGGCAAGCAGATCGTGGTCGGCGCGGTCGGCTTCGAAGGGCTGAAGGAAAAGATCGGAATCGCGCGGTGCGGCAAGGCGACCTGCTGACGCAGCTTTCCATCACGACGAAAGCGAGAGGCCGGCGAATCCCGCCGGCCTTTTTGTTTGGGCAATGCCGTTCATCGCGCGTTTAGCAAACAAAAGCGCTGGAACCTGCTTTCACGAGGAACATCTCATATCTCCTGTCGTTGTCGCCGCGGGCAATGCGAACACACCTGAGGAGACATTCGTATGACTAATCGCTTCATGATTTCCGTGGCAGCACTGGCGCTGATCGCCGGAACGGGAATGGCCAACGCGCAGAGCATGGGCAAGGAGTCCGGCGGCGCGGCCGGCGGTAGCACGATGCAGCATTCTGCGCCGGCTGATACGTCGGCGGGTCCGGCCAAGTCTGAATCGGCTGAGCCCAAGGGCGAGATGAAGGGCGGCATGAAGTCCAGCCAGACCGAACAAAAGTCGCCGGGCACGATGAAGAACGATCGCGCGGAAGACGCTGTGAAGGGCGGAAGCACCAGCCAGCGCGCCGAGGATCGCGCCAAGGGGACCGAGACCAAGGGTGCCGACACCAACAAGCGCGCCGAAGACAACATGAAGAACGGCACCATGAAGGCCGAAGGCCGCGATAACAACATGAAGGCCGAAGGTCGCGAGGGCCGCGACAACAACATGAAGGCGGAAGGCAGAGACAAGAACGCGCCGAGCGCGGCCGAGAACAAGAGCACGACCGAACGCTCGCAGACCACGGGCCAGGCCGGCGCCGGCGCCAAGCTGACCACCGACCAGCGCACCAAGATCTCGACCGTGATCAAGACCCAGCACGTCGAGAGCGTGACCCATGTGAACTTCTCGGTGTCGGTCGGCACCCGCGTGCCGCGCGAGGGCGTCCGCTTCCATCCGCTGCCGGCGGAAGTCGTAACCATCTATCCGGAGTGGCGTGGCTATGAGTTCATTCTGGTCAACGGCCGGATCGTAATCATCGAGCCCGGCACCTACGAGATCGTCGCCATCATCGACGCGTAAGCCGCAATCGCGTGTCGAAAATTCGGGGCGGGCCGGTGGCCCGCCCTTTTTCTTGGGCAGAGTTCGCTCCGGGCCGATCGTTAAGATTGGTTAACGAAGCAATTTCCGTAAGTTCCACACGGTCTTTCGTGAGTTGGATGAAGCATTTCAGCGGTTGATCCAAGGGCCTAAAGGCTTCCCCTTGGGCGGGATGTTACCTATAACGCCGCCCACATCAGCCACATTGCCGGGATTGGGATGGCCAAAGGCCCCGACCAGACGATCTATGTTCTCAACGGCCCGAACCTCAACATGTTGGGGACCCGCGAGCCGGAGACCTATGGCCACGCCAGGCTCGCCGACGTCGAGAAGCTCTGTGTGGATGCCGCCGCGCAATTCGGTCTGAAGGCCGATTGCCGCCAATCCAACCGCGAAGGCGAATTGATCGATTTCATCCACGAGGCCCACGCAAGAAAGGCCGTTGGCATCGTCATCAATGCGGGCGGCTATTCGCACACCTCGATCGCGCTGCATGATGCGCTGAAGGCCGCGCAAATCCCGACCGTGGAGGTGCACATCTCCAACATTCATGCGCGGGAGAGTTTTCGGCATCATTCGTTCACCGCCATGGCCGCGTTCGCCTCGCTGTGCGGCTTCGGCATCGACGGTTACCGGCTTGCGATCAACGGCCTTGCCGCCAAAATCGGCGCCACGGCTGCCAAATCAAAAGTCTGAGTCAAAAGCCTGACGCCTCCGCCACCCAACCTTAAAAGCAGAGTTCCGGAACAACATCATGGCGCGCCAGCCTGAGGGAAAGACCACCGCCAAAGTCTCGAACGAGGACAGCGCGCTCATTCGCGAGCTCGCGCTCTTGCTCGACGAGACGAGCCTCACCGAAATCGAGATCGAACGCGCAGGCCTTCGCGTGCGCGTCGCGCGCAATATCTCGATTGCGGCCGGGATTCCGGCGGGCCTGCCGATGGTGCCCGCGCCCGCGGCGGCTGCAGCGGTTGCCTCCGCGGCGGCGGCGGCCATCGGCACCGACTTCTCCAAACATCCGGGCGTGGTGCCCTCGCCCATGGTCGGCACCGCCTATTGGGCGCCGGAACCCGGTGCCAAGCCTTTCATCGAGGTCGGCGCCAAGGTCTCGGCCGGACAGACGCTGCTGATCATCGAAGCAATGAAGACGATGAACCAGATTCCGTCGCCCCGCGCCGGCACGGTGACGCAGATCCTCGTCGAGGACGGCCAACCCGTCGAGTTCGGCGAACCGCTGGTGATTATCGAATAGATGTTCGACAAGATCCTCATAGCCAATCGCGGCGAGATCGCCCTTCGCATCCTGCGGGCCTGCAAGGAGCTGGGCATCTCGACGGTCGCGGTGCATTCGACCGCCGACGCCGACGCCATGCATGTGCGCCTTGCCGACGAGAGCGTCTGCATCGGCCCGCCGCCGTCAAAGGACAGTTATCTCAACGTGCCGGCTTTGCTCGCGGCCTGCGAGATCACCGGCGCCGACGCCGTGCATCCCGGCTACGGTTTTCTCTCGGAGAACGCCCGCTTCGCCGAAATCCTCGCCGAGCACAATCTGCAATTCATCGGGCCCAAGGCCGAGCATATCCGCCTGATGGGCGACAAGATCGAGGCCAAGAAGACCGCGAAGAAACTCGGCATTCCGGTGGTGCCCGGCTCCGACGGCGCGGTCAGCGCCGACGAAGATGCGATGGCGACTGCGAAATCGATCGGCTTTCCCGTGCTGGTGAAGGCAGCCGCCGGCGGCGGCGGGCGCGGCATGAAGGTCGCGCAGACCGAGGCCGATCTCGTGCTTGCGCTGACGACGGCCGCCAACGAAGCGAGATCCGCCTTCGGCGACGCCTCGGTCTATCTGGAAAAATACCTGTCCAAGCCGCGCCACATCGAAATCCAGGTGCTCGGCGACGGCCGCGGCGGCGCAATCCATCTCGGCGAGCGCGACTGCTCGCTGCAGCGCCGCCATCAGAAGGTCTGGGAAGAAGGCCCCTCGCCCGCGCTCGGCGCCGCCGCACGCCAGAAGATCGGGCTCACGGTTGCGAAGGCGATGCAGGAGATGAAATATCTCGGCGTCGGCACGGTGGAGTTCCTCTACGAGGACGGCGAGTTCTATTTCATCGAGATGAACACCCGCATCCAGGTCGAGCATCCCGTCACCGAGATGATCACCGACATCGATCTCGTGCTGGAGCAGATCCGCATTGCCGCCGGCGGCGACCTGCCGATGACGCAGGACGAGGTCCAGATCATCGGTCACTCCATCGAGTGCCGGGTGAATGCGGAAAATCCGCAGACCTTCCGGCCCTCGCCCGGCAAGATCCAGCAATACCACCCGCCGGGCGGCCTTGGCGTGCGCATCGATTCGGCCGTGTATCAGGGCTATGTCATCCCGCCCTATTACGACAGCCTCGTCGGCAAGCTGATCGTCCACGGCAAGACCCGCGGCGAATGCCTGATGCGGCTGCGCCGCGCGCTCGACGAGATGGTGGTGGAGGGCATCGAAACCACGCTGCCGCTGTTCCGCGCGCTGGTGCGCGAGCCCGCCATCATCGACGGCGACTATCACATCCACTGGCTCGAGCAGTACCTGTCCGGTCAGCAGGGCGGCTGAGCGACCGCTCCCCGAAAAAGTTCCGAAGCCTTTGGGAACCAACAGTCCTGACCTGCGTTTGCACGGGTTGGGCAACCAGATTCCGCTCGGGGGATTCGAATACCTGCTCGAAATACGCTTTCAGTGACGCCTGACGCCAGGTCGAGGCGCGCGATGGGGCAAATCCTGCTGCTTTCGGCGGGATTTCTGGTGCTCGTCGCAGTCAGCGCGGCTTGCGTGCTGTTCGTCAACAAGGCCCGCGAGGATTCGGGCTGGGTCGTGCATACGCTCGAGGTCGAGAACCAGACCAACGCCCTCTTGCTCGAAATCCGGCGGGCCGAAAGCGGCGCCCGCGGCTATCTCCTGACCAAAGGGCCGGAGTTCCTCGCCGAGTACGAGGACGCCGTGTCCCAAATCATTCCCGATCTCGACAAGCTCAGCGAGCTGTCGAAAGACAATCCGGTTCAGATCGAGAACATCAGAAAATTGCGCGGCGCTATCGAGACCCGGCTTGGCCAGTTCGCGCAGGAGATGGATTTCATCAAACAGAACGCGCCGGAGAAAGCGACCACTCTCGTGCGCGAGGCGGCCGCGGGTGACACCACGGCGACGATCCGCGACGCGGCCGCCGCCATGCATGAGGAAGAGGCCCAACTGTTCGCGCAACGCACGGTGAACGCCGATCGCAGCCAAAAACTTGCTTCCACAGTGACGATCGCGGGCTCCGGCCTCGTCATTGCGCTGGCCGGCATCTCGATCTTCCTGGTGCGTCGTGAGCGCCAGGCGCGCGACAACGCGGAAGCACAGTTGCGCGAAAACAATCTCAACCTCGAGGCCACCGTCGACGAGCGCACCGCCGATCTGCGCGAAGCCAATGACGAGCTCCAGCGCTTTGCCTATATTGTCAGCCACGATCTGCGCTCGCCGCTCGTCAACATCATGGGCTTCACCAGCGAGCTCGAGGAGTTGCGCGGCGACATCTTCCGGCGCATTGCGGCGCTGGCCCAAGTCACCAGCAAAGTCGCGACCGAACCAGTGCCTGCGTTCGCCCCCGACGCGGAGCCCGAGCTCGATGGTCAGGACAAGCAGCTCTCGGCGGATTTTTCCGAAGCGCTCGGCTTCATCAAGTCCTCGATCGCCAAGATGGACCGCCTGATCGGCGCGATCCTCAATCTCACCCGCGAGGGCCGGCGCCAGTTCGAGCCGGTGCGTATCGACACCCGCGAACTGATCGAAGCCATCGTCCAGACCATGGCCCATCAGGCCGACGAGACCCAAACCGAAATCCGCATCGCCCCCCTGCCGCCCATTGTCAGCGACCGGCTGGCGCTGGAGCAAATCTTCTCCAACCTGATCGAAAACGCGATCAAATACCTGAAGCCCGGAGTTCCCGGCGAAATCGCCATTCGCGGGCGAACCAAGCTTGGCTTTTTGGTGTTTGAAATCTCCGACAATGGCAGGGGCATCGACCCCAAGGACCATCAGCGCATTTTCGACCTGTTCCGCCGCGCGGGAACCCAGGACAAGCCCGGCCAGGGCATCGGGCTTGCCCATGTCCGCGCTTTGGTGCGCCGGCTCGGTGGAACCATGTCGGTGTCGTCGGAACTTAACAGCGGCAGTACCTTTACGATCACCCTTCCCATCAATTGGACGGCCAGCAACCGGAACAAAAATTCATGAATGCCAACACTCCCGTCACCATCATCATGATCGAGGACGACGAAGGCCATGCGCGCCTGATCGAGCGGAACATTCGCCGTTCCGGTGTCAACAATGAGATCATCCCGTTCACCAGCGGTACAGACGCGATGAAGCATTTGTTCGGCAGTGATGGCACTGCCGTCCAGCACAAGGCGCGCGCGCTTCTGATCCTGCTTGATCTCAATTTGCCTGACATGAGCGGGATCGAAATCCTGCGTCAGATCAAGGACAACAAGTATCTGAAGGCGACGCCGGTGGTGGTGCTCACGACCACCGACGACTCCCAGGAGATCAAGCGCTGCTACGAATTGGGCTGTAACGTCTACATCACGAAGCCCGTGAACTACGAAAGTTTTGCCAACGCGATCCGCCAGTTGGGTCTATTCTTCTCCGTCATTCAGGTACCGCCGGCTTGCTCATGACCTCCGCTGTGCCCACGCTGCTCTATATCGACGACGACGACGCGCTGGCGCATCTGGTCGACCGCGGCCTGACGCGGCTCGGCTTCAGGGTCGTGCACGCCTCGAGCGGCACGGCGGGCCTCGAGCGGGTGAAGGCGGGCGGCATCGATGTGGTGGCGCTCGATCAATACATGCCGGGGCTCGACGGGCTGGAGACGCTGGAACAAATCCGTTCGATCCCGGACGCCCCGCCCGTGGTGTTCGTCACGGCCTCGCAGGACTCGCAGATCGCGGTGACCGCGCTGAAGGCGGGCGCGGCCGACTATCTCGTCAAGGACGTGCGCGGCGATTTCATTCCACTGCTGCAGGTCGCCGTCACCGGCGCGCTGCGACAGGCCGAAATGGAGCGCGCCCGCGCCGAAGCCGAGGCTGAAATCCATGCCTCGCGCGACCGCTTCGCGGCGCTCGCCGCCGAGCGCGAGGTGCTGCTGCGCGAGGTCAACCATCGTGTCGGCAATTCGTTGCAGATCATCGCCTCATTGTTGCATCTGCAGGCAAGCTCCTCGCCGCAGGACGAGGTCAAGGCGGCGCTCACCAACGCCATGGGCCGTGTCGCCGCCGTGGCGCAGGTGCACCGCCGCCTCTATACGTCGCACGACCTCAAGAGCGTGCTGCTCAACCAGTATCTTGACGCGCTGCTCGAGGACCTGCGCCGCTCGGCCGAAGGCAACAGGATGTCGCGGCTGACCTTGCAGTCAGAGACGGTCGAGATCGATCCCGACCGTGCGGTCGCGATCGGCATCATCGTCAATGAGTTGGTGATGAACGCGGTCAAATACGCCTATCCCGATGGCGCCGGTCCGATCCATGTCGAGCTGCGCGCGAGCGGTGACTACATCGTGCTGTCGATTGCGGACGAGGGCGTCGGCCTTGACGCCAAGACCAACGACCCGCGTTCGACCGGCATGGGCCAGCGTATCGTCAGCGCCATGGCGGCCAAGCTGGAAGCCAGCGTCGACCGCGATCCCCTGCACGCAGGCACCAGGATCGTGGTGCGGTTCCCCCGCGCCCGCGCCGTGGCCGCCAAGGCCGCCAGCGCGGCCGCCGCAAAATGAGCGACCAAATCGCGCGGCATTGGCGATTGAAGGCCGCGCCCGCTTTAGCTTTTGGTTTGCGCATGATCTCCTCGGAAAACCGCTACACACTTTTCCGGATCATGCGCTAATCTTGCGGCCATGACCTCGCGCAACTCCGCCGCTGCCGAAATCACCCCCGAAGTGCTTTTGCGCGCCTATGCCTGCGGCATCTTCCCGATGGCCGAGAGCGCCGATGATCCGACCCTGTTCTGGGTCGAGCCGGAGATGCGCGGGGTGATCCCGCTCGACGGCTTCCGCATCTCCTCGCGGCTTGCCCGCACCGTGCGCTCGGATGAGTTCACCGTCACCGTCGACAGCGCGTTCAAGGCCGTGATCGCCGGTTGCGCCGCGCCGGCCGCCGGCCGCGAGGACACCTGGATCAACAAGCGCATCCGCGAGCTCTATGGCGGGCTGAACGCGCTCGGCCATTGCCACAGCGTCGAGGTCTGGCAGGACGGCGATCTCGCCGGCGGGCTCTACGGCGTCAATCTCGGCCGCGCGTTTTTCGGCGAGAGCATGTTCCACCGCGTCCGCGACGCGTCGAAGGTCGCGCTGGTGCATCTGGTGGCGCGGCTGATCGCGGGCGGCTTCGAGTTGCTCGACACCCAATATGTCACCGAGCATCTGAAGACGTTTGGTGCCGTCGAAATTCCAAGGCGCCGTTACACCGCGCTGCTCGACAAGGCCATCAAGGGAGCGCCGGCGGACTTCATGCGGCTGCCGACCGACAAGCCGATCCCGGGCGCAGAGGCGCTCGAGATCATCGCTGCGCGCGGCTCAAATTAGCGGAAAATCCCGAACAGCCCACCGCCCTGCTGCTGAGGCGGCGGTGGTGGCGGAGGCGGCGGCTGTTGCTGCTGCACCTGCTGCGGCGGACGCGGCACGGCCTGCTTCGGCGCCGGCGAACGCTTCTGCGCGGCCGGCGACGGGGTTGGCGTCGGCTTCACATCGGGCGCCGCGCTGACCACGGTCTGCTCCGGCCCCTTACAGTCGGTCAGCCAGATGTCGTAGATCGGGTGCTCCACGCCATGCAGCCCGGGGCTTGCGGCGAACATCCAGCCCGAGAAAATCCGCTTCACCTCGCCCTGCAGCGTGATCTCGTCGACCTCGACGAAGGCGTCGGTGTTGGCGGCTTCGGTGGCCGGGCGCGTATAGCAGGCGTCGGTCTTCACCCTGAGCGCGCCGAATTGCACGGTCTCGCCGATATCCTCGTCGAAATTGATGATGCGGCCGGTGATCTTGTCGAGGCCGGAGAAGCTCGCCTTCTTGTTGATGATCTTCTGCGCCGGCGGCTCCTGGACGATCTCATCTCCCGGCTGCAGGCTCGCCGGTGTCTGCGGCACGCCCTTGGGCTGGCGCTGTCCCGGCGGCAGGCCGGGCAGCGTGGGATTGGTGCCCGGCGGCCCTCCGGGCTGCGGGGGCGCTACCGCCACCGGCGGCGGAGCGTTCTGCGGCAGCACGGTCGTGCCCGGCGGCGGCGCCAGAGGCTGCGACTGCACCGGACCCGGCATGTTCGAGCCCTGCCCCGGCAGGGGCCGGTTCGGCGCGGGCAGCACGCGGCCCTGCGGCAGCGCCGGCACCTCTTCCTCCTCGTCGGGGGGCGGCTGATTGCCGCGCGGAATGTTGCCGGGCGGACGCGGCACCGGATCGGAGAAGATGTTGCCGATCCCTTGCGCGCGCGCAGGCGGCGCCAGCGAAACGGAGAGAACGATCGCAAGCGCGGCAGCCGGGGCCGCAAAACCGGCCAAGACAAAGGCAGAGGCAATGGTTTTATGCATCTCGCGCGGCTTCAAACGGGCGAATCGGGCTTCAAGAGGCATTGTACAGGGCCAGGACCTTAACCGCCGCTCGCAGGAGGACGGGTTAACACGCCGAATACGGCGGGGAAAGGGCCGATCCCGGCACCCCACTGGTCAGCTCCGCTTTCAGGTGAAATAGTTCCCGCATTCGATTGAAACACCCGCGCAATCCCGTTGCGCCACACCATCCGGGACAACCGGAGTTTTCAGGGGAAACCTCATGGCTGATCGTATTCGTCTGGACGGCAGGGTCGCCGTCGTCACCGGGCTGCCGGCGTCATCGGCAGCGCGACCATCCGGCTGCTTGCCGAACGTGGCGCGAAGATCGTCGCCGTCGACCGAAGGGCCGCCGATCTCGACGCCGCCATCAAGGAACTCCCGGCCTCGGCAGAGGCCCTGGCGGTGGCCGCTGACGTCACCGAGGAGGACGGCGTCAAGGAATACGTTCGCGCCGCGGTCGACAGGTTCGGCACCATCGACGTATTCTACAACAACGCCGGCATCGAAGGTGAGGTCAAGGCGATCCAGGACTATCCACTTGAGGCTTTCCGCCGCGTCCTCGATGTCAACGTGGTCGGCGTGTTCCTGGGCATGAAATACGTGCTGCCGGTGATGCTGAAGCAGAACCGCGGAAGCATCATCAACACCGCCTCGATCGCAGGTCTCGTCGGCTCGCCGCATATCGCGGTCTACAGCGCGAGCAAGCATGCGGTGATCGGGCTCACCAAGAGCGCGGCGTGGGAATGCACCGGCACCGGCGTACGCATCAATTGCGTCTGCCCCGGCATGATCGACAGCCGCATGCTGAGCGCGATCTTTGTCGGCCGCGCCGGGGGCAATGCGCCGCCGCCGATGGAAAAGATGGTCGAGCGGATTCCGGCGCGCCGGCTCGGCCAGGCCTCCGAGGTTGCGTCAATCGTCGCATTCCTCGCCTCCGACGAGGCGAGCTATGTCTCGGGCTCGGCCTACACCGTCGACGGCGGCCGCACCGCCGCCTAGTCGGAACCAGTGGTCTTGTCGGCCTTTCGCGGCCAGTTGTTGGCAAGCTGCTCGACCAGACCATATCGCGGTGTTCGAGATTGCGGCACGGCTAAAGGAATTAGAGTGAGAACTAGATCAAAGAGGCCGCCTCACAAGGAGGTGTCGCGAACTGCTTCCTTGTTGGCCAGATCGATCAGCGCCTTCATCGGCCGCGCGCTCCAGCGAAGTGGCAGGCCACAGCGCTCGCGACGACGGTTGGCCAACGCCTCCGCGAGCAATTCAGAAACGATTGCGCCGATCGGCCTGCCTTCCTTCTCGCGGATGGCTTCGACCTCTCCTAAAATGTCGTCGTCGACATCGATCGTAGTTCTCATAACAGTCGATTTTAGCTATTTCGGCACCTGATGCCAATCGCGAGAGAGTGACGTGTCTTCTTCCACCGTAATCGCCAGCACACACTGTTATCCTGCAGCCTGATCCTCGCGATGCTAGTCGATCGCCTCCGTCACCTTTGTCGCGATCCTGATGACCATCCTGATCCAGGCGCCGACCACCGAGTGGCTCGGACGCAGGCTCGGTCTATTGGAATCCGGCGAATAACCTGCTGGAGGCCTTAAGCCTTACTGCACCTTGAACTTGGTGAGGGTCTTGGTTCCGCCCGTTTCCGTCACGGAATAGGTGATCCGGTTGCCGGCGTGCAAATCTTCCAGCGACACGCCGTCCTTGACCTTGAACTGCTGCTCGGAGCCCGCGGTGTTCGCGCCTACCGTGCCGTCCTGGATCGGACGGATGGCAACGGTGTTGTTGAGCCGGTTGACCTGGGTCACCTGCCCCTTCAGGTCGTCTTCGGCGAAAGCCACCGAACCGAGGATGGTGAGAGTTGCGGTTCCGGCCAACAGAATTGTCGCTGTCTTCATGGCGGTCTCCCGGCGTTCCATCTTGCGATAAGGCCCAATGACGGGATTGGTTCCCCGCACGGTAATAGGGCCGATTCCCGTGTCCGATTTACGTCATTCAGACCGAAAACGCCCCAAAAGTGACGAGCGAGTGTGTGGCCTGCCAAAACCAGTGTCCTCCATCGCGCGCCGACTGCAGGCTGAAGACCCGCCTGTTCCAAAACGGGTCGTGAACGAAGCGAATGTTCTCGATCTTGAAATCGAGCTGTTGCCGCTTCCATTCCGTCTTCCAGGCAAAGTGCGCCTCGTCGAGCCGCTGCCGCAGCCTGGAAACTTCAATCGAATAAGGCGCCGGGAAGAGAATCTGGAAGCTCATTGCCGATCCGTTCGGACCCCGGAGAGTACTTGAGCAAGAAATAGGTTCCGAAATCCGGTCCAGCCAGATCGGCATTTCAACTTATTGCAGCCGAAATCCCAACTTTCATGCGCCCGCCCTCGCCGCTCGCCGCAGCGATTGCGGCGGCTGACCGAAGGCGCGGATGAACGCGCGCCGCATCCGTTCAGGGTCGCGGAAGCCGGTGATCTCCGCCACGCGCTCGATCGCCTCGCTCGAGGACTGCACGCGCGCCCGCGCCACCTCGATGCGCAGGCGCTCGATCGCCTTTGATGGCGTCGATCCGGTCTCGGCGATGAAGGCGCGGGTAAAATGCCGCGAGCTCATGCCGGCGCGCTCGGCGAGATGCTCCACCGTCAGCCTGGCGTTGAGATTTTCGCGCGCCCAGGTCAGCAGCGGCCCGAAGCGCCCGGTCGGCGCCTTCAATTCCAGGAGCGATGAGAATTGCGATTGGCCGCCGCTGCGGCGGTGATAGAGCACGAGCTGGCGCGCGGTCTTCTCGACGATCTCCTCGCCGTAATCTTCCGCGACCATGGCGAGCGCGAGATCGATGCCGGCGGTGATGCCGGCCGAGCTCCAGACCTGGCCGTCGCGTATGAAGATCTGGTCGGGCTCGAGCTTCACCTGCGGATAGGTCGAAAGAAATTGCCGCGTGCGCTGCCAATGCGTGGTGGCGCGCCTGCCGTCGAGCAGGCCCGCTTCGGCCAGCACAAAGGTGCCCGAACACACGCTGGCGACGCGGGTGCCGCGTTTGGCGACCGCCTTGACGAAATTGGCGGTGCAGCTGTTGCGCGCGGCCGCCTCGACCCCGTCGCCGCCGGAGATGATCAAGGTCGTGATCGCGCTCGGCGGACCGAATTTTTTCGCCAGCATCTCCGCGCCCGAGGTGCTGCGCACCGGTCCGGGCTTGGCCGCCATGACACGGATCGGCACGTCGCTTTTGGCGTAGCGGTTGGCGATCTCGAACACCGAGATCGGACCCGCGGCATCGAGCAACTGGAAGTCCGGAAAGATCAGCACGCCGATCATGATTTGGGCCTCATGTCGTAAAATGAGGGAAATTAGCCATTTTTGACGAAAACAAATCACGCGATGATGCCGGGGTCAAGCAACGGTCGCTTCGTCGTTGCCGGGCTTGACCCGGCAACCCATCCTCTTCGCAAACATTCTTTCGAAGAATGATGGATGCCCGGATCAAGTCCGGGCATGACGACTGCCCAATAGATCATGAAAGGAGTCTTCCATGTCGGCACCGCTGCAAATCGGTCTTCTGGTATTTCCGAAGGTGACGCAGCTCGACTTCACCGGTCCGCTGCAGGTGTTTTCCAGCGTGCCCGGCGCCAAAGTGCATCTGATCTGGAAACGGATCGAGCCGGTCGCCAGCGACTCCGTGATGGTGCTGACGCCGACCATCACTTTCGCCGACTGCCCGCAGCTCGACGTCATCTGCGTGCCCGGCGGCGGCGGCAGCGACGATCTCCTCAATGACCAGGAGGTGCTGGACTTCCTGAAGAAGCAGGCGGAGGGTGCGAAATACGTCACCTCGGTCTGCACGGGCTCGCTGGTGCTCGGCGCCGCGGGTCTTTTGAAAGGCTATCGTGCCGCGACGCACTGGAGCGCGATCGACAATCTTGCGGCCTTCGGCGCCACACCGGCCAGGGAACGCGTCTGCGCCGACCGCAACCGTGTCACCGGCGGCGGCGTCACTGCCGGCATCGACTTCGCGCTGACGCTGGTGTCGATGCTGGTCGACCGCAAGACGGCGGAAGCGATCCAGCTCCGGCTCGAACATAACCCGGCGCCGCCGTTCAACTCCGGGTCGCCCGACACCGCACCTCCGGAGACGCTGGCGCTGATCAAGGAGCGGATCGCGCCGTTCCAGGCGCGGCGCAAGGAAGCCGTTGCCCGTGCGGCGGCGCGGCTGACGGAGATCGCGCCGGCCGGTTAGGCCCAACGAGCTTTTGAGGGCCGTTCCGCAAGCGTACCGCCCTGATTGAAGCTTCAAAGGAGCTTAAAGTGCAGCAGAAATGGCAGCGGTCACCTGTCCCCGCCAGGACGCCACCGTACGATCTTTCGCGACATATTTCCGGAAGACGCTCAAAGAAGAAACCGGCCACCGATAGGCGAAACTGGCATCGGGATTGTCTTAGTGCGCCACCCTTCATCCCATTGGTGGGGAGATGAAGGTGACACCAAAGTGTTTGAAATGCCGCTCATTTGCCGTGACGACCGTCAAGTCATTGACAACGGCTATCGCAGCGATTGCCGCATCCTCAAAGCCGGGGGCGCTTCCCGCCGCCATTGCACGGTCGAGCATGCGACCGGTTTCGAGCGCTGCACCGAACGCGAGTGGGAGCGTTCTGGACTCGTAAAGCCCCAGAATCGCACTTAGCCAATGCGACAGATCGGCCGCCCGCTTCGCTGCGCCCTTGCGTTTGAGTCGGGAAATGCCGGCCTGGACTTCGGCCAAGGTGATGACTGAGAGAAAAAGGGCATCATCGTGCTCGCGGACCCAAGCATGGAAGGCGGCAGCGCGATCGGACGCGGCGCCCGCTCCGGGAACGGCCTGTGGCGCCAAGATTGAAAGAGCATTTGTGTCGAGCAAATACCCCGCCACTACTTGATTCCGCTCTTGCGGGCGACACGTGCCGGGCGCCTCTTTGGCAGGTCTTCCCGATCGAGCGGCGGAACGGCCAGCAACAGGTCAGCAAAGGAGGGAACTCTTGCCTTAAGCTTGATCCACTCATCGTGAGAGACGATCACGGCGGCCGGTCGGCCGTGTTTAGTGATCGTTGTCGGCTCCCCCTTCTCCGCGGCTTCGACCACGGCCGACAAGGTCGACTTGGCCTCGCGAAGCTGGATTTCCTTCATTGGGCATGCTCCGGAACTACAAGAACCATTGTAGTCACATTCTGGATAAAGTCAAACATGGCAAGCGCGCGCACGGTCTTGAAGCGCGTCTTCTCCAAGGTCGGCGTGTCGCGACAGAGCGTTCACCGCCTTGCTGGCAAAAATGGTATTGTGCTGAGTTGCGCCGGGCTGATTGTCAGGCCGCCGAGGAATCCATGAAGCGCACGTGGACGATCATTGGTGTGGCTGACGTGCCCCAGAGCTTCAAGTGGTACCAATCGCTGCTTGGCCTGCCGGAGACGGCTCCTGCCCACGACTATTTCGGGCAAATCGTCGACCAGGACGGGACGATCTTGCTCTGTCTCCACGCGTGGGGCGCCCACGAGCATGCCTCGTTGACAAGTCCCAACTCGGCCAAGCCCGGCAACGGCCTCCTCCTGTTCTTCCGGGTCGACAACTTTGAGGTAGCTTTGCCACGGGCGCGCGCGCTCGTCAGCCGGCTGGAAGAAGAGCCACATGTGAATCCCAACACTGGAACGACGGAGTTTTCGCTCCGGGATCCTGACGGATATTGCGTCACCATCAGTGCGCTCGATCCGGCCTAACCGCTCCATCACAACAGAAAAAGGCCGCCCGGTTTCCCAGACGGCCTTTCCTGTCTCACGGCGGCGCCACATTTAACGGGCGATCTCAGAACCCTTGTGCCGGGGGCCTATCTCCCGGCCGATCCTGATCGGGTACCGCTGCTTATCGGGGCAGTCGCGATCCTGTTGCCCGATCCGTCGCGATGGTCTCCCATCTCCGTAAGATGACCCTACTAAGCCTGACCCTCGCGGGAGGCGCAACGGCGCTCGCAACGCTATCCCCGTTGTTAACGTTGTCCACAGTGCAGGTGCAAAACGTGTCGCTGCACGCGCGCGCAGCAAATCCGAAAGCGCCCGCCGCTATTTGGTCTCCAGATGCCGTGCGCCATCCCAGTCATCCGGCGGCGGACTTTGCTCGAATTCGCCGATGCGCGTCATCAAGGCCGCTGAGGGGCCATCGCCCGGCATCGCTTCGAGCGCCGCGGCAAAAGCGATGCGCGCCTCGTCCCAGCGACGCGCCCGGTAGGCGGCGAGGCCCTCGGCGTAATGCGTTCGCAACGCGATTTGCTCCGATGCGAGCGCGCCCTTCTTGCCCATGATCTCAAAGACGGTCTGGGGCTGGCTCTGGCCGACCACGACCAGGCGGTCGATCTCGCGCAGTTCGACTTCGGCGTTGCAGGCCTTCGCCGTCGCCTCGGAAATCAGGCAGCGGCTGCCATAGGCCTTGTTCACGCCTTCCAGCCGCGAGGCGAGGTTCACGGTGTCGCCCATCACCGTGAAGCTCATCATGTATTGCGAGCCGATGCTGCCGACCAGCGCCTCGCCGGTCGCAATCCCGATGCGGATGTCGCAGTCGGCCGGGATGGTGCGCACGCCGAGCAGTTCGGGCAAGTCGGTGCGCAACTTCGCCACGCGAGAGATCATGTCGACGGCTGCAAGGCACGCGAAGTGCGCCTGCTCTTTGTCCTCGATGAAGGGAGGCCCCCAATAGGCCATGATGGCGTCGCCGATATATTTGTCGATGACGCCGCGATGGGCGTTGATCGGCTCGGACATGGTCGACAGATATAGGTTCATGATCTTGACCAGTCCCTGCGGCGTGACGCCTTCGCTGAGCGAGGTAAACCCCTTCATGTCGCAGAACATCACCGTCATGACCCGGCGCTGGCCTTCAGTGGCGGCGACAGCGGACTCGTCGAGCAGGCCTTCGGCGATGCGCGGATCGATGTAGCGGCCGAAGGTTTCGCGCACACGCTGGTTCTGGCGCAACCGCTCGATCATGCGATTGAACGCCGCCGAGAGCTGGCCGATCTCGTCGCCGGTGGTCACCGCGATCGACTGGTCGAGCCGGCCGGCCTCGACCTCGCGCGTGCCCTGGAGCAGGCGCAACACGGGTTGCGTAATGCCACTGCCGACCATGGTGGCGAACACAAATCCGAGCACCGCGGCGATTGCGGTCAAGATTGCCGAGATCCAGATCGCCTGCCGTTGCTCGTGGATAACGGTCGCCGCACTCGCATTCACCTGTTTCATCATATCGGCGCGGATGCCGTCGATCTTGCGATTGAACTCCTCGCGCAACGCGTCGGTATGGGCCATCGTGCTTTTCGTTCCCGCGAAATCCCGGGCATCGAGCTGTTGCAGCAGCACCACGTTTTGCTCGTTCAGGCGATGGCGGAGATCGTTGGCCGCGGTGTCGATGCGGTCGTCGAGACGACCCAGCGCGGCGTTGTCCGATGGCGTCGAAGGATCGTTGATGATCGCGGCGATTTGCTCGCGCGCGGCCTGTGCCTCGCGGTCGACATTGGGATCGAGCGCCTGGAAGGTTTTCAGATGCGCCGCATAGCTCGCCTCATCCGGGGGTTCTCCATCTTGGCGATGATCATTTGCCGCAGCGCCAGCGAGCGCTCCAGCGAATGGATGTTCGTCCGCGCCAGATTGCCATAAGCGGGAACGTACCGATGGGTCAGTTCATCGAGAAGATGGCCGACCCGCGCGGCCATCACCATCGACAGGATGGAGCTGATCACCGCCAGCACGATCAGGCCGGCGGCGATGCCGACGATCTTCTGCTTGATGGACCTTCGAAACATCGGAAGCGCTTCCAACGCGGGACAAGGGCTGCGATCGGACCTAACATGACAAGCTTCCGCGACGCGCGAAAGCTACACCGCTTCTGCAAGATAATTATCGGTTGCCGAAGCAGCGCCTGGCCTGCCCGGCGGGCACAGATAGCTTCCTAGTGCCAAAGGCTTGCGGCTGGGATTTCGAGCGATGTCGGTGCGGCAGAGTGGCGCGGGCGTCAGCTTCCGGGCGTCCAGGGCTGATAATCGCCGGTCGCCTGGGGGCGGCGGCCGGCGGCAAGCGTCGAGCCGGACGGCCGGTAGGCGCCGGGCGTGCCGGTCAGGTTCGGCACATGCGGCTTTTCCCACTCGCGGGGCGCATATTTGTCCTCGGTCGGCGGGGTGTCTGACGTGTGGTGCATCCAGCTGTGCCAGCCCGGCGGAATCTTTGTCGCCTCGGCATAGCCGTTATAGATCACCCAGCGCCGCTCGAAATGCAGCGTCGGATCGATGGCGCCGCCCTTGGTACGGTAGTAACGGTTGCCCTGCTCGTCTTCGCCCACCAACTCGCCATACCGCGAGGTCCACAACTGGGTGCCAAAGGTCTGGCCGTTCCACCAGGTGAAGAATTTGAGCAAGAACTGTTTCATGCGGCTCGCCGGCTCTGGTTCCGTGATGTGCCCTGATGCCATTCGCACGGAGAATTGTCCAGTAACGGAAGCACCGGATTGGCCCGTTCATCCCGCATACAGCCTGCCTCCGGCAGCCTTTCCTCACGCACAATCGATGCGTGGGCAAGGGAACGCCTGACCCCAGCAGAGGTTAGACCACAGACCCCCCACAATGGAGAGTAGGATGACCCGTTCAAAACTTCTGGCTGGTGCCGCGGCGCTGGCCTTGCTGGTGACAGCCCCCAGCGCAAGCTTCGCCTTCGGCCGTGGTGGCGGCGGCGGTGGACACATGGGCGGCGGCGGCGGCATGCACATGGGTGGCGGCGGCATGCACTTCGGCGGCGGCGGCGCGCACTTCGCCGGCGGCGGTGCCCGCTTCGCCCCTGGCGGTGGCGGTATGCACTTCAATGGCGGCGGAGGCGGAGCGCGCTTTGCGGCAGCGCCGATGGCGCGGCCAGGCGGCGGCGCGGCCTTTGTCGGCGGGCGCACCGCGTGGAACGGCGGCGGGAACTGGCATGGCGGCAATTTCCATCACCGTCGCTTCTTCCCGGGTGCGGTGGCTGGCGCCGTGATCGGCGCTGGGGTCGCGGGCGCCTACGCCTACGGCCCCGACTATTACGGGCCCGACTACAGTGACACCTACTATGACAATGGCTACTACGACACCGGTCCGGAGGTCGCCGTGGTTCAGGAAGGTGGCGGCGATGCGAGCTATTGCGCGCAGCGCTACAAGTCCTGGGATCCGGCGTCCGGCACCTATCTCGGCTATGACGGCCAGCGGCATCCTTGTCCGTAGTCGTTGCCCGTAATCCCTGAGGGCTTCGAGATCGAAGGGCGGCGCATTGATTTGCGCCGCCCTCTTTCGTGCGCGCTTCAGCGTCGCACCCGTACCGCAGTATATGCTCGATATCATGCATAGTGCACGCATCGCCGCTCGCGCGCACGACGCAAATTGACCCGCGGCGGGATTCGCCTATATCCAGCGCTAATCGCGGGCTTTCGATCAGAGGGCCACATCGCGCTCCGCACTTCGCGGTCGATGACGACGCGATGGCGTTCGAACTCAGGGAATAACAGAAGCCGTTGATGCTGCCGCAGCGTGTCATTCTTGGAGTAGGCCTCGCGGTTCTGCTCATCATCAGCGCAGCCTCGATCAGCTTCGACATCAAATCGCGGTCGGACGCCGCCTGGGTCAACCACACGCTCGAGGTCATGAATGAGATCTCGGAGGTGCGGCTTCTGGTGCGGCGCGCCGAGAGCGCGGCGCGCGGTTTTGCCCTCAACGGCGCAGCGAACTTCGTCGACGAGTTCAAGCAGGTTCAAGACAGGCTCGGCCCGGCCTTCGCGGAGCTCAAGGCAAAGCTCCGCGACAATCGCGACCAGCTGAAGTTGCTCGAGAGCACCGAGCCGGTTGTCGTCCGCCGGCTGGCCGTCAGCTCCGAAATGATGGAGCGGAAGAAGGTCGGCGATATCGACGGCATCAAGACGATGTTCGCAAGCGCGGAAGGCCGCGCGCTGATGCGCCAGCTCAACGAGAATTTCGATCGCATCATTGCCGAGCAGCAGCTGCTGCTGGCGATGCGCGCCGCCACCTCGCAGCGCACCGGCGTCGTGCTGATCTCGATCGATCTGTTCGGCGCCAGCCTGATCCTGCTCCTGGGCGCGGCGCTGATCCGCGAAGGGCGCCAGTTGAAGACCTCGCTTCACGCCTCCGAGGCCGCCAAGCACTCGCTGGAGGCCGCCGCCGCCGAACGGACCGAACATCTCCTGGCCGCCCATGAGGAGCTCAGGCTATCGACGTCGGTGTTGAAGAACACCTTTCAGAGCATGGCGGAGGCCGTGCTGGTCATCGATCCCAGGGGCGAGGTCCTGCTCTCCAATCCGGCCGCGGAAAGGATGCTGCTATATAAGCCGGGCATGAACGTGCAAAGCCTGCGCGCGGGCGGCACGGTGTTCCAGAGCGACGGCATCACACCGGTTACATCGGACGAAATGCCGACGGCGCGCGCGCTGCGCGGCGAGCAGCTCGACGAGCATGAGATCGTGATCCGCCCGCTCAGCGGTGTCGCGCCGAGGCATATCGCGATCTCGGGCCGGCCGCTGCGCGAGAAGAGCGGCGCGATCTCAGGCGCGGCGCTGGTCTATCACGACATCACCGCTTCTCGCGATACCGAGCGGCGGCTGCAGGAGGCGCAGAAGCTGGAAGCAATCGGCAAGCTGACCGGCGGCGTGGCGCACGACTTCAACAACATGCTGACCGTCATCACCGGCAACACCGAGATGCTGGCAGCGCGGCTGAAGGACCAGCCGGACTTGCGCGCGATCGCCGGCCTGATCGACGACGCGGCCGGGCGCTGCGGCGAACTGGTCCAGCATCTGCTGGCGTTTGCCCGCAGGCAACCGCTGCAGCCGCACAATGTCGACGTCAACAAGGCGGTTGCCGACGTCGCAAAACTCCTGCGGCCGACGCTGGGCCGGCAGATCGAGATCACGACCATCCTGGGCAAGGACGTGACGGCGGCGCATATCGACCCTTCGCAGCTCGCCAATGCCGTCGTCAACATGGCGCTCAACGCGCGCGATGCGATGCCGAACGGCGGCAAGCTGATCCTGGAGACGAGCAATGTCGTGCTGGACGAGGCCTATGTCGCGGCCAACCCGGACACAACAGCCGGGCCCTATGTGCTGCTTGCGATCAGCGACACCGGCTGCGGCATGACGGCGGAGGTGGCCGAGCGCGCGTTCGAGCCGTTCTTTACCACCAAGGACGTCGGCAAGGGCTCGGGCCTCGGGTTGTCCATGGTCTATGGCTTCGTCAAGCAGTCGGGCGGCCATATCAATATCTACAGCGAGGTAGGACACGGCACGACGATCCGGCTCTATCTGCCGCCGGCGCGCGGGCAAGCGGAGGCGATCGCCGCCGGCAATGGCGCGGTCGAAGGCGGCGGCGAGACCATCCTGGTGGTCGAGGACGACGCGCTGGTACGCGCCTTCGTGGTCGGCCAGCTCTCGAGCCTCGGCTACAAGACCATCACCGCCACCGACGGCCGCGCGGCATTGGCGCTGGTCGAGCGCGGCGAGCCGTTCGATCTCTTGTTCACCGATGTGATCATGCCCGGGGGCTACAGCGGACGCGAGCTCGCGAAGGCCGTGGCGAGGCAGCGGCCCGACATCAAGGTGCTCTTTACCTCCGGCTATACCGACAATGCCGTGGTGCATAACGGCCGGCTCGACGAGGGCGTGATGTTGCTGACCAAACCCTATCGCAAGCCGCAGCTCGCGCAGATGGTGCGGAAGGCGCTGGATGGCGCCGGTTAGGACCGCGTCGCGAGTGCGACGCCCGCGAGCGTGAAGATCAGAGCTGCGACCTGCCCTGCCCCGAGCGGCTCATGCAGCGCGAATGCCGAGGTGACCACGCCGATCACCGGCACCGCCATGGTGCCGATGGCGGCGACGGAGGCCGGCAGGCGCGCCAGTGCCGCGAACCACGAGACATAGGCAATGCAGAACTGGCCGACGACCGAATAGACCAGCAGCGTCCAGCCGAGCGGCGTCACCGCGCCCCAATGCGAGGTCTCGAGCGCGAGCCCGGCGATGGCGACGGGAAGGCAGCCAAGCCCGACCTGCCAGGCGGCGCCCGTGAGCGGCGCAAGGCGGATCGGCCATCGCTTGGAGAGCACGGTGCCCACCGCAAAGCCGAACGAGCCCAACAGCGCCATGATGATGCCCGGCAGCTTGGCTTCACTTGCGGAGATGCCGTTGCCGCCCATGATGGAGGCGAGCCCCGCAAACGCCATGACCAGCGCCAGCGTGCGCAGCCATTTCGGCCGCTCGCCCAGGATCGGCCAGGCCAGAAGCGAGGCCCAGACCGGCATGGTGTAGGCGATCAGCGCCGCCTCGCTCGCCGGCAGCCAGAGCAGCGCGAGCCCCATCAGCACCATCCAGCCCGTGACATTGAGAGTAGCGGCGAGCACCAGCCGCGGCCAGATCGCGCGCGGCACCTGCAGGCTCTGCCGGCTGACCAGCGCCAGCGCCGCCAGCAGCAGCGCGCCGACCACGCCGCTCAGGCCGCGGAGGGTCAGCGGCGGCAATTCGCTGATGAGATACTTCGTGGCAGGCCAGTTGAAACCCCAGCCGATGGAGGTGATGGCGAGAAACATCAGGCCTGCGGGCGTGATGCGCGCCCGCGCGGGCACTGGCTTCGAATCATGCATCTGGTGGGGCCCGGCGGGGGAAATCGGAGTAGGCTTATTTGGCCGCTATCCGGCCACCCGGCCACCACCGCGCCGACATGCCTGCTTCACGACTCCCGTAGCCTCACGTGAGTCCCGGAAATTCAATGGCGGGGGCGGAAAAAATACCTCCCCTGTGAACAGCGGGCGAAGGCTTCAATTCACACCCTCAGGCACAATTTTTTCGTTTGGGAATCCCTGAGGACTCACTGATACTTGGGCCCAATCACAGGCGCGGCACTGGCCCCTGTTATCCCACTCCATCCACCATATTTAGTATTTGATTCAGGAACTCACACTAATCCTTGACGGGCGTAACGGAGTCGTCCTAGCTTTCGACCTGTTCGGCGCGAGTGTGTTTGGGTCCCGCCGGTCGCTCCCAAAAGGGTTCCAAAATGACACCTCCGCCGGCCAGTTGATTGCCGCGGTGAAGGGCTTGTCTGCCCAATAAAAAGGAACTCCGGGCGCGAATTTCACGGAAGGTGCGAATTGGCACCTGCATGAAGTGGGGCACATTGAGTTGGGGCGTTGAACGCATGGTCTGAGGACCCGAGGGGGAGCAATCCCAGGGGTGGGCTCGAGGGGCATGCCGGGACGAGATCGATCCCTTGTGGGGTCGAGCTACGTCTTGAGACAAACAGGGCCGGATCCACCGGCTTGAGCATGCGAACGTAACTAACCCGCCAGTTGCCTGGCGGCTCGGGAGGTTCGCGTAAGGATAACAAGCGCCGACCGCCTGTAGCGGCACGGCCAAAGTACGGGGCACGACCTATGCGAATCGAACGCCGCAACACCACTTCCGGCCAGTCACCCTATGCAGGGATTGATTTCAGATTGACGACATCTGAGATCAAAAACCCCGATGGATCGGTGGTTTTTCGTCTCGACAATGTCGAGGTCCCCACCGCCTGGTCGCAGGTCGCCTCCGACGTGCTGGCGCAAAAGTATTTCCGCAAGGCGGGCGTTGCCGCGCGTCTGAAGAAGGTCGAGGAAGAGACCGTGCCGTCCTTCCTGTGGCGCTCGGTGCCGGACACCGAGGCGCTTGCGCCTCTCCCCGAGAATGAGCGCTATGTCAGCGAACTCTCGGCAAAACAGGTATTCGATCGCCTCGCCGGCTGCTGGACCTATTGGGGCTGGAAGGGCGGCTATTTCACCAGCGAGGAAGACGCCTCCGCCTTCTTTGACGAGCTCCGCTACATGCTCGCCATGCAGATGGTCGCGCCGAACTCGCCGCAATGGTTCAACACCGGCCTGCATTGGGCCTATGGCGTCGACGGTCCCGGCCAGGGCCATTATTACGTCGACCCGTTCACGGGCAAGCTGACCAAGTCGAAATCGGCCTACGAGCATCCGCAGCCGCATGCCTGCTTCATCCAGGGCGTCGGTGACGACCTCGTCAACGAGGGCGGCATCATGGACCTCTGGGTGCGCGAGGCGCGTCTGTTCAAATATGGCTCCGGCACCGGCTCGAACTTCTCGCGGCTGCGCGGCGAAGGCGAAAAGCTCTCCGGCGGCGGCCGCTCGTCCGGCCTGATGAGCTTCCTGAAAATCGGCGACCGCGCCGCCGGCGCGATCAAGTCGGGCGGCACCACGCGCCGCGCCGCCAAGATGGTGGTGGTCGACGCCGATCACCCCGACATCGAGACCTATATCGACTGGAAGGTGAAGGAGGAGCAGAAGGTTGCGGCGCTGGTCACCGGCTCCAAGATCAACCAGAAGCACCTCAAGGCCGTGATGAAGGCCTGCGTCAACTGCGAGGGAAGCGGCGACGACTGCTTCGATCCCGAGAAGAACCCTGCCCTTCGGCGTGAGATCAAGCTCGCGCGCCGCAACCTCGTGCCCGACAACTACATCAAGCGGGTGATCCAGTTTGCCAAGCAGGGCTACAAGGAGATCGCATTCGACACCTACGACACCGATTGGGATTCGGAAGCCTACCTCACCGTATCGGGACAGAACTCCAACAACTCGGTGTCCTTGAAGGACGACTTCCTGCGCGCGGTCGAGACCGACGGTGAATGGAAACTCATTGGCCGGACGACCAAGAAGGTGACCAAGACCCTGAAGGCGCGCGACCTCTGGGAGAAGATCGGCTACGCCGCCTGGGCCTCCGCCGATCCCGGCCTGCACTTCAACACCACCATGAACGACTGGCACACCTGCAAGGCGTCCGGCGACATCCGCGCCTCCAATCCGTGCTCGGAATACATGTTCCTGGACGACACGGCGTGCAACCTCGCTTCCGCCAACCTCTTGACGTTCTACAACACCACCACGAAGCGCTTCGACGTGGAGGCGTATGAGCATCTCTGCCGGCTCTGGACGCTCGTGCTCGAAATTTCCGTGATGATGGCGCAGTTCCCCTCCAAGGCGATCGCCGAGCTCTCCTACGAGTTCCGCACGCTGGGCCTGGGCTTTGCCAATATCGGCGGCCTCTTGATGACCATGGGCCTCCCTTACGACAGCAAGGAAGGCCGCGCGCTCTGCGGCGCGCTGACCGCGATCATGACCGGCATCGCCTACAAGACCTCGGCGGAGATGGCCGGCGAGCTCGGCACCTTCCCCGGCTACAAGAAGAACGCCGCGCACATGCTGCGGGTGATCCGCAACCACCGCCGCGCCGCGCATGGCCACTCCAACGGCTATGAGGCGCTCGCGGTCAATCCGGTGCCGCTCGATCACGCCTCCTGCCCGCAATCCGAACTGGTCGCCCATGCCAAGGCGGCCTGGGACGACGCGCTCGCGCTCGGCGAGACCAACGGCTATCGCAACGCCCAGACCACGGTGGTGGCGCCGACCGGCACCATTGGCCTGGTCATGGATTGCGACACCACGGGCATCGAGCCCGACTTCGCGCTGGTGAAATTCAAGAAGCTCGCCGGCGGCGGCTACTTCAAGATCATCAACCGCGCGGTTCCCGAGGCGCTGCGCGCTCTCGGCTATCGCGAGAGCGAGATCGCGGAGATCGAGGCTTACGCGGTGGGTCATGGCTCGCTCTCGAATGCGCCCGGCATCAACGCCTCCACGCTCAAGACAAAAGGCTTCACCGACGAAGCCATCGCCAAGGTCGAGAAGGCGCTGCCGACCGCCTTCGACATCAAGTTCGCCTTCAACAAGTGGACCTTTGGCGAGGATTTCATCCGCGACCAGCTCGGCATCGGCGCGGAAGCCATCGCCGCGCCCGGCTTCGACCTGCTCGCAGCCGTCGGCTTCACCAGGCGCGAGATCGAGGCCGCCAACGTGCACATCTGCGGCGCGATGACGGTCGAGGGCGCGCCGCATCTGAAGGCCGAGCACTATCCCGTGTTCGACTGCGCCAATCCCTGCGGCAAGATCGGCAAGCGCTATCTCTCGGTCGAGAGCCACATCCGCATGATGGCGGCGTCGCAGCCGTTCATCTCGGGGGCGATCTCCAAGACCATCAACATGCCGAATGACGCCACGGTGGAGGACTGCAAGTCGGCCTATCTCCTGTCCTGGAAGCTCGCGCTGAAGGCCAACGCGCTCTACCGCGACGGCTCAAAACTGTCCCAGCCGCTCAACTCGCAGCTCATCTCTGACGATGAGGACGAGGACGATGCGGTCGAGGCGTTCTATGACAAGCCGATGGCCGCGCGCGCGACGCAGGTTTCCGAGAAGATCGTCGAGAAACTCGTCGAGCGCATCGTGGTGATGCGCGAGCGCGAGAAGATGCCGGATCGCCGCAAGGGCTACACCCAGAAGGCTGTTGTCGGCGGCCACAAGGTGTACTTGCGAACCGGCGAATATGACGACGGCCGGATCGGCGAGATCTTCATCGACATGCACAAGGAAGGCGCGGCCCTGCGATCGTTCATCAACAATTTCGCGATCGCGGTCTCGCTGGGTCTTCAGTATGGCGTGCCGCTGGAGGAATATGTCGACGCCTTCACCTTCACCCGCTTCGAGCCGGCGGGCCCCGTGCAGGGCAACGACAGCATCAAGTACGCGACCTCGATCCTCGACTATGTCTTCCGCGAGCTCGCGGTGAGCTACATGTCCCGCTTCGATCTCGCGCACGTTGATCCGAACGAGTCTGGTTTCGACGCGCTCGGCAAGGGCGTCGGGGAAGGCAAGGAGCCGGATCAACAGGCGACCAAATACCTGTCGAAGGGCCTGACCCGCTCGCGCACGGACAATCTCGTGGTGATGCGCGGCGGCTCGGCCGCGATCTCCTCCGGCTCGGACTCAGCCCCGGCCGGCGGCAACAAGGTTACGTCGCTGTCCTCGCATGGCGCGCAGGGCCGCGTCTCCGATACCATCGAAGGCGCCGTCGCGCTGAAGCAGGAAGTGAGCCACGATCTTTCTCCCACCGAGAAACTCGAAGCCATGCAGTGGAGCAAGGCCGGCGCCGCCCGCGAAGCGGTCGTCACCAAGGCCGAGCGCCGCGCCGAAGCCAAAGCCAAGGGCTACGAAGGCGAGATGTGCTCGGAGTGCGGGAATTTCACCCTGGTAAGGAATGGGACCTGCATGAAGTGCGATACTTGCGGGTCGACGACGGGGTGTTCGTGATCTAGGCGATGTGTAATGCACCCCAAAAGGCTGCATTCCACCCCAATAAATCGCGCGATGCACCCCAATTAGGTGTAACGCGCGAGGCAACCAGGAGGCGGCATAGTGAGTTTCGGCTTGTGCCGGCGATGGCATGACTGCGGTTCGACAACAGGGTGCTCTTGATTATTGCGACTGACTGTGAAGTTCACGCCAAGTCGGTGCAGCGACGGGCAAAGTATGTCCCCTACAAGTACGTCCCTAATCGGGGCAAAGTAGGTCCCCTGCTCGGCGCGGCCGGCGCCGAGTAAACATCGAAGGAGATTTCGCGGCGAGCTTTGGCTTCGCCGCGAAAATGCTTAACGAACGAATCATAAATCAACTTTGAGACGTAAGTGGCGAACGTGGTTGCGACGACTGATTTTGAAGAGCGGGCCCCGAGCCACGGCTGCGCTTCGAATGCCGGCTGGGGTGGAAGATGCCCGACCTGAAGAGCGTCGAGTCGGTGTACCTGGTGCTTGGCTTCATCGTGCCTGGCATGATCATCACGCTCGTCCGCGCGCAATTCTTCACCGGCAGGGTGCGTACCCTCTCGGAGAACGTGGTGACCTATGTCGCTCTCACCGTTCTCTACTATGGCCTGGCCGCTCCGGTCGTGGAGTATGTGCTTTCAATCCGCGAACCTGGGCGCGCGAAGATATTCGCCTGGCTGGGATTGATCATCCTTCTGCCCGCCGCCATCGGCTTCGCGTTCGGTATCCTCGGCCAGAACGACGTCTTTCGGCGCATCCTTCAATACTTCAAAATCAATCCGGTCCATGCCACGCCGTCCGCCTGGGATTACGCCTTCGCCCGATTGCGCGGCGACCACTTCGTGATGGTCACCCTTTCGGACGGTTCGACGGTCAGCGGCGTCTACGGCAGCCACTCGTTCGCATCGTCGGATCCGACAGAACGCGACCTGTTCCTCCAGGAGATCTACGACGTGGATGGCGACTCCTGGAAGAAGAGACCCGAGCAACAGGCCATCCTCATCCCCTCGAAAGAGATCAAACACGTCCAGATCTGGAATCCGACAGGAGTCTAAATTGTCACGCACTAACGACGGGTATAAGCCGGCTCCACCGGCTAACATCGTCAACAAGGGTTATCAACCCTCTTCGCCCCATCAGCCCCCGAACCCACAAAGCGGTCATCAGCCCGGGACAGGCTCGAGGCCTGCCGTTCCGACGACCGGAAGCGGCGTCAAGCCACCGTCGAAGCCATGATTGCCGAGCGAGACTAAACAAGCTCGCGGCGTGCACGGCAGGATAACCATCCGGCGCGGACGCGGCGGCGATACACGAAGAAGGGGTACCGGGGGCGGACCAAAAACGGAGTGACGTACACCTATGGCGTTCCGAGGTTTGTTCATTGGTATCGATCGCTATCAGTCGCCGGCGATCGGAGACCTTAGCTGCGCGCGCCGTGACGCGACGGCACTCGATGCGCTTTTTGCGGACACGCTGGGAGACAACTCGCGTCTCCTGACGGACGCCGACGCGACTCGAGCCCAGATCGAAGCCGAATTTTCGGCTCTCGCCGACTGCGACCCCGAGGACACCGTCGTCATCGGATTCTCCGGACACGGCTCCGAGACGCACGAACTGATCCCCTACGACGCGGACACGGCCGATCTCGGCACAACGGCCGTGCCGCTCGACCTGCTCCAGGATTGGTTCGCCCGCATTCCGGCCCGGCGACTCGTCTTCTTTTTGGACTGCTGCTTCTCCGGAGGTCTCGGCTCGAAGGTCCTGCAGATCGAGGTCAAGCCGCGCGATCTCAGGTCCGCCGAGGCGAAACTTGACGAGATCGCGGGCGATGGAAGACTGATTTTCACAGCCTCCCGCGCCGACGAGCCCGCGTATGAGAACGTCCGGCATGGCCATGGCTATCTGACCTTGTTCCTGATCGAGGCGTTGCGGGGAGCGACCGAGGTCGTTCAGGGCTCGCGCATTCCGATCTATCGATTGCTCGACCACGTTGCGGCCCGCGTGTCAGCGGCCGCGGCCCAATTCGGCCTGCAGCAGCACCCGACCATGAAGGGAAGGATCGAAGGCGACCTTCACTGGCCGATCTTCGTCGAGGGCATGCGCTTCGCTGCGGCGTTTCCGGATCGCCGCAGGTCGAGCGTGACCAGCGATCTCGGAAGCCTGCAGCTCGCAGGCTTCCCTCAGCAACTGATCGAGGCCTGGGCGAAAGCCATTCCCTCGCTGAATCCCCTGCAGTTCGCGGCGATCAACGACTACGGCATCCTGAACGGCGATCACCTGGTCGTCTCGGCGCCGACTTCGAGCGGAAAGACCATGGTGGGCGAACTGGCGGCGCTGCGTGCGGTCCTCGATCGGCGGCGGGCGATCTTTCTCCTGCCCCTCAAGGCCCTGGTCGCCGACAAGCGCCGCCATTTCAACTCGGTGTACGGCGCGTTCGGCATCCGCACGGTCGAGGCGACCGGCGAGACGGACGACATTTCGCCGGTCTTGCGCGGGAAGTACGACATCGCTCTGCTGACATACGAAAAATTCGCGGCCATCGCGCTCACGTTTCCTCACGTCTTGGCCGGCGCCGGCGTCATCGTCGTCGACGAGGCGCAGATGATCGCTGACAAGAGCCGGGGCGCGAACCTCGAATTTCTGTTGACGCTGATCAGGATGCGCCGTCGCGAGGGTATCGAGCCGCAGACGATCGCGCTGTCTGCGGTTATCGGAGACACTAACGGCCTCGAAGGCTGGTTGGGCGCGCGGCTGCTGCGTCACACCGAGAGACCGGTGCCTCTCGACGAGGGCGTACTACGCGCGGACGGCACGTTCCGGTTCATCGATGCCGCGACCGGTGTCGAGAAGATCGAAGGCCCCATCATCAGGCAGGAGTATCGCAAGGGCACGAGCCAGGACTGGGTGGTACCGCTGGTGCGCCACCTGGTGGGCAAAGGTCAACAGGTCATCGTCTTCAGGGAGATCAAGGGAGAGGCCCGCGGGACCGCAGGATATCTGTCGGAGTCGCTTGGCCTTCCGCCAGCTCGGGCGGCACTCGACCAATTGCCGGCTGCCGACGCGTCGCTGGCCAACCAGGATCTCCGCAAGGCGCTGGCGAACGGCGTGGCATTCCACCACGCCGATCTCACTCCGGAGGAGCGCCGGGTGGTCGAGGAAGAATTCCGCCGCCCGGAGTCCGGGCTGCGCGTCATCGCGGCGACGACGACCCTCGCAATGGGCGTCAACACGCCGGCCTCATCGGTCGTCATCGTCGGATTGAGGCATCCTGGCGACGAACCTTATTCGGTCGCCGAGTACGAGAATCTCGTCGGCCGCGCCGGCCGTCTCGGGTTCGCGGAGAAGGGATCGTCCTATCTGCTGGCGACCGATCCACGTGCGGAATACGACTACTGGAACAATTACGTCATGAAGACGCCCGAAGACCTCGTTTCCAGATTCCTCGACGTTGCCACCGACGCACGGTCCCTCATCGTCCGGGTCGTCACCTCCCTCAGTCGCCTCAGTCCCAAGGGGGGTTCCAGCGAAGCCATCGTCGAGTTCTTGGAATCGAGCTTCGGCGCGTTCCAGGCGGCGAGGACGCGCGCCGGCTGGAAATGGGATCGCGACGAGCTCGTCAGAGCGCTGCACGACCTGGAGACTAACGGCCTGATCTCCAATGTCGCCGGCCTATACCTGCTCACCGACCTTGGACGCCTCGCCGGAGAAAGCGCGACAGAAGTGACGTCGATCGTTCGACTGGTCGAATGCCTGCGCCAGATTCCGGCCGCCCAACTCACCGATCCGGATTTGATCGCCGCTACACAGGTTACTGTGGAGTTGGACGATCTGCTCTTCCCGATCAACAAGAAGAGCACGCAAAAGGAGCCCCAGTTCTGGGTCAACGAGCTCCGGCTGCAACTGACCGGCGGCGCGGTGCTGAACGCATTTCGTAGAGAAGTGGAGGATAGTCACACGGCGACCATCCGGGCGAAGAAGTCCGTTTCCTGTCTGCTGTTCGTGTCTGGTCGGCCCATGTCCGAGATCGAAGGCATCGTCGGGCAGTTTGGCGGCGCATTCGGCGGGGCCTCAGGCCCCATCAGAAGCGTTGCCAACAGAACGTCGGATCTGGTGACGACGACAGCCAGGGTCGCAGAAATCCTCCATCCAGAACTCGATCTGGAAGATCGCGTCCGAAGGCTCACGATCAGGCTCACTTTAGGCATTCCAGCGGCGGCGGTCGACCTCGCACGAGAAGTCGGAACCGAGCTACTTCGCGGCGATTACTGCGCCTTGGCGAAGGCCAACCTCTGCGACGCGGAATCGATCGAAGCCGCATCGGAGACCGCACTGCTCGCCTGCTTGGCGGGCGACTCGGCCAAGTTGACAATTGTCCGCAAGGCGGCTGCGGCAATGAAACGCCGGGGAAAAGCGGTAGCCATTGCGTCGAGTTCCCTTGCTCGAACCTTATGTTGGCTGATCGGAGGTCGTCGTGGCGAAGAACATCGTGGTCTATTCGGATGGAACCGGCCAGGACGGCGGCGCGCGACCGGAACAGCGCATCAGCAATATCTACAAGATGTACCGCATCTCGCGCGACCATGCGGACACCGGCACCGATCCGTCGCAGCAGGTGGTCTTCTACGACGCCGGGCTCGGCACCGACATCGGCGCCACCGCCCTCACCGCGCCCGTGCGCTTTGTCCAGAAGCTGCTCGGCTCGGTGACAGGCACCGGCATCAAACGCAACATCGCGGACTGCTACGAATTCATCGTCAACCACTACGAAGACGGTGACAGGATCTTCCTGTTCGGCTTTAGCCGCGGCGCCTACACAGTACGCAGCCTGGCGAACCTGCTGATGCTCTGCGGCGTCCCCACCAAGACGCCTGGCGGCCCTCTGACGCGGTACCGCAAGGCCGTCAAGGACATCGCTTGGGAAGCCGTCGACACGGTGCTCGAACACGGCGCCGGTTATCCGCGCGAAGAGTTTGAGGCGGAGAGACTCGAACTCGCGCGGCGCTTCCAGGTCAAATATGGGTCGGGCGACGGCTCCGATTCCAATGCCGCCGCCTACTTCATCGGTGTCTTCGACACGGTAGCGGCGCTCGGCGCCACGGGCCCGAGGCGCCTCGCCATCCAGGTCTGCTCGGCGTCGCCGCCGCGGCGTTTCTCGCCTCGCTGGTTCCGGCAGCGATTGTGGGCGTCATCGTCGCGCTGGCAACCCATGCAGGATTATTGTGGGGCTTCGTCGTCCCTGCATGGTTCGTGACGCACCTCGCGATGGCATCGATCGCGGCCTGCGCGCCGCTGCGGAAGGCCGCTTTGCGAACGAGCAGGAAGTCGAGGCTGCGTTCGCAAAATTCCGGGCGCGATGAAGGTCGTCTATACAGACGAAGCGCTCAACGACCTTGCTACGATTGCCGACTGGCTCACGATTCACTACCCAACAATCGCACCTGCCGTCGAGCGGCGTATCCGGCGTATCGTTGCTCATATTGCGCGGTGGCCGGCGAGTGCACGCCAAACCTCCAATTCGCCCGGGCGTTCGCGTGGTGCCGCTCGGACGCTATCCCTACAAAATCTTTTATCGCGTCACGAGTGATACCGTCGAGATACTCTACATCCATCACGCCGCGCGGCAGCCCTGGGACGAGAGCCCCTAGCCCGTGGCGAGTGAACGGGTTACGCGGAGCCTGTCATCGGGCCGCGCGGAGCGCGGACCCGTTGGTTAATACTACTGCGTCAGAAGCGGCTCTTTCCCCTCATCCTGAGGAGCCGCGAAGCGGGCCGATATCGGGGCCCCATGGTTCTCCCGGCGATGCGAAGCATCGTCCGGAGACGGCGCATTCGCGCCTCCTCACCATGAGGGTTGTGACGCAGTAAGACCAACCCGCCCTACCCGCTCCCCATCACCCCATCTTCGTCTTCCGCAGCCCCTCATGCGGATGGCGGCGATCGCCGCGCTGGTTCGCCTTGCGAACATAGGTGATGAGGGCCTCCGGGTTCTCGAGCTTGCTCTTGAGCGCCGCGACCAATGCGTCTTCGGCTTCAATCGTCAGCGCCTGCGCGCGCGTCCCGAGCTTCATCCCGACCGTGTACATCGTCATGGCAGTTCCCCGGTCATGTCGTTGGTGGCATGTACGTTGCCATTGAAATATCGGGATACACTTCGACACGTCCGATTGGCAACTCGATCGCCACTATATCCCTTCTGCAGCTCGCTCTGTAGGGCGGATTAATCTTGCTGAGTCAAAAACCTCATGGTGAGGAGGCGCGTCAGCGCCGTCTCCGGACGATGCTTCGCATCGCCGGGAGAACCATGAGGCCCCAGTGGTGGCCTCATCCTTCGAGACGCGGCGAAGGGCGCCGCTCCTCAGGATGAGGGGATGGAGCCGCTTGTGACGCAGGCGGATTAATTAACCGATCCGTCCGCGGTAGCTCAACGAGCGAGGGCGGAAGCCATAGTCCGCCAATACCGCGAACCAGTCGGCGCCATACGCGGAGTTTATCACCGCGCGCGCATTCGCGCGACCCGTTGGCTATTGCGCTCTTCGGGTCTGTTATTCGACTTACCCTCGACCACCTGCCCGCTCAGGCAATCTCGTAGACCGACATCTTGTCGGCGATGCCGCTCAACGCCACGCGTTTGGGCGTTGGCTTCAGCCCGTTGCTCTCGAGCAGGGTCCGGGCCTGCGCGTTCTCCACCACCGATTCCGTCACCACGATCGAGCGCGAGGCGGCAAGGCCCTGGACGCGCGATGCGACGTTCACCGTCTGGCCAAAATAGTCCTGCTGGGCGTTGAGGGTGACCGCGAGGCATGATCCTTCATGGATGCCCATCTTCAGGCCCAGGCTCTGATGGTGACGCTCGGCGCCGAGATCGCTCATCGCCTCGCGCATGCGGAGCGCAGCGGCAATGGCCCGGTCGGGCGTCTCGAAGGTCGCCATCACGGCGTCTCCAATGGTCTTCACGACCGCGCCCCTTTCGGAGGCGATGATCTCCTGCAGCAGGCGGAAATGCTCGTTGACGAGATCGAAGGCGGTGAGGTCGCCGACGCGCTCATAGAGCTCGGTGGAGTCCCTGAGATCGCTGAACAGGAAAGTCAGGCTCAATATCTTGAGGTGCTGGCCGATGGCGAGCGTGTCGGTCCGGTAGATGTCGCGGAACGTCTGATTGGTGAGGAGACGCTTTGCCGTGAGAACGGGCTTGCGCCGCGTCAAGAGGTCGTCCAGCGCCTGGTTCGCCACCCATACCGCCGGCAACACCCGGCTCTCGGTGCGGTTTTCCAGGGAAAGGCGCAAGGGCCCGGGCCGCAAGGCAACGGTCTCGACGGAAGCCTGGACCTTGTTGAAGCTCACGGACAGGTTCTGGCGCTCGCCCGCCTCCTCGCCCCTGACATCGAGGAACTGGGCCGCATGCGTCACGGGATCGAACACGATCAACGTGCCAACAGGCGCGTGCAGGGAAAGGATGGCCCGCTCGTTTGGCGGCAGGTCGACAATTTCGAGCGTGACCTCGTCAAGCAGCTTCTCCATATCGATATCGTATGGAAGATCGATGGCCGAACTCCAGAAGATCTGGCGATAATATTCGGCCGGGGACAATTTTTCGGGACTATGGGCCGCGATCTTGCGCACCCGCGGGCTCACCGTGAAGGTCACCTCGACCAGATTGTCGAGCGTCGTCTCATAGCCGGCGGCGCAGAAAGCACAATTATACTGCGCCCTGTTCACGGTCTTCAGGGTTTTGTTGGCGGAGAGAACACCGGAACAGCTCGGGCACATGACGCTCCACGTCATCTCCAGCATGCCGAGCCCCACTGCGTTCAGGAACGCCGCGATGAGGCGCTCCTCGTCGAGGCCCTCCTTGGCCGCGAGATCAAGCGCGTTCATCTTGTTCAAGGCATGATCCGGCGCATCGCGCACCATGCGCTCGAGCATGTCGACAACGGCTGCGTCGGAGGACTGACGCAAGGCCGCGAACAAGGTCTCGGTTTCACTCATGCGACAATGTTATCTGAAGCAAGGCAAAGCGGCTACCCGATAACCGATCCGCTGTGTGTGTGCTCACAACCATGTGCAATTCGACGCGCAGCAGCCCGTAGCCCTACGCGCTGGCATTCCGGTTCGTAGGATGGGTGGAGCGAAGCGATACCCATCAACTGCGGGCCGCGAAGATGATGGGTTTCGCAAGCGCTCAACCCATCCTACGCGCTGCTGCGTCACAAGCGGCTCTCTCCCCTCATCCTGAGGAGCCGCGTAAGCGGCGTCTCGAAGGATGAGGCCGATATCGGGGCCTCATGGTTCGAGACGGCGCATTCGCGCCTCCTCACCATGAGGGTTGTGACGCAGCAAGCTTAGCCCGGATGAGCGAAGCGATATCCGGGAAATCCGGCGGACAGACTCCCGGATATCGAAATATCGGCGCTGCATCCTGGTTGTGGATGGTGCTGCGACGGTCAGACCCCCGTTAACGAATTATTAACGATATGGGTTCGGGATTGACGTCGGCGACAAACCTGCACCAAGGGAGGAGCTGATGGATACCTCGACGTCTGCCGCACCCGACGAAAAAACGCCTCCGCTGGATTTGGCTTTGGCGACACAACTGAGCCAGGAGAAGTCGAAACCCTCTGGCACGCTGGAAATCAACGTCGAGCGATTCAACTCTTCGGTCGCCCGGTTGACCTCAAATTCGATAGACGGACTTCAGGGGCTGGTTTCCGAGCTGCAAAAAATGCAGGAATTCCTGAAGTCCGAGGTCGACAACGTGCAGCGCCAAATCGACAGCGCGTTGGCCGGAATCAATATCATCGTCGAAACGATTGGGCCGTGGAAAAGCCTCGCCGGCTCACAAGCACCTCCATCCGGCGCTCGCAATGGCCGCGCGGGAGGACCGGCGGCCAATATTGAGCAACGCGTTCGCGTCGGATAGGAACGGCCGGGCCTCGCGCGCCGCGGATTCCGCTGGCGCCGCCGGCCTGCCGCCTGTCCCTCGTCGTGATGCTGGCGTGGTCGCGTCGTGGTCGATCCGATGGCGCGGTGTCAGGCGCTGCTCGCCGTGCCTTGACTTGGATGCCTTGACTTGGATCAAGACTCCCTTTGTTTCAGCGGCGCACAAATCGCGCGGTTGCGGTGAATGATATTTCTTGCTGCGACTAGGAGCACTGCATACTGAGTGAGCCCGAAAAGAGGCCGTCCTGGCGGCGGCCTCTTTTGTGCCCTGCACCGACGCCGCAAGCCTAGCCCGGATGAGCGGATTGGTACCACTGCGTCACAAGCGCCTGTCTCCCCTCGTCCTGAGGAGCCGCCCAAGCGGCGTCTCGAAGGATGAGGCCGATATCCGGGCCTCATGGTTCTCCCGGCGATGCGAAGCATCGTCCGGAGACGGCGCATTCGCGCCTCCTCACCATGAGGGTTGTGACGCAGTAAGATCAGAGTCTCCCTTGCGGCCCCGTCCCCGAAAGACGCGGATCACTGATTTGCCCGACGTGTCCAGCCCCGATCGCAAAAATATTCCTCTTCCGTTTTTCAGAAATATATGATTGTATCCGCGCATCCCGCTTCCACCAGGAGGGGCGTTTGGCCAATCGCCACAGACGTTGGAACGGGATGCGATGGACGCGCTGATATCGCCAGGCGTGCGATGCCGGCGCGGACGGCCAAGCCGTGTGGTCCTGATCCCCCGACGCTGGGATCAAGTCTTGGGTGATGATCCCAGGGCGATGGTGGCTAAAAAGCCCGGTACACCAGGGAGAGCGCGGAATAAGCCGAAAAACCATCGCGCAGGGAATGCCGGACTGTTTCGGCGTACCTGTGGTTTCTAACTCGTGTGCTTTCTACCTACGCACACGAGGCCGCGGGTGCGACAAACACCCGGCATTCCCTGCGCCCTCCTTTCTCGAGGGACGTGATCGATGCATCACTCGGGCATTTCGTGCCGCGGGAATGCGAAGATGTGCCCTCAAGTTGGTCCCTCTCCGCTCTTTGACAGGTTGAATCCGGCGTTTCGTCGGGTCAGGCCGGCAGCCCGCAGGAGGGATTGGCCAACGGGTCCGCGCGATGCGCGGCCCGATGACAGGCTCCGCGTAATCCGCCGTGACGAATCCACCACGCGGCGGATTACGCTTTCGCTGATCCGCCCTGCAGGCTACGCTCCGTTGACGCGCCCTGCACACCACGGCCCTGACTGAGTCCCCCATGTCCTTGCTTCGCTTCGATGACGGTGCCGCCTACGAGCGGACGATGGGGGTGTGGAGCCGGCTGGTCGGCGAGGTCTTTCTCGATTGGCTGAAGCCGGCGCAAGACCTGCGGTGGATCGACGTCGGCTGCGGCAATGGCGCGTTCACCGAGTTGATCATCTCGCGCTGTGCACCTGCCGAGGTGCAGGGCATCGATCCGTCCGAGGGGCAGCTCGCCTTTGCGCGGACGCGGCCGGGAGCGCGCGGAGCGGCGTTTGCCCAGGGTGACGCAATGGCGCTGCCGTTTGCGTCCGAGCGTTTTGATGCGGCGACAATGGCATTGGTTCTCGTGTTCGTGCCGGATCCGGCGAAAGGCGTTGCGGAATTGGTCCGGGTCGTTGGTCCGGGCGGCACGGTTGCCACCTATATGTGGGACATGCTGGGCGGCGGATTTCCGCTCGATCCGATCATCGGCGAGATGCGCGCGATGGGATTTTCACCGACGCGGCCGCCGCGCATGGAGGCCTCGCGCCTGGCAGCGCTGCGCGAGCTCTGGAGCGGCGCCGGGCTGACGCAGATCGAAATGCGCGAGATCACGGTCGAACGCACGTTCAGCGACTTCGCCGAGTTCTGGGAAGCGGTGAGCACGGCCCCCTCCACCATGCCAGTCGTCGCCGCGATGTCCGCGGCCGAGGTCGCGGCGCTCAAGCAGCGCGTGCGGGCGCGCCTGCCCGCCGATGCGCAAGGCCGCATCACCTACGCCTCCCGCGCGCACGCGGTGAAGGGATATCGGGGCTGATGGCAGCCCTGACAGGCACGCCGGTGGCGGCGGCCGCCCGACGCGACCGGAGGGCAATCATCGCGCGTCGATCATCGTCCCGGCGGAACGTAAACCTGTGCAATCCGGGAGGCCTTCTCGGCGATGCCCTTGAATTCGCCAAGCGTCCAGGCCCGCACCGTCTCTATCCTGGCCACGGCCCCGCTTGCCGCCGCAGCCATTCCGATGGCGACCGCATCCGATCCATCAGGCTGCTCGGTGATGATCACCACGTCATGCGGCCCCGTCGTCATGTAGGCCGCGAGAAGCTTGCCGCCCGCCTTGTCGATGAGCGCCTTGATCGCCTCGGTGCGATCTGCCGGCTTGTCGATGATGCCCTTGATTCCGGCATTGGAGTATGAGGCATAGGTGATGAATAAAGGCATTTTCTCCTCCGTTTGAAGGTGGTCCGAAAGATGCACTTTAGATCTGGATGGACCCAGGATCGGGTCGAGGTCGATGCCTGCCGACGGCATGTACGTTGCCATTGAAATATCGGGAAGCGACTTCGGCACGTCCGATTGGCAACTCGGCCGCCACTATATCCCTTCTGCAGCGGCAACGCTGCTCGATAATGTCGCGGCCGGCGCCCCCCGCTTCCCATTTTCCCTCCCGGGGTCGTGGTATAAGCCGCTGTCATGCGTACCGCCGACGATTTCAATCGCTACTATGCAACGCCTGATCCGTGGCGCATCTCGCGCGCGACATTCAGGGACAGGGTCTTGCGCCGACACCTGACGCGCGCCATTCGCAACAAATCGGTACTCGAGCTTGGTTGTGGCGAAGGCCACCTCACCCAGGCGATTTTTCACAAGGCACGATCCGTGGTTGCCGTCGACATCAGCGATGTCGCGATTGCTCGCGCGAAATCGTTGAGTTTGCGAAATGCCAGATTTCAGACCGCCGACCTCCTGGAAACTTCATTCGGGGGTTACGACGTGATAGCAGCCATCGAATGTATCTATTATCTGTCCCGCCAGGAGCAGGCAGCATTTCTGGAGAAGGTTGCCAGGGAACACTCCGGCAAGATGCTTTTGCTTTCGGGTCCAATCATCGATTACCAGAGGTACTTCAGTCACAGGCGATTGATGTTCGCATTCAAGACTTTTGGATTCACTGTCGTCAAATTTCATAACCTGTCGGTCTACTGGCATCCGCTTTCATCTCGAATTGTCGCCAACCTCCTCAAGCTGCCGCTTGGCTACATGCTGCTGGATTGGCTGCCCGAGCGGATGATCTACCAAAGACTGTACGCCCTTCGAGCACCGTAGGGCGGATCAGATTAGCTAACCCGCCCTGCGGGCTAGGTCATGGTGCCCGGCATGAAGCATCGGATCTCCACGCGCAGCGGAGGATTGGTCGCGCGATAATAGATCGGCCACACCATGGTCCGGCCGGCCCGGTTCGGCTCCTTGATCACGGCTTCGTCAGGGACATCCCACCACTGGCCTTCGATGCGCACGCGATAGTGGCCGTCCCTGGCTTCCCAATCGACATCCGACAGCGCCGTCCCATCCGCATCAGAGCAGCAAGCCCCCTTGCTCGAGTGCAGGCTCTCGAACCAGCTATGAAGCGGCGAGTTGGCATAACGGCCATCGAGATCCCGTGCGGCCGCCATGTGAGGCGCCGCGATACGACCACCGACAACAACTACGACACCCAACGCCACAAGGATCATCCCGTCTCGCCAACCTGCCCTTGATTCCCGCGCTGCCGTCATTCGTCAAAACCTCTCGAAAGGTGTGAAGTCCCCGCAGACGGCGGCAAAGTCGATGCCGACGGCACGCCATTGCGCCGCGGCTGATTCGACGAGCCGTCACGTCAGATAATTTGTACGTTGCAAAAGCGGTGCCAGCCACGCTGGAAGCGCCGCACAGGCGCGGGCAGTATTCTTGCGGTCTGCCTGCCGGCCAGGCTTGGTACGATACTTGGCAATGACGAATAGGCCGTTTGACAGTTTTTTTAATCCGCCGCTGCGCCGGATCACGCCGGCAGGCCTGCCTTCAGCAGGCCAGCCTCATGGCGCTGGCGGTCGACGTCGCGCTGGTAGTGCTGGGTCGCAAGGTACGCGGCCACCGAGAATTTCGGCTCACGCTTGAGAACCTCCGCGGCATGCGCGGCAGCCGCCACCGCGTTGCCCATCTGCGCGAAGGTGGCGGCGAGGAAGGCGTGATGGGTGTGGTCGGGCCGCGTGATTCGCGAGAAGGCTTCCGCCGCTTCGGCGTACCTCTCGGCAGAGTAGCAGGCGCGCCCGAGGTGGCTCCAGAACCGCTCCGGATGGCACGGGTTGAGGCGCATCGCCCGCTTGATCCAGTCGATGCCTTCCTCGGGCCGGCCGAGCCAGGTCAGAAGCTCGCCCTGCTGCACGACGACAAGATCGTAATTGGGGTTCAGTGCGAGCGCCCGCTCCTGATGATAGGCGGCCTTGTCGTGATCCTTACGCGTGAGACTGAGCGCGGCAAGAATCCGATGCACGTCGCTGTCATTGTCATCGAGCCCCAGCGCGATCTCCAGCTCCGCGGCCACCTGCCGCATGGTGGCATCGCGATCGGCGCACCAGTCATAGACCCAGGTCTGGCCCAGGACACATGCCTTCCATGCGTGGGCATGCGCATAGTTCGGGTCGAGCGTGAGCGCGCGGTCGAGCAGGCGCTGCGCTTGGGCATTATCGTCCCGGGCCGAGCGGTGGTGCAGGACCTTGGCGGTCAGCACGCATTCGTAAGCCGCCATGTTGTCGGTCGGCTTGCGTTTGGCGCGGTCGTGGGTCGCAGCCTCGACACGGCCGGGCAGCATTGCGACGATCGCGCGCGTCATCTCGTCCTGGATCGTGAAAATATCCTCGAGCTCGCGGTCATAGCGTTCGGCCCAGACGTGCCGGTCGGTTTCCGCGTCGATCAGCTGCACGGTGACCCGAATGCGCCCACCCGCCTTGCGCACGCTCCCTTCGAGAACGTAATCGACACGGAGTTCGCGCGCGACCTGCTGCACGTTCACCGCCTTGCCCTTGTAGACGAAGGTCGAGTTGCGGGAGATGACGAGCAGGTCGTGGAAGCGGGACAGCTCGGTGATGATGTCTTCGGTGAGGCCGTCCGCGAAGAACTCCTGTTCCGGATCGCCGCTCATGTTCGCGAGCGGCAACACGGCAATCGACGGCTTCCTGACGGTCGCGGTCGCCACCGCTGGGTCTTTTCCGCCCACGGGCGTGGTGGTTGCGTCCGGCTCGAGCCGGACCCGAAAGACGCGGATGGGACGAGCGATGTTCTTGACACTCTGCTCGCCAAGATCCTCGAATGCGATCTGATCCAGCCGATCGCCGACCTGGTCGCGCACCGCACCCGAGACACAGATGCCGCCCGGCTCGGCCAGCATTTCGAGGCGCGCCGCCACGTTGACGCCGTCGCCGAAGATATCGTTGTCCTCCACGATCACGTCGCCCAGATTGATGCCGATGCGGAACTGAATCCACCGCGTCGGCGAGACGTCCAGATTGCGGCGCGCCATCCGGCGCTGAACCTCGGCGGCGCACAGCACCGCGTCCGCGACGCTTTGAAATTCGACCAGCATGCCGTCGCCGGTCGTCTTGATGATGCGGCCGCGATTCCTGGCAATGGCGGGATCAACGAGCTCGATCCGATGGGTCTTGAGACGCGCGAGCGTGCCCGTCTCGTCGACCTCCATCAGCCGGCTATAGCCTACCATGTCGGCGGCAAGCACCGCTGCGAGCCTGCGCTCCGGATCAGGCATTCTCCCGCTCTTTCGCGGGGCAGTCTAACAGAGGAAGCACGCGGGCCCAAGCCGGAGCCCGTACGACCAGTCTATAAGATCAGACCAGTCCCGGAACGCCAGAAAGGTACAGGGCGGATTGGCCAACGGGTCCGCGCGATGCGCGGCCCGATGACAGGCTCCGAGTAATCCGCCGTGACGAATCCGCACTGGGAGCAAACCAAACCGGGCCGCCGCCGCGTTTAATCCTTGCTCGGAAGCGTCGATGTTGATTGCGGCTCTAGCATTAATGCGTGGCTTTGGCTCACGTCATCAATGCGCTTCGCCTGAGCCACGTCGGCAAGGGCGCGCTTGAGCTCGCCCATGCGATAGAGAACAATGCCGCGATCGACATAGGCATCCGAGAACCTGGGATCGAGATGGATCGCCAGATCGAAATCGACCAGGGCGAGGTACATGTCGCCGCTGCGATACGCCTCGATACCCCGCTGCCGATAGTACCTGGCGTCGTTTACTCCGAAGTCGCGAACCCGGGGGAGAATTGCACCGGTGGGAGCGTCGTCCGCATTCGCCGCGGATACAGCCGCGCTCTGCGTCATCCCCTTTTTGCTATTCTCCGGCTTTTCGGTTGTCTCTTCGGTTGCCTTTTCGATTGTCCGGGAGAGCCCGGCATCCCCGGGGTTATGGCGCGGGCCGGCTTGTTCGGGCGCGTCGAGCCGCTCTGTCGACCTGGCGGCAGCCACCTGAGCCGGCTCTGGCACAGACGCCGCGATCCCCTGTATCGGACCAGAGGCCGTTCTGAAAATCTGTGCCAACGGAAGATCTAGGCCAATCAGGACGATCGTGAAAACGAAGCTGGCAATGGCGTAAGGCGCGACGCTGCGGACCGTATGCCCGAAACCGCCACGCCTCGACTTCAGACCTCGCTGCCGGAGGGCCATTTCGAGCAGCCGATCATAGTGCACCCGCTGCCGCTCATCGCTGAGGATGGCGTTGGCGCGAACGATCTGCCTGAACCTTCGTGCAGCATCCGGATCGCCGGGATTATTATCAGGATGATTAGCTTTTGCGGCTTTTCGGAATGCAGCCCTGAGGCCGTCAGCGTCGTCGTTTGGAAGTGCAGCAAGCAAGTCGTACAGCGTTGTCATAGTCACTCATGCAACTACTACTCGCCGGCAATTTCGGTCGTCAGGAACGTCTCTGTCTCAATCACGCGACCGGAGGTGCCGCCATACCAATAAAAGCAATCTTAACAGTGGGATGGTGGCGGTCCGGCATGGCGAAAACAGGACCAAATTGAGGATGCTTTTGGGGCCTCACCCGCCGTCATTTGGATGCAGGAGCCCGGCAGGCGCAGATCAATGCGTGCTGACTGCTGGGGCTCTCCGCCCAAGCGAGCTCAACCTCGCAATTGGCGGATTCCTGCAGCCCGTAGCCCGCAGGGCGGATTAGATTAAGGCGTAATCCGCCGCTTTTGCTCGCCTTGAAAGGGCGGGTTGCGCTGTCGCTAACCCGCCCTTCTCGCTGCGCGCCGCTGCGGAAGGTTGCTTTGCGAACGAGCAAGACGTCGAAGCGTCCTGGACAGCGGCGAGCACGGAGCTACTCTTCACCATCAAGGACATCCCCCTTGACCGCGGGTAGGAGGTCCTACGGTATCCCGCTCAGTTGCGGGAGTTTTCCGTGACACCCGGCCTGAACAGATCTCCGACCGGCAGCTTTTCCTGCAGGACGTAGGGGCTGGCCTTGTTCTCCTTGACCCAGCGTTTCTCGGCGTGGGATTCGAAGGGAGGCGGAATTTCACCCTGAAGCGACCAGAGATCGGCCGGCACCTCGTCGATGGTGACCTCCCAGTCATAGCCCCGGTCCCTGACATAGGGCGCGATCAACTGGTCGACCGCCTTTACCCACCATTCCCGCAAGATCGGGCCGGGCAAGGTCCTTGCCATATGCTCGAGCTTGAAACGAACGAACTTGCCGTGAGACGTGCCGCCGACATAGAACGACTCCGCGGCGACTTCCTCAAAGATCATCACGACGTAGAATTTCGGGATCGGAATCCTCGAATACATCGCGGTGACTCTTTCGGCAAATTCCTTCTTGTCCTGGGCCGAGTAGGCGCCGACGGGATGATAGACTTTCCAAAGGGGCATCATGTTTCTCCAACGGGATTGAATGCCGGTCGTTTCCGGCATCGGGCTCCGGCAGCACGCTTGAAGCGCTGCCGAAGTTCATTTCATATGCCGATCATCATTTAATTGACGCGTTTCGTTTGCATTTCACCATCGAACAGTCTGGTTACCGTTGAAGCAGAGAGCATCGTCCGGCGCAGGCGGTGGGCCTGCTCATTGCTGGAGGAAGGCAAGTGCCTGCTGTACGAAGGTGGCATGGTACTGGAAGATGCCGCCGTGGCCGGCGTCGGGAAAAATGCTCAACTCTGCATTCGGCAACCTGCGGGCCAGCTCGAACGAGTTGAGCGTCGGCACCATCACGTCGTCATCGCCGTTGACGACCAGGACGGGATGCTGGACCGTCCCGAGCGCGGTGGCATCACCCTGCCCCCAGGCATGGATCGCCGCAATCTGGGCTTGAACGGTCTCGTTGCCGATGGGCGCGTCAAGGTCTTGGGTGCGTTCTTTCAGGCGCCGCAGGAAGTCGTCGGCCGCCGACTGGCCGTTCCGCGTCTGCGTAAAGAACAGAAAATGCTTCGGATGTTTGTTGCTGGCGCCGGCCTTGCCCAACGCCTCCTGCAGAACGGCACCGACTTTCACAATGCCCGCGCCGCCCGCAGGGCCCGTGCCGGCGAGAATGATCTTGCGCACCAGACCAGGCTGTTGCTGCGCGATGGCCTGGGAAACGAAACCGCCGAGCGAGAAACCCAACAGGTCGACTTTGCTGAAACCCAGGGCGCCGATAAAGGCGGCGGCATCGCGCGCCATCTCCTCGACCGTTTTGGGCGTGGCTCCCCCGGAGCCGCCGACCCCTCGATTGTCGAACGCGATCACGTGGTGCTTCGCCGCCAGACCATCCACGACCCTCGGATCCCAATCGTCCAGGACCGCCGTCAGATGGTGAAGCAGGATGACGGGAACGCCGCCCTTCCTGCCAATTTCTTTGCCAATTTCCCGGAATACGAATTTCGTGCCGTTTACATCGACCAATTGGGTCGGCGCATTTTGGAAGGTCGCGCTCATCGCTTCTCTCTCGATTTGTCGCGAGATCGGATGAGCTCGCGAGCGGGTTGCCGATAGAATGACGGATGTCATATGACGCGCGCTGTTCTCCGGCTCAAGCGGCATCAAGATGTGTTGAGAGAGAGGTGATGAGTGGCACGAGCGAGCCGATCGCGCGTCCAGCCATCGACCAGCCCGTAGAGCGGGGCCAACGGGTCCGCGCGATGCGCCGCCCGATGACAGGCTCCGCGCAATCCGCCATTCACCCGCGACAAGTTTGGCGGGTTACGCTACGCTAACCTGCCCTAAGTACTCACGCGCTGGAAGGATCACCATGAACGGAAACAAATACTACGCGGTTCAGGTCGAGGGCGCGAAATACGGCGTGGGTTTTGGCTCCGCGCTCGCCATGGCGATCTCCTATAGCAACAACCATTCGATCCTGTGGGCGATCGTCCACGGCATCCTGGGCTGGATCTACGTGATCTATGTCGCGCTGTTTGGGTGATGGCCAGGATCGGAGCAACGTCGCCCGGATGAGCGGAGCGATATCCGGGAAAACCGTCGGACAAACTCCCGAATGTCGCTCCGCTCATCCGGGCTACTTGCTAACTCGTGTGCTTTCTACACTTGCATACGAGGCTGCGGGTGCGAAGAACACCCGGCATTCCTTGCGCACCTCCTTTCTCGAGAGACTTGACCAAATGCATCACCCGGACATTCGTGCCGCGGGAATGTGGAGACGTGCCCCGTCGTCATTGCGAGCGAAGCGAAGCAATCCACACTGTCGCCACGGAGGCAATCTGGATTGCTTCGTCGCTCACGCTCCTAGGAATGACGAGTTGGCTGTTTGACAGGTTGATCCGACTGATGACGGCGCGAGACGGGGTGACCAGGGCGCATTTGCGCCCTATTGACGCCCGAAACCCCATAAGCGGGCCCAATAAAATTCACAGTTCGGAGTAACCAACGGGCCGGGCTTGGGTCAGACATGGGGAGCAAAGCGACATGGCTGGTACCGAAAGCTGGAAGCAGCGCGCTGATGAGGTCGCGCGTTATCGCGTGTTGGAGCAGGAGACCACAGAACCGCTTGCAGCTCTTTTGCTTCGCGACATTGTTCTGGAATTGGAAGCCGATCTAGGCAAGTCTGTCGAAAGCGCCGACAGCGCTGATCGATCATCCGTATGAAAACAAACAGGGCGGGTTGGGCAGCGCCAACCCGCCCTGTTTGCCGAAAGTACTGGGGGAAATGCGCGAAGCCGCATTTTCCCGGATGGCGAATTGGTCTTAATTGGCACGATATTCGCTTCGCAGAGCTCACATATTCTCTCGAATATCCGGAGCCGCCGATGGGCGAAGTCGTGCGATTTGTCCCCAAGTCAGAGCTGGAACGGGCGCGCCTGATCCGCGAAGCCCGCGCGAACTATGACCGCATCTTCCCGCCGGCCGAGCCTGCCGGCGAGCGGCGAGAACCAGACAAATGAGCTGCAGCACGTAGGGCGGACTAGCCGATCCCGTCCACCGTAGCTCAACAAGCGAAGGCGGAAGGCGCGATCCGCCATTCGTTTGCGACGGTTCGGCGGGCTACGCTTGCGCTAACCCGCCCCACCGGATCTTCGATCACCTCACGCCGCCTTGGCGACCTTCTCCGGGCCCGCCTGCTCCATCGCGCGCATGTAGAGATCGAGCAGGCTTTCGCGCTCGTCGCGCTCCTCCTTGTCCTGCTTCCTCAGCTTGATGATCTCTTTCAGGATCTTCACATCAAAACCCTCGGCCTTCGCCTCCGAGAACACTTCCTTCTTCTGCTCGTTCAGCTCGGCCAGTTCAGAGTCCAGGTTCTCGATCCGCTCGATAAAAGAACGAATTTTGCCGCCGGGAATGGTGACGTCAGACATGGTGCCTCCCTGTTGAATGAAGCCGTGAAAATGACCGCAAACAAATAACCAATGTGTTAACCCAGCAGGATGGAACCCGAGGTCTTTCAGCCCGCACCATGAGCGTGATTTCGATCCAGTCGCAGGTCGCCTACGGCCATGTCGGCAACAGCGCCGCGGTCTTTCCCCTGCAGATGCACGGCATCGACGTGATCGCGGTGCCGACCACCCTGCTGAGCAACCGGCCGGGCTATCCGACGCTTCGCGGCCGCGTGCTCGAGCCGCAACTCGTCGCCGATCTCCTGGTCGGCGTCGAGGAGCGCGGCGCGGTCGAGACCGCAAAGGCGATCCTGTCGGGCTATCTCGGCTCGCCCGACATCGCCAGCGTCGTCGCGGACTTCGTCGCGCGCGCCCGGGCCCGCAATCCCGCGCTGCTCTATGCCTGCGATCCCGTGCTGGGGGATCGCGACCGCGGCCTGTTCGTCCACGCCGACATTCCACCGCTGGTGCGCGACCGGTTGTGTCCGCTCGCCGACATCATCACGCCCAATCACTTCGAGTTCGAATGGCTCGCCGGCGCCACGGCCACGACGATCGATCAGGTGATCGATCTGGCGAGAGCGCTGATGGCGCGCGGTCCATCGACCGTCGTCGTCACCTCGGCCGAACTCGCGGACACGCCGGACGGCGAGATCGAGACCCTTGCGATCGAACGATCAAAAGCCTGGCGCGTGCGCACGCCGAAATTGCCGATCAGCCCAAACGGCACCGGCGATCTCTTCGCGGCGCTCTACGTGTCGGCGCGCATTCGTAAAGCGGACACTCCGGAGGCGCTCAGCCACGCCGCATCCGCCATCTTCGCCGTGCTGGAGCGCACTGCGGCGCGCGGAACCGAGGAAATGCGTATCGTCGAAAGCGCGGAGCAGTTCGTTCATCCGAAGCGCCGGTTCCATGCCATCGACGTCGGCGGCACCTAGTACCCACTTTTCTTGGTTCGTGAGTCGTGATTCAAGATATGGATGATACTCGAAGCAAGAGAAGTCCACCTTTCGAGGAAAGACCGCAAGGTGCTTGAGGCATGTTGCCGCTCACCGGTGACGTTGCAGCGCGATTTGAAGCGGGCGCGGATAGTTCTGTTGGCTGCGGACGGGCGCAGCACCCGGTCGATCGCCAAGGAAGTTGGGGTCCAGCCGCGGATTGTCAGCCTTTGGCGGCATCGCTATGCCGACCATGGCCTTGAAGGGCTAAAAGACAAGCAGCGGCCTGGCAAGCAGCCGATCTACACGAAGGCCACCGACAAGCGGATTCTGAAGCTGCTGGATAAGCCGCCCCCGCAAGGGTTTGCGCGCTGGACCGGCCCTCTGCTGGCCGAGGCGCTGGACGATGTTGACGTCCAATATGTCTGGCGATTCCTGCGCAGCCACAAGATTGACCTCGCGGCTCGCAAGTCCTGGTGCGAGAGCACCGACCCGAACTTTACCGCCAAAGCGGCCGATGTTGTTGGCCTCTACGTCGCCCCGCCGGCGAAGGCCATTGTGCTATGCGTGGACGAGAAGCCTTCGATCCAGGCCTTGGAGCGCGCGCAGGGTTATCTGAAGTTGCCCAATGGCCGCGCCTTAACCGGCCAGAGCCACGACTACAAGCGGCATGGCACGACAACGCTGTTTGCGGCGCTTGAAGTCGCCACCGGAAAGATTATCGCGGCTCATTCAAGACGTCGTCGCCGCGTCGAGTTTCTCGACTTCATGAACAGCGTCACCGCGGCCTTTCCGGGCCGGAAGCTTCACGTCATCCTCGACAACCTCAACACCCACAAGAAAAACGAACATTGGCTCAAGGCCCACCCCAACGTGCAATTTCATTTCACGCCGACAAGTGCATCCTGGCTCAATCAGGTCGAGGTATGGTTTTCGATCTTGCAGGGGCAGTCGCTTAGCGGAACCTCCTTCACAAGCCTCAAGCAGCTTCAGGAACACATCAATGCCTACGTCAACGCGTACAATGACAAGGCCGAGCCCTTCGTCTGGACCAAGAAAAAGGTCCGTCAACGCCGTTTCAAAGGCCGCCGTATCACTCAGCTCTGATTCCGGGTACTAGAGCCTACGCGCAGCTCTCATCAATTTGATTCCAATCGTCCGCATTCCCCGCAATCTCCCGGATTTCTTTGCACGTCGCGGTGCTGATACCTCTCTTGGCCACGAAGAGTTGCAAGCCCGCGGGATTCGGAACATGACTGACGTCTATTTCCATTGCACCGACGAAGGACACGTGTTGGGCGCCAGGCGCGGTGTCGCCATCGACCGCCTGGTCGAGGCGTTCGAGCACGCTGACCGTATCGTCCGTTCCTATGTGATGACACCGAGCGCGGAAGATTGGCGCAACTGGGTTCTGCACGCGACCGACGAACTCGGCGGCGAACTCTTCACGCTGCCGTTCGCCTCCGTCGTCGGCAAGTTGCACTGAAGGGGCTCCGGAATGCACGCGGAACCATCCGTAATAAAGTTCGCCCGAAGCCTGAAGGCGATGCTTGCGAGACGCCTCGCGCGGATTGACAGCGTCTTGAATCCCTATCGCCCCGAGCTGCATTACATGCGCGGACCGGGGCCGAAATGGCGCGCGCGCCATCTGCACGCCAAGGCGCATTAGCCGGCCCTGTGCCCTGACGCGCAGGGCTATTGCGCCCTATTTATCCCTACCCAGCCACCGCTTCCCTGTTCACATCGCAAAAAGTTGATTTCTTCCCCCTACTAGCGTCTTGATTTTCCGCTCTTTTCCGACTCGCGCGGTAGTTCATTAGTGTTGTGGATGGGTAAGAAGCAATGACTTATCGACCCTTGGCTCTTCGAGCCGTTGGCGCCGCGCGACGTCGTATTCCAGCAATTACTTTGACCGCCTGCGTGGCCGCGCTCCCGATCATCGCCATGACAACCGCGCAGGCCAAACAGCAATGCAGCGTCGCCGCAGGTTCGCAGGGCTATTGGTCCTGGCGCATGATCGATGAACGCAAGTGCTGGTACGAAGGCAAGCCGATGCTTTCGAAATCACTGCTGGAGTGGCCGACGCAGGCTGCGGCGCAGGCGGTTTCCAATTCGCAGATTGTGCGCCCGCAACCGGAGAAGCATCGCGACCCCATGGATGCGCAGGCACGCGCGTCCGACGACTCCAATACGTTCGAGGCACTGTGGCGGTCCAGGATCGAGAGGCCGTAGGCAACCCGCGCATCTCACTGCCCGTCGATCTGCCGTCCGATGATCGCAATCGCCTTCTGATAGACCTGCGCGGCATTCCAGGCTTCGATCGCCGCAAAATTCGGCTCGCCCGGCTGGTAGCCGGCGCCGGCGCGCCAGCCATGGGCTTTGAGGAAATTGGCCGTCGAGTTCAGCGCATTGGCGGCGCTATCGAGATTGCCGGTGCCGTATTCCAGCATGGTCTTCGGCAGGAACTGGGTCTGGCCGAGTTCGCCGTGCATGGAGCCGCGCGTGGACGCCGACAGCACGCCGCGGTCGATCAGTTTCAGCGCGGCATAGAGCTGATCCGTGAAATATTCGGGCCGACGGCAGTCATAGGCAAGCGTCGCGATCGAGGACAGCATGTTCTGATTGCCGCGCTGGCTGCCGAAGCCGCTTTCCATGCCCCAGATCGCGATCAGCGGCCCCGGCGGCACGCCATAGCGCGCCTGGATCGAGGCGAACATCGCCGCATTGGACTGTTTCAGCGAGCGCCCGCGCGCGACGATCGCGGCCGCGCCGCGCTTGGCCATGAACGCATCGAGCGAAAGCTTGAAACTGTGCAGGCTGCGGTCGGCGTTGATCGTTGCAGTCGCATAGTTCGTCCCCATCAGCGCGCTGATCCCGTTGGCGCCGATGCCGTTGGCCCTCGCCTCGCCTGCGAATTGCTGCTTCCAGGCCTCGAACCCGCCCGGGCCGTTGCCGCATGTCGCAGCCTGCGCGCCCGCGCCGAGCGCCGCCAACGTCGCAGCCGCAAGCATGGTCACCGCAACATTCCTGGCCCTGGTCATCCAAAACTCCTTCCGGCAGAACGGCGCTATTGCGCCCGCATGCTATCCTCTCACAGCCGCTGATCCCACCCGCAATCAATGCTCGCGCGATTATTGACATTTCGGAGGCCGCGATGAAGTGCCTGCGCATCTACGCCAGGCCGGACGGAGAATCGCATCTCGGCGAGGTCGAAATACCCACCGTGAAGCGCGCCATCTTTCCGGACGCTGCGCCCTTCGAACTGTCGGCGCATTATCCGGCCTCGCGCATCCGCTTCACCGCATCCCGGCCGGCATGCGCGGCGTCGCCTGGCACCGGGTGCCGGAGCCGGTGCTGACCGTGCGGCTCGACGGCAGCGTGGAATATGAGACGAGCGACGGAGAGCGACGGCATGTCGAAGCCGGCAGCTGCTGATCGAGGATACCGAGGGCAAGGGCCACATCTCGCGCCATTCGCCTCAGGCGCAGACCGTGCTCAGGATATTGCTGCCGAACCGCCTGGAGTTGCCCGACTGATTGAACGTGGTCCCGCGCGGGCACAACGATTGGACTGCGCTGGGGCTCGTTTGCGTGCGACCGATACGCTCCGGATTGCTTCGCGGAGCCCTGTCATCGGGCGTGCGAGCCGTTGGCTCGCAATGACGGAGACGACGTTCAAAAAATGATCCGATCCGCGACAGCCCTTCTTCACCCTCCCTCTTGAGGGTAAGAGCTCACGCCGCCATCAGCTTCTCGAACTCGGCAGGCTCGTAAGATTTCCCCTCGCCGTCGGTGACCACGACCTTCCAGCCTGCGCTCGCGAAGACCTTCGCTTTCGCGGCAATCATCAGCCGGCTCTGGCGTTCGACCTTGACCGTCTCGTTCTCGCGTTCTGCGATCATCCTGTACGCCAATTTCTTGTCCCCTGCTTCTCGCCTACCCACCCGAACCCTATCCGTGCCAACCGGCTTTGGCCGCAATTCGCCCACAGCATGGCGATTTGGTGGACTGCGCAGGCGCGGCCTGCGGCGGGCCCCAAAAACGCGGCCATGAGACCGCTGTTCTATGATGACGCTCGACGGATCAATAGGGATCGTAGGCGTAAGCGCCATATGGCCCATACGGGCCGGGTCCAACGGCCACGCCGACAGGACCGACGCCGACAGCAACACCTACCGGCGCCGGCTCGACGATGACGTAGCCGCCGTAGGGCATGCGCGGATAGCGGCCCGAATTGTAGGGCGTGCGGACGCCGTAGCCGCCGGTCATGTAGTTCGAATTGGGATAGTTGAACCCGATCATGCCGGGCTCCTGGGTTGCTTCCTGCGCCATCAGTGGGGTCGCAAGCGCGGTCGACAGCACCGCGGCGGCGCCGAGCCATTTCAGCTTCGTCATCAGTCTCCTCCGTGTGACTTCAGAAGCTGCAACGGCGTGACGCCAGCAGGGTTCCGCCGATGGCTCTCAAGCCGGCGTGAGCTTTTTGCCGCAGCCAGCGGTGCCCCCGTGTGGCTTGCGCCGACCTTGCTCACGTTTGTCGCAGTTCCCGGAAACGTGGAACTAACCTTCGGCTGCTAGTGTGAGCTCCATTCACTGCTTAACTGACGATTTACCATTGGGGCTTTGATGTTCAGGTTGTTGATGATCGCGGCAGCTCTGCTGCTTTCGGCGAACCAGGCGCTCGCGCATGGCAGCGAGTCTTCCGCTCCGGCGCCGAAAAAAGGACCCTCGGCTGTGCCCGCGAACGTCGTGCAGACTGAGAAGGGAACCGTGCTGGTCGATCCCAAGGGCATGACGCTCTATTATTTCGACCGCGACGACACCGGCAACAAGTCGAACTGCAACGGCAAGTGCACCGAGCGCTGGATGCCGCTCGCGGCATCGAAGGACGACCAACCCACCGGCGATTTCACGGTGATCACCCGTGACGACGGCAGCAAGATGTGGGCCTATCGCTATCGCCCGCTCTACACCTCGCAGGCCGACAAGGCCCCGGGCGAGGCCAACGGCGCCGCTGCGTCGACGCAATGGCACATCGCGCGGCCGGCATATTGAGCTAGCGCTGCCGCTGCGCGAGATAGAAACCTGACAGCACCGTGACGAGACCTGCCGCCTGCAACGCGCTCGGCGGCTCGCCGAGCAGCAGCCAGCCGATCAGCAAGGCAAGCGCCGGCACGATCGCGGGGAAGACGGCGGCCCGTCCGGCACCGAGCAGCTGCACCGAATAGGCGAAGAGATAGAGTGCCGCGGGGCCGGCCAGGATGCCCTGCGCGATCGCCTGCAGCGCGTTCTCGCCGAGGCCGACTGCTGCGAGATGCTCGAGCCCGCCCGACGCCACATAGATCGGCAGCAGCAACAGCGAGAGCACGTTGATGACGCTCGCCGCCGATGGCGCGGAGACGCGCCAGAAGCGAAGCAGCGTGCCGAAGCCCGCGAACATGAAGCCGGTGAGGACGAAGATCAGGTCGCCCTGCACCCCGATTAACCCAATATGGCCGATCGACTCCAGGCCGATCACGGCAAGGCCGGCAACGATAACGAGCGCGCCGGCAAGGCGCGACAGCGAGATGCGCTCGCGCAGCAATGCTGCAGCGAACAGCAGGCCACCCAGCGTCGCGCAGGAAGGCTGGATGACGCTGCCATGCCCCAGCGGCACAAACAGAAAGCCGCTGTAGCTGATGATGGAGAACACCGGCCCGCCCAGCACCATCAGCGCCAGCCCGCGGCTCCATCCGATGCCGCTGAGACTTTTGATACCGGAGCGAACGACGAGCGGGAGGAACGCGATCCCCGACCAGAAATAACGGTGCATAAGCAGGTCGGCGGGCGAAAGCCCCGCTTTCAGGCCATGGCGGGTCGCGGCAAAGCCCAACGCCCAGAACAACGCCGCGCCCACGCCGCAGGCGACCCCGAGAAGGGCCGGTGTCGCATCTGATTTTGGGGCAAGGACATCAGTGCCGCCGGAGGGCTCGATCATCGCCGACGCTTACGTGACGATGAGCGGCCGCTCAACCCACGGGCACGCAGGGCTGACGCCAGCCTCACGCTGCCCCCGCCCGGCGATGCGAGCGGGGCCGTGCGATCAGGACGATGCTGCTAGTGGCGGTCGTTGACGAGGACGACCGGCGCCGTCGGCTCAACCGGCTTGCTGTCGGAGACGACGGTTGGCGCCTGGGTCGCCGTCGAGGTGGTCTGGGGTGCCGGCGCGGGTTGCTCAGTGGTGGCGACAACCTGCTGCTCGGTGCTGGCTTCGCGGTTCCAGTCGCAGGCGGCGGCGGATTGGGCGGTAAGAGCAACAGCGGCAAAGGCGGTAGCGACGACGAGCTTTCTCATGGCCGGGCTCCTCTGTGGGACACACCCTTATACCACGGCTGTGACCGCTTGGGGCGCGCGACGCGCATCGCGCGCATCACGAACGCGTAAGCGGAACCGATTACCCCGGCTCGCCATTGCCGGACAGGATCTGCGCCGCCCCGCCCAGGCCGCGCCGGAACGCTTCGTCGAAGCTGACGCCGCGAAACTGCCAGCGGTGCGGTTGCCCGCGAAATTCCATCTGCCATTGGGTGATCCAGCCCAGGTCCTCGTCGTTCCACACCAGGTGCCCGCGCAGCAGGACGTCACCCGATACCGCCGGCGTCAGGGTCGGGGGTGGCGCCGTCATCACTTGCGCCGCGCTGATGTTCGCCTTCTCCAGCGCCGCGGCGCTTGGCAGCGCGATCGCCATGCCCCGCTTCGAGGCGGCGGCGAGCAGGGAATCGCGCTGGAGATCCGACTGCCTGGCATCGGAGGTAACGATGGTTTGCCGCGCGCCCTGCTCCATCTCGATAAGGACACCAAGGCCCGGCCGCGGAGACGGCCAGGGTTTCAGGCCGAGCGCCGCCAGCGCGCCGTCGATCTTGTTCTCGTCGAAGTCGACAATGAGGTCGTAAGGCCGGTCACGGGTGCCTTGTTCGTCGCGCTTGGGCTTGCCGGACATCTGGTCGTGATAGTCGTAGGCTTTGACGAAATCGGGGGCCTTGGCCTTGTACGGCTCCAGCCGCGGATCGCCCGCAAGTTTGAGCGCACCCGAGACCTTGATGAGCACGTCCTCCAGACAGGCGGCGAAGCCGATGATGCGGTTGGCCTCGCCCTGGCCGGTCACAATGGTTTGCGCGCGATAGAGGTCGTCCGCCGCCGCGGCGCAGCAGGCGAAGGCCGCGGCGAGCACAAGGCCAATGGCGCCTCGCGCCCCGATGCGTTTTGGATGCCATCCCATCCGGACCCGGTCCTTCCGACGGCTTCCCGCGATTGTACCCGCACCCACCTGGTCCGCGCCACGCCGGAATTAGCCGCAATGTCATCCAAGTTTCCGAATAAATCCGGCTCAGTTTAAACTCGAACCGATTCGGCGGGCGGTCTCGTTTCTTTAGAGGGGTTGCTGATGGCATTTTTCAAGCGTGAGCTCAGCCCGGTCGAGCGGTTCGAGACTGCGCTGAAATTGAAACAGACCGAGCGCGAGAAGCTCGTGGCCCGCTTGAACCTCGCCGACAAGGCGTTGGCCGAGCAGCGCGCCACGACCGAGAAGCTCGCGGTGAGCGGCGCCAGCAATGCGAGGCTCGAAAAGGCCGAAGCGAAGATGCGCGCCGACGAGGAGCGCGCGCGAACGCTCCGTGCCGAGGTTGCCGACATCGACGAGCAGATCGTCTCGGCCGAACGCGCTCTCGCCGAGGCGACGGCCCAGCGCGACCGCGAGCTTTTGGCCGACCAGATCGAGGCACTTGCCGCCAGCATCGAGCGCGCCGTTCCTAACTTTGGCGCCGGCGCGGCGGCGCTGGTCGACGCCGTCACCAAGGCTGCGACGCAGGTCGCCGAAGCCACGCAGTTTTCGGCCAGCGTCGATGCGGTGCGCCGCGAGGTGCTCTCGGCCGCGGATCTCGTGTGCTGGGAGTTGCGGACGCTCGCCGTGCGCACGCGCGCCGGCAACGCCAACGCAACACTCGCCGCGCCGCCGGCGGCCGCGCAGGCGCCTTCCGCCGGCATCGAGCGGCAGATGATCTACACGCTCAACCCGCTGCTCTGGCGGGAGGGCAGCGAGGTCAAGACCGCGCCCGCCTTTGCCATGGTGGCGCTGCCGAAGGCGCTGCTGCCGGTCGCGCTGCAGCACCAGCATGCGGACTACCTCAATGCGAGGCGCGTGCAGACCCTGATGCATGTCCATGGCAGCGGCGAGGCCAAGGCGGAGCCTGCCGCCGACGACCCTCAGCTCGTCGACCTCGATACGCTTGCCGCCGACGCGCAGCAGGGCGCGCAGGCCAACGTCGCGTGATCGACACCGGGTTCCATACGCTACGGCCCCAACCTCTCCACGCCTTCGCCTTGCTTTGGTCAAACTGCGCTGGAGTTGTCGTATCTGGCAGGGATGGCCGGAAATAGCGTAAGCGCGTACGCCCCATTTGGGCGGATGACATTGGACTTGATCAGGGGACGCCAATGCAATCCACGCCGGACACCAAGAACGATCCGCGCGACGTGCTGGAGATCGCGCCTGACGTTGTTTTGGTCGCGCGCGCGGCGGCGGGTTTTCCTTCGCTGGCACCCGACGCGATGGGCCAGCCCTACGACCGGCAGCCCAATATGGGATCGGGCTTTGCTGCCGCGCAGGCCCCCCAGGTCGACACGACGTTTCGCGCAACCAATGTCAACGAAGGCGTCCGGCCGCCGCGTGGGCGATGGGTGAAAACAGTTTCCGTGGCTTTTCTGCTCGCGCTCGCCAGCGCGTTCGCCACCGCCGCCTGGGAGCGCTACGGCGACGAGGCACAAGCGATGGTGGCGGATTTTGCGCCGCGGGTCAGTATCCCGAACCTGACTTCGTGGCTGCCGTTGCAGCGGGACGCAACCATCGCGCAGCCTGAAACGGCTGCCCCGCAGGCCGCCGTCGCGGATCAAGCAGGGAGTCCGCCGGTTCAGGCCGCTGATAGCACCGCGCCGGCACTGGCCACGCCGCCTCAGGACTCCGCGCAGATGCTGCAATCGATGTCGCGCGACGTCGCAAGTCTCACGCAGCAAATCGGCGAGCTCAAGGCCAGCATCGCGCAGCTGAAGGCGGCCCAGGAGCAGCTATCGCGCGACATGGCCGGCCGGGTTGCCGAGGCAAAGCCCCTTGAGCCGAAGCCGGCCGAGCCGCGTCCGAAGCAGCTCGGGACACCGCCGCGGCCACTTGGCACGATCGTACAGCACAGGCCGAAGCCAGTGACCTACCCGCCCGCGCAAGCCGCGGCCGCGCCGCTGCCGCCACCCGCCGCCGCGCCGCCTCCGGTGCAGCTCGCGCCGGCGCAGCCCGACGGCGATCCGGTGGTGCGGCCGCCGATGCCGGTGCGGTAATTACGCTTTAGATTCTTGTTTGCGCATAATCTCTGCGCAAGCGCTACGCGTTTGTCGCGAGGGAGAACCGGAGTCCACCCCGCTATCCAAGTGCGGGGCAGGCTTTTCCGGATCAAGCGTTAGCGCTGCGGGATCGGCGCCGGCGGCCGCAGCGATGCGCTTGATTTCGATGCTGTCGCAGGCGCATGTTTCGCTGCGGTAGTGCGCGAGCGGCCGCGCGGCACGTCGTCGACGGATTCGAGATAGGAAGCGAGCTCCCAGGCCGCGCTCGAATTGCTGGCATAGTGCTGTTGCAGGAAAAGGTAGAGCGTCAGACGGAAGCGGCCCTTGGTCAGTCCCCGGGCGCCGTGGTGGCAGGTCGCGCAACTGTCGGAAAATAGTCTCGCACCCGATTTGCCGGCATCGAGATTTTCGGCCCGCACCTCCGTACCGCTCAACAACATCGCGACCCCAAGCGCCAGGAGAACGTGCCCGCGCAACATCTCTTTCAATATGCCCCGCACCGACTGCCCTTCACCACGCGCCAGGCGTTAGTATGGCGGGCAAGCCTGTCAAAATGACGGCGGAGCCTCGAAGGGACGAGTTAAATCCGCAGGTCCTCGGGCACGCTGCCGAACCGCCTCAGCACGGTCGTGGTGGTCTCCGGATAGCCGGTGCGGACAAAGGCCACTGCACCGGCATGGCCGAACACCTTCCAGTAGCCCCTGGCGCGCTCGATCGCGGCCGCCGGACTCGCGCATTTGAATGCTTCGCCCGCGACGAGACCTTCATCCGTCAGGTCGATCGGCATGGCGATGAACTGAGCGATTTCCTCCATCGGCCCCTCCCTGTTTTTTCAATAAATCAACGCCGATGTGCGAATCCCGGATTGACCCAGATCAATTGCTTTTGCGCCGCACGCAGCACAGTGTTCGCGGTGCGGCAATCACGCCGTAGAAGGATAGTTTTGGGACGGCCTGCTTGAAAGATCGATCGGAACCCAACATGATACAATTCCGCGTCCGGTTCGGCGCGCAAGAAAATCATGTGATGAACTGGCGATGCTGGAGCGCGCTCTCCCGTTCAGAGATACAGAGATCACCGTCGGTGAAAGGCTCGCCCTCCACAAGCCGGCGGAAACGATAACGCGGCTTCGCGATTTCAGGGATCGCTTGCTGCGGCTGTTGCGTTTCCTGGGCGAATTCTTCGCACGAGGCGGGCCTCTTTCATGATTGCACCCAGAGGAGAACAACAGGTTTGACCGACTTCAGTTTATTGTCTTCCAGCGAGCTCGCCGACCGCATCGCGATCGTGCGCGACAATATCAGGCAGATCACGGAACAGGCGGCCGCGCAGTCCGGCGCCGCCGACGAAGAGCGCAATGCCGAACGCCTCTCGATCCAGAACGAGGAGCTCGAAGGTCTCCTCAAGGAGCAGGAGCGCCGTTCGCGCAAGAAATGATGCGCCTGCGCATGATCCGGAAGAGTGTGTAGCGGTTTTCCGAAACGATCATGCGCAAACAAAAGGCTAAAGCGCGAAAAGCCCGTTTGCAAGCGATCAAAAAAGAGAGCGGCCTTTCGGCCGCTCTCTTGGTTTGAGGCGATACTGACAATGGCGCCGGCACTCGCCTGTTACGTCCGGTGAAACACCAGCGCGCGAATCTCGATGCTCTCGCGCGGCGCCACATCCGCTGGCGTGGTCGGATCGACAAAGGCTGTGTGCGGCCCGAAGCGCGTGCGCCCGTCGGTAGCTGAGTTGTAGCATTTGAGCAGCAGCGCTTCGTCCGGCGTCATCTCCGGGAAATAGAACCAGCGATGGTTCGGATTGTATTTCACCGAATAGGTCTCGCCGCGGCGGTTCGGATAGATCAGGTCCGAGGCGACGAGATCATCGGCAGCGACCGTGGTGCCGTCGGCCATGGCGAGCGGCGCGTCGCGCACCGGCCCGCGGATCGGCCGCCACAGATTGACCACCTGCACGCGGCCTTTCAGGAGTTCGTCGGCCTCTTCGGGCAAATGCTCGCGCACGCGGTTCGGCCCCGAGGTCACGGTCTGATCGACATGGATGCGCGTCGCCGGCTGACGCGGCCCGGCGCCGCGGATGTCGGCCGAGCCCTCGACGCGCTTGCGCACGGTGTGATCGAAGATCAGGACGCGATCTGCCTTCAGCGCGGCGCGCATGAACGCCTCGACGGCCGGATAGTAGACGCGCTTGATTTCGGCTTCGTCGTAGAAATTCTTCACGGCGGTCGGATGCCTCACCAGCTCAAAGCCTTCGCGGTCGAGCGAGAAGTTCTTCGCGATCAGGCGGCCGTCGAAGATCGGCACCTGGTGCGGCTCCGGCAGATTGGTCGATTTCGGTTCGCCCGGCGGCGGATCGAAGGCGTAGGTACGCGGCTTGCCTTGGGTAGGCGCCAGATAGTTGAGTTCGGCGGTGACGAAGGGAAGCGACTCTATTCTTGTTTCTTGCAGGCCCATTTGCCTTTGCTCCCGGGTGAATGAGGGACCGCCTCAATGTTTGCCGGCGAGCCCTGCCCGACAAGCGCTTCGGCGAAATAGCAACGTTGCTGTCACCGCATGGGAGGGGCAAAGAAAAATCGTCTCGCCGGGCGGATACCGCCCGGACGATTGTTCTTGGGCCTTCACGGTGACGCGAGCGGACGCGGCTTCCCGTCAGCCGACCACGACTTCGCTGATCTGAATTACCGGGGCGATATCGGTATAATTCGCGATGTCGCCCATGATCTCCTTGCCGTGCTTGCCCATGCCGGCCTGGAAGGCATCGAGCGAGTTCGCAGAAGATGTGGCACATGCCGACATAGGTCGCCGGCGCGCCGGGAGCCCCGCCCGCAAGACCCTTGTCGACCGTATAGAACTTGCAGGCATCGCCGAGGCGTTCCTTCACCAGCGGCATGTGCTTGTCGCGATAATAGGTGTGGTCGAAACGCGCGCCTTCCTTGTTCGGATACATGACGCTGACCTTGAACATGGCGTACTCCCTCCGGTGATTTCGCCGATTGCCTGCGGCGTTCGGCCGGACTTTGCGTCAGCTTTGCCGTTTCCGCAACTCCCGAGCCCGCCCCACGCGCGCGCTTGGCGATGACAAGATCGTCAGCTTTGATGCGGGCCGCGCATCATCTTCATGGCCTCCTCGATATGGCGCCACTCGCGCGCCTCCTCGGTTTCGCCACGGCTTTCACAAGCCTGTGCTTGCTGCGCGGCTTGCGCGATCGCCGCGGGCCCGTGCTTTTCGAACATCTGGCGCGCGATCGTGTGAATTTGCGTTTCCGACGTCATGTGGCTCTCCCTGGTTCCGTTGAAGCCACGGCAACCGGTCCTTTGCGATTGCCGGGCGCCATACCAACGGTTCGGAGCGAGCTCTCGTTCCTTGCGAGTCCCCGACACATTGGCGGCTACGCCGCCTTTTCCCTCACCACGGCGGCGGCTATCGGCGTATGTGCATGCCATTCAGAGCTCAAGTGCCGGTGGATCGAACCAGTTGGTGAGCGACAGGCCGCCATCGACGGCGATCGACGCGCCGGTGACGTAGGCGGAGATGCGGTTCGACAGCACCGCAAGCGCCATTGGCGCGAGGTCTTCGGCCTGACCAAGCCGGCCGAGCGGAATATGTCTGGCGAGCGAGGGATCGGCGACAAAGCCGCCCGCGACGATTGCCCCCGGCACCAGCGCGTTGACGCGGATGTTGTAGCGGCCGAGCGTCTTGGCCAATTCCTTCACCAGCATCGCCATCGCGGCTTTCGCGCTGGAGTAATGCGGCAGATTGCGCGGCGTGCCGGCATGCAGCGAAGTGAGCCACAGGAACGAGCCCGGCTCCTTCGCCGCGATCAATTTTCGCGCAAGTTCGCGCGAAAGATGAAAGCCGGCATCGATATTGACCGCGTGCATCTGCTTCCAGATCGCCTCGCTCACGGCAAAGGCGTGATCGGCCTCTCGCCGCGGCGGCGAGGCCGAATGAACGAAATGGGTCACGCGGCCAAGGGTCTTGTCGGCATGCGCCAGCAGCCCATCGCAGACGACGCGATCGGCGAGATCTCCGACAAAAGGCACGCAAAGCTCCGGACGGGACGAGGCCTTGATCGCTGCCGAAACCCGCTCCTCGCTGATATCGGCGAACAGGGTGCGCACCCCCTCGCCGACCAGCGCCTGGGCGATCGCACGGCCAATGCCGTTGCCGGCGCCGGTGACGAGGGCAGCCTCGCGGGCGGGATCGAAGGCAGGGTTGAACAGGCTCATGGGACGAAAGCTCCTTTGCCGCAGGGTTTGCGGCGCCGGTAATCAACCTCACTCGCGCCTGCGGCGTCAAACGCCCAAATCCGGTTCGGGCTGTGCGCCTGCCCCCGCCGCAACGGGTTTGCGGTCGAACCCGCGGCGCAGTGAGGGCATCTTCGTGCCGCGCGATGCCCCAATTGAACTCTCTTCTCGCCGCATTTTTTCGCTACCCGTCGGCGCCTATCGAGGGAACACGAATGAAGAAAACGGCTGCCATTGTCGCTTTGGCGCTGTCGCTGATTGCTTCACAGGCGCAGGCGGATGAGCATCGCGGCGGCGACGCGGCGCTGGGCGCCTTGTCGGGCGCGGTGGTGTTCGGACCAATCGGCGCCATCGCAGGCGCGGCCGTGGGCTACACCGCCGGGCCATCGATCGCGCATTCCTGGGGTTTTCGACGCTCCCATTCGGCCGCGCGGCGGACAAGGCCGGCACGACAGGACGCGGCCCAAGCGCCCGCAGCCCAGGCGCCCGACGCTCGCGCCGCGACAACGACGCAGGCAGCAGCGCCAGTTCCACTGCCGGCCCCCAGGACCGCCTCGACGGCACCTCCCGTTCAGGGCCTCGAATAACGCCTTCGCGTGGAACCCACCAAATTCTGAGAAACTGGCGCCAGGCACCTGATTTTCGAAAGAAATTGGTACATACGACTTCACCCCTCAGCCGGCCTCAAGAAAAAATCAAGCTGATCTCAAGGCAAAATCCACGCGCCCTCTGAGTCTTCAGAGCGCGCCTGTGACCATGCTCGATTCATCTCAAGTTTGAATTGGGAGCCATTTCAAATGGGAAGGTTGATTGCACTTCTCTACGGCCTGAAGTGTTACGCGTTCTTTTTCATCACGTTTCTCTACGCCATTGGTTTCGTCGAGAATCTCGTCGTGCCCCAGACCATCGATGTCGGCCCGCAGGCGCCGGTCGCGGAAGCGCTGATCGTGAACCTGATCCTGATGTCGCTGTTTGCGATCCAGCACAGCGTGATGGCGCGTCCGCAATTCAAGCAATGGTGGACGCAGTTCGTGCCGAAGTCGGTCGAGCGCAGCACCTATGTGCTGTTCTCGACGTCTGCACTGGCGCTCCTGTGCTGGCAGTGGCGGCCAATCACAGCCGTCGTCTGGTATGTCGAGAATCCGATCGTCGCCAACCTGCTCACCGGATTGTCGCTGTTCGGCTGGCTGCTCGCGCTCACCAGCACCTTCCTGATCAACCATTTTGAGCTGTTCGGAGTGCATCAGGTGGTCAACAACTTCACCGACCGCCCGATGCCCAAGATCCGGTTCCGCACGCCGCTGCTGTACAATTTCGTGCGGCATCCGCTCTATCTCGGCTTCATCATCGCGTTCTGGGCGGCGCCGACCATGACAGCGGGCCACCTGCTGTTTGCGGCAGTGACGACCGCGTACATCTTTGTCGGCATCCTGCTCGAGGAACATGATCTCGTGGATCTGTTCGGCGACGAGTATCGCCGCTACCGACAGCGGGTGGCGATGCTCGTGCCCTGGCGGCGATCGGCCTGAGGCCGCACGAGCCCTCAACATCATCTCAGCAAGGCGATCCGGGTTCGCGGCCTCCGCGCCCGGTTCGTCTCATGAGCTCCCGACAACGGCACCAGACATAATCCGAGAATTTCCATGACGAACCCAGACCATTTCTCCCTTGATCTCTCCCTTGGCCGGAAAGGCTGTGTCATCGCCCTGCACTGCTCGCTTGGCTCCGGCCGCCAGTGGAACAAATTGAGCCAGCAGCTTGGGCCCGACTACCAGGTGATCGCTCCCGACATTTCCGGCTATGGCGACAATCGCATCTCGTTCGACATGCCGACGACACTCGCCGAAGAAGTCGCGTTCCTCGACGACCGGATCGATGAGGCGATCGGCCCCATCCATCTCGTCGGCCATTCCTATGGCGGCGCGATTGCCTTCAGGCTCGCAACCGCTTCGCGCTTTGCCCGTCGTGTACAGAGCCTGACCTTGATCGAGCCGGTATTGCCGACGCTGCTGGACGACAATGACGCCGACCGGCGGCTGCATAACCGCTTTGCCAAACTGGCGCGCGACATCTGTAACGACCTCGCGCTGTCGATGTGCATGGAGGCGACCGACAAGTTCATGTCGTTTTGGCAGGGATCGGCGCCATCAGAACAATTGCCCTCCGAAGTACGGCTGCGCATGATCGAGCGCATCGAGAAAATCGCCTTCGATTTCACCGCGGCCTTTCTGGAAAAAGGCGTGGCGGACGCCGCTGGCGCCCTGCGCATTCCGACGCTGCTGTTGTCCGGCGGGCTGTCGCCCTATCTCACCCAGCGCGTCGTCGAACGGCTTGCCTCGACCATCGCGGGCGCGGAGTCGCGTCATTTTCCGCAGGCCGGACACATGCTGCCGATCACGCATGCCCGGCTCGTCAACCCGGAAATCGCCGCACACATCATGCGAGCGGATGACCTCTCGGGCGTTTACGCGCCGGAAAGTTCGGCGCTTACAGCAGCTTCGCGTTGACGAACAAGGCACGCACGGCATTGGTCGCCTGCACTGCCAGCATCGCATTGGAGGCGGCGCGCTCGAGCGAATCGACGGCATCGTCGTGGAGTGCCCGGAACTCCATCCATTCGATCGAACTGAGCGTGGTGAGGAATTGATAAGCCTGGCCGACGGTCGCGATCGCGACCGTCTTGCCGTTCAGGCGGATCCTGAAGGTCGTGCGCAGCGGCGTCTCCGAGTTCGACGCAAGGCTGTCCGGAGCAAAGAAGGTCACGATTGCGAGGTCGTGCGCTGCGCGATCTGGCCGGCGGAAAGGCTCGGTACCACGACGAGGCGGGCGATCTCGCCGTCGTCGTAGGCCTTGCGGAAACGCTCATAGTCGCGGATCGAAACGCAACCGTTGGAATCGCCGTCGGGCCCAAGCATGAAGCTGTGCACAAGCAGGCCGGCGCGGCCAAGCGTGGAGCTGCCGTCCACGGGCAACATGCGCAGCGCGGCAACGCCATGGAACAGCTTCTCGCGCGGCTTCAGCTCGTAGGTCGCGGGCGGCGTCGAGCCGACCATGCGCTGGTTCACGTGCTCAGGATCGTCCCGCAAATTACCCAAGCCGGAATGCGCTTCCAGGCGCAATCCGCTCGGCAGGTAAACCGCATGCGCGGAGATGTCGTAGACCGCGGTCTGATTGTCGTAACCGAGTGCGGCAAGGTCCGGTCCTCTCTGGAACAGCCCGCTGTTCGGCGTGAGCGAAGCCAGCGTCAGCTTTGCCGGCAGCAGGTCGGACAGCTTTTGCAGCATGCTGCGATCATCGGACCGCGGCGCTGGCGTTGGTACCGATGCCGGGTCAGCGGAAGCCAATTGAATGTCGGCTGTGACCGGGCGCGAGCGCGGCAGTGGAATATCAGACGCAGTCTCAGCTTTGCTGTCACCGAGAAGCGTGGAGCGCCAATCGGAAGACGTTAGCTGCTGGGCCAAGGCGCCCTTGGCATCGCGCAGCTTGCCCTCGAGCGCGGCGAGCGCGGAGCGATCCAGCGGCTGCAAGATGCGACTGCTGTGAAACGATTCAGCCGCCGACAGCGGCACAAAGCGATCTTCAAAGGACATGACGTCGGCGGTGTTCGCTTGAGCCGACGAGTCGACCTCGGTCAGCCATGCCGCCGCGCCGAGCGCAATGGCGAGCGCGCCCGCAACCAGCGCGGCTCTTTCCGATCGCTCCATACGGCGACGCGACACAAAGGTGTCTACCGTCGATCTACCGGAAGCCATCACATCCCCAATTCCGACCTTAGTGGGTACCCACCCCCGCCAAGGCTACTTCGACCAGCCGACGCCATTATGAGAGCCAAAACTGCGGCATAATCGAGACAGCCCAAACCCTTATGCCCGGAGTCGCCGGCAGAACCAATCATTAAGCGAAACGCCCGCCAGCCTCCTAAAGGCGTAAGCGCGGGGCGCAAAATCACCACAATCGCCTTCGGAAATGCCGTCGCTTTCACGGAAGGGGACCCAGCATGCGGATCGCAAGGGTGATCTTTGTCGGTTCTGTGGCGGCGTTGCTGACATCGTCTGTCTCTTGGGCTCCGGTGTTCGCCAGGCATCCAGAAGCCCAAAAGACCGACGACGACGGCAAGTCGACCTCCTGCCATGCCTATCAGCAGGCGGCCGACGGATCATGGATTCAGCTGCCTTGCCAGGAATTCGGCAATGGGCAGACCCAGCACAGGCCGGTCGCCAAGGGTAGCGAGGACGAGCCGCGTTAGCGGCGGCAGCTACTCGGCGAAGCCGACATAGCGGACGAAGTCATCATTGGCCCGGCGGTCGGACCGCACGCCATTGGCCGGAAATGAACCGTCGGGATAGCCCATCGCGATACAGGTCATGATGGCCTGGTCCTCTGGGATGGCGGCAACCTCCCGCACGATGTCGGAGCGCGTGATCCCCTGCCCGTTGATGACGCTGCCGAGCCCGCGATCCCAGGCGGCGAGCACGATGCCGCAGCAGAGCGCGCCGAGATCGAAATGGCAGGTAGCGCCCGGATCGAGCACGCGGTCATAGGTCAGCACCAGCGAGACCGGCGCATCGAACTGCCGGAAGCCGCGCAGTACCCAGTCCTGCCGCATCGGCTTGTCGTCGCGCGCAATCCCCATCGCGCCGAACAGCTTCTTGGCAATGTCGACCTGGCGCTGGCGATGCACGCCCTGATATTCGCCATGGGTGACGATGTCGCGCTTCGGCCGGGCGCCCGCGATCATCTCCTCCATGTTGCGCCGGCGCACCTCTTCCAGCGGCTCGCCGGTCAGCACATGGACATGCCAGGGCTGGGTGTTCACCGAGGACGGCGCGCGCTTGGCGACTTCGAGGATCTCCTCGATCACCGCGCGCGGCACCGGTTTTTTCTTGAAGCCGCGAACGCTGCGGCGCGTCTGCACCAACTCCTCGAAGTCCATTCCCTGCTTCCCCAACGCGACTAACCGACCTCTTGGTCCTAGCGGCTGTGGAAGCAGGCTGCAACGGCCCACAGCGGCGCGATCGATCGCAACAGGCTGATCAAGCGTTGCGTGATCTGGCCAGCGTCTGCGACGGGGATTTGCCGAATTGGAGGCGATAGCTTCCGGAGAAGTCGCCAAGGTGCCAGAAGCCAAAAGCAAGCGCGGTCGCCTTGACACTCTCGGCACCGGCCAGCAGTTGCTGGCGCACCAGCCACAGCCGCCGCAGGCGCAGATAGCGATGCAGGCTCATGCCGCGGTAGCGCAGGATCGCGTCGTGCATCGAGCGGACGGAGATGCCGACCTGCTGGGCCAGTTCCTCGCTGTAGATCGGTTTGCCAAGGCTGCCGGCCAACACGGCTCGGATGTCCTGAAAGATCTTGAATTGCCTGGTCGAATTGGCGTGCGAAGCCCATTTGGTCGGAACAACGTCGGCAAAAACGCTGTCGACGCACGCGAGCAGGGATTCCCGGATGGCGGCTGCGGCTTCCCTTACGGTGGCCGGCGCGTCCAATTGCGGCGCAGCCGACAGGATCTGGATCACAAGCTCGCGCAACCGATGCTGCCCGGTCGGGCTGGTCTCGAACATGTTGAAGTTGGCGGTCGCCACCGGCCAGCCGCGATCCCTGATCGAGGGCGTGAACACGATCGAGGCGTAACGCCGCTCGACGCGTTCGACCGCGGTGTAGGCGGCGCCGTCACTCCCGATCACGATGACCGACTTGTCTCGTTCGACCCCGTTGAAGCGGATTGGAATACCGTCATCCATGGTGAAGCCGACGGCGGTGCAGTTCGACGCAAGCTGCGCATCGACGATGCGAGGGAAGGAACGGGTGACGTTGAGGTCACAGCCGCCGAGATTCAGGATGATCTGTTCGGCGGAAATCTGCCGCGCGAACGGCGTGAAATCCACATTGATACCGCGCACCGAGCTGCGAAATTGGTCGATATCGCTGAACCGAAATATCTTCGGCGCCAGGCTTGGCTCGAGAGCATCGTGGCTCATCCCGATCCTGTCAAAATTCCATTTGATGCGGCGCACTCAACCGCCGCGTGTCCCAATTCCGTTAGCGGCGGTTCGCCGGAAGGCGATGTGACATTCCATCTGCCGAATTTCGATATCTTTTCAGCGGTCTAATGCAGGTATTTAAATACCTAATAGTTTCTCAAATACGTAGAATGTTAACAACCAGCGCGTGAAGCTCCAACTGGAAAACAGGATGTTTTCACAGCGGAATTAGCGCCGGGCCATGAATGCCATCGCAGCCGAACTGATTGCGGAGCTTGAGGCCGCCGCCCGAGACGGCACGCCCGAACGTGGCGTTCGAATGCTGCGGTGCGCAACCGAGCTTTACGTCAAGGCCGCCGCGCGACTTAGCCCCTGCCACATCGAGGTCTTCGACGGCGTGCTGGTGCGCTTGATGGAGCGCATGGAAGCGCGCGCGCTGGCCGAACTCAGCACCGCGCTTGCCGATGTCACACCGGCGCCGCCCCTAACCGTCCGCCGTCTCGCCTACAACGAAAACCCTGCAGTGGCGGCTCCCGTCCTTCTCAAATCGCCGGCGCTGGTGGAAGCGGACCTCATCGAGATCGCGGGCCGTCGCAGCCAGCAGCACCTGGTCGCGGTTGCGAACCGGCAGAACCTCAGCGAGGCGCTCACCGACGTCGTCCTCAAGCATGCCGGCAAGGACGCCTTGCGCATCCTGACGAAAAATCCTTCTGCCCGGTTCAGCCCGCAAGGCCTCGCCGCGCTGCTCGCGACCGCCGAGCGCGACGACAATGTAGCGGAATCCCTGGGATCCCGGCCGGACCTCCCCGCCGAGATGCTGCAGAGCCTGCTCGGAAGGACGAGCGAGACTGTGCGTGCGCGGCTTTTGAAGTCGGCCCCTGCGCAGGTACGCGAAAGGGTAGAAACGGCGCTGGCCGGTGCCCCGCCGCAAGCTGCCGGCCAGAAGCCAACGACGTCGAACGACTACGCGGAAGCCAAGGCTGCCGTCATTGTCTTGAACAAGGGCGGAAAGCTGAGCGACTCCTCCGTCAACCGCTTTGCCATACGACGCGAATATCCGAACGTCATTGCAGCATTGTCCCTGCTGTCGGGCGCCGACCTGGAAGTCATTGCAGAGCTCATGGAAGAAGAGAGCGGCAGCGGGTTGATCATTGCCTGTCGCGGCTCTCGGCTGAACTGGCAGACCACTTTGGCCATTCTCAATAATCGTCGTGTCCCGCCGCTTCCAAAACCGCAACTCGAGCAGCTTAGGGAAGTGTTCGAGATGCTCTATGTCTCGGCGGCCCAATACACCATTCGTTTCGAGCCCCCCGTAAGTGCGGCGACCAATTCGGGTTCGAACCGTAAAGCGGTCGCACCAGCGGGAGGCCACCGATGAAAGGAGAGAGCCGAAGAGCAGCACGTGTTCAATTCGAGCACCCCTATCCGGTCAATCTCATGGGCGTCGACGGGACATGGCGACGAAGCTGCGTCCTTCTCGATGTTTCCCAGAGCGGTGCAAAGCTGGAAGTGGAGGGCTCGCCCGATGTGCTGAGGGCGCGCGAATTTTTCCTGCTCCTGTCCTCGACCGGTCTCGCGTTTCGCCGCTGCGAACTGGTGTGGGTCGACGGAACCCAGGTCGGCGTCAAGTTCACCAGCGCAGACAAGAGCAAGAAGGCTCGGCCCGCCGATACCAAATGAGCCAACTTCAAGTGTTTCAGACCTCCCCGATGGGGGATTTCATATGCAACTGATTTCGTCGCCAATAATCCTCGAACCATTCGGAGGTCAGGGCTAGTTCTGGACGCAGTCGTTGCCATCGTGTCCAGAGCACAAGCCGACATCGATGCCGGTTCATGTCATAGCCGATACATCCGCCAAGCTGGCCGGCGTCCGCGCCGTGCTGGAGCGCAAGCATGCCGTGACATCCGAATTGTTGCGCGGGCTCGGCGTCCAGCGCAGCAATATTGACGCCCTCGTCATCAAGGCGGATTTGCGCGCCATCGACAACATCTGCGCGCTCAAGAAGATTCTCGCCGGCTTGAACGACGTGGACAAGCGTATCTTCCTGGTGGAGGATTCCGCCCATCTGTCGATTTCACAGGCCTATGCATTGGGTGCGACGTCGGTCCTGACCGGTCCGCTCAATCAAGCCAGATTACTGAAGGAACTAAGCGGCCTCTTATCCGCCGACGTTTCCCCCGTGGCGGACCCCGGCAGTGCAGCAGCGGCCGCCGCATCCGGCGAAGTCGCGCTGGCGTCGATGTTTACCGCCGTGGCAAGCAACACGGCGATCGATGTGGCCGCCACCAAGAGCGCCGGCGCCAGGATCGCCGCCGCGATCGAAGAACACGGATTGTCGGACTGGCTTACCACCGTCCGGCGCCATCACGAGGGCACCTACCAGCATTGCCTGCTGGTGACCGGCGTTGCCGTCGATTTCGGGTTGAGCCTTGGCGTTCCCAAGGCCGACATCGAACGGCTCTCTTCATCGGCCATGTTTCACGACGTCGGCAAGGCGATGATCCCGCTCGCGGTCCTCGACAAGCCGGGCCGATTGGATCCCGAGGAGCGGGCCCTCATCGAGACGCATCCGGCCGCCGGCTACGACATACTCAAGGACAATGAGAGCATTTCCGCCGAGATCCTCGATGCCGTGCGACATCATCACGAATATCTCGATGGCAGCGGGTACCCGGATGGACTTTGCGACGACAGCATCGCCGATATCGTTCGCGTCCTGACCATCTCGGACATCTTCGCCGCCCTGATCGAGCAGCGACCTTACAAGGCGACCAGATCGCGGGCGGACGCCTACGACATTCTCTGCGACATGAACGGCAAGCTGGAAAAACCACTGTTGAATGCGTTCAAGGCGGTGGCGCTCACCCGGTAATTTCTGCGCGGTTGCAGGGGTCGAAGGCAATATCTATGCTGAGGCAAAATCAGCAAGAAAAAGGCCCAGGGAGCCCCAAGGAACTGCCATGCCCGCCCCGCTCGATCCCGTGATCGCCGAGATCATTCCGCTGCTTCCCCTCCGCAACCCCAAGACCATGACCCCGCAGAGCTGCCGAGATGCGCTGAGCGCGCTGGCAGCTTCCCGCGCGGCCGTGCCGCCACCGCCGGTCGACAGCGTTGAGGACATCAAGGTGAGGGGCGGCGCCGGGCCGCTCACCGCGCGGGTCTACCGCAACGGCAAGGGCCAATCGCCCACCGTGGTGTTCTTCCACGGCGGCGGCTGGGTCGCCGGCGATCTCGAAACCCACGACCGGCAGGCGCGCAACCTTGCGATCGAGACGGGCGCGGTCGTGGTCTCCGTCGACTACCGGCGCCCGCCGGAAACGCGCTTTCCTGGCGCATTCGAGGACGCCTTTGCCGCGTTACGCGACGTCACTGAGCGCATCGGCGAGTTCGGCGGCGATGCTGGTCGCCTCGGCGTTGCCGGCGACAGCGCCGGCGGCAATCTGGCGGCGGCCGGCGCGATCGCCTGCCGCGACGCCGGCATCAAGCTCGCCGCGCAGCTGCTTGTTTATCCTGTCACGGACGTGTTCGGAAACTACGCGGACATAAACGAAAACTTGCGCTTTCCTTCTCGGACCGACAATGCGGAAGGCTATTTCCTGTCGTGCGCGGTGATGGAATGGTTTTGCGGCCATTATCTTGCCGACACGACCGATGGGGCCGATTGGCGGGTGTCGCCACTGCGCGCCAAGGACCATGCAGGCCTGGCGCCCGCCATCGTCACCACCGCCTGGTTCGATCCCTTGCGCGATGAAGGCGCGGCCTATGCTGCGGCGCTCGAAAGCGCTGACGTACCAGTGAGGCACTATGCGGGCGAAGGCCTGATCCACGGCTACTTCGGTCTCGGCGAGGCCTCCGCGACTGCCAAGGCCGAAGCGCAGCGGGCCCGGGCCGATTTCAAGGCCTTGCTGAACCGGCAAACCTGATCCTGACTGGAGGATGAACGCGGGCGTGCTTTCGGCGGAATTTATTCCGCGAAATTTGGCAGCCCGGAGCTTGATCGCGCCAGGATTCCAAGCTCCAATCCGCCTACTTTTCTCTTAGGGAGACACCCCATGAAACGGATAATTCTGGCTGCCGTCATCGCCACCTTCGCGGCCGGTTCGGCCTTTGCACAGGACGCGTCCTGCGACGCCAAGGCGATGGGCAAGGATGGCAAGCCGCTCGCTGGCGCCGCGAAGACCTCGTTCATGAAGAAGTGCACCCATGATGCCTGCGAGGCCAAGGCTGTCGGCTCCGACGGCAAGAAGCTCGCGGGTGCGGCCAAGACCAGCTACATGAAGAAGTGCGAAGCGGGCGGCTAGGCGTCCTCGCCCCGATATCAAAGCAAAAGGCGGCCAGATCGGCCGCCTTTTGTTTTTCTCTAACGCATGATCCGGAAAAGTGTGCAGCGGTTTTCCCTCGCGACAAACGCCTCGCGTTTGCGCGGAGATCATGCGCAAACAATAAGCTAAAGCGCGATGATGATTCATCCTGAAAGCATCGCGCTTTAGGGTCGTTCAAGCCTTGCCCGTGTGGCCCCAAGCCTCGTCCCAGTCCTGCCCTGCGGCATCGATGACGCAGCCGTCAGCCTCGAAGAACTTGTTCGGGACCTGGAAGATGGCAAGCATCAAACCGCCTTCGGGACACCAGGCCACATGGCGGCTGTGCGCCTCGCGCCATATGAACTCGCCGGCCTTGCATTCGATACCCTGCGCCGGACCTTCCTTGTCGACCAGCGAGCCTTCGAGCACATAGGTCTGCTCGATATTGACGTGCTCGTGGTCCGGCAGCACCGCGCCGGGAGCAAACCGCATCAGGGCCGTCATCAGACCCGTGGTGCGGTCGAACAAGAGCGTCTTGGCTTCGCAGCCGGGAAAGCGCGTCTTCTGCCATTCCATCGTTTGCGGCTGGACAAGATGGGAATGCGTATCCGATGTATCGTGGCCCTTTGGCGTCACGGCGTCCATGGCGGTCTCCCTCTGATTTTGTGCGAGCATAGCAGCTTTGGCCGATGCCGTCAGGTACCTATGCGCAACGGCGCGCGCAGCTTGCGCAGGCACGCAATCACGGAAAGCGCCGTGATCTTTCCAGTCTTCGGATTTTCGGAGGGGATGTTCTCAATACTCATCGAAAATCGCGCGGAGTCCGAATCCACCTCGATCCGGTGCGTGTTGCGGGTCACCGTCGGGTCGGCCCAGATCTCCACTTTGGTGCGGTCAGCCCCGATGCCGGCAAGCGACAGCGCAACCGCGACATTGAGATTTGCCGGAAAGCCCCTGGCCGCTTCCCGCGCGCTGCCTTCAAAAATCTTGAGAGGCTCGGTGATCCCCTCGATGTCGATCTTGTGTTCCACGAGATGGGGCGCCCCCAGAAGTCCCGCGACGGGTTTGCGCGTGACCATCCGCACCGAATGAATGGTGCCGACGGCCGCAGCCGTCATGGCGTCGAGCCCGATCAGCGCGCCGGTCGGCACCACGATCTGGCCGCCATGCGACCTGGCGAGTGCGATCAGGTCCTCGTTCTCGAGCAGCGCACCGACACTGAGCACGACCGCGGTCTTGCCGCGCGAAACCACGGGCGCGACGATCGCGCGGACCAATTTGCTCGGCGCGCATTCGATGACGATGTCGGCAGCATCCGCCAGCGCCTCGATCGGCAGAGCCGCCGGGACCTTCGCGAGCTTGTCGAGCCACGGCCGGTGCTTCCCGATATTGGCCGCTGAGACCGCCGCGAGCTCCAGCCCGTCGATGCCGGCATCGAGCGCCTTCGCGACCTCGGTGCCGATCGCCCCGAGGCCTGCAATGGCGACCTTCGATTTGGCGGCTGAGCCATTCCTCATCGCGAACGCCGCCTCCACCTAGTCCCGCTTGAACCGATAATCGAAACGATCGCCGTCGGCCTTGATCAGGCCCGCCGTCGGACGCGGGAAGTGAATTGGCAGTATCAGGGTGTCGGTGTCGGCGACGGAGGCAAAGAATTTGCGCCGCGATACGGCCGACTGCTTCGGGTCCCAGTCCGGCCGCGCCGACCAGTCGGGCTCGCGGCACTGGATCTGGTGATGCATGAGGTCGCCCGCGACTACCGCACGCTTGCCCCTGGAGAAGATGTTGACGCAGCAATGGCAGGGCGAATGCCCCGGCGTCGGCGTCAGCGTGATGGTGTCGTCGAGCGCATAATCGTCATCGACCAATAGCGCCTGCCCGGCCTCGACAATCGGCAGGCAGTTGTCGCGGAACACCGTTCCGGGCGGGTTGGCGCCCTTCCTGTGCTCCCCCTCCCACACCGCATATTCGCGCTTGTGAAAGACGTATTTCGCATTCGGGAAGGTCGGCACCCAGCGGCCGTCGCGCAGGATCGTGTTCCAGCCGGTGTGGTCGATGTGCAGATGAGTGCAGAAGACGTAATCGATCTTCTCGTAGGAGATGCCGAGCGCGAACAGCTCATTGCGCCAGCGCTCCTTGCCCGGGAAATCGAACGGCGGCGGATGCCCCTTGTCCTCGCCGGTGCAGGTGTCGACCAGGATGGTGTAGCGCCGTGTGCGCACCACGAAGGTCTGGTAGGTAATGACCATCATGCCGGATGCGGCGTCGAACACCTCCGGCTCCATGCCGGGCAGATGATACCTGAACACGGCATCGTCATAAGCGGGGAAGAAGTCCTGCGGCCGGCGCCACGGTCCCTCGCGTTCGATCACCGCGTCGATGGTGATGTCGCCGATCCTGAGCTGCTTCATTATTTTCTCCCGCTTTTTTTGCACCGTAGCGGGAGGCCGATGCACGTTCAAGCGGATGGCACGCAGCTCAGCTCCGCAGGCCCGGCGCCTCATGGCCGGTGCGCGCGACATATTCGGTGTAGCCGCCGCCATAGCGATGCACACCTTCGGGCGTCAGCTCGAGCACCCGGTTGGACAGCGCCGCCAGGAAATGACGGTCGTGCGACACGAACAGCATGGTGCCCTCGAACTCGGCGAGCGCCGAGATCAGCATTTCCTTGGTGGCGAGGTCGAGATGGTTGGTCGGCTCGTCCAGCACCAGGAAGTTGGGGGGATCGTAGAGCATCTTCGCCATCACGAGCCGCGCCTTCTCGCCGCCTGACAGCACCCGGCATCTCTTTTCGACATCGTCGCCGGAGAAGCCGAAGCAGCCCGCAAGCGCCCGCAGCGAGCCTTGGCCAGCCTGTGGAAACGCGTCCTCCAGCGACTGAAACACCGTGCGCTCGCCCTCTAGCAGGTCCATGGCGTGCTGGGCGAAATAGCCCATCTTGACGCTGCCGCCGATGGTCACCGACCCGTCATCCGGCTCGGCCGAGCCCGCCACCAGTTTCAACAGCGTCGATTTGCCGGCGCCGTTGACGCCCATCACGCACCAGCGCTCCTTGCGGCGGATCATGAAGTCGAAGCCTTCATAGATCGTGCGGCTGCCGTAGCGCTTGTGAACGTTCTTCAGGTTTACGACATCCTCGCCGGAGCGTGGCGCCGGCAGGAAGTCGAACGCCACCGTCTGACGCCGCCGCGGCGGCTCGACCCGCTCGATCTTCTCCAGCTTCTTGACCCGGCTCTGCACCTGCGCGGCATGCGAGGCGCGCGCCTTGAATTGCTCGATGAACTTGATCTCCTTGGCGAGCATCGCCTGCTGGCGCTCGAATTGCGCCTGCTGCTGCTTTTCGTTCAGCGCGCGCTGCTGCTCGTAGAATTCGTAATCGCCGGAATAGGTCGTGAGCGAACCGCCGTCGATCTCGACCACCTTGGTGACGATGCGGTTGATGAACTCGCGGTCGTGCGAGGTCATCATCAGTGCGCCGTCATAGCCTTGCAGGAACTGCTCGAGCCAGATCAGGCTTTCGAGGTCGAGATGGTTGCTCGGCTCGTCCAGCAGCATGACATCGGGGCGCATCAGCAGGATGCGCGCCAGCGCCACGCGCATCTTCCAGCCGCCGGAGAGTTTTCCGACATCGCCGTCCATCATCTCCTGGCTGAAGCTCAAGCCTGCCAGAACTTCCCTCGCCCGCGTCTCCAGCGCATAGCCGTCGAGCTCCTCGAAGCGCGCCTGCACCTCGCCATAGCGGGCGATGATCTCGTCCATGTCATCGGCGCGATCCGGGTCGGCCATCGCCGCTTCCAGCTCTTTCAGCTCGGCTGCCACCGCCGCAACGGGACCGGCGCCATCCATCACCTCGGCAACTGCGCTCCGGCCCGACATCTCGCCGACGTCCTGGCTGAAATAGCCGATGGTGACGCCGCGATCGACCGCCACCTGCCCTTCATCGGGCTGCTCCTGCCCGGTGATCATCCGGAACAGCGTGGTCTTGCCGGCGCCGTTCGGGCCGACAAGACCTGCCTTTTCGCCCTTCTGAAGCGCTGCGGAAGCTTCGATGAACAGAATCTGGTGGCCTTGCTGCTTGCTGATATTGTCGAGGCGGATCATGGGCACGCGAAAAAGGAGAAATCGTCGCGGCCGCTCTTAGGCTATCCGGCGCGGCAGGGGAAGCGTATTTGGTGCCCTCAATGCCGCTTGAAATACTGCACGTCGCGCTCGTGCTTTTCGGCCGCCGCGCGGGACTTGAAGGTGCCGAGATTACGCCGTTTGCCGGTTTTCGGATCGACCTTGCGGGAATAGAGCCGGTATTGGCCGGACGGCAGCTTGCGGATCATGGCTGCACTCCTTCGATTTCCCTTTCGGGATCAACCGCGGCCAGGACATCGTGTTCCCTAGCGTTCGCCCTTCGGGCTGAACTGCTGATCGCCGAACGGCTGATCGGAGGGCTGCTTCATCACGATGAACGAACGTCCCAACGACTGGTGGCATTCGTTGCAACCACCGGTCAGTTCGCCAAAGGTCTGCGTAAACCGCTGGCTGTTCCTGGCCCCGATCGCATCATCGATGGCCTGCAGCCGCTCCGCCAACGTTGTCACATTGCTGACGGGAATTCCCGAATACAGCATTGCCGCCTCCCCCAGGCTCGCCCTGAGCTGACGCGATTGATAGGCGGCCAACTCCCAATTGCGGGCCCGGCCGGCAAAATAAAGCTTCTGGTGGCCGATCTGGATCGCATTCATGATATTGCCCAGCCGCGGGACATATTGTTCGCTGGCCGGCCCGTTGAACACCGATTGTGCCGTTGCCACTGCCGCCGTTGAGCCCATGACCAGCAAGGCCAGTATCCATCCTCTAAATTTCATTCGGCACTCCTGAATTTGCACATTGTTTTTCTAGCCTTCCCTGCGCCGCCCGCCTTTGCGCTCGATCAAGGCGGCCCGATTTCGAACCGGTCGGCCGGAAAATGCGACCAAGCAGGCATGTACCAAATGAGCCAGGAAGCGATCGACAAGGTCGCCGAGATCATCGCCGAGGCAGCCCAACTGCCGCTCTACGACGCCGCGTTCGCGTTGTGGTGTGAGCGATACCGGCTGGACAGTTTGCATGGCCGGCCGACCGGCGAACAGGTCGCGGCCTTCCGTGCCATGACACCGGAACAGCAGTCGGCGCAGTACCGCCACGATCGCGATCATGCCTATGAAGGGCCGATGTTCGACCTCGTGAAGCGCGCCCATCCGCGTGCCAGCGATGCCGACGCGGCACAGGCGATCATCGAAGCGGTGAAATTCGAGGACGACACGTTCAAATATTTCAAATGGAACGGCGACTTCTGGAATTGCGTCGTGCGCGCGGTGGCCCAGGCACAGCGCAATCATCCCAATTATCTCGACACGACCTACCGCGACGCGCGAAGCAATCTCGCTTACTACATGAAGTGACCTACCAGCACAGATCCGTCACAAAATTCCCGCGCTTGTCCTTGATCGCGATCGGGCATTCCAGCCGTTTCAAAGCCACCTTCGCCTGCTCGTCGCCGAGATCGGCGGCGCGGTTGTAATAGGCCTTGGCGGCCGCCTTGTCCTGCGGCCCGCCGCGGCCTTCCTGCGCGAACGCGCCCATGCGCTCCAGCGCGCCCGGGTGGTTTTGCGCCGCCGCCTTTTCAAACAAGGCGCGGGCGCCGGCGTCGTCCTTCGGACCGCCGGTGCCGTCGGCCAGCATCAGGCCGAGCTGATACTGCGCTTCCGCATTGGTCTCGGCCGCCTTGCCGAGCAGCTCCCGGGCCCGCGCCGGGTCGGATGGCGCCGCACCGCCGCCGAGCGCCGCCAGATTGGTGACACCGCGCGGATTACCGGCTTCGGCCGCGCGTTCGAACAGCTTGCGCGCCGCCCCTTCGTCCTTGGCAACGCCGGCGCCGGTGCCATAGAGCACGCCGAGCTCGACCATCGCCGAGGTCGAGCCTTTGTCGGCCGCCTTGCGCCAGGCGGCCATCGCGTCCGCCGTCTGGTTGTTGGCGGCATAGGCGCGCCCAAGCTCGTACATCGCGCGGCGCGAGCTTCCCGCCACCTTCTTGCAGAATTTGATGGCGGTCGCGACATCGGCCGCCGCGATATCGGGGACGCCCCTGACGTCCGCGGGCTTGTCGGGATCGGAGGGATCGGCCGCCAAGCGGTCGCACAGCACGAGATCGGCCGATTGCGCATGGGCGAAGGAAGGCGCAAGCGCAAGGATTAACGCGGCGAAGGCAAGTCGAACCATCATGACGGGGAGAGGTTGCGTCGCCGTGCCGGCAAATTCAAGGCTCTAACCCCGCCTCCCGCAACACCGGCGCCACCTCCGGCGACGCCAGATGTTTCAGGAGCGCATCGGCCTCCGCCGCCTTCGCCGACGACGCCATGCGGCCGGCAGTAAACACCGCGGCGGTCTGCAGCTCGCGCGGAATTGGACCCACTACGTCGATATCGGCGACCTGCTTCAATTCGCTGAGCTGCTGCACGGCAAGATCGGCCTCGCCGGTGACGAGCCGCTCGGCGGTAAAGCCGGCGGTGATGGCGGCCTTGGCGTTGATCTCGGATGCGACGCCCAAACGCTGAATCAGCTCGGCGAAATAGATGCCGCTGGCGCCGATCTTCGAATAGGCCACCGATCGTGCCCCTAGCAGCGTCGCACAAAGCGCCGTTACGGTCGAGATATCGGGGTGAGGCGAGCCTGCCTTCACTGCGATCCCGACCCAGGAACGCGCGAGATCGATCTTGCTTGCCGCGACCACCGCACCTTCGGCAACAAGTTCCTCCAGTCCCTCGCGCGTCAGGATCAGCACGTCGGCTTTCTCGCCCTCACGCAGCCGTTTCATGAGGCCGACAGTCGGTGCGAAATCCGCATCCAGCCGCACTCCCGTCGCAGCCTGATATTTCCCGGCAAGCCGCTCGACCGCGCTCTTGAGGGCCAGCGTCGAAAGCAGGCGAAGCACACTGTCCATCGGCACTCCCGGGTTACGCCCGGCCCATCAGTTTCAAGACCGCAGTCAGCCGCAGGCTGCGTTTGCCGGCAAGCGCGGTCGCTTCGAGCAGAGCGCCCTCCTCGTCGCAGGTGCCGGAAAAGCCGATGCCGACCTCGCGGCCGCCGAACACGGGGTTTACGCCCTTGGCCGGCGTGTGCTCCTGGTTGAGGATCTGGCCTTTCCAGCGGCCGTTCTCGCTGCTGTAGCTGCCGACATAATAGAAGAACGCGTCACCGCCGAGGATGCGGCCGTCGTTGAGCAGCATCACCCCGGTGAGGCCGCCATCGATGCCGTCGAGCATCCGCAGGTGGATGGAGTAGAGGCCGTTGATGACACCGCCCTCGCCGACCCGGCCAGCGATCGGCAGCGGCTGCTCCTCGACCGGCGTCATCACCGATTTGAAGGGCACGTCCGGCAATTCCCGCAAACGGCCTTCGAAGCGGTAGAGCTCGCCGTCCGGCCCGCCGCGCGCGAAGAGGGTCGCATCATCCGTGCCGGCCATCGCCTTGTAATTAGGATCGGGATTGTGTCGCACCGTATTGATGATGATGGCGATCTCATCATCGCCTAGTTCCTCATAGGTGCCGATGTGGGCAAAGGCGGAATTGCCGCCAAGCATCTTGCCACCGCGTGCATACATCACGCTGCGGCCGACCGCCTCGCCAAGCTGAAACCTGACGGTGTAAAAGCCGCCGAACAAACCGCTGTCCCCGCGATGAAAAACGCCGGCGCTATCTAGCGCGGTTCATAACGCCGCGAAAAGGATTTGAAACGCATGTCATAAAGCAATGATCCGCCAGAGCGGCAACGCTCTGGCGGATCATGTTCAGCCCGGGGCCCCGCGCCCCAGCCCCCTGACCTATTGGCTTACGCCGCAGCCACTTGGCTTACGCCGCGGCCTTGGCGCCGGTCGGCACCGAGGAGACCGTCTTCAGGATCTGCGAAGCGATCTGGTAGGGGTCGCCTTGCGAGTTCGGGCGGCGGTCTTCCAGATAGCCCTTGTAGCCGTTGTTGACGAAGGAGTGCGGCACGCGGATCGAAGCACCTCGGTCGGCAACGCCATAGCTGAACTTGTTCCAGGGCGCGGTCTCGTGCTTGCCGGTCAGGCGCTTGTCGTTGTCCGGCCCGTAAACCGCGATGTGGTCCATGATATTCTTCTCGAAGGCAGCCATCAGCGCCTCGAAGTACTCCTTGCCGCCGATTTCACGCATGTACTTGGTCGAGAAGTTGGCGTGCATGCCGGAGCCGTTCCAGTCAGTGTCGCCGAGCGGCTTGCAGTGGAACTCGATATCGACGCCGTACTTCTCGGTGAGACGCAGCATCAGGTAGCGGGCCATCCACATTTCGTCAGCGGCCTTCTTGGAGCCCTTGCCGAAGATCTGGAATTCCCACTGGCCCTTCGCGACTTCCGCGTTGATGCCTTCGTGGTTGATGCCGGCATGAAGGCAGAGGTCGAGATGCTCTTCCACCATCTTGCGGGCGATGTCGCCGACGTTGCTGTAGCCGACGCCGGTGTAGTACGGGCCCTGCGGCGCCGGATAACCGGAAGACGGGAAGCCGAGCGGACGGCCGTCCTTGTAGAAGAAATATTCCTGCTCGAAGCCGAACCACGCGCCTTCGTCGTCGAGGATGGTGGCGCGCTTGTTGGTCGAGTGCGGGGTCTTGCCATCGGGCATCATGACTTCGCACATCACCAGCACGCCGTTGGTGCGCGCACCATCGGGATAGACGGCAACCGGCTTCAGCACGCAGTCGGAGCTGTGGCCTTCGGCCTGCATGGTGGAAGAGCCGTCAAATCCCCACAGCGGAAGCTGTTCCAGCGTCGGGAACGAGGCAAATTCCTTGATCTGAGTTTTGCCGCGCAGGTTCGGTGTCGGCGTATAACCGTCGAGCCAGATATACTCGAGCTTGTATTTCGTCATTGAGCCTCTCTATTGATGATCTTTCAAAAGGTGGGAGACCGAAAGGAAGGGGTTTCCCACGCATTACCCGGCCACAATCAGCCGTTTGTCATAAAGCATTTAATGTGCCAGTCGCCGCACTGCGGGAGGCGGCGCGCGAGGCCCGCCAAGCCTGGTTCGAACGCCGACGCCGGCTGGGGAAAAGGGTGCGACATAGCCGCGCGGTTTCGCCTGCCGCCGTGCGGCAAAATGACAGCGTTATTGCCTGATTCCCGCTCGATTCCGCGGCAGGCCGGCCCCTCCCCTTACGGCGGATTAAAGCCGCGGCAGTCGCCGGCGGTATTTCGCCAAGGCGCCCGACCGCACCCCCGCAACCTTTGCCTCCGCCCAAGCGTTAGCCACGGGGAACCTGCCCCCTGGGAGGCAAAGAGCGAAATGCCCACGAAACATGCAGAAAGTGATTTGCTTTTAATCACTTTGCATTGTCGCCGGCGTGAACGATATCGGGTTTGGTAACCACAAGAGAACGAGTTGGGCGCACCATCAAGGCAAGCGCATCGGCGAAAAGGAGCTACCGATGAGTACAAGTCTGAATCAGGGATCCGCCAGGATCTATCAATTTCCGGCCGGGGGCCGTGCGGCTCTCGGCGGTCGCAGCTATAGCGAGACCAACTCGGCGATCGACAAGCCGCGCGTGAACGAAGTGGTGTGCAGCGGCAGCTGGTACCATGAAGAGGCCATCCGGGAGTCCGTGCCTGGGTTCAAGCCGACACGGGATCACTGATGCCCCACCGACATCGGAAGGCGCGCCAACGAAGCCGCGACTTTGCACATTTCGACTTGGTCGAGTTCGAGAATTGAAAAAGGGTCGAAACGAAATCGTTTCGGCCCTTTTTTGTGGCGCGTCTCAAATGGGTTCGCACGCGGTTTCCGGCCGCCTAGGGTGTTTGATCGTGATCCGCCCAGCCTTGCTGATCTTCAAGGTAACCCCGCCGCCCGCATAACGCGTGCCCGAGATCGCAAGCCGCCGCCGCAGCGTGACCGGCCCGCCATCGATCTGCAGATAGGCGCGCGAATCATAGGGGTAGAAGCCAACGATGAATGAGCTGCCGTCGGCGCAATGGTAATTCCGGAACGTCGTGTTCTGCGCCAAAACCGGCGTCAGGCTGGCGACAAAGGCGGCAAACGCCGCGCCCAGAACAATATTCCCGTACCTGCTCATATTCGCCCCCGGGAGCCGAAGTATAGACCAGAGCGGAACCGCACTGCCAATTACGCACAACGTCATTTCTCTGCCGCACCAGATGGCTTAAACTTTACCAATGACAGAACTCCCTCCCCGTCACCTCAGTCTCGAAGGCGCCAGCAATTTCCGCGATCTCGGCGGCTACCCCGCCGGCGACGGCCGCAGCGTTCGCTGGCGGCGTATTTTCCGCTCCAATCATCTCGGTCACCTCACGGAAGATGACGTCAAGGTCGTGCGCGGGCTGGACGTGAAGCGCGCTTTCGATTTTCGCGGGGTCGATGAGCGCAGAGCTGCCGAATGCGTGATCAAGGAGATCAATGTGCATTCGCTGCCGATCGAGCCGACCGTGGTCGCAGCGCTGAGGGCGAAGCTGCAGGCACGCGCGCTGTCGTCGAGCGATGCGCTCGAGATCATGCGCGAATCCTATCGCGGCTATGTCCGCCTCAACACCCACAGTTTCCGCGAGCTGTTCGCAAATCTGCTCGACGATACCGCACCGCTGGTGATCCACTGCACCGCGGGCAAGGACCGCACCGGCTTTGCCTGCGCGTTGATCCTGCATGCGCTCGGCGTGCCGGATCAGGTCATCTCGGAGGATTATCTCCTCACCAACCGCTTCTATCGGCGCGACCCCAATTCCTCGCCCGATTTGCCCGCCGATGTCAGGCAGGCCATCGGTTCGGTCCAGGCTTCGTTCCTCGCGGCCGGATTCGACGCGGTCAACGCGCAATATGGCGATCTCGAAAGCTATTTCAGGGATGGCCTGGGACTTGGCACGCCGGAGCGTAACGAGCTGAAAGCGCGTTACCTGCAGGCGTAATTTGAAGCCTCGGGTCGACCTTCACCCGGCAGACCTAAGCCGCCGCTTCCATTTCCATTTCGGCATCGAGGTCGGCGATGACCTCCTCGAAGGCCTGAATCGCCTGCTGGATCGCGGCGATCTGCATCAGCTCCCAGCCGCTGACAGGGCCGGTGCGGTTTTGCAGGGCGACAACCAGGTCGCGCCTTTGCTCCTTCAGCTGAACCAGCGGCAAGCCATGATCAGGCAGATTTCCCATCGTGAAACTCCGGTCCCCTTGGATATCGGAGCCTGAGCCTAGCGCAGCGATTCTGCCATCCGCTTACAAAGATGCGGAAAATTTTAGGAACCTGGCTTCAGGCCATAGCCTGATAGACCTTCTTAATTGCCGTTAACAATGCCTTTGATACCTCCATGGTGCTCCAGTCGTTTTGATGAAGCTGGTCCTGATCGATCGGATCGATCATGTCCCCGAGCGCAACATTGTTGTGGATATGCCAATGCCGCATCAACGCCCAGCGCCGGAACAAATTGACCTTGGCCTTGTCGGCTGCGGCCGCGATCAACGACATCATCTGCTCTGATGCGTCAACCCTGTTGTCGAGCAACATCGCGGTGACATACTGCGAATCCATCAACATGACGTCGAATTCTTGTCCGCTCAGCTGGTCGAGCCCCTTGCCAATGTCTTCGGCCACTTTCTTGATGTTGTAGTTGTGAAAGACCGCATTGGTCCCGACCTGCCATATCACCAGCGCCGGCTTCAGGTCGAAAATGTCCGGCTTGAACCGCAGCAATTCCTCGGGCGCCTCCTGCTGGATCTTGCCCCGGTTGAGGACGTCGAGCCTCATCTCGGGAAACCGGGCCTGATATTCCCATCGGAGGTACATTTCGAGCCGGGCCGGATAAGGCACCACGTCGTCACCCCTGCCCGACGTCGACGACGAACCCATCGCCACGATACGCACGGACCCATTGGCATGAAGTGCTTTGAAAAAATGCGGGAGTTCGTATTTGAAGGTGACAAGGCCGTCGGGAATATCGACTGCAGGCGGAGAGTAGGTCATCGCGCTCACCATCTGACGTTGCGCTCGCATTTCGCCGTCAAGAGCCCCAACATTGCAAGTCATTTTCCCCTGGGGCTAGTGTGCATTCGTGCCTCGCGGAGTAGCTTCACATGAACGGAAAAGTCATTGTCATCACCGGCGCGCTGGGCGCGCTCGGCAGGGTGGTCGCCGAAGCGGCGCAACAGCGCGGCGCGCGCGTGGCGGGCGTCGATCATGCGGCTTCGCCGATGGCGGCGGCCACGCCCGACAGGATCGAGCTCGGCGGTGTCGATCTATCCGACGCCAAGCAGGCCAAGCACGCGATAGACGACGCGGCGGCGCATTTCGGCAGGCTCGACGCCCTGGTCAACATCGCCGGCGGTTTCACCTTCGAGACGGTCGCCGATGGCGACATCCAGAGCTGGCAGCGCATGTATGCGCTGAACGTGCTGACCGCGCTCAACGCCTCCAAGGCCGCGATCCCGCATCTCATCGCTTCCTCGGCCGGACGCATCGTCAATATCGGCGCCATGGGCGCGCTGCAGGCCGGCGCCGGCATGGGTCCCTACGCGGCGTCCAAGGCCGGCGTGCATCGCCTGACCGAGGCGCTCGCCGCTGAGCACAACGGCAAGATCACCGTCAATGCGGTGCTGCCGTCGATCATCGATACACCAGCCAACCGCGCCAGCATGCCCAAAGCGGATTTCTCCAAATGGGTCACGCCGCAGGAACTTGCCGACGTGATCCTGTTCCTGGTGAGCGACGCCGCGAGCGCCGTGACCGGCGCGCTGATCCCGGTCAGTGGCAGGGTCTAGCTCTCACGCCTTCGCAATCAAACGCTCTGGGGAAATTGGGCTAGAATCCCGGCATTGAGTCGCGGCACTCTGGCCGCCGGAACTGGTGTCCCTTGGAAACCGCGCTCTACCTGCCCGTCAAACGCTTCCTCGAAAGGCTCGGCTTCACGGTCAAGGGCGAGGTCGGCGGCTGCGACCTCGTTGCGCTCAGCGGCGATGAGCCGCCGATCGTCGTGATCGGCGAGCTGAAACTGTCGTTCAATCTCGAGCTGGTCCTCCAGGCGGTGGACCGCGCCGGCGCCGCCGATGAGGTTTGGCTCGCCGCCAAAATGTCTGTCAACGGCAAGGGTCGCGAGAGCGATGCCCGCTATCGCAACCTCTGCCGAAGGCTCGGCTTTGGCATGCTTGGCGTCACGGGGCGCGGCGATGTCGAGGTGCTGGTGAAGCCGCCGACGACGGCACCCCGTCGCGATCCCAGGAAACGCTCGCGGCTGGTGGCTGAGCACCGGCGGCGCATCGGCGATCCCGCCATGGGCGGCTCGACCAGAGCGCCGATCATGACCGCCTATCGGCAGCAGGCGCTGGCCTGCGCCTCCGCGCTATCGCAGGGACCGCAGAAAGTGCGGGATTTGCGCAAGGACATTCCCGACGCCGGAAAGATCCTGCTGCATAACGTCTATGGCTGGTTCGACCGCGCCGAACGCGGCGTCTATGAATTGACCGATGCCGGCCGCGCCGCGCTCAAACGCTGGCCGCAACAGCCGCTCGAGGTAGCCGCGCCATGACGTCGGGGAGTTTTTGGGGGAGTTTTGCGACATGATCGTGGTAACCGGCAGCGTGACCGCGCGGCCCGAACTCGTTCGAAGAGGCGAAGAAGCTGAGCCTCGAGCATGTGCAACGCTCGCGCACCGAGCCCGGATGCATCTCGCACGCCGTACATGTCGATTGCGAGAATCCGCTGCGCCTCGTGTTCTTCGAGCAATGGGCCGATCACGCGGCGCTGGCAACGCATTTCGCGGTGCCGGCGTCGCGAAACTTCGTGCGCGCCCTGCAATCGCTCGCGGCAAGCGCGTCGAGCATCGAAGTTTATGATGCTACAAGGCTACAGGGCCTTTGAATCTGTGTGTGCATAGCTGACCTGCCATATCAAATTCATATTGCAATGCAACATGCTCGCTCTTAGGTATCCCGGGCGAAATGAGAGGCCCCAATGAGCGAAGACTGGAATACCAAATATGGTCCGCGGCGCGTCCGGCGCGATCCGCCGACCTTGGATGAGGCGATTTTTGCCGCCGTTGGGATCACCGACGATCAGGAGCAGCAGGCCGAGATCGCGGCCTCGCTCATGGGCATGCCGTTCGAGACCGTGCTCGCCGAAGTGAAGAAGCAGAGCCGCGTCAATGCACGCGCCACCTCGACGCGGGTCATCGCGGGCGAGCAAGGCGCGCAGCGCTCGGTCGTCGTCGAGCGCCGCGTTGTGCGGAAGTTCGGCAACGACAAGCGCACGGGCACTTGAGCCGCCTTCCCGCAGCTTTTTTCCACAGTGATCGCCGCGACGCGGCTGACCAACCGGGGCGCCTCAGGCGGCGCGCCCGCCTTCGACCATTTTGGCGAACAGCTTCCAGCAGGCGCGATTGAAATTCATCGCCGCGCGCGCGGCGTTCAGCGGCGCATCGATCGCGAATTTTGCGAGTTCGTCCTGTGGCTGCGGCGACAGATCGATCGTGCCGGTGGATTCGCCCTGCCGGAATTCAAGATGCGCGCCGAACTTGCTGGCGAGCGCCCGCATCGCCTGGTTGCTGGCGCCGGTGGTGACGCGCAGCGTGCGATAGCCCTTCCATCGCGCCTCCGAGATCAGCCGGCGGAACAACAGGCTGCCGACGCCCTGGCGGCGTACGCAGCTCTCGACACTGAAGGCGATCTCCGGCAGGCCGTCCTCGGATTGCTCCGGCGGATGCAATTCCGCCGCGCCGCGGACGATGCCGCTTTCCATGTAGGCAACGATGACCGTGCCATCGTCGGCGCATTTGGCGGCATAGCGCTCGATGAAACTGTCATCGAGATAGCCGTTGAAGCGGTCGTGGCGGCTTTCCGGATCGAGCCGAAGCAGGTGATCGCGCAACAGCGGCAATTCTTCCTGCTGGCTCAGGGTACGCACATAGCCAAAGCCAGGCCTTGGGTGATGAGTGGTGTCGTATGGCACGTCAGATCTCCTCTCAGCATCCCTCGAGGAGGCGTCGAATCCCTAGACCCCAGATATTGTGCATTGCAGCACGAAATTCAAGGCCGGGATTTTACTGTTCACAAGCAAGTGGTTAACAGCGTGCGAACGTCACAAGACGATCTGGGTTTGGGTCACGATCGCAACCAGCTTGCCGTCTTCGGTCTCAAGCCGGGTGGTCCAGACCTGGGTGCGGCGGCCGCGATGAACGGGCGTGGCTGTCGCCGTCACCGTGGTTCCCTCCTTCGCGCCGCCGATGAAGTTGGTCTTGCTCTCGAGCGTGGCTGTGCCCTTGGCTTCCTCGGGAAGATTAATGATGGTCGCGGCTGCGCCAACCGAGTCCGCCAAGGCCATGACCGCGCCGCCATGGATGGTGTGGTAAAGCGTGCAGAGATCCGGCCTGACCTGCATTTTCGCCACCACGCGGTCCTTGTCCGCTTCGACGAAGGTCACGCCCTTCAACTCGGCGAAGGGCATCTTCAATGACTGGATTTTCTCGAGCGGCGTCATGGTTCCTCCCTGCGATTTCGCTCGCAGAATGGATCGGTCGGGTAAGGGAGGCAATGACTTCCGAGGTAATGCTGCGGCGATAAGGCAGGCTCTGCCTTGTCCATTTTACGCTTTCTCCACCCCGCACCACTCTACGATGAAGAGCGCCGTCGCCTTTGTCGACTTCCTCAGCGACTCCAGGTCGACATATTCGTTGAAGCCGTGCATTGCCTCACCGCTGGCACCGAAGCAGAGGCTCGGGATGTTGTAGTTGAGCCCATAGAACCGCGTGTCCGTGAGTGCGGTGAAGGCGCGGTCTTGCACCACGCTGCCATAGACGGCGCCAAAGGCCTTGGCGAAGGCGGCTTCGGGTTCTGCCGAGTTCACAAGTTCATAGCCCTCCGACAAAAAGCCGGACCATTCCACATCGGGCGGATTGTTGGAGAGGAAGCGGTGGTCGCGGGAAGCCGCCGACACGCACGCCAGAATCTCCTTCTGGCATTCGGCGATCGACCAGCCCGGCAGGATCGCGATGCGGCAATCGACGTCGCACCAGGCCGGCACGCTGGAAGCCCAGTCGCCGCCCTTGATGATGCCGGGATTGAAATTGAGCGGATGCGTGACCTCCTTGAAATGGCGGTCGGCCTTGGCGCGCTCGTTCCACTCGATCTCGAGCTTCTCCATCGCATGGATCAGATGATACGCGGCCATGATCGCGTTCGAGCCGGAGCCCGCATGCGAAACATGCACGGGGAAGCCGCGCACCTTCAGCCGAAACCAGATCACGCCGACCTGCGAGCGGATCATCGTGCCGCCAGTCGGCTCCGGGATGAAGCAGGCATCCGCACGATAGCCGCGCTGCAGGGTCGAGAGCGCGCCGACCCCGGTGCTCTCCTCCTCGATCACGGACTGGAAGTGGATGCGCGCGGTCGGTGTGAAACCGGCCGCCTTGATCGCATCGATCGCGTAGAGCGCGCCGATCGTGCCCGACTTCATGTCGCAGGCGCCGCGGCCATACATCCGGCCGTCCTTGATCACAGGCGAGAACGGCGGCGTTTCCCACATGTCGAGCGGACCGGTCGGCACGACATCGCAATGGCCCTGCAGGATCAGCGACTTTCCCGCACTTGTGGCCGGACGATAGGTGCCGACCACCGTGCGCGCCCTGGAAAAATCGTGCTCGATCGGGCCAAAGCCGCGCAAACCCTTGAGGTCGTCAAGATCGATATGCCAGTCGTCGACCTCGTAGCCGCGCTCGCGCAGGAGATCGCCGATCATGTCCTGGCACGGCCCCTCCGCGCCGCGGGTCGAGGGGATCGCGACGAAATCGCGTGTGGTCTTGAGCTGGGCATCGAAGCCGGCTTCGACGGCATCGAGGATTTTCTGGGCATCGCTGGCGTTCATGGTCTCGATCATTCCTGTTCCAGGTCGATCAAATCACACTTCGCACGCCGTGTGCAGGCGATCCGCCTTTCAGAATCGCAACCGTGCCCCTACAGTTGCCGCCATGACTTCCTCACGCACCCTGCTCTGCTGCCTGTTGCTGCTGGGAGCTGCGCCCGCCGCGCTCGCGATGAACGACCAGGTCGCGCGCGAGCAGGACATCGTTGGCTTGCGGCTAGGTCAGCGCGTGCTGGTCGATGACGGCACCTGCGCGGCCGGCATGATCAAGGAAGTGTCCGGCGCGAAGATGACGCCAACGGGTGTGTTGGCCGCGCGAAAATGCATTCCGCGCGCCCCGAAGAAGAAATGACGCCGCGCGCCTGCGCGCAGAGCCGCTACCAGCTCCCGTAGCGCGCGACAAAGCCGCGCCACAACGCATCGCGCTCGCGGCCGAACGGCTCCTTGCCGACGCTGGCATTCTTCGCAGCCGACGTCAGTACCATTACCAGCTTGAGCTCGGGATCGACAAAGATCGACTGGCCGTAGACCCCGAGCAGCGCAAAGCGCCGCTTCTCGCCTGGAAACAGCCAGAACTGATAGCCATAGCCGAAATAGGACGTGGCCTTGCCCGGCCTGAAGGCGTCGGGCTGGCGATGCCAGTCGGTGGCCTCGAGCAGATAGTCCTTCGGCACGATCTGCTTGCCGCCAATGGCGCCGTCATTGGCGAGCAGCCAGCCGAGCCGGCCATAATCGCGCAGGATGGCGTTGAAACTACCCGATCCGGTGACGGTGCCGTCGGGCACCTTCACCCAGGTCGCATCGGATTCGGCGCCCATCGGCCGCCATAGCCGCGACGTCATGTATTCGCTGAGCGGTACGCCTGTCACCGCGCGCAACACCAGCACAAGGTTGACGGTTTCGGCGGAAGCATAGTGGAACCGCGTGCCCTGCTCCGCCTCGCGCGTATTGAACAATCGCAACGCGTCGATCGAGCCCTCGCGATAACGGGCGATGTTGAAGCGCGTCAGGTCGTCCTTGCCGTCATAGACCTCGCTGAAGGGCACGCCGGAGGACATTTTCAGGATGTTGCGGATCGTGGTCTCGCCATAGGCGCTGCCGGCGAGTTTCGGCACATATTTGGCCACGGTATCGTCGAGCGAAACGATCCTGTTCTCCGCCAGCGCCATGCCGATGGCGAGGCTGACGATGGATTTCGCCATCGAGTGCGAGAGGAAACGGTTGTTCGGGTTGCGGTCATATTGATAGCGCTCGACCAGGATCTCGCCACCCTTGATCAGCAGCAGCCCGGTGGCGCGCTCGCGTGCAAGGAAATCATCGACCGTGTAGGTCTGCTTTTCGAAGCGGTACTTGATGTCGGGCTCGCTCGCCGCCTTCGAAAGCGGCAGAGGCGTGCCCGATTTCTCCAGCGTGTAGTGCGGCAGGATCTTGTCGAGATTGCTGAACGAGCCAACCCGGACATGCTCGTCATAGTACCAGCTGCGCGGCGATCCGATCGGATAGCCCTCGGCCTTGCCGAGTACATCCTCATCCGGCGCGGCAGCGGCAGACGCGGCCAGCGCAAGCAACATCAGGCATGTGAGGGAAAATCGCCGTGGTCGCATCGATCGGCTCGCGCTGGATCAAGGAAGGCTGAGCCGTGGGCTTACAATGCCTGCCCTGCGCAAGTCGAGACTTGCGGTTCCACTTGTCGATAGGTCTGGAAGCTCGCCGGGTCTATTTCGCCGGCTCGAACATGCACTGCAGGGTCGGCTTGGCGATCTTGGTGAAGGTTGGGCCGATCTCGGATTGCTTCGAAGCCGGCACCCAATCGTTCTCGATGGTCGGCACGCCGGTTTCGCCGATGCCGCGCAGCAGTGCATGGCGGAGGTCGCTGTCCTCGACGACGGCAGCGGCGTGATCATGCAGGCAGCCGCACACCTCTTCAGGATGCGCCCAGCGGCCGAGCATATGCGGGGCGCACTGACGCACGAAATCCGCGCGCGGATCGGACAGATGCATCGCGGCGCGGATCTGGAGCGAGGCCTGGGCCTGCGCGGTCTGGTGGAGGGCTACGGTTGCGACAAACGCCGCAGCGCAGATGCGAAGGTACATGACAACCTTACGGGCAACTTTCACTGGTCTGGTTCAACTAGCGCGCGGCAACGACAAGGGAATGCGAGGCCACTACCGGGGAACCATTATAGGAGAAAGTTCCAATCCCGGGCAGACCATTTTCAGCGGAACCCGCCATCGACGAACCGGCCATGACAAAGGCGAGGGCTAGGATGAAGCTGATGGTCCGCATTTGACTTCTCCGGTTTGTCCCTGTGGGCGCTTGTTTGCCCTGGGGGCGCTGGGCGCCGTTTTTGTTGCTGGCTTGATAACCATGAGGCGTTTCCGGAGTTCTGCGCCAAAAGCCCAAAATGGTTTCGTCGGGTAGAGAATTGTTTCGTCACCGGCCGGTCCGACGAAACAATTCCGGACGACATCAATGATTTCAGTGGCTTATGAAGTTGGTCCAAAGGCCGGAGAAAGCCGCGGCTATGGCCGATACAGCCCACATCGGCCTGACATGACAGCGGCGCGACGAAGTCGGAAGCCGCTTCTTTACCTTTCTCGGTGGATAACCTCCGGCCGCGGCAGCTCACCGGTGAACCGCGGCCGCGCGAGCGCCGACTTAACCTCAATCCCGAGAACTTTCGGGACGGTTGCGCGTTGTCCCTTTCCCTCCACAAAGGATGGCAGTCATGGGCAGTGGCGACATCATTGCTGGCAGCAATCCCTCCACCCGAAATCCCAAAGCAAAACCCAAGACAACACCCAAGACCGTGATTGTGAAAAATTTGAGCAAAGGCGCTGGCGCGCCGATGGGGCGGAACGAAACCACCGCCGGCCGAGCCGAGCGCCATTGTGGCGCCATGTCGCAACAGCGCACCAACAGCGGCGCCGTGTCGACGCCGCAAAAGTTCCTGCATCTGGTCGGCTGCCGGGACAAGGCGCGCCCGCCCGGCGGGCGCTAACCCTTCTCCTACTGAATGAAGTCACCGCACTTCTGAACCGTGGCGTCCGGCGTGCCCCACGGCATGACCGGCACCGTCGAGGTCGAATTCTTCGGCGAGCCTTCGATCAGCTTGTCGGAATAGACCATGTAGACCAGCGTGTTGCGCTTGGCGTCGCAGCCGCGGACGATCTGCATCTTCTTGAAGAACAGCGAGCGCCGTTTCCGGAACATATCGTCGCCCTGTGCCATCTTGTCCTTGAAGCGGATCGGGCCGATCTGACGGCAGGCGAGCGAAATGTCCGACACCTCCTCGGCGAGCCCGAGCCAGCCCTTATAGCCGCCCTTTTCCGGCACGGTGAAATGGCACGCCACGCCCTCGACCTCGGGGTCGTCGACACCGTAGGTTGCAAGCTTGTCGTTCGGGCTAAGCAGCTTGAACACGGTGGAGCGGCGGAAGATCAAATCTGGTTCATCGGCCGCAAAGGCAGGTTGCGAACCCCACCAGAACAGGGTGGCAAGCAGCATCAAAAGCACAGCTTTCAGCCGCGTATCGCGCGGCCTTAAGGCTTGGGATGTCATGAGATTCTCCGTTGGCGGGTTTCCGCCCATGTAGGCGCGCAACAATGCCTTGGAAAGGCCACCGCTAAGCCGTTGCCGTTTAACAAGATGTGAGGCTTTTTTGTTACGCTCGCGGCGAAAACCTTTGGAATCAGAAGCGCTACGCTGGTTAACGTGCTTCGCGTCTGCGAAAATGATGAAGAGAATGATCGAGGACTCGAAAATGCCAAGCGCAACCGCGCTGCGCTCGTCCGCTGCCGTCGGAACGCTTCTGCGCGTCGCTGTCATCGCCGCCGCCGGTGCCCTCGGCTCCGTCCCCCCTGCCAGCGCACAATCCTACTACTGGCGCGAGATGGAGCCGGGCTACAGCTACTACCCGCAACGCCAGGTCTTTCAGCCTCCGCGTCAGCAGCGCGCGCGCCGCGCCCCACCGAAAAAGGACGTGGTGGTGAAGGACACGGCGGTGCATCCGCAGATGCCGCTGATCATCAACGTCTCGATCGCCAGGCAAAGGGTGGCGGTCTACGACGCCAACGGCCTGTTCGCCGAAGCGCCGGTCTCCACCGGCATGGCCGGGCATCCGACGCCGATGGGCGTGTTCAGCGTCATCCAGAAGGACCGCTACCACCACTCGAATATCTATAGCGGCGCACCGATGCCGTTCATGCAGCGCATCACCTGGGGTGGCGTCGCTCTACATGCCGGCGTGCTGCCCGGCTATCCCGCCTCGCACGGATGCATCCGCATGCCGGAATCCTTCGCAGTGAAGATGTGGGGCTGGACCAAGATGGGCGCGCGGGTGCTCGTCACACCCGGCGAACTGTCGCCCGAAAGCTTCTCGCATCCGCTGCTGCCGGCCATGAAGGTCGTGCCACAGCCGGTGGTCGCCGAGCAGCCTGAGGCCAACGAACCGGTCGCCGCCAAGGCCGACAAGGGCGCGCCGGAGCCGAAGCCGATCGAGGCCAATCTCGAACTGCGTTCCACGGTAGGCCATGACGACACAGCGCCGCTGCGCGACCAGACCCGTACGGCCGACGCCAGCGGCGATGTGCGCGCGAACAAAGCGACGATGTCGGATGCATCTTCCGGCAGCAGCCAGCCTGCCCCCGCAGCGACTGCGACGAAGACCGACACTATCGGCAGGGACACCAGGAGCGCTGACACCGGCGATATCTCGAAGAGCGACACCAGCGCAGACGCAAAACCGGCTGATGTCGCCGATGCTTCCAAGCCCGAGGACAAGACCGCGGACGCCAAGCCTGCCGACTCCGCCGCAAAGCCCGCCGAAGCCGCGAACATCAAGCCGGAAGAAAAGTCCGCCGAGTCAAAACCGGCGGAAGCCAGGCCCGAACCGGCCAAGGCGGATACCGCGACAGCTGACGCTACCAAGGCCGAGACCGCCAAACCCGTCGACAAGCCGGCCGAGCCGGTCAAGGCGGCAAACGCCGCTACCTCGCCGGCGCCCGCAGCGGATGGCAAGAAGGATCAGACCCGGCTGACCGAGGCCGCCAAGGCGGCTGCGAAGCCGGAGAAGCGCCGCGAGGGCCAGGTCGCGGTGTTCATCAGCCGCAAGGATTCCAAGCTCTATGTGCGCCAGAACTTTGCGCCATGGTTCGAGGTGCCGGTGGCGATTGCGCCGAGCGACCGTCCGCTCGGCACGCACGTCTTCACCGCCGCAGTCGACAAGAACGACACCAACACCCTGCACTGGACCGTGGTGACCGTGCCGGTGTCGGCACGCGCCGCGATGCGTGACAGCGACTTGCCCCGCGCTTCCCGCCGGAGAGGCAAGAACGCGCCTCCGCCGGTCGAGGCCAAGCCCGCGCCGGTACCGAATAGCCCGGCGGAAGCGCTCGACCGGATCGCCATTCCGCCGGATGTGATGGCGCGCATCAGCGAAGCGCTGGCCACGGGCAGCTCGATCGTCGTCTCCGACCAGGGCATCCACCAGGGCGAAACCGGCGAATACACCGATTTCATCATCCGCACCTACTGATCCATGGTGAGGATCTTGCTCAGGTAAGCTCCCCTGCGAGGCGTGGCGCCTCCGGGACGGGTCGGCTAAAAGCCGCTGACATGTCAGAGGTCTCCGTCCCAACCGCCCAAAAATCCGACGCGCCGCGCGACGTCTTCGATCGCCTCACATTTCTCGGCTGGTCCGGAGGACTTGCCGCAATCGTCATTGGACTGGCGATCTCCTTCCTGCTGTTCGGCTATTTCGTCACCTATTGGCGCAACGCTGATATGGATTTCATGGTGATCTACAGCGCGCTTGCCATGAATGCCGGCAAGCCCCAGCACTTCATGGATCACACCGCCTATCTGACGATCGTGACGATCAAATCATGGTTCGCGCTGCTGCACGATCTCGGCCTGCTGGACGCCTGGACCTTGCCCGCGATGCCGACAGATGCCGCCGCCTTCGATGTGGCCATGACTCATGCCGTCCGCGCCGGGCGCGTGCTGGCGTTCCTGATCGCGATCGGCAGCGTACTGATCTTCGCGAGCCTCTCGCGCCTGATCTTTCGCGACTGGCGCATTGCGCTGCTCGCCACCCTCGCCTTCGCGCTCTCCGGCGGCATTGCCGTGCATTCGCGGATCCTGCGCAGCGAGTTCGTGGCTGCCTGCCCCGTGATCTTTGCGCTGATGATCCTGATCGCGATCGGACGCCGCGCGCATCTCGCCCGCCCGCTCGGCCTTGCGGCTGCCGCTGCGCTGTGTGTGATCGGGCTGGAGAACAAGGTTCAGGCGATCCTTCTGATCGGCGCGCTCCCGATCGTGATCCTACCGTTCGGCAGCGACCGAGGCGCAAGCGTCCCGTTCTGGCGAACGCCGGCAAGCTGGCTCGCCGCGCTTGTCGCTGCCGCCGTGGCGCTGGCCGCGGCCTGGGAGGTGTGGCCGCTGATCGCCACCGGCCTCGATCGCGCGCTGCTCGATGCCGCGCAATTCCGTCCGCTGCTGCTCGGCCGTTTCGGCGTCTACCAGATGGCACTGCTGGCGCTGATCGTGACCTGCATGATCGCCTATGCCGCGATCTGGCGCGTCAGTGTCACCGAGACGCTGGCATCGGTCTTCGCGGCTGCCGCAGGTGCGGCAATCGCCCTGCTCGCGCTCGACGTCAACTACAACACCAGCAATGTGATCGCGGTGGTCAATCCGCTCGAGAAGATGCTGACCTTTGCCGACGCCAGCACAGCAAGCGCGGCCAGCGGATCGAATCCGTTTGCGATAGTCCTGTTGCTCCTCGAGGGGCTCGCCTCGGTGCTCGCCCGCTACACCTTCGTGCTGCATTCGTCTGCGCGACCGACCGTGTTCCTGAGCTGGCTGATCCTGCCCGGGATCGTCTACGCCTGGCTGCGCGGCGAGCGGCTGGCCGCGCTGCAGGCCTTTGCGCTGATGGCGGCGGCGATCGGCATCGATACGCTCGGCGTGCGGCGGGGACTGAAGATCGAGTATTTCATCTTCACCGACCCGCTGATCATCCTCGCAGGTGCGATCCTGCTCGAGGCGCTGCCCGCCGTGCGATGGCACAAATGGGCTTTCCCGATCGCGGCCGCGCTGTTCGGCCTGCACATCGCGGTCGGCCAGGCCGAGCCGATCAAATACGCCTTCAAGCGCTCCGGCCACGAATCGGTCTGCGAGTGGAATCGCTACTACATGCCGCTGATGCCGGTGCCTTGGTGTCCATCATAACGGCTTGTTGAGCGAGAGGCGGCGCTCGGTTGCGCTAACATCGCCACACCGCACGTCAGGGAGGGTATCCATGATCGACCGCAGGACCGTGATCGGAAGCGCGCTCGCCGCGCTCTCCACCAGCGCCTTCGCGCAGGCCCCCGTCAGCCGAATCACGGCGTATGCCTTCTCCTTTCCGGGCCTGACCAGCGGCGACATCAGGCTTGCCGAATATACCGGCCGTCCGTTCCTGGTGGTCAATACCGCCTCGCTCTGCGGCTACACCCCGCAATATTCGGGGCTGCAGGAGATCTGGGCCGAATTTCACGGCCGCGGCTTTGGCATGATCGGCGTGCCCTCCAATGATTTCGGTGGACAGGAACCGGGGGGTGCTGCCGAAATTACCGAGACCGCGCAGCATCAATATGCCGTTACCTTCCCGATCACAGCCAAGGCGGTCGTGACCGGGCCCACCGCCCATCCCTTCTACAAATGGGCGGCCGAGGCGCGCCCGAAGGACGTGCCGAAGTGGAACTTCCACAAATATCTCGTCGGCCGCGACGGCTATATCGCCGATGTGTTTGCCTCCGCGGTTGAGCCCACCGACACCCGAATCAAGACGGCCATCGCGCGGGCGCTCGCGGACACTTAAAGTCACAGTTCCCGGAATTAACGGAAGTCGCGACAATTAGGCCACTTTCCCGGGCGCCGTTGCCTTGGCGCGGCCGGTCCAGCTAGGCTATTATGTGTGTGGGGGAACGATGGTTCGGATGATGGCGGCATAACCGCGCGCGAGCCACAAAATCTGGGAAAATCAAGATGCGTGTTGCGGCAGGAATTTTCGTAGCGGTTGCGCTTTGTGCGCCCACTCTCGCCTGGTCGCAGGCCGCGGCTCAGAAGCCGGCGGCGGCCGCTCCGGCTCCAGCAGCCGCACCCGCGCCGGCCGCGCCAGCCCAGCCTCCGCAGCCCGCCCGCGCCGCCTGCAACAATCCCAATGCGCTGGGCGTGGCCCGAACCGTCGAGATCGACACCACCGGCGGCCCGGGCTTCGGCTTCGAGCACTTCAAGGAATTGGACTTCCTGAAGGACCACGAAGTGGTCCTGACCTTCGACGACGGTCCGTGGCCGGAGAATACGCCATCGATCCTGAAGACGCTGGCGGATGAATGCACCACCGGCATCTTCTTCGAGATTGGCAAGCACGCGACCTATTACCCTGAGATCGCCAAGCAGGTTTATGCGGCCGGCCACACCATCGGCACCCACACCTGGTCGCATGCCACTCTCGTCAACAAGAAGCTGAACGACGACCAGCGCAAGGAAGAGATCGAGAAGGGCATCAGCGCCGTGAAATGGGCGCTGGGCGGCATCTCGCCGGCGCCGTTCTTCCGCTTCCCGGCGCTGCAGCATCCGCCGGAGATGGTCACCTATCTTGGCACCCGCAACATCGGAATCTTCTCCTGCGACCTCGATTCCTTCGACTTCAAGGCGCGCAACGCCAAACAGGTCATCGACGTCACCTTCAAGAAGCTCGACAAGTTCGGCAAGGGCATCATCCTGATGCACGACTTCCACAAGCACACCGCGGAAGCCCTGCCCGATATGTTGAAGCGGCTGAAGGCCGAGGGATACAAAGTGGTTGCCATGCGCGCCAAGGCGCCGGTGCAGTCGCTGCCGCAATATGACGAGGCCCTGCTCAAGGATGTCAAGCTGCCGACGATGAGCCAGCGCCCGGTGTCGAGCGTGGTCACCGACGTGACGCAGTAGGCCGCGCCCGGCCCGATCGTGCCGGCGTTCCGCTTCGAGGGCTATGTCATCGTCTCGGCTGACGGGATGCTGGCCAATGCCCATCATGTCATGCCGGATGAATTGAAGTTCGAGGGCGACAAGAAGTTCTTCACCGACGCCCTCGACCGCGCCGATCTGATCGTGCACGGCCGGCATTCCGGCGAAGACCAGCCGAACTCCCCCAGGCGCAAGCGGATCATCGTGACCCGCCGCATTGCAGCGATCGCTCCCGATCCGTCCAATCCCAAGGCAGTGCTGTGGAATCCGTCTGGCGCCGCTTTCGAAGCGGCGGCCGAGTTCGCCGGCGTGCGTTCCGGCACCATCGCCATCATCGGCGGCCCCGAAATCTTCGCCATGTTCATGGACCGCTACGATACGTTCTGGCTGTCGCTGGCCCCGCGCGTGCGGATTCCCGGCGGCGAAGGCTGTTTTCCCGGCGTGCCCGAGCGATCGCCGCAGCAAATCCTTAGCTCCTCCGGGCTGAAGGCCGGCGAGCCCCAGATGCTCGACCCGGCTGACGAAGTCAGCGTCACGCCCTGGCGGCGCACCTAGACGTCCCCATAGGCGGGTTCGGCGATCCGCGGCCCCCTGCCGTAGCCCGCCAGCATGAACAGCGCGCCGATCAAGGACAGGTTCTTCAGCGCATCCACCAGCGTCTTGCCGTTGTCGGGCGGGGCCTGGTTCCAGAAATCGTGGAAGTAGTAGGTGATCAGCCCGATATAGATGATCAGCAGGAGCGCAAACAGCCGCACGCCGAAATTGAGCGCGATCATCAGCCCCGCGATGACCTCGAAGGCGCCGGATACGATCGCCAGTAGCTGCGGCAGTGCCATGCCCGTCGCGGTCTCGATCTGCGCGGCATAGGGCGCGACCATTGCCGGGATCATGATCTTGGCGGAGATGGCGTCGGCGGCGGCCTGGATGCCGAACAGCTTTGTTGCGCCGGAATAGATGAAGAGCACGGCGAACAGAACTCGCCCGAAGATTATGAAAGCTGGCATCGTCGGCCTCACCGAAGTTTTGGGGCAGAGTTGCGGGCGGATTATGGAGGGTTGCCTCGCGCTTTTCAAACGTTCAAATCACCGGCGAATCGGGAACCGCCTTTATCTAGGTGAACAGGCTCGGCTGTTGCCGGGTGGCGCGCTCCTGTGCTTCGACCGCGGCGACCGCCGTCATGTTCAAGACGCCGCGTGCGGTCACCGAGGGGGTGAGGATATGTGCCGGACGCGCCGGCCCGATCAGGATCGGCCCGACCGGAACGGCATCCGTCAGCGACTTGACCATCTGGTAGGCGATATTGGCCGCATCGAGGTTCGGCATCATCAGGATGTTCGCCTCTCCCGCGAGATTCGAGCTGGGAAGGATCAGTTTTCGCGTGGCTTCGGAAAGCGCAGTGTCGCCCTGCATCTCGCCGTCGGCCTCCAGCTCCGGATGATGGCTTTTCAGCAGAGCCGTCGCATGCCGCATCTTGCGCGAGGTATCGGTGTCATAGCTGCCGAAATCGGAATGTGACAGGAAGGCGATCTTCGGCTTCAGATTGAAGCGCTGGACATGTTTGGCCGCCAGCGCTGCGATTTCGCAGAGTTCGTCTGCGCTGGGGTTCGAGCGCACCTCGGTGTCGGCAATGAAATGCGCGCCCTTTTGCGTGATCAACAGCGCCAGCGCCGCGAAGTCACTGACTTCAGGCAAATGCCCGATGATGTCGCGGACGTGGCGCAGATGGCTCATATAGCGGCCTTCGACGCCGCAGATCATGGCATCCGCTTCGCCGCGCATCACCGCGAGCGCGGCAATCACGGTGTTGTTGGTGCGCACCACCGTGCGCGCCACATCGGGGGTGACGCCGCGGCGGCCGGCCAGCTCGATATAGGACTGCACATAGGAGCGATAGCGCGGATCGTCCTCGGGATTGACGAGGTCGAAATCTCGGCCGGCCTTGATGCCGAGGCCGAACCGCTTGATCCGCGCCTCCACCACCGAGGGACGGCCGACCAGGATGGGCTTCGCCAGACTCTCCTCCAGCACCTGCTGGGTCGCCCGCAGCACGCGCTCGTCCTCGCCCTCGGCATAGATGACCCGGACCGGCTGGGTCTTGGCTTTCGCAAAGACCGGCTTCATCACGAGGCCGGAGCGGAAGGCAAAGCGCTCCAGCAGCGCGGTGTATTCATCGAAGTTCTTGATCGGCCGCGTCGCAACACCGGAATCCATCGCGGCTTTGGCCACCGCCGGCGCGATGCGTTGAATAAGTCTTGGATCAAAGGGACTCGGGATCAGCGAGCCCGGCCCAAAGCCCTGCGTTTCGCCGGTGTCGAAACCGCGCGCCACCACGTCCGACGGCGGATCGCGCGCGAGCTGGGCGATGGCGTCAACGGCGGCGTGTTTCATCTCCTCGTTGATCGCGGTCGCGCCGACATCGAGCGCGCCGCGGAAGATGAAGGGGAAGCACAGGACGTTGTTGACCTGGTTCGGGAAGTCGGAGCGGCCGGTGCAGATCATGGCGTCGGGCCGCGCCGCGCGCGCCTCATCCGGCATGATTTCGGGGTCGGGGTTGGCGAGCGCCATCACCAAGGGCTTGTCCGCCATCTGCTTGACCATGTCCTGGGTCAGGACACGCGGCGCAGAAAGCCCGAGGAAAATGTCGGCGCCGCCGATGACGTCGCCAAGCTTCCGCTTGTCGGACTTCTGCGCGTAGGCCCCCTTCCAGCGGTCCATCAGCTTTTCGCGGCCTTCATAGACCAGGCCCTCGATGTCGCAGACCCAGATGTTCTCGCGTTTGGCGCCGAGCGAAACCAGCAGATTGAGGCAGGCGATCGCAGCCGCGCCGGCGCCGGAGCAGACGATCTTCACATCGGGCAGTTTTTTGCCGTTCAACCGCAGCGCGTTGGTGATGGCGGCGCCGACGATGATGGCGGTGCCGTGCTGGTCGTCATGGAACACCGGGATCTTCATGCGCTCCTTCAGGCGCGTCTCGATCTCGAAACATTCCGGACCCTTGATGTCCTCGAGATTGATGCCGCCGAAGGTCGGCTCCAGCGCCGCCACCGTCTCCACCACGCGGTCGATGGTATCGGCCGCGATCTCGATGTCGAACACGTCGATGCCGGCGAATTTCTTGAACAGCACCGCCTTGCCTTCCATCACGGGTTTTGAGGCGAGCGGGCCGATATTGCCGAGGCCCAGCACGGCGGTGCCGTTACTGACCACTGCGACCAGATTGGCGCGCGCGGTGAGCGTGGCGGCCTCAGCCGGATTGCCGGCGATCTCAGTGCAGGCCGCGGCGACGCCCGGCGAATAGGCCAGCGCCAGGTCGCGCTGGTTGGCGAGCGGTTTTATGGCCTGGATTTCCAGTTTCCCGGGGCGCGGAAACCGATGATAGGCCAGCGCCGCGTTATGAAGGTCTTCGGAATAGGACATTCGCTTCCCCCGGCCCCGATTTTTCGACAGGGGCGGTTTCAGTTCTGCTGCAAATCGGTCCGGATGTGAAGCACGCTCAAGTGCCCCCGCGCAACCTCTGAAACGGCTCACATTACCAGCCCCGTCGTCATTCCGGGGCGCCGCCCGAACTCGGGTTTACCCGAGTTCGGCAATATCAATTGTCCAAGTCGGCAACAGCCGACTTGGATGGCGGCGAGCCCGGAATCCATAACCACTATCGTGAGTATGGTTTCCGGGCTCGCGCCAAGAGGCGCGCCCGGAATGACGATTGGAGACACGTATCCGCGATCCCGCGACGCGTTCGCGCCCGGGTGCTGCCAATAACTTGGCCCTCGGAAAATGAAGAGGGCGCAGGGAATGCCGGGCGCCGTTGCACCCGCGGTCTCGTGTGCAAGAATAGCAAGAAAACGCACACGAGTTGGTCACAGGTACAACCGAACACGTCCGGCATTCCCCGCGCGATGTTTGACGACTTATTCCGTGCTCTCCTCGGCGTACCGGGCGTTCTAGTCACCGTCCCCCCGGGCTCTTGACCCGGGAGTTGACACCAGCATCGGGGTGTCGGGACCACACGGCTTCGTCGAACGCGTTACGCGCGCTACGTCCTGCGCACCTCCGCGTCCATCGCATCCCCGCCCCACGTATCGTGACGATCGGCCGAAACGTCCCTCTTCATCGAGGCAGGATGCGCGAGAAGATCGTTGTGATTTGCCCGACGCCGCAAGCGTGAACCCATGCGGCAGATTGGCACGACGGGCAAATTGTGCATGGCGTGCATGCGGGAATTGCCCGTCGGGCGCGCGAGCGCGAACTGACCGCAGCCGGCTCAGCAAACAATTTTGCTCACTTCGTCAAAAGAAAACCAGTTGGGCGGCAAGGCAATGTGATTGCGCTTGGGTGAAAAGTGACGCTTTGGCGATGCCCAAATGCCCAAATTACTTCCGCTTTAACTCCAAAAAGCGGAGTCAATTCAGAGCACTACCGGCACCGCGATGGGCCATTGCGAGTTGATGACGGCGCTGCACATCCGCGCCGCGCTTTCCGCACGCCGTGCAGGTGAACTTAGGTGCCGCTCTCATGCTTCCACAGCCAGCCGAGCGCAATGGCGCGCTCGATCCCGGCGCGATGCGCTGCCCCGCCGCGAGGAACGGGGCGTTGACGCGCTCGATGTAGAGGCGACCGTCTTGGCGTAAGCTACCGCGCGGCAGATTCAGTGGACGCTGGAACTCGCCGGCTCATTAACGGGCTTGATGTCGACAATATCCCCATCATCGACATGGTCGCGGATCGCCTCGATTTCTGCCGAATTGATCTCAAGGAGCCACTTTTTCCACTCCCATGGGTGTCCCTCGGGGGCGACAGGCTCGCTGCTAGCAGTGTACCTATACCTCGCCAGTGCTCCCATCGCTCGTTCCATCGCACTGCCGTCCTTCAGGGTTACGACGCACCTCATATCTTCAACCTCCCTGTTCCGCACTCATCATTCCATCACCAAACTCGTAAAGAATGGCGCGGTGATCTCAGAGACCGACGGCTCCTTCTCTTCAGAGGTGACCGTGGTGATAAACTCTTCAGAGGTGACCGTGGTAATAAATTTGTTTTTGCAGTTCCAGCAGTGCCAAAGATCCTGGACTTCCCGCGCGTTGACGCGTTCATCCCACTCAAGACTGACTAACCCGGAACCGCACCGAGGGCATTTTTCGTGATGTGGCGTTGAGATCGATGCCATGTAAGTCTCCCTCATTGTCCGTGTACAGCATGCGACGCCCAGCAGGCTCGAAAATGATCTACATCAACGCATCAACGATTTGATTCGTGGATTTGCGGCGCGGCTTGGGCACAGCGCCGACGCGGCGCCTGTCTGGTAATTATCAACTATTTTACACCACATTTTATCATGTCGCGCTCCGACGCTGGCTAGGAAAACGTTACTTACACCGCTTCAACATCATTGGCGATCTCGACGATCTTGCGCGCGGCGATGACGGGATCAATGAAGGGACTGCGCTCGACGAATTTCATGCTGCCACTCGATCTAGAACAAAAGGACGCGGCCATCGCAGCGGCGTGCCATCCCATAATCGGGCGGTGACGCTGTCAGAAGAATAAGCGCGCGGGTGAGCAATATTGCACAGGCAGAAATGCCACTTCGGATCAGGATAGGTACTCAAGAAAGGAGGCTAACAGTGGATAGTTTCCTCCATGAGCAAAACCTTGAGCTCTTACAGCGGCACCTCGCCGAGTCTGACCCGACGAAATATCCGCAACGGCACAATGGCGCGGTCGTGATGAATGGAGTCGTGATGGCCAGATTGGCGTTGATCATCCTGATACTCATGGTACCGCTTTCAGCAGCGGCCGAGTCTGGAGGCAATCCTTTGATTGGCCGTCAAACGGCGATGACCGTTTGCACCCCTTGCCACCAGATCGGGGAAGCACGTCCAGACGGTGCACCCAGCTTCGTGGATATCGCCAACATGCCGTCGACCACGGCTCTTTCCTTGAAAGTATTTCTTCAATCAAATCACAAGGGAATGCCTAATCTGATAATCTCTAACTCTGATACCGACGACCTGATCGCATATATTCTCAATCTCAAGCAACCGTCGGCTCCAAACCGACGATAATGAGACGCGTCCAAAAGCGCTGCGACAAACAGCTAATATGCCCAAACAGCCTCGGTGAACCGCACATAGGTGCCGCTCGAAGGGATGACGCTCGACGAACTTCATGGTCGCTCAGCCTGTGAAGCCCACCCTAAAGGGCCGTTCCTCAAGCTTGGGTAAAGCCACTAGCAGGCTGCTGAAAAAGTCGTTTTGCGATCCGGTTCGAGTGTGATTTTGTGCATAGGCTTGATTCCTTTGATTTGAGGAACGCGATGCGCGGTGAAGATCAGCGATCGGAAGGCTTTTTCAGCTACGTCCGTTTGGACACACGCATCCCGGCCGATCATCCGCTGCGCGCAATCCGGGCGCTGGCCGACGAGGCGCTGAGCGGACTGTCGCGCAAGTTCGACAGGCTCTACTCGCGCGACGGCCGACCGCCGATCCCGCCGGAGCGGCTGTTGCGGGCGCTGCTGCTGCAGGCGTTCTACACGGTGCGCTCGGAGCGGCAGTTGATGGAGCAACTCGACTACAATCTGTTGTTCCGCTGGTTCGTCGGGCTCTCGGCGGATGATCAGGTGTGGGATGCGACGGTATTCTGCAAGAACCGGGATCGGCTGCTCGCCGGCGACATCGCGGCCAAGTTCTTTGACAGCGTGCTGAACCTGCCTCAGGTCCGCACATTGCTCTCCAGTGAGCACTTCTCGGTCGACGGCACCCTGATCGAGGCCTGGGCCAGCATGAAGAGCTTCGTGCCGAAGGACGATCCGCCGTCGGGGAAAGATCAGGGCGGCGGCGGACGCAACGCGGAGCGCGACTTCCATGGCGAGAAGCGCAAGAATGACACGCATTCTTCGACCACCGACCCTGACGCCCGCTTGTTCCGCAAAGGCGCCGGCAAGGAGGCCAGGCTCTGCCACATGGGGCATCTGATGACCGAGAACCGCAACGGTCTCATCGTCGATGCACGGTTGACCGAGGCCAACGGCACGGCGGAGCGCGCAACCGCGCTCGCCATGATCAAGGACAACGCCAAACCCGGCAGCACCGTGGGCGGCGACAAGAACTACGACACCGCCGACTTTGTCGCCGGCTGCCGCAAACGCGGCTGCACGCCGCACGTCTCGCAGAACAATGCCAACCGCCGCTCCGCGATCGACGCGCGCACGACCCGCCATCCCGGCTATCGCATCAGCACCATCAAGCGTAAGCGGATCGAAGAACCCTTCGGCTGGATGAAGACCGTCGGCGGTCTGCGCAAGACCCGGCATCGTGGCCGCGGCCTGGTGGAGTGGTTCTTCGTCCTGACTGCTGCCGCCTACAATCTCGTTCGCATCCCCAAGCTTCTGGCAGCAACGGGATGAGTCTGCCTGGAGTGTCGCAAATGCGACAAAACCGCAACCAATGCCGCCCCTGCAGCGCGCATCGCACCCATCACTCCGCCCGTTCGCCGCGCAAACATCAAAAAATCGCTCTCAGAACCCGGTTTTTCCGCAGCCTGCTAGTGGTTCATCACCGTGATTTTGACTCTTTGGCGGTGACTGGATAGGCGCGGCCGAGTTTGGCGCGGGCTTTGTCGGTTGTGAACATCCATTTGATGCGGGCTCGGATTTTATTTCGCCGCCGTTGCCATGCGGCGATCTCGTTTCGGAGCCTTTTGGGGTCGTCGATGCGGCGGCCGAGACACTGGCGCTGAAGCACGCTGATCTCGCACTCGACCATGTTGAGCCAACTGGCGTGCTTCGGGGTGAAGTGGAATTCGAGGCGGCGCAGGATACGTCGGGCCTCGGCGGGCGCGAAGGCCTCATACAGCGCCCCAGGCTTGTGGATCGACAAATTGTCCTGCACGACACGGATACAGGTGGCGCCGGGATAATGGACGTCGACGAGTTCACGCATGCAGTGGGCATAGTCCACGGCGGCGCGGCGGTCGGTGACCTTGACGTTGCGCCAACCCCGATATGGATCGAAGGTGACGAAGAGATTGGCGGTGCCGTTGCGGCGATACTCGTAATCGTAGCGCTCGCGTCGTCCCGGTTGGGCCGGGACCGGCTGGCGCACCTCGCCGATCAGCTGGACGGGGGTCTCGTCGAAGCAGACCAGGGGCCGCTCAGGATCAGGCGCTTCAGCATAGAGATCGAGCACATCTTCCATGCGAGCGACATATTCGCCATCGACATGGGGAATGCACCACATGTCCCTGCGCCACGGCTTGAGGTCGTTCTCGGCCAGCCGGCGACGCACGGTCTCGCCCGACAGGCTGTCGTGATCGGTGAGCTTGACCATCGTGTCGGCCAAAAGCGTCAGCGTCCAGCGTTTGCGGCCGGCGGGCGGCTTGGCGCATGCGGTCGCCACCAGCAGGGCCTCCTCCTTGCCGGTCAGCTTGCGCTCCGCGCCCGGACGCGGCTCCTCGCTCAAGGCCCGCTCCAGATTGCCTTCCACGAAGCGGCGCTTGGTCCGGCCGACGGTGGAAAGGCTGACCCGGACGGTTCGGACGATCTCCGCGTCGCAGCGGCCCCCATCAGCCGCCAGCAAAATCTGCGCCCGCTTCAGCTTGCGGGCGGCGTGCTTGCCGCCGCCGAGCATCGCCGTCAGTTCATCGCGCTCGGCTTGGCTCAATTCGACCCGATAACGTACATTCATGCTTTGCCTCCTTGTCGGAGGCCGGGACGAATCGAACGATAAGTCAAAAATCAGGCGCGCGCTTCACCGAGAAGCAGGGGCACTACCTCGCTTTCATCCATACCTATTCCTACATGTTCGGACAGCCGCCCGCCGAAGCCGACATCCAGCGCCATTTCCACGTCAGCCCGCCTTCGGTCCACCAGATGATCGTCACCCTCGAACGAAACGGCTTCATTCGACGTCAACCAGGCGTCCCCAGAAGCATCGAAATCCTCGTGCCGCTGGAAAGCTTGCCGGTCCTCGAATGGCTCGGTATCAAAACGTCAAAATCACTGTGACGAACCACTAGCAGTAGCGCCATCTGAGAATAATGCTGGATCAATTGAACGAGTCCGTAGGGCGGATCGTGATCCGCCGCCATGAGTCGCCAAGATGGCGGGTTACGCCTTCGGCTCCAACCGCCCTACGGGCTGCAGCGCAACGAAATGACGCGATGTGCCATTATCGGAAGTCCCGCCGCGTCACTCGATGACTTCGTCGGCGGTGGCCAGCAGCGAAGGCGGCACGGAGAGGCCGAGGGCTTTGGCGGCCTTCAGATTGATGACCAGCTTGAAACGCGTGGGTTGTTCGATCGGCAGATCGCCGGGCTTTGCGCCCTTCAGGATCTTGTCGACATAGACGACCGCGCGGCGGAAATAATCGAGAAAATCCGGTCCATACGACAGCAGCAGGCCGTAAGGGACCTGTTCAGCATTCGCTGCAATTGTCGGCACCTTGTGCGCCATCGCTGATGCGCCCACTTGCGCCCGTTCATTGTACATCGGCGCTCCAACCACGAATGCGCCATCGAAGCCGTCACGGGCAATGGCTGAGAACGCCCGTTCGATTTCATCAGATGTCGTGACATCGAATGTTTGGATCAAAAATCCCGCGGTTTTCGCCGCTCTTTCGTTAACGACGCCGGCAGGCTTGGAAAACGGATCTCGGGGATCGAGCACGATGGCCACGCGGGCCAGTTTCGGAACGATTTCCTTGAATAGCGCGAACCGCTTGCCGGAGACGTCAGTGGTCATCAGTGAAAGTCCGGTGACGTTGCGACCAGGGCGCGCCAGACTCTCGACAAGTCCGTTACCGACCGGGTCCGGATCGGCGACAACGACAATGGGAATGGTGCCGGTGGCTCGTTTAGCCTCCTTGGCGCCAAATCCGGTCACCGCGACGATCACATCGACTTTGCTTTCGGCAAGCTCCTGCGCCAGCGTGCGAAACCGCTCAGGTTGTTCGGCAGGAAAACGGTGGTCCAGCTCAATGTTCTTGCCTTCGAAATAACCAAGCTCGTGAAACGCTTTGGTCAGGGCGCCCAGATATTCTTCTTCCTGCTTGGCATTGGCGGCGTGCCACAGCACACCGACGCGCGGCATTGCTTTGCGTTGTTGCGCGTGCGAGGGAAGCGGCCACGCCGCAGCGGTGCCGCCGAGAAGTGTGAGGAATTCGCGGCGTCTCATTCGACTCGCCTCGCCGATTTCGGCTGACCTGCCGACCACTAGAGCACGGCCAAGCCAACTATATAACCGGGTGAAGAACGAATTTGCAGGGGTGCAGTCCAGCACTGTCACCGTAATTCCGAATGACGCGATGGCTCCGCTCAACAGCGTGGTGAAGCCAACGCGCACCGGCTTGACCAAAGTCACGCGCTCAATGCTCGGAACGGAGATGCAGTCAGCGATCTGCCGCCGGGATCAGGGAGCGCAAAGCGGTACGGCGGATGGTGGCTAGCGACAAGGATAGGTCTTTTTCAGAAGAAGAAGCAGCGGAATGACGATGATCGTGTCGTCCTGGATCTTCGTCTGGTTCTTGGCCCAGTCCAAGATCAAATGAGCCGCCTCCTCATGGCTGACAAGTTCGCCCTCCTTGTTGCAAAACAGTTTGGTGGGGGCTGCCATGTTGTAGGCCGTCAGTGCGTCCATCGCGCCCGCCAGATATACTTCATTGAAGGCGCGCATCGCATCGCTTTCTGGATGTAGATAGTTTTTCAGTCTTAAGCTCTGTGCATTTGCCCCAAAAGACAGAAGCACTCCCAATACAAACACTGCTATGCGGACCATTAGTTAGCCTCCCGATTTCCGATCTCCGTCAGCTCGTAGGGCGGATCATAATCCGCCGCTACGAGTCGCCAAGATGGCGGGTTACGCCTTCGGCTCCAACCCGCCCTACGGGCTAGGGATGGCGCATGACCGGCGGATACTCCTGCGGAGCCTCGGTGCGCTCATACATCGTATAGTCGCGAGTGATCTCGAAGGCCTTGCGCTCTGCCGACGTGCCCGGCACGGCAGGGGCGTGCTCGGACACGACAAGAAATTTTCCTTCCCGGTAAACGCTCTTGAACAGCTCGCCGCGGGTCGGCGTTGCCGGCTTCGTATCATGATAGGAAACCCAGAGCCTGCGAGCCACCGAGGCGGCGCGCGAAGCATCGACGGCAGGCCCGATCCGCAACCGATAATCCCTGAAATGCTGCTCGCGCCCTGCTCGCTGGATCGCGCGATGCTGCGTGTGCGCGCGCCAGCGGATCAGGGATTCTTCGTCCGCCCACCATTGGTGCGACAGGATGACCTCGGGTCTGTCAGCACTGACATAGCGATCGATGAACAGGACGCCGCCGCTCCGTTCCAATTCCGGTCGCAGAACGGCCGCCAGTTCGAAGTAGCGCGACGCATGACCTTCCAGGGGGATCACCTCAAAGAACAATCCAATCATGGCTCACCCTCCACGCGAGTATTGCGGCGAATCGCAGACACGACGGCCGCCCCGGAATCGTCGAAAGTGGAAACGGCGACCTGCAGCATTTGCGCGAGATGACGCTTCGCTCAGCCTAAGCTGTCAGCCGTCGTGGGTCGCATAATCGAGCGGTTGGCACACCCTCGTTGTTGATCTCGATCTGGAAGATTTCGGACAAGCCCGCCCTTCCAGACGACGTTAGTTGGAGTGCACGGCTGCCCGGCACATGTTTGAGCCATCCGAGCTCCAATAGACGATCCAGAATCCGGGCTCCGACGAGTCCCTTGAGGTGATAACGACGCTCGCTCCAGTCGAGACAAGGCTGGCAGAAAATCCGCCGGGTCCGCGGGCTGAGATCAGCGCCGAACGCGGCAAGGAAACGCCCGCCCGAAGACGTGACCTCACCGCCTTCATCGGTGAGCACGATGTGCCCCATGGCCACAAGTGCATCGGTAACAGCGACTCCTACCTGACCAGCCAGGTGATCGTAGCAACTTCGGGCAAAACGGAGTGCATCGTCGTTTGCCGACCGCGGCTGACGGCGGGGTGGCACCTCTATGGCGGCGACGACCTTGATGCTCTCCAGCATTGTCGCGACCAGCGGGGACGCGATCCGATAATAGCTGAAGCGGCGCTTGCGAGTGACAGTCAAAAGCCGCGCGGCAACCAGCTTGCTCAGGTGGTCGCTCGCCGTCGAGCGAGAGACATTGGCGCAATAGGCAAGCTCAGTGGCCGTCAGCGACTGGCCGCCCATAAGGGCGTTAAGCATCGTCGCTCGCGCAGTGTCACCCACGAGAGCCGCCACTTCCACCAGATTTGCCGCCGCGACCATCCCTAACCCTATCGCTGATGCCGGAAGCACATCAATCGAAAACAGTTCGGCATGGGCCGAACTGTTCGCGCGAGACAATTGCGAACCTCCAAGCCAAGAATGCGCTGCAACCTGGAGGAGAGAATGATCCTCCAGGAATTAAACGTCATGTTGATGCGCACCCTCTATTTCGAGCAAGTAAGTATCATTGCTGCCGTGGTTTGCAGCCTGATCGTCGCCGGCCTCCTGAAGGGGATAATCGGGGTCGGCATGCCAGTCGTCGCGCTGCCGCTGCTGTCGCTGTTCATCGACATCAAATCGGCGGCCATGCTACTGAGCATGCCTTTGATCTTCGGCAACTTGCCGCAGGCGCTGGAGGGCGGAAAGACTGGACGGTGCCTCATGCAATTGATGCCGGTGACTCTCGGCATGATCCCCGGCCTCTTCCTTGGAGTTCGAGTCCTGTTGGCGCTCGATGCGAACGTTGCAAAGATTATCGCAGGCCTGGTGCTCATGGGTGTCGGCAGCGTCACGCTGCTCGCGCCGAAGCTGCAGCTTCAGCTTCAGTCTCGCCTGGTTCTACCAACCGGCATCACATTCGGATTTTTCGGCGGGATTCTGGGAGGCATCGCAGCGATGCCGGGACCGCTTGTTTTCATATTTCTGCTTGCAAAGGGACTGAGCGGAAAGGCGTTCACAAAGGAAGCATCGCTGTATCTCGTCGTTTCCGCCGGCTTGCTTGCAATTCTTCTGACGGCCAGCCGCCAGTTCAATTGGCTTGACGTTTTGGTCTCGACGGCTGCGATGTTGCCAGTCGTGCTCGGCATGTACGTCGGACAACATATGCGCGATAAAATTGCACCTGAGACCTTCAAGAAGCTGATCGCGGTCATTGCCGCGGGCGCCGAGTTGCTGCGACATGGTTTCTTCAGCTCGTAGGGCGGATCATGATCCGCCGCTATGAGTAGCCAAGATGGCGGGTTGCGCCTTCGGCTCCAACCCGCCCTTCGGGCTACGGCAGCCAGCCTTGATCCAGAAAATTACCAACCATCGTAACCGCCGCGACCCCAACCGTCGCGGCCCCTGTCCCAACCGCCGTAATAGCAGCACCGTGGCGGAGGCGGCGGAGGCGGAGCCCAGTCTTGACGGCAGCAGCCACCTCCACCGTAACCGCCGTAACCATAACCGCCGTAACCATAACCGCCCTCAGCGTAACCGCCTCCCCACGCGCCGCTGCCATAGCTGCCCGCACCAATGAGCGCGGTACCAATGAGCGCGGGAACGAGGAAGCCAAATGCTTCGGCTTTGGTAGGAATAGCGGCAGCAGCAAGTGGGAGAGCTGCTGTGAGCACGACGGCGATTTTGCGCAACTTCAACTTCATGACACGTCCCTCTGTTTTTTTGCCTCTGTTTATTTGGCGGTGAACCCGCACTTGAATTGTGGTTTGGGAACTTGGACGTCAAACAAGGCACAAGCTGGGATTTGCAGCCGGCTATCTCGCGATATCGCGCGACATGGTGAATCCGAGGACCGTCGTGACTTGCAGTTGCGTCGATTGGCTCGCGTCTGCGTCTGGACCGGGGCGAAGGCCAATGTCGTGGTTGATCTCGGCAGGCGTCAGGCGCCGGTTTCCCGTCGCCGCACGACGGTGAAGCAATAGAACGCGGTGATGAAAGGACCATCCTCGCAAAAAAACCGTGGTGTCGTTCATGCTGGAGACACGGCCGGAACCTTTCCACCGCAATCTTCGCCGTCCGAGGCCTTTTCGTTTTACTGACATGCCCAAATTGGACAATACTACCCCACGTTGCTGTTGGGGAGCTGACAATGTCAAATTCTGAGAAAGACAATCCCGAGAAGCCAGAAACGCGCCCGACTGATGACGGGTCTTCATCGCCTCCACCTGCGAAGCAGAAAACCATCGAGCCAGCAACATCGCGAGCGTCCCATTTTAGTTGACTGATGAATTAGTTGACTGATGAAAGGCTTGGCACGTGACGGCATCCGTCGCGTGATCGATACCGCGGATGGCCTGCAGGCACGTCCACATCGCCCGTCCTTCAAGTCCAACAAGTTGTCGCATTGGTCCAAGACGGACTTGGTTCCAACCAGCGATGATCTGCGGCACCAACGCGGGCTGCCAGAAGGCGATTGGCCAAGGCTGCCACTGGCCAAGGCTGCCACGATCGTCTTTTGCGCGTATACGCCCGAGTCGAGGCTCCAATGCTGAAAGCACGAATCCTGTCGTCGGAAGCTGGCGCGCCGTACAACAGGTACGACTCCATCCTGGAGATTCCCAACGGCAACAATCCCAATCAGAATGCCTGGCTCACTCTGCAACTGCGGGTGAAGCTGAACTTTGTCGATTCGAAGAACCCGCTCCCGGGACTCACCTTCTTTCAAGGCGGCAGATGGTACGCGCGAGATACTGACGGATATCTCTTCCCGCTGCTCGATTGGCGGCCGCACCTGATCACGCGATTCCAAAGGGAATACGCGCAACGGGCGCAGAAAACCTGGAACTGGCAATTTGTGCTGACCACGCCAAAGAACTACCCGGATTTGGACTATCAGTGTCTTGCAAGCGGCGTCACTGTGCGGCCAAACGTGCTCTGCCTGTTTCGGATGTCGGTGATTGCAGGGACGGGAGCGCCGCTCGACACATCACCGGCGGCGGGACCAATGCGCGCAGGGGCTCCGCATCGAACCATTAACGTGGTGAATATCAGCTACGCTGCAGGCACGGTGAGCCTGGCCCCAGGCGTAACGGCATCAGCCGGCACCCCGGCAACGAGACCATTTCCTCAAATAAACGGTTTATCGTTTCGGTCGGACGCCCTGAACTATGACGACGCCGATTTATTCCGTCCCGCCTGGTGGCAGAAAGAACATAATGTTTTAAGCAACACGGTGGGCATGAGGTGGGACATGCGCTCGGCCAATGCCACATCATGGGGCTCAAGGGCGATCCGCAGTATGCGTTCGGGGGCGCCAACGCGAACGCTCAGGCAGCGTATGGCGTTGGCTCGGCGGACAAATTCGACGCGTGGAACATCATGGGTGGCGGCGATCGCATCTACCTGCTGAATGCAATCTCCTGGCAGCAACGGATCGCGCTCCACACCGGGCGCCCTGTCGCCGACTGGTCTGCGACGGGAATCATGAACACGCCAACTCGCACCCTGCCGACGGGCAACCTCGCCCCCGCTGAATGGTAGCGCGCAGGGCGGGCTGGAGCCGAAGGCGTAACCCGCCATCTTGGCGATTCATAACGGCGAATCATGATCCGCCCTGCGAGCTTAGCCGGTTCGGACTGCCTCAGTTGACCTCGGCTTGGCTCCCTGTGGAATGGTTGTTGTAGGGCTTCCTCGCTCAAACGGTTATCAAGCGGCCTTTTGCTTGTCCTGGAGCAGAAACTCCAGCTCTTCGATCATCTGGGCCAGCCTCTCCCGCGTGTGGGGATCGGTGGGTTCCAGGGCGAGCCTGCGGGTCTGCTCCAACTTCCGCTCCAGCGCTTGAAGGTCCATCCGCGTCATTTGATTGCTCCTGCCAATTGGACGGCGGTTTTGGGGCTCGTCAGCGACGTCGCCTGCACGCAAATGAAGACACCGCCACATTGCAGCTCGATGAAAGTTTGAGCACGCAAGACTTTTGTTGCTCCGACATCGTCAGTTATCCGCGATATCCACCGGCTACTTAGAACTAGTGGTTCATCACAGTGATTTTGACGTTTTGATACCGAGCCATTCGAGGACCGGCAAGCTTTCCGGCGGCACGAGGATTTCGATGCTTCTGGGGACGCCGGGTTGACGTCGGATGAAGCCGTTTCGTTCGAGGGTGATGATCATCTGGTGGACCGAAGGCGGGCTGACGCGGAAGTGGCGCTGGATGTCGGCTTCGGCGGGGGGACGTCCGAACATGTGGGCGTAGGTATGGATGAAGGCCAGGTAATAACCCTGCTTCTCGGTGAAGCGCGCGCCTGATTTTTAACTCATCGTTGGATTCGTCCCGGCCTCCGACAAGGAGGCAAAGCATGAATGTACGTTATCGGGTCGAATTGAGCCAAGCCGAGCGGGATGAACTGACGGCGATGCTCGGCGGCGGCAAGCACGCCGCCCGCAAGCTCAAGCGGGCGCAGATTTTGCTGGCGGCCGATGGAGGCTGCCGCGACGAGGAGATTGCCCGGACCGTGAGTGTCAGCCTCTCCACCGTCGGCCGGACCAAACGCCGCTTCGTGGAAGGCAATCTGGAGCGGGCCTTGAGCGAGGAGCCACGTCCGGGCGCTGAGCGCAAGCTGACCGGCAAGGAGGAAGCCCTGCTGGTGGCGACCGCATGCGCCAAGCCGCCCGCGGGCTGCAAACGCTGGACGCTGATCCTGCTGGCCGACACGATGGTCAAGCTCACCGATCACAACAGCCTGTCGGGCGAGACCGTGCGTCGCCGGCTGGCCGAGAACGACCTCAAGCCGTGGCGCAGGGACATGTGGTGCATTCCCCATGTCGACGGCGAATATGTCGCTCGCATGGAAGATGTGCTCGATCTCTATGCTGAAGCGCCTGATCCTGAGCGGCCCCTGGTCTGCTTCGACGAGACCCCCGTCCAGCTGATCGGCGAGGTGCGCCAGCCGGTCCCGGCCCAACCGGGACGACGCGAGCGCTACGATTACGAGTATCGCCGCAACGGCACCGCCAATCTCTTCGTCACCTTCGATCCACATCGGGGCTGGCGCAACGTCAAGGTCACCGACCGCCGCGCCGCCGTGGACTACGCCTACTGCATGCGTGATCTCGTCGACGTCCATTATCCCGACGCCGCCTGCATCCGTGTCGTGCAGGACAACTTGTCGATCCACAAGCCTGGGGCGCTGTATGAGGCCTTCGCGCCCGCCGAGGCCCGGCGTATCCTGCGCCGCCTCGAATTCCACTTCACCCCGAAGCACGCCAGTTGGCTCAATATGGTCGAGTGCGAGATCAGCGTGCTACAGCGCCAGTGTCTTGGCCGTCGCATCGACGATCCCAAAAGGCTCCGAAACGAGATCGCAGCATGGCAAAAGAGGCGGAATAAAACCCGAGCCCGCATCAAATGGATGTTCACAACAGACAAAGCCCGCGCCAAACTCGGCCGCGCCTATCCAGCCACCGCCAAAGAGTCAAAATCACGGTGATGAACCACTAGGCGTTGTCGTCAACAGGTGGCGTTTCGGTTCGAAATCTGGAGGCACCCCGCTGTCGCGCGAAATTGCCTTGCCTGCGGAAACCGCGGCCATCGGTCAAGCCAATCCACGCGTTTCACGAGTATGCGCGCCATAGGCCTCGCGGCAGGCAGCAGCAGATCGGCGCCTCGTTTTCCCTGACGAACTACTTGTCCGGCAAATTGGTCCGGATATGAAGCTCGCGCAGCTGCTTGGTCGTCGCTTCCGACGGGGCGCCCATCAGCAGGTCCATGGCCTGCTGGTTCATCGGGAAGAGCGAGATTTCGCGCAAATTGGTGGTGCCGCAGAGCAGCATCACGATCCGGTCGAGGCCGGCCGCCATGCCGCCATGCGGCGGGGCGCCGTACTGGAACGCGCGGTACATGCCGCCGAAGCGCTCGACGACGTCCTTCTCGCCATAGCCGGCGATCTCGAATGCCTTCACCATCGCCTCGGGCCGATGATTGCGGATACCGCCGGAGGCGATCTCATAGCCGTTGCAGGCGATGTCGTACTGGAACGCCTTGATGGTGAGCGGATCCTGCGTCTGCAGCGCCTCGAGCCCGCCCTGCGGCATCGAGAACGGGTTGTGCGAGAAGTCGACCTTCTTGTCCTCCTCGTTGTACTCGTACATCGGGAAGTCGACGATCCAGGCGAGCTCGAACCGGTCCTTGTCGATGAGGTTCAGCTCCTCGCCGAGTTTGGTGCGGGCGAGGCCTGCGAACTTCCAGAATTTCTCGGGATCGCCGGCGACGAAGAAGGCGGCATCGCCCTCCTTCAGGCCGAGCTGCTCGCGGATCGCAGCCGTGCGTTCGGCGCCGATGTTGTTCGCAAGCGGACCTGCGCCCTCGCCGCCTTCGCGCCACATGATGTAGCCGAGGCCGGGCTGGCCCTCGCCCTGCGCCCACGAGTTCATGCGGTCGCAGAAGGCGCGGCTGCCACCGCCCTTGCCCGGGATCGCCCAGACCTGGTTCTTCTTGTCCTCCAGCATCCGCGCGAACACCTTGAAGCCGGAGCCGCGGAAGTGCTCCGAGACCTCCTGCATGACAATCGGGTTGCGCAGGTCGGGCTTGTCCGAGCCATATTTGCGGACGGCTTCGGCAAAGGGAATCCGCGGCCACTTCTTCGTCACCGGTTTGCCCTTGGCGAATTCCTCGAACACGCCGCCGATCACGGGCTCCATCGCGTCGAACACGTCTTCCTGCGTGACAAAGCTCATCTCGACATCGAGCTGGTAGAACTCGCCGGGCAGGCGGTCGGCGCGCGGGTCTTCGTCGCGGAAGCAGGGCGCGATCTGGAAATAGCGGTCGAAGCCGCTCATCATCAGGAGCTGCTTGTATTGCTGCGGCGCCTGCGGCAGCGCGTAGAATTTTCCGGGATGGATGCGCGACGGCACCAGGAAGTCGCGCGCGCCTTCCGGCGACGACGCGGTCAGGATCGGGGTCTGGAATTCGAAGAAGCCTTGGCTCTTCATGCGCCGGCGCATGGAATCGACGACGGCGCCGCGGGTCATGATGTTCTGGTGCAGCTTCTCGCGGCGCAGGTCGAGGAAGCGGAATTTCAGCCGGATGTCCTCGGGGTATTCCTGCTCGCCGAACACCGGCAGCGGCAATTCGCCGGCCGGTCCCAGCACCTCGATGTCATTGACATAAAGCTCGATATGGCCGGTCGGCAGCTCGGGATTGTCGGTACCCTCCGGGCGGCGGCGGATCTTGCCCTCCATCCGCACCACCCATTCCGAGCGCAGCTTTTCCGCGGCCGAAAAGGCCGGCGAGTCCGGGTCCACCACGCATTGGGTCAGGCCGTAATGGTCGCGCAGGTCGATGAACAGCACGCCGCCATGGTCGCGGATGCGATGGCACCAGCCGGACAGGCGAACGATCTCGCCAATGTTGCTCTCGCGGAGCGCGCCGCAGGTATGGGTCCGGTAACGATGCATGGATGTCTCAAACAGATGTCGGAAGGGGTCGAATCGAGGGTCCAGGAGACCGGCCCGAAACGCGGGGAGGGTTTACCCGAGCAAGGCTGGCGCGGCAACCGAGGTGCGGAACTTGTTTTGGGCTCGAAAAAGGCGGCTGCCGCACCTATCTTGGGGCCATGACGGTGCATTTCCCCTTTGAGAATACCTATGCCGCGCTACCGGCGAACTTTTTCGCTCGCGTAGCCCCGACGCCGGTGGCCTCGCCCCGGCTGATCAAGCTGAACCGGCCGCTGGCGGTCCATCTCGGGCTCGATCCCGACCTGCTCGACAGCCCCGAGGGCGCGGAAATCCTCTCGGGCAAGCGCCTGCCTGACGGCGCCGATCCCATCGCCATGGCCTATGCCGGCCACCAGTTCGGGCACTTTGTGCCGCAGCTCGGCGACGGCCGCGCCATCCTGCTCGGCGAGGTCATCGACAGAGACGGCGTCCGCCGCGACATCCAGCTCAAGGGAAGCGGCCCCACCCCCTTCTCCCGCCGCGGCGACGGCCGCGCGGCGCTGGGGCCCGTCTTGCGCGAATATATCGTGAGCGAAGCGATGTTCGCCCTTGGCATTCCAACGACCCGTTCGCTCGCCGCTGTCATCACGGGCGAGAGCGTGATGCGCGAGACGGTGCTGCCCGGCGCGGTGCTGACCCGCGTCGCATCGAGCCACATCCGCGTCGGCACCTTCCAGTATTTCGCCGCCCGGCAGGACACCGACGCCGTGCGGCGGCTGGCCGATCATGTGATCGAACGGCACTACCCTCACCTTGCCGGCACCAATCGTCCCTATCACGCGCTGCTGGAAGCCGTGGTCGCGCGCCAGGCCGATCTCGTCGCGCGCTGGCTGCATGTCGGCTTCATCCATGGCGTGATGAACACCGACAACACCTCGATCTCGGGCGAGACCATCGATTACGGCCCCTGCGCCTTCATGGACCATTACGACCCCGCGCAGGTGTTTTCCTCGATCGACGAGATGGGCCGCTATGCCTATGCCAACCAGCCGCGGATCGCGCTGTGGAACCTGACGCGATTGGCTGAATGCCTGCTACCGCTGTTTGCCGACGAACAGGAAAAGGCGATTTCCGAAGCGCAGGAAATCCTGGGCGCCTTCCCGCAAGAATTCTCCACGGCCTATCAGGCCGGCCTGCGGGCCAAGATCGGCCTGTTCACGGCGCGCGATGGCGACGAGGCGCTGGTGCAGGACCTCCTTGATGCGATGGCGCAGGGCAAGGCCGACTTCACCCTCACCTTCCGTCGTCTCGGCGAGGCGGCCTTTGACGCCGCCAATGACGGCAAGGTGCGTGAGCTGTTCGCGGAGCCGGCCGCCTTCGACGAATGGGCTGCGCGCTGGCGCCAGCGCATGGCCGACGAGCCGCAATCGCCGACCGAGCGGTTCGCGGCAATGCACGCCACCAACCCCGCCTTCATCCCGCGCAACCACCGCATCGAGGCGGTGATCGCCGCGGCGGTGATGGACGACACCGCGCCGTTCGAAGAACTCATCAAGGTGCTGGCAAAGCCCTTCGAGGACCAGCCGGAATTCGCTGATTACACCAATCCGCCGAAGCCGGAAGAACGGGTGTGCCAGACCTTCTGCGGGACGTGAGCGTTAACTCACCTTCCACCATCAGCTCAGCCTGACCCATCGAATTAAGAAACGTTCAAGGCGCCCCTCGCAATCGTAAGCGGTTGGTCGGGGGATATTGCCGTGGACGCTCTCGTTTTCGAATTCATGGGACTGTTGGTGCTCGCGCTCTGCGTCATTGTGATGATGGTGCCGTCGTCGCGCCGCGAGGCTTCCCAGCGCGCCCGCCACCACTGATTCCAGCCCGCGCGGGCCAGGCCCCGAGACTCGCCTGCGGGTTGCGAAGGTGACGTTTCCTGCGCAATGCAAGGCTCGAATTTACCTTCAACACCCTTGACATATCAGCGCTTTCGGCAGAACGGCTTGTTGTCATGGAATTGATAACGACCACTTCCGAACTCGCTGCCGTCTGCGCGCGTCTTGCCAAGCACCCCGTCATCACGGTCGATACCGAGTTCCTTCGCGAAACCACCTATTATCCGCTGCTTTGCGTGGTTCAGATGGCGAGCCCGGAAGAGGCCGTCGTCGTCGACGCGCTGGCCGAAGCGATCGATTTGCAGCCGTTTTTCGCGCTGATGGCGGATGAGAAGGTGCTGAAGGTGTTCCACGCCGCCCGCCAGGACATCGAGATCATCGTGCACCGGGCAAACACGGTTCCGCATCCGATTTTCGACACCCAGGTCGCGGCCATGGTGCTGGGCTACGGCGACAGCATCGCCTACGACCAGCTGGTCGAGCGCATCACCGGCCACCGGCCGGACAAGACCCACCGCTTCACCGACTGGTCACGGCGGCCCTTGACCAAGGAGCAGATGCATTACGCGGTGTCCGACGTCACCCATCTGCGCGACGTCTTCACCGCGCTCGATGCCGACTTGAAGAAGCGCGGCCGCAACGACTGGGTCAGCGAGGAGATGGAGGTCCTGACCTCGCCCCGGACCTACGACTTCCACCCCGAGCGCGCCTGGGAGCGGCTGAAGACGCGGGTGCGCAAGCCGAAGGAGCTGGCAGTGCTGATGGAAGTCGCGGCCTGGCGCGAGCAGGAGGCGCAAAGCCGCGATGTGCCGCGCAGCCGCGTGCTCAAGGACGACGCCGTCGGCGATATCGCCACCCATGCGCCAAACAGCCTGGAGAAGCTCGCCAATCTGCGCTCGCTGCCAAAAGGTTTCGACCGCTCGAAATGGGGAAGCGATATCATCGCGGCCGTGCAGCGCGGGCTGGCGCGCGATCCCGCGACGCTGCCGAAACTGGAAAAGCCGCGCAACAATTCCAATGGTGCTGCGATCGTCGAGCTCCTGAAAGTGCTGCTGCGGATGACGTCCGAGCGCCACGCTGTCGCGAGCAAGGTGATCGCGACCGTCGACGATCTCGAGCAGATCGCGGCCGACGATGAGGCCGACGTCGCCGCGCTGCATGGCTGGCGCCGCGAGTTGTTCGGCGAGGCCGCACTCTCGCTGAAACATGGACGGCTGGCGCTCGCGATCGAACGCGGCCGCGTGGTCCGCGTCGACCGCAGCACGGTCGATAGCTGAGCGCTATCGGCGCGCAGCGCTACACCGCGATCCCGCCGGCGGCTTCGATCACGCAAAACACGACAAGAAATTTGAGAACCGCACTGTCACAGACCGTGTCTCATTCCAGGAGTGCGGTCCAGGGACCTTAAAGAAGTTCGACGAACTCCTCCACAGTCAGGCCTGCCTGTCGAATGATCGAACGTAGCGTGCCGGGCTTGAGGTCGCGTGCGGCATGCACGGGGACGGTGACAGTCCGCGTCGGGTCTCCGGGATAGACCAGAACATGATGGCTGCCGACGATTCTATTGACGGTAAATCCCGCCTTTGTGAGTGCCTGGATGATGCGCTTGCCGCTGACGACGGGCAGCTTGTTGCCACCCATACTTAGGCGGCCACCGTAACGGTGCGGATTTCGGGGTGCGCATCCACGGGAAGTGTCATGCCCTGTTCTTGCCGATACTCAAGGATGGCCCGAATGGCTTCCTTGGCGTTGGCAAGGGCCTCTTGCTCGTTGTCTCCCTCAGTCACCACTTCCGGCAACGCAGGGACGAGCACCGTAAAGCCGCCGCCCTCTTGAGGCTCAAGAATGACGGAATAGCTGTAGCTCGAGGCCATAATGCGACTCCGGTGGCTCATTTAGCACGTAGGGCGGACTAGCGTCAGCGTAATCCGCCGCGCAGTCCAACGCAAAGCATCATTTGCCATCCCCAGAATGGCGGATTTGCGCCTTCGGCTGCAATCCGCTCTATGAGCTCAAGCATGGACGGCTGGCGCTCGCGATCGAACGCGGCCGCGCGTCGACCGCACGAAGGTCGATAGCTAAAGCGCGATGAGTTAGTTTGAACTGGCGCGGCAGCGGTTCACCTCTCCCGAAGGGGACCCCGCTGGGGAGAGGTGAACGGAGTACGCGGACGTGTCGATTCAACCAAAACTCATCATGCTCTAAACCGCGATCTTGCGCGCGGCCTCGATCACGTCGTGGCTCTGCTGGGTGCCGGCGAAATTGCCGATCACCCTGACCACCGCCTGCTTGTAGGACGCGGCATCGCCGACGCCGGGACGCCGGCAGGCGACCGCATCGCTCACGACCTGATAGCGGTGGCTGCGGTGATAGCCATCCACCACGGTGGAGAGCACGGTCTCGTCCAGCGAAAAGCCCATCAGCACGCAGCGGATGCTGCGCATGTTCGACATGTATTCGGCGAACCGCGCCGAGCTGTAGGCCGAAGGCAGCGGATGCTCGAAGGTCAATTCGCCCGGACGCGGCTTCAACTCCGCGATCCAGTCGGTCAGGTTCGAGGCCGGATTGAACCAGGCCGCCTGCGCGATCCGCTTCAGATGCATCACCGGCCAGAGGTTGTCGCGCCACAGCGTCATCAGTTGCAGGCAGCGCGCGGTGATTGCCTCGGCATCCGAGATCACGTGGCTGCGGCCCTCGGTGAGATACTCGATCTGCAGATCGGCGCAGACGAGGATCGGCGGACCGTCATCCATCAAGGCCACCATGGATTTGCGGTTGGAGATCATTGGTCGGCCATCGCGGGCGTGCGCAGCGGTGAGGTCACTTCGCGGCCGGCGGACATGTCGAGCACGCCGGGCCGGTCCCAGTCGCCCTCGGGCCGGATGATCACATAAGGGTCGCTGTCGAGCGTGATCGCATCGGGGCCCGGCTCGAGATCCAGCACCATCTCGGTATAGGAGAAATCGGAGAAGGTGATCTTGCGGTTGTGGCCGAGCGGCTTGGCGCCGAAATGCGACCAGAAATTCACCAGCCGGTCCTGCGCGTGGCCGTAGACCTTCTTGAAGCCCTTGCGCTTGATGTATTCGAAGCTCGCCTGCACCAGCTTGAACGAGATGCGCGAGCGGCGGAATTGATGCCGCACCGCGAGCCGCTCGATCTTGGCGAACTCGCCGAAGAAGCGCACGCGCAGGCAGCCCGCGGGCTCATTGCCGATGAATCCGATGAAGTGCGCGGCGACCAGATCGTTGCCGTCGAACTCCTCCTCGATCGGGCAATCCTGCTCGGCGAGATAGGTGGCCGAACGGATCGCCGTCACCAGCATCAGGTCATTGGGGTCGCGGGCGATGCGGATGGAAATCTCGCGCGAACTGGATTTGCGCGGTGATAGCGTCCTAGTGCCGTGCATTTACTGAACTCCCTGCTGGCGCCCCCGCCCCGACATTCGCTGAAGTGCGATTCCAGGGGCGCTGGTAACGCCAGAGCTCCCGCTGAGAACTTTCGATCGGTTCGAAGCCGATTGCGATCATCAAGTTGCGACCGTCCTCGCTCGAGGGCTGCGCATAGAGATCGGCGGGCGCGAGCCGGGTCTTGCAAAGGTGCTCCGATACGTTGCCAAGTCCCGCCATCGCCCGGCCCTCGCCTGCGATGGCCCAGACATAGATCGCGGACACCTGTTCGAACCGAGTGGCGAGCAGCGAGAGATCCGGCTGCGTGAGCTGCATTTCGGCGTGCAACAGCGCATCGTGCCCGCCTCGGTTGAGGTAGATGAAAGCGACCGCACCGAGCAGCTTCCCTTGCCGGCCGAACGTCAAGATGCTGTCGGGATCGAACGCGAAGTAGCGCTCAAGATCGGTTACCGCGATGTTAACGCCGGGCACCATCCGGTTGCCCATCTCGGCCACGGCCGAAAGCTCGGAACGCCGTGCCGACCGCACCTCGATGTCCCGGCTCCGGGGCAGCATGTCGAAATCATGCCTTGCGACCAATGGGCCCCTTTCCTTAAGCAGATCAGGCATCTATCGTTTCTCCTACCCGAAGCTACCAGCTTAACGGGCAGGGATTTGACGTATGCAGCAACTATTGCACAGGGGTGCTGCGGTGACGCAGCACCGGACCGACGATGTCCTGGATGCGTCCTGGGATGACCTGAAGTCGTTCCTCGCCTGCGCGCGGCACAAGAGTTTCCGCAACGCCGCCGACATGCTCGGTGTCACCAGCACCACGCTGATGCGCAGGATCGACCGTCTTGAGGAACGTCTCGGCTGCAAGGTGTTCTTGCGCGACCAGAGCGGACTCACGCTCTCCGAAGATGGCGCGGCGATGATCGGCGAAGCGATGGAGATGGAACGCCATGCGTTCAACCTGCTGCGCCGCGCCTCGCAATCGAACGATACCGGCGGCACCGTCCGCGTCGCCGTCACGGAAGGGCCGGGCAATTTCTGGATCCTGCCGCGGCTGATCGACTTCCACCGCACCTACCGCAAGATCACCGTCGACCTGCGCTGCGCCATGGAACAGGCCGACGTTGCGCGGCTGGAAGCCGATGTCGCAATCCAGCTCGAGCCGCCAACCAATCCGGACCTGATCGTCGCCAAGCTCGGACGGATGCACATCTACGCCTTCGTCTCGGAAGGATACCAGAAGCTGCACGGGCTGCCGACGCTGGCCGATCTCAGGAGCCACCGGCTCGTGATCCAGCACGCGCCGCAGGTCGACGATTCCGCCTATGCTCGGGTGCTCGGACTGACCTCGCTGGACGGCATCATCGGCATCAAGACCAATTCCAGCATCGGCGTGTTCTACGCCATCGAGCGCGGCGCCGGCATGGGCTTCCTGCCGACCGCGATGGTGGCGCTGGGAGCTGACCTCGTGGCCGTCGATCTCGGCGTGCACCACCACGCCGATCTCTGGCTTGCCTATCACAAGGAGTTTCGTAACTCCGACCGGCACAAGATCGTCATCGACTGGATCAAGAAGATTTTCGATCCCCGCATCTATCCCTGCTTCCGCGACGAGTTCATCCACCCGCATGATCTCGTGCCGCTGATGGCGACTTCAAAGGAGACCTATGGTCTCGCGGGCTATGTGTCGGCCAAGCCGTTCGGCTAAAGAGCTTGCGCGCTAGAATTTCATCTCGAGCCCAAGCGTCCCCTGGTGGGACGTGAGGTTGGAGCGGAATCTCCCGTCGTAGTTCAGATAAAGCCGCGCCGTGTTGGTGATGCTGAGCGAGGCCGACGCGCCGGCATCGGCGCCATATTGGCTCTCGCCGATCCCCGCGACCGAAATGCTCTGCGGTCCGAGACTGACCAGCACCGAGCTGAACTGCTGCGAGAAATTGTCGACGAACTTGCCGTAGCCGGACAGGTCCAGAATCTTCTGGTCGAAGATCCAGTAATGCCCCACCTCGGCGCCGGCGAGGATCCGCGCGCGCGACATGTTGGCGCCGCTCACCGTCAGCGGATCAAGGCCGCCCGTCTCCTGGAATGCGCCGGTCGAGGCGTGCACATATTCGAGCCCGACCTTCGGCACGATGCGGCTCTGCTCCATGGTCCAGTAATAGTCGAGTTCGGTCAGCACGCCGTCGATCCGCGCGCCGTAATGCGCGGTGGCAGAGCCGAAACCGGTGTCGCGGCCCGACGAGACATTGCCGAAGCCGTGCACCAGCGCGATCGCCCAGGTCCACGGTCCCTTGTCGACGGAAGCGTTGAAGCCAAGTTGCGTCACATCAAGCGTCGCCGATTGCAGCGCCAGCGGCACGTCGACGGTGGTGCGGCTCTGGTCGACGGAGAAGCCGACATTGACGCCGGGTGCGATCCGCGCGCCGAAGCCCGCGACCCCGCCCATGGTGCGGCGCTTGTCGCCGAAATAGTCAACTTGCGGGCCGGTCGTGATCGAGAGGCCGTAGAGCTCGCCCCAGGTGCGATAGCGCGGCCCCTCGGTCGCCTCCGACGCGCCGCCGCCGCCGGGATTGTTGCGCAAGCCGCGCACGAAACCGTTGGTGGCCTGATTGCCGAGCCGTTGCAGGAAATTGCTGCCGAGGTCGAGCAGTTCCGATCCCGTCGAGATATCGGAATTGATCTGGCTCGCGGTCGGGGTTGGTGTCGGCGAGGGACTGGGTGTCGGCGTTGGACTGGCTGCCACGAACGGTGTCGGCGTTGGGGTCGGCGTTGGCGTAGGAAATTCGGTGGCTTGGGCGTGGGCGGCGGACGAGGCGGCCACGTTGATGGCGGCGAGCACAAGGGCCGCCAGAATGGCCCGTGCGACCCTCAAGCCGGCCCCGCTCCCCCTCGCCTGCGATGGCCGCAACAAGCAGCGCATGGATGCCATTTCCAGAAGGAGTTTTGTCCGACAAAGTCCTTGTTCGCTCGCGCTGATTTGCCCTCAGTTCCAGCGGAGGGTCAACCGTAGGTGGGGGCGATTGCCGGGCCATTGTGCCCCCGCCGCCACAGGTGATTTGCCGCCGCTTTTGTGGCGAGGCGGATTTCCCAAGGCCCGCCAAAAGCTTGCTAAGACGCGAATTTCGTGTAGCAATCCCTTCACAATCGGAATTTGGCCGTTCGACTGTGCGTTTCGCGAAGACTCTGGAAATTCAGCAGACTACCGGAAGCCCGTTTGTGGCGTGGCACGTGAAAGCGTGGCTGCGTCTTTTTTACGTCCAGATCAGGAGACAGGCGATGCCGAAGGGTACCGTCAAGTGGTTCAACCCGACCAAGGGTTATGGGTTCATCAAGCCGAATGCCGGCGATAAGGACGTGTTCGTCCATATCTCGGCGGTCGAGCGTGCCGGGCTCAGCACTCTCAACGAAAATCAGGTCGTGGAATATGACCTCGTGGAAAATCGCGGCAAGTCTTCCGCGGAAAACCTGAAGGTCTCCTAACTTTTTCATCCGCGTTACGCGTCATGATTGCGAACCCCCGGCCTTCGCCGGGGGATTTTTATTTCAGGCCCAGCTTGTTTCAGACCGAACTGCCGTCGGCGCTCGCGACCGGCGAGATCAGGAAATTGCCGGAGCCCGCGCTGTCAGGCGTCTTGCAGATCTCGCCGTCGAGCCGGACGGCGCCGCTTGCGAGCAGCCGCAGCGCATCGGGATAGATGCGATGCTCGACCTCGAGGATGCGCTCGGACAGCGTTTCCGCCGTATCGTGATCGCTGACGCCGACCGCGCCCTGCATCAGGATCGGCCCGGCATCCGTCTCCGGAATGACGAAGTGAACGGTGGCGCCGGAAATCTTCACGCCGGCGCGCAAGGCCTGGCCATGCGGATCGAGCCCGGGAAAGCACGGCAGCAGCGAGGGGTGGATGTTGAGCATCTTGCCATACCAGCGCCGCGTGAAGTCAGCGGTGAACAGCCGCATGAAGCCGCCGAGACAGATCAGCTCGATCTTGTGCTGATCCAGCACCGCCTGCAGCGCGATCTCAAAGCCGGCGCGATCCTTGCCGTACGGCTTGCTTTCGACCACAACGGCCGGAATGCCGTTGGCTTTGGCTCGCTCGAGCCCCGGCGCGTCGGCGCGGTTGGAGATCACGACCGCAATCTCGGCTGGATAATCCTCGGCCGAAGCAGCCTTGATCAGCGCCGCCATGTTCGAGCCGCGCCCGGAAATCAGGATGGCGACGCGGCGCTTCATGCGGAAAGATCGAGATGGCCGTTATAGACGACGCGGCGCGCGCCCGCGGCTGAAATGACCTCGCCGAGCAGTGTGACGGTTTCGCCATTGGCGGTGAGGATATCGGTTACCTGCTGGGTCGCATCCGGCTTGATGATCGCGATCATGCCGATGCCGCAGTTGAAGGTGCGCAGCAGTTCGAGTTCGGCAACGCCGCCCTGCTCCGCCAGCCATTTGAACACCGGCAGCACCGGCAGCCGCGCCAGATCGATGCCGACACCGAGATGCTTGGGCAGCACGCGCGGGATGTTGTCGGTGAAGCCGCCGCCGGTGATATGCGCAAGCCCCTTCACCGCGCCGCTCTCGCGGATCGCCCGCAGGCAGGATTTCACGTAGAGCCGCGTCGGCGTCAGCAGTGCGCCGCCGAGCGTCATCACCGGCGAAAACGGCGCCTGCGCGTCATAGGGAAGGCCGCTCTGGGCTACGATCTTGCGTACCAGCGAGAAGCCGTTGGAGTGCACGCCTGACGATGCAAGCCCGATGACGGCGTCGCCGGCCTGGATATCGCCGCGCGGCAGCAGCGTGCCCCGTTCGGCCGCGCCGACCGCAAAGCCCGCGAGGTCGTAGTCGCCGTCCTGGTAGAGGCCGGGCATCTCCGCGGTCTCGCCGCCGATCAGCGCGCAGCCCGATTCGCGGCAGCCTTCGGCGATGCCGGCGACGATCGCGGCGGTGGTCTCCGGCTCGAGCTTGCCGCAGGCAAAGTAGTCGAGAAAAAACAGCGGCTCGGCGCCCTGCACCACCAGATCGTTGACCGACATCGCCACGAGATCGATGCCGATGCTGCCGGGCAGCCCGGCCTCGATCGCGATCTTGACCTTGGTGCCAACGCCGTCAGTGGCCGCAACCAGAACGGGGTCGTTGAAGCCAGCGGCCTTGAGGTCGAAAAGCCCGCCGAAGCCGCCGATCTCGGCATCGGCGCCGGCGCGCGCGGTTGCCCGCACCATCGGTTTGATGAGGTCGACCAGACGATTGCCCGCGTCGATATCGACGCCCGAATCCGCGTAAGTGAGCCCGTTTTTGCGCTCAGCCATGCCCATTTCCAAGATAATCGCGGCTGGTTACGTCGGATTGGGCCGCCGCGCAATGGCTCGCAAGCGAGGTTCCGGTATACTATGTAGATAACAACCGGCTCGCCCCGCAAAGAGCCGGATTTGCTGCAAAATCAGACCGGTAGCCGGGAAGCGCCGTGTGAGTATTCCAACCTCCATTCCGAACCTGATTACACTCGGCCGGATCCTGCTCGTGCCCATCATCATCTGGGCGATCGCCTCCGAGCAGATGGAATTGGCGTTTGCGGTTTTTGTCGTCGCCGGCGTCAGCGATGCGGTCGACGGCTTCCTCGCCAAGCGCTTCAACATGACGAGCGAACTGGGCGCGCTTCTTGATCCCTTGGCTGACAAAGCGTTGCTGGTCTCGATCTTCATCGCGCTTGGCATCTGGGGCGCGATCCCGCGCTGGATCGTGATCCTGGTGGTGTCGCGCGACTTCATGATCGTCGCCGCCGTGATGGTGTCCTGGCTGTTCGACAAGCCGGTGGCGATGAAGCCGTCGATGGTCTCCAAGCTGAATACGGTGGCACAGGTGGCGTTCGCGGCGCTGGTGCTGGCTTCGCTGGGCTTCAATTTCAAGCCGGCGCCCTATGACGTGATCCTGATGGGCCTTGTGACCATCTTTACCCTTTCCTCCGTATCGCTTTATCTCGTGGAGTGGGTACGGCACATGAGCACGCTCGAAGCGCGCTGATTTGCGCAACGTAACTGATCCCATTCGGAGCCTTTGGCGTGGCAGGCCGTATTCATCCCCGACAACTGGCATTCGCGCTGCCTCACGCGGAAAGCCTGACGCGGGACAATTTTCTGGAGGGACCGGCGAATGCCGCCGGTCTCGCGCTGATCGATGCCTGGCCGGAATGGCCGAGCCGCACCATGCTGCTTGCAGGGCCCGAAGGTTCCGGCAAGAGCCACCTCGCCGCGATCTGGGCGGAAGCGGCCGGCGCGCGTTCCACCACCGCGCATGCGCTGACCGCTGCGAACGTGCCCGCTGCGCTCGCGACCGGCGCGCTGGTGGTGGAGGATTTGAGGCCCGCCGATTTCGATGAGCGCGCGCTGTTCCACCTGCTCAATCTCGCGCGCGAGGATCAGGCTTATGTGCTGATCACCGCGCGCCTGCCGCCCGCTTCATTCGAGATCGAGCTGCGCGACCTGCGCTCGCGGCTACGCGCGCTTCCCGTGGTGTCGCTGCAGGAACCCGACGATCAGTTGTTCCGCGCGTTGATCGTCAAGTTCTGCGCGGATCGCCAGCTTGCGGTGGATGAAGCTGTGGTCAGCTATCTCGCAACCCGGATCGAACGGTCCTATGCCGCGGTGCGGCAGGCCGTCGAGCTTCTGGACCGCGAGGCGCTTAGTCTTGGGCGGCCCGTAACCCGGGCGCTGGCGGCCGAAGTGCTGCGTAAACCTTGATCGTCCCGGCATCTTGACGCCATCCCGCAGGGGGCCATCATGGCCGTTGAATGGTCATCCGGGTGACACATTATATGCGCGGCATCCCGTCAAATGCGTGGGCCAGCGGGCGATTTCGCGATTGGATCGAATTCTCATGGAATCTGAACAAGCCATTGTAATTGAAGAGAAAGAGGTCGCTCCCGAGATCTCGTCGATCACCGGCAGCCCCGAGCGCTTCATCAATCGCGAGCTGTCCTGGCTGCACTTCAACCGTCGTGTGCTGGAGGAATTGGTCAATCCCGGCCACCCCCTCCTGGAACGGGTGCGGTTCCTGTCGATTTCGGCCAATAACCTCGACGAGTTCTTCATGGTCCGCGTCGCCGGCATCAAGGCGCAGGTCCGTGAGGGCATTGCCGAGCGCAGTCCGGACGGCCTGACCCCTTCTGAGCAGCTCGTCCTCATCAACGAAACCGTCTCGCAACTCGCCGCCGACCAGCAGGCGATCTGGCGCGACCTGCGCCATCTGCTCGGCGACGCCGGCATCGTGCTGGTCGACGGACGCGATGTCACCAAGAGCGAGCGCAGCTGGATCGAGGATCACTTCCTCCACAACATCTTCCCGCTGCTCACTCCGCTTGCGATCGATCCGGCGCATCCCTTCCCGTTCATTCCGAGCCTCGGCTTCACCGTGGCGCTGCAACTTTCGCGCGTCTCCGACGGCAAGCCGATGAACGCGCTGATCCGCATGCCCGGCAAGATCGACCGCTTCATCCGCCTCCCGTCAAGCAAGGATGGCGCGGTGCGCCTGATCACGCTGGAACAGGCAACCGGCCTCTTCATCGGCCGGCTCTTCCCCGGCTACACCGTGAAGGGCCAGGGCGCCTTCCGCATCATCCGCGACTCTGAACTCGAAATCGAGGAAGAGGCCGAAGACCTCGTGCGCCTGTTCGAGACCGCGCTGAAGCGGCGGCGGCGCGGATCGGTGATCCGGCTCGAGATCGAAGCCAACATGCCGGAAGAGTTGCGCGCCTTCGTGCAGCGCGCACTCTCGACCACGGACGACGAGATGCTGCTGGTCGACGGCGTGCTCGCCATGAACGAGCTGTCGCAATTGACGCGGCTCGACCGGCCCGACCTCGAATTTGTACCCTATGTGCCGCGCCATCCCGAGCGCGTCCGCGACCATGGCGGCGATATCTTTGCCGCGATCCGCCAGAAGGATCTGATCGTCCACCACCCCTATGAATCCTTCGATGTCGTGGTGCAGTTCCTGCAGCAGGCGGCGCGCGATCCCGACGTGGTCGCGATCAAGCAGACGCTCTACCGCACTTCCAACAACTCGCCGATCGTGCGCGCGCTGGCAGAAGCCGCCGAGGCCGGCAAGTCGGTCACCGCGCTGATCGAGCTCAAGGCGCGCTTTGACGAAGAGGCCAATATCCGCTGGGCGCGCGACCTCGAACGCGCCGGCGTGCAGGTGGTCTATGGCTTCCTCGAACTCAAGACCCACGCCAAACTGTCGCTGATCGTACGGCGCGAGGGCGGCAGTCTCACGACCTATGTCCATACCGGGACCGGCAATTATCACCCGGTGACCGCGCGCATCTATACCGACCTCTCCTACTTCACCTCCGACCCGATCATCGGGCGCGACGTGGCGCGCGTGTTCAACTTCATCACCGGCTATGCCGAGCCGATCGACATCGAGAAGATGGCGGTATCGCCGCTCACCCTGCGCAATCGCATGATCGAGCACATCCAGGGCGAGACCAACCACGCCCGTCACGGCAAGCCCGGCGCGATCTGGATGAAGATGAACTCCCTGGTCGACCCCGACATCATCGACGCGCTGTACGAGGCCTCGCAAGCCGGCGTCGCGATCGAACTGGTGGTGCGCGGCATCTGCTGCCTGCGCCCGGGTCTCCCCGGGCTCTCGGAGAACATCCGCGTCAAATCCATCATCGGCCGCTTCCTGGAGCACGGCCGAATCTACTGTTTCGGCATGGGACAGGGCCTGCCGAGCCCCAAAGCAGCTGTGTATATCTCGTCGGCCGACATGATGCCGCGCAACCTCGACCGCCGCGTCGAGGTGCTCTGCCCGCTGCAAAATCCCACGGTCCATCAGCAGGTTCTCGAACAGATCATGGTGGCCAATCTGAAGGACAATGAACAGAGCTGGCGGTTGTTGCCGGATGGGTCGTCAACGCGTATGAAGGCCGCGAAAGGCGAGGAGTCTTTCAATTTGCACAACTACTTCATGACGAATCCGAGTCTCTCAGGCCGTGGAAAGTCGCTCAAGGAATCTTCGCCGCGCCGCCTCACGCGCCGTAACGAACGCCATCACGCCCCGTAAGGGGCTTTTCCTGTGAGGCGGCCGCGCAAGCGCGCCGCTAGCGTCGCGGTCATCGACATCGGCTCGAACTCGGTTCGTCTCGTCGTTTATGAGCAGATGGCGCGGAGCCTCGTCTCCGTGTTCAACGAGAAGGCGCTTTGTGGTCTCGGACGGGAAGTCCAGAGCACCGGCCTGCTCGCGCCCGATGCCGTCGACAAGGCGCTGACCTCGCTGAAGCGCTTTCATGCGCTGTGCAGGATCCAGAGGGTCGGCCGCGTCTATGCGATCGCGACCGCCGCCTGCCGCGATGCCTCTAATGGGCCCGACTTCATTGCCAGGGCCGAGCGGATCTGCGGCACCAAGATCGAGATCCTTTCGGGACCGCGCGAAGCAAAACTGTCGGCGCTCGGCGTCATCTCCGGCATTCACAAGCCCGACGGCATTGTCGGCGATCTCGGCGGCGGCTCGCTGGAACTGATCGACGTGCGCGGCCATCGGGTGCACGGCGGCGTCACGCTGCCGCTCGGCAGCCTCGCGCTGCAGGACCTCGCGCACAAATCGCTGAAGCGCGCCGAGCGCATCGTCAGGACCGAGCTGTCGGAGGTGCCGCGGCTTGCGGCCGGACGTGGGCGCACCTTCTACGCCGTCGGCGGTACCTGGCGCGCGCTGGCGCGCATCCACATCATCCAGAGCGGCTATCCGCTCAAGGTAATGCACGGCTATTCCATCCCCGCCACCGAGGCGCTCATCTTCGCGCAGCGGCTGCGCCGGCTTGCGGCCGCCAACATGCTCGCCAATATCGAGGCGGTCGCCGATGCCCGCCGGCCTCTCCTCACCTACGCGGCACTGGTGCTCGAACATATCATCCGCACCACGCATCCGAAGACGATCACGTTCTCGACCTTCGGCGTGCGCGAGGGCCTGCTGTTCTCGATGCTGCCCGACGCCGAGCGCAACAAGGACGGCCTGATCTGCGCGGCGCAGACGCTGAATGAATTGCTGTCGCGCTCGGCGCGCCATGCGCAGGAATTGATTGCATGGACCGATCGCCTGGTGCGGGTCGTGCATCTGCGCGAGACCGAGGAGGACCGCCGGCTCCGCCATGCCGCCTGCCTGTTGTCGGACATCGGCTGGCGGGCCCATCCCGATCACCGCGGCGAGCAGACGCTTGAGATCATCACCAACGGCAATTTCGGTTCGGTCAGCCATCAGGGCCGCGCCTTTGTCGCGCTGTCGGTGTTCTTCCGCTATGCGGGCCTGAGCCAGGAGAACCAGCCGCCGGCCATCATCCAGCAGCAGGTCACGGCCACGATGCTGGAGCGCGCCAAGGTGCTCGGCGCGGCCTTCCGCGTCGCGCATCTGGTCTCGGCGGCACGCCCGGGCGTCTTGCCCGCGACCCATTTCCGCAGCCAGGGCCGCAAGCTGATGCTGGTGTTCGAGCACCAGATGGTCGACCTCGTCGCCGACCGGGTCGGCGGCCGCTTCAAGCAACTGGCGCGGCTGGTCGGCCGCTCCGGCTCGATCGTCCGCCGCTAAAGCGCGATGAGATTGGGTTGAATTGTCATCGCGCTTTAGCTTCTTGATTGGATTGAGCATGATCTTTTCGGAAAACCGCTACACACTTATCCGGATCATGCTCTAGCATTGATCCGGACCATCCTTCAGCCCGACGCCTCGGCGCGGCGTTTGGAGTCTTCCGGCACGGCCTTTCGCAGGCTGCGCCTGCGCCAGACATAGCCCCCCAGAAGTACCAGGACGACGCCCAGCGCGGCGCAAAGGAACTCGCCGCCCGCCCCCCCATTGGCAAATTGCGGCGAGACGTGGAGTGCAGCCAGGATCGAATCAAGGCGCGCACCGATCGAGCCTGCGAACAGCGCGTTGAGCTTTGGATGGATGCCGGGATCGGTTGCGATCACTTCGCCCGCGATCCAGCCGAGCAGCGCCGCGCCGGCCCAGACCAGAATGGGCAGCCTGGTGAGCAGTGCCATGATCAGCGCGGCACCAGCGACGATCAGGGGAATGCTGATAACGAGGCCAAGGATCAGGAGCGGCACGCTGCCATTGGCGGCGGCGGCAACCGCGATCACGTTGTCGAGGCTCATCACGATGTCGGCAACCACCACGATCTGCACGGCGGCAAGAAGATGCGAGGCAGACTCGACGTCGTCCTCGCCCTCTTCGTCGGGCACCAGCAATTTTGCGGCAATCACGAGCAGCGCCAACCCGCCGACCAGTTTGAGGTACGGCAGCTCCATCAACGTGACGACGACGCCGGTGAAGATAATGCGGAGCACGACCGCAGCCCCCGCGCCGAGCACCATGCCCCACATGCGGTGCCGCGGGTTCAGGCCGCGGCAGGCGAGCGCAATCACCAGCGCGTTGTCACCGGACAACAGGATGTTGATCCAGATGATCTTTCCGACCGCGAGCCAGAAGGCCGGCTCCGACATCTCATTGCGAAACTGGGTAAACACAGATCCGATGGCGGCGGGATCGAAGATCTGCCAAAGCCAGTTCACAATGGTTCCTTTCGGTCGACCGACGTATGGTTCCGAGGGTCGGTTAGGCTTCAGCCGACGATTTCGTTGCCGGAGAAAAACTGCGCGATCTCGATCGCGGCGGTCTCCGGCGCGTCGGAACCGTGCACCGAATTCTCGCCGATCGATTTCGCATGCAGCTTGCGGATGGTTCCGTCCGCCGCCTTCGCCGGATCGGTCGCTCCCATCACGTCGCGATATTTGGCGATCGCGCCCTCGCCTTGCAGCACCTGCACGACGACCGGACCCGAAGTCATGAAGTCGACGAGCTCGCCGAAGAACGGGCGCGCCTTGTGCACGGCATAGAAGGTCTCGGCCTGGCCGCGCGTCATGCGGATGCGCTTCTGGGCCACGATGCGAAGGCCCGTTTTCTCGATCAAGGCATTGACCGCGCCGGTCAGATTGCGCTCGGTCGCGTCGGGCTTGATGATCGAGAAAGTGCGTTCAATCGCCATTTTTGGTCCTCAAATTAACGCCTCGGGGAGTTGGCCGCGCTTATATCGGCGGCCCGCGCACACGGCAAGCGCCTGGCTTGCGAGGTGGCCGCTGTAAATGCCCGGATTTACAACGATTTCGTAACAACCTGCGATCGAAGATAGAGCCATGTCTCGCAACTGCACGCTGGCGACCGCTGCCGCGATAGCCTTGGCCCTTGCCGCCCCGGCGCCAGGCCGGGCTGCAGACCTGCGGGCTACAGATGTCGACGGGGGGCGCCCCGACACTCGCGTTGTTTGGGGCCCGCGCTTCTACAACGGCGTTCCCGTCTCTTTCGGATACGGCCTCTGCTATCAACTCCAGCTGCTCCAGACCCCCTGGGGACCCCGCCAGCGGCTGGTGAATCAGTGCTGGTGAGCCATCCGAACGTCGAATCGGCCCCAAACCCCCGCCCTGCCCAGGGGGTTTTCATCTTCATGCAAATTTTACCCAAGTCCCATGTGTCCCGCGCCGGGTACGGAAACAATTCCGCTGATGACGAGTTGGCTTGGCAAGGATGGGATGACTGAAACGGAATTGCTGGACGGAACGTGCCATGACTGCCCTCGAAACCCATAACGACGAGACGATCGATCGCAAGACCAGCCGATCGATCTGCGACGCCGTGGGCGAGCGGCTGCAGCAGTTCCTGCGTCCGCAATTCATGGCCCCCTCGCCCGATCTGGAGCGGCTGATCAAGGAGCTGCACCGGCGCGAAAACGAGCATGGCATGAGCACGCCGGCGCAAGGCCGCAGGCAGCAATTTTTCTCCTAAGGGAAGGGTCGATCTGCGACCGCTCGGGGACTGCGCTCCCTCTCCCGCTTGCGGGGGAGGCCTGGGGTGGGGGTGTCGCCGCGAGTTGCATCGGTCGTACGGAGAGAGCTTCCCCCACCCGCATCGCATCTTTCGATGCGACATAGCCGAAGCTTCGCTTCGGCGTCTCTTAAGAACGGCCGCCGAAGGCGGCCTATGCTCCCCCGCAAGCGGGAGAGGTGAAAAAAAGCGGGTTGCGTTTGCCGGCGGCAGCGGTGACAACGCCGCATGCTTTCCATCTCCGACATCTCGATCCGCCTCGCCGGCCGGCTTTTGATCGACCATGCGACGGTGCAGATCACGCCCGGCGCGCGCGTCGGCCTGGTCGGGCGCAACGGCACCGGCAAGTCGACGCTGTTTCGTGCCATCCGCGGCGAGCTCGCCACCGAAAGTGGAACGATCGCCATCCCGCCGCGCTGGCGCGTCGGTTCGCTCGCCCAGGAAGCGCCTGACGGGCCGGAGAGCCTGGTCGAGATCGTGCTCAAGGCGGACCTGGAGCGCGACGCACTGCTGCGCGAGGCCGACACCGCGCGCGATCCGCACCGGATTGCCGAAATCCATGCCCGGCTGGTCGATATCGATGCGCATTCCGCGCCCGCGCGCGCGGCGGCGATCCTCAGCGGCCTTGGCTTCTCGGCCTCCGACCAGGCGCGGCCGGTCTCGGAATTTTCCGGCGGCTGGCGGATGCGGGTGGCGCTCGCCGCCACGCTGTTCGCCGCGCCCGATCTCTTGCTGCTGGACGAGCCCACCAACTATCTCGATCTCGAAGGCACGCTGTGGCTGGAAGATCATCTGGCGCATTACCCGCGCACGGTGATCGTGATCAGCCACGACCGCGACCTCCTGGAGACCTCCGTCGACCAGATCCTGCATCTCGACCGCGGCAAGCTCACGCTCTATCGCGGCAGCTATTCCTCGTTCGAGGAGCAGCGTGCCACCCGCGAAATGCTGGACGCCAAGCAGGTCAAGCGGCAGGAGGCCGAGCGCAAGCGGCTGCAGGCCTTCGTTGACCGCTTCAAGGCCAAGGCCTCCAAGGCACGTCAGGCGCAGTCCCGCGTGAAGATACTGGAGCGGATGAAGCCGATTGCCGCACTCGTGACCCAGGACGTGCGCGAGATCAGCTTCCCCGCGCCGGAGAAAATGCTCTCCCCGCCGATCATCGCCGTCGACAACGTCGTCGTCGGCTACGAACCCGACAAGCCGGTGCTGAACCGCGTCACCTTGCGCATCGACAATGACGATCGCATTGCGCTGCTCGGCGCCAACGGCAACGGCAAATCGACCTTGGTGAAGCTGCTGGCGGGCCGCCTGAAGCCGTTTTCCGGATCGATCACGCGCGCCGAGAAATTGTCCATCGCCTATTTCGCCCAGCATCAGCTCGACGAGCTGAACGAGGAGGCGTCGACCTATGACCACGTCCGCAAGCTGATGCCGGACGCGCCGGAGTCGAAAGTGCGCGGCCGGGCCGGCGCGATCGGCTTTTCCGGGAAGGCCGCCGATACGCCGGTGAAAAGCCTGTCGGGCGGCGAGAAGGCGCGGCTGCTGCTGGGCCTTGCGACCTTCTTCGGCCCCAACATGATCATCCTGGACGAGCCGACCAACCATCTCGACATCGACAGCCGCGCCGCGCTGGCGGAAGCCATCAACGAATTTCCCGGCGCGGTGATCATGGTCTCGCATGACCGCTACCTGATCGAGGCCTGCGCCGACCGGCTCTGGGTGGTGGCCGATCATGCCGTGACAGGCTTTGACGGCGACCTCGACGATTACCAGCGCCTCGTACTGTCGTCGCGCGGCGAGCGCGAAATCTCGCGCGAGGCGATCGAGCGCAACGCGGTTCGCGACAAGCCGGAACGCAGCAAGCCGGCGCGGCAAAAACCGTTGCGGCAGCGCATCTCCGAGGCCGAAGCCGAGATCGAGCGCATCAACGGCATCATCGCCAAGATCGATACCGCGCTCGCCCTGCCCGATATCTACACCCGCGATCCCAAGCAGGCCGCGCAGCTTGCGCAGGCCCGCGCCAATGCCGCGACTGCGCTGGCGCGCGCCGAGGAGGCATGGCTCGAAGCGAGCGCCGAGGTCGATGAGGCGGCGGGGTGAGCCCGGGTGCGCGCGGCTGATCCAGCCCTTCATTCATCCCAGGAACTGCGGCCGCGCTAATGCCCCCTCACAAAATATAACGGGCAATTCGCAGGATTTTGCGCGAGGAATCTCACGAGGACATCTGTAGGCGGAGAACAGCGTGATGGCTCGCTTGCTTTCGATCAATGTCGGCCTGCCGCGGGACATCACGTGGCAGGGAAAGGTCGTGCACACCGGCGTCTGGAAAACACCGGTCCAGGGCCCGCGCACCGTGCGGCACCTCAACATCGATGGCGATGGGCAGGGAGATTTGCACGGGCATGGCGGCGAGCACCGGGCCGTCTTCGTCTATCAAATCGACTCGTATCGATACTGGCAAAACGAGCTGGGCCGGAACGACTTCATCTATGGACAGTTCGGCGAGAATTTCACGGTCGATGGCCTGCCGGACGCGGAGGTGTGCATCGGCGACCGCTACCGGATCGGGAGCGCCCTGTTTGAGGTAACGCAGCCGCGCGTCACCTGTTACCGGGTCGGCATTCGCATGAACGAGCCGCAAATGCCGGCACTGCTGGTCGCGCGCGGCAGGCCCGGTTTCTACTTTCGCGTTCTGACAGAAGGCCAGGTGGAAGCCGGAGACGAGATCGTCCAGGTCGCATCAGGGCCGGAGCACATGAGCGTGGCCGAGATCAACGCGCTGCTCTACAAGCCCGGTCATGCCAGCAGCCAGTTCGAACGCGCCCTGCGTATCTCCGCGCTGAGCACGGGCTGGCGCCGCTCCTTCGACGCGCTGCTCGCGCAGGAGAAGAGCGGCGGCGCGGCGTCGGGAAATGCCGGACTCACTGCGGCGTCCGGGCCGCCGCCGGCATGGGCAGGATTCCGCCGGTTCAAGGTGTCGAACAAGGTTCGCGAGAGCAGCAGCGTGACGTCGCTGATGCTCGAGCCCGCGGACGGGCTTCCGCTCACCGCGGCCCTCCCCGGCCAGTTTGTCGTGCTGCGCCTGACGCCAGATGCGGACACGCCGACGCTGACGCGCAGCTATTCATTGTCGGGTGAACCCGGTGCCAACTCCTATCGTGTGAGCGTCAAGCGAAACCCGGATGGCGTGGCGGGCGTCTATATCGACGATCGGTTGCAGATCGGCGACGTGATCGAGGTGAGCGCGCCACGCGGCAACTTCACCCTGCGACCTGGCGATGCGCCGGTTGTCCTGCTGAGTGCAGGCATTGGGGCTACCCCCGTCCTCGCCATGCTCCATGCGCTGGCGACTGAGGCGTCATCGCGGGAAGTCCGGTGGCTGTACGGAGCCCGTGGCGGCCATGAGCATCCGTTTGCCGGGGAAGTCCGGACCCTCATGAAGGCCCTGGTCCATGGCCATAGTCACGTCAGCTACAGTTCGCCTTCTCCCGAGGACCAGCCGGGCACAGATTTCGACGATCGTGGACGTCTGGAGATCGGTGTGCTCCGCGATCTCGGAGTACCGCGCAACGCCGACTTCTTCATTTGCGGACCATCGGCCTTCATGCGTGAGCTGACAGAGGGCCTTACGGCCTGGGGCATCGGTGCCGATCACATCCACACCGAGCTGTTCGGCGCAGGTCCTTCGAGCACTCCGGGGGTCGTCACCTCGCAACATCGACCGCCGCATCTGCCTACTGGGCCTGCCGGCACGGGACCGCTGGTCTCGTTCGCCCGCAGTGGCCTGAACGTGCACTGGGGCTCAGCGTTTCAGAGCCTCCTCGAACTTGCCGAAGCCTGCGACATCCCCACGCGCTGGGCGTGCCGCACTGGTGTCTGTCACAGCTGTGAAAGCGGGCTTGTGGCCGGGACGGTCGCTTATCGGCCCGAGCCGATCGATCCGCCGGCGAGCGGCAATTTGCTGATCTGCTGCTCCCAGCCGCAGGGCGACGTCGTCATCGATCTCTGACGCAACGGCGCGGTTATCCGCTGTCCACTTCCGTGACCAACTTCGACGCACGAGGTCTGATCAGTCATGGCGTCGATTGCGCCGCCAGTGTGCTTGCGCTCTTTTCGTTCACGGCTGCTTCATTGTCGCGAGAATCCAAAATTCCCTGCGGGTTTTGGCTCACGGTATCGTCTCGGCAGGATCAATGAATTCTCATGTTCAAGGTCAGGAAGAAGAGTCGCTGGAGCTTCAAGACGTCGGGAGGCGTCTCGATGTCAGCGGAATTCGTCACCGGCGGCATCGGGCAGATTACACTGACGTCCCCGTTTGGCCACGATATCAAATTCACCTTCACGGGCGGAGGCGTTGCCGCCGGCTTCAAATCGCCGGGATATGGCGGCTCGGGCTCCTCGGAAGACCTGTTCAGTTCGGGGAATGTTTATCTGCTCGAGGGCTACCCCGCCGATGAGCTCAACAGGGACGACTTCGAAGGTGGCTACATCTCGATCGACGCCTCGGTTGGCGTTCTTATTTCGGGATACTCAGGGAGCTGGATGCTGCTCGGAATCCCGGGCGCGGACATGATCCCCGAGTTGTTAAGAGAGAGCGCGGGATTGCCAGCCACCTGGGTAGTCGACAAAATCTGGCCCTCACTCACTCGCAGCCGGGCGAAAGCGCTGCTGCTGACGGGGGGGCACACCGTGGGAAGCGTGGGGGGCAGTGTCGGGGTCAGCATCGGCTACATGTGGTCGGACGCCCCCAAAGTCGCGCCGCCGCCGGGACAGTCCATGCCCAATATCGATCTGCCAACGATTGAGGTGACGACCACCCGGTCGGCCCTGCCATCCCAGGACGAGGCGGACGTCATTCGTCTTCCCGGTGACGCCCTGTTCGCGTTCGCCCGCTACGACATCAGGCCTGCGGCGGAGGCCGTGCTCGCGCAGGCTGCGGCCTTGATCCAGCAGAAATCGCCGCGCTCGCTCTCCGTCGAGGGCCACACCGACGCAATCGGGCCTGCAGACTACAACTTCCATTTGTCCCACCAGCGCGCGAGCGCGGTCAAGCACTGGCTCGTCGCGCGGAACGTCATGAAGGCCTCTGCGATAAACACCAAAGGCTGGGGCAAGATGCACCCGATCGCGCCGAACACGCGGGGCGCTCTGGACGATCCGAAGGGGCGGCAGAAGAACCGGCGGGTCGAGATCTGGCTCATCAGATGAGCGTTGTTTGCCGCAACCGGCCGTCCGCGCTCAAGCCGCACAGGCCAGCCAACGCGCCTCCATCAAGGCGCGCCCTTACGTCGCCGCCTTCTTCTTCGCCTTGGGCCTGGCGACCTTCGGCGGCGCCACTGGCTCAGGCCCGCGCTCGACCGAGCTCAAGCGGCCGGCGGTGAAGGTGTAGATGCCGGCGCGCGATCCGCGCATCCAGGTGACCACGGCCTGGCGCTCACCGCGTGCATTGCTGGAAAGATTGACGCTGTCGGGCGCGCCGATACCGCGCACCACGTCGCATTCGGTGTGTCCAAGCGCAACCGAGCCGCCAACCGGCTGGGCCGGCGGCGCACCGGCCGCGCCATCGGTCAAGGCCTGGGCATCACTGGGACCGGACGGCGGAGCCATCCCGGGACAGGCGCCCTCGGCGCTGACCAGATCGTCCGCGGCCACCGGCGTGTTGGGGTTGAGCGGCGGCGAGTCGATCGAGATGCTGCGGATGAAGAGCCGGCCCGGACGCGAAAACCACTCGGCGTCTCTCGATATCAGATCGGACGCGCTCGAGCAGCCCGCGATCAGCGGAGCCAGCACGAGCAGCATCCAAAGCCGCTGAGAATGTTGGTTGTCGTGTCGCACGATAGAGCTAGTTCCCCATCCCGGCCCCTGCAGCCGCGAGCATGATCCCCCCGGATCACGCTCTAACCAATTGTCCGACCATCACTTTGCGGCGTCACCGTGGCTGAAGGAGGAGGTCCTCCGGGCAGATAGCGCAGAATATCATTGATTCCGGAGCAGCACGACTTTTCTTCGAAACATCGGCCTGCTCCGGCCTTTTGTTCATGCGCTAGGAGCCCGTCCAGATAGGGGTTGCGACGAGCATTTGTTGCAGGTTAGCCGGCTCAGGCTTCCTTTTTTGCGAAGGTGAAGAGCTTCAGGAGGTTGTGGGCGGTGCAGATCATGGCCCATTCGGCACGCACTTTCTCGACGCCCCGTAACAGGAACTGGCGGAAGCCGCGTGCCTGTTTGATCTGTCCGAACACCGGTTCCACCACTTGCTTTCTCAATCGGTAGGGCGTTTCGAAGCCGCCATCATCGATCTTCTTTCGCATCCGTTGGGTCAGCGGTCCGCCGATTTTTCCGTTCGCGACTGTCGGGTGCTTGGCGCGTCCGGGCGCGACATAGCCGTCGACGCCGTGTGCTTGGAGCGCGTCGAGATTGGCTTCGCTGCAGTAGCCGGAGTCCGCTGAGGCCTGCTCCGGCTTGCGGCCGAGATTGTTCTCGATGGCCTCGATCAGGGGCACCAGCTGGCCCTGATCGTTGCCGCACTGCGTCAGTTCGTGCGCGACAATGATCTGGGCGCCTGCGTCGACGGCAGCCTGTGCATTATAGGCCTGAACGAAGCCATCCTTCGACTTCATGATGCGGCTTTCCGGATCGGTGAAGTTGCGTTGCGACTTGGGATCGGGCTCGTCCGATGGCGGCGCCGCCGGTTTGCCCGGCTTCTTGCGGCCTTCGGCTTGCCGCTGCTGTTGCTTTTCGGCCTCGATGCGACGCTCTTCCTCCGCCGCCAGCCTGGCGTCCGCCTCCAACGCCGCCATCGCCTGCTGGATCTTCACCAGCCGTTTCTCCTTGTCGCCGACCCAATCCGGCATCTCGTCGCCGCGCTTGTCTTTGCCAAACGTCTCGTCCTCTTCAGCATCCGCCGCCGCGGCCGCCGCCAGCATCCGAGCGACCTCGGCTTTCAATTCCGCCTCGCGCTTCTTCATGCGTTCATAACTCATCGCCTTATGTTTCGACGCGTTCGCCTTGATCTTCGTGCCATCCAGCGCGACGTGGCCGAGTTTGACCAGCCCGGCTGTCTCGCACAACTTCAGAACCTGCAGGAACAGCGCGCCGAGCGCCTTCAAATGCCGCTTGCGGAAGTCGCTGATCGTCCGGAAGTCCGGCGGATCGAGCGCCACAATCATCACAAAATCAGCCCGTTCGCGGCAGGCCCTGGCAATGCGCCGCGACGAATACAGCCCACTCGCATAGCCGTGCAGCAGAAGCGACACCATCATCCGCGGGTCAAACGGCGGTTGCCCGAGACCGCTCACATAGCTGCCCGTGATCTCCTTGAGATCAAGGCTCTCCCGCACCAGCTCAACGATAAACCGCGAGACATGGCCTTTCGGCACAAAGTCCTGCACATTCGGCGGCAACAGCAGCGTCTGATCGATATTCCAGGGTCGAAAATACTTGCTCATAGTCCAAGCTTGAATTAAACTCGCTCAGAATTGAACAGCCACTATTCGGACAGGCTCCTAGTGGTCCAATTCCAACATTCGCATCCCGTTGCAACGCTCACCTTTGCGAATGTTGGAATTAGAGGACCACTAGCAAAATATTGATTCTAGTGGAGCTTTAAATTTGACTTTCGCTTGCGAGTTCGCCGCAAGCGGGGTAGCGAACGTCAAATCCGCTCCACTAGCCCGGATATCTCACCCAAATAGGCGCATCGGGACGCCGAATCAGCGAAAGTAGTTGTGCAGCAACATCTTTCGAGCGATTTGAGGAGCGCCCCGATGCGGACAGAGTGTAGCGCGGATTTGTTTGGATTTGCAGCTGTTGAAGGACGCCAAGTTGTGGGCGGATTCGACGGTGGGGCGATCACCTCGGATGCTGGAGCGCTGCTTCTCGGGGCGGCAGATCGTGCGATCAAGCTGACGGAGCGGTTTGCCGCGTGCTTCCACGACACACGCCGCCAACATCTGATCGAGCATGAGGTCGTAACCTTGCTGACGCAGCGGGTGTTTGGGATCGCGCTTGGCTATGAGGACCTCAATGACCACGACGAGTTGCGCCACGACCCGATGATGGCGGTGCTGGCGGGCAAGCTGGCAGCCAGACGCGAGGACTGCGCGCCGGTTGCCGGCAAGTCGACGCTGAACCGGCTGGAACTGAGCCGGTTGCAGCCGACGCGCTATCATCGGATCAGTCACAATCCGATTGCCATCAAGCGGCTCCTGGTCGAGCTGTTCGTGGACGCGCATGAGCGCCCACCGCAACAGATCATCCTCGATCTCGATGCGACCGACGATCCGGTGCACGGGGAGCAGGAGGGACGCTTCTTCCACGGCTATTACGACTGCTACTGCTACCTGCCGCTCTACGTGTTCTGCGGACGCCACCTGTTGGCGGCCAAGCTGCGGCCGGCGAGCATGGACGCGGCGGCGGGAGCGGCGCAGGAGGTGGCGCGTATCGTCGCGCAGATTCGCCGCCGCTGGCCGCACGTGCGCATTCTCGTTCGCGCCGACAGCGGGTTTGCGCGGGAGGAACTGATGGCTTGGTGCGAAGCGAGCGGCGTGGACTTCTTGTTGGGCTTGCAGAAGAACGACCGCCTGATTGCCGAGATCGCAAGCGAGATCGTCCAGGCCGAGGCGAAGAGCCGGCGGACCGGCAAGCCGGCGCGGTACTTCAAGGACTTCCGGTGGACGACGCGCCGCAGTTGGAGCCGCGAGCGCCGCGTTGTCGGCAAGGCCGAGTTCACCGAGGACGAAGCCAACCCGCGCTTCGTCGTGACCTCACTCAAGCGAGCCGAATGCAAGCCCAAATATCTTTACGAAAAACTCTACTGCGCTCGCGGCGATATGGAGAACCGGATCAAGGAGTGCCAGCTCGATCTTTATGCCGATCGCACCTCGACCGCCACGATGCGCGCCAACCAGCTGCGTCTGTGGTTGGCATCGTTCGCCTACGTCCTACTCTGCGCCGTGCGCCGGATCGGACTGCATCACACGCCGTTTGCCAACGCGAGCTGCGGCACCATCCGTCTCAAGCTGCTTAAGATCGGCGCGCTCGTGCGCGTCAGCGTCCGCCGCATCAAGATCGCGATGGCATCGAGCTGTCCGGCGGCAGAGGTCTGGGGCTGCGCGGCCGTCCGTCTCGCCGCCGCCAGCGCTCGCGGCTCGCCCGCCTGACACGCGCCGCCGCAGCGCGGAACAACTGCGGCATTATCCCAGGCCCACTGAGACCAGTCCTTCGCTGCCCCCCGCAGCCCAGCAAAATCCCAGGCTCCGCTCGCGTCCCCCGGACGCAACGAGCCTGCACATCCCCAAAAAGCCGACTTGCCACCGCGCAAAGCGCCCCGATAGTGCAAAGATAGTGTGAGATATCCGGGCTAGTCCCGCCGGCGCCAGCGGCCCTGCTCGTCCGCCTGCCAATAGGTCGCCTCGAAACCGCGCGACTTGCAGTCGGTCCAGGCGCCCCGGGCGGCAGCGAGCGCATCTTCATCGTCGCCGTTGAACAGCAGCACCATCCGTTCGTAGCAATCGGAATCCGCAGGAAAAGCGGCGTTGTCGATCAGGAAGCGGACATGGGCGCCGTTGGGATTGCCGTCCGTCACCGCCAGCAGGATCGGCTGATCCGCCGCATCGCCGGCGCGCCAGGTCGCGTGCGGCAGAAACGAATCGTCGCGATAGGTCCACAAATGCGCGTCGAGGGCATCGGCGCGCTCCTCCGAGGTCGATTGCACGACCACGCGCCAGCCGCGCTCGAGCGATTTCTCGAGCAGCGGCGGCAGCACGTTCTCCACCGACATGTTCTGCAAATGGTAGAATAGGACCTCAGTCATTTCCTTCGTTCATTTTCTTCGTTCGTTTTCTTGGGTCATTTCTCGTAATACTCGGACACCAGCCGCTCCAGGAGGCGCACGCCAAAGCCGGAGCCCCAGCTCTGGTTGATCTCGGTCTTCGGCGCGCCCATCGCGGTTCCCGCGATGTCGAGATGCGCCCACGGCGTGTTGTCGACAAAGCGCTGCAGGAACTGGGCTGCCGTCACCGAACCGCCGTAACGGCCGCCGGTGTTCTTCATATCGGCAAATTGCGAGTCGATCAGCTTGTCATATTCCGCCGACAGCGGCATGCGCCAGACTTTTTCGCCGGTCTCGAGCCCGACCTTGATCAGCCGCTCCGCCAGTTCGTCATTGTTGGAGAACAGGCCGGCATGCTCGGTGCCGAGCGCGACCATGATCGCACCGGTCAGCGTCGCCAGATCGACCATGAATTTCGGCTTGAACTTCTTCGCCACATACCAGAGCACGTCGGCAAGCACGAGCCGGCCCTCGGCGTCGGTGTTGATGATCTCGATGGTCTGGCCCGACATCGAGGTGACGATGTCGCCGGGCCGCTGCGCGTTGCCGTCGGGCATGTTTTCCACGAGGCCAATGGCGCCGACCGCATTGACGTGCGCCTTGCGCGCGGCGAGCGCATGCATCAACCCGACCACGCAGGCCGCCCCTCCCATGTCGCCCTTCATCTCTTCCATGCTGGCCGCACCCTTGATCGAGATGCCGCCGGTATCGAAGCAGACGCCCTTGCCGACGAAGGCAACCGGCGCTTCGCCCTTCTTGCCGCCGTTCCAGCGCATGATCACGGTGCGGCCGGGACGCGCCGAGCCCTGGGCCACGCCGAGCAGCGCCCCCATGCCGAGCTTGGTCATGGCTTTGACATCGAGAATCTCGACGTCGACGCCGAGCTTTTTCAGCTGGCCGGCACGGCGGGCGAATTCCTCGGGGTAGAGCACGTTCGGCGGCTCGTTGACGAGCTCGCGCGCGAGAATCACGCCGTCGATGACATCAGCGTCCGGCGCGAACGCCTTCCTTGAGGCGGCGACGTCCTCGACCGCGAGCGACACTTCGGTATGCAGGGCGCGGTCCTCACCGTCCTTCTTCTTGGTCTTGTAGCGGTCAAACCGGTAGGCGCGCAGCTTCATGCCGGAGGCGATCGCTGCAGCCTGATTCGGCTGCATCGGGCCTTCGGGCAGCTCCGCCACAATTGTGACCGCTTCACTGCCCGAATTCAGTTTGCCCGCCAACGCCCCGCCAAACTTGAGGAAATCCTTCTCCTTCAACTCGGACGCCTTGCCGGTTCCGATCACGATCAAACGCTGAACCTTGATTCCTTCCGGCTCCAAAATATCGAGCGCTGATCCACTTTTTCCCTTGAACTGGTTGGTGGCGGCCGCCCGCTTCACCAGATCCGCTGCCTTCCCCAGCGCCTTCCGCGCGGCCTGCCCGAACTTCAACGCATCATCGCAAAACAACACCAAGATGCCGCGCGGGGCGGTGGAATATGGGACGAAGCCGACCTTGACGGCGTCGGACATAGGTAAATCCTCCAAAAATCAGGGCTTTCGCTTCAATGCGGGTCGCGCTTGGCAGGGTTTTTCGGCCGCGGTTTGGCGCCGCCGGAATGCTCGAAAGATCACTATGACCCGCCTTCGGTCCGGCTGCCAAGCACCTGGTGGAGCGCTAGTTGCCGCGCCGCCACAATAGATGAAATATTAACCTAATGGGGACGGCGCCACGGCGCAGCCATTTTGTTGACGGATCAAAGGGATGGTAGTGAGATAATGGACTGGCAGGACAGGTTGGCGGCGCGACCAAAGGGGACCCCTTTTCAAGGGGTTGGTTGCAATCCGCGGGTCTGACCGGTGGCAGGGCGGGACCGTGCGGTAACGATGGGGTCGATCGACAGGTATATCTTCCGCACGACGCTCGCGTCGTTTGCGCTGGTCCTGGTCAGCCTCACGGGGGTGATCTGGATTACGCAGGCGTTGCGCGGCATCGACCTGATGACGAGCCAGGGCCAGACCATCGTCACGTTCCTGGGGCTCACCAGCCTCGTGATCCCCGCGCTCATCCTGATCATCGCCCCGGTGGCGCTGATGATCGCGATCTCGCACACGCTGAACAAGCTCGCGACCGATTCCGAGATCATCGTGATGAACGCCGCCGGCTTCTCGCCGTTCCGGCTGTTCCGCCCGTTCCTCTACGCCACCGTCGTGGTGGCGCTGCTGGTCGCCTTCATCGCCGCCTATCTCGCCCCCGACGGCATGCGGCGAATCAAGCAATGGGACGCCGAGATCACCGCCGACGTGCTCACCAACGTGCTGCAGCCCGGACGTTTTGCGCAACTCGATCAAAATCTGACCATCCGGATTCGCGAACGCCAGCCGGGCGGTCTGCTGATGGGCATCTTCATCGACGACCGCCGCGATCCCAAGGAGCGCATCTCGATCGTCGCCGACCACGGCACCGTGGTGCAGAACGGAGCCAATTCGTTCCTCGTGCTCGAGGACGGCAATCTGGAGAAATTCGAGGCCGGAAAGCGCGATCCGGCGATGGTCGCCTTCGGCCGCTACGCCTTCGACATGTCGAAATTCTCGCAGCATGGCGATGTCGCGCTCGGCATCCGCGAGCGCTATCTCTGGGAGCTGCTCGCTCCGGACGAAAACGATCCGATGTACAAGCAGCTCCCCGGCCAGTTCCGCGCCGAGTTGCATGACCGCTTCATGTCGCCGATCTATCCGTTTGCGTTCGCTGCGCTGACCTTCGCCTTCCTCGGCGCGCCGCGCACCACGCGCCAGAGCCGCAACTTCTCGATCGGAGGCTCCATCATCGCCGTGTTCGGCCTGCGCATGGCGGGCTTTGCCTGCTCGGTCATGGCGGTGAAATCGCCGGTGGCCGCCGCCGTGCAATACGCGATGCTGTTTGCCGGCATCGGCGCCGGCGTGTGGATCATCGTCGCCGGCATCGTGATCGAGCCGCCGGCCGCGCTGATGGAAGCGATCAACAAATCCAACGAACGCCTGCTCCGGCTGTTCCGACGTCCGGCGGTCGCATGACGAGCATGATCACCAACACGCTCGGGCGTTATTTTGCCGGCCGCTTCGTGGTCTCGGCGCTCGGCGTGTTCGCAAGCATCTTCGTGCTGCTGGTGCTGGTCGACTACATCGAGATGGTGCGCAAGACCTCAGGCCTGGCAACGGCCTCGCCGATCATGGTGGCGGAGACCTCGCTGTTCCGCGTGCCGCAGCTCCTGGAAAAAATGATGCCGTTCTGCGTGCTGATCGGCGCGATGACCTGCTATCTGGCGCTGTCGCGGCGGCTCGAGCTCGTGGTGGCGCGCGCCGCCGGCGTCTCGGCCTGGCAGTTCATCGCACCGGCGCTTGCGGCCGCGATCCTGCTCGGGGTTCTCGCCACGGTGGTCTACAATCCGATGTCCGCCAATTTGCGCGAGCTCTCCAAGCGCATGGAAGCCGAATTGTTCGGCGGGGCGCCCGGCGGCGGCGTGCAGGATGCGTCCGGTTTCTGGATCAACCAGGTCAACGCCGACGGCCAGACCATCATCAACGCGGCGCGCAGCGAGAAGCAGGGCGCGCGCCTGACCGGATTGACGCTGTTTCGATTCGATACAAACAACGTTTTCAAGGAACGGATGGAAGCGCGCGAAGCAACGCTCGAGGACGGCTATTGGTTGTTCAAGGACGTCAGGCGATTCTCGCTCGATGCGCCGCCGGTCGATCAGGAGCGTTTGCAACTCGCCACCACGCTCACGGCCGCGCAGGTCCGCAACTCTTTTTCGACCCCCGAAACTGTGTCCTTTTGGCAACTTCCCGGATACATCCGTTCGTCCGAAAGTTCGGGCTTTGCAACCGCCGGCTATCGCCTGCAGTACCATAAGCTTCTCGCACAGCCGTTTTTGCTCGCTGCGATGGTGATGCTGGCTGCATCTGTGTCCTTGCGCTTCTTCCGATTCGGCGGCGTGCAGAAGATGGTTTTAAGTGGCGTGGGCGCGGGCTTTCTGCTCTACGTTCTGTCGAAAGTAACTGAGGATCTGAGCAAGGCCGAGTTGATGCATCCGATCGCTGCGGCGTGGTTGCCCGTATGCGTGGGCGGCCTCACCGGCTTTTTGGCTTTGCTGTACCAGGAGGACGGGTAGTGGCAGTCGTCGCCGCCCTCCAGATGAGTTTGTCTGCGTCCCGGCGCCGCGTCCGCGCGCGCCGCAACGAGAGGCGTTTTTCCGTGAGCAGGCCCCTGCTCGCGCTCGTGCTCGCCGTGCTGATGGCGGGCGCGCTCGAACTTGCGAGCATGCAGGGCGCCGCCGCACAGGGCTTCACCTACAATCCGCGGCCGCCGCAGCCGGCGCGGCCGCGCGTGCCCACCGATAACCAGATGCTGGTCCAGGCGGTCGAGGTCGATTACGACTACAACAACAACCGCGTCTCCGCGGTCGGCAATGTGCAGCTGTTCTACAACGGCACCAGCGTCGAAGCCGACAAGGTGATCTACGACCAGAAGACCAAGCGGCTGCATGCCGAAGGCAACATCCGCATGACGGATGCCGACGGCAAGGTCACCTATGCCAACGTCATGGATCTGAGCGACGACTATCGCGACGGCTTCGTCGATTCGCTGCGGGTCGACACGGCGGATGCGACGCGGATGGCGGCGACGCGCTCCGACCGCTCAGGCGGCAACTACACCGTGTTCGAGAACGGCGTGTACACCGCCTGCGCGCCCTGCAAGGACGATCCGAAGAAGCCGCCGCTGTGGCAGGTCAAGGGCGCACGCATCATCCACGACCAGGCCGAGAAGATGCTGTATTTCGAGACGGCGCAGCTCGAGTTCTTCGGCGTGCCGCTCGCCTACATGCCCTACTTCTCGACGCCCGATCCGACCGTGAAGCGCAAGTCGGGCTTCCTGATGCCGGGCTTCACCCAGAACGCGACCTACGGCTTCGGCGTCGACATCCCCTATTACTGGGCGATCGCGCCCGACTATGACGCGACCTTCACCCCGCGCATCACCACGCGCCAGGGCGTGCTGATGCAGGCCGAGTTCCGCCAGCGCCTGCTCAGCGGCTCCTACCAGATCCGCGCCTATGGCATTTACCAGCTCGATCCCGGCGCGTTCGCGGGCCAGCCCGGCGATCGCCAGTTCCGCGGCGGCGTCGAGACCAAGGGCCAGTTCGCCATCAACGACAAATGGGTCTGGGGCTGGGACGGCGTGATCCTGTCGGACTACTACTTCATGTCCGACTACCGCCTGTCGCAATACAAGGATCCCATAAACTCCTTCCTGACGCTGCCGACGGAAGCGGTCTCGCAGCTCTATCTGACCGGCGTCGGCAATCGCAGCTATTTCGACCTGCGCTCGATCTATTATCTCTCCTTCTCGGGCAATCAGCAGCAGGTGCCGGTGGTCTACCCGGTCCTCGATTACTCGAACGTCTTCAACTACCCGATCTTCGGCGGCGAGGTCTCCTACAAGACGAACTTCACCAATCTGACGCGCAATGACGCGGTGTTCGACCCGATCACGACGCTCGCCAACACCAACGGCCTGTGCACGGTCGCTTCCGCCGATCCGTTGGCGCGGACCCCATCGCAATGTCTGTTGCGCGGCTTCCCGGGCACTTACACGCGTCTGTCGGCGGAAGCGCAGTGGCGGCGCTCGTTCACCGATCCCATGGGTGAAATCTGGACGCCGTTCGCGATCATGCGGGCGGACGCGATCAACGCCGACGTTTCCAACCAGCCCGGCGTTTCCAACTTCCTGCCGGTGGGCGACACCCAGGCACTGCGGCTGATGCCGACGGTGGGCCTCGAATATCGCTATCCCTTCATCAACGTGCAGCCGTGGGGCTCGACCACGATCGAGCCGATTGCGCAGGTCATCATCCGACCGAACGAGACCTATGCCGGCAAGCTGCCGAACGAGGACGCCCAAAGCCTGGTCTACGACGCGAGCAACCTGTTCAGCGTCGACAAGTTCTCCGGCTATGACCGCGTCGAAGGCGGCGGACGCGCCAATGTCGGTGTGCAGGCGACCACACAGTTCGACCGCGGCGGCAGCATCAAGGTGCTGTTCGGCCAGTCCTACCAGCTGTTCGGCCTTAACTCCTTCGCGGTCCATGACGTCACCAATACCGGCCTCGATTCCGGCCTTGCCACGCAGAAATCGGACTATGTCTCCAGCGTGAGCTATTCGCCGAACTCGACCTACACGTTCAGCGTGCGCTCGCGCTTCGACGAGCAGACCTGGAACGTGCAGCGTTTCGAGGCCGAGGCGCGGGCCAACTACAATCGCTGGTCGATCAGCATGATGTACGGCAATTACGCAGCCCAGCCGGACCTCGGCTATCTCACCCGCCGCGAGGGCCTGCTCGCCTCCGGCTCGGTCAAGGTCGCGGCGAACTGGGTCGCGACCGGCGCGCTGCGCTGGGATCTGGAGGCCAACAAGCTCAACCAATATGTGGTCGGCGCGGGCTATGTGGACGATTGCTTCGTTCTGGCGGCCAACTACGTCACGTCCTATAGCTATTCGGCCGGTTCCGCGCCGCCGATTCTCGGCCATGCCTATATGTTGCAGATCGGCCTGCGTACGCTTGCCAACACCTCGTCAGGGGCTACGGGCGCTGGTGGTCTTCAATAGGCCGGGCGCCGGTTGCGGAGGACGAAGTCCCGGCATGGCCAAACCTTAATTCCGATGAGTTGAGATCAAACATGATCATGACAGCTACCTTCTCGCGTCAGCTTCGCGCTCTCCTTGCCGGTTGCGTCGCGGTTTGCGGCTTCGCCCTGGTGTTGCCGCCCTCGCCCGCGCAGGCGCAAACCGTCATCGTGATGGTCAGTGGCGAGCCCATCACCGACCTCGACATCGAGTTGCGCAGCAAGCTCGATTTCCTCTCGACCCACAAGCAGTCGAGCCGCCAGGAAGTGATCAACGAGCTTATCGAAGAGAAGCTGAAGATCAGGGAAGCCAAGAAGTTCGGCGTCGATCCCGGCGCCTCCGACATCGATCAGGCTTATACGCAGATGAGCCAGCGCATGCGGATCACGCCGGAGCAATTGACGGCATCGCTGGAGAAACAGGGCATCCGGCCCGACACGCTGAAGCAGAAGATCAGGACCGAGATGGTCTGGGGCAGCCTGGTGCGCGGCCGCTACAAGGAGCGGCTGCAGGTCGGCGAAAAGGACGTTGCCGCTGCCGTCAAGGCCGAGGGCGGTGACGATGCGCAGCAGGCCAACGCCTTCGAGTACCGCATGCAGCCGGTCGTCCTGATCGTGCCGAAGGGATCGGCGCAAAGCACGCTAGAGCTCCGCCAGAAGGACGCCGAGACCCTGCGCTCGCGCATCGAGACCTGCGACCAGGCCAACCAGTATTTCAAGTCGATGCCCAACGCCGCGATCCGCGAGATGGTGATCCGGACTTCGGCCGACATTCCGGCCCCCTTGCGCAAGGTGCTCGACGATACTCCGATCGGCCATCTGACCCCGCCGGAAGTCACCAAGCAGGGCATCGAGATGGTGGCGCTGTGCGCACGCAAGCCGACCACCATCGACACGCCGAAGCGCAAGGAAATGCGCGACAAGATGTATGCGCAGAAATACGAGGCGACATCGAACGCCTATCTGAACGAAATCCGCAAGGGCGCGATGATCGAATACCGGCAGGCCGGTTCCGAAGATTTCGAACGCAGAGGAAAGTTCGGGGAAGAAATCGAAGGGGCACCGCAATTAGCCGTTTGCGATTGCCCATGACTTTGCGAAACATGGCTTTCCGAAGTTCGTGAAAGTGGATGCCGCGATGGAGCACGAATCCCGGAAAGCGGGCACTCGACCGCTTGCGCTGACATCAGGCGAACCCGCAGGCATCGGACCCGATATCACGCTTCTCGCCTGGCTGCGCCGGGATGAACTGAAACTTCCTCCGTTCTATCTGCTCGGCGACGCAGCCTTTCTCGCGCGCCGCGCCAGGGTGCTTGGCCTCAAGGTGCCGCTTGCGAAAGTAGGCGCCGATGAAGCGCGCGCGGCCTTTGCCGAGGCCTTGCCTGTTGTCGCGACAGGCAAGGGAGCGACTGCCGAACCCGGCCGGCCCGACGCATCCAGCGCGGAGGCCGCGATCAGCTCGATCCGCCAGGCCGTCGCCGATGTGCGCGCCGGACACGCCGGCGCCGTCGTCACCAATCCGATCGCGAAAAGCGTGCTCTATCGCGCAGGCTTCCGCCATCCCGGCCATACCGAATTTCTCGCCGAGCTCGCCGCTTCCAACGGCAAGGTCCCGCAGCCGGTGATGATGCTGTGGTCGCCGACACTCGCGGTGGTGCCGGTGACGATCCACCTGTCGCTGCGCGAAGCGATCGCACAACTTTCGACCTCCCTGATCGTCTCAACCGCGCGGATCGTGGCTGATGGCCTGAAGCAAAGCTTTGGCCTCGCCCGCCCGCGCCTGGCGCTATCCGGCCTCAATCCGCATGCGGGCGAAGACGGCTCGCTCGGCACCGAGGACAAGACCATCGTGGCTCCGGCGGTCGACATCCTGCGCGCGGAAGGTATCGACGCGCGGGGGCCGCTCCCCGCCGACACCATGTTCCACGAAGCCGCGCGAAAAACCTATGACTGCGCGGTCTGCATGTATCACGACCAGGCGCTGATCCCGATCAAGACGCTGGCCTTCGACGACGGCGTCAATGTCACGCTGGGACTACCCTTCATCCGCACCTCGCCCGACCACGGCACCGCCTTCGACATCGCCGGCAGCGGCCGCGCCAATCCGGCGAGCCTGATCGCGGCGTTGCGCTTGGCCTCCCGCATGGCGGCCGCGAAAACCTCATGAGCCAGATCGACGACCTGCCGCCGCTGCGCGATGTCATTCGCGAGCATTCGCTGTCGGCGCGCAAATCGCTGGGTCAGAATTTCCTGCTCGATCTCAACCTGACCGCCCGCATCGCGCGTGCGGCGGGAGAGCTCGAAGGCGCAACCGTCGTCGAGATCGGCCCCGGTCCCGGCGGGCTGACGCGGGCGCTGCTCGCGCTCGGTGCGGCACATGTCATCGCCGTCGAGCATGACGAGCGCGCGATCCCGGCGCTGGAGGTGATCGCGAAACGATATCCGGGCCGGCTGGAAATCGTCTGCGCCGATGCGCAAGCCTTCGACCCAAAGCCCTATCTCGGCGCGGCCAAGGCGAAGATCGTCGCCAATCTGCCCTACAACATCGCAACCAGCCTCCTGATCGGCTGGCTTTCGATCGAGCCGTGGCCGCCCTGGTACGACATGATGGTCTTGATGTTTCAGCGCGAGGTCGCCGAGCGTATCGTCGCGCGCGAGGACGAGGAGGCCTATGGCAGGCTCGGCGTGCTCGCCAACTGGCGCTGCGAGACAAGGATCCTGTTCGATATTTCGCCGGCTGCCTTCGTGCCGCAGCCCAAGGTGACCTCCTCGGTGGTGCGGCTGGTGCCGCGCCCGCAGCCAGAGCCCTGCGACCGCCGGGCGCTGGAGCAGGTCGCGGCGGCCGCCTTCAACCAGCGCCGCAAAATGCTGCGCCAGAGCCTGAAATCGCTGCCCGCCGATCCGCTGCGGCTCCTGGCCGCCGCCAATATCGATCCGACGCGGCGCGCCGAGACCGTATCCATCGCGGGCTTCGTTGCCATGGCGCGTGAATTGGCGGACATACGGAACGAAAAATCGTAACGCTTGACCGATAGAATCCAATTCGTCGCGCCGACTCGACCCGGTGAATGATTTGCAGCGACAATCGAACGCTGCTGGGGACTCGGACATTCATTCGGCTTTAGAATCGAACTTGCCGACGAGCGCCACCTCATCGCGCAGGCCTGCTAAGACTGACCGCCGCGATTTGAAACAAGCCGTATCCCTGTCGAAGGATTGCCGGAGACAGCAAGATAAGCTCGCGCTGCTTCGATCAGGCGGCGAACTGCTGACTCATCGTATTGGGGGTGACGGGGATTAAGATGCAGCCCAGTCTCCACAACCATGAAATCCAGCATGTCCGTGCCGCGAAGCTCCACCTCGAATGACACCAGCAAGGCATCCGGACTCTTGAAAGGCATACCCGCCTCTATGTCCGGTCAACGCCTGGTTTCTCGACAACCCGATGCGATCGCTTCGAGCTGCGAACAGAACCATCGGTCGCCGTAGCGGGCCTCCATGGTGATGCGCTTGTACCAGCGACCACCGGGCTTGTGGAAGATGCATCGCCCGCTCCAGTTGACGTTACCCTTGATCGCGCATTCGTCGGACGGAGGCATGGCGCCAAAGGCCGACGTCAGCAATCGATTCGAGGACTTTTCGTCAATCAGCGCGCGACCCAGGATCTTTGCGTGCCAGTTATGCTGCCGCCAATCGAGCGGAGCAACGAATGAACCCGCCCAAAGACCGGAAGCCGTGCTTTTCGCCTTCGCTTCGTCAGGCAGGTAGGTAGCAACTCCGGTTGTCGACGCGATCGCCCACCCATCGAGAATCATGTCATGCGCGATGTCGTCGTCACCAACACGACATTTTGCAAATAACCTCCCATAGACATTCTTGCGAACCGTCGTGCAGGTCCATGGCCGGTCTGCCGCAAGGCTTATCAGATGCTGACGCGCGGCGATCCCGCACTTCCAGTCAGCGCCCGTCTTGTCGAAGCAGCGCTGATCCATTTGCGGGGCATCTGCTCCGTCGAGCCTGAGTTTTACCGAGTTGAATTGCACCGTATCGCCGTCGACGATCGCGGGAACGCCGGTAAATTCCCGGCCCGCGGACGCGGAGCAAGTGAAAACAACCACCGACAACAAAATAATTGCGGAATGGATCGCTCGCATCCGTCACCTTCCTACTCCGAATCGCTCCGCATCGGTTGGCGGCTACCGGCCGATTTCGAGATAGGACAATCGTCAATCCCGGAAGCAAATCGGCTTGTTGGTACGGTATCAGACCAACTTGCCAAATATCCCAAACCCGACTCTGGCTTATGCTCTGCGTGCGCGGCTGCGCGGTACGGCAACGGGGTGCTGGGGACTGAGATGCTGAGGGGACCAAATGCTTCACCGCGCAACAGCGGGAGCGATGTCGTTCGCCCGCAAGCCTACTGCAAGGTCTGCGGGGTGAAAACACCACATCAACATGAGCGACGAGGTATCGAGGGCCGCCTTGTCATCAGGAGGATTTGCCTGACCTGCAACAACGAAGAACCCAAGCAAGACATGACACAGTCATGACACGCTGGAACTCAAACCCAACCTTTCGGGAAATTGGTTTGCAGACCTGTAAATGGCCGATTTTGATATTCCCAACGAACTCAAGAACTTCATCCGGGTGCGCATAGAGTTTGTGGCCCAGATCGAAGCTCTGCTGTTGATCAGTCGATCGGACCTCCAAAGGGGATGGACGGTCCGCGAAGTGGCGAGGCGCCTCTATATCGGCGAGAAGGAGGCCGCCAGGGCGCTGCTGGAGCTTTGCGCGGCCGATTTGCTGGTTCGTGCCGGAGAAACCTTCAAACTGGAGGGCATTTCGCTCCAGAGCCGCTCGCGGATCGAGCAGCTTCTGGAGGCCTACACCAGCCATCTCATTCCGGTGACGAAACTCATCCACGAAAAGCTCGGCCAGCCGGCAAAGGCCGGCGAGGACGGAGAGTCCTGAAAGCCCTCGGTCATCCACCGATGCGACCCGCCGGGGAGCGACGATAGTGCCCATTCGATACAGAGATTTCCTTCGATACGGCGTTTTTGGGCTTGTCGTGACCTTGCTTGTCGGCTTCATCCTTGCGCCCTTTGCGGGCGGCATCGTCGAACAATGGTCGCGGGTAGACGTCGAGGCGCGCTCACGCCTGGTCTTCAACGCCATCGAGCCCTTGCTTGATCGGGCAATCGAAGAGAGGGCGTGGCCGAAGCTCTCCGCGCTGTTCCAGAGGGTGGCGCTGGACAAGCGCATCCTGGCAGTCGGATTCTGCAACAGCAGCGGCGCCCTGATGGCGCAGAGCTCCGAGATGCCCGCGAACTTCTCTTGCGAAAAAATTGCGCGCTCGGAAAAGGAAAGCTTTTCCAATGTCACCACGGACGGTCGGCAAATCCTCATTGCCGCGTTTCCGATCGCGGCAGGCTCCGGCCGGTCCTACCTTGTCATACTTACCGATCTGAGCTTCATCGGTGCGCGCTCGGGCCAGGTGATGGCTTACATGCTGGCGGCGCTGGCAGGCGTGACCGTCGCGCTCATAATCGGTGGAAGCGTGTTCGCCCTCCTGATGCTTCGCAGCTGGATGAGCTCGCTCAAACGGGCCGTCGAAGCGGTCCGCCGCGGAGGCTCCGAATCATGGTCGCCATCCGCAGGTTCGGCGCTCGATCGCGAAATTCGCAAACTATTGCGTGAGTCCGAACACGTTCCCGTCACAAGCCAGATCGACTGGACGCCGGAGTCACTCCACGAGCTGCTGCTCAACGCACTGCCCGAGGCCGAAGTTCTCGTCGTCTCGAATCGGGAACCCTATATCCACAACAGGACGCCGGACGGGATCGCGGTGCAGACCCCGGCGAGCGGCCTTGTCACGGCGCTCGAGCCTGTCATGCGCGCCTGCGGCGGCACATGGATCGCGCACGGCAGCGGAAGCGCCGATCGCGAGACCGTTGACAAGCACGACAGGATTCGCGTGCCGGAATCGGCGCCAGCCTACACCCTCCGGCGCGTGTGGATCACGGAGGAAGAACAGGACGGATATTACTACGGCTTCGCAAACGAGGGTTTGTGGCCGTTATGCCATATCGTCTTCGTGCGGCCGAACCTTCGGATGCACGATTGGCAACTCTATCAGCAGATCAACAGACGTTTTGCCGACGCCGTCGTTGCGGAATCGCGGACGGAAGACCCCATCGTGCTGGTGCAGGACTATCACTTTGCACTGGTTCCGAAATTCATACGAGAACGATTGCCCAAAGCCACCATCATAACCTTCTGGCACATACCCTGGCCGAATGCGGAGACCTTCAGTATCTGTCCGTGGAAGGAAGACATCATCGAGGGTCTGCTCGGCAGCACCATCGTCGGCTTTCACACCCAATTTCACTGCAACAACTTCATCGAATGCGTAGATCGATTTCTTGAAAGCCGGATCGATCGTGAAATCCAGTCAGTCAGCCTCGGCGGCGATGAAACCCTGGTCCGCCCCTATCCGATCTCGATCGACTGGCCTCCCAAGGCGCTTGCCGGCGTCCCTCCCGGCAGCGAATGTCGAGTCCGCACGCGCGCCAAGTTCGGCCTGCCGGAGGACATCAAGATCGTCGTTGGGATCGAACGGTTCGATTACACAAAAGGCATCCTCGACCGCCTGAGAGCCGTGGATGCCCTGCTGACGCGTACCCCGGCCTGGAAGGATCGCCTGGTCTTCATCCAGGTTGCCGCGCCGACACGCAGCAAGCTGAGCTCCTATTCCAGGCTGCAAGCCGAAGCCCAGGCACTTGCCGAGGAGATCAATGCGCGGCACCGGTGCCGGCACGGGCCGATCAAGCTGATCGTCAGTCACTACGAACAGACCGAGGTATTCGGCCTGTTCCGGTCGGCCGACGCCTGCGTGGTTTCCAGCCTGCATGACGGCATGAATCTGGTAGCCAAGGAGTTCGTGGCCTCCCGCGAGGAGAACACCGGAGTGCTGGTACTTTCAAGCTTCACCGGAGCCTCGCGCGAGTTGCTGGAAGCGCTGATCGTGAACCCCTACGACACCGAGGAGATGGCGTTGGCGATCGAGCAGGCCCTGACCATGCCCCTCGGCGAACAGGCTGAACGCATGGCGCTGATGCGCGAGCAAATTCGCGAAAGCAATGTTTACCGCTGGGCCGGCAGGATGCTGATCGATGCCGCACGGAGCCGGACGCGCGCGCGAATCGTGGCCCTTGCGGCCTATCCGGAGGCAGACAAGGCGAATGAAGCCGGTCCCGGCACATGGTTTCCGACCGCCCGAAGATCGGCCTCCAACGTGACTTTCAACACGCCGGCCGCGATGCGGAACCTTAATGCGTCAACCGATACTGCGCGACATAGACCGCAGCGCCAATGAGATATCCAGCCAAGGCAACACCGCCAATCCGCCTTGCGTACCAAAGGAATTCGATACGCTCGAGTCCCATCGCAGCGACGCCCGCCGCCGAGCCAATGATGAGAATCGATCCGCCAGTGCCGGCGCAATAGGCCAGGAACTCCCATAGAAAGCTGTCGGGCGGATATTTCGCCAGAGGATACATGCCCATCGCAGCGGCAACGAGGGGAACGTTGTCGATAACGGCGCTCGCCAGTCCCAGCATAAGCACGACGGCGTCAAGCCGTCCGACAATACGGCCGAGCCAGGATGCGAGTGCGTCGAGAATGCCGGCATGCTCCAGCACCGCCACCGCCAGCAGAATGCCAAGGAAGAACACGATCGAGGCCGAGTTGATCCGCTTCAGCGCTTCCGCCGCGGTCAGGCGCGCCTTTTCCTCCTCATCCTTGTTCCGGTGCACAACCTCACTAATGATCCACAATATTGCCAGGCTCAACAAAACCGCCATGAACACCGGCAGATGCGTGATCGTCTTGACCGCGGGCACCAGCAGCAGGAGGCCGGAACCGGCGAAAAACACCAGATTGCGTTCCCATGCACTCGCAGGTCGTGCACCCGTTTCGACGGCCGAGTTCATGCTTCCGACACTGCGCCCACGCAGGACGAAGGTGGCCCACAACAACGGAACGATCAGATTGGCGATCGAGGGCAGCAACAGCGCCTTCACAATGCCAAGCGCACTGACCTGCCCTCCGATCCACAGCATGGTCGTCGTGACATCACCCATCGGCGACCAGGCACCGCCGGCATTGGCGGCGACCACGATCATCGCCGCGAAAAATAGTCGGTCCTCGCGGTCGACCAGTACCTTCCTCGTCATCGAAACCATGACGATCGTCGTCGTCAGGTTATCGAGCACCGCACTCAGCAGGAACGTGATCGACGCAAACATCCACAACAGCCCTGTCAGGCTGGTCGCGCGCAATCGTGAGGTGATGATGTCGAAGCCCCGGTGGGCGTCGATCATTTCCACCATTGCCATGGCGCCCATCAGGAAGAACACGATCTTTGCCGCCGAGGCCACCGAGTCGTCGAGGGCTTCAGCGACGTGATCGCCGGCAGCGATCGTGTAGACCGTCCAAAGGACGGCAGCTCCGAACAGAGCAGAAGCCGATTTGCTGACACCAAGAGGATGCTCGATCACGATCGCCAGATAGACAAGCAAAAAAATGGCGATGAGCAGACTGTTCATGGCAAACCGATCCGTGGTGTAGAGATATTTCGACCGCGGGAAACCGCCGCGAGTGCAATCGCATCGCAGACGAAGCGCGTGAGAGCCCGGGCAGGCGCGACCTGTCAAAAACGATGACAAAGATTCGCGAAATGAACAGTACGACCTCCGTCGACCTGCGCTACTTTGTCACAAATGCGCACGCCGCATCTGCCCTTAATTTCTGTCCGAAGGCGCGCCGCTGGCGCTCCCAATCATTGTCATGACAACTCGCTGAGATTTCGGGACTATGCTCAACTCCATCGCAACGGCGGAAGTTGGAGACCGGGTCCGGGAGTCCCATCCCGTCGACAACAGCATCCTGGCCACGCTTGATCCGGGCGATTTTGCAGAACTCAGACCGCATCTGCGGCTGGTATCATTGAGGCGCAACGAAATACTCCACGACGCCAATAGACGCTCAGATGCCGCTTATTTCATCGAGTCCGGCGTAGTGTCGCGCGTTACTCGGACGTCAAGAGACGGCCCCGTTGAAGTGGCGGTCGTGGGACGTTTCGGATTTGTCGGCATCTCCGTCGCTCTCGGCACCATGCGCACCACCCAGCGCTCGGTGGTGCTGGTCCCGGGCACCGCCTATCGAATCGAAGCCGAGACTTTGCAGCGTGTCATGCGGGAACAACCCGCCATCAAGGATCACCTGCTGAAATATGTGCATCTGCTGATCATGCTTGAAGCACAAATCGCCCTCTGCAATGCCAAGCACGACATCGATGAGCGTGTCGCACGCTGGCTCCTGCTCGCGCAGGATCGCATCGGCGGCGACCTGGTCCCGGTGACTCATGGCGTCATTGCATCGGCGCTCGGTGTCCGCCGGCCGGGCGTCTCAAAGACCGTTGCGGAGTTCGAAGTGAGGCGGATCCTTGAAGGCTCCCGTGGCTCGCTTCGCATCCTCGACATCGAGGGGCTGCGTCGCAACGCCTGCGAATGCCACAAGATCGTCAAGGAACGATTCCGGATCTTCGGCGACATGCCGAGGCACCGGCACGTCTGGCCGGCATTCGAGGCCGACGACAGAGCATAAGCTGAGGCGTCAGCGGCGCGGACGCGTCGTCTGAGAAATCCTTCTGATCATCACGAAGGATGAACCAGGGCGTGACCCCATAAATTCGGTACGGTCGACGCTTCTTCCTTGCGCGGAAAATCGCCACCCGCGCGGCCAAACCCTGCGCGTATTATTGGGGGTATCCCGCCTCCCATCTAATCCGCTTGATAGCCTCGCTTGGATCAACTTGTTCACGGTCTACCTTGCCGTTTGTGTGATGGACCGTAACGCCGATCGTTTGTGATAGATCAAAGCCCTGGATGTTAATAATCTGGCCATCGGAGCCGATAACTGTAAATATGCGTAAAGCAGCTGTTCCTGATGTCGTTCTACCATCCTGCTTGTATTGGTTTATCACCGTAGCGATGGGACAATCTCTTGAGAGTTCGTCAGGTTTGCATGCTACCAGCCTTTTTTTGGCAACCTCCTCCATTTAACGTATAAAGGTGCCATAGTCCCGTGCCCTTTTATTTTCATCTTTTATTCTCTCGTACTCCCCAAGTGTGATGGCTTTGCCAAGCGCAATGCCGAGTGTTCTTAAGATCCATAACAACGCAGCCTCCTCATGTTTGAGTTATGTCTGCCGCCAAGCTGTATCGATTGGCGTCGACATTCGGAGGAGGTTCAAGCCCATCACCTGACTTCTGGATTGGGTCATGAGTGCCACTTTGTGCTACGCCAGCGAGAGCGCTCCAGCTTCGTGCCACAGTAGATGGACTTCCCGAAATCGAGCTAGGGCTTCACACGACAAAGACTCGGCTTTCTGCGACACCGCCCCAAGGCCCGTCCATCAGGCCGATCTGACGTGTCTGCAAATTTTGCGCGGTGGCGCCGATGGTCCACGCTGCAAATGAAGATCGTGAAGAACCCGGACATTGCGGCGACGACCAGCCGTTCCCACCATCTCGCCTCTCCGGGAAGCCTCCGCTCAAGGCCGTAGAACTAGACAGCCCATGACAGGACCAAATAAGCCAAAATCAAAATGCGCCGTTTCATCGGCTCAGCTCGCTGTAGTTGCATTTGAATATAGGTCGACCCGCAGCCGCGGGCGAATTTTGCGTGAAGAACAAGGCTTGAACTGAGAATTGAACTAGTATTCAACTGATTTGGAAGAAAGCAAAATAAAATCGGGGGAATTTGGGTTTCATGGCACTGATGCGCCGACAATCGCTGGTCAAATTCGATGCGCCGCTCTGCGAGACCATCGTCGATACGCCGAAGCCGCAAGGCAAAGAAGTCCTCGTCCGCATCGAGCGCTGCGGGCTCTGCCATTCCGACCTGCACATCCAGGACGGCTACGCCGATCTCGGCGGCGGCAAGCGGCTCGACACCACGCGCGGCATGACCCTGCCCTTCACGCTCGGCCACGAGATCGCCGGCGTCGTCGACGAAGTGGGGCCTGACGTACCGAAGGACCTGATCGGCAAGAAGAAGGCGGTTTTCCCGTGGATCGGCTGCGGCCAGTGCCGCGACTGCCTCGCCGGCGACGAAAATCTCTGCATCAAGCAGCGCTTCGTCGGCGTTTCCATCGACGGCGGCTTTGCCACCCACGTGCTGGTGCCCGACGCGAAATACCTGCTCGATTACGATTCCTTGCCGGTCAACCAGGCTGCGACCCTGATGTGCTCGGGCGTCACCGCCTATGGCGCGCTGAAACGGCTGGTCGACCGGCCCCGGCAGCGCAACCTGCTTTTGATCGGGCTTGGCGGCGTGGGCATGATGGGCCTGTCGTTCGCGCAGGCCATGTTCAAGCAGAAGATCAGCGTGGCGGATCTAAATCCCGCCGCACGGGAAACCGCACTGCAGAACGGCGCCGCTTTCGCCTACGATCCGTCAGAGCCCGACATCGTTGAACGAATTGTCAGGGAGACCGAAGGCGGCTTTGATGAGATCGTCGACTTCGCCGGCAACGAGAAGTCGATGGCGTTCGCGGTCTCCGTGGTCGCGCGCGGCGGCAAGATCGTGGTGTCCGGTCTGATGGGCGGCAATTTCAACCTGCCGATGGTACAATGGGTGTACAAGCGCATGACCATCGAGGGTTTCATGGTCGGCACGCTGGCCGAGGGGCACGAACTGATGGCGCTGGCGCGCGCCGGAAAAATCAAGCCGACGCCCATGCGGGAAGAGCCGATGGGCGACGTACAAAAATGGATCGACGCGTTGCGAGCCGGGAAAGTCGTGGGACGTATCGTCTTAAGAAACTAGAACCATAAAAGTCTCGCCGGCCTCGCCGTAAAAAAAACGGGAGGAAGAGAATGGCTTGGAGGAAACTTGTCGCGGGCTGCGCATGGGCGGCGCTCGCGCTTCTGGTCGCGGCACCGGCGCTCGCGCAGAAGCAATATGGTCCGGGCGTCACCGACAAGGAAATCAAGATCGGCACCACCACGCCCTTCAGCGGCCCGGCCTCGGCCTATTCGGCCGGCGCGATCTCGGCGACCGCCTATTTTCAGAAGGTCAACGATGAAGGCGGCGTGAACGGGCGCAAGATCAACTACGTCGCCCTCGACGACGCCTACAGCCCGCCCAAGACGGTCGAGCAGATCCGCCGCCTGATCGAGAGCGAGGAAGTGCTGTTCCTGGTCAACCCGGTCGGCACCGCGACCAACATGGCGGTGGTGAAATACATCAACCAGAAGAAGGTGCCGCATCTCTTCATCGGCACCGGCGCCACCGTCTTCAACGATCCCGAGCATTATCCGTGGACGCTGAGCTGGACGCCGCATTACGCCTCCGAGGGCGAGATCTACGCCAGATGGATTCTCACCAACAAGCCCGAGGCCAAGGTCGGCATTCTCTCGCAGAACGATGACCTCGGCCGCGACTATCTCATCGGCTTCAAGCGCGGGCTCGGCGAGCGCGCCGACAAGATGATCGTGTCGCAGCAGACCTACAACACCTCTGATCCCACGGTGGATTCGCAGATCGTGTCGCTGAAATCCGCCGGCGCCGATGTGCTGCTGATTTTCGCGGTGCCGAAATTCGCGGCGCAGGCGATCCGCAAGGCCTATGACATCGACTGGCATCCGCAGGAGTTCGTCTCCAGCGTCGGCTCCTCGATCGCGGGCGCGATCCGGCCTGCCGGGTTCGAGGCCGCCAAGGGCATCATCTCCGCGGCCTATCAGAAGGACCCGGCCGATCCGCAATGGCGGGACGATCCGGAGATGAAGGCCTGGAACGTGTGGATGGACAAATACAACCCGCGTGTCGACAAGAGCGATTATTACGCGCCCTATGGCTACAATATCGGCCATGCGGTGGTGGAGCTCTTGAGGCAATGCGGCGACAATCTCACGCGCGAGAATGTCATGGACAAAGCCACCCACCTCAGCATGGATCTGCCGCTCCTGCTGCCCGGCATCAGGCTGACCTCGAGCCCGACCGATCACCGTCCGATCAAGCAGATGCGGCTGGTGCGCTTCAACGGCGAGCGCTACGTGCTGTTCTCCGACGTGCTCGCGAGCGAGTGAGGCGGGATAGCGGCACGCTCCGCGCGCGCCGCCGTCAAATCCGGGCTTTTCGGGGGCGGGAACCAAGCCCGAATTAAGCCCAATCCTCTCCGGATTTGCGGCCTATTGCGACCCAACTCTTCGTCGAGATTGGGGGCAGTCAAAGTGCCCGCGTAGCGTACCGGAGATGCGTATGTCGAACGTCCGAGCGAAAGTCGCATCGGCTCTTTTTGTTGCCGCCGCTATCGGCCTGGGCGCTGCCGCCACGGGACTTCCTGACCACACAGCAAAGGCGGCCGATGGCTGCCTGACGGAACCGAAGGACGCCACGCCGCAAGGCAAGCATTGGTATTATCGCAGCGAGCGCGGTACCGGCCGCAAGTGCTGGTACCTGCGCGGCGAGGACGAGAAAACAGCCGACGCTCCCAGTGCGGTTTCGTCCGAGAAGCCGGCACCGCGACAACAGGACGCTGCGACCACGCGTTCGATCGCCGACGCCCATGCCGAACTGCCCGCGCGGAGACGCGTCGCGGATGACACTGCGCCGTCGGTCTGGCCGAACCCGCCGGCTGCGACGACACCACCGGCCGCCCCTGCCGACAACAATGCGCTGGCCTCGCGCTGGCCCCAATCCACCGGCACTGCTCCAGCGGACTCGAATACCGCCCCAGCGGACCAGGCACCCGAAGCCTCGCTGATGGTGGCGGATGCGCAACCCGACACGGACGCCGATGCCTCGCAACAGCAGCCGGCCGTGCCGCCGCCTCCGCTATTCGCGCCGCCCGAGCGCAAGACCGGCTCGATCCAGATGCTGCTCGTGGTGGCGGCTGGCGCGCTGGCGCTGGCCGGGCTGACCGGCAGCGCGGTGTACCGGCTCGGCCGCCGCCGCAAGCGCAATGACTGGCTGCGCGAGCGGACCGACTGGCAATCGGATGCCAATCCGCGCAACCCGCCCTGGGTGGAGCCCGTGCTCGCGCAGCCGCACACGGCACTGGCCGATCTGGACGAGACCCACGGGCTGGTGCCGCAGTCTGATTTCGCAGAGGCCGTCGGCGAAACCGAGGATACCGACGAAACCGGCGAGACCGTCGAAAAGATCGAGGAATTTCTGGCGCGGCTGACTGCAAAGCTGCATCAGGAGCTGGAGACGCGCGGCGAGCGGGACGCACACGCGTCGTCGTGAATGCGGTAGGCCTACTTTTCCAACTGCCGCTGCAGTTCGCGCACGAAGGTGGTGAGCCCGGTGCGGCGCTCGCGCTTCAGCCGCTCCGCCTTCAGGATCGATTGCACTTCGGCGAAGGCCTCGTCGATCTCGTGGTTGATGACGATGTAGTCGTATTCGGCCCAGTGGCTCATTTCGTGGCTGGCGCGGCTCATGCGGCGGCGGATCACGTCGGCCGAATCCTGGGCGCGCGAATGCAGGCGCTTTTCCAGATCAGCCGCCGAGGGCGGCAGGATGAAGACGCTGACCACGTCGGCGCGCGCTTTCTCCTTCAGTTGCTGGGTACCTTGCCAGTCGATGTCGAACAGCACGTCCTGCCCCGCCGACAGCGCGGCTTCGACCGGCGCGCGCGGCGTGCCGTAGCGATTGTCGAAGACATTGGCCCATTCCAAGAGCTCCTGCCGCTTCACCATCTGCTCGAAGCGGGCATGGTCGACGAAGAGGTAGTCCTTGCCGTCGACCTCGCCGGGCCGCATCGGGCGCGTGGTCGCCGAGACCGACATCCGCAGGCCAGACATGTGCTCCATCAACAGGCGCGACAGCGTGGTCTTGCCCGCGCCCGAGGGCGAGGACAGCACGAACATCAGGCCGCGCCGTTCCACCCCGTCAAAGCCGCGACGTTGCGACATCTCGCATCACTCCAGATTCTGGACCTGCTCGCGGAACTGCTCGACCACGTTCTTCATCTCCAGCCCCGTATTCGTCAGCTCGATGTCGTTCGACTTCGAGCAGCAGGTATTGACCTCGCGGTGAAACTCCTGCGCCAGGAAGTCGAGCCGCCGTCCGATCGGCCCGCCCTTGCCGATCAGCTCGCGCGCCTGCGAGATGTGGGAGGCGATGCGGTCGAGCTCCTCGCGGATGTCGGCTTTGGCGGCGATCAGCAGCGCCTCCTGGGTGAGGCGATCGGCATCGAAACGATCGGACGTCTCAAGCAGCGCGGCAACCTGTTCGGCAAGCCGGGCCCGAACGGCTTCGGGCTTGCGGCCGGGCGCGGCTTCCGCCCGCTTTGCCAGCGTTTCGATCTCGTCCATGCGCTGGGACAGGATCTGGCCCAGCGCCGTGCCCTCGCGCTTGCGCATCGCGACGAGGTTGGTCAGTGCCTCATCGAAGGAAGCCGCGGCAGCCGCCTTCGCCGCCTTGTCTTCCTCTTCGTTGCTTTCGGGCTCGACGACTTCGATCACGCCCTTGATGGCGAGCAAGCCGTCGATGCTGGGTGCGACCGCATCGATCTTGCCGGCAAGCTGATGGGCCACCTTCACGATGGAAGCCAGCACGTCCTCATTGATGCGTACCGTCGACAGCGCGTTGGCGCGCTTGACGTTGAAATTGGCGTAGACGGTGCCGCGCGCCAGCACCTCGCCGGCGTGTTTCTTGGCATGGGCCTCGAGCTCGTCCCAGCCCGGCGGCAGCCGCAGGCGCAGGTCAAAGCCCTTGGCGTTGACCGACTTCAGCTCCCACTCGAACGCGTAGGGTCCGCTTGCGCCGTGGCTTCGCGCAAAGCCGGTCATGCTCGACAGCGCCATGGCCAGAAATTCTCCGAGGGACAGACAGCAGGATGGTACGCAGATTCGCGTAACACCAACGCGCGCGGACGATAAGACCTTTTTGGGAAATGTGGAGTTTGGCCCGTTAACGCCGGACCGTCAGCTGGAGCGCGATGGGATTAAGATAAATCGTTATCGCGCTATAGATTCCTGTTCGCGCATGATCTTTTCGGAAAACCGCTACACACTTTTCGGGATCATGCGCTATTGCTGTACCGTCGGCGCCGCCGGCGCCGATTGCGCGGCGCCCTGCCGGGGGGACGCGGTGGTCCGGGCCGGCCTCTTGGCGGCCGGCGGCTTGGCGGTGGTCCCGGTGGCGGGCGGCGCGTCGGCGGCGGGCGCGGCGGCGACAGGCGCCTGCGCGTCGTCGGCCGGCTCGACGGTGTCGTTCTGCACCTGCCTCTCCATCGCGCGCAGCTTGGCGACGTTCTTCTGGTGCTGGTCGTAGGTTTCGGTGAAGCTATGGCCGCCGGTGCCGTCGGCGACGAAGAAGAGGTCGCGCGTGCGCGCCGGATTGGCGGCGGCCTCCAGCGAGGCGCGGCCGGGATTACTGATCGGTCCCGGCGGCAGGCCGTCGATCACATAGGTGTTGTAGGGCGAGGGCTGGGTGATTTCGCTGCGCTTGATCGGCCGCCCCAGCGTGCCCTTGCCGCCGACCAGGCCGTAGATGATGGTCGGGTCCGACTGCAGCTTGATCTTCTGCTTGAGGCGATTGACGAACACCGCGGCGACGCGGCTGCGCTCGTCAGTCTTGCCGGTTTCCTTCTCGACGATGGAGGCGAGCGTCACCAACTGCTCCGGCGACTTGAGCGGAACGTCCGCGTTGCGGCGCTCCCAGATTTCCGCAACCACGCGCTTCTGCGCCGCCTGCATGCGCTGGATCACCTGTTCGCGGGTGGTGCCGCGCGGAAATTTGTAGGTCTCGGGCAGAAGCGTCCCCTCGCGCGGGATTTCGCGCACCGAGCCCGAGAAGATGTCGTTGTCGGAAAGTCTTGCGACGATCTGCTCGGAGGTCAGGCCTTCCGCGATCGTGACCGAATGCTGCACCACCTTGCCTTCGACGATGGTGGCGATGACGTCGCGCAGGCTGGCGTTTTTCTGGAACGAATATTCGCCGGGTTTCAGGTCGGAACTGGCCTTCATCGCGAACACGCCGCCGATGAACAGCCAGGGATTGACGTCGATCACGCCTTCGCGCTGCAGCACGTCGGCGATGTCGCGTTTGCCGGCGCGCGCCGGAATGTTGACGACCTTGTCTTCCCTGAGCGGCCCCGGCGATTCCAGCACCTGCTTGCCGTAATAATAGGCCGTGCCGGCGCCGATCAGCAGCAGCAGCACGATGGTGATGATGGCATTGCCGACCACGACAAAAGGATTGCGGGCGCGTTCGGAACGCCTGGGCGGCGGCGGGACCTTCTCGGGCTCCAGCGCGGCGCGCGGGCTCCGGGGCGAAATGGGCGGCCTTTCACTCATCGATGCAACCTGAATCCTGTCGCTCTTATCGTGGCCTCGCCCGCTGGCGAGCGGCCGGTAATCTGCGCCCGAACTAACGATTTAGCACTGAATGCGGCGAAACGGTGTTTCTAGCTATCCGATTCCCGGTGAGCAGCATCAATTGATTACGCGCTGAAGGATGACGGAGGCGTTGGTGCCACCGAAACCGAACGAATTGGAGAGCGCGGTATTGATCTCGCGCTTGCGCGCCGCATGTGGCACGAGATCGATCGCCGTTTCCACCGACGGATGATCGAGATTGATGGTCGGCGGGGCGATATTGTCGCGAATCGCGAGAATCGAGAAGATCGCCTCGATTGCACCCGCAGCCCCCAGCAAATGTCCGGTCGACGACTTCGTCGACGACATCGACACCTTGGAGGCTGCATTGCCGAGCAGCCGCTCGACCGCGCCGAGTTCGATCTCGTCGCCGACCTGGGTCGAGGTGCCGTGTGCGTTGATGTAGTCGATGTCGGCTGCGGTGATGCCGGCGCGCTTCATGGCGGCGGACATGCTGCGGAAACCGCCGTCGCCATCCGGCGAGGGTGAAGTAATGTGATAGGCGTCGCCGGAGAGGCCATAGCCGGTGACCTCGGCATAGATCTTCGCGCCGCGCGCCCTGGCGTGTTCATATTCCTCGAGGATCACGATGCCGGAGCCCTCGCCCATCACAAAGCCGTCGCGATCCCTGTCATAGGGACGCGACGCTTTTTCGGGCGTCTCGTTGAAACCGGTCGAGAGCGCACGCGCCGCGCAGAAGCCGGCCATGCCGATCCGGCAGATCGGCGATTCCGTGCCGCCCGCCACCATCACATCGGCATCGCCGAGCGCGATCAGCCGGCTGGCGTCGCCGATCGCGTGGGCGCCCGTCGAGCAGGCGGTGACCACCGCATGGTTCGGGCCCTTCAGCCCGTGCTCGATCGAGACATAGCCGGAGGCGAGATTGATCAGGCGGCCGGGGATGAAGAACGGCGACACTTTTCGAGGGCCGCGCTCCTTCAACAGGATCGCGGTGTCGGCGATGCCGGAGAGGCCGCCGATGCCGGAGCCGATCATGGTGCCGGTGGCGCACTTCTCCTCCTCGGTCGAGGGATGCCAGCCCGCGTCATCGAGCGCCTGTTTGGCCGCGGCCATCGCGAAGATGATGAAATCGTCGACCTTGCGCTGGTCCTTCGGCTCCATCCACTGGTCGGGGTTGAAGCTGGCGTCGCTGCCGTCGCCGCGCGGCACGACGCAGGCGATCTTGCTCGGCAGATCGGACACGTCGAAGGTGTCGATCACGCGCGCGCCGCTCCCTCCCTTGAGAATCCGCTGCCAGCTCGGCTCCACGCCACAGCCGAGTGGCGACACCATGCCGAGGCCCGTGACGACAACTCGCCTCATGTGTGCAACTCCAGCCCTTGATCGGCGGTCTGCAACAAGAGACCGGCCGACCGTCTCACGGCCCGGCCGGTTTCGTCGTTACCGCGCAAGGACGTCAGCTTTTTGCGTTCTTCTCAAGAAACTTGGTGGCGTCGCCGACGGTGAGAATCGTTTCCGCGGCGTCGTCGGGAATCTCACAACCAAACTCTTCTTCAAATGCCATCACGAGCTCGACCGTGTCGAGGCTGTCAGCGCCGAGGTCATCAATGAAGCTCGCGTTGTCGACCACTTTTTCGGGCTCAACACCAAGGTGTTCGACCACGATCTTCTTAACCCGCTCGCCAATCTCACTCATCGTTCAACCTCGTGCTTGTTTCCTTGACCCGACCCCAGGATGATACGAGCCATCTTGGTCGTTAAACTTCCTTCGAAAGTCGCGCATAAACCTGATTTGTCCCCGTTACCAGCGTCCCGTTCGTCGAAGCTCGTGAACCCTCGTGGCGGCAGGTCGCAGGAACTTCAATCGGCGGCACTGGCCGGCGTGAACCCGCCACATCACGGCAGGCTCCGCCCCGCCAATATACAGGGTTTCCAAATCCTGCAATGGCGTTCTTTGCCGATCCATTTGGGGGTCCGGTTATCATACTTCAAAAGTCTTGGCCATAAGTCCCGGATCGCCTTGGGAAACGGCGTTTCGCCGCATCGAGGGCGTCCCGGACCGCCTCAGATCATGGCCATGCCGCCGTTGATGTGGAGGGTCTGGCCGGTGATGTAGCCGGCTTCATCGGAGGCGAGGAAGACGGCGGCGGCTGCGATGTCTTCGGGAGTGCCGAGACGGGCGGCCGGAACCTTGGACAGGATGGTTTCGCGCTGCTTCTCGTTGAGCGCATCCGTCATCGGCGTCTTGATGAATCCCGGCGCGATGCAATTGGCGGTCACGTTGCGCTTGGCATACTCGGCGCCGATGGTCTTGATGAGGCCGATCAGGCCCGCCTTCGACGCGGTGTAGTTGGCCTGCCCGGGATTGCCGGTGACGCCGACCACCGAGGTGATGGCGATGATGCGGCCGAAGCGCTTGCGCATCATCAGTTTGGTGGCGGCCCGCGCCAGGCGGAAGGTCGCGGAGAGGTTGACCTTGATGACCTCGTCCCAATCCTCGTCGCGCAGCTGCACAAAGAGATTGTCGCGGGTGATGCCGGCATTGGCGACGAGGATGTCGACCTGCCCCATCGCAGCTTCCGCCGCGGGCACCAGCGCCTCGACGGCGGCATTGTCCGAGAGGTTGCAGGGCAAGACATGCACGCGTTCGGAAAGCTTGCCGGCGATTCCGTCCAGCACCTCGCGGCGTGTGCCCGAGATCGCAACGGTGGCGCCTTGCGCGTGCAGCGCCTGCGCGATCGCGCCGCCGATGCCGCCGGTCGCCCCCGTGACGAGCGCCGTCCTGCCAGTCAAATCGAACATCCAACTCTCCTCCCGGCCGCGTTAAGAGTGCCGCCGATTTGAAGTCCCTGAAGTGCGAGCCGCGAAATCGAGCAGGGACTTCAAATCGAAAGCGGCACTAGAATCATAAGTTTGCTAGTGCCCATGATTTTCCGAAGTTCGCACAGGCAGATGCCGCGATAGCTTGCGAACTTCGGAAAATGGGCACTAGCCAGCCGCCGCCAGCGCGTCCTTCGCGGCGGCGATATCGTTAGGTCCCCCGACCGAAACACCGACCGCTCCGTCGGCAATGCGCTTGACGAGGCCACTTAGCACTTTGCCGGCGCCGATCTCGAAGAATCGCGTGACGCCCTGGGAAGCCATATAGGCGACCGACTCGCGCCAGCGCACCGTTCCCGTAACCTGCTCGACCAGGCGGCGGCGAATCTCGTCGGGATCTGATATGGCGGACGCCAGCACATTCGACACCAAGGGCGATACCGGCTTCCTGATCGCGACTTCGGAGAGCGCCTTCGCCATCACGTCGGCGGCGGGCTGCATCAGCTTGCAGTGGAACGGCGCGGATACCGGCAGCAGCATCGCGCGCTTGGCGCCCCTGGTCTTGGCGATCTCGACGGCGCGGTCCACAGCCGCCTTGTCGCCAGATACCACGACCTGCCCGCCGCCATTGTCGTTGGCGGCCTGGCAGATCTGTCCCTCTGCGGCTTCGTTGGCGACCGCGACCGCAGCGTCGTAGTCGAGGCCCAGAAGCGCGGCCATGGCACCGGCGCCGACCGGCACCGCCTTTTGCATCGCCAGCCCACGGGTACGCAGCAGCCGCGCGGTGTCCGAGACGGTCAGACTGCCGGCGGCCGCCAGCGCCGAATATTCGCCGAGCGAATGGCCGGCGACAAAGGCCGCGTCCCGGCCGACCGAGAAGCCGGCCTCGCTCTCGAGTACACGCAAGGTGGCGATCGAGACCGCCATCAGCGCCGGCTGGGCGTTTTCGGTAAGCTGCAGCCTCTCGGCCGGCCCCTCCCAGATGGTCGCCGTGAGCTTCTCGCCAAGCGCCGCGTCGACCTCGTCGAACACGGCTTTGGCGACCGGGAAGGCCTCGGCCAGCGCCTTGCCCATCCCAACCGCCTGGGAACCCTGCCCCGGAAAAGTGAATGCTGCCGTCATCGGCGCTCCCCGAACGTCCAGATTTGCCTCAAGTTTGGGCCGTAAGACACTGCCCGTGGCCGCCATGTCAAGCCAAGCGGCCGTTTTGGGCCAAATAGCGCACTTCTGGGGCCGGCTTTTCCTCGTCTTGTCCTTGCCATGACGCCCAAAATCCGTATAAAGCGCGCCATCCGTGGGTCCCGGCCGGGAGCTGAACGGACGGTCTCAGCAATTCTTCCTTGAGTTGATGTGGCAGGGCCAGTCGGCCCGTCGTCCCGTGTTTCCGCCTTTGAGCTGATCTTGCGAGTCCTTTCCGAAGGTCTCGAAGGGCTTGACGCCGAGAACCGCGCCAACATCGAAGGAAAGGATTCTCATGCCTCTGTATGAGCATGTATTTCTCGCGCGCCAGGACGCGAGCCCACAGCAGGTGGAAGAACTCACCACCCAGATGACCGGCATTGTCGAACAGGCCGGCGGCAAAATCACCAAGACCGAGAACTGGGGCGTGCGTTCCCTCACCTATCGCATGAACAAGAACCGCAAGGCGCATTTCGTGCTGCTCAACATCGACGCGCCGTCCTCGGCGATCGCCGAGATCGAGCGGCAGGAGCGCATCAGCGAGGACGTGATCCGCTATCTCAGCGTCCGCGTCGAGGAGCACGAGGAAGGCCCGTCGGCGATGATGCGCAAGGCCGACCGTGACCGCGAGCGCGACGACCGCGGCGGTGGCGGCTTCCGTGACCGCGAGGGCGGTGGTTTCCGCGGCGACCGTGAAGGCGGCGGCTTCCGTGGCGGCGATCGCGATGGCGGTGGCTTCCGCGGCGACCGCGGCCCGCGCCGTCCCCGTGAAGACGCCCCCGAAGCTACCAGCGATGAGGAGTAAGAATCATGGCTGAAGCTGGTGCACGCCGTCCGTTTTTCCGCCGCCGCAAGACCTGCCCGTTCACGGGTCCGAACGCGCCGAAGATCGACTACAAGGATTCCAAGCTGTTGATGCGTTACGTCTCCGAGCGCGGCAAGATCGTGCCGAGCCGCATCACGGCCGTCTCCGCCAAGAAGCAGCGCGAACTCGCCCGCGCCATCAAGCGCGCGCGTTTCCTCGGCCTGCTTCCCTACGTTATTCGCTAAGCTCGCTACGATCGGCGGCGCCAGGCCGCCGATCGCAACATTCATAAGGCTTCCGGCCTCGTCCGGTCGCCGATGGTTGGGGCTCGAGGGGAGCCTCTAACCGCTCGAAAGGGGCGGGACAGCTGATGATCGTGCTTGTTCTCATTGGGCTTGCCGCTGGCTGCGCGTCGGCGCTGATGTTCGTCTCGATCATATCGGGCGCGCTGATCTCATTGCTGCTGCTCTATCTGGCGCCGCTGCCTTTGATGGTGGCGGCGATCGGATGGGGACCGCTCGCAGCTGCGATCGGCGGCATCGCCGCCTCCATCGGCATCGGCGCGATTTTCGGCCTGCCGCTTTGCATCGCCTTTGCGATCGGGGTTGCTGTGCCCGGCTGGTGGCTCGGCCATCTCGTGCTGCTCGGACGGCCAACCGCGAGCGCTGCATCTTCCGGTAATGGCGCAGCACCGGTCGACCCCGATCTCGAATGGTATCCGGTCGGCCGCATCCTGCTGTGGATCGCGGGCTTCGCCGCGCTCACGACCATTGGCGCGCTGCTCACGATCGGCACCGATGCCGCCACCATCACCGACACGCTGCGGCGCGGGCTATCGCGCATGTTAAATCCGCCCAACAGCGAACCGGCGCCCGCCGATATCCAGCAATGGATCGATGCGCTGGTGACGCTGGCGCCGGTCGCAGCCGCGACCGTCGCGATGCCGACGCTGACCTTGAATCTCTGGCTCGCCGCGAAGATCGCGGCCACTTCCGGAAAACTGCGCCGCCCCTGGCCGGACCTGCGAACCGCCGCGCTGCCGCCGATGACGCTGGCCGTGCTCTGCGTCGCCGTGGCGTTCTGCTTCACCGGCGGACTCATCGCCATCTTCGCCAAGATCATCACCTCGGCGCTGATGATGGCCTACGCCTTTACCGGCTTTGCGGTGCTGCACACGCTGACCCTGGCGCTGAAAAGCCGGCTGTTCTGGCTGGGCTCGACCTACGCCATCGTCGTGCTGTTCGTCTGGCCGGTGCTGGCGATCGTGGTGCTGGGCCTGGCCGACGCCGTGTTCGGCTTTCGCGCCCGATACCTTCGCTCGCGGCCGCCGCCGCTGCCTGCGCCCTGAGATCAACCCTTCACGTCAAACACACCACTCACAAGGAGAACGAATATGGAAGTCATTTTGCTGGAGCGTGTCGCCAAGCTCGGTCAGATGGGCGAAATCGTGAAGGTCCGGGATGGTTACGCGCGTAACTTCCTCCTGAAGCGCAAGAAGGCGCTGCGCGCCACCGCCGAGAACCGCGCCAAATACGACGGCATGAAGGCCGAGCTCGAGGCCAACAACCTCCAGGCCAAGTCGGAAGCAGCCAAGGCCGCCGAGAAGATCAACGGGATCAACATCGTCATCATCCGCCAGGCCTCGGAAAGCGGCCAGCTGTTCGGCTCGGTCTCGGTGCGCGACATCGTCGTGGCGCTGGAGGCGGACAAGGTCCATGTCAGCCGGCCGCAGGTCTGGCTCGACGCACCGATCAAGACGATCGGCCAGCAGAAGGTGACCATCGCCGTGCATCCGGAGGTCGAGGCCACCATCACCGTGACGGTTGCCCGCAGCGCGGATGAGGCCGAGCGCATCAAGCGCGGCGAGGACATCTCGACGCGTCAGGAGGACCAGGACGCCGCCGCCGAGGCGCTCGCCGCGGCCGGCGAATTCTTCGATCCGGAAGCCCAGCCGGAAGAACTCGAGCAGCCGGCAGCGGCGGAAGCGCCCGCCGAGAAGTAAGGGGCGCGCTGCTCCCGCATGCGAAAGCCCGGCTCATTCAAGCCGGGCTTTCTTCTTTCATCTTTTGCTGCACGGGAATCCGTTCCTGCAACATCGCGATCGACGCCAGCGCGGTTGCGGTATGCTTCTCGACACCATCGGTCACGCAGAACACATCTGCCGCGACCACCGCGACCTGGCGCCCGGGCTTGATGACGCGGGCGCGGCAGATCAGCCGCTCGCCGGTCGCGGGCGACAGCAGGTTCAGCTTGTATTCGGCCGTCAGCGCCGCCTGGCCGCGCGAGGTTGCGGCCGCAATCGTGGTGGCATTGTCGACCAGGAACGCGGTGACGGCGCCGTGGAAGAAGCCGTGCTGCTGCAACAGCTCGGGCCGGCGATCGACCGCGATGGTGCAGTGTCCGCGCGAGAGTTCGGAAAGCTCCGCACCGACCAGATTCATGAAACCCTGGCGGCCGACGTTCTCACGAATGAGATGCTCGATCGGCTCGAATTCCGGATCGCCTTTGCTCATCGCGGACCGTCCTCCTCGCCTGCATCGGCAACAAGCGCGCGGATCGCGCAGGCGACCAGTTGATCCGCATGCTGCCTGGGATCGCCGCGCTCGCGCCCTGACAAATAGGCGCGGCAGAAGATCTGCGCCGGACCGATCACCTGGCTGCCGAAGACGGCCTGCGGGAGCGGCAACAGGTCGCCACGCGCAACCAGGGGGCTGCGCCAGCGCTCGACGCCTTCCGCAAAACGCGCATTCAGCGCGCGCTGTTGGTCGCGCAGTTCCTCGGTCCAGTCGCCACGGGAGATTTCGAAGAGATAGCGCGCCTCGCGCCTGTGCTCGACGACCCAGTCGAGATGCGCTCGGATCAGGCGATCGATCCCTTCGCGCGCGGTGAGGCCCGGCTGCACTTCTGTGAGGATCGCCGCGTGATAGCGCTGCAGGGTTTCGAGGAAGAGGGTTCCGGCCAATTCCTTCTTCGAGGCGAAGAAGTGGAAGAAGCTGCCGTTCGAGGCGCGTGCCCGCGCGCGGATCGCCGCGACAGTGGCGCCCTCGAAGCCGTCGCGTTCGAAGATCGCCAATCCTGCCGCCAGCAAATCCTCGCGCAGCTGCGCCGCCATTTCGCGCTCCTAGATCATCACTCTAGAGTAATGCTCTAGTCATGGTCAAGGTGCGTCGTAGCGCAGCAAAGCTTTCGTCCGGAGCGGCTATTGGGAAATCGGCGGCGCTGGCGGCCCGGCCGGCGCCACAGGGGGCAGCGGCGGCGCGGTCGACGCCGTCACGGCAGGCGCCGGCGGCGGTGATATGGCGGCGGCAGGCAGCGGGACCGCCATTTCCGTGGGCGGAAGCGCCACTGCGGCCTGTGCCGCGGCTGGCGCCGGCGCGGAGGTCGATGGTGCTGCGGCGGCCGGCGCCGCCGCAGCAGCCGGTGCCGTCGTAGTTGCGGTGGTCGACGGCGCGGGCGTGACCGGCGGAACTGGATCGGGCCGCAGCCCAGGCGCGTCGGCCGGCTGCTCAGCCTTGGCGGACTGCGAGCGCCCCTCCTCGGCGGGCTTTGCCGTCTCCGGCTTGGTGTCGGGCTTGGCCTCTTGCTTGCCCTCTTGCTTGCCCTCTTGCTTGCCCTCTTGCTTGCCCTCTTCCCTGGCGGCGGTCTCGCTCTTCGGCGCCTCCTTGGGCGCTTCGGAGGCCGCGGGCTCTTCCTTCGGTGTCTCCCTGGAAGTTTCCTTGGGAAGTTCCTCGCCGGGCTTGCCGCGCTTGGTCAGCTTCTGCTTGGCGGCGTTCTTGCGTCCATCCGGGCCGCGCTCGGTGGCCGCCTGCTCTGCTTCCGGCTTCTGTTCCTGTCTCGTTTCCTGCCTTGGCTCGGCCGCAGGCGCCTCTTGCGGCGCGGCGTTCGGATGGATCCTGCGGCCCCAGCGGTCGAGTTGCTCCGGCGGTCCGCTCGGCCTCGGCTCCTGCTTGGCTTCCTTCGTTCCCTGCTTGGCGTCCTTGGCCGACGGCAGGCGCGTGTCGGTCGCGCCATTGGAGACGAGATAGGAAGCGAGTACGCCCGCCATGTTCGGGCTGGTGGTGTAGTGCTGGCGCAGGAAGCCGGGCAGCGACGACGGCGATACCGTCCTCAACAGGCCGCGTGGGCTCTTGTGGCAGGCGTTGCAAGTGCCCGCGAAAATCTGCGAAGGGGTCTTGCCGGCATCGAGGTTTTCCTGCGCCTGCGCCCGTCCTGCGGCCAAGAGACCTGATAGCAGCAGCACCGTCGCTAGACTGAGCGCTCGGCTCGACATTCTTCTCATTTCCCCAAATGCAGAATTCCGTGTCCAGCGTCGCCTTAGACTCTTACCCGGGCGCTGGGCGGCGGGTCACCTTTTAGCCGATTATCGCGCGAATGGAAGCGCGCCCTCCGACGCAACTGCGTGAATGCGGCAATTTGAAATATTTGCTGTGTAACCAATGCAATAGCGCAACATCCGGAACCGCACCGGATCGGGAACGCGCCATGAAACGCGCTAGTCGCGACGCCTGATAAATGATTGGAAAAATCAGTTGCGCAGGCGGAACGCGGAAGGCGCGTAAGGATAGCGCGGCATCGGCTGCGCCAATTGCGCGCGCAGTGCTTGCAGGATGGCGGCCCCGCAAGGCAGCGCGCGGACCTCGGGCCGAGCCGCCTCTTCCATGGCGTCGACCAGACGCGACAGCCACAGCCGTTCGCCGCCTCCGCCTTGCCATGTATTGAGCCGCTGACCCATCATCGTCCCTGTTTCCAGCCGGACCGCCTAAGGTGGCGTAAATAAAACCCGGCGAATGTGAACTAGCTCACAAACCGCTTTGTTCCGCTGGCCTAGACGTTTGAAATGGCCAGGAAAGACCCACAAAACTCATTTGACGTCCAAGGCGACCTCAGCACCGACTATGCCCTGATTGCCGTGGGCGTTGGCGCTGCCTTGGCTGCCTTTGCCTATTTGTTCCTGACCTGAGCCAAAAGCCGCACCCAAAGACAACTGAGCGACGCCATCTATATGGGTGCGTTGAGCTGGAACAAAGTTCAGGCCGATTCCGAAAAAAATCTTCCCAACTCTCACGAAGCTGCCCGCTCGCCGCCGGATTTCGGCCGAAAGCCGTCAAGCAACGCGATCGGTTGAAGCGGGATTCATCCACATAGAAGAAGAACGGTGAATTGCCGCGAGCTTTCGCTTCCGCTTTGGGCGCGACAGGCGCTTTATCGCCGCCCCGCATCCGACAAACTTGCTAGAACACTCGCTGCCATGGCTCCTCCTGATTCGAACGTCCTCAAGCTCGCTCCCGACGCGACGCCCCAGCCATTTCGGAGTGCGCCGCACAATATCGAGGCGGAACAGAGCCTGCTGGGCGCGGTCCTGGTGAACAATGATGCGTTCTACCGGGTCTCGGACTTTCTGGAGCCGAAACACTTCTACGAGCCGATCCACCAGACCATCTATGAGACGTCGGCGAGCCTGATCCGGATGGGCAAGATCGCCACTCCCGTGACGCTGAAGACCTTCCTGCCGGCCGACACCGATCTCGGCGGCATGACCGTCGGCCAGTACCTCGCCCGTCTTGCCGCGGAAGCCACCACCATCATCAACGCCCAGGACTACGGCCGCACCATCTACGACCTGTCGCTGCGCCGCGACCTGATCGGGATCGGCGAGGACATGGTCAATGTCGCCTATGACGCGCCGGTGGATTTTCTGCCGCGGGCGCAAATCGAGGACGCCGAACGGCGATTGTACGAACTCGCCGAAACCGGCCGTTATGACGGCGGCTTCCAGCGCTTCGCGCAGGCACTGACGGTCGCCGTCGACATGGCGGCGAAAGCCTTCCAGCGCGACGGAAAGCTGTCGGGCATTGCCACCGGCCTGCGCGACCTCGACACCAAGATGGGCGGGCTGCAGCCCTCCGATTTGATCATCGTCGCCGGCCGTCCCGGCATGGGCAAGACCTCGCTTGCCACCAACATCGCCTACAATATCGCAAGAGCCCATCGGGCCGACCTGCAGGCCGACGGCACCATGAAGACGGTCAACGGCGGCATTGTCGGCTTCTTCTCCTGCGAAATGTCGGCCGAACAGCTCGCCACCCGCATCATCGCCGAGCGCACCGGCATTCCGTCGAGCCATATTCGTCGCGGCGGCATCACCGAGGCCGACTTCGAGAAGATCCGCGACTATTCGGTCGAGTTGCAGTCGCTGCCGTTCTATGTCGACGAAACCGGCGGCCTTTCGATCTCGCAGCTCACCGCGCGGGCGCGGCGGCTGAAGCGGCAGAAGGGCCTCGACCTGATCGTGATCGACTACATCCAGCTGTTGCAGGGCTCGGGCAAGCGCGGCAACGACAACCGCGTGCAGGAAGTCACCGAGATCACCACCAGCCTGAAGGCGCTGGCGAAGGAGCTCAATGTCCCCGTCGTTGCGCTGTCGCAATTGTCACGCCAGGTCGAGAACCGCGACGACAAGCGACCACAGCTTTCAGATTTGCGCGAATCCGGCTCGATCGAGCAGGACGCCGACGTCGTGCTGTTCGTGTTCCGCGAGGAATATTACCTCGCCAACAAGGAGCCGCGCGCGGGCACGCCGGAATATGAGAAATGGCAGCTCGACATGAGCCTGGTGCACGGCAAGGCCGAAGTCATCATCGGCAAGCAGCGTCACGGCCCGACCGGCACGGTCGACCTGCAGTTCGACGGCAGCGTCACCCGGTTCAGCGACCTCTCCCCGGACGGTCAATTGCCCGATCGGACCTATTAATAGGTGCCTGTGCGGTTGAAGGAACTGCGCGTGCCGCTTAAGTTTGCGGCATGAACATTATTTCAGATCCCAATCAGGCGTTGGCCGGCACCCTATTGTCGCCGGAAGCAAACCAGGCCGCCGCGCTCGCGAGCTATGGCGGCGTGCTCACCATCGATCTCGATGCCATCATCGCGAACTGGCGCAAGCTTGAGAAGACCGCGGTGCCGGCCGAATGCGCCGCGGTCGTCAAGGCGGACGCCTATGGTTGCGGCGTCGAACCCGTTTCAAGGGCGCTCGCCTCTGCCGGCTGCAAGACCTTCTTTGTCGCCACCCTCGACGAGGCGCGCGCACTGCGCGCCGCCCTGCCCCAGGCGACGATCTATTTGCTCAACGGCTTCTTCCAGAACACCGGCGAGGCCTACGCCAAGATCGACTGCAGGCCGGTGATTGGCGATCTCAACGAACTGGCCGAATGGGACGTGTTCTGCCGCCGCTCAGGCTGGAATGGCGGCTGCGCCATCCAGATCGACACCGGCATGAACCGGCTGGGGCTGACGGTCGCGGAAGCGCAGGGCATCATCCCGCGCATCAACGCCGGCGATCACGGGATTGCGCTCGTGATGAGCCACCTCGTCTCCGCCGAGCTCGTCAACAACGCCACCAACGCCAGGCAGCTCACCGCCTTCCGCGAGATCGCGAGCCTGTTCACCAACGTGCAGGCCTCGCTATCGAACTCGTCGGGCATCTATCTCGGCGCGCAATTCCAGTTCGATGTGGTGCGGCCGGGGGCGGCGCTCTACGGCGTCAATCCGACGCCGGAGGCCGATAACCCGATGCAGCCGGTCGTCGAGCTGAAGGCGCGCATCGTCCAGATCCGCAATGTCGAGCGCGGCGAGACCGTCGGCTACGGCGGCACCTGGACGGCGCGGCGTCCGACGAAACTCGCGATCGTCGCCGCCGGTTATGGCGACGGCTATTTCCGCGCAGCCAGCGCCAATGACGGCACCCGCGGCGCCGAAGTGATCGTTGCCGGCAAGCGTTGCCCCGTCGCGGGACGTATCTCGATGGATCTGATGGCGGTCGACATCACCGATCTGCCGGCGAATGCGGCGCGGCGCGGCCACATGGTGACGCTGATTGGCGAAGGCATCACGGTTGACGAGCTCGCGCATCATTTCGGCACCATCGGTTACGAGGTGCTGACCAGCCTCGGCAAGCGTTACGCGCGGATCTACAAGGGCGGCGACGCGCCGCCGCCCATTCAGGCCGCCGCGCCTGACAAAGCCGAGGACAAACCTGCGGCGAGCGCCGAAAGCAAACGTGCCGAAAGCCCGCCTCCTCTGCCGACCTGATGCCCACTACTTGAAGATCGCAACCTTCAACATCAACAATGTCAACCGGCGGCTTCCCAATCTGCTGCGCTGGTTGCGCGCGGCCAAGCCCGACGTCGTTTGCTTGCAGGAACTGAAGGCGGCCGACGGCGAGTTTCCGCTATCCGCGATCGAGAAGGCCGGATACGGCGCGGTGTGGCGCGGACAGAAGACCTGGAACGGCGTTGCAATTCTATCGCGCAAGTCGGAGCCGGTGCTGATCCGCACCGAGCTGCCCGGCGACCGCTCCGATCACGAGGCGCGCTATGTCGAAGCCGCCGTCTCCGGTATCGTCATCGCCTGCATCTATCTGCCCAACGGCAATCCGCAGCCGGGGCCGAAATTCGACCACAAGCTCGACTGGTTCGCGCGCCTGCGCAAGCACGCTGCGAAATTTTTGAAGCAGGATCTGCCGGTCGTGCTCGCCGGCGACTACAACGTGGCGCCGACGCCCTTCGACATCTACCCCACCAAATCCTGGGACGAGGACGCGCTGATTCAGCCGAAGAGCCGCGCGGCCTTTGCCGCACTCCTCGCGCAGGGATGGACGGACGCGATCCGCACGCTGCATCCGTCAAAGCCGATGTACACCTTCTGGGACTACAAGCGTAACCGCTGGCCGCGCGATGCGGGCTTGCGGCTCGATCATCTCCTGCTCAGCCCCGCGGTCGCGCCGCGCCTGGCCAAGGCCGGCGTCGATCGCAAGCTGCGTGGCGAGGAAGGCGCCAGCGACCACGCGCCGGCCTGGATTGCACTGAAGTAATTCACCACAGATTCTTGCCGTCGATCACGGTGACGGGCACCGCGTCCAGATCGAAATCGTCGAACAGGCGCGCGTTGACGCCGACCCTGGGATTGTCGAAGTCGGGCTTGCCGGTCGACCAGTCCGGCGATTCCGAATAGGTGCCGCAACCGCAATCGGCGCAGAAATTATGTTTGACCGTCTTGCTGCCCCACCGGTAAGTCGCGACATTCTCGGGCGGCGTGATCAGGCGGAACTGCGCCGGCTTGTAATAGGCCCACAGCGCGCCGAGCTTGGAGCATAGCGAACAGGTGCAGCGCGTGACGGAAGCGGGCGCCTCGCTCACTTCGAACTGCGTCTTGCCGCAATGGCAGCTTCCCTTGATGGCCATGATGAACTCCCTCCGGACGATGCCGTCGGAGAGGCATAGCAGCCACCTGCTGCCAACATGATGTCAGCAGCCGGCGGCAGGGCTTGCTGAAATCAGCCGGCAGTCAACCGCTTGGCGTTGGCGGCGACATGCTCGCGATAGCGGCCGATGATGGAGGAGGCCGAGGCGCCCGCAAACCAGCTCGCGCAGGCCTCGAATCCCGCAAAGAGCTTCTCCATCACCATCAACTGGGCTTCGTGCTCGCAATCCTCGCCGCCGTCGGCGAATTTCTCCAGCCGCAGGCGGACGACTTCGCTCGCCTCCAGTGCCAGCATGGAGCTTGCGTACCAGGGAAAGCCGTCGTCGGAGCCAGACAGGACCGCGTGGCGGTCGAGGGCGGAAAATTGATGCTCGTTCATCATCGCTTGTGCTCAAATTCTTTGATGCGTCGATGCCAGCAATACGCCTCAAATTCTAAGGATCGGGCCGCGAACTCCGCCGCTTCTTTGCTTTCGTGCTAACGCCGGGTTAACCAAGACGGTTCGGCGAAAATGCAACTCCTCATGGTGAGGAGGCGCGTGAGCGCCGTCTCGAACCATGAGGCCACCACATAGCGCCCGCCTCATCCTTCGAGATGCGCGAAGACGCGCTCCTCTGGATAAGGCTTGGAGACACATTTGGGCTTCCTGTTCGTCCTCATCGTCGGCCTGATCGCCGGCACCGTCTCCGGCATTGTCGGCACCGGCTCATCGATCATGCTGATGCCGGTGCTGATCTACGAATATGGACCGAAGCAGGCCGTGCCGATCATGGCGGTGGCCGCGGTGATGGCAAATCTCTCGCGCATCCTGGCGTGGTGGCGCGAGGTCGACTGGCGCGCTTGCGCCGCCTATTCCGTCACCGGCATTCCGGCCGCAGCGCTCGGAGCTCGCACGCTGCTGGCGCTGCCTTCGCATGCGGTAGATATCGCGATCGGGGTGTTCCTGATCGCAATGGTGCCGCTGCGGCATTGGCTCGCGCGACATGATCTGAAAGCGAACCTCTGGCATCTCGCGCTTGGCGGCGCAGTTATCGGCTACCTGACCGGCATCGTGGTTTCGACCGGCCCGCTCAGCGTGCCGCTGTTTTTGTTTTACGGCCTCACCAAAGGCGCGTTTCTGGCGACCGAAGCGGCAAGCTCGCTTGGCCTCTATTTCAGCAAATCCGTAACCTTCGAGCGTTTTGGCGCCCTGACATCGGACGTCCTTATGAAGGGCCTGATCGCGGGCGCATCGCTGATGTTCGGCGCCTTCATCGCCAAACGTCTCGTGCTGCATCTGAGGCCAGAAGCATTTCGCCTCATCATGGACGCCATCATGCTGGCGGCCGGCCTGTCGCTCTTGTGGACGGCGGCAACCACCTAAAATCCTTCTGCCCCCATTATCCCAGCCTGAACCAAGCGCGCAGTACGGGAGACGAAGTGACGCTGGTCACAGCGAATTCGTAACCGGGCGTGAAGGATCATGTCCGGAACCCGCCCATTCAGGAGGAATTGATGAATCGGGGCCTTATTGGTGGCGTCCTCGCCATCCTCATTGTTTGCATCATCGCCCTTGGCAGCTGGTACACCGTCGATCAGACCGAGCGCGGCGTACTGCTGCGCAACGGCGCGGTGATCGGCACCGCACAGCCGGGCCTCGGCTTCAAGCTTCCGATGTTCGACAGCGTCCAGAAGGTGAACGTCAAGACCGTGACCTACACCTGGGACAAGATGAATTCCTATTCCTACGACCAGCAGCCGGCCGATCTGAAGATCAGCGTCACCTTGCGCGCCGCGCCGGAAAAGGTCGCCGACCTCTACGGCAAGTTCGGTTCGCTCGATGCCGCGGTCAACCAGGTGGTGAGCCCCGTCGTCAACCAGCAGGTCAAGGTTGTGTTCGGCCGCTACACCGCGGTGAAGGCGATCCAGGAGCGCGGCACCCTCAACAGCGCCATCAAGGACGCGATATCGGACACGCTGAAATATGATCCGATGATCATCATCGAGAGCGTGCAGCTCGAGAACATCGAGTTCAGCCAGAACTACCTGCACTCGATCGAGCAGCGCATGCTGGCGGAAGTCGAGGTGCAGAAGCTGCAGCAGAATGCCGAGCGCGAGAAGGTGCAGGCGCAGATCACCGTGACGCAGGCCACCGCGAAAGCGAACGCCACCCGCGCCGAAGCCCAGGCCGCCGCCGACGCGCTCCGTCTCAACGGCGAAGCCAAGGCTGCCAACATCAAGCTCGTGGGCGATGCCGAGGCCTCCGCGATCGAGGCGCGCGCCAAGGCGCTCGGCTCCAACCCCAACCTCGTCACGCTGGTGCAGGCCGAGCGCTGGAACGGCGTGCTGCCGACCACCATGGTGCCGGGCTCGGCGGTGCCGTTCGTCTCGGTGAAATAAGCGGCGAAGACGATCTCAACCAGGATGCCCGAGGCGCAAGTCTCGGGCATTGTCGTTTGCGCGATTCGAAAATATTTGAAGGCGCGACCGCGCCAAACCTGCTACCCAGCCGCCAATGGCCAAATCCACCCTCTCCTTTGTCTGCCAGAACTGCGGCGCGGCGTATAACCGCTGGCAGGGCAAGTGCGAGTCCTGCGGCGAGTGGAATACGCTCGCCGAGGAGGACACCACCGGCAGCGTGCCGGTATCCGTCCGCGCCAGGCGCAAGGGGCGGACGTTCGCGCTGGAGAGTCTTTCCGGCAAGAGCCACGAGGCGCCGCGTTTGTCCTCGGGGATGGCCGAGCTCGACCGCGTCACCGGCGGCGGCTTTGTCCGTGGCTCCGTGCTGCTGGTCGGCGGCGATCCCGGCATCGGCAAATCGACGCTTTTGACACAAGCCACGAGCCTGCTCGCCCGCGCCGGCCACCGCGCCGTCTATATCTCCGGTGAGGAAGCGATCGCGCAGGTCCGGCTCCGCGCCGAGCGGCTGGGCCTGGCGGATGCACCGGTACAGCTCGCGGCTGAGACGTCGGTCGAAGACATCGTCTCAACCCTTTCCGAAGGCAGCGTGCCGCGCCTGATCGTGATCAACTCGATCCAGACCATGTGGACCGACACCGTGGAATCCGCGCCGGGCACGGTGACCCAGGTTCGCGCCTCGGCGCAGGCGCTGATCCGCTTTGCCAAGAAGAGCGGCGCCGCCATCATCCTGGTCGGCCACGTGACCAAGGACGGCCAGATCGCCGGCCCCCGCGTGGTCGAGCACATGGTCGATGCGGTGCTCTCCTTTGAGGGCGAAGGCTCGCAGCAATTCCGCATCCTGCGCGCGGTGAAGAATCGGTTCGGGCCGACCGACGAGATCGGCGTGTTCGAGATGACCGGTCTCGGATTGCGCGAAGTGTCCAACCCATCCGAGCTGTTTCTGTCGGAGCGCGATCTCGGCACGCCCGGCACGGCGGTATTTGCCGGCATCGAAGGAACCCGCCCGGTGCTGGTCGAGTTGCAGGCGCTGGTGGCGCCGACCTCGCTCGGCACCCCGCGCCGCGCCGTAGTCGGCTGGGACCCGAGCCGGCTGTCGATGGTGCTGGCGGTATTGGAAGCCCATTGCGGCGTGAAGCTCTCGGGCCACGACGTGTACCTCAATGTCGCCGGCGGGTTGCGCATCCAGGAACCGGCGGCTGATCTCGCCGCTGCCGCCGCGCTGGTGTCCTCGCTGGTGAATGCGCCGCTCCCGACCGATGCCGTTTATTTCGGCGAGATTTCGCTCTCCGGCGCGGTCCGCCCGGTTGCCCAGACCGCGGCGCGACTGAAGGAGGCGGCCAAGCTCGGTTTCGGCCGCGCCGTGCTGCCCGAATCGGCACGCGGCGAGGCAGGCCACGATACCGGGCTATCGCTTACGACGATCGGCGGGCTCACCACGCTGGTCGCGGAGATTGCCGCGCGCGGAAACCCCAAAATGAACCGGGAATCGGGCCCATCTGAAAAAAATGCCACACCGGCCAGATTCCGCCGCGAGAACGGCTAGGCAGGCGTGACGCAAGGCTCGAGCGCCGCTATACAAACCGCGCGTAACAGCGTGATGGACAGCGCGATTTCCGGCCTTGCCGGGCGCCCTCTCAGCCCCCTTAGGTAGGACGGCACCGACACGCCGATTCGGAACTTTGGATTTGCCAGCGGACCAGTTTAGCCGATGCCAGTAACGATCCTTGATCTCATCCTGCTCGGCGTCATGCTGATTTCAGGCCTGCTGGCGATGGTGCGCGGCTTCATGCGCGAGATCCTGTCGATCGCGGCCTGGGGAGCGGCGGCGCTGGTGACCCTTTATTCCTTCAACAAGCTGCTGCCGACCGCAAAGACCTATTTCAACAACGATACGGTCGCGGCCGTCGTCGTCGTCGCCGGCGTTTTCGTAGGCACCCTGATCGTGGTGTCCGTGATCACGGTCCGCATCTCCGACATGATCCTCGATTCGCGAATCGGCGCGCTCGACCGCACCCTGGGCTTCCTGTTCGGGCTCGGCCGGGGCCTTCTGATCGTGGTCGTCGCCTTCCTGTTCTTCAGCTGGCTGGTGCCCGAAAAGCAGCGTCCGGACTGGGTTTCGGGCGCCAAATCCCGGGTGGTCCTGCAAGGAACCGGGGATTGGTTAATGTCGCTCTTGCCTGACGACCCCGAGAACACCATCTTAAAGAAATTCAAGAAGAATAAACCCGAAGACGATCAGACTGACACCGAGCCGCCCCCACCGGGCAGTCCCGGTGATGGCTACAGCAAGCCTGCCCGCGACCAGCTCAAAAAGCTGATCGAGAAGCCGGCGGCAAAGTGAGCCAGGGCTGGATTTAAGAGGCCGACAAAGAAAGGCGCGATGGACGAGATGCATAACCCTTCCGGTGACGCCCAGCTCGATCTAAACCTCGGCCAGGCTGCGATCGAAACCCAGGACGACCTCGAAGGGGACACGCTGCGCGAAGAGTGCGGCGTGTTCGGCATTTTCGGCCACCCCGATGCCGCCGCCATCACGGCGCTCGGACTGCACGCCCTCCAGCATCGCGGCCAGGAAGCCGCCGGCATCGTCTCCTACGACGGCACCAGATTTCACAGCGAGCGCCGGCTTGGCCTGGTCGGCGACACCTTCTCCCGCCGGGAGGTGATCGAACGCCTGCCCGGCTCGGTCGCGGTCGGCCATGTCCGCTATTCCACCACCGGCGCCACCATCCTGCGCAACGTGCAGCCGCTGTTCGCCGAGCTCAATGCCGGCGGCTTTGCGGTCGGCCATAACGGCAACCTCACCAACGGGCTGACGCTGCGCCGCGAGCTGGTGCGCAACGGCGCCATGATGCAGTCGACCACCGACACCGAGGTGATCCTGCATCTGGTCGCGCAATCCAGGCGCAACCGCTTCATCGAGCGCTTCATCGAGGCGCTGCGCACCATCGAAGGCGCCTATGCGCTGGTGTCGATGACCAACAAGAAGCTGATCGGCGCGCGAGATCCGCTCGGCATCCGCCCGCTGGTGCTGGGCGAGCTCGACGGCTGCCCGATCCTGACCTCGGAGACCTGCGCGCTCGACATTATCGGCGCGAAATTCGTCCGCGACATCGATCCCGGCGAGGTCATCGTGTTCGACGATTTTGGCGCGCAGAGCCACAAGCCGTTCCCGCCGAAACCGCCGCGGCCCTGCGTCTTCGAATACATCTATTTCTCGCGGCCGGATTCCATCGTGCACGGCCGTTCGGTCTACGAGGTGCGCAAGAATTTTGGCGCGCAGCTCGCGCGCGAAAGCCATATCGATGTCGACGTGATCGTCCCGGTGCCCGACTCCGGCGTGCCGGCCGCGGTCGGCTATGCCCAGCATTCCGGCGTGCCGTTCGAGCTCGGCATCATCCGCAACCACTATGTGGGCCGCACCTTCATCCAGCCGACGCAGGCGATCCGCGAATCCGGCGTGAAGATGAAGCACAACGCCAATCGCATCGCGATCGAAGGCAAGCGCATCATCCTGATCGACGACTCGCTGGTGCGTGGCACCACCTCGAAGAAGATCGTGCGCATGATGCGCGATGCCGGCGCCCGCGAGGTGCATTTCCGCCTCGCCTCGCCGCCGATCCTCTACCCCGACTATTACGGCATCGACCTGCCCGACCGCGGCGGGCTGCTGGCCGCGACCCACTCCATCGAGGAGATGCGCGAGCTCATCGGCGCGGACTCGCTCGCCTTCCTGTCGATCGACGGCATGTACCGCGCCATGGGCTATCCGGGCCGCGATCCCGCCAATCCGAAATTCGCCGATCACTGCTTCACCGGCGACTACCCGACCAACCTCACCGACCAGGACCAGGTCGAGGCCCAGCCGCGGCAGCTGTCGCTGCTGGCCGAGGCTAGTTAAGGCGTAGCGTAACCAAGCTGGCTGAATTGGTGCAGACGGTCGTCGTAGCAGAGCTAAAAAGCCTTTCCTGCACGGATATTCCCTCCCGGGAAGCATTTCGGCCCGAGGGAGCATTCGGGATATGTATTTCTGCAATGATTGGACCGGCCGGTAAGCCGGGGGAAGAATCGTTTGAATTCAACCTTTGCACGCCAGAGTGGTTTGCCCAGAACATGAAAGACGAGTTTGTTCTCGGAAGGCATTATCTTTTTGTGAGGGAATACCATTACGAGGCGCTGGAGAATTTCGTCCGCGGTTATTGTCAGAGATGCATGGGCACCTCCTGGAAAGAAGTTGCCGAAAAAGTTGCAAATCTTGGCTATTGGGAATTCGAGAACTACACACCCCATGAATTGGTCTAGTTCGGTCGGCGTCTAACTCATCTGACTCGGTTGTTTTTCGTCGTGCCCGGGCTTGTCCCGGCCATTTACGTCTGTAAAACCCGCCGCGAAACGTGGACAGACGGATATCATGACAAAACCCCTCTCCAACCGCATCGCTCTCGTCACCGGCTCCTCGCGCGGCATCGGCTATGCGGTGGCCCGCGCACTCGCCAAGGCCGGCGCGCACATCATCGCGGTGGCGCGCACGCAAGGCGGGCTGGAAGAGCTCGACGACGAGATCCGGAAAGACGGCGGCAGCGCGACGCTGGTGCCGCTCAGCCTCACCGATACCGACGGCATTGCGCGCCTGGGGGCTGCGCTCAACGATCGCCACGGCAAGCTCGATATCCTCGTCGGCAATGCCGGCGTCGCCGGCCCCTCCTCGCCGCTCGGGCATATCGACTTAAAGCCATGGAACGACGTGATGGCGGTGAACGTGACCGCGAATTTCCAGCTGATCCGCTGCATGGAGCCGCTCTTGAAGAAATCCGACGCCGGACGCGCGGTGTTCGTGACCTCGGGTGCGGCCAACCAGGCGACCGCCTATGTCGGCCCCTATGCCGCCTCAAAAGCCGCACTGGAGACGCTGGCGCGGGTCTGGGCGCATGAGACAGCGAGCACCAGCATCCGCGTCAACCTGTTCAATCCCGGGCCGATCCGCACCCGCATGCGGGCGACCGTCTTTCCCGGCGAAGACCCGATGACGCTCGACACGCCCGAACAGGCGGCCGAATTCATCGTGCCGATGTGTGCGCCTGACTGGACCGAGACCGGCAAATTCTACGACTACAAGACCCGCACGCTGATGAGCTTCCGCGCTCCGGAGTGACGGCCTCGTCATTGCGAGGAGCGCAAGCGACGAAGCAATCCATACTGTCCCCGCAGATGCATTTCTGGATTGCTTCGCTTCGCTCGCAATGACGGTGGCAAACCGTTGACTCTCCTGCCGCCCCGCGATTGACTGCGCCGCGAATGCGGATCAACCGCAGCCAAAAAAACTGGGAGGATGCCATGCGCGACGCTGCACGCTTTGTTACGACTTTTTGCATCACGGCCGCCCTGTCATTCGGCGCATCGCTGCTCCCCCAAACTGCATCGGCCGGCGACATCCCGACCTTCGCGGTCGATGCGTCCTGGCCGAAACAACTGCCCAACAACTGGATCATCGGCCAGGTTGGCGGCATCACCGTCGACGGGCAGGGCCATGTCTGGGTGATCCATCGCCCTCGCTCCCTGACCGACGACGAAAAAGGGGCTACCCTCAACCCGCCGCGCTCGAAGTGCTGCGTGCCGGCGCCGCCCGTGCTGGAATTCGATACCGACGGCAAGCTGCTGCGCTCATGGGGTGGACCTGGCGAAGGCTATGAATGGGTCGGCCGCGAGCACGGCATCGAGGTCGACGAAAGCGGTTTTGTCTGGATCGGCGGCAACGCCGACAACGACAACGCCATCCTCAAGTTCACGCTCGACGGCAAGTTCGTGTCGCAGATTGGCAAGATCGCGCCGACCAAGGGTTCCAACGACACCACCCAGCTCGGCAAGCCCGCGGAGACCGCGATCGACAAGGATGCCAACGAAATCTATATCGCCGACGGTTACGGCAACCGGCGCGTCATCGTGTTCGACGCCACCACGCTCGCCTACAAGCGGCATTGGGGCGCCTATGGCCACGTGCCCAATGACGACAAGCAGGCCGCCTATGATCCGAAAGCGCCGGTGCAGCAACAATTCGGCAATCCCGTGCATTGCGTGAAGATTGCCGATGACGGCCTGGTCTATGTCTGCGACCGCACGCAGAACCGCATCCAGGTGTTCAAAAAGGACGGCACCTTCGTCAAGGAGTGGTTCTACGAGAAGAACACGCTCGGCAATGGCGCGGTCTGGGATCTCGCCATCTGGCCCGACCCGAAACAGACCTGGCTCCTGAACGCCGACGGCGAGAACAACGAAATCCGCATCCTCAAGCGCGAGGACGGCAGCGTTGTCGGCGCCTTCGGCGGCGGCGGCCGCAACGCCGGCCAATTCCACTGGGTGCACGCCATGGCGATCGACAAGCTTGGCAATGTCTATACCGGCGAAGTCGACAACGCCAAGCGCATCCAGAAATTCAAGCTGACCAACGCGGATGCCTTAAAGTAAGGCACGCTGACGCTGTCAGGCCTGTCCAGGTCAAACGGGCATAAAAGCGCATTGCCGAAGGCCGTCATAACGGCTAACGGGAGGCAGGATCGAAAAGTCCGATCAAGCCGCTGGTAAAAAGCTCCTCCCAAGAGAGCCGTCCCGGCATCGCAATTTGGAGGAATTTCATGAAGACCACACTCGCGTGGCGCTCGGCCGCGCTTTTTGCCCTTGCAGGACTCGGCGTTGCAACCTCGGCGCTGGCCGACGACAAGGTCGTCAAGATCGGCGTCCTCAACGACATGTCGAGCCTCTATGCCGACATCGGCGGCCCCAATTCGGTGGTGGCCATCAAGATGGCGGTGGAAGATTCAGGCCTTCTCGCCAAGGGTTGGAAGATCGATGTCATAAGTGGCGATCACCAGAACAAGCCGGATGTCGGCGTCAACCTCGCGCGGCAATGGATCGACACCGAAAAGGTCGATGCGATCGCCGACACGCCGAACTCCGGCGTGGCGCTTGCCGTCAGCAATCTCGTCAAGGAAAAGAACGCGGTGCTGCTCAACTCGGGCGCGGCCACCGCCGACCTTACCGGCAAGGCCTGCACCCCGAACACGATTTCCTTCACCTACGACACCTACATGCTGGCCAACGGCACCGGCAAGGCGCTGACCAAGGCCGGCGGCGACAGCTGGTTCTTCCTCACCGCCGACTACGCCTTCGGGGCCGCGCTCGAGCGCGACACCTCTGGGGTGGTCATCGCCAATGGCGGCAAGGTGCTGGGCGGGGTCAAGCACCCGCTCAACACCTCCGACTTCTCGTCCTTCCTGCTGCAGGCGCAGTCATCGAAATCAAAGGTGGTCGGCCTTGCCAACGCCGGCGGCGATACCACCAACGCGATCAAGCAGGCGGCCGAATTCGGCATCGTCGCGGGCGGACAGAAGCTCGCCGCGCTGCTGCTCTTCATCAACGACGTGCATTCGCTGGGACTGAAGACCGCCCAGGGCCTGACCTTCACCGAATCCTTCTACTGGGACCTGAACGATCAGACCCGCGCCTGGTCGAAGCGGTTCGCGGCAAAGGCGAACAAGAACGCGATGCCGTCGATGATCCAGGCCGGCAATTATGCCGCCGTGCTGCATTACCTGAAGGCGCTGGAAGCGCTCGGCGGCAATCCGCATGACGGCGCCAAGGTGGTTGCCAAGATGAAGGAGATGCCGACCGACGATCCCATCTTCGGCAAGGGCGTGCTCCGCATCGACGGCCGCCACCTGATTCCGGCCTATCTGTTCGAAGTAAAGAAGCCGGCAGAGTTGAAAGGTCCGTGGGACTATTACAAGCTGATCGCGACCATTGCGCCGGAAGACGCCGCAAAGCCGCTGGAAGCAAGTGAATGCCCGCTGGTGAAGAAGTGACGGCGTAGGTCTGTGGTCCGTAGGGTGGGCAAAGGCGCGTCAGCGCCGTGCCCACCTTCTATCCACGAAATCAATAGCGGTGGGCACGCTTCGCTTTGCCCACCCTACACTTTCCTACTCAGCGTCCGCGCCGCAATTACCAGCGCCAGCGCAATCAACCCCGCCGCCAGCAGAAACGGTGCGCCCGGCAGTTTGAACGGCGCGTGGTCGCTGATGAAAAACGCAAAAATCAGGGTGAACAGGAACGGCCCGAGCATTTGCGAGATGCTCTGCACGCTCGAGGTCGCGCCCTGCAACCGGCCCTGCTGATCGGCGGCAACCTGTTGCGTCATCAGCGCCTGCGTGGCGGCGCCCGCGACGCCCCACAGCGACATCACGGGAATGCCGACGCAGAACAATAGCCCCGTCGGCGCCGCGCCATAGATCAGGAAGCCGATCGAACCAAACGCAAGCCCGAGCAGCAGCGCCTTGCGTTCGCCGAGGCGTTTCACGATCGGTCCGATCGCGGTTCCCTGCACCACCATCGAGCAGAGGCCGACGATGGCGAGCGTGATACCGACCATTCTGACGTCCCAGCCGTAGCGATAGGTCGCATACAGCACGAAGGTCGAGGGCAGCACGACATGCGCTAGCTGCGAGAAGAAATTCGAAAGCTGCAGACCCGCGAGAACGCGGTTCGAGCGCATCAGATGCAGCATCCCGATCGGGTTGGCGCTCTTCCAGCGAAACGGCGCACGACGATCCCTGGGCAGCGATTCCGGCAGGATGAAGAGGCCGTAGAGGCCATTGATCAAACTGAGGCCCGCCGCGACCCAGAACGGCAGCCTGGCCGAGTAATCGCCGAGCAGTCCGCCGAGCGCGGGGCCGAGGATGAAGCCGGCGCCGAAGGCGACGCCGATCTTGCCGAAATAGGCGGCGCGCTTTTCCGGTGTCGTGGAGTTGGCGATATAGGCAAAGGCGGTCGAGATGCTGGCCGAGGTGATGCCCGAGATCAGCCGGCCGACAAAGAGCCACGCCAGCGACGGCGCCACGGCCATCAGCACGTAATCCGCCGCCAGCCCGAAATTAGACAAGAGCACCACGGGACGGCGGCCGAACCGGTCGGACAGCCCGCCCAGCACCGGCGAGAACAGGAACTGCATCAACGCCCAGGCGGTGCCGAACAGACCGAAGATGCGCGCGGCGCTCGCGGTGTCGTTGTCGACAAAACTCTCGATCAGCTTCGGCAGGACCGGAATGACGACACCGAGCGCCATCATGTCGAGCAGGATGGTGACGAAGATGAAGGCGACCGCGGCGTTGCGCGGCGCCGGAGCTTCGACGGCGGCTTCCGATGACGGCCCGCTCACGACAGCCGCTTCCGCTTGTGCGCGAACGGGTTGGCCTTCTCGCGCAAGGTGATGCGCACCGGCGTGCCCGGCAGCTCGAACGCCTCGCGCAGCGAGTTGGTGAGATAGCGCAAATAGGATTGCGGCACCGCGTCCGCACGCGAGCAGAACAGCACGAAACTCGGCGGCCGCGCCTTGGTTTGCGTAATGTAGTTGAGCTTCAGCCGCCGGCCCGATACCGCCGGCGGCGGGTTGGCCGAGACCGCCTGCTCGAACCAGCGATTGAGCGCCGAGGTCGGCACGCGCTTGTTCCAGATGGCATAGGCGTCGACGATCGCCTGCATCAGGCGGTCGATGCCCTCGCCCATCAGTCCGGACACGGCCACAACAGGCACGCCCGAAACCTGCGGCAGCCAGTGGTCGGCATCGCGGCGCAGCGCGGAAATCTGCCCGGGATTGCCCGCCATCAAATCCCATTTGTTGACGGCGATGACGAGTGCGCGGCCCTCGCGTTCGATCAGGTCGGCGATACGCAGATCCTGTTCCTCGAACCTGTTCTGCGCGTCCATCATCAGCACGACGACTTCGGCGAAGCGTACCGCGCGCAGCGCGTCCGCAACCGACAGCTTTTCCAGCTTCTCGTCGATCCGCGAGCGACGCCTGAGGCCCGCGGTATCGAACACGCGGAAGGCGCGGCCCTTCCAGGCGATCTCGACCGCGATGGAATCGCGTGTGGTGCCGGCTTCGGGGCTGGTCAGCAACCGCTCCTCGCCGACGAGGTGGTTGATCAGCGTCGACTTGCCGGCATTGGGCCGGCCGACGATGGCGACGCGGATCGGACGCGTCGCAAAATCCTCTTCCGTCTCGTCCTCGGCCGCTTCCTCTTCTTCCTCCGGCGGCTCCGGCATCAGCGCGCGGAGCGCATCATAGAGCTCCCCCATCCCTTCGCCATGCTCGGCGGAAATCTGGATGGGATCGCCGAGCCCGAGCGCATAGGCCTCCATCGCGCCGGCATCGCCCTGCTTGCCCTCGCTCTTGTTGGCGAGCAGCAGCACCGGCTTGTCGGCGCGGCGGGCGAAATCGGCAAAGGCGCGGTCGGTCGGCGTCAGGCCTGCGCGGGCATCGACCACGAACATCAGGGCGTCCGCGAGCTTGATCGCGGTCTCCGTCTGCTCCTGCATCCGCGCGGTCAGCGAGCCCTTCGCGCCCTCATCCAGCCCCGCGGTATCGATGATGGTGAATTCGAGGTCGCCGAGTTCTCGCTTCGCCCTCGCGGCGGTCGCGGGTGACGCCGGGCTCGTCATCGACGAGTGCGAGCTTCTGCCCGACCAGGCGGTTGAACAGCGTCGACTTCCCGACATTGGGCCGGCCGATGATGGCAATGGTGAAGGACATGAATGATCCGTGCGCTGGTTAAAGCATGATCCGGAAAAGTGGGCACCGGTTTTCCGAAAAGCATGCCCTCGGGCTTGACCCGAGGGATCATGCTCAAACAAAGCGCTAGAGGTGATGACAGAGGTCATCACCTCTAGCCCGGATATCTCACCCAAATAGGCGCATCGGGACGCCGAATCAGCGAAAGTAGTTGTGCAGCAACATCTTTCGAGCGATTTGAGGAGCGCCCCGATGCGGACAGAGTGTAGCGCGGATTTGTTTGGATTTGCAGCTGTTGAAGGACGCGAAGTTGTGGGCGGATTCGACGGTGGGGCGATCACCTCGGATGCTGGAGCGCTGCTTCTCGGGGCGGCAGATCGTGCGATCAAGCTGACGGAGCGGTTTGCCGCGTGCTTCCACGACACACGCCGCCAACATCTGATCGAGCATGAGGTCGTAACCTTGCTGACGCAGCGGGTGTTTGGGATCGCGCTTGGCTATGAGGACCTCAATGACCACGACGAGTTGCGCCACGACCCGATGATGGCGGTGCTGGCGGGCAAGCTGGCAGCCAGACGCGAGGACTGCGCGCCGGTTGCCGGCAAGTCGACGCTGAACCGGCTGGAACTGAGCCGGTTGCAGCCGACGCGCTATCATCGGATCAGTCACAATCCGATTGCCATCAAGCGGCTCCTGGTCGAGCTGTTCGTGGACGCGCATGAGCGCCCACCGCAACAGATCATCCTCGATCTCGATGCGACCGACGATCCGGTGCACGGGGAGCAGGAGGGACGCTTCTTCCACGGCTATTACGACTGCTACTGCTACCTGCCGCTCTACGTGTTCTGCGGACGCCACCTGTTGGCGGCCAAGCTGCGGCCGGCGAGCATGGACGCGGCGGCGGGAGCGGCGCAGGAGGTGGCGCGTATCGTCGCGCAGATTCGCCGCCGCTGGCCGCACGTGCGCATTCTCGTTCGCGCCGACAGCGGGTTTGCGCGGGAGGAACTGATGGCTTGGTGCGAAGCGAGCGGCGTGGACTTCTTGTTGGGCTTGCAGAAGAACGACCGCCTGATTGCCGAGATCGCAAGCGAGATCGTCCAGGCCGAGGCGAAGAGCCGGCGGACCGGCAAGCCGGCGCGGTACTTCAAGGACTTCCGGTGGACGACGCGCCGCAGTTGGAGCCGCGAGCGCCGCGTTGTCGGCAAGGCCGAGTTCACCGAGGACGAAGCCAACCCGCGCTTCGTCGTGACCTCACTCAAGCGAGCCGAATGCAAGCCCAAATATCTTTACGAAAAACTCTACTGCGCTCGCGGCGATATGGAGAACCGGATCAAGGAGTGCCAGCTCGATCTTTATGCCGATCGCACCTCGACCGCCACGATGCGCGCCAACCAGCTGCGTCTGTGGTTGGCATCGTTCGCCTACGTCCTACTCTGCGCCGTGCGCCGGATCGGACTGCATCACACGCCGTTTGCCAACGCGAGCTGCGGCACCATCCGTCTCAAGCTGCTTAAGATCGGCGCGCTCGTGCGCGTCAGCGTCCGCCGCATCAAGATCGCGATGGCATCGAGCTGTCCGGCGGCAGAGGTCTGGGGCTGCGCGGCCGTCCGTCTCGCCGCCGCCAGCGCTCGCGGCTCGCCCGCCTGACACGCGCCGCCGCAGCGCGGAACAACTGCGGCATTATCCCAGGCCCACTGAGACCAGTCCTTCGCTGCCCCCCCGCAGCCCAGCAAAATCCCAGGCTCCGCTCGCGTCCCCCGGACGCAACGAGCCTGCACATCCCCAAAAAGCCGACTTGCCACCGCGCAATGCGCCCCGATAGTGCAAAGATAGTGTGAGATATCCGGGCTAGCGGCATGTCAATGAGACATCAGAGCTTGAAAACTAGCGCGTGAACGTCCCGCCGGGCAGCGGCGCGGGGAATGGCTGGGCCGACTGCGTGGCCTGCCCGGATGGCGGCGCGGGCTGATCCGGCGGCGGTGCGGTGGTGCGCTTGCGTACGATCTTCTTGGGCGGCGGTGCAGCCGGCGGCGCATCCTCCTGCGAGGCCGCAGCCGTTTCCCCATCCGGCTCGGCGGGTTGATCGGCCGGCGCGGCGGCGGTGGCCGCGGGGGCTTGCTGTTTGCCCTTGGCCTTCTTCAGCGCCGCCTTGCTTCCGGGCGGCGGCTCCAGCGGCTGCTGCGGCGGCGCGGCCATCGTCTGAGCGTTCGGATCGTCCTGCTGTTGCTGCCTGCCCTTGTAGAGATCCTTCGGCACGCCCTGCTCGAGACCCGGCACGCCGTCGGGGAATACCGGCTTGCGCTCGCCCGGCAGCTTCTTCTTGGTGTCGAGGAAGTCGAGCAGATCGGTCGGATCGAAGCCGCTTCCGAGACTGCTCGAGCAGCCCGCCAGCGCGCCCGAAAACGCGATCAGGACGCAGGCTGCGATCAGACGTTGCGGACGGCGCATGGTCGATCTCTCGGTCAAAATTTGTCCTCAGCTCCTGTCCTTAGCTCTTGGCGACCGGCGGCAGCAGGGCCTGCAGCGCCTCCGCGCGCGAGCGCAGGCTCGGCGGTGTGTCAGCATCGGCCGAAATCTGGTCCAGCCACAGCCGCGCCGCCGAATTGTCGTTGGCGCGAAAGGCCGACAGCGCCAGCAATTCGCGCGCGGTGTGGTGGAAGGTTGCTTCGGGTGTGGTGTCCCGCTCGAGCCGCTGCTTCATGTCGGCATAGCTTGCGCTATCGACCAGCAGGCCGGCGGCGCGGATCCGCGCCAGCTCCTGCTGCTCCGCACCGATGGAGGAATCGGCGGCGAGATCGTCGAACATCTTGGCGGCGGCCTTGGGATCGCGATTGACGACTTCGGCGGCGACCCGGAACCGCGACAGCAGGCGATAGCCGTAAGGAGCCTTGGCTGCGAGATCGGCAAAGGCCTTTTCGGCATCCTCATGCTTGCCCTTCTCGGACAGCTCGATGGCGCGGTTAAAGGCCTCGCCGGCTTCGGCGGCCTTCCTGGCCTCGACATACTGGTAGCCGCGCCAGCCGCCGACGCCGGCGACGATCAGGACAGCGAGCGCAATGATGTAGATCGAGTACTTGTCCCACAGCTTTTTGAGCTGGTCGCGACGTACTTCCTCGTCTACTTCGTCAAATAATTCAGACACTTAGAGGTATCCCATCCCCGCCGCACGATAGGCCCCAGGCGCCTCGCGCAGCCCCGGCTCACATCTGCTTCGCGGCCGCGTTACCCTAACGATATGGCGCTGGCAAGGCAAAGCGAGCGGGATCAAAGCGTTAACGCACGGATGTTCCCATGAACCTTCAAGGGGTTGGGATGGTTTCCCGCAATTGCCGCTTCAACACCTTGCCATTGGCGTTGCGCGGCAGCGGATCGCCGGTCAAGAGCATCGTTTCCGGCACCTTGTAGTCGGAGAGCCGCTCGGCGCACCAGGCGCGCAGCGTTTCGCTAGTGACGCCATCGCGCGTGACGACCACTGCATGCACGCGCTCGCCCAGCACCGGGCACGGCTTGGCGATGATCGCGCTCTCGACCACGCTGGTGTGGCCGGCGAGCACGGACTCGACCTCGGCGGAATAGATCTTCAATCCGCCGCGGTTGATCATGTCCTTCTGGCGATCGAACACGCGCACGAAATTGTCGGCATCGACCGAGCCGAGATCGCCGGAATGCCAGAAGCCGCCGGTAAAGCTTTCCGCGGTCGCCTTCGGGTTGTTCCAATAACCCTTGATGACGGAGGCAGAGCGAATCCAGAGCTCGCCGATCTCGCCTCGCGGCAGCTCCCTGCCCTCGGCATCGACGGCGAGGATGGTCGCGCCCGGACAGGGCAGACCGACGCTGTCGATATAGCGCGCCGTCAGTTCGCCCGGCATGATCGTCGATGGCGACGTGGTCTCGGTCGCGCCGTAGCAGTTCATCAGCTTCAGGCCGGGGATCTTTTTCGCCAGCCGCTCGATGGTGGCAATAGGCATCGGCGCGCCGCCGAAGCCGCCGATGCGCCACGACGAGAGATCGTAGCTGTCGAAATCCGGCTGCAGCAGGCAGAGATTGTACATTGCCGGCACCAGCACCGTGTAGGTGACGCGCTCACGCGCCGCCAGCTTCAGATAGTCGGCCGCCTTGAACTCGGCGGCGATGATCAGCGCGCCAGCGCAAGCCGCCATGGTCGTGATGTTGGCGACGACGCCGGTGACATGGGCGAGCGGCACCGCGGCGATCGATCGGTCCTTTGAAGTCAGCTCCATGGTGGAGGCGAAGATCATCGAGGAGTGGATGATGTTGCAATGGGCGAGCATCGCGCCCTTCGGCCGCCCGGTCGTGCCCGAGGTATAGAGGATCATCGCGGTATCCTCTTCACCGACGTCGGCGGCCTTGAGAAGTGGCGGATTGTCTGCGAGCCTTGCGAAGGTGGAGAGCCGCGCATCGTCGTCCATCACGATGCGATGCACGAGATCAGGCACGTCCTGCGCGTCGGGCACGCGCTGGGAAAGCGAGGCCTCGTGGATCAGAAGCTTTGCGCCGCAGTCGTTAAGCACATAGGCGATCTCCGGCTTCTGCTGGCGCGTGCCGAGCAGCACCGTGACCAGCCCGGCTTGCGCGGCGGCAAACAAAATCAGCGGAAATTCGATGCGGTTGCCGAGCAGGATCGCGACGCGGTCGCCGCGCGCAAGACCGAGCTTACCGAGCCCGGCGGCGATTTGCTGCGCACGCTCCATCGCCTCGCGCCAGGACAGCCGCTTGCCGCCGCAGACCAGCGCCTCGCCGTCGCCATTGCGCGAAGCCGCCTGCTCGACCATCGCCCACAGGCTTTTCGGCCGCTCGCAAAAGGCCGGCACCACGCGGTCCCCGAAGCGCGCCTCCAGGCGCATGGGCGGAATGGCAGCGTTCGACCAGTCCATCCCCTAGCTCCCCATGACAGGCACGCCGATGACGACTGGATGGAACGCGAAGGCGAGCGCGAGATAGGCGACGACGCCTACCGCAACCGCGATCAGATCATTGCCGACGCCGCCAATCGGAATCGGCGGAGCGCCCGGGTCGGCACGCCGCTTCAGCGAGATGCGGTCGAACACCGCCCAGGCCAGGAACGAGCCGAACAGGATGATGCCGCCGAGATCGCCATTGGCAAGCAGATGGCCGACGGCCCACAGCTTCACGCCGGCCAGCATCGGATGCTTCAGCGTGGCGTAGATCCGGCCGCGGATATAGGACGCCACCACCAGAATCACGGCCGGCAGCATCAACAGCGTGTTGAGATGTTTCAGCGCCTTCGGCGGCGACCAGACGCTGATCCAGTCGGTCGCGCGGTAATGCCCAAAGCCCCAGACGATCAGCGCCAGCCCCGCCAGCGACACCAGCGCATAGGCGATCTTGTAGGGGCCCTCGCCTAGTCCGGCGATCGCCCGCGCACGCGCCTCGCGCTGCGTGGTGAAGGTATGCGCGCCGAGGAACAGCACGAGGCCCAGAATCATCACGAGCAGTCCCACGGCATTCTCCCTGCTGCGCCTGCTTTCGGCGCCACATTTCTGATCGTCATGCGCGGGCTTGACCCGCCTGCGGGGCCGAAGCCCCTTCGGCGAGACGAAGGCCCGCGCATCCATCGTCCGCGCATGCGGACACCATATGTTGAAAAGATGGATTGCCGGGTCAAGCCCGGCAATGACGAATTATTGCGGCTGGTTACTTGTTGTCCTGCGGTTTGTTCAGCTCGCGATTGTCGACATAGCGGATCGCGATCGGACGGCCCGCCAGCGCGCCGCCGAGCCCGTCGCTGAATTTCATGGGAATGCAGGCGTCGAGCGAGGCGTTGATGGCTTTGAGGTAGGTTTGGCGGGTGTCGGGCGCCACGCCGGCGGTCGCAAACGTGATGCGCGGCGGGCCGATCATCTCGCCGGAGCGCTTGAAGCTGAAACGCACCGACATCTGCATGTCTTCGCGCGCAACGTCGGGCGGCGGCGGCGACCAGCAGGAGCGCAGCTCGGCGAAGAGATCGCCGATCGTGTCGAGGTCATGCTCCGGCCTCTTGTACTTTTCCGCATCGTCCTTGGCAGGCACGGTCTGGATCGTCAGCTGCAGGTTCTCGCCATAGGGATAATCGATCTCGGGAATGCAGGGACCGTGATTGAACACGCTGCAAAAAGACGGCGTGCACGGCCGTCCATCAAGCACGCTGCAAGGCTCGTGCGAAAACGGGATCGGATTGATCTGGTGGCGCCGCCGCGCGCTGGCCGCCTCGCCCGTCAACGCGATAGCGAGCAGGATCAAACCGATGACGAAAGCGATAGGCCGCAGCATGAGACGAAGCCTTGGAGAGCGACGCCGGAACAATGGTCGTCCCGGCGCACGCCATCAAGCCCGCTTGCGTTCACAACCGCGCGTTCATGTCAGATAGTTCCGCAATCAAGGCTTTCTCGCTGGGCTGGTCGAGCACGCCCGCGGCATAGAGCGAGATGCCGCCATAGAGGGTGATGTAGACCTTCATGACGGCGCGGCGCCGCTCGGCCGCGCCCTCGATATCGGCACAAAATATCCGCATCGCCTCGGTGATAACCTTGTGCACCGCGCGCTGTAGTGGCGGATTGTGCTTCATGGTCGCGTGTGGGCGGCTCGTCATCAGCGCATAGATGGCCGGATTTTTCAGCGCAAATCGGACATAGATCGCGGTGTAGTCCGCGGGCGTTTTGGCCTTCACGAGTTTTGTGGCAAGCCTCGCATACGCTTCGGTTGCGACTGCATCGAGCAGCGCCTCGCGATGCTCGAAATGATTATAGAGCGAGCGGTGCGCGACGCCGACGGCTTCGGCGACCTCGCGCAGGCTCAGGCGCTCGTGGCGGCCCTCCGCCACCAGGCGCGTAGCGGCCTTCAGCGCGGCCGATCTCAGATTGCCGTGGCGATAGGTGGCCCGGCGCGGCTTTGACGTCATCCGCCCTTCATATCAGCCGCCGCGCCTGCTTTAAGCCGAGGCGCGCTGCGCGACACGGTTCTCGCCATAATTGGGGGTGATATCCTCGTCAATCACGCGGCGGATCAGCTTGATCACCTCGCCTCTCGCCCGCGCCTTGGTCGCGGCATGGGAGGCCAGATTGATCCGGCTCAGCGCCAGCGCTGTCTTGTCGGCGGCGCGCTCGAGTTGATCGGGCGCCACCAGCCGATCGAAGAAGCCGGCGGTGACGGCCTCCTCGGGTGCGAACATTTCGCCGGTCATCACGGCGCGACTGAAATAGGCCGGCGTCAGCCGCTGTCGCGCGACCTCGATGGCAAAGCGCGGCACGGTGAGTCCGATCGCGACCTCGTTCATGCCGATCCGGTAGTCGCCCTCGGCGGCGATGCGGTGATCGCTGGACATGATCAGGAACGCACCCATCGGGAAGGCATTGCCCTGACAGGCCGCGACCACCGGTAGCGGAAACGACAAGAGGCGCAGCGCCAGCTCGGCGCCGGCCTTCACCATCAGATATTGCTCCTCCGCCGTGCCCCTTGCGAAAACATTCAGGTCGAAGCCGCCGGAGAAATGCTTGCCGCGGGCTTTCAGGATCGTGACGACCTTGTCCTTTTCAGCCTGATCGAAGGCCGCATGCAGCGCGTTCAGCATGGCGAGCGACATCACGTTGGCCTTGCCGTCGTCCATCACGATCGCCGCGGTCGCCGCGGTCGCCCCGGCGAGGGTATAAGTCACCAGTTCCGCCATATGAAAATCCTCCCTAAAGCATCCATTGGATACTTTACTGTTCACGCATCGAATTCAAGCGAATTCGGATCGCCGCATGACGGCATCCACTGGATGCATATGCGGGAATAAAAGCGGGGCTTTGGCGGCAGGACGGTGGGCCCAGGACTTACCAGGGCGGAGCGCGTCAGGCACCCGACCTTACTGCAGCGATGTGCGACTGCAGTTCGCAACGGAGGCGATCGACGACGCCCGCGTAGTCTCGGCTCGCATCCTGCCTGAACAGGCGCGCCGTCGGGTACCACGGGGTGTCCTCGCGATCGAGCAGCCAGCGATAATCCGCCACATAGGGCAACAGGATCCAGGTCGGGCGGCCCAGCGCGCCGGAGAGATGTGCAACGCTGGTATCGACCGATATCACCAGGTCAAGACAGGAAACCAGCGCGGCCGTCTCGGCGAAGTCGGTGAGGTGAGCCGTCAGATCGACGATGTCGCTCCGCTCGAGCAGGCTCGGCCGATCCTCCGCCCTCACCTCCTTCTGCAGGCTGACGAAAGTGGCATCGAGATCGAGGATGGGCGCCAGCAGGCGAAGCGGGATCGAGCGGTTGCGATCGTTGCTGTGCTGCGGATTGCCCGACCAGACGAGGCCAATCCGCAACCGGTCGTGAGAACCCAGTCGCTGCTCCCATGCCGCGACGCGATCGGCCGCGGGAGCTGGCAAATAGGGCTTCGCGGCCGGGATCGATTCGAGCCGGGTGTCGAAGGCCCAAGGCAGACTGGTAATGGGACAATGGAAGTCGAAGGCCGGCAATGTCGCCACCGATCTCGGAAGGCATTGCGAGACGGCGGCCAGGCCTGACAGCAGCGGGCATAACGCGTCCTGCACCATCAGGACGACGCGCGCGCCCCGCGCCGCCAGCATCGGCAGGTAGCGTGCAAACTGGATGGTATCGCCCAGTCCTTCATCCGGACAGACGAGAATGGTCTTGCCGTCAATAGGCTCGAACCCAAGCCAGAACGGCTGGGAAAATTTCGCATAGCCGGCCACGAGAGCCGGAATTCTCCGGCGCGCCGCCTCGCGCCCGGCCCAACCGGCCTCAAATTCGCCCATGCGTAGCCGAAGCAGGGCCAGATTCCATTCGGCCTCAGCCTCGTTCGGATCGACGAGCTTGGCCCGGCGATAGGCCGCGAGCGCCTCGTCAAAGCGGCCGAGCTGCTCGAGCGCAATGGCCTTGCTTCGAAGACCGAAGGCAACGTCCTCGCGAAGTGCGAGGGCCCGGTCGAACCACGGCAATGCCTCCTCGTATCGGCCAAGCGAGGCGAGAGAATTTCCAAGACCAATGCAGGCATCGGCGTTCGCCGGATCGAGTAAATGTGCCCGCTGCCTATCGGCGAGGGCCTCCTCGAACCTCCCGAGCTTCTGCAGCGTCTCCGCACGCATGTGGAGCGTCTGGAAATTGTCGGGTCGCAGTTCGTCGCACAGATTGAAGTGAAGGAGCGCTTCTTCGAAACGATTGGCTTGATAGAGCAGCCGCGCGGCCTCGGTCGCCGCTTCGCCGTGGCGCGGGTCGAGCATGAGCGCGTGCTGAAAGCTCGTAATCGCATCGGCTGGACGCTTCAGGTGGTTGAGACAAAGTCCGCGGTTGCTCCAAAGTTCCGCGTCATCCGGCTTGAGCTCGATCGCGCGATCGAACGCCGCGAGCGCCTCTTCGCCCCGTCCCTGCTGCAGCAGCACGGTGCCGAGCGTCGTCAGATAGAGCGTCTTCGGCTCCAGGGCAATCGCGCGAGAGAGCCATGCCACCGCATGATCATGTTGCCTGGTGTGGAGGCATAACAGACCCATCAGGTGCAGCGTATCGGCGTGGTTGCCGTCGATCGCCAACGCCTGCTGGCAGCAGGTCTGGGCATCCAGGTAGCGACCGGCCCGCATGTGACTGCGAGCAGCGTCATAAAGCGCGGCGATCGCACTTCCAGGGGCGGTATTCTTGCCCGCTTTGGCCTGCCTGGCGGCCGCCCGGCGTTCGTGACGGTTCATGACCCCATCTCAAGCCGAGCGCCGCGGCGCGCAACCCGCCGCCATCGGTTCAATCTCTTTTTGATTCTCACGAGGCCATACTAGCCCGGATATCTCACACTATCTTTGCACTATCGGGGCGCTTTGCGCGGTGGCAAGTCGGCTTTTTGGGGATGTGCAGGCTCGTTGCGTCCGGGGGACGCGAGCGGAGCCTGGGATTTTGCTGGGCTGCGGGGGGCAGCGAAGGACTGGTCTCAGTGGGCCTGGGATAATGCCGCAGTTGTTCCGCGCTGCGGCGGCGCGTGTCAGGCGGGCGAGCCGCGAGCGCTGGCGGCGGCGAGACGGACGGCCGCGCAGCCCCAGACCTCTGCCGCCGGACAGCTCGATGCCATCGCGATCTTGATGCGGCGGACGCTGACGCGCACGAGCGCGCCGATCTTAAGCAGCTTGAGACGGATGGTGCCGCAGCTCGCGTTGGCAAACGGCGTGTGATGCAGTCCGATCCGGCGCACGGCGCAGAGTAGGACGTAGGCGAACGATGCCAACCACAGACGCAGCTGGTTGGCGCGCATCGTGGCGGTCGAGGTGCGATCGGCATAAAGATCGAGCTGGCACTCCTTGATCCGGTTCTCCATATCGCCGCGAGCGCAGTAGAGTTTTTCGTAAAGATATTTGGGCTTGCATTCGGCTCGCTTGAGTGAGGTCACGACGAAGCGCGGGTTGGCTTCGTCCTCGGTGAACTCGGCCTTGCCGACAACGCGGCGCTCGCGGCTCCAACTGCGGCGCGTCGTCCACCGGAAGTCCTTGAAGTACCGCGCCGGCTTGCCGGTCCGCCGGCTCTTCGCCTCGGCCTGGACGATCTCGCTTGCGATCTCGGCAATCAGGCGGTCGTTCTTCTGCAAGCCCAACAAGAAGTCCACGCCGCTCGCTTCGCACCAAGCCATCAGTTCCTCCCGCGCAAACCCGCTGTCGGCGCGAACGAGAATGCGCACGTGCGGCCAGCGGCGGCGAATCTGCGCGACGATACGCGCCACCTCCTGCGCCGCTCCCGCCGCCGCGTCCATGCTCGCCGGCCGCAGCTTGGCCGCCAACAGGTGGCGTCCGCAGAACACGTAGAGCGGCAGGTAGCAGTAGCAGTCGTAATAGCCGTGGAAGAAGCGTCCCTCCTGCTCCCCGTGCACCGGATCGTCGGTCGCATCGAGATCGAGGATGATCTGTTGCGGTGGGCGCTCATGCGCGTCCACGAACAGCTCGACCAGGAGCCGCTTGATGGCAATCGGATTGTGACTGATCCGATGATAGCGCGTCGGCTGCAACCGGCTCAGTTCCAGCCGGTTCAGCGTCGACTTGCCGGCAACCGGCGCGCAGTCCTCGCGTCTGGCTGCCAGCTTGCCCGCCAGCACCGCCATCATCGGGTCGTGGCGCAACTCGTCGTGGTCATTGAGGTCCTCATAGCCAAGCGCGATCCCAAACACCCGCTGCGTCAGCAAGGTTACGACCTCATGCTCGATCAGATGTTGGCGGCGTGTGTCGTGGAAGCACGCGGCAAACCGCTCCGTCAGCTTGATCGCACGATCTGCCGCCCCGAGAAGCAGCGCTCCAGCATCCGAGGTGATCGCCCCACCGTCGAATCCGCCCACAACTTGGCGTCCTTCAACAGCTGCAAATCCAAACAAATCCGCGCTACACTCTGTCCGCATCGGGGCGCTCCTCGAATCGCTCGAAAGATGTTGCTGCACAACTACTTTCGCTGATTCGGCGTCCCGATGCGCCTATTTGGGTGAGATATCCGGGCTAGACCCGGATCAGGCAGGCACAAATACCGGGGCTCATTGCCAACATTGCTGCTACCTATTTCTCCTGGATTTGAGCCAGAAACTCGACGACATCCCGTATTCGTTTTTGGATGACCTCCTCAGGGTCGCAAGGCATGTCCAGCAATGTGTCGATAGGTTTGGGTTTATGTGCTCTTCTTTGCGGCTTCGGCGGGGGGCCTTGCCGGCATCCCCAAATTGGCATTTCCGAGCTGCGGTGTGGCCCGCTTCGCCCGTCAATTCTTTCCGCGATGGCGTCAGGTGAGAACACGCCATGGTTTCTCTTCGCGAGAACCGTCAAATCGGCGGGCTTGATTTTGAGATCACCGCTCAGCCGGCCCGCCCCTTTGCCGTCGGCACCATGGCACCCCGCGCAATTCGACAGAAACTCAATCCAGCCCTTTTCGGCATCTTGAGCCCAAACGCAAGTATTCGCTGCCACTATGAAGTGGGCTATCAACAACGGCCTCCAGATGGCCTTTCGCACAGCCTGCTCCCACCTGCCGGTGATGATCAATTGCGTACGAGTCGGACAAAGTGACAGGATGAAGAAGCCTGCCCGCAATGCGTTGCTTACCGCCTGATCGAAAGGCTGTTGATATAGGCTACGATCATATCGATTTGCTGGTCGGAAACCGCGAACTGCGGCATTTGATCGTGCGGTGCCGCGATGCCGCGCGTAATGGGCTCCCTTAGCGCAAGAAGCGTATACAGACGGCTCAAGTCGCGAAATTTCGGCGCGTTGCCGTTCGCACTCCTGCCTTGAGCCCCGATAGCGTGGCAGCCGCTGCAGTTTCTCTCGGCGAGGGCCTGTCCCTCCCGGATGCGTCGATCGCTTTCACTTGCAACGGGTTGCCAGTTCCCCAGCCGCCTCAACGCGTCCCGAGCGCCGACCAGGGAGGGATCGAGAAGGAGAGCCTGTCGTAAATCGCCGATGGCGTCAGCTCTCTGCCCTCGGGCCTCTTCAAGATAGCCGCGATTTTCGTAGGCCAACGCATAAATCGGATTGATCGCTATGGCCATGCTGTAGTCCTGCATTGCTCCCTCGAGGTCACCTTTCTTACGGAGTGCGAGACCACGATTATTGAAAGCACTTGCACTTCTCGGCTCCAACCTTATCGCCTCAGTCAGATCGCGGATGGAGGCATCCAGATTTCCCTGCGAGAGATAGACGTGACCACGCGCGATGTAGAGATTTGCGGCAGCAGGTGAAAGCCGGATAGCCTCGCTATAATCTTCGAGAGCGCCGGCGAAGTTCCTGATGGAAAATTCTGCGCGAGCTCGACCCGCGAAGCCCTGCACATCGCCCGGCCTTAATCGTATCAACTCGCTGAAATCGGCAATGGCCTGCTGAAACGCTCCTGCATCAGAACGGGCATCCCCACGGTATCGATAAGCGAGTGCTTTGGCATCCAGACCGAAACTCGGGCTTGCGATGATCTCGGTACACGCACGCAACTGGACGGACGACCACCGGTGCCCGCGGCATTCGTCAATCAAATCGGCAGCCGCCGGTCGTAAGAAGGCTACCAAAAGAAGGAGGGCAACTGCCAGTTTCCGTTTCATGTTCCCTCTTCCTGCTTGGCCAGCAAAAAACAATGAACATGACAACCCTTGGATGCTCCTCGTATTGATGCAGATCAATCTGCATCAATCCCAAACGCGAGCCTGATCAGCTCGAATGTCCGTAAGCGCAGTCTCTACGCCCGCTTCTTCACGTCCTTGACGTTGGAGAAGGTGATGCCTTCGGCGCGCTCTTTGGTGTAGCCGAGATAGAACTCGTTCTTGGCCATGAACACGGGATCGCCGTCGACGTCGTCGGCGATGCCGCTTCCGTTGGCGGCGATGAAGGCCTCCAGCTTCTTCCTGTCGTCGGAGGAAACCCAGCGCGCCAGCGAGAACTCGCTGACCTCGAACTCGACGGGGAGCGAATATTCGGCATCGAGCCGCGCTTTGAGCACGTCGAGCTGCAGCGGACCGACGACGCCGACCAGCGCGGGCGCGCCGTCGCGCGGCCGGAACACCTGCACGACGCCCTCTTCCGACATCTGCTGGAGAGCTTCCTTCAGCTTCTTCGCCTTCATCGCGTCGGTCAGCCGTACGCGGCGGACGATTTCCGGCGCGAAGCTCGGCACGCCGACGAAGGTCAAATCCTCGCCTTCGGTGAGCGTATCGCCGATCCGAAGCGAGCCGTGGTTCGGAATGCCGACGACGTCGCCGGCATAGGCCTCGTCGGCCACCGAGCGATCCTGGGCGAAGAAGAATTGCGGGCTCGTCAGCGGCATGCTCTTGCCGGTTCGCACCAGCTTCGCCTTCATGCCGCGGCTGAGCTTGCCCGAGCACAACCGCGCAAAAGCGATGCGGTCGCGGTGGTTCGGATCCATGTTGGCCTGGATCTTGAACACGAAGGCGCTCATGCGCGGCTCGGCCGCCTGCACCTTGCGCAAATCGGAATCCTGCGCGCGCGGCGCGGGCGCGAACTTGCCGAGGCCTTCGAGCAGGTCGCCGACGCCGAAATTGCGCAATGCGCTGCCGAAATAGACCGGCGTGAGGTGCCCTTCACGGAAGGAATCCAGGTCGAACGGCTTGCAGGCTTCGCGCACCAGCTCGAGCTCGTCCTTGATCGCGCCGACGTCGAGATTGGCGTTGCGGCCGCCAAGCTCGGCGATGTCGATCTGCTCGGCCTGCCCGGTCTTGGCGCCACCGCCCTCAAGCAGGCGCACGCCGCCATTGACGACATCATAGGTGCCCATGAAATCGCGGCCGCGGCCGACCGGCCAGGTCATCGGCGTGGTGTCGAGCGCCAGCGTCTTTTCGATCTCATCCAGGAGTTCAAAGGTGTCGCGGCTCTCGCGGTCCATCTTGTTGATGAAGGTGATGATGGGAATGTCGCGGAGCCGGCAGACCTCGAACAGCTTGCGCGTCCGCGCCTCGATGCCCTTGGCCGCGTCGATCACCATGACAGCGGAGTCGACGGCGGTGAGCGTACGGTAGGTATCTTCCGAAAAGTCTTCATGGCCCGGCGTGTCCAAAAGGTTGAACACCAGCCCCTCGAATTCGAACGTCATCACTGAGGTGACGACCGAGATGCCGCGCTCGCGCTCGATCTTCATCCAGTCGGAACGGGTGTTGCGCCGTTCGCCCTTGGCCTTGACCTGGCCGGCGAGATTGATGGCGCCACCGAATAGCAGCAGCTTTTCGGTCAGCGTGGTCTTGCCGGCGTCCGGATGCGAGATGATCGCGAACGTGCGCCGCCGCGCCACTTCCTCTGATAGCGGCGAGCGGGACGGCGAATCCGAAGTGACGGCAAGATCGGTCATTGGGCGCAGCATTTGGCAGGGAAAAGGCCGCCAATCAAGGGCGACGGCGGCCGCTCTCTATATAGGAAATCACGGGCAAAAAGCTACTTTTGCAAACGAAATTCGCCCCTCACCGCAGCAGCGACACCGCCCAGTAGGTCAGCGCGGCGATAGCTGCGGAGGCCGGGATCGTGATCACCCAGGCATAGACGATCGAGCTTGCCACACCCCAGCGCACGGCCGAGGCGCGGCGCGCGGCGCCAACGCCGACAATGGCGCCGGTGATGGTGTGCGTGGTTGAGACGGGAACTCCAAGGGCGGTCGCCGTGAACAGCGTGATGGCCCCTCCGGTCTCGGCGCAAAAGCCCTGCATGGGTGTCAGCTTGGTCAGCCGCAATCCCATGGTGCGCACGATCCGCCAGCCGCCCATCAACGTGCCCAGCGCCATCGAGGCCTGGCAGGCCAGCACCACCCAGAACGGCACGGAAAATTCCGCGCCGAGCATACCCTGCGAATAGAGCAGCACCGCGATGATGCCCATGGTCTTCTGCGCGTCGTTGCCGCCATGGCCGAGCGAATAGAGCGAGGCGGAGGCGAATTGCAGCACGCGGAACGCGCGGTCGACGGTGAACGGCGTGGAGCGCACGGATATCCAGGACACCAGCGCGACCAGGATCATGGCGAGCAGGAAACCGACCAGCGGCGATAGCACGATCGCGGCCAGCGTTTTCGACAATCCGCTCCAGACCGCGGCGGAAATGCCGGCCTTCGCCATGCCGCCGCCGACCAGACCGCCGATCAGCGCGTGCGAGCTCGATGACGGAATGCCCAGTCCCCAGGTGACAAGATTCCAGACGATGGCGCCGGACAGCGCGGCGAATATCACCTGGTTGTCGACGACGGAAGCATCGATGATGCCGGTGCCGATGGTGTGCGCAACGTTGAGGCCAAACACCGTGAAGGCGACGAAATTGAAGAACGCCGCCCAGAACACTGCATATTGCGGGCGCAGCACGCGGGTCGAGACAATGGTGGCGATGGAATTGGCGGCGTCGTGCAATCCGTTGAGGAAATCGAACAGCAGCGCGACCGCGATCAGGCCGATGAGAAGCGGTAGGCCAAGCGTGGTTTCCACAGCCTAGACCATTTCGATCATGATCGAGTTGATCTCGTTGGCAACGTCGTCGAAGCGGTCCGCGACCTTCTCCAGATGGTCATAAATCTCCGCGCCGACGATGAAGTCCATCGTGTTGGCGTTGCGGTGTTTCAGGAAGAGTTCCCGCAAGCCGATGTCATGGAGATCGTCGACGCGCCCTTCGAGCTTGGTCAACTCCTCAGTGATCGCCGTAATGGTCGAGACGTTCTGGCCGATCGACTGCAACAGCGGCAGCGCGCGGCTGACCAGGCCGGCGCATTCAACCAGAAGCGATCCCATCTCCCGCATCAAAGGGTCGAATTCGCGCACCTCGAACAACAGCACCGCTTTTGCGGTTTGCTGCATCTGGTCGATGGCGTCGTCCATCGACGTGATGAGGTTCTTGATGTCGCCGCGGTCGAACGGCGTGATGAAGGTGCGCCTCACCGCGGTGAGTACCTCGCGCGTGATGCCATCGGCGTCATTCTCGAACTGATTGACGCGCTGGCAATAGACCGGCGTCTCATCCCCGCCCTTCAGCATGTCCTGCAGCGCGCGGGCCCCTTGGGCGACCACGGCGGAATGACGGGCAAACAGATCGAAAAAGCGTTCTTCCCTCGGGAGAAAGGCGCGAAACCAACGGAACATGGGATGTCCACCAATCTGAAACAGCCGCCTGCGCGGCCTGTCACAGAATTGTCATAGACGGATTTGGCGGGAAAGGCCCGCTTTCCCGGACGACAAAGTCGGCGTCATCCACCGCTTTGTGGTCGGAAAATTACCGTGAAAATCCGGGCACTTACAGCGACCGCTTGAGAAGATGCGCGATCTCGCCGATCAGGCCGCGGCGGAACAGCAGCACGCAGGCGACGAAGATCCCGCCCTGGATCACCGTGACCCATTGGCCCATGCTGGCGAGATATTGCTGCATGGCGATGATGACGAAGGCGCCGACCACGGGGCCGAACACCGTGCCGAGGCCGCCGACCAGCGTCATCAGCACGATTTCGCCCGACATGCTCCAGTGCACGTCGGTGAGCGAGGCGTTCTGGGCGACGAACACCTTCAGCGCGCCGGCAAAGCCCGCGATGGTGCCGGACAGGATGAAAGCGAGCAGCTTGTAGTGGTCGGTCTTGTAACCCAGCGAGATCGCGCGCGGTTCATTCTCGCGAATTGCTTTCAACACCTCGCCGAACGGCGAATTGATGGTGCGGAAGATCAGGAGGAAGGCGGCGAGGAAGCCGACGAGGACGACGTAATACAGCACGGTCGGATTGGAGAGATCAATGAAGCCCAGCATCTTCCCCTGCGGAATGCCCTGGATGCCGTCCTCGCCATGGGTAAACGGCGTCTGCAGATAGACGAAGTAAAGCAGCTGCGACAGCGCCAGCGTGATCATCGAGAAGTAGATGCCCTGGCGCCGGATCGAGACATAACCGGTGATGACGGAGAGCGCGAAAGCGCCCGCAACGCCGACCAGAATGCCGAGCGTAGGCTCGAGACCCCAGACCTTCAGCGCATGCGCGCTGCAATAGCCGGCGGTGCCGAGGAACATCGCATGCCCGAACGACAGCAGGCCGCCATAGCCGATCAGAAGGTTGAACGCGCAGGCGACCAATGCAAAGCACAGCGCCTGCATCACGAAGAACGGATAGATGCTGGTGAATGGCACTACCGCCAGCAACAGCGCCATGATGGCGAACACGATCATCTCGTCGCGCATCGCGCGCGGCGTGGCCGCCAGGGTGTCGTCGGTCAATACCGTCATGTCAGGCCGCCCTTCCCGTCAGACCCGTTGGCTTCACCAGGAGCACCAGCACCATCAGGACGAACACTACGGTGTTGGAAGCCTCGGGATAGAAATATTTGGTCAGTCCCTCGATCACGCCGAGTGCAAAGCCGGTGATGATCGAGCCCATGATCGAACCCATGCCTCCGATCACGACCACCGCGAACACGACGATGATGAGATCGGCGCCCATCAGCGGCCGCACCTGGTTGATCGGCGCCGACAGCACGCCGGCGAGGCCTGCCAGACCAACGCCAAGAGCATAGGTCAGCGTGATCATGCGCGGCACGTTGATGCCGAAGGCGCGCACCAGCGTCGGGTTTTCGGTGGCGGCGCGCAAGTACGCGCCGAGCCGGGTGCGCTCGATCAGGAACCAGGTCGCAAAGCAGACCACCACCGAGAACACCACCACCCAGCCGCGATAGATCGGCAGGAACATGAAGCCGAGATTGGTGCCGCCTCTCAACTGGTCAGGAATCGAGTAAGGTAGCCCGGATGAGCCGAAGGAGTTCTGGAACAGGCCCTGCACGATGAGGGCGATGCCGAAGGTCAGGAGCAGACCATAGAGATGGTCGAGACCGGTCAGCCAGCGCAAGAGCGTACGCTCGAGCACCACACCGAACAGGCCGACGATCAGCGGCGCCAGCAGCAGGGCCCACCAGTAGTTCAGGCCGATGTCGATGTGGAACGTCTGCCAGTTACCGGAGAACAGCGAGCCCAGGCTCGGAACGTCGATGCCGTTCAACAGGAAAAAGGCCACGAACGCGCCCATCATGTAGAGCGCGCCATGGGCGAAATTGATGATGTTGAGCATGCCGAAGATCACGGCAAGCCCGAGACTGAGCAGCGCGTAGAACGAGCCGTTGATCAGTCCCACCAGAAGCTGCGCGTAGAGAGCCTGCATTGATCGATCCCGCTACCCCGTCCTTGTTTTCGATACCCGCCGGCGGCTTGCAGCGCCGATCGGGGTCCCCTCTTCTTCTCAAACACCGAGATAGGTGTGGAGCTTGTCCATGTTGGCCTGCAGATCGGAATTGGCAAAACCGTCGATGATCTTGCCATGCTCGACGATGTAGTAGCGGTCGGCCACCGTCGCCGCGAAGCGGAAGTTCTGCTCGACCAGGAGGATCGTGAAGCCTTCCTTCTTCAGCCGCGCGATGGTGTGGCCGATCTGCTGGATGATGACCGGCGCCAGGCCCTCGGTCGGCTCGTCCAGCATCAGGAAGTTCGCCCCCGTACGCAGGATCCGCGCGATCGCCAGCATCTGCTGCTCGCCGCCGGAAAGTTTGGTGCCCTGGCTCTTCAGCCGTTCCTTGAGATTCGGAAACAGGTCGAAGATCTGGTCGAGCGACAACCCGCCCGGGCGCACCACCGGCGGCAGCAGCAGGTTCTCACGCACATCGAGGCTTGCGAAAATGCCGCGCTCCTCCGGGCAGAATGCCACGCCCATCCGCGCGATGCGGTCGGAGGTCGCGCGGATGATCTCGGTGTTGTTGAAGCGGATCGACCCGGTCCGCTTGCCGATGATGCCCATGATCGACTTCAGCGTCGTGGTCTTGCCCGCGCCGTTGCGCCCGAGCAGAGTAACTACCTCGCCGGCATTCACGTTGAAATTGACGCCGTGAAGGATGTGGGACTCGCCGTACCAGGCCTCGAGATTTTGAACGCCGAGCACCTGCTGTGCTGCGGTCGCGGAAGCGGCGGGCGCCTCGGCCATTTTCACCTCAGGCATGTCCGGCCCCCAGATAAGCTTCCTTGACCCGCTCGTCCTTCGAAAGATCGGCGTAGTTGCCCTGCGCCAGCACCTGCCCGCGCGTCAGTACCGTGATGATGTCGGAGAGATTGGCGACGACGCTGAGATTATGCTCGACCATCAGGATGGTATATTTGGCCGAGATGCGCTTGATGAGGCTCGCGATCTTGTCGATGTCCTCATGGCCCATGCCGGCCATCGGCTCGTCCAGCAGCATCATCTCCGGATCGAGCGCCAGCGTCGTTGCAATCTCCAATGCACGCTTGCGCCCATAGGCCATCTCGACCGCGGGCGTATTGGCGAATTCGCTCAAGCCTACATCGTTCAAGAGTTCCAGCGCGCGGTTGTTGAAGCGGTTGAGCACCGATTTGGAGCGCCAGAAATCGAAGGAATGACCGTGCTGGCGCTGCAGCGCGACCCGCACGTTTTCCAGCGCCGTAAGGTGCGGGAACACCGCCGAAATCTGGAACGAACGCACCAGGCCAAGACGGGCGACATCGGCCGGCGCCATCGCCGTGATGTCCTGTCCCTTGTAATGAATGGTGCCCGCGGAAGGCCTCAGGAATTTGGTCAAGAGGTTGAAGCACGTCGTCTTCCCGGCCCCGTTCGGACCGATCAGCGCGTGAATGTGACCACGGCGGACCTTGAGGGCGACATCGCGAACGGCGAAAAACCCCGCGAATTCCTTGGTCAGTCCTTGGGTTTCGAGAATGAACTCATCGGCCAAACAAATTTCCCCCTGCCAGGCGCGCGAGCGCTAGCGCCGCTGGCTTTTTCTTGAACACCGGCCTTCCCGGACGCTCCTCAAAACCGTCCCGGACCACCGCCTCCGCGGGCGGAATATGCCGTCATTGCACCGCATTAGGCAAGGCGGAAAGCTTAGGCAACCGCACACCCGTGCCACCTGTCGCATTGGCCGTTAGTCGAAAGATTGCGAGGACTTTAGCGAACGCCCTCACCCGCCCTGTCAGCGGTACGCTACAGCTGTGCGGAAAGCATTCGTTAATGCTGTTTGGACCACGCGCGCCACGCTTCATCAAAAATTTTCCCCTTCCACCGATGCTTCGCCGGTTTGTGGGGACCGGGATCACCGCCGTGGAATTCGAGAGCGCCAAACCTTCGGTCGTGAAATCGATCAAGCAGCGTGATCTCCTGAACACGTGGCTCCGTCTTTATGCCCGCGGGCAATCGATGCCACGCATGGCAGAATATCAGCCGGAGCGGCTCGGGGATGAGCTGCCGGATCTCGTCTACTACACCGTCAACGCTGCAGCTACGCCGCCGCGCATCACCATCGACAGCGACGGCACGCGGATGTCGACCGCCTATGGCCACACCGGCAAGGGAAAATTCCTCGACGACTATCTGGGCGCGCGCCTCGCGCCGATCGTGATGCCGGTCTATTACACCTGCATCGCGCGCAAGCTGCCGGTCTACACCATCGCCCATATCGACGACATCTACGGCCGCGTCGTCGCCTATGAACGGCTGCTGCTGCCGTTTTCGGACGGCGGCGGCGAGGTCACCCATGTCATCGCCTCTTTGAAAACCATCAGCGAAGACGGCGGCTTCGAGATCAGGAATTTGATGCGTGGCAACGATACCCTGCCGACGCCCAAACTCCGTACCGTCATCGACCGCGACCTGTTTCATCGCGCCCCCGGCCGCATCGAGGCCGGCGACGTCATCGAATTCAACTAGTATCCGTCAATGAAATTCGAGAGTGCCAATCCCTCGGTCGTCAGATCGATCAAGCAGCGCGAGCTGCTCAATACCTGGCTGCGCGCGCTTCGCAAGCCGCACCCCCTGCCCGTCATCGCGAACTTCCAGCCGGACCGCATCAGCGACGAATTGGCCGACATGATGAGGTTCGACGTCGAGGGTGAAGGCGACGCCGCACGCTTCGTGATCACCCAGGAAGGCGCAACGCTGACCAAGGTCTATGGCAACGAGCACATCGATCCCGCGCAGCGCACCAACCGTTATCTCGACGACGCGATCGGTCCTGAGCGATACACACATGTCGTAACCCTGTACCGTACCTGCCTGGCGCGAAAGCGGCCGACCCATTCGATTTCCATGGTGCAGGACCCCGACGGCAAGGACGTTCAATACGAACGCCTGCTGCTGCCGTTCGGCCGCGCCGACAAGGTCGAGCAGATCGTCGGCTCCTACAAAGCCATCAGCATCGAGGGCCGCTTCAAGATCAGGAACCTGATGGGAATCAGGCCCAGAGCCGAACCGGCGATTGTCGTAAGAGCCGTCATCGATCAGGACATCGTTCGCGGCTCCACGCATACTCGCGCGTCGGAAGACATCGTCATTGTCGAGCCCGACTAGCGCTTGACTTCCCTGGCATAGATATCCGGTTTGAAACCGACCAGGCGCTTGCGGCCAAGATCGAGCACCGGACGCTTGATCATCGACGGCTGCTCCAGCATGAGCGCGAGCGCCTTCTTCTCGCCAAGGCCTTCCTTGTCGCTCTCGGGCAATTTGCGGAAGGTGGTGCCGGCACGGTTGAGCAGCGCCTCCCAGCCGAGCTCGTCGCACCACTGCTTCAGCTTTTCCTTTCCGATGCCTTCGCTCTTGTAGTCATGGAAGTCGTATTTCACGCCATGGCCGTCGAGCCAGGCGCGCGCCTTCTTCATGGTATCGCAGTTCTTGATGCCGTAGATGGTGATGCTCATGCTTGTCCGTTCCGCCGTGTCGGCTCACTCCGCGCCGCCCGGCTCCAGTGCCTCGCCGAGCTGGATCGGATGGGCCATGGTCTCGTGCAGCGCCTCCTTGTCGAGTTCGCCTTCCGAGAGGCTGATCACGACGCAGGCAACGCCGTTGCCGATCAGATTGGTCAGCGCGCGGCACTCGCTCATGAACTTGTCGATGCCGACCAGGATCGCGATCGACTGGATCGGAATGTCGGGCACGATCGCAAGCGTCGCGGCAAGCGTGATGAAGCCGGCGCCGGTGACGCCGGAGGCGCCCTTGGAGGTGATGATGGCGATGCCGAGGATTCCCAGCTCCTGCCAGATGGTCAGATGCGTGTTGGTCGCCTGCGCCAGAAACAGCGTCGCCAGCGTCATGTAGATATTGGTGCCGTCGAGATTGAAGCTGTAGCCGGTCGGGATCACGAGGCCGACCACCGGGCGCGACGCGCCGAGATGTTCCATCTTCTGGATCATCTGCGGCAAGCACCGTCTCCGATGACGACGTGCCCAGCACGATCAGGAGCTCATCCTTGATGTAGGCGATGAAGCGGAGGATGGAGAAGCCGGAAAGCCGCGCTATGGATCCTAAGACGATCAGCACGAACAGCATGCTGGTGAGATAGAAGGTCGCGATCAGCTGGACCAGGTTCCACAGCGAGGCCAGGCCATAGGCGCCGACCGTAAACGCCATCGCGCCGAGCGCACCGAGCGGCGCTACGCGCACGATCATGCGGATGATGCCAAAAAATATTTTGGCGGCCTGGTCGATGGCGTGCGAGATCGGCTCACCCACCTTGCCCATGAAGGCGATCGAAAAGCCGGAAAGGATCGAGACCAGCAGCACCTGCAGGAGATCGCCGCGGGCGAGCGCGCCGAAATAGCTGTCGGGAATGATCGCCATCAGATGGTTGACGATGCCCTCTTCCTTGGCCTTGGTAACGTAGGTCGCAACCGATTTCGGGTCGATCGTGGCCGGATCGATGTTGAAGCCGGCCCCGGGTTTGAGGATTTCGCCGACGAGCAGGCCGACGGCGAGCGCCACCGTCGAGACCACCTCGAAATAGATCAGCGCCTTCAGGCCGACACGGCCGACGCGCTTCAAATCGCCCATCGAGGAGATGCCATGCACGACCGTGCAGAAAATCACCGGCGCGATCATCATCTTGATCAGCGCGATGAAGCCGTCGCCGAGCGGCTTCAACTCCTTGCCGAGATCGGGCTTGAAATAGCCGATCAGGATGCCGATCGCGATCGCGATCAGCACCTGCACATAGAGGATTTTGTACCAGGGCTGGTGATGGTGGGCGGCAGGACGGACCATTTCAGTGGGCATGGCGCACTCGCTGCGGAAGAGGGCTTATGATCACCATCATGAGATAGCGCGGGCTCGCCGACAACTCAAATTCGCCGGTTGTGCCTCGTGATGCACGCCGCGGTGCATCAAGCGCCCTGATCGCCCGTTTCAGATTCGCACGATTATTTGTATTTGGCTGTCGCGGTCGTCATGAAAGCTCCGCCTACGGCCGCTCCGGGATGTTCAAGCCGCGCGCACCGCGGGACGCGCCAGGCCACGCTCGAGCCAGGCGGGCACATGCTTCAAATCATCGAAAGCAACAAGCTCGCGCGCCTCATAGAAACCGATGATGTTGCGCACCCAGCCCAGCATTGAGATGTCGGCGATGGTATATTGGTCATCCATGAACCACTGCCGGCCCGCAAGATGCCGGTCCATCACGCCGAGCAGGCGTTTCGACTCGTTGACGTAGCGCTGCAGCGGCCGCTTGTCCTCGTAGTCCTTTCCCGCAAATTTGTTGAAGAAGCCAACCTGGCCGAACATCGGCCCGATGCCGCCCATCTGGAAGTGCACCCACTGAATGGCCTGCCAGCGCCGCCCGGCGTCCTGCGGCAGGAGCTTGCCGGTCTTCTCCGCGAGATATTGCAGGATCGCGCCGGACTCGAACAGCGGAAGCGGCTTGCCGGTCGGACCGTCGGGATCGAGGGAATCTTGCCGTTCGGATTGAGCGACAAGAATTCCGGCGTCTTCTGGTCGTCCTTGTTGAAGTCGACCAGATGCACCTCGTAAGGCAAGCCGATCTCTTCCAGCATGATCGAGACCTTGACGCCGTTCGGCGTCGGCAGCGAGTAGAGCTGCAAGCGGTCGGGATGTTGTGCGGGCCAGCGCTTGGTGATGGGAAAGGCGGAGAGATCAGACATGACAACTCGTTCTTGGTTCTTGTCGACTTGAATGAAGGCGCAACGTTATTCCAAACGCGCTCGCAATTACGACGTGTTCTTTGCCTTGACAATTTTCAAGCAGGCGCGTATTTCCCCCGCCCTCGCGGACAACTGGGTTCGCGAACGAACATGAGCAGGGCCATGAACCGCGGACACGAAATGCTCGTCCAACTGTCGACCGGCTGCGCGCCGATCGATAGCGCATGCCCGGCTCATGGGAGCGATCTCGCTTAAAGCAGCGACATCGACCGTCCGCATCTTGTGGACCCTCCCGAGCCAGCCGCTCCGGAGGGTTTTTTGTTGTCCGAAGCCAGGCTCGTTCTTTGAGATAGCCCGGCGCAAGCCGGAACGGGAGACCCGGATCCCGAGGCTCGCGCGCAAGACGCGCGCGGCCTGAGCGCGCGGGGCCTGCCGGAGGGAACAAGGCGATGAGCCGGACACCGATGGCAGAGCGAGCTTTTCGGAGTTCGCAAATGGCGGCGCCGTTCAGAGCGCCGCAGAAGAATTTTGGTTTGCCGCATGGCGCAAGAGATCAAGCGCGTGCGGCTCAACCGACGCTGGTGGTGAAGATGTCGGATACTTCGCATCCAGGGAAAGCGGGTTCGAAACCCGCCTTTGACGCACGCACTGTGGAGATCGCCCATGCAAGGGCCACCACGCGCCACAGCGCAGGTTTTCCGCAAGGAAGATCTGTGTTGACGTCACTGAAAGCCGATATCGCCTGTTCCCCAGCGTGCCCTTTGCCGATGCGCGAGCATCGGCACGGCGGTGGTGAAGATGTCTGTTACTTCGTGGTAAAGCCGCTTCGGCGCCGAGCGGGTTCGAATCCCGTCCGGCGTTCCATGCGCCGGTAGCTCAGTGGACAGAGCGTTTTCCGGCCGGCCTGCGCCGGCTGGGTCTCAGCAATCGCCTGTTCCCGGATCGTGTATCTCCAAAACCGTGATCTTGATCGCAGATCACGGTCACAGCCGGTGGTGAAGAGAGCTGTTACTTCGGGATCACAAGGTCGGAGGTTCAAATCCTCCCGAACGATGAGTTCGTAGCTCAGCTGGTCAGAGCATGTGACGCCCCAAAAGGGCGGTACAGCCCTCGCCTGTTCCCCGGCAGCGTTTTTTCCATCACAATCAACCAAGAGGAGGCTTTCATGATCAAGCTGAACAAGATCGTTCGCGCTTTCACGCATGAGGGCGCGAAGGCGAAGCGTTTCACGCCGGAAACGGCGCTGAAGCGCGCGCTGATGAACTGCCTCCTGTGGGAGGACCAGTTCTACGAGGACGGCGTCGCCATCGCCGAGCGCATCCAGACGCTGGTGCCCCAGGTCGCCCCCGAGCGGGTCGCAGCACTTGCCGTCGAGGCACGCGAGGTGATGAAGCTGCGGCATGCGCCGCTGCTCGTCATCCGCGAGATGGCGCGGCACGAAAAGCACCGCATCCTCGTCGCCGACACGATCGAGCGCGTGATCCAGCGCCCCGACGAGATGACCGAGCTGCTCGCGATTTACTGGGCCGATGCGCTCGGTCCGCAGCAGCAGCGCAAGCGTCAGCCCGTCTCGGCGCAGGTCAAGAAGGGCCTTGCCCGCGCGCTCACCAAGTTCGACGCCTACCAGCTCGCGAAGTACGACCGCGACGGCGCGGTGCGGATCAAGGACGTGCTGTTCCTGGTCCACGCCAAGCCGAAGGACAAGGACCAGGAGAAGATGTGGAAGCAGCTCGTCGACGGCGAGCTTGCGTCTGCCGACACCTGGGAGGTTTCGCTCTCGTCCGGCAAGGGCAAGCGCGAGACCTTCGAGCGGCTGATCGCCGAGAACAGGCTGGGTGGTCTGGCGCTGCTCCGCAATCTGCGCCTGATGCAGAAGGCCGAAGTGCCGCGTCAGATCATCGCGGACGCGATCGAAGCGATGCGGACGGATCGTATCCTTCCCTACCGCTTCATCACGGCGGCGCGCTATGCGCCGGATTTCGAGGGCGAGCTCGAAAGCGCGATGCTGAAGTCGGTCAAGGCTTATGCGCGGCTGCCGGGCCGCACGCGGCTCCTGATCGACGTGTCGGGCTCGATGTTCGCAACCCTCTCCGCGCAGTCCGAGATGACGCGCGCGGAGGCGGCCTGTGGGCTTGCGATCCTCGCCCGCGAGGTCTGCGACGAGGTGGAGATCTTCACGTTCTCTCAGGACGTGAAGAAGGTCCCGCCCCGCCGCGGCTTCGCGCTGCGCGACGCGATCATCAACTCGCAGCCGCACGGCTCGACCTTCCTCGGCAAGGCGGTGAGCGAGATCGACCGCAAGGGCGATCGCCTGATCGTCTTCACCGACGAGCAGAGCCACGACCGGGTGCCCGACCCCAAGGCACGCGGCACCATGGTCAACGTGGCCTCCTACCAGCACGGCGTCGGCCATGGCGCCTGGACCAAGGTGGATGGTTTCTCCGAGGCCGTGATCGCCTGGATCGCGGCATCGGAAGAGACCATGCATTGATCGGCAACAAGAAAGGACCCGGGCGCGGGAAACCGTGCCCGGGTCACCTCTCGCATCAAGCAGCCGCCGCCTCATAGGCGAGCCGTTTGAACTCGAAGAAGTAGGGATTCCAGAACCCCAGCTCGCGCTGGGCCATCAGCACGCCGGCCGTATTGGCCTGCGGGGAAATCCACCAATGCGTTCCGGCGAGGCCACCCCATTGGAATTCGCCCGTTGAATTCGGCGGGTCGATCGGGCTCGGCGCGAAGGTGATGGCGCCGCCGAGGCCAAAGCCCTTGCCGGGGATGGGGCCCAGCACCGCAAAGCGGATGGTCCGGCCATCGGGAAGCTGGTTCGTCATCATCTGCCTGATCGTGTCCGGCTTCAGCAGCGCGTCCGGGCCCGGCAGCAGCGCCCGCACCAGCGCGAGCATGTCCGGCATGGTCGTGACCAGACCGCCGCCGCCCGACAGCCGCGGAAACGGCCTGAGATAGGCCTGCGGAAAAGGCTTGTCGTCGTTGCGGAACAGGCCGGGCTTCATCGGGTCCAGCACATCCGCGCCGCGATAATAGGCGACCAGCCGCCCCTGCTTGGCCTCGGGCACGAAGAAGCCGGTATCGACCATGCCAAGGGGATCGTAAATACGCGCCTTGAAGAAGGCCTCGAGCGCCTGCCCCGAGACGACTTCCACGACACGGCCGAGCACGTCGGTGGCAACCGAATATTCCCAGGACGTGCCGGGATGATAGGTCAGCGGCAGGCCGGCGAGCTTGTCGATCATGTCCGTGAGCGGCGTCAGCGGATTGAGCACGCGGGCTTCGTTATAGGCCTTGAAGATCACCGAGCCCGGATCGAAAATTCCATAAGACAGACCGGCGGTGTGGGTGAGCAGATGGCGGATCGTGATCGGGCTCTTCGCCGGCTCGACATCGGCGAGGGTCGTCGCATCCGCCTTCAGTACCTGCCGGTTGGCGAGCTGCGGCAGGAATTTCTCGACCCTGTCGTCGAGGCCGATCCGCCCCTCCTCCATCAGCAGCATGATCGCACAGGTGACGAAGATCTTGGTATTGGAGAAAGCGCGGAAGATATGGTCGCCCCGGAGCGCGGTGTTCGCCTCGCGGTCCGCAAAGCCAACGCATTGCTGGTCGACGATGTCGCGTCCGCGCAGCACCGTCCAGGAGACGCCGGCGAGGATATCCTGATCGACGTAGCGCTGCATCGCCGTCCGTACGGCGGAAAAATCAAGAGTTCTGGCGTCCATTTGTCTCTCTCCCTGTCTGGCGCGGGCCAGGGATATCAGCACAATTGTGCTCCCGTCGAGGCTCACGATCGAGACAGCAGGCCTCCGGCCCCGCAAAACTTGACTTCGTCTCGGATGAGGCATATTTTAACCTCAACTGAGACGAGGCTTTCATGGCTTACAAGAGCGCCACCGTCGCCGATCTCCTGGGCGTCAGGCCGAAGAAGGCCGAGACGACGCTGACGCTGGCCTATTCGGTGCAAAAGGGTCTGCCGGTTTCGGCGCTGGACAGGTTTGCCGGGCTGGTGTCGCCGCAGGATGTGCGCCGCTTCACTTATCGCGTGGTGCCAAAGCCGACGCTGGAGCGCCGCCGCAAGGAGAAGCAGCCGCTGACGACGGAAGAAAGCAACCGCCTGGCGCGCATCGCCAAAGTGTTTGCCTTCGCTCTCGAGATCTTCCGCGACGAGGCAAAGGTCCGCCGCTTTCTCGATTCCCCGCATCCGATGCTAGACGACAAGGCGCCGCTTGAAATTGCGCTGGCGACCGGCCCCGGCGCCGACGCCGTCATCAACGTCCTGGGCCGCGCGGCCTATAGTGGCGGGGTATGAGCGCGCAAAAGACTGACCGCGTCCTCACCTGCTACCGAATTGGCGATCCGGACGGGGCCTTCCCGATCTACGACGCCGAAGGCGCCCGCTTCTATCCCGGACGCTGGAACACCCCCACCAGCCCCATCATCTACGCGTCCGAACATTATTCGACGGCGATGCTGGAGAAGCTGGTCCACGCCAATCTGGTGCTGCCGGCCAACCAGCATTTCGTCGAGATCACGATCCCGAACGGCACTGCCTACGAAATCTTCCAGACAGCCGCACATCCCGGCTGGGATTCGAAGAATGAAACCATCTGCAAGGCGTTTGGGCAGGATTGGTTCGTCGAGCGGCGCTCGGCGCTGCTGATCGTCCCCTCGATCCCGGCGCGGATCGAGCGCAACATCCTCATCAACCCGCTTCATCCCGACGCGAAGGGCATTACCCACGCCCTGCCCGAACCGGTGTGGTGGGACGAGCGGCTCTACGCGCAGCGCGCAGCTACTTGAAGCTACAAATTTCTTTTTGAGGCGATGTCGGAATGCGCTTCGCCGGCTCGTCCTTGGGGCACATAAGCAATCACATCTGAGGAGGTTCCCGTGCCCTATGTCGATGGTTTTGTGATTCCGGTCGAAAAAGGCAAGGTCGAAGTCTACAAGGCGCATGCGAAGAAGGCCGGCGAGATCTGGAAGGAGCATGGCGCGCTCGCCTTTGTCGAATGCGTCGGCGACGACGTGCCCTATGGCCAGCTCACCTCGTTTCCGCGCGCGGTGCAGGCCAGGGACGACGAGACCATCATCTTTTCCTGGATCGTCTACCGCTCGCGCGGCGAGCGCGACGCGGTCATGGAAAAGGTCATGGCCGATCCGCGCCTGAAGGGCGACATGCCCTTCGACGGCAAGCGCATGATCTTCGGCGGCTTCGAGATGATGTTGCAGATGTGACGCTGCGAAGGAGTGAGGGCCATGGGCTTTTCAGGCGGCTGCTCCTGCGGCGCGGTTCGCTACAGCATCGGCACTGATCCGGTTCGCGGCTTCCAGTGTCAGTGCCGGGATTGCCAGATGGATTCCGGCGGCGGGCACAGCTCGGTGTTCGTGTTCCCGCGCGCCGCGCTCGAATTGTCAGGCGAGGTGCGCGAGATCGCGCGCACCAGCGACCGCGGCGAGACCAAACGCAAGGGCTTCTGCCCGACCTGAGGCGTGCCGATCTACAACAAGCCCGACAAGTTTGTCGACCTGATCGGCATCTGTGTCGGATGCCTCGACGACGCCACGGTGTTCAAGCCCGCCGCGATCTTCTACGCCGCGCGCGGCTATGCCTGGGATTTCCTCGATCCCGATGTTCCCAAACTGCCGGAATGGCCCCGGGCGAGGACTAGCCTCGGCGCGCCGACGCCAGACCGTAGGGCAAGGCGATTCTCCCGCGGTGACTCGCGCGAAGACGAGAGCGTGCCCACCACTCACGACAACGCGTAGATGGTGGGCAAGCGCGCCTTTGCCCAAGGGCAGACGCTCAGGCGGATTCGACGAAAGAACAAGACGTCACGCCGCCCAGCGGTATGTGAATCCGCTCCGACCTTCGAGATCGCGGCCACGGGGCTCCTTCTCCCTCAAAATGTCATGGCGGCCCTGCGCGATTCCGACATCGTCGGAAACGCCTGCTTAACCGTTTCGCAACGCGGAAGAGACAATCTCAAGGACCGGAAATCTCTGGCGAAAAGCGCGGTTCGAAATGCTCCACAATCTCACCATCGGCAAAAAACTTCTTCTCATCGTCACGGTGTTCTCGACGGTGCTCGTGGGCATGACGACCTACATGCTGCTCGACATGCGCGCGGGCATGTATGAGGACCGCAAGGCCAAATTGCGCGCCCTGGTGGAGGCAGCGGTCAACACCGTCAATCGCTACGGCGATCTGGCGGCCGCGGGCAAGATGCCGGCGGAGGAAGCGCAGAAAACGGCGCTCGCCGTCCTGACAAGCATGAATTTCGACGGCAAGAACTATTTCCTGGTGTTCGACCGCAGCGGCATTCTCAAGATGCATCCTTCGCGGAAGGATGACATCGGCCACAACATGCTGGACCCCAAGCAGGAGACCAGTGCCAACTACATCGGCTATCTGAACGCGGCCACCACGGCTGCACCGCTGGAAGGGTTCAGCGTGTTCATCGGCCGGCGCCCGGGCTCGACGGTCAACGATACGCCAAAGCTGTTCCTGAGCGCGCTCGACAAGAATTGGGGCTGGATCATCACGACCGGCATCTTCATCGACGACCTCAATGCGGTGTTTCTCAGCCGGGCGATCTGGGCGGCCGGCGCCGTCCTCGCCGGCCTCGCGTTCAGCCTGATCCTCACGCTGATGCTGGGCCGTTCGATCACGGGCCCGCTGAACCGCACGGTAAATGCGCTGGAAGAGCTCGGTGCGGGGCGTTTTGATGCGGAGGTGGCAAACGACGAAAGCCAGACGGAGATCGGACGGCTCGGCCGCGCCTTCGTGCAGTTCCGCGACAAGATGAAGGAAACCGAGACGCTGCGCGCGCGGCAACTGGATGCGGAGCGGCAGGTGGAGATCGACCGACGCAACACCATGACACGGGTCGCCGACGAGTTCGACGCCGCTGTCGGCTCGGTCGTCGAATCCCTTTTCGCCGAGGTCAAGCGGACCGCCGAGACCGTGGCACAGCTCTCCAAGAGCGCCCAGGCTTCAGCCGCCGGGACCGACCGCGTCGACGGCGCGGCCTCTTCCGTTTCCCAGAACATCCAGACGGTGGCCTCGGCCGCCCAGGAGCTCTCGGCCTCGATCAACGAAATCGGGCGCCAGATCCATAAGACGCGCGATATCGCGCAGCAGACAAGGACCCTGTCGACGCAGACCGAAGCGCGCGTGGCGGCGCTGTCGGACAGTGTCGAGGCCATCGGCTCGATCATCGAGATCATCAACACCATTGCGGAACAGACCAACCTGCTCGCGCTGAATGCGACCATCGAGGCGGCGCGCGCCGGCGAAGCCGGCCGAGGGTTTTCGGTGGTCGCCTCCGAGGTCAAGGCGCTGGCGAGCCAGACCACCAAGGCCACGGAAGACATCCGCAAGAACATCGAAGCCGTGCGCGACGCCACGCGCGAGGCCGTCGACGCGGTGCGCGACATCTCGAGCTCCATCAACGGGCTCGACGAGTCCGCCGGCACCATCGCTGCCGCCGTCGAGGAGCAGAATGCGGCCACCTCCGAGATCAGCCGCAACACCACGGTGACCGCCGAGCAGACCCACGCGATCACGCAGGCGATCACCGAAGTCGCCAAATCCGTGAGCGGCACCGATCAGGCGGCCCGCCAGGTCGAGGAATATTCGACCCTGATGCGCGGCCGGTTCGAGGACATGCGGCGCGAGGTGCAGGCGTTCGTGGGGCGGATCCGGGCGGCATAGGTTAGGCATGCGGCCTTATTTCCCATCGTCCAGGCTGACGATCACGGCGGCATTGGCGATGATGATGGGATCGCCGGCGGGATCGGAGGGAATTTCGAGCCCGCCCTTCACCGCCGTGACGGTCACGGTGCCGTAAGGCAATTCCTTGGCGACCGCGGCGGTGTCGACGCCATCGGGATCGGGCACCGCGATGGTGACGTCGACGAACATGTCCTTGGCGGTCTTGCCGAGCATGCGGAAGAAGCTGAGGCTCGAGTGCCGGATGGCATCGGAGACCGCGCGCTTCGCGGCCTTGGTGCCGTCCTTGCCGTGGACGTCGACGCCCATGCCCATTTCGGTGATACAGCGCACGCGTGCCATCGGGATTCCTTCTGCTGTTGCGGCGCGAACAAGCTAGTGTTCTCCCTCGCTCCCGTCCAGCGAGGATGCCGTTGTAACAAATCGCCGCGCGATGCGAATGAGCAATGGAACGAACCGCGAGCGCGGCCATTGAGGGAGAAACCAACATGTCGCTGAAATGGACCATCGGCGCGGCGGTGGCGCTGGCTTTTGCCGCACCCGCATGCGCGCAATCCAACCCCAGGCCGGTGACGCTGCAGGCGCGCGACGGAGTTAGGGTCTCGGGGCTTGTCCATGAGGCCGCGCGACCGAAGGCCGTGATCCTGCTGTTCCACCAAGCCGGTTCGAGCAAGGCCGAGTACGCGACGATCGCGCCGCGCCTGGCCGCCGCCGGCTACACCGCGCTCGCCATCGACCAGCGCTCCGGGGGCTCGATGTATGGTCCGAACGAGACCGCGTCCCGCCTCGGCCGCCCGGCGAGCTACGAGGACGCCAGATCCGATCTGCTGGCGGCCGTCGATTGGGCGATCCCGCGGCATCTGCCCATCGTCTTGTGGGGCAGCAGCTACTCTGCCTCCCTCGTGTTCGAGGTCGCGGCGGAGCACCCGAAAGAGGTCAGCGCGGTCGTCGCGTTCTCTCCCGGCGAATACCTCAAGAACAGAGGCGCGGTGGCGCGGGCATCCGCCAAGGTCCACGTCCCGGTCTATGTCACATCGTCCTCGGACGCCGACGAAATAGAGGCGGCGCGCGCGATCCTCGCCGCTTCTCCCTCCCAGTCGAAAACACAGTTCGTGCCGAAAGATGGCGTGCACGGCTCCTCGACGCTGATCGAGGCGCGCGATCCCAAGGGAGCAGCAGAGAACTGGAATCATGTTCTGGCGTTCCTGGCCACGCTGCCCAATCCACCGGGATGACGACGACGACCGCGGCCGGCTTGTCGGAGACCGCGGCGTGGTCGCACTCGATCCGGCGCCTCACTCGGCGGCTTGCCGGTGCGGGACGCCCTGCTCGATGTCGAATTGCAAGATGTCGTTGAAGCGGTTGAAGGCGCCGCAGAGCGCGATGCGCCAGGTCAGCTCGACGATTTGCGCCTCGGAGAAATGCTCGCGCAGACGTGCGAAGATTTCGTCTCGCGTCTTGTTCCAGTTGTTGGTGACGGCGATGGCATATTCGACTACCAGCTTGTCGACCGCATCGAGCTCGGGATGATCCTTGTAGTCGAGCAGGCGCTCGGCGCCCGCTTCCGAGACGCCCTGGATCGCCAGTTTCGGCGCGTGGTGCGAGACGCAGTAGTCGCACTTGTTGAGGAGCGAGGCCGTGACCAGCCCAAGCTCGAGATAACGCTTCGACAGCACCGCCTCGTCGGCCAGGTCGATCAGCATGGACCACATGTGCTTGAAGATCGGCGGCCGATGCGCCATGACGCCGGCCTGGTTCTCGAACGCGCCATAGGTCGTCATTTTGTCCCAGAGCGGCCTGAGCTCGGGAGGCAGATCGTTTTTGGTCTTGATCGATACGCGCGACATGGATTGTCCTCACTGATTGTCCTCACTGGGGGCCGTTGCGGCGATGCTGCCACAACGGCCCCCGTTTGGCATTACCCCCCGACAGCGTATCTCCTATGCCGGCGCCGGCGCGGATTGCACTTCGGTCTTGGCTTCGGCCTTGGGAAACGGCCTGAACGTCAGCAAGATCGCGAAGGCGCCGAGTCCGAAGGCCCAGGAGCCGATATAGAGCCAGGCATAGCTCGCAAAGCTGTCGTAGATCAGACCGCCGGCCAGCGGTCCGGTCGCCATGCCGAGGCTGCCGGCCATCGCGGTGCCGCCGATCACGGTGCCCAGCATTTTCAGCGGAAAGTTCTCGCGGATGAGCACCGAGTAGAGCGGCATGGTGCCGGCGTAGATGAAGCCGAATACCGCCGCGACGGCGTAGAACGCGGCGAGTTCGCGCACGAACACGTAGCCCAGCGCGCCGAACGCCTGGGCGAGCAGGCCCGCCACCAGCACGCGCTTGGCGCCGAGGCGGTCGCCGGCGATGCCGAAGAAGATGCGGCCGAACAATCCGGCAAAGCCCTCCACGCTGTAGATCGTGACCGCGGCCACCAGCGGGATGCCGCAGCTGATGGCGTAACTCACGGTATGGATGATCGGGCCCGAATGGGTGGCGCAGCAGAAGAAGTTGGTCGCGATCAGGATGATGAATTGCGGCGAGCGCAGCGCCTCTGCCAGCGACATCTCGGCCGTCGGCGCGGCGCCGGCGGCCGGCGCCGATGGCGCGGCGGCAAGCGCCGGCGGGCGGCGCACCAGGAGCGAGACCGGGATCATGATCCCGGCGACGACGGCAGAGATGATCAGCATCGTGGTCCGCCAGTCATGGTGTGAGACCAGCCAGGCCACCAGCGGCGACATGGTCATGGGCGCCATCCCCATGCCGGCCGAAACCAGCGACACGGCGAGGCTGCGATGGGTGTCGAACCAGCCGGTGACGGTTGCCATCATCGGGGCGAAGATCGCAGCCGTAGCGCCGCCGACCATCACGCCGAAGATGAATTGAAACGCGAGCAGCGAGGTAGCCTGGCTCGCCAGCGCCAGGCTAGCCGCGATCACGACCGAGCCGGTCAAGACCACCGGCAACGGTCCGAAGCGGTCGGTCAGGTTGCCCCAGATCATGCTGGTCAGCGCCATGGCGAGAAAGCCGATGGTCATGGCGCTGGACACGCCCGTGACCGACCAGCCGGTGTCCCGCGCAATCGGCTGCAGCAGCACCGGCAGCGAAAACATGCCGCCGATGGCAATACAGCCGAGCAGGCCGCCAGCCGCGACAATCACCCAGCGATAGCGAGAATTTTCCATTCCTGATCTCCAATGTAGCGATCACTGGGTGGAAGACGAACGGGATGGGGTGGAACCGACAGGCGGGCGGGCACGCCGCATTATTTTTTTGCCGGCGGGAAGCCGGCTCGCGACCCCACGGTCGCCAACGCCCCGCGCTATGCATCAAACAAGCTCCGCACGTCTTCTTCCGTCAGCGCCGAGGCAATGCGGCCCTCGCGATCGAACAGGCTGTCGGCCAGCGCGCGTTTTCTGGCCTTGAGCTCGTCCATTTTTTCCTCGATCGTGCCAGCGGCTACAAGCCGATAGACGAAAACCGCCTTGTCCTGCCCGATGCGATGGGCGCGGTCGATGGCCTGTTCCTCCACGGCGGGATTCCACCAGGGATCGAAGATCATCACGGTGTCAGCCGCCGTCAGGTTGAGCCCGACGCCGCCCGCCTTCAGGCTGACCAGGAAAACGTCGCTGGCGCCGTTCTGAAAACGGTCGACCGCACTCTTGCGGTCCCTGGTTTGGCCGGTCAGGACACTGTAGCGAACCCGTTCGGCGTCGAAGCGTCGCCGGACCAGATCGAGCATCGACGTAAACTGCGAGAAAACGATGATTCTGCGGCCTTCGCTTAACAGCTCCAGCACCATTTCCAGCAAGCGGTCGAGCTTGGCCGATGGCCGTTCGATGCCGTCGTCGAGCTTCAGGAGTGCGGGATCGCAGCAGACTTGCCGCAACCTGAGCAGCGCTTCGAGCACGATGATGTGGCTCCTGGCCAGTCCACGCTCCTGGATCGCCTTGCGGACCTTGTCCGACATCGACAGGCGGATTGAATCATAGAGATCGCGCTGAGGACCCTCCAGCACGACGGGCTCGACAATCTCGCTCTTGGCAGGCAATTCCGTCGCCACCTCCGCCTTGGTCCGGCGCAGCAGGAATGGCTTGACCCGCCGGGCCAGGGCCGCCGCCCGTTCCTTGTCGGCGCGCTTCTCGATCGGAACGCGCCACTGACGGGAGAAAGCGGCCTTGTCGCCGAGATAACCGGGGTTGACGAAGCTCATGATCGACCAAAGCTCGCCGAGATGATTTTCCATCGGCGTTCCAGTCAGGCAGAAACGGTGGCGTGCCTTGACCTCGCGCAACCAGCGGGTCGTCGCGGCATCGGGATTTTTCACCATTTGCGCTTCGTCCAGCACGGCCATATGCCAATCGCGCGTCAACAGCACCTCACGATCCCGCGCGATGAGAGGATAGGTCGTTATGACGACGTCATGCTCGGAAATGCTCGCAAACTTCTGCTTGCGGTCGGAGCCGTGCAGCACGAGGACTTTCAGGTCAGGCGCAAATCTCTGCGCTTCGTTGAACCAGTTGGTCGTCAGGCTGGTCGGCCCGACGATCAGCGCCGGTTCCGTGAGATGGCCCCGCGCCTTTTCCAGCGCCAGCAGCGCAAGGACCTGGACGGTCTTGCCAAGCCCCATGTCGTCCGCAAGCACCCCGCCGAGGCCGCTCTCGCGGAGCAGGTCAAGCCACGCCACGCCTTGCGCCTGATAAGGCCGAAGTTCGGCGCAAAAGCTCTCGGGCAACCGCGGCGCGGCCAACCCGCGCGTCTGAAGCAGGCCGGCAAGATGACGAAGATTGTCAGCGCAGCGAAAGGCAAATGTCTCGCTCTCCAGAGCCAAAAGCGGCACGACATCCGCGCGCGATAGTTTGATCTTCTGCCCATCAACGGAGACACCGCTCAATCTCAGACTGTGAAGCGCCAGCACCAACGGAAGGAAGCGACTGGCGGCGAGCGAAAGATGGCGGCCATCGGCGAGCGGCAGGTAGAAATGCCCGTCTTCCTCGGCGAGCCGTTTGATCAATTCAGGGCTGAAGTCGGGCGCCGCGACCAATGCCGCCACGATCGGCGCAAGGTCGCGCCGTTCGCCATCGATCTCGATGCCCAATGCCAGTTCGAACCAATCGATGCCGCTCGATTCGAACTCCGCATCGATGTCGCCCGATGGCGCCGCGAGATGATAGGGGAAGTCGTCCTCGATACGGATTTCAAAACCTTCCGCCTGCAGCCCCGCTGCATGAAAATTGATGAAATCGAGCCAGTCGAAAGGCTCGGCCATTGCAAGGTCATAGGCATGGCTGACATCGAGAAAGGAATACAGGGATCTCGCCTCGACAAAATCGAAGTCAGCCAGGCGTTTGCGCGCGATTCTCTCTTTCGGCTGGCGTCGCTGGACGACGTAGACCTGACCGGATTGAAACGCTTCCAGGCGGCTCGCCCTTTCCGATCCCTCGATCTCGATCGGACCATAGCGGAAGCTGAGATGAGCGATCGGGACCGGTCCGGGTTTTTCACGCCTGTCGTAATAATAGTACGAGTTCGCGCCCGGGCGCCCCAGCTTGAGACGGAGCACCGGAACCGGCTCCTCGTCGATCTGCACCGAGGGCGCCGGGGTCGAAGGCAACAGGCCGTGATGGCGCTCCGGCAGTTTCTGGCCAAGACGACGCGACACCTCCGCGAGCTGATCGCGCGGGATCGCCGGCGCCGACAGAAGCTGGCAAGCCAGCTGCGGCGGCAGATCGAGCGCGACCGGCCCGATGATCCCGGTAGCCTCGTCGACATAGACCGGAGGCTCGGCGTTGAGCACCGTCGCTCCGGGCACGACGAGGCAGGGAGCGACGCCACGCTTGCTCGCCTGGCGCCACTCGATGCGTCCTTCGCGCCGGTCTCCCCATTTCAACGGCGGGCGCTTGTGATCAAGCCAATACGCGCGGCCCGTCGCGATGATCCGTTGCAGCAATTCAGCCGTCTGCGGCGCCTGCCTGTAGCCGTAGCCCCTGGACAGACCCGAAAGATGCTTCAGAATATCGATGTCCGAGGCGCGGTAATATTTCGCCGCCCGCTCAGGCAGGAACTCCGCCACACTGGGTTGCGTGTAGCTGTCGGACAGGCTCCCGCCTTTCCCCACCCGCACTGAGAGCAGCGACACCGCCAGCAGAGGCGTCTGTTCCCCTTCATGAGACGGATGCAGACGATAGAGCAGACGCTGGTTCAGCTCGGCGGGATAGTCATCGTCGCGTATCGCTTTGCCGACATTTTCGAGCCAGGTGGCGACCTCGTATCCCAGGACCGGCGGAGGCGCGGACTTGCTGGGAGCCGCCTCTTGCACGCGCGGCAATGTCGGAAGCTCCTTTCCGCTCAGGACTTCAAGCAGGGTTGCCGCCACATGCTTGCAATTATCCGCCATCGGGCAACTGCATTCGCCATCGAGATCGACGAGCCGATCCTGGCTGAAATCCAGCCGGATATCCACGCGATACGGCCTCGGCGCGGTTCCCCGCACCTTGGCACGGACGCGCGTCAGGTCCTCACTGATCTCCAGCTCCGTGACGCGACCTTGCGCCTGGTAGGAGTGACCCTTCTCAAACGCCGAGCGGCTGAAGAAGCTGTAGACATCCTTGCGCTTCAGTACTTCCGAAAGCACGTGACCAATTCCACGATGGTGGAGATTTGCTGGAGATTATATCCTGCATCGGCCAGCCGTTGCAGCATTTGCTGGTTCAACCTGTAAAGCCTGTGGATATGCGTCCGCGCTCTCGCGACTGGAATCGTCCGAGGTTTGCGTCATTTGCCGCCCTCATCAGGCAGAGGGCGCAGGGAATGCCGGGCGCCGTTGCACCCGCGGTCTCGTGTGCAAGAATAGCAAGAAAACGCACACGAGCTGTCACAGGTACAACCGAACACGTCCGGCATTCCCCGCGCGATGTTTGACGACTTATTCCGTGCTCTCCTCGGCGTACCGGGCGTTTTAGTCACCGTCCCCCCGGGCTCTTGAGCCCTAAGGGTTGACACCAGCATCGGGGTGTCGGGACCACACGGCTTCGTCGGATGCATCGCGCGCGCTTCGTCCTTGCGCGCCGACCCATCCATCGCATCCCCGCCTCACGTTTCGTGACGATTGGCCGTAACGTCCCTCGTGTCGAGGCGGGATGCGCGGAATGTGTCACTGATTTCGGTATTTCGGCAATACCGAAATGGTGCGACCCAATGACACGACGGGCAATTTGCGCATGGCGGGCATGAGCGAATTGCCCGGTCGGGTTGAGCGGTATGGCGCATGCAGTTTGCGGTGCAGAACGATCCGGTCGTCAGGTTCTCGTCATCGACCTAAGATGCGTTTCAACCAGGGTGCCGAATGGAATGCGCTCATCAGCACGTACATCGGGACCATTCCGCCGAGCTGCCACGCACCATGCGCGGCCGAGCACATCATGTCCGCATTGCCGCCGCTCCGGCTTGTCAGCGCAGCCATGATCGCGAAAGTCGGCGTGGCCGCGAGATACAGCCCATTGGTCAGGGCGGCCACGACCGCAGTGGTCTTTTCACCGTCAACGCGCGCGCCCTGCGGCGCGTCGACAGCACGGATGTCGATCCCGGTCATGTCTTGGCCCCTGCCTCCTTGTTCCGAAAGGCGGCCTCGCCGGCGTCCGACACCTCGACCCACCTCCGGTCGGGCGCGGCGCCGGGGACGTACGTGTCGTGCCAATTCCACCACTTGTACGGCCGGCTCTGGGGATAACCTTCCGGCGAATCCTCCCACTCCTCCTGACGCCCGAGCGCGGTCATGTCGAGGTAGCTCCACACGGTACCCATCGCCTCGTCGCCGCGGCTGTTGATCATGTACGTGCGGAAGATGCGCTCGCCGTCGCGGATGAACGCATTGTGGCCGTGCCATTCATCCACGCCGAAATCGGCGTCGAAACTGTCGGTGATGGTGTACCAGGGGATGTCCTCCCATCCCATCCGCGCCTTCAACCGTGCAATGTCGGCCTGCGGTGCGCGCGAGGCATAGGCGAGCGTGGTGTCGCGCGCGTTGAGGTGCGCGAGGTGGCCGACCTGGTCGGCGCCAAGCGAGCAGCCGATGCAGGCATGCTCCGGCCAGCCGTGCACGCCGGGCTCGAAGAAGGCGCGGTAGATGACCAGTTGGCGGCGGCCTTCGAACAGATCGAGCAGGCTCACCTTGCCCGCAGGCCCGTCGAACGCATAGGTCTTCTCCACGGCAAGCCACGGCATCCGCCGCCGTTCGGCGGCCAGCGCGTCACGGGCGCCTGTCAGGGCCTTCTCCTTGACGAGAAGCCGCTCGCGCGCAGCTTCCCATTCCCTCAGTGATACGATCACGGGTGTCTTCATCTCTCGTCTCCCTTGCTTGATTTCGATTTGCGGCGCTTCGATTTGCGGCCCTTCGATCTGACTGCGTCCTCATCGCGCAGCATCCGCTCCAACTCGTCGAGGCGGCTGGTCCAGAAGCGCTCGTAGTGGCCCAGCCATTCATGGGCGCTGGCGAGCGGACCAGGATCGAGCCGGCAGACATGCGTGCGCCCCCTCACCTCGCGGCGGATCAGGCCTGCGTGCTCCAGCACCTTGATGTGCTTGGAAACCGCAGCGAGCGACATCGCAAACGGCCGCGCGAGTTCGCTCACGCTGCGTTCGCCGCGCGCGAGATCGCGCAGCATCTCGCGCCGCGTGGCATCGCCCAGCGCGTGAAACACGGAGTTCATCCGCGGTGTCTGATATTCAACCATATGGTTTAGTATAGGCGTGCAATGGCGACAGTCAACCAGTTGGCTTAGTATTGACCAGCGCGCCGCGACGTCCGCGAAATGCGACCGCAACCCGATGATTGTCTTTGTGAAAACCCGACGCGCGGTGGGCCGCGAAGCCGCTGTGGCGCGATCACAGCTGCGTTAGCCCCGTAGCCCGTAGCCCGTAGGAGGACGCGGTGGATTACGCCTTCGGCTAATCCACCCTACGAGGTGGCACGCTGGTACAGGCAATGTCGCCTACTATTGCTTGAAACAATGCTCGCGGTGCCATTTTAAGAAATGCGGATGTGGGCGGTCCGATATACGTCGCGGCGCAAGCGCGCAACCGGATTTGTTAATTATCGATCGCACCCCTTCCAGATCGTTCGTCTGTCGAGAGATCAATATCTCCAGATTGTCGGCCAAACTAATAAGACCGCGATCGAACATCCAATGCGCGGTACCCGAAAGAGCGATCCCGTTGCTGACGATATCCGGCCCGTTCGCTTCCACTGGCCGGATATGTGCCGCAGCAACTTCTGCGCGCCCGCTTCCATTGATAAGCTTTAGACCGGTGATGGCGCAGCGCTCGTCATAAGCGCGCAGGACCACACGACGGAAGACTCGGTCGCGATCCTCGATACGGTGATGCTAATGCGGTCGCGTTGCTGGTCAAATCCAAAAGGCTTCTGCTCCTCTTCAAAACCAGACGACGGCATGTCGTTGTCGAGTTGAGGCAACAACGGCGTATTTTCTGCGAAGCCGAGTTCGAATATTCTTTTGAAATCGTCGGGAGAGATCGGACGAACCGCCGATTGGGCGCGGCCAGAAATCCGTCCCTGTTCATTGAGAACGCCTTGCTCTACCGGTCCCTTCCCTCCGTTGAAAGGAACTGGATTAGCGAAATCGAGATAGCTTCCAGGCTCGATCAACGCCAAGTACATCCCGGAGACGCTCGGATCGTGAATGACCTGACTAACCCTTGCAATCGCAAAGTAGCCTCGCGTCTCAGTGACTTTGCGCGGTTCGTAATAGATTATCCAGTCGCCGACGCACGCCTCAACGCGACGCAGATACTGGCTGGGAAATTGATAGCGTTCGGCTGGGCTGTCGTCGTAGATCGAGTCTGAGCGATGAATAAATACTCCGAATCCCATGGCTTTTTCAGCACGGCCTTTCCGGAAGACTTAATCGGTCCTCGAGCTAACTCTCCAAGAGATCAAACTTTGTAGAACCACCCGCTACTCCCACTCTATCATTTAGGATGATGCTAACGTGTTATTTTGCAATAACAAACTATGATTGCTGACGGTCAAATCCCGAAGGCCGATCCGTCATGATTTTCTGCTCTTGAATTCACAGGAAATTCTTCGCGCGTTGAAGGCTGCATGGTTTCAGCGACTATCAAAATCTATCGGTCGTTTGTTGATGCGGATCGAAATCTTCGGGCCAAAAGCAATGCCGATCCGGGAGCGCAATGGTCCCCCAACCATCCGAGCACGCCGCCCTGCTCTCAATGTTGGCACGCGGTTCAAAGCGTCGCCACATCCAACCTCAGATTGATTTAGATCAAGAGAATGGAGAATTGTGAACGGTGGGTTGCGTGCCAGTTCCATGGGGCCAGGCGTTGCACGCCAGCCGAAGTGGACGAACGCGACATTGAGAAGATCAAGTCCGGGCAACCGGTGCTGGGTGCGCCCCACCGCGCTTCGCGGGCGCGAAGTCGTCGGTACGGCCTCCTTCATTGCCCCGCTGCTGGAGGCCGGACGCTATAGTGCCCTTGGCCAGCGCAACATGACGAACGTTGACGTCGTGGAGGTGCTGATTGAGCTGAGTGAACCAGGCCCGCTGGTTGTCGGCATGAAGGTCGACGTCTATTTCCGGCAGGATGCCGCCTCACGATAGCCGGCGAGGCGTACGCGACGTTCCTGAGGGCGGCAAAAACGTGCCAGCACCGGAATTCGACGAGCTTTACTCGATCACATCGGCCGGACTGAATTGCGCACAGTGCCACGAAGAGAAGCCGCCAGCCCGCACACCCTCCACCAGCTTTTGCGTTGGCTGTCATGGCGATCAACAAACGCTTGCAAGAAAGACCCAATCCGCACGCCCCGCCCCACTCTGCGCCCGGGCGAGACCAGGTCTGCACAGGATGTCATCACGTGGACCGACGTTCGGAAGTCACCTGCACGAGCAGCCACCGCGACTTCTTGTTCAACGTCAAAAAGCCAACCTCAAACCAGTTTGATCGAGATCAAACAGGACCGCCGTGCGGCTCCTATCCTTACCAGATATCAAGCAAAGGAGGATGTCCCATGGCAGAAGCTGCAACCAAGTTACCTGTAAAGACCGAGACGTCATCGACTACGCCGTCGAGAGTTCTCGAATGGCGGCCGTTCGAGAGCTTGCGCAATCAGGTCGATCGTCTCTTTCATGATTTCGAGACCGGCTTCCTGCAATCGCCGCTCTATCGCGATGTCGACAATTTCTGGCACCGCGATCTCGCATTCCCGGTGACGCCGGCGGTCGATATCGTCGAAAAAGACAATGCCTTCGAGCTCACGGCCGAGCTGCCGGGACTCGATGCCAAGAATATCGAGCTCAGCCTTTCGGACGATGTGCTGACGATCAAGGGTGAGAAAAAGGAGGAGAAGGAAGAGAAGACCAAGGACCGCTACATCCCCGAGCGTCGCTATGGCTCCTTCCGGCGCTCCGTTCAGCTTCCCTCCAGCATTGACGCCGGCAAGATCGAAGCGAACTACAAGAGCGGTATTCTTACCGTCACGCTTCCGAAGTCCGCGGAAGCCCAGAAGAAACAGACGGTGATTCCGGTCACCACGAAGTAGGTCAAGCACAGGCCTCGCCGTCGCCCGGCGGGGTCGTCTTCTCTGTGGATTTGGAGACATAATATGCCGCACAAGCAAGTTCTGTTTCATTCGGCTGCTCGCGAAAAGATTTTGCGCGGGGCCTCGCTCCTTGCGGATGCCGTGCGGGTCACGCTGGGCCCCAAATCCAAGTCGGTGCTGATCCAGAAGAGCTGGGGCACGCCGATCGTCTGCAATGACGGAGTGACCATCGCAAAGGAATTTGACCTGAAGGACCCCGAAGAAAACCTCGGCGCGCAAGTGCTGCGGCAGGCTGCGGAAAGAACCGGCGATGTCGTCGGCGACGGCACCAGCACCTCTACAATCCTGGCACATGCCATCCTCGCCGACGGTGTCAGGAACGTAGTTGCGGGCGCCAGCGCCATCGATCTGAAGCGTGGGCTCGACCGCGCTGCACGCGTTGCGATCGCGGCACTGCATGCGATGGCGCGGCCCGTCAAGACCAAGGCGGAAAAGGCGCAGGTTGCCACGATTTCAGCCCACAACGATTCGTCGATCGGCGACCTCGTCGCAGATGCGCTTGAAAAGGTAGGGGGCGAAGGCGTCATTTCGGTCGAAGAGTCCAAGACGACCGAGACCTCGCTCGACGTCGTCGAAGGAATGAAATTCGATCGCGGCTTCCTCTCCCCTTATTTCGTCAGCGACGCGGAGCGGATGGAGGCCGTTCTCGAGGACCCCCTGATCCTGCTGTGTGATCACAAGATCAGCGCGTTGAACGATCTCGTGCCGCTGCTCGAGCAAGTCGCGAAATCCGGCAGGCCGCTGCTGATCATTGCCGAGGATATCGAGGGTGACGCGCTGGCCACACTGATCGTCAACCGGCTGCGTGGTGTCTTGAAGATCTGCGCCGTGAAGGCCCCAGGCTTTGGGGATCGGCGTAAGGCGATGCTGGAGGACATTGCGGTCCTGACCGGCGCCCAGGTGATATCCGGCGACGTGGGATTGAAACTCGAAAATGTCACTGTGGCGCAGCTCGGCCACGCCTCGCGAGTGGTTTGCGACAAGGAAAATACCACGCTGATAGGCAGCAAGGGAGATCGCGCTCATATCGACGGACGCCTGCAACAGATCCGGCGCGAGATCGAAAAGACCACCAGCCAGTATGACAAGGAGAAACTGGAGGAACGGCTCGCAAAGCTGTCTGGCGGGGTCGCCGTGATCCGCGTTGGCGCGCCGACCGAGGCGGAGATGAAGTCCAGGAAGGAGGCGCTCGACGACGCCATCAGCTCGACCAAGGCAGCGGTGGCCGAAGGCATGGTGCCGGGTGGCGGACTTGCACTCCTCAGATGCACGGAAGCTATCAACAAGGAAGAAGCAGCCTGCGAAGGCGACGAGAAAACCGGGGTTCAGATCCTGAAGCGTGCGCTTGAGGCCCCTGCCCGTCAGATCGCCGAAAACTCGGCGACCGACGGTGGCGTGGTCGTCGCGCGCATGCTGGGTGGCCAGGGTAATTTCGGCTTCGACGCCGCGCGCAAGGAATATGTCGACCTCGTCGAAGCAGGCATCATCGATCCGGCCAAGGTCGTCAGGACGGCGCTTGAAAACGCGGTTTCCGTCGCAAGTGTCTTGCTGCTGACGGAGGCAACGATGACGGAAATTCCGGAACCCAAGCGTGAGCGGATGCCGGAGCCGGACATGACCATGTGAAGGAGAACGGAGGCTCAGGCCTCAATCGGCGCTGCCGTGGCAAGGATGATTTTAGCCGGTGCTGCCGCTCGCAGGCACGCCTTCGATCAACAACATCGTGACCGACTGCATCGAGCGCGCCGAAGCCTGATGCCGCGTCATGGCCTCCAACGGAGATCCGTTGGAGGCCGGCCCGGCCCGCTGGATCGCCCCCCAAAAAAACGACATGATCATCTGAAAGTTGGCTAGCAATCCTGAGGCTCGGAGCGCAGGCTGGAACCCGGCTCAACCGAGAGGAGCGCGGATCATGCCGCGTTTCATTTTTGAAGCAAATATCGCCCATTACAAGGAGCGTCTGTCCCAAGAGACCGACCCGAAAACAATAGCGATGCTCCGTAGGCTGCTGGCGGAAGAAGAAGCCAAGCTGGCCGATTACAACGCCAGAAACCCAGCACCGCCGAAAAAGGCAGAATGAGCCGCCGGAACGATGCGAAGAAACAGAGCCTTCAGGTCGCGGTCAGGTGCTTTTCGATGTCTCCGACCGGGTGCTTGGTCAGGTCCTTGTTGATCTCGGCGATGATACGCGCCTGAACGTCGGCATGAAACGCGGCTCGGAGATCGGCCAACGTCCTTGGCGGCGCCACGACGACCAGGGCCGGCACTTTCCTTGTTCGCACAATCTCCTCCATCACGGCGGCGACTTTCTTCGCAAACCGATGCTCCTCGATATCGTGCCAGTCGACCGGCTCGACCGCGCTTCGCTGCCCCGAATCGAACCCCTTGCTTAAGTGGCCGGGCCGGTCGCTTCCCTGCTCGTGGGTTGGCGGGTTGACCTCTTCGAACACACTCTCGGTCCTCAGGTTGGGATACTTTTCATCACCCTCATTCCTCAGGAAGAGGGCCTTGCGGCCGTCGCCCACGAAGACAAAGGCGTTATGCGGGATCTTCAATTTGCTCATCGCGCTTCTCCGCAGTTCGATTACAACTGGTTTCCGTCATTGTGCCGCTTCGGCGTCATCTTCGCCCCGGCTCAGGCTTCGCTCGAGAGCCGAGATCAATTCGAGCCGGCTGACCATACCGATAGCCTTGCCGGCAGATACGACCGGGAGCTGGAGCTGCCCGATCTTGCGCAAATCCATTGCGGGAATGACATCATCGAATCCTTGCAAGCTTAGTTTCGGTCTATACGCCGCATTTGATCCACATCAACGCCAGTCGTGCGCAGTCGAGCTCTCTAACTCACTTTGCCTTCTCTCGTTGGGCTTCCGACATGCGTAAAGAGCAGACGGCTCAACTTCGAGAGTATCCAGCCGAGCCGCCCTTGAACGCCGGCGTCGCGAAACAATCGCTGAACTGCCAAAGGGTTTTTCGTCAGATAGCGCAGGACTGCGTTCGAGAGGTCCACCGCGATCGCAAATTCGCCGTTACGGGCGACTCGAATGCCATCCACAATATGCGAATAGCGCTGACGCGGCTGAACGCCGCGGCTCTCTTCTTCTCGCCTGCGATCGATGATGTCGCCTGGTCACGTATCAGCGAGCAACTCCGCTGGTTGAATTCGGCCCTCGGGAAGGCGCGAGACCACGATGTCACGATGGACTATGCCAAGCGAAGGCGTTATCGGGGCTGCGCCGCAAACTCGCGGCGCGCCTTGTCGCGATCGCAGGCCAAGGCTCATCGACAGCTCGCAAAAAAGCTTGGTTCCGCTCGGTACCGTCGGCTGATCGCCGAGCTCGGTCAATGGATCAAAAGCCAATCCGGGCGGCAGAACCGACGACTGCCCGGGTCCGATCGGATCGATGTCTATAGCGAGGCGCACTTGCGGGCGTGGAGAAATCAAATCTGCCGGCAAGGACGCCATCTTCGATCGTTGCGTCGCAAACCGCAACATCGCCTGCGGATCAGATGCAAGCATTACCGCTACATCATGGATGACCTTCGTTCACTCGACATCCCGATCTCGAGTGAAGACCTCTCCTTCTGCAAGACGGCAAAACGTGCGCATAGCGCCCTCGGCGAGCTTCGCGACCTCAGACGGTTGCGCAAAGTCGTTCATCGCCGGCTGCCCGGCTATCGAAGGAAAAAGCACAAACTGCTTCGGAAGATCGAGAACTCCTTCCAGAGCCTACGGCTTCAGTAGCAGACCCGGCGCCAGTGCCGGCCGGTCCAGACCATATGAGGGTAGCAACCGTAGTAGGCGTAGGGTCCGTAAAGAGAGCCCCTGATCGCGAGATTGCGCGAGATCAGTGAAACACTCCGCGACGCGTGACCTGCTTCGGCCAAAAGCATCCCGAACTTGATTCACGTCAACACGCCCCTCGCACGCGTGCGATTATCTTGACTTCCCGGGTCCCTTATCCACTCGATGATCTTCGGCCAGACTTCACAGGAATGATGCGCGCACACGAAATCATGTCACGGCATGTCGTCACGATCGGCGCTGACGCTCCGGTCATCGACGCGATCAAGACCATGTTGGCCCACCGCATCAGCGGTCTACCCGTCGTTGACTCCGGCGGAAAGCTGGTTGGCATTCTGTCAGAAGGTGATTTCGTCCGACGGGTGGAGGTCGGCACGGAGAAAAAGCGAGGCCGCTGGCTCAGCCTGTTGGCTGGCGCAAACCGGGCGGCGCTCGATTTTGCCCGTCAACATGGCCGCAAAGTCAGCGAGATCATGTCACCGAACCCGATCACGATTGATGAAAATACTCCGCTCGAACAGATCGCTCGATTAATGGAATCGCGCAACATCATGCGCTTTCCCGTGATGCGCGGCGACGAGATCATCGGGATGGTGACGCGCAGGGACTTTCTGACAGCTATCGCGGATCTTTCGCTCGACGCGGTCGGCTATTCGGACACCGACGATCAAATTCGCAAGTCGGTCATCGCGGTCATGTCGCGCGCGTCCTGGCGGCCATGCGGGTTGAACGTGAGTGTTCACGACGGAACAGTCACCTTGCAGGGCACCATCAAGAGCGACAATGCCCGCAAGGCTGCCATCATCGCCGCGGAGAACATTGCTGGCGTCAAGAGGATAGAAGATCAGCTGTCCAAGGTCACTCACCCGCCGCCGGAGGAGGACTATGGAGGAGGCGACATCGTCTCCTTGCAGGAAGAGCCCTCGACCGCCGACGACGAACCATTGTAGGCGGTTGCGGAGGGTTTGAGGCTCTCATGAATGTGGAACGTTGCGACTCAGGTCTTCGAGCCAGGCCGCAGCGTTTCCGTCCGACGGAGCGCGCCAGTCGCCGCGCGGCGACAGCGAGCCCCCCGACGAAACCTTTGGGCCATTCGGCATGGCTGATCGCTTGAACTGGCTGAAGGCGAAAAACCGCCGCAGGAACACCTCGAGCCAATGCCGGATTTCGGGCAGGTCGTAGGCTCGTCGCTCCTGGACAGCCAAGCCGGACGGCCAGGCTCCCACGCTGATGTCTTTCCAGGCCTGCAAGGCCAGGAACGCGATCTTTGAAGGACGGAATCCGTAGCGCAGCGTGTAGAATAAATTGAAGTCCTGCAATTCGTACGGCCCGATGGCGGCTTGCGTGCTTTGCGGCTTCTCGCCTGCCTCTACCGGCACCAATTCGGGCGAAATTTCCGCATCGAGGATGGTACGGAGCATGTCCGCGACCTCGCTGGTGAACTGTCCTGACGCCATGACCCAACGGATCAGATGCTGGATCAGGGTCTTTGGTACACCGGCATTGACATTGTAGTGCGACATCTGATCGCCAACACCATAGGTACACCAGCCGAGCGCAAGCTCCGACAGATCCCCTGTGCCAAGGACGATGCCCCCGAGATGATTGGCCAGACGAAACAGATAGTCCGTACGCAGCCCCGCTTGAACGTTTTCGAAAGTGATATCGTAAACAAGTTCGTTCCGACCGACGGGATGCTTGATGTCTTTCAGCATCTGGCGCGCCGCGGGCCGGATATCCAGTTCTTCCGCACTGACGTTCAGCGATCGCATCAGCGCCACGGCGCGGCTCTTGCTTTCGGTGCCCGTGGCAAACCCCGGCATCGTGTAGGCCAGGATGTTCGACCTCGGAAGCCCGAGGAGATCGATGGCTTTGGTGGCGACGATCAGAGCATGAGTGGAATCCAGCCCACCCGAAACACCGATAACCACCTTCCTCGTCCCGATCGCACGGAGCCGCTGCACAAGGCTTGCAACCTGAATATTGTAGGCCTCATAGCAGTCCTGCTCGAGCTTCGTCTCATCGCTCGGCACAAAGGGAAAGCGCTCGATTTTTCTGATGAACCCGATGTCGGTCGCCGGCGGCTGAAGCGAAAACCTCATCCGCCGGTAACTGTCCGCCGGTTTTCCGCGCTCGCGCGCGTTGTCGTCGAAAGTTCCCATGCTCGCGCGCTCCTGCCGGAGCAGATCGAGGTCGACGTCAGCAAGGGTGACCTGTCCGTCCTGGCGGAAACGCTCGCCCTCTGCGAGCAAGACACCGTTCTCGAATATCGAGGTCTGTCCGTCCCATGCGAGATCGGTCGTCGATTCGCCAACACCGGCTGCGGAGTAGACGTAGGCCGCGAGACACCGCGCGGAGAAGGATTGACAGAGCAAAGCCCGCGCCCGGGCCCGACCGATCGTGATCGGACTGCCGGACAGATTCGCAAGCACCGTGGCGCCGGCCAGCGCGAGCTCGGATGCCGGCGTGAGGGGAATCCACATGTCCTCGCAAATCTCAATGCCGATGGTGAGCCCAGCAACATCTTCGGCTTCGAACAATAAGTCCACGCCAAATGGCGCCTTCACCCCGGCGACTGGAATCTCCCTGCCTGTAATGCCAGCGCCGGAAGCAAAGTGGCGGCCTTCGTAGAATTCCCGGTACATAGGCAGATACGTCTTGGGAACCACGCCGAGGACAAGGCCTCGATGTATCACCACGGCGCAGTTGTATAAGCGTGATCCGGCTCGCAACGGAGCACCGATGATCAGTACCGTCATGAACTCCGCCGATGCCTGCAGGATCGTCGTCAAGGCCCGATCAACCGCATCCAGTAGCGAGTCCTGCATGACCAGATCTTCGATGGCATAACCCGACACGCAAAGTTCCGGAAACACCGCAACGGCGGCGGACTTTTGGTGACAGACCCTCGCGGTATCGACGATTGCCAGCGCATTGGCCGCGGGATCCGCCACGTTCGAGGGCGTCACACAGGCCGCGATCCGGGCAAAACCCTGCCGATAAATCGAGTGAAATCTCATCGCGCTCGATACCTCCCGTTGCCACCTCAACGGAGATTGCGCACCGTGCTGAAAAAGGGCAAGGGTGCTGTCGCACAGGACGGCTGGGGGCCGGCCGTTGATGCAAATCAAGCCGAGGCCTGCTCGTTTCATGCAATCTGGCGACGATTTTCGCAGCCATGGAGGTTGTCATGAGCGCAACGACAGGCGTCACCGTTCTTGACCATACCGTTCAGGAGACCAATGTCTGGCTCAAGGGAGTCGAGGAAGAGATTGGACTCGACAACCGGCAACAGGCCTACAATGCAACGCGCGCAGTCCTGCACGCGTTGCGTGACCGCTTGCCTCCGGAGGTGGCGATCAAATTGGGCGCTCAGCTGCCGATCCTCGTGCGCGGCATCTACTATGAGGGCTGGCATGCGGCGGGGACACCAACCAAAGAGCGCCACGTCGAAGAATTTGTCGACCATGTGGAGGCGGAGCTGCCGCAGCAATTTCCCGCCAATCCACTCACGGTAACCCAAGGTGTGTTCGAAATTCTCTGGGAAAAACTGGATCCCGGCGAGTTTGAGAAAGTGATGCACCATCTGCCCTCTCGGCTGAGAGAATTGAAAAGCTAGCATCTCTTCAGGAAGGCGCGCGATGACGCGTTCTGTAACGTCGTCCGATGTCGTGATTCCGCCGCTCGGTCTTGCAGGTACGCTCAATGTACCCAAAGACCCGCTCGGATTGATCGTGTTCGTCCACGGCAGCGGCTCAAGTCATCTTAGCCCCCGAAACATTGCTGTTGCAAAAGCCTTGAATGGCCGAGGCTTTGCAACCCTGTTGTTCGATCTGCTAACGCCGGCTGAAGAAAACGATCGGGCCAATGTCTTTGACATTCCACTGCTCGCGGAGCGTCTCGTCGACGTTGTGCGGTGGCTTGACGGCCAAGGCCCCCTCATCGCCCAGCTTCCGATCGGCCTATTCGGCGCCAGCACGGGTGCGGCGGCCGCACTGGTTGCCGCGGCGCGCCTGCCGGATAGGGTCCTTGCGGTAGTTTCGCGCGGAGGACGTGCGGACCTCGCCGGCGACGCGCTTCCAAGCGTCAGCGCGCCGACACTGCTCGTCGTGGGCGGCGATGATTTCGGAGTTATTGCGCTCAACGAGAAGGCGATGGCCCTTCTGAAGGCGCCGAAAGCGATGGAGATCGTTGCTGGCGCGACCCATCTTTTTCCGGAGCCCGGCGCCTTGGAAGCCGTGATCGGCCACGCCGCCCGATGGTTCGAGCGATATGTCGCTACGCAACGACGGGCCTATGCCGGCCACAGGCCATGAATCGCAGGCGGTGTCGCCGCCTTTGCATCTTCCAGCTCGGCCGCCGGAACGCGCCTTGCGAGTAATGCCATGACGGCACGGGCGACCTGCTCCGCATCGACGGCAACGTCGTGCTTGAGAGCATCGCGGATCCGTTCAAGAAAGCTATCACGGCTTGTCGATCTACGGCCGCCCGGATGCCAGCCTTCGTAGTAGAAGCCCCTCAGTAGCAGCGGCAACTGCGCGCCAAGATAGATTGCCTCGTTGCGGCCGAGGCAGTCCCTTAGCGCATGCAACACTGCAAGCAGTACCGACCAGCTCCGGCGTCGGTCATGCCATGCAAGGTTGCGCATGAGATCGTCGAGCCATCCTTCGGTCACCTTCAAATGCGGGCTCAGATCCAGCTCGCTCATTTTTCAAGCCTCCACGAGTTATTGAAGGTTATGCGGCGGCCGTGACGCGGCATTGCGCGAGATCAACAGGTTCGCTCCGGACATCCCACCACGATCAGGGCGTCTCGGTTCGAAAGCCCGTCCTCGAATTTGCCACAGCCGCCAATTGCTCCAAACGAGCTGAAACCTGGACCGGATAGAGTGATTCCGGCTTGATGGCCCTCAACTCCGCCGGCAAACGTTCGAGTTCGTGACGCGCGTGCGCCCGGATGTCGTGGAGCGACGGCTGCGCGCCGATACGCCAGCCACCTTCCATCACGGGATGGATCAACGTTTCGCCCTCATGCAGGTCACCTTCAACCGACAAAACGTCCGCCATCATGCGGCCGCCTCTGTCATAGCGTCGCCACACCTGTTTGCGGCCGGGCCAAGTGGCTTTTCCCGTCGATCGTTTGCGACGCGGCAAGCCGGCATATTCCTGTAATTTGTAGGCACAGTCGAGCGCAGGCGCGTCGGACGACGTCACCAGGCTGGTCCCGATACCGATGCCATCGATAGGTGCCTTTTCGCGCGCAAATGTAACGAGTGTGTCTTCGTCGATGCCACCACTCACAAAGATTCCCGTGTCTTTCAGCCCGCCCACATCCAGGATGCCGCGCACGCTCTTCGCCAGCGCCGCCAAGTCACCGCTGTCGATCCGTACTGCGCCCACGGAAATCCCCAATTGCTTCAGCCGTGGCGCCAGTGTGACCACCTTTCGGACAGCGGCTTCCGTATCGTAGGTATCGATCAGCAGGGTGAGATTCTGGGGACGCGCGCGCGCAAAAGCCTCAAAGGCCGCCGTTTCGTCGTCGAAGGACTGAACGAAAGAATGCGCCATCGTACCGTAGGTCGGAATGCCGAACGCCTTTTCGGCAAGAAGGGTCGCAGTCCCTGCGAAGCCTGCAATGTAGCTGGCACGGGCAGCCATCAGACCGGCATCTGCCCCGTGAGCGCGCCGCAAGCCGAAATCGACCAACAGCTTGCCCGGGGCGAGCAACACCATACGCGCCGCCTTGGAAGCGATCAGCGTCTCGTAATGCAAAATGTTGATCAGGCGCGTCTCGACGAGCTGCGCTTCCGGCAAGGCAGCGGTGACCCGAAGGATCGGCTCGTTGGCAAAAAACAAGGTGCCTTCCGGCATGGCATGGACCGCGCCACTGAAACGGAAGCCGGCGAGATAATCGATCAGACGCGCGCCGAAGCGGCCGGTTTTTGCGAGCCAGTCGAGCTCGTCGGTTGAGAACCGCAGATTTTCGAGGAAAGCCAGCGCCTGATCCAATCCTGCCGCCATCAGGAAACCACGCTGTGCCGGCAGCTTGCGGACAAAAAACTCGAAAACGGCGGTATCGGCCTGACCCGATTCCAGATAGGCCTGAATCATGGTCAGCTGATAGAGATCCGTCAGCAGCGCGCCTTGCACAGGTTGCACCGGCCGCTCTCGTCCCTCCATCACGGCGATCCATCGGAGACGCGCGACTTCCTGTTCGCCGGAAAACGCTTCAGGATCGCGACGACTTCCTCGTCGCTGACTTGGCGAAAATCGCGATAGAAGTAGCCGATCGCGCCGAAATCCTCTGGTGTATCGAGGCAGACGAGCGCATCGACCTCGGAGTGCAGCTTTTTCACGGTGTCGAGCGGCGCCACCGGCACAGCAAGCACCAGTTCCTTTGGGTTCCGACTGCGTACCGCCTGAATGGCGGCCAGCGTCGTTGCACCCGTCGCGATACCGTCATCGACGATCATCACGACCTGCCCCTTCACTTCGGAGCGCGCCCGATCGCCGACATAACGCTGGCGCCGTCGCTCGATCTCGGCAAGTTCCTCCTTGCAGACGGCATCGAATTGCCGCTCGCCGATGCCACATAGTTCGATGACTTCGCTGTTGCGAACGATCGTCGGCTGTTCACCGTCGGTGACGGCACCCATGGCAAGCTCCGGCTGACTCGGCACCCCGATCTTGCGCACGAGCACCAGGTCAAGGGGGGCGTCGAGGGCCGCGGCGACTTCCGCGGCAACCGGCACGCCTCCGCGCGGCAATGCCAGCACGACGGGATGGCGGCCTTTGTATTTCGTCAACGCTTGCGCCAGCCTCCGGCCGGCATCGGTTCGGTTCTGAAAAAGCATGGCGAGGCGCCTCTCGGGACACCTAACACTATCGACTGCAACTGCAGGATGGTTGATCAGCATCAAGCCGCCAAAGGCCGCGATTGGCCATAGATTGACTATGCTCGACCGGCAAAATGAACCATTCGCCCCGGAAGCCGAGGACAAGGGCGCCAGCCTTGCCCGCAAGGTCAGATTTCTGAGCCGTCCCGACAGCTACGTTCCGGCACCCGAAACCGTCACCGCGCGCGAGACCCACATGTCCTGGGTCTTTATGGCCGGTGACCGCGTCTACAAGCTCAAAAAGCCAGTACGGTTTCCCTATCTGGATTTTTCCACGCTGGAGCGACGCGCCACGGCCTGCCGGGCCGAAGTTTCACTCAACCGCAGGCTGGCGTCCGACGTCTATCTCGGCGTGGTGCCTCTGACGATGGGCCCCACCGGCCATGCCATCGGAGGCAGCGGCCGCATTGCCGACTGGCTGATCGTCATGCGCCGGCTCGACGAAAGTCAGACGCTGGAGGAATTGCTAAAGGCTCACAAAGTATCGCAGAGCGAGGTCCGGAGACTGGCCGACACCTTACGTCGATTTTACTCTCGCGCGTTGCGCGTCACGATCAGTCCTGAGAGCTATTTGCTGACGCTGCAGAAAGCCGCTGCTGTCGATCGGCATATTCTTCTCAACCAGGCCTTCGACCTGAATCGAGGTACGGTCGAGCGGATCTCCAGCGTCCAGCAGCGCTTTCTGCGCCAGCGCCGCGAAATTCTCGCCGAGCGGGTCCATCGTCGCTTCATCCTCGAGGGTCACGGCGATCTCAGGCCCGAACATATCTGGTTGAGCGCCCCCTTCCCGATCATTGACTGTCTGGAATTCAATACCCGGCTGCGGACGCTGGATGCCCTGGACGAAATTGCCTTTCTGCACCTGGAATGCGAACGCCTCGGGGGACGATGGGTGGGCGAGGCGTTGTGGCGGCGCCTCGCAATCTCTCTCGACGAAGATCCGACGACCGGCCTGTTTCTGTTCTATCGCATCAGCCGTGCCTTGCTGCGCGCACGCCTGTCCATTGCCCATCTGGCCGACCCGCACCCGCGCACGCCCGAGAAATGGCCACGCCTTGCGCAGGCCTATCTTGCGATAGCAAGATCGGATGCCAGGCTGCTCGAACGCCTGCTGCGTCATCACGCCTGATACAGGAGCAAATCGGCTAGCGTCTCGTTGCGGTGCAGCCGGCGAATCGTCTCGGCAAGTAGTGGTGCCGCTGAAATGATTTCCAGTTTGGCGAGCACCGGCCCCGGAGGAAGCCTGAACGGCGGCACGCTGTCGGTCGCGATGATACGGTCGATCGATGGATCCGCGAGCGCGCTCTCGGCCCCGGGCATGAACAGGCCATGGGCGACGCAGGCGATGACTTCTTTCGCACCGCGGGCACGCGCTGCCTTTGCCGCGCGCACCAAAGTGCCTCCTGTGCTCACGAGATCGTCAACGACGACACAAAGCGCGTCCGCCACTTCGCCCGCAAACAGGTCGCCGGACACGACGCCGGAACTGCGATGCTTCTCGACAAACGCCATGCCAATCGGGCGACCCGCGGCCTTTTGCAAGGCTTCGCGCAACAGGTCCGCTCGCTTGCCGCCTCCGAGATCCGGCGACACCACGCAGATCGGCCGATCTTGCGCGATCTCCCTGATTCTTCCGATCAGGAGCGGCGCCGTGCTCAGCGCGACCGAGGGGCAACGGAAGGCATTTTCGAATGCGGCCTCGTTATGGACTTCGAGCGTTACGACGGCATCGACACCTGCGGCTTCGAACAGGGCCGCAACATACCGCATCGTGACAGGATCTTGAGCCTTGGTCCGTCGATCCTTCCGCGCATAGCAGAGATAGGGGGTGACTGCCGTCACCCGCGCGGCGCCGGCATCCTTCAAGGCCCCTGTGAGGAACAGCAGCCGGCACAGCTTGTCGTTTGGGCTCTCCTCAGGTCCGCCGTGCAGGCTGTGCACGACGTAAACGTCGCAGCCTGCGACCGACTCGAGCGGCCGGACCTTGTGCTCGCCGTCTTCGAAACTGCGCTCCTCGAGAGCGGACAACTCATAGCCAAGCGAAAGGCCGATCTTCTTGCCGAGCGCGTCGGTTCCATGCGGCGCAAACAGGCGCAGCCGTTCGTCCGTTATCGAGTATATTGACGACCACGTCCTGAAGGCGCCCGTCATCGGTGCTCAGCTCGTTCCTGATTGCGCACGCTGCTTGACGTCGCCGCGCATGATTCGCGCCTGGTCCTGCAGTCGCCTGCGAGCACGCTTGAAGGCGTTGTCGATGGCGAATGTCAGGTCGGCGTAGCGTTCATCTTCCTTGGGCGTCCGCGCGATGTTGACTTCCCGGCCATCCGGCAGCGCGAGCCGAATGCTCACCTGATATTGACCGCCGGTCTGATGGTGATCGCCGGGTCCCTTCAGCGCGATGCGGCAAGCCGTAACCCGGCCAAAACGACTCTCAAGCTCTGCAATATGTTGATCGATAGCCGTCCGCAGCTCGGGCGAACTCTGAACGTTTTCAAATTCGATTTGAGCTGGCGTTTGCATGAGAACCTCCAATTACGTGATCAATGCCTCGTTCCCGAGACGGGACGGCGCGCCCCAATGTCGGCTTCCGCCGACGATGGGCGCCTCCCATTGGACACCACCAATTTTGGCTGCTCAATCACAACATGCCGGCGGGGGCCCGTTTCGTACACGGTGACGTGAAGTCGTGGATGCTGCCTCTTGATCGTCAGCGCAACTTTCTCGGCTTCCTCATATGTGTCGTATCCGGATTTCAACTGCCGATCGACTGCGAGGTAAAACGGCGCTGCGAGAGAAACGGTTTTCGGCTTCCGTGCAGGCTGAGCCAATTCGTCGGAAGGCATTGTTGCGCCTTCAGACCTGGCTCTGCTTGAATGGCGCGGTCGTGTGCGCTTTGACATGGTCCCGTCCTCCATCACCCGATCGCGATCGCGACGAAGCCTGACATCTCGCCACGTCTGAGCTGCAGCATGATCGCCCGCTTCGAATGGGCGCGCGCCTCGTCGACGATCCTGCCGATGTCCGCCGGCGTGTTCACAGGTTGCCCGCCCACATTGAGAATGATGTCGCCGACCTGAACACCGCTGTCGACGGCGCTCCCCTCCGGACTGATCTCCATGACAACAACCCCGGTTTCCCAACCCGGCATGACGGAGCGCGCCGATGCGAGCGACAATCCCAATGCCGCATTCTCGCTGATGTCGACCGCCTTGCCGCTGCTCACGCGGGGCAGTTCGCCAAGCCTGACGGTAACGACCTTCTCCTGTCCGTTTTTGAATACGCCGACTTTTGCCAGCGTATCGGGAGCCATGCCTGCAATGGTCCGGGCGAGTTCGCGCGGGTCCTTCACCTCGCGGTCGTTCATGGACGTGATGACATCACCAACCTCGATCCCCTGCTTTGCCGCTGGGCTGTCCGTCTCGACCAGCGAAATCAGGGCTCCTTGCGCTTTCTTCATCCCCAATGCATCGGCGATTGTCGGCGTCACCGACTGCATCTGTACGCCGATCCAGCCGCGAGTAACCCGGCCTTTCTCCTTGAGCTGCTGAACCACCAGCCTTACCGTTTCGGCTGGAATGTCGAAGGCGACACCAATTGACCCGCCCGATGGCGAATAGATCGCCGTATTGACCCCAATGACTTCACCTCTGACATTGAATGTCGGTCCGCCGGAGTTGCCCTCATTGACGGGAGCGTCAATCTGAATGAAGTCGTTAAAGGGCCCCTCGCCGATATCCCGCCCTCTTGCCGAAACAATTCCGGCGGTGACCGTGCCGCCAAGTCCGAAGGGGTTGCCGATGGCCAGAACCCATTCTCCGGTTCTCGGCTCGGCCTTGGCCAGCCGTACATAAGGCAGGTCGACCTGTGTTTCGATCTTGATGAGCGCCAGATCGGTCTGCGTGTCGGTTCCGATGACCTTTCCCGGATGTACCTTTCCATCGTCGGTCGTGATTTCGACCGTCGTGCCACCCACGACAACATGATTGTTGGTGACAATATAGCCGTCGCCAGACAGGAAGAAGCCGGAGCCCAGGGAGACGCCAGACTTCGGGGCTGGATTGTCAGGCGTAATTCCGAACTGTCGGAGGAAGCGGTCGAGCACCGACCCCGAAGGAAATGGTGATGCTGGCAGTGCTTCGCCCGACTGCCCCTGCTCCTCGGCCTTCACGCGAACGCCGACCACCGCCGGTCTCACCCGTTCGATGATATCGGCAAAATCTGCGGGCGCGGCGACACCTACTGCGTCAACTTCGGCGGCAAGGGCTGACCGGCCCGATGGCCAGCAGCTGCCGGTCCCCGCAGCCACGGCCGTTGCGCAGATGAGTAAAACACTTTGGCAAAAGCGGAAACCCGGACGGGATGTCCGGCTGGAGGTCTCAGCATCGATTATCATAAACCTCTCCACTACGACCTCCCGACATAGTGCATCCGAGAGACAAACTGCCTGATTTCTGATTGGCAGGGTTGACCTGCATCAATCGCTAGAAATCGCCGTGGCGAGCGCCTCGGAGGGCCGCGCAAAAGAGGCCTTCCGGCTATCGCAAGGGCAGGTGCTTGGCCAGGTGAAGTCAGAGCCAGTTCGTCTCCGGGCTACTTGGGACCGGCGACCAGCGCCAAAACTGTCTTCTTCCGTATCTTCCCTTAAGGTGACAATCGGAATTTTCCTCCGGCCTTCTCGCTGCTAAAGGTCAGCATGCAATTGATTTCGGAGGCCCTTATCGGCCCGAGCTCCAGCATATGCGGCCCGGCCGAAGTGGTGGACGAGAAGTCTAGTTCGCAACCCCAATAGAACCAGAATCGATGCCGATTAAAGCCGACCTCAAAGCGCTGCCGGAGATTGAGTGGCGGACCATCGTCAGCGCACCGTTTGATCGCGATTTGGAATTAGCGGTCATCGACGCTGATGGAATTCACGCGCTCGTGTTTGCGTGCCGGCGTGTCCTTCGCGGCTGGATCAACACAACTACGTATGCGCCTGTCCATGTCCACCCAACGCATTGGCGAACGTGGAAAGTGGGATGACTCCTCCCTCTTTCGCTCGCTCCGCTTCTTGAGCGCCGCAAGTTCTAGCCGTTCGACTCCTAACGTTGCACGGCAGGATGATTATTCGAATGTCATCTAGGCTTGTGTCATCTAGGCTTGTTTCCGCCGCGCAATCCCGAAGGCCCCTTGATGGGGCGGTGGAGTGGTCCACAGATCTTACTGGTGGTCAGCAACAATTGAAACAGAACTCGGGCCGCCTGGTACCTGGCTGCACACCGTGAGAGCTCTCGACCAGACATAATAACCTTGCCGGTGTTGTCGGACACCACCCACTCCCAACGGGTCCATTTGCGACTGATCGACATCCCAAACATAAAACAAGAATGAGCTCGCGCCGGTAAAAGCTCCTTGAGCTAGATCAAAGCAAGCACACTCAGGGTGGTCCTATGCGCATTGGTGGTTTGGACGCGTCGGCCTCGATCGAGCAGGATTTCAAAGTGGCCATAAAGCAATACAAGCTTTCTAGGGCCTATCAGCTGCTGAAACCAGGCCCGTTCATTGTGCTGACGACGGCGAGCAAAGGCCGGCCGAACGTGATGACCCTCCATCACGGTGGCAATGGATTGTTTGCCGTCGATGGCGCAATGATCGATTATCCCTGCGGCGGTCTACGGCAGAAACCTTCCGGCGTCGGCCAGCTTCCTCGGCAGATATTCGCTGATCACGTAGTTGAGGCCCCATTTGGCGAGCGCCTGCTGCTCGGCGCGAACGCCCATTTCAAGCAACTGCTTTATGGCGGCGGTCCATTCGGGATGGGCCATGATGAACGGATCGTTGTTCAGCGCATCCTCCGCGCGCTTGATATCGGTCGGCGACAGCGGATGGGTTGCGTCCTCAAGCCCGAAATCGACGATATCCTGCGGCGTGACGCCAAGGAAATGCGCCTGCGGCACGCACAGGAAACGGTTGATATGAGCGGCGTTGCCGGAACCGACCTTCAATGTGCGGTAGATGTTGGTGAAGCCGTAAGGGTCGCAATCGACGAAACAATAGACCGGCAATCTCTGCGTGTCGGCGAGCAGGCGGATGAACCGCCGCGTGGCGCGCGTCGGCACCCCGCCCATCTCGACAATGACGCATCGCGCCGTCTCCCAGAAACGGTGATTATTCAGGCGCTGAAACATGCCGCCGGTCTCGATGGCAAGCACGAATTGCGCCTCGGTGCGAAATGACAGATGTTCGACCGAGCGCGGAATGCTGTAGGCTCCGCTGCCCAGATTGGCGCAATCGACCTCGACGACCGCGCCGGTCGCGGGATTTCTGTCGATGACCGTCAACAGGCCAGCCACCGAGCCGCCATGCGATTCCGGGTAGAAGCGCAGTTGCTCGCGTGACAGCCCGTGCATCGACGCCATGGCCTCGATGTCGTCCATGGTCGCGTCGGATTCGGCCTGTTCGTCGAAGCGGCACTCTCCCCAATTCTTGCTGATGTAGTAGACCTCGCGCTTGGTGGCGAAGTCATTGTGCTCCACCATCGTCCGCGCGGTCGCCATCAGGCGCAGCGTCTGGGCGAAAGACCTTGCGGTCGTTACCGTCAGCGTGCGCTCTTTCCGTGCATCGCCGAGCTCGAAATAGCCCCTTGCCTTGTCATAGATCACGTTGTCCAGGCTGCGCACCGGCAACTTGATGTCCGGCAGCCTTCCGGCTTCGATATCGGCGCGGACTTGCGCGGCAATCGAGTCAATCAGCGCGATGGTCTTCTCATCAAGCTCGTTTCGCGCGGTTTCGGGGCTGCTTTTCGTCATGGTTCGGCCTTCACCACCATACGGCTCTTGTGCAGCACGTCATCTAGTCGCCGCACGGTCGAGTCGCGTTCATCATCGCTGAGGGCAAGAATGTCCTGCAAGGCGATGCCGATATGCGGCAGATATTTCTCGATATAGGCGCGACGGTCGTATTCCTGGTGAAGCTGCGCTTCGTGATTAAGATAGAGCGCAAGCTTGCGCGCGCATTGCTGCAGCCCCAGCCTGATCTCCTTGAGAATTTCCGGATAGGGCTCAACGGCCTCCTTTGACTCCGAAGTATAGGGCACCCAGACCGATGCGACATGGACCAGGATCGCAATCGGCGCGATGGGCAGCGCACCTTTCGGCTGGTGCAATCCATAGGCCCGCCAGTTCGTCTGCATCACGGCCTTGGTAATCGCACAGCTTGCCTGCTGGTAGAGCAGCGGGACCCGGTTCGCAAAGCGCAGCAAACGAACCGGCTCGTCCTTGTGGGTGATCGAATGTCCGGCTGCGCCGTCGGGATCGCGCGCTTCCTTCTTGTGCATGTGCCCGCTGCCGTCGACCTCGACGCCGGCCTCGTCGCGATAGCCGTAGGCGATCGCGACCTCGACCTGGAACGGATTGCCACGATAGGCTGCAGCGGGACGGGTGGTGGCCGTAAAAAACTCAGCTTCCAGCTCCTTGTGCAAGCCTTCGAGCAATCTCTCCTCGCCGATCGGAACGATGCAATCCGTCCGCGGCGCGAGGACGCGCGTCTTTTGAATGGCCTTGTGCAGCGCGACCACCTGCACATGGGCGATGTGCTTCGGATGGGAGCGGTCGCTCAGTTTCCGGTCGGACAGCTTTTGCGCAAGCTCGATGATCCTGAGCGCAGTCTTTCTCCCAACGCAGGAAAATTCGTCGACGAGGAACCGCAGCAATGTGCTGCTTTCAGTACTGCCCAACATTTGAATGAGCCGTCCCAGCTCGATGCCATAGGGATGCGGCTTGATCTCCCTCGGGCGCGGCGGCAGCTCTTTCGTGCTGCGCTTGAAATGGGCTTCCAAGCCCTGCGGATCGCGGTAGGTGATCGAAACATGGGGGTTGGCGATGGCCGTCTGCTTCAGATAGGCCTCGATGGAATGCGGGCCCTTCTGGTAGTGGCCTTCCAACTCGATCTCGACCAGGGTGCCGTGGGGACGGTCCCATTTCAGCTGCTTCTTCCGATGGATATCAGGCTGGTTCCTGGCGGTATCGATCGAAACATACATTTCAGAAGCGAGCTTCTCGCCCTTCACGCGGCTTATGATGTGCAGCGGCTTACCGGTCGTGAGTTGAGCGTACATCCCGGCAGCTGAGATACCCATGCCTTGCTGGCCGCGCGACTGACTGAGCTTGTGGAATTTCGAGCCATAGAGAAGCTTGCCGAAAATGCGGGCGATCTGGTTCTCGACGATCCCCGGGCCATTGTCCTCTACAATGACCCGCGACTTGCCATAGCGATCGCTCACCTGTATCGCGAGTTCAGGAACTATCCCTGCTTCCTCGCAGGCGTCGAGAGCATTGTCCACCGCCTCTCTGACTGCGGTCACCAAGGCCTTGGCGGGCGTGTCAAAACCGAGCAGGTGGCGGTTCTTGAGAAAAAATTCTGAAACCGAGATTTCGCGCTGACGGCGCGCCATCTCGAACGCGGTGGCGGGTGCGGGTTGCGTGGCAGACACCAAGTTGATCCTCAAGCAGCTTCTTCCTATCTGCTTCTTGCCGCCGTCATTTGAGCTGAATCAACCGCTTGGCCATGCGCTGGCGCTCCCTTTGACCTCGATCAACAAGCCGTTGCCTCGCCCGGCCGAAGATGGCTAAAATGGCCACAGATGGGAGAATTTCATGATCACGCGACGGCAGGCTAACATCGGCCTCCTATCCGCGGCTTCGGTGGCGGCAGCCGGAAGCGGGATGGCCTCGGAAGCCAAATTCATGCAACTGCCGCCGGCACGCGTCGCGGGCGGCAAGCCGCTGATCGAAGCGCTAAGGCTCCGCCGCTCAACGCGTGAATATTCGGACAAGCCGCTCCAGTCCCAGGTGTTGTCCGATCTGCTCTGGTCCGCTTACGGCATCAATCGACCGAGCGGGGACCGCACGGCGCCGTATTGGCGGCACGTCATGGTCATCGACGTCTATGTGGTGATGGCGAACGGAACATGGCTTTATGACCCTAAGGGCGCGTTAGGAAATAACTGAGTCAATTTTATCACGCTCTGTAAGAATTGTCGCTTGAGGATTCCCTGAAGGGAATCAGCGGCGATAGAATTGTCGTGTGATAAGCGCTTCTGACATCAGAGCTCTTCGGAAACGTTGGAAGGCGATGGCGCCTTTGCTGGATGAGCGGAGCCGCCGGCGCTGGGCGGCTTCGGAAGCACGTATGATTGGACACGGCGGCGTGAGCGCCGTGGCTGAGGCGACGGGGCTGGCCCGGCGGACAATATATCGGGGGCTTGAAGATCTCCAAGATCGTGCCTCAGTCGGGAATGACCGGATACGCCGGCAGGGTGGCGGACGTAAATCGAGGATAACCGAGGATCCAACCCTGCTTTCCGACCTTAAGTCGCTGCTCGAACCGGCGACGCGAGGTGACCCGATGCGGCGGCAATTGTGGACGTCGCTCAGCCTGCGGAAGCTATGCGTGGAGCTGAAAGGCAAAGGGCACGAGATCAGCTATCCGGTCGTTGGGAATTGCCTGCACAAGCTGCACTATAGCTTACAGGCCAACCGAAAATCCCACGAAGGAAGCGAGCATATGGACCGGAATGCTCAGTTCGAATACATCAACAAAAAGGCTAGCAGTTTTTTGACGGACGGCCAGCCGGTCATCTCGGTCGATACGAAAAAGAAGGAGTTGGTCGGCAATTTCAAGAATGCGGGCCGCGAATGGAGACCCAAAGGCACACCCGAAGAGGTCAATGTACATGACTTCATTGATCCCAAGTTGAAACGCGCGGTGCCGTACGGCGTTTATGACATCAACAACAATACCGGCTGGGTCAGCGTGGGAACGGATCACGACACTGCCGCCTTTGCGGTTAACGCCATCCGCCGCTGGTGGAAGGCCATGGGAAAGAAACGTTATCCGAAACCCAAGGGTCTGTTGGTGACCGCTGACGGCGGTGGGTCGAATGGCTATCGCGTCCGTCTGTGGAAGATTGAACTCCAGAAGCTGGCTGACGAGCTAAAGTTTCCGATCACGGTGTGCCACTTGCCGCCTGGAACCAGTAAGTGGAACAAAATCGAGCACCGGCTTTTTTCTTTCATCAGCATCAACTGGCGCGGCAAACCCCTGCGCAGTTTTCGCACAATCGTCGAGCTCATTGCCGCTACGACAACCGAGACGGGCCTGACCGTACGTGCTGAACTCGACGAAAAGAAATATCCCAAGGGACTCAAAGTCTCCGATGCGCAACTCGCCACCGTCAACATGTTTCCTCATGACTTTCATGGGGAGTGGAACTACACAATAGCTCCGAACAGAAAGCGCTCAAAAAAAGTGACTAAGTTATTTCTTAACATACCCTAAGCTTCATGCCCTCGTCGGGCATCTTGAGGACAAACTTCGCGCCAAAACCGGTCTGCAGGGTTTTGTCGGAACTGCGCCGTTAAATCTCGTGTATGTCGCACACGGCGAACGGATGCAGGATATCTCGGCCGATGATCGGCGTCTCTATGCATCGGCCGACGCCTGCTTCATCGGACAGAATGTCTATCTGTTCTGCGCATCGGAAGGACTCGCAACGGTGTTTCGCGGCGCAGTGGATCAAAAGGCCTTGGCGGAGGCCATGCGTCTTGACGCTGGCCAGTTTGTCACCTTTGCTCAAACCGTTGGATATCCGGCACAGGGATGAGCCGGCGCGCATCGCGCCAGCTCCCATTTCTGGAAATGACTGAATGATGGACGGAGTGAGCGCCCTGCCGCGTTGGTCAATAAAACGGGCAGTCGCCTCACCCGCACCTCGACTACATCGGCCGGCAAGCTCGCGATGTCTTCGTAATCATCACCACCCGTCAGGATCGTCTCTACCGAGGATGCCTGCTTGTCGCACGCCGCCCTGGCGAAAGCGTCAATTGCGCCGAATTGCAGGTACCGAAGGACGGCCTCGAAAGCTGGCGGCCCGCTTATCGCCTGCGTCAATGAGCCTGTCAGGCGAGGTGCTTCATCGTCAGATGTCGCCAGGTGATTGACTTGCGACCGCGAGTTGCCCCTCGAGCTCACGCGTGACCCTTGTTCGGAACGGCTGACATTCCCGATCGAGTGTCCCTTGGATCCATTCGATGTCGCGGTGCGACGGAATGGAGAGACGGAAGTTCTTGATCCGCAGAGGAACGAGCTTGAGTGCCTGGAGGCTCCCGCCGGTCGGATCCAGGTCGACAAAGTACATCAACGTCAGGTCGTCGCGGTAGCGCTCGTAACCACGGATTCCTTCATAGTCGTTCAGAAAATCACCGCAGCCGTAGAGGATGAGACGATCGCGATAGATTTCGATTGGCCTTGGATGATGCGACGAATGCCCGTGGATGACCGATACGCCGGCGTTGTCGATGAGTGCATGTGCAAACCTCCTCTGCTCGTCCGGGACGTGATACCCCCAATTGGACCCCCAGTGGATCGAAACGATCACAAGATCGCCTGGCTTCCGACGTGCCATAATTTGCTCAGCGACCCGCAGGGCACGCGTCTCGGAAAGATCAGGAAGCAGATTGACGCCCGGAGCATGATCTGTTGCCGCCCATTCAACCGACACGCCGCTCGAGGGCGAGCCGAACGAAAAGATCAGGAGCCGCGCCTTTGAAAGATTGAGCATGGCGGGCGAACGGGCCTCCTCACGATTGCGCCCCGCGCCAGCTACCTCGATATTCAGCTTTCGAAGAGCCGCCAACGTCTCGAGCAGGCCCGCACGGCCCCAATCGAGCACATGGTTATTGGCCAACGTGCAGCAGTCGATCTTCGCGGCCCCAAGACACGCAGCATTTTCGGGGCTCATGCGATAATTGATGCCCTTGTGCGCGCGATCATTGCTGCGGGTCACCGCCGTTTCCAGGTTGATGATGCGCGCATCCGGCTGCATGCGCGCCAGTTGCTCCAATGCAGCGCCCCAGACATAGGAAGGCCCATTCCGCCGCGGAATGGACCCGTTCGCCTGTTCGGCAAGCAGAACGTAATCCTCTGCCGAGCGCATGTAGTCTTCGTAGATCTCCGGGCTGCAGGGGTGTGCCATTACCTGGTCGATACCGCGGCCACTCATGACATCTCCGCAAAGAAAGAGCCGCAGCGATTCTGGATGTGCCCGCAAATCCCCTTCCCCGTCCATGATTGACGCCTCAATCCGTCCGTCCGAACGCCGCCAACACCTCGGCCAACATTCTCTCTTTCTCTCCCGCATAGCGCGGGGAGAAGTGAAACGGCTCGACCCGGCGCACATTGGCTTCTCGCGCTATTTCTCCGGCGGCCGTGGTCGTCAGATGCCCGCGTTGCCGAGCCAGCTGTGCATCCCTATCGGCAAATGCTGCCTCAATGTAGAGGAGGTCCGCATTTTGAATGAGTGCGATGATGGCGGCGCGGTTGGCCGGCGTGTCGGCAACATCGGTCACGTAGCCAATTTTTTGGCCGGCAGTGACAGTGAGGAGGTCGCGCAAATCTCCAAGTTGGGCAAGCCGACTGCCGGACGTCGCACCATCGATCTGAATCAAATGATCGTCTGGTCGTCCTTCCAATATTGCCCTCTTGAGCGGCCGCAACCAAGGACCAACCGGCAGCCCGCGCTCGGAGAGTTGATTTTTCCAGATATTGACGTGAGCCGCCTCCTGCAATGCAAAGCCGAGGCAAGGCGTGTGATGCTCGAGGATCGCTGCCGAGACACGAAACGTCGGCTCATCGCAGAGTACGCCGTCGAAAGTGACGTTCGGCACCGACGGCTCTGCGGCGAAAGCCGCCTTGAGCCGGAACCGAGTGGTCGCAGCAGAATGCATCGTCGCGAGCTCACTCACGATGAAAACGAGATCGCAGCCATAGCCCTCGACCAGATCCCATCGATAACCGTGGAGCTTGTGATAGACGTGCTCTGCCAGACCGGACGGGCCATAAAGGTGAACGGATTTCTCCCGTCCGACAAGCAACCGCAGCAAGTGGTCGAATCCAACAAAATGATCGATATGCGCATGAGAGACGAAGATTTGGTCGATGCGCTGCACCTTACGCGGGGACAGCGATGCGATATCTCCCAAATCAAGCAGCAAACTGCGCTTTTCGAACAGCGTCTCAACGTAGACCGCCGGATCACCGTAACGACCATTGACCAGGCTAGGATGGAAAAGCGGCCGCATAGCTTTCTCGCAGCATTCTTGCGCATCGTCACAAAGGCGTCACGATAGCGCTTAACGCCCTAAGCCCCTTGGCGCGCCATCAAGTTGATCCTGGTCAATGCCCGCCAGGGCTCGCGCTCTAAGTAGAATTATGGACGCTTTTGCACCAGACAATGCGGAGCCGCACCAGCCAAATCTGATTGCGCTCGTGCGCGATCTTGTCCGCGAGCTTCATCCTCAACGCAGCCGCTTCACGGATGTCGGTCCGTCGAGCCGCATAGAGCGAGATCTCGGCATCGATAGCCTCGCCCGCACTGAATTGATCCTGCGCATCGAACGGGCCTTTCATGTGCACCTTCCGGCACGGACAATCGGGGAAGCCGAGACCGTCGAAGATCTCGTCCGCGCACTTGAACAGGCTGGGCCGGCGCTTGAGCACGCGGCGTTCGCTGCCGCACCGATATCCACCTTTCCGGCAGTATCGGCCGCCAACGAAGCGCGCACCTTGATCGAGGTGCTCGAGTGGCACGCTGCCCGCAACTCCGATCGGCTGCATTTGACCGTGTTGCAGGATGAGATGACGGTTCTCGGCGCCCTCACCTACGGGGAACTTGCCGGCAGGGCCAAGCGGGTCGCGCAGGGTCTGATCGTGCATGACGTCTCGCCAGGCGACCGGGTGGGCGTGATGCTTCCGACCAGCATCGAGTTCTTCGTGGCCTTCTTCGGCATTCTCTATGCTGGCGCAATACCGGTTCCGATTTACCCGCCGATGCGGCTTTCGCAGCTCGAAGAGCATCTGCGGCGCCAAACCGGGATATTGCGCAATGCCGGTGCCTGCATGCTCATCACGATGGAAGAAGGGCGGCGTTTGGCTGGGTTGCTCGGCAATCTGGTTGAGAGCCTTCACACCGTCACCACGGTTGCGCAGATTGAAGTATCTGCGAAGCCCGTCACGCTACCGCAGCTAAAGGAGGCAAGCGCAGTTGCACTGATCCAGTATACGTCCGGCAGCACTGGCGATCCGAAAGGCGTCGTGCTCAGCCATGCGAATCTGCTTGCCAACATCCGTGCGATGGGAGCAACCATGGACGCGAGTTCGGCCGACACCTTCGTCAGCTGGCTGCCGCTGTACCACGATATGGGGCTGATCGGCGCCTGGCTCGGATGCCTGCACTATGCGGCGCGGCTCTATGTAATGTCGCCGCTGAGCTTCTTGATCCGCCCACAAAGTTGGCTCTGGGCGATGTACCGGTACCGCGCGACTTTTTCGGCATCGCCCAACTTTGGATTCGAACTCTGCCTCGCCAAGATCGCCGACGACGATCTCAAGGGACTTGATCTATCTTCATTGCGCATGGTCGCCAACGGCGCCGAGCCGGTCAGCGTTCAGACATTGCGCAAGTTCACCAAACGGTTCGGCCGCTATGGCTTTCCCGCGCAGGCAATGGCGCCGGTCTACGGGCTTGCCGAATCCTCCGTCGGACTGGCTTTCCCGCCCCTGGGGCGCGTGCCGGTCATCGATCGCGTCCGCCGCGATCAGCTCAGCATCCATGGCATCGCGGAACCCGCAGGTCCAGACGATCCGGCTGTGCTGGAGATCCCGGCTTGCGGTCAGCCCCTTCCGGGCCATGAAATTCGAGTAGTTGACGAAGCGGGTTATGAGATCGGCGAGCGCCGGGAAGGACGGGTCGAGTTCCGCGGCCCATCAGCCACGCGCGGCTATTTTCACAACGAACCCAAGACTCGCGAACTTTTCCACGGTGACTGGCTCGATACCAGCGACCGCGGTTACATGGCCGGCGGCGACGTCTTCATCACCGGCCGCATCAAGGACATCATCATACGTGCGGGCAGGCACCTCTATCCGCAGGAGATCGAGGAAGCCGTCGCCGGCGTGCCCGGCGTCCACAAAGGTGGCGTGGCGGTGTTTGGGGTGCCCGACTCCATGTCCGGCACGGAACGGGTTGTGGTGCTGGTTGAGACCCGCGAGGCCGATCAGGTGGCGCGCGCAGCTTTGCAGGCGCAGGCGCACGAAGTGGTGACGGATGTCGCCGGTACCCCGCCTGACGAGATCGTGCTTGCGCCACCCCGCACCGTCCCGAAAACGTCAAGCGGAAAGATCCGCCGCAGTGCTGCCCGGGACCTTTACCGGAGCGGCCATATCGGTCCGGCTCAGCGGGCTCTATGGTGGCAGCTGTTGCGCCTCGCCATGACCGGCACTGGCCCACAGCTCAGACGGTTCGGCCGATTGCTTCGCGAAAATCTCTACGCTGCATGGTGGTGGATCGTGCTCGGCGGCGCATTCTTTGTGGGATGCCTTGCCGTACTCATCCTGCCGACCACAAAGTCGCGCTGGGCGGCGCTCAGATGGCTGGGCCGGAGCGCGCTTGGTGCCATGGGCATTCCCTTCGAGGTCCATGGGATCGAGAAGATACCAACGCAAGGTGCGGTGCTCGTATTCAACCATTCCAGCTACATGGACGCCTTCGCGCTCGCGGCAACGCTGCCCGGCGAGCCTGCCATCGTTGCGAAGCGCGAATTGGCACAGCAGCTTGTTGCCGGACCCATCCTGCGTCGGCTCGGTACTCCCTTTGTCGAGCGTTACGACGTATCGAGCAGCCTGACGGATGCCGCCACATTGGGCGCGCTTGCCCGCGACGGCCGGCTCCTGGTCTTTTTTCCAGAAGGAACGTTTACCCGCAGAGCCGGATTGTCGGGTTTTTACCTCGGCGCGTTCAAGGTCGCCGCCGAAGCCGGCCTTCCCATTCTGCCGGGCATCATCAAGGGCACGCGGACGGTATTGCGCAGCGACCAATGGTTTCCGCGCCACAGCGCAATCAGTATTGAGATTTGTGATCCGGTTCTGCCCGCAGGCGCTGATTTTCCATCCATTGTCCGGCTGCGCGACCAGGTGCGGCAGCTGATGCTCGCTCACTGCGGTGAACCGGATCTGGAAGAGCTCGTTAAGCCCGAGCCCATGTCTCCTGCCTGATGGAGAGAGGCCATGAAACTTGTTTCCAGCGCCTTCGCCGACGGCGCGACAATCCCGCGGCGCTTTACCTGCGATGGAGAGAACTTCTCGCCGCCCCTGCAATGGTCCAGTGCGCCGGAGGGAACGCGCAGTTTCGTCCTGCTCTGCGACGATCCCGATGCTCCGGCCGGTACATGGCACCATTGGGCGGCTTACGATATTCCGCCGACCATGACGGAGCTTGTGGAAGGCACTGCGCAGAAGACCAAGCTGAAGCAGGCAGTCAACGACTTTCGGAAAACTGGCTATGGCGGACCGTGCCCACCTCATGGCCACGGGCCTCATCACTACCACTTCCGCCTGCTTGCTCTTTCGGCAGACCATCTTCGGGCACAGCCCAATGCGTCCTGCCGTGACGTCGAGCGAGAGGCACGCAAGTTTACGCTCGCCGAAGCAACGCTCATCGGCCGGTATGAGAGATAGCCTCGGCCTTGGGATGGTAGCGGCGCGCCAAGTAACCAGCGGAATTTAGTTCATTCGTGGCGATCACCACTGATGCCCGGTCCGCTTTCGTCCAGGAGAGCGAGCGCTTCATCTATCTCGGTCAGGAGGCGCTCGATTTCATCGCGCTCATGCGGGCCAGGGTCTTCCTGTAGCCGCTGCAACAGCTGCTGCTTTCGGGCGAGGAGCTTTGCGAGGCTTGTCATCGTATAGTCCTAGCCGGCCAGAGAAACCTGCCCTGCAAACTCATTACGCGCGCTGATCGTAATCTCCTTGGCGAAACATATCATTGGCGCACGCTGCCGCGAACGACGTCTAATGAGATTCGGTGAAACGCGCGTGCCGAGCACCAGCCATAAGCTCCTGAAATGCGCTGCCGCTGACATGAACGAGGCTGGCGTGATCGCCGCCCTCAAGAAAAATCTCCGGCTCGCTGGCCAGGCTGTCGTCAACTATGACCTTCAGCCCATAGGCGGCCCCGAGCGCGGGCACGGCACCGGGCTCACAATCATGAAAAAGCGATCAATCTGCTCCTCGTTCGCCATGTCCAGATCGACTCCAATTTGATTGCGGAGTTGTGTGAACTGGATGTGGCTGGAGGCCGGCAAGACCGCGAGCATAAAACCATCCCTGCCCTTGAGCACCACCGCCTTGGCCAAGCGCTGGAGCAATACGCGGCTTGTCTTGGCACTCTCGAAAGCTGTCGCCGTATGTGGATGCTCCACCACGTCGTATTTAACTCCTCGTTCGCTAAGGTATTGCGCGAGAGTAATTGAAATGGCCATGACCCTCTCCCTCTCCTGAACCTGAATGCGAAAATCTCAGCCCTTTGGTCGCCTAGGGCATAGAGATGATCAACTGAATGAGTTCCGTGGCTACGGCTGCACCAAACAATGCCATCAGCGCGTCAACGATCACGTCCCACACGGTCTCGCCCTCTTTCGGGACGATCCACTTTTCTGTCACCCAGCGCATCCTAACACCTCGGTCGCCTCATTCCTTGTTTAAAACAATGCGCCAAGCCGCCAATAAGGAATTGATCTTGCTCAAGGTGCTGGAAAGACGCCCTGAAATCATCCTCAATAAATGGCCAAGACCGCGCTCCGCCCGTTTGTTGTTGGCAAGGTTGCTCTCTGACACGCGTCGACCGATCACAGCCCGGTTTCATCTTTTTGCGGTGCAGGAAATGCCTTCGCGAAGTGAAAGCCAGCGAACAAACCGCAGTTTCGTTTCCATCGGACCCGCGCCCGCGATTGACGCAGATCAACGCGCCTTCCTGCTCGCAGAATGATCTTTACGTGGGGATGGCGGCGGGATCGTCGAGCGCATCCGTCCGCGGCAAGTCGGAGCCAGCCATGACCATGACCACGACGGGCACAGCAAGCTCTCCCAGCTCAAACAAGTCCCCGTCCGAGCATCGGCAATGGGAGCAAATCCGGAAGCGACCAGAAGACTATATCGGCGCAAACCTTCTCAATTATGAAGAATGCGTCCGGACATTCTCTTGGGCTGAGGCACGGGGCCTGCTTGACGGACTACCCGACGGCGGCCTCAACATTGCCTACGAGGCGGTCGACCGCCACGTGAAGGCTGGCCGCGGCAATAAACTTGCACTGCGCTGGATCGCGCGAGACGACAAGATCCGCGATTTCACCTATGCAGCACTCGGCGCGCAGGTGAACCGCTTCGCCAATACGCTGGCACAGCACGGAATAAAGAAGGGTGACCGGGTTTTCTCCCTGCTCGGCAGGGTGCCGGAGCTCTATATCGCAGCGCTCGGTACGCTAAAGAATGGCAGCGTCTTCTCGCCTTTGTTTTCGGCGTTCGGACCCGAGCCCATCAAGGCGCGCATGACGATCGGCGAAGCCAAGGCGCTCGTCACCACGGAAGCCTTCTATCGCCGCAAGATCGAGCCCTGGCGCAAGGAACTGGTGAGCCTGAAGAAGGTTTTCCTGAGCGAATGCTCGGCCAATCTTCCACCTGACACGATTGATCTCGCCGCGGCCCTGGCGCAAGCGGCTGATGCATTCGAGATCGTGCCGACCCTTCCCGAAGATATGGCGCTCCTGCACTTCACCAGCGGCACGACTGGCAAGCCGAAGGGAGCGGTCCACGTGCACGAAGCCGTCGTTGCCCATAACATCACCGGCAAGCTCGCGCTCGACTTCCATCCCGACGACATCTTCTGGTGCACCGCCGATCCCGGTTGGATAACCGGAACCTCCTATGGAATCATTTCGCCGCTGACCAACGGGGTGACGATGATCATCGACCAGGCCGAGTTTGATGCCGAGCGCTGGTACCGCATTCTGCAAGACCAGAAGATCAGTATTTGGTACACGGCGCCGACCGCTATCCGAATGCTGATGAAGGTCGGTTCCGGTTTTGCAAAGCGCTTCGACCTCTCCAGACTGCGCCTGATGGCAAGCGTCGGCGAACCGCTCAATCCCGAGGCCGTGGTATGGAGCGTGGAAGCCTTCGGCAAACCGTTTCACGACAATTGGTGGCAGACGGAGACCGGCGGAATCATGATCACGAATTTTCCGTCGATGGACGTGAAGCCGGGATCGATGGGCCGGCCCCTGCCCGGCATCGTGGCGGGAATCGTCGAACACCTGGAAGGCGGCGGCGTGCGGGAGATCACCAAGCCAATGGCGATGGGGGAACTCGCATTGCGCCCCGGCTGGCCCTCGATGATGCGCGGCTACCTCAACGAGGAGGCGCGCTACAAGAAGTGCTTCGTGAGTGGCTGGTATCTCACCGGTGACCTCGCGATGCGTGACAGCGAGGGGTACTATTGGTTCATTGGTCGTGCCGACGACGTCATCAAGAGCTCCGGCCATCTCATCGGTCCTTTCGAGGTCGAGAGCGCGCTGATGGAGCACAAGGCGGTCGCGGAGGCAGGGGTGATCGGCATTCCTGAACCGACCGCGGGCGAAGTGGTCAAGGCCTATGTGGCGCTCAAAGACGGCTTTACGCCAAGCGAAGCGCTGCGCAAGGAATTGCTTGGCCATGCGCGGCAACGCCTCGGACCGGCGGTCGCGCCGAAGGACATCGCGTTTCGCCAGAACCTTCCCAAGACCCGCAGCGGCAAGATCATGCGCCGCCTGCTCAAGGCCCGCGAACTCGGTCTGCCAGAGGGCGACATATCGACCTTGGAAAGCGAGGAACGATGACGGTTGCAGCCGCAAAGCCACATTTGTCCCGCGAGCACATGCTCGATCTGTTGAAGCAGATGATCCGCATCCGCCGCTTCGAAGACAAATGCGCCGAATTGTACACACAAGAGAAGATTCGCGGCTTCATGCACCTCTACGACGGCGAGGAGGCGGTTGCGGTCGGCGTGATCGCCGCGCTGGAAAAGCGCGACCGGATCGTCGCGACCTATCGCGAGCACGGGCAAGCGCTGGTACGAGGCGTACCGATGAAGACCGTCATGGCCGAGATGTACGGCAAGCAGGAAGGCTGCAGCCGCGGACGCGGCGGCTCGATGCATCTGTTCAACGCCGCGACGAATTTCTACGGCGGCAACGCAATCGTCGGCGGCGGTCTGCCGCTGGCGATCGGACTTGGGCTCGCGTCCCACATGCAGGGCGACGATCTCGTCAGCGCCTGCTTTTTCGGAGACGGCGCTGTCGCCGAAGGTGAATTCCATGAAAGCCTGAACCTGGCGGCGTTGTGGCAATTGCCCGTGCTGTTCGTGTGCGAAAACAATCTCTACGGCATGGGAACCGCCTTGGCCCTTTCGGAGTCCGAAACCGACATTCATCGCAAGGCCGAGTGCTACCGGATTACATCCGAGATCGTCGACGGAATGGATGTGGTGGCAGTCGAGGCGGCGGCCCGCCGGGCGGTCCAGGCCGTACGCGAAACCCACAAGCCCTATTTTCTGGAATGCCGCACCTATCGGCTGCGTGCGCATTCGATGTTCGATCCCCAACTCTACCGCAACAAGGCCGAGGTCGAATCGTGGCGTCCGCGTGAGCCGATCGTGCGCTTCCAGGGATGGCTCGAGGCCAATCACATGGTCCATCCGGATGAGGTGGTTCGCATGACGGCCGAGATCGACGCCGAGATCGCGGAAGCGGTCGCCTTCGCCGAGGCAGGAACTTGGGAACCGGTCGAGCAACTGTGCCGCTTCGTCTACGCAGACAGCGCAATACCGACTGGCCAGTGAGGTGTCATGCAGCAAGAGAGCGCACGGACCGACGCAATCGAGATGACCTACCGCGAGGCAGTGCGCACGGCGCTTCGCGACGCCCTCCGGCGCGACAAGCGCGTGTTTTTAATGGGTGAGGACGTCGGCCGCTATGGCGGCTGCTACGCAGTGAGCCATGGGCTGCTCGCCGAATTTGGACCGGAACGGATTCGCGATACGCCACTTTCCGAGTCGGGATTCACCGGCGCCGGCATTGGCGCGGCCATGGCCGGCATGCGTCCGATCGTCGAACTGATGACGGTGAATTTCAGCCTGCTCGCGCTCGACCAAATCCTCAACAACGCGGCGACGGTACGCCACATGTCCGGCAATCAGTTGGGTGTCCCATTAGTGATCCGGATGGCGACCGGCGCCGGCCGCCAGCTGGCCGCCCAGCATTCCCACAGTCTCGAAGGCTGGTACGCGCATATACCCGGTATCAAGGTGCTTGCACCGGCCACGCTGGAGGACGCGCGCGGTATGCTTTGGACTGCCCTGCAGGAGCCCGATCCGGTGCTGATTTTCGAGAATGTCATGCTCTACAACATGTCCGGCAAGCTCGCTTCCGACGCCGGTGCGGTAAACATCGACAAAGCCGTTGTCCGCCGGCAAGGCCGGGACATCTCGCTGATCACCTATGGCGGCTCGCTCTGGAAGACGCTTGAGGCAGCGACTACGCTCGCCGCCGACGGTATCGAGGCCGAGGTGATCGATTTACGCAGTTTGCGGCCGCTCGATGACGCCACCATCATGGCGTCGGTGGGCAAGACCCGGCGCGCCGTCATTGTCGACGAAGGCTGGCGTTCCGGCAGCCTCGCCGCGGAAATCGGCATGCGCATCGTCGAGCAGGCCTTCTGGTCGCTTGATGCGCCGATCGGCCGGGTTTGCAGCGAGGAGGTGCCGATCCCCTACCCGCGTCATCTCGAAAATGCGGCGATCCCGCAAGCGCCCAAGATCGTGACCGCCGCGAAAGCGGCACTTGGCCGGGCATGAGGCAACTCCGTGGCCGAATTCCGCATGCCCTCTCTCGGCGCCGACATGGAGGCCGGCACGCTGGTGGAATGGCTGGTGAAGCCTGGCGATTGGGTCAAGCGCGGCGATATCGTCGCGGTGGTCGAGACACAGAAGGGCGCGATCGAGATTGAGGTCTATCAGCCCGGTCAGATCGAAAAGTTTCTCGTCGATCTTCACAGCAAGGTGCCAGTCGGAACGCCGCTCGCGCTGATCCGGGCCGAAGGGGAAACCAAGGCTCCCGCTGCGGCGGCTCCAGCGCTACCGCCCCCGGCACCGGCGCCTCCGCCGCTACCGGCGACCGCAGCGACGCCCCCGCCTCCGCCGCCCTCGGCACCAAGACCGCCGCCGGTTGCTCCCGGCGTTGCAATGGCGGCATCGCCCGCCGCACGGCGGCTGGCCGAAGAACACGGCATCGATCTTTCCCTAATCGCCGGCAGCGGGCCGGGCGGAGCAATCACGTCCACTGACGTCGAGCGCTATCTTGCCGCCCCGCCGCCGGCTGAAAAGAAGCGTGCATTGTGGCTCGACCCGGCAGCGATGCGCGCGGCGATCGGAGCGGCGATGGCCCGGTCGAAACGCGAAATCCCGCATTACTATCTCGAGCATCAGATCGACGTCACGCCATGCGAGCGCTGGCTCGCCCAAAGGAACGCCACACTTCCGCCCGACAGCCGCTTGTTGATCGGGGCGCTTGCGCTGAAGGCAGTCGCCCTGGCCCTCCATCGCTTTCCGGTCTTTAACGGCTTTTGCCGCGACAACAAGTTCGAACCGTCCAAGGCCGTGCATGTCGGGGTGGCCATTGCGATCCGCGGCGGTGGCTTGGCTGCGCCCGCGCTGCACGATACGGACCAACTTTCACTCGATGCGTTGATGAGCGGCATGCGCGACCTTGTGCAACGTACGCGGGCCGGACGGATCCGCAGTTCGGAAATGTCGGATCCGACGATCACGGTCTCCAGCCTCGGCGAGCGCGGCGTCGACGCGCTCTATGGTATCATCTATCCGCCACAGGTCGCTATCGTCGGCTTCGGCAAAGTGGTCACGCGGCCCTGGGTCGTTGATGGCGCAATCGGGCCGCGCTCTGTGGTGACCATGACGCTGGCTGGCGATCACCGTGTCACCGATGGTCACGCAGGTGCATTGTTCCTCGCCGAAATAGGCAAACTCTTGCTGGAGCCGGAAAAACTATGAGCCAGACCGACATTCGGAAGGTCGTGCAGGAGGAGCTCAACAACATCGCTCCGGAAGTTGACCTCGCAACCGTCGATTCGGCGGCCGATTTGCGCGAGGCGATCGATATTGACTCGATGGATTTTCTGAATCTTGTCACCGCCCTTCATCACCGGACCGGGATCGAGGTTCCGGAAATCGACTATCCCAAGCTCGTTACCCTGTCCGGCATGGTGGCCTACTTCGAAGCCAAGCTGAAATCAGCCAAAGCCGTTTAGGCTCCGCCACAAAATCGAAATGCCACTGATGAACATCAGCAGAACAGCCAGCCGGCGAAACCATATCTCTTTGAACTTATCGAGCCATTGCCGGGTTACGCAGATAGCAACCATGGCGCCAAGTCCCGCAGATGCGCCCTCGATAATCGATCCGGCAGTCAGTGCACCAAGTGACCCGTAAGTTGCAATCTTAGTGAGCTGAATGAAGAGCGAATGGAATGCGCCAGTCGCGATCATACGTTCCTTGGTCAAGCCGTAGTTCAGATAGAATGGCAAAGAAACAAGACTGCTCGCACCGATCACCCCGGAGATGAGACCAACGGCGAGGGAAACGGGGATGAACCAAGGAAGCGACATCGGAAATGAGCGCGCGCGGCCACCAAGGCGATACTGCGCGGGCGTCGAGATCAAGAAAAGACCTACTATCACGCTAAGCCACACTGCACCCGCGTGTACAAAAATCCAGCTTCCAACGACTGCACCGCAAATCGCGCCGGGCAGATACCAGCGGACGACTGGCCACTCAATAAGCCTCCACGAGACCAAAATTCGAGTGGGGCTCGCGATTAGACTGGCAACTGTTATGACAGGCGCGATCGTCTTCACGCGGATCAGATGAGTAACCGCGGCAAGCAGAACAATGCTGCCCGCTCCGCCTGAAAAGGTACTAATCGTCCAACTTATACATCCTGCGACGAATAGCAGAACAGTTGTTTCGAGATCCGGCACTCAACGATACCCAGCGATAGCGAGAATTTTCCATTCCTGATCTCCAATGTAGCGATCACTGGCTGGAAGAGGAACGGGGACGGGAACCGACAGGCGGATGGGCTTTTTTAACGGCGGTTGCAGCATTTCCTGATTCAACATGTCACATGGCGTAAGGGTATGGGTCCGCGTTCTCGCGACATGAATTGTCCGAGGTTTGCGTCACTTACCACCCTCATCAGGCAGAGGGCGCAGGGAAAGCCGGGTGCCGATTGCACCCATGGGTCCCGTGCAACAGGAAGCACGGGGGTAGGACCACAGGTTCAACCGGAAACACGCCGGCCTTCCCTGCGCGATGGTTTACGGCTTATACGCGCTCTCCTCGGTGTACCGGGCTTGTTAGCCACCGTCGCTTCGCCGATGTCGCCACCCGCGAAACTTGGCGCCAGCATCGGGGCGCCAGGACCACACGACTTCGCCGTCCGCCCCGTCCGTCGCTCGTCGAGCGACGCCAAAGCGTCCATCGCATCCCGCGCCCAACGTCCGTGACGATCGCGAAGCGCCCCTCAGAGGGCACGGGACGCGGGCAGACAAGCATATATTTCTGAAAAACGGAAGTAAAATATTTTTGCGCGAGGGGCTGGACAGGCCAAATCAGGTTGATTTCGCTCGTGAAAATCGCGGTTTTGGCGCAGGGATTTTTCCTTCCGAGGCGACAGTCCCCTAAAATCAAGGCCGTGAATTTTACTTTGCGCGACCCGCTCGTTCGAGGAGCAGTCTCAGGTCGTCGAGTTTCTCCTGCTCCTCCTCGACCATGACGACGGCGAAGTAGCGATCCGTTGACGACAGGTTTTTATTGTCGGCATAGAACTGGAAGGCGTGCAGTCGCCTGCGGCACTGCTCCTGCCTCATCACGAGTTCCCCACGAGTCATTCATCGCCCCCGATTACGGGACGGCCCCCCGCCCCATCTTGACCTTGGCCACCGGCCTCAGCTTCTTGCCGAGCAACTCGCCGAGATCGATTCGCCCCTGCAGCCAATAGTTATTGAACTGCTCGTGCGTGTAAATCGGGACCAACACGGTAGGCTCACGCGAGCTCGATCTCACTTGCGCCGACTTCAGGTCTGGCCGCGCCGGGTGGCGTCGCCTTTGCCGGCGGTCCAGGGAACCAGGCGAACGAATCGCTAGACCTGCAGCGCTTCGAAGCCCTTCATCTTTAAATAGTTGACGCCTTCAGCGGCTCGCCGGAGGCCGCTGATGCGTTCGACCTCGTGCCTGGCTGGCAGCGCCGACGCGCACAAACGCATCCAACGGCCTCATGAGCGGAGCTCGCAGGACGGGTTAGCGAATGCGCAACCCGCCATTCCGTGTGCGATGAGAGGATAGGAAGTATTACGCGTTGCCGGTGTAAACCGCCAATTGAGCGTCGAAAGCCCGCTTGTAGCCGGGCCGCGCTTCGCCACGGGCAACATAGGCGGCCAGGTTCGGATATTCGTCCAGCATGCCGGATGGTTTCAACCTGAGCAGCACCGACACCATCATCAGGTCGCCCGCGCTGAATGCACCATCGAGCCAGTCGGCACTGCCAAGGCGAGCAGAAAGTTGCTTCAACCGATCGCGGACGCGATCCTCGACCAGCGGCAGGCGCTCCTTATTCCAGGGCTTATCGCCCTCCAGAAGCCTGGCGGTTGCGAGTTCAAGGATCGGCGGCTCCACCGTGTTGAGCGCGGCAAACATCCACGTGATCGCGCGAGCCCGCGCATCGGCATCGTCCGGCAGCAGGACCGCATGGCGCTCGGCGATATGGAACACGATCGCCCCTGTCTCGAACAGGGTGAGATCGCCTTCCTCGTAGGTCGGAATCTGGCCGAAAGGATGAAGCGCCAGATGCGCGGGTTCTTTCATCGCACGAAACGAAACAAGGCGAACCTCATAGGGTTGGCCCACTTCTTCAAGCGCCCAGCGAACGCGCGTATCCCGCGCCAGTCCCTTGCCGCCATCGGGTGACCGTTCAAAGGCGGTAATGGTGACGGTCATCGTGAGGCTTCTCCTTGGAGAAATCATCGGCTGCGGGGCATCGGAACGACGAACGGGGTTTTCGGAGGCCGACATCGCCTTGCAAATTTTTGACTGGTTGAGGCGAGACTGTAGGCGGGTTAGCGAAAGCCTAACCCGCCTTTACGGGTACGATGAGAGGATATGGTGGATTACGCCTTGCGGCTGATCCACCCACGAGCTCACCTGCAGTCCCCAGAGATCATGACCATCCGCCCCATTGTCCGCTATCCCGACCCCCGGCTCGCGATCCCGGCACGGCCCGTGACCGAGTTCGACGACGCGTTGCGGGAGCTTGCAAAGGATCTGCTCGAGACAATGCACGCGGCTCCCGGAATTGGGATCACGGCGCCGCATATTGGTGTCCTCTTGCGGGTCGTGGTGCTCGACCTCGGCGCAAACGACGGCGCGCGCACTTATGTCAATCCGGAGATTGAGTGGGCAGCATCCGAGATGATCCTGCACCGGGAAGGCAGCGTCTCGATGCCGGGTATCAACGATTGAAGTCCAGCGTCATGCGCGCATCCGGATCAGCTATCAGGATGTCGACGGCAACATGCGGACGGAGGAGTTGGAGGACTTGCGCGCCGTCTGCCACCAGCACGAGATCGATCAGCTCAACGGGGTGTTCTGGATCAACCGGCTGTCCCGCCTCAAGCGCGAGCGGTTGATCAAGCGGTTTGAGAAGGTGTCGCGGGGCCTGTAGGGCGGGTTGGCGAACGCGTAACCCGCCATTACGAGCACGGCTCGATGAGAGGACGCGGTGGATTACGCCTTGCGGCTAATCCATCCTACGAACTCTCTCTTGAGACGAGAAAGGAGCGAATGATCTCGCGTTTTTCTTCCGCCAAACCATCAAGGAGGGATTCCTCTAGATGACCCTCGCGAATGAGACGCGCGAAGACGAGGGGAAGCTGCGAGTAGCGATAATCGAACACCCCATCGATCTCTCGCCGTTGCTGGCGCAGATAATCCTCGATCTCCCACATGTCGGAAGGGGTCGTTGCTGCAGCGGCCCTTCCCTTGAATTCGGACATGACTTTGCCGAGCACCGACTGCAACGCGGCGTCGAAGGCTCCGCGCGCGATTTTCTTCTCGGAAGGTGACCACTTCAGATCATGGAACATCTTTGGATGCCTGCAATGGCAGCCCCCTCACTCCCACTCGATTGTCTTGCATCGACCTATCGCTCTGATTTTACGATACAAATCAAGGTGATCAGTCCAAAAGCACCGGCGAAGAGACCGTCACAACCCGTCCCTTATGAATCCACAGCAATATTTCTTCAGCTGCGCAAGCGTTCGATATCGGCATCTATCGACCTCAATCGCGTACCTCAGCTGAACACATTTGGCGTTCGCTCCCCCAAGCCGTCCCATGTTCAATAACGAGTACGATTTGCAGAAACTGTTTGATGCCTAAGTTTGTCGCTTCTGCACATCGTTCTTGAGATTCGGCATGTGTCATTCACCGGCAAGATCGTGCGTGGTCGCGTCGTGCCGATGAACAAGAAAGCATGGGCGGCGAAGTTGAAAAAATACGCGGTCCTCGCCGGCGTCAACGAGCCAAAGAAGAGCTGCCACGGGTGCGCAAGGTCCGCACGGAGGTCGCCGCTTAGGGGCAGCAACCTTTGCATAGGGTAATGGGAAAACCAGTATCCCGGTGCGTTTGCGCGTTAGGGCCGTTGTTACGCGCTGCTCTCTGCGGTTAGGCCCTCTCCGCCATTAGCGGTCATAACCTCGATGGCCACGAGGTTTCGCCAACCAGCCTTTCCTCGGGGAGGTTCTCTACTGCCTCACCCCACTCTCCACCTCGTGAGAAATAGCCGCTCCATGCCAACTCGTGCGCCACGTACATGAGGATCGAGCTGATGGCCGCGATACCGGCCGTGTGGCCGGCCGTCGCGATGTGCCCGGTAGTCCAGAAAGCGATCGCAAAAATCTCGGCGGTTCCGATCAGCCGCCACGTGACGGCCTTCGCAATTGCCTTGCGCATTGGGATACTCTCCTCGGTCTTCCCACTGGCCGGAGTCCGGTAGACCCTCGCGGGCCCTGCGCTGCACGCTTCTCGGGCGTGATCACGGTGGAACATCGAGGTTTCGGTGGTCATCGTCGCTGAATTTCGTCGAGCTCCGTGGAGCTACGCCAAGGTTGGCTGGACCTCGCATCAAGCGGGTCCACGCACCGGTCAACTGCTGATCATCCTAATCGATAAAATTTTCTCGACAATCGAAAGTAATTGTTAACCTTACTGCGGCCAAGGCGGATCGCACGATTGAAAAGTGAGTAAGAAGTGCATCGAGCACAGGTGCCATCCGGAACTGGAGATAGAAGAGCCGTGCTCTTCATCCTGTCTGTTTTCGCTTCGAGTCAGATCAACCCGCTCGAAATTTCTTCGCTTCAGCAAGGGAGTTTCGCTTCCATCGCGTGAAAGGCGGGACGCCAATTTGGTGTTTTCTGCTCGGTGAACTACGCCCGCCCCTTCTGCAGTTGAGAGGTTGCACCGACGAGGCGAAGTTATTTCGCCGCCCGGCGCTCCCATCCCTATCCTTGGTCGGCTCATCCTCCGGAAGCGGACATTGCGGCTTTCTGAGCGAGAGTCAGCCTTGTCTGGAGGATAGCAGCAGTGAAAAACCAACCTGGATCGCGAGCTACAAGGATAGGCTTTCTACGACAAGTCCAACGGCGAGATGCTGGCGGAACTAGCACTGCCCTCAAACGCGACTGGTGCACCGATCACCTACATGGCTGGCGGCAAACAATCTATCGCGTTTCCCGTTGGCGGCGATCCGATCCTTGAAGAGCTGCCGTTTCTTCGTGAGCGCTGGCAAATCTCAGGTAGTGCCCTGCTGAGATGGTCGGGTTCTACCAAATGTCCGTTTCGCGCCAGAAGCTGCCCTCTCCGCAGAGCCCTGTTGACCCAGCTGACCAAAGCGCGATGAGCTTCGACCGTTTTCCGCTAGAAGGAATTGGCATAGCGCCCATCAGACTGTGATAGGCTGTAACGAAATCCGAACGAGGACACAGTGGACGATCTCGCCCATTGCTCGAAGAACTCGGGCTCGCGAGTAGGCGAAGCTCGCGGAGAACGACGTCGATCTTGACGTTCTACGGCAGTTGAGCCCGAGCTTCAGTCGGAACACGTCGTTTCCGTTTAGCTTTTCGCTCAGGCTGAGCTACGATTTGCCATCATCGCCGTAACCGATGGATTCCAACGGTGCCCGAGCACTCCATAGAAGTCGCAGATTGGCTCAGGACACTGGGTCTCGATCAGTACGAGCCGCAGTTTTCCGACAATCACATTACGGGAGATCTGTTGCCGAGCTTGACGGCGGACGATCTTAAGGATCTCGGCGTCAATTCGGTCGGACATCGACGTCGGTTGCTCGAAGCAATCGCGCTCCAGCGACAAGGCGAACGCCAACGCGCACGGCAAGGATGATGGGTTGCCGGCGGCGCAGCGCGACGCCGGTCCAGGCGAGCGTCGGCAAGTCACGGTCCTCTTTGCAGACCTCACGGGATATACCGCGCTCAGCAAAGAGCTCGATGCCGAGGAGATCGAGGACATTCTCACAGCATTCTTCGAAGTTGCCGACGCCTCCATCGTCGATCACGGTGGCATCATTGATAAGCATATCGGTGACTGCGTCATGGCCGTATTCGGTGCTCCCGTGGCGCACGGCAACGATGCCGAACGTGCGGTTCTGGCGGCACTGAAAATCCGCGATTCCGTCCACATGCTTCGCAAGCGACTCGGTCGCGACGTCGGCGTGCATGTGGGTGTCGCAAGCGGTGAAGTTTTGGCGAGCCAGGTGGGGAGCGCACGTCACAGGGCCTATACCGTCACCGGCGAAAGCGTGAATCTCGCCTCGCGTCTGACCGATCACGCCCCGAGCGACGAGATATTGCTCTCCTCTGAGGTTTATCGCGGGTTGCAGGATCGGATCGACTGCGAGGATTTAGGCGACATCGACGTCAAGGGACTCGCCTTGCCGGTAAGAGGGTGGCGGTTGCTCGGAACGCGCCAGACACCGGTCAGCGACCGCACATTCGTCGGGCGGGCAAGCGAGCTCAGTCAATTTTCAGCCGCCATCGCAACCTGCCTCGAGATCCGCCGAGGCCGCGTCATCCATTTGCGGGGTGACGCGGGTCTTGGCAAGACGCGGCTCATCGAGGAGTTTCAGCGCAGCGCGCGAGCGAACGGCTTCACCTGCCATAGCGGTCTGGTGCTCGACTTCGGTGCAGGCAGCGGGCGCGATGCAGTGCGCGCGGTGGTCCGGAGCATCGTCCTGGGAGCGGACGCCGGGCCATCGACCGCGGACGTTAGCCCCGCAAGCATATCCGCCCTCGTCGCTTCAGGGCGGATTGGCGCAGACCAGGGACTGTTCCTTCACGACCTCCTCAACGTGTCTCCGCCAACGGAACTGCGCGCGCTTTTTGACGCCATGGATACTGCCACGAGGAGCCGTGGCGTTTCGACCACCATCACCGAGGTTGTCACCTCCGCGGCCAAAGCGACGGCTCTGCTGATCGTGATAGAGGACCTACATTGGGCCGACGACTTGATGCTCGCACGGATTTCGGCCGTCGCAGAGGTAGCCCGTGAATACCCACTGCTGCTGGTCCTCACCTCGCGCATCGCCGGTGACCCGATGGCTCGCGGATGGCAGCCGTCTTGCCCGATCCTGACACTCGATCTTGCGCCTTTGCATCACGATGGGGCGCTGACGCTGGCGCGCAACATCTTCCCACAGATGGGTCCTTCAGCAGCGAGCTGCCTGGAGCGCGCAGCCGGCAATCCACTCTTTCTGGAGCAGCTGCTGCGCAACGCGGAAGAGCACGCCGATGACGCCGTTCCCGACTCGATTCAGAGCCTGGTGCAGGCCCGGATGGACCGGCTCAAGCCGCTGGACAAGCAGGCCTTGCAAACGGCATCCGTGTTTGGCCAGCGCTTTGCGCTTGGCGGGCTGCGCGCGTTGATGGAGGACCCCCTCTATGCTCCCGGCGTTCTGGTGGAGCACGCCCTGTTGCGGCCGCATGGAGATGAACTGCTGTTCGGCCATGCCTTGATCCGGGACGCGGTCTACGCAACTCTACTACGATCGCGGCGGCGAGAGTTGCACAAGCGCGCGGCATCGTGGTTTGCAGAGCGGGATCCCGGTCTTCATGCTCAGCATCTGGATTTAGCGGAGGATCCTGACGCTCCGCGGGCCTATCAGGCTGCCGCCCGAAGCGAAGCCGCTCGATATCGTTACGAGCAGGCTCTCGTGCTGGTCAAGCGCGGCGCGTCCCTTGCACGGGATCAGCCGGATCGTTTTGCACTGGCCTGCTACGCTGGAGAGTTGCTGCACGATATCGGCGAGGTTGCCGAGGCCCGCTCGGCGTATGAGGAGGCGCTGAAAGACAGCCAAGATGATGCGGACCGCTGTCGCGTCTGGCTGGGCATCGCGGCCGTCAAGCGGGTGACCGACGATGTGGAAGGGGCTCTGGCAGACATCGAACGGGCAGAAGGCGCTGCAAGCCGTTTGTCGTTGCTCAGCGAGGCGGCTCGCGCGCATTTCCTACACGGAAATCTGCTGTTTCCGCGGGGCGATGTGGAAGGTTGCCTCCGCGAGCATCAGTGCAGCCTCGATCTGGCGCGAGAGGCCGGATCCGCGGAACTCGAAGCTGCAGCGCTGGGCGGGCTCGGCGACGCCGAATATGCGCGAGGCCGGATGCTGAGCGCACGCACGCGTTTCCGAAACTGCGTCGAACTGGCCCGCCGTCACGGTTTCGGCCGGATCGAGGTCGCAAATCTACCGATGTTGGCGTTCATGCAGTTCTTTGCCGGTGAGACAAGGGCTGCGCTGGCTGAAGCACTCGCGGCTATCGAGATGGCGGCCAAGGTAGGACACCGCAGAGCGCAGGCCATCGCTCACCATGCCGCCTACAACACCCGCCACTCCCTGGGTCAGTTTGCGGCGGCACAAACGAATGTCGATGCTGCGCTGGAGCTGGCACGGCAACTGAAGTCTCGACGATTCGAGGCGGAGGCGTTGGCGTTCGGCGCGGAGCTCAGCCGCCTGGCCGGACGCCGGTCTGAGGCCCTCACCGCCATTCGCGAAGCGCTGGTGATAAGCGCGGAGACCGGAATGGCATATTTCGGACCGGTCTATTACGGCATACTGGCCCTGATCGAGGAGGATGAGGACCCCCGCAAGGCGGCACTGTCGGACGGCGAAGCATTGCTTGCAGGCAATGTCGTTGCACACAATCACCTGTTGTTTCGCAGGGACGCGATAGAAGCTACCAGGTTGCTGTGCGAGTGGGATGAAATGGAGCGCCATGCCGCCGCACTAGAGGACTTTGTACGGCCGGAACCCCTGCCCTGGACCGACTACATCATCGCACGAGCCCGCGCCTTCGCCGCGTTTGGCAGAGGACGCCGCGACGCGAAGCTCGAGGGCGAACTGCAACGGTTACAGATCGAAGGCGATCGGCTCCGTATCTGTCTTCCAGACGTTCCAGAGATCATCGCTTCTGAGAGGATATGGCGGATTACGCCTTGCGACTAATCCCTACGAGCTCCTTCGCAGATTCCCCGGAGATCATGACCATTCGCCCGATTGTCCGCTACCCCGATCCCCGGCTCGCGATCCCGGCACGGCCTGTGACCGAATTCGACGACGCGTTGCGGGAGCTTGCAAAGGATCTGCTCGAGACGATGCACGCGGCGCCCGGAATTGGGATCACGGCGCCGCATATTGGTGTCCTCTTGCGGGTCGTGGTGCTCGACCTCGGCGCAAACGACGGCGCGCGCACTTATGTCAATCCGGAGATTGAGTGGGCAGCATCCGAGATGATCCTGCACCGGGAAGGCAGCGTCTCGATGCCGGGTATCAACGATGAAGTCCAGCGTCATGCGCGCATCCGGATCAGCTATCAGGATGTCGACGGCAACATGCGGACGGAAGAGTTGGACGGCTTGCGCGCCGTCTGCCATCAGCACGAGATCGATCAGCTCAACGGCCTGTTCTGGATCAACCGATTGTCCCGCCTCAAGCGCGAGCGGTTGATCAAGCGGTTTGAGAAGGTGTCGCGGGGCCTGTAGGGCGGGTTGGCGAACGCGTAACCCGCCATTACGAGCACGGCTCGATGAGAGGACGCGGTGGATTACGCCTTGCGGCTAATCCATCCTACGAACTCTCTCTTGCCGCGTAGACGAGAAAGGAGCGAATGATCTCGCGTTTTTCTTCCGCCAAACCATCAAGGAGGGATTCCTCTAGATGACCCTCGCGAATGAGACGCGCGAAGACGAGGGGAAGCTGCGAGTAGCGATAATCGAACACCCCATCGATCTCTCGCCGTTGCTGGCGCAGATAATCCTCGATCTCCCACATGTCGGAAGGGGTCGTTGCTGCAGCGGCCCTTCCCTTGAATTCGGACATGACTTTGCCGAGCACCGACTGCAATGCGGCGTCGAAGGCTCCGCGCGCGATTTTCTTCTCGGAAGGTGACCACTTCAGATCATGGAACATCTTTGGATGCCTGCAATGGCAGCCCCCTCACTCCCACTCAATCATCAATTGAACCAGCAAGATATTGATTCTGCGACCTCCTCCCTCCTTTGTCCACTTTTCCTACCGTCAGAGCTACCGTCAAAAAATTGCGCTCTTGAAATCGTTAGACGAATTCGCATCGACAATGAAATCGACATTTCGTTGGCTGACGATAGCGCATCATTGAGTAGTTGCCAGAGAGCGCGATCGTTCTTCATCGTAGTCTATAGTTTGCCCATCTCTCGAAAACTTGATGACCCGAAGCGATGCTGCAAGCGACCAGAGCGCCGTACCGCTTGATCATCCCTTTTCAAACGGAGTTCTGACAAGGGCTGCATCGGGAAGCAGCGCTCCAATTGATCGCCTTCACTTCCCGGGCGCACCTGTGCCTACCGTAAATCACATCCGGCCATATTGATGGTGCAGTCCGCCCAGGATCGGACGACAGATAATACGTCCCGCGTTTTCGGCGGCGCGCGATATCGGCGCGTCCTTGTTCAATGACAGGTGAGTGCGCATGCCGTTGTAATAGCCCATGTACGACAGCAGCACGTGGCGCAGATGGCGTTCGCCAAATATCACGATATGATCGGTGCATTCCCTGCGGATCGAGCCGATCAGCCGTTCCGCGGAGGCGTTCTGCCAAGGTGAGCGGAAAGACGTCGGACGATCGCGAATGCCGATCGACCGAACCCGGCGGACAAAGATCTCGCCATAAGTTCGATCTCGGTCCCTGATTAAGTAACGAGGGATTTGCTCCCAGCCACAGGCTTCAGTGAGCTGATTGGCGATCCATTCGGCCGTCGGGTGTGCGGTCGCCGCAAGCCACAGGATCTGCCGCCGGTCATGGCCCATGATCAGCAAGCCATAGAGCAGCCGGAACGAGATTGTCGGCACGACGAAGAGGTCCATTGCGACAATGCCAGCCGCATGGTTGCGAAGGAACGTCTTCCATCCCTGCGAGGGAGGGCCCCTCCTCCGCGCCATATACTTGGCGACGCTGCTCTGGCCGATCTCGATGCCGAGCTTGAGAAGCTCTCCATGGATTCTCGGCGCTCCCCACAACGGGTTGGCGATGCTCATCTCGCGGATCAGCCGGCGAATTTCCAACGGTACGGTCGGTCGGCCGCAGCGGTGCCGCGATTTCCAGCTCCAATACAATCTGAAACCGGCGCGGTGCCAACGGATCACGGTATCCGGCTTCACAATCGTCAGCGCCTTGATGGTATTTGGCACCAAACGATACAGCCCCACAAAGATCAGGCGATCCATGGCACTGAAGGACAGTCTCTTCGGCTGGTGCCGTCGCTGGATGTTAAGTTGATGACGAAGGATCAGGATCTCGGCTTCCAACGAGACCCGCGACCGGAACAATGAGACCAGCACCGACCAGACCAGGCTGTAAGCTTCTCTCATGAGGCCGAAGCATTGCGCGATTGGCCTCACGTACCAGCCGGATCAGGTTTTCGACAGGGACAGCTTCCCATACTGGAAAATGTGGGTGGCCCATCGCCTGCCCCAGCCGAACACCTTACTCGCTATTGTCGTTTCAACCGGTGTCACCATTGGCGCGCTCCTCCCGGGAGGACTCCCCTGAGCGGGCGAGCAAAGGCAAGGGGTGCCGCTACGCTGTAGGCGCCTTAGGGCCAGCAGATATGACCGGATATTCGAAACGCCACGCCCTCCGGATCGTGCTCCGCAAACCATCGCTTCGGCTGCCTCCTCGCTGGCGAAGACCTTCAGGTGGTCGACGTCGACGACCTCTTTCGCTGTGTCGACGTAAATCCAGACGGTCATGCGTGATCTTTCAGCTGCATGAACATCTGCCGCACGTCGACCAGCCTCATCCTGACAAAGCTGCGCGTGGCCGCGGACGGAATCTCGATCGGTTTTCGGGGCATGGGCCGAATATAGGCACCCGAGCCGCCATTTACGAATCGTTGGCCCTTCGCGGCAATCATGCGGTCTAGCCTAGTGGACGCGTCGGTAGCTTCGGCGCACCGGATACATTTGTGCAAAATATGGGTTGGTCAAGCATTGGGCTGCTCGGCCTGACGCTGACGCATTGCATTGCGCCAGTGAAGTGTAGTCACATTCGATCTTGCAGCCTCCCAATGCGCAGCTCTGTAGACAAATTGGGAAGTTCCGACCGTTTGAGCGTGTGCCGGCGCCGCCGCAGAGACCGCGCCGATCAGCAAGATCGCCAAAGCCACTATGTGAGTGCATCAGAACCCCCTCTCGCGGTCCTAAGCAAACAGGTCCGCACCGGCCTGGGTGAAGCGTACGAACGTACCGCTCTCGTGCAGTACCAGCCAGCCTTTCTCGATCGCGCGATCGAGACCAGCCTTGTACTCCGCGGGCGTGCCCCTCAGTTCATAGAGGAACGGCCCGTTGATCTTCTCGATCAGGATGCGGTTGTCGAAGTAAGGCTCGCAGGCATTGGCAAGCTCAACGATCTTGCGCGCGGCAACGTCGGGATCAGCATACGGGCGCGGTTCGGTAAACTTCATTTCAGGTCCATGTGCCTTTCGTACACGTGCTGTTCCGTGCTTTGGAGAGTGATCGCCGCGCCGCAGAAGCACGTTGACTTTCCGCTGGCCAATTGCGTCGGCAGCTTCGCACCCTCGTCCCACATGCGTCGCTTCCACTTCTGGAAGGCGCGGTCGCGTCGATAGGCCTCGAAGTGCGTCTCACTGAGAAACGGCACCACACGACGCCACGCGTGCAGAAAGGCTGCCCGCGCTGATTTGAACGTGGTGGTGGAACCATCGGACTGCTGTCCCGGCTCCATGCCGGGAGAGAAGCCGCAACGCCAGCCCCATTGATCACCGCCGATTGGAACGCCCGCCCGGATGCCGATCCAGCCGACCGGCACATCGCCATAGAAAATGCGCCAGCTCTCTTGCGGGCTGTCACTGGAGCGGCGGCGGGTGAGAGCGGGCATGTCCCAATGATTATTCCTCCAAATCGACGGCGAGTGAAGCCCGGCGAATCGAATAAGGTCACACCTTGATTGGAGAGGGCGAGATGCAAGCAGACAAGTCGCTGTTAGAGCACATGATTGACTCGATGTCGGATTTTGCGGCTAAAAAAAAGACCGCCAAAAAGGTCAAGCGGACGATGGCTGGTCGGCCTCCCAAGAAAACCAAATCGTCAGCCGCTCGAAAGGCAGTCGACAAGAACAAGAGGGCCAAGAAAGCGGCGAAGAAGACGACAAGGCGTCGCCGCTGATGCGTCCAAGGCGCCTCGGTAGTCTGTCAGCGGAGGCCGCAAGAAACGCATTGACCCGCCGCTTACGGCGCGGCGTCTGGCGGCATCAACTGGCGTCTTGCCGCCCCTTGTCGGTGACCTCATACAAAACATCGCTGACGTTGGGCGATGTCGCCATGAGCCACCCAAGTTCGACCAGCCGCTCGTATTTCCGCCGGTCGATATTGCCGGCGGTATTGTCAATCGGCGTTGGAGTGGGACCCCCTATCGGCATCCAAAAGGGACCCCTTTGATCGGCGTGCTCTGCTGGTAGCGCTCGCGTCGTCGGAGCTGGTCGGGGTTGCGGAGACGGCGCGAGCGCGGGTTGTTTGAACATCGTCGCGGCTTTTGAAGCGCCAACTGTCGTTGCCGGTCTCGACGATGTCGCAGTGATGGGTCAAGCGGTCGAGTAGCGCGGTGGTCATTTTGGCATCGCCGAACACGCTCGGCCATTCGCCGAACGCAAGATTGGTGGTGACGATGACGGAGGTGCGCTCGTAAAGCCGGCTGATGAGGTGGAACAGGAGCTGACCGCCGGATTGCGCGAACGGCAGATAGCCCAGCTCGTCGAGAACGATGAAGTCCATGCGGGTCAGATGTTCGGCGAGCCGGCCTTGCCGACCGTTGCGGGTCTCGGTCTCGAGCCGGTTGACGAGGTCGACGACGTTGTAGAAGCGTCCTCTGGCGCCATCGCGGATGCAACTTCTGGCGATGGCAATGGCCAGATGGGTCTTTCCGGTCCCAGTTCCCCCGACCAGCACGACATCGCGTTGCTGCGCGATGAAGCCGCCGCCGGCGAGATCATTGACGAGCGTCTGGTTGATCGGCGTGCCGTCGAACTGGAAGTCGTCGATGTCCTTGGCGAGCGGAAGCTTGGCGATGGTGAGCTGGTACTTGATCGATCTCGCCTGCTTCTCGTTGATCTCGGCGGTGAGCAGATCGCCGACGATGCGCTGCGGTTCATGCTGGCGTTTGACGGCAGTCGCCATGATCTCGTCGAAGGCAGCCTTCATGCCATAGAGCTTGAGCTCACCCATGAGATCGAAGATTTGGGTTCGTTCCATCAGATGGTCCTCCGGAGGTTGTCGTAGCGGGCACAATCGGCGATCGGCGCATGGCGGAGCGTCAGTGCGGCCGGCGTCATGATGTTGGCCGGTGGGGCGGGTTCACGTTGACGGGCCAGGATGTTGAGAACGACATCGGCGGAATGGACGCCGTGACCGAGCGCTTCGGCACAGGCGGCCTCTACCGCGGGCAAACCGTCAGTCAGCACCGCGTTGAGGATGTCGACCATCTGCCGATTGCCGTCGTCGGTGCTGGCGAGCTTGCGCCGGATCCGATCGATTGCGGCCGGCAACACCCAGTCCTTGAAGGGAGCGCCGTTGCGCAGAGCGCCGGGCTTGCGCGCCAGCACCGGCACATAGTGCCAGGGATCGTAAACCGTCTCGCCGCGGCTAAATGATCTGTGGTGCTCGGCAACGATCCGGCCATCCTGGCGGATCACGATGCGATCCGCATAGGCCTGGACCTCAACGGGCCGCCCAACCGCGCTCGCCGCTACCGAGTATTTGTTGTTGTCGAAGCGCACCAGACAGGTCTTGGAGATCGAGGCCGGCACGGCATGGAAGCCGTCAAACCGACCAGCATAAGGAACGAGCTTCGGTCGCTCGGCTTCGAAGACTTCCCAGATGGTCCGGTCGGCGAACTCCGGATGTCGATGCGCCTTGGCGTAGGCAATGCATTTATCGAGCAGCCAGGCGTTCAGCTCATCCAGCGTCTTGAAGCGCAGCCGCGGGGTGAAGAACCGTTCGCGAACCAGCCCGACCTGGTTCTCGACCTGCCCCTTCTCCCAGCCCGACGCCGGCGTGCAGGCCACCGGATCGACCAGATAGTGGCTGCACATCTGCAGGAAGCGTCGATTGTAGAGGCGCCCCTTGCCGACGAAGATGGTCTCCACCGCCGTCTTCATGTTGTCGTAGATGCCGCGCCGGCAGGCCCCCTTGAACAGCGCAAACGCCCGGTCGTGGGCGTCGAACACCATCTCCTGCGTCTCGCGCGGATAGGCCCGCACGAACAGCATGCGGCTGTGGCAGAGCCGGACGTGGGCGGCCTTCACGGCCACCGTGGTGCCGCTCAACAGCACCACCTGTAAATCGGCATGGGGTCCCGACGCCGATCGGCGAGCTAAGCTATTGATCTATCGAGCGGTGAAGGGGTCAATCTTGGGTGCTTATTTACAATTCACGTGTAAGCAATTCTGCAACAACATTATCGGCGGTCGCGAACGCATCTCTCGGTCTGGAAGATGAGAGCGACGAGGACGGAGAGATGTAATGAAGAAGTTTCTGTTGGCTACGGTTGGTCTGTTTGCATTGATTATGGTGACACCCGCATCGGCGGCTGATCTTGCCGCCCGCCCCTACACCAAGGCACCTCCTCCGATGATTGCCCCTATCTACGATTGGAGCGGCTTCTATATCGGCGCTAACGCCGGATACGGTTGGAGCAATCGGTGCCTCGACGTGACCGCGATTAACGGCTTGGGCGTCGTCGACGCTGAAGGTTGCCGCAATGCTGGCGGCGGCGTCGCTGGCGGCCAGATTGGTTATCGATGGCAGTCTTCCAATTGGGTATTCGGCGTGGAAGCCCAAGGTGACTGGGCCAATCTCCGAAACTCGAACGCCAGCCTGTTTTTCCCGGGAGATACTTGGACGACCAAAACCAATGCATTGGGTCTTTTCACGGGTCAGGTCGGTTATGCCTGGAACAACGCTCTCTGGTACGTGAAGGGCGGCGCAGCCGTCGCCAACCAACGGTGGGATCTTTTTAACACTGCGACTGGCGTTGGCTTGGCTCAGGCGGAGCGGACACGTTGGGGTGGGACGATCGGAACGGGCTTTGAGTACGGCTTCGCACCGAATTGGTCGGTCGGCGTTGAATACGACTATCTTTTCCGGGTGAGCGATAGCCAAACGTTCCTTACACCAGGACTGGCACCAGCCGTCACCGCGATCACCGCTAACACTCGGTCAGATGTGAATATGATCACGGCGCGCATTAACTACAAATTTGGCTGGGGTAGCGCGCCGATCGTATCGAGATACTGACCTCGTCAATATTTCATTCTCTATCCAGCAAACTAGGCCGGCAGAAATGCCGGCTTTTTTTGTGACTGACTACATCGCCATAGCTGGCGGGAAGGCGCACCAGCGGGCTTCTCTAGGGCGCGTTCGATTCCCGCTTTCGGAGGCATCGGAAGTCGGATTTCGGGGCCGTCAGGGCCGAATTGCCGGTAAAGCGAGTGGCACCATGCGCATCAGCCCCTAGCGACCCGTCTCGGCTTCCCCGACGATGCAAGTGCGGCAATGAAGCCGACTGGAATTGTATCCGTGTCGTACTGGGAATGGTTTAAGCTATTCGCCCTCTCGCTCTTGATATCCGTCGCCACCACAGCCACCGGTGCCGCCGTCATATGGTGGCTCGCAAAGTAAGCCGCCTCAGTTGGCGGCCTCTTTCATTTCGAATGAAACCTATTGGAAGGAATAGTAATGCAAGTGAGTGAGCCCTACCCCGCGATGACGACGGCGCAGCACCTTGCACAGCGCAAGTCGTGGGTAGTCGGCGAGCTGATTTTGGAGCATCCCGATATAACCCGTGACGAAGCGGAAGCGATCTATGAGCGAGCCGTGGCTATTTGCCGTGACTTACTGGCGTTACCGGTAGCCTGTGGCTAGCTGGTGGCGCGTGCTGTGCTGGCTCGTAGGCTTGCTCATGAGCAAGCAGGCTGCCGCTCGCTGTCGTCTGCATCGCGCGGCTCGTGCTTCACTTCCGCCGGATTAGTTGCGGTGCGCTCCAAATCATCGAAGAATACGCGGAAGGTCTGCGCCAGATCATCAAGAAGCTCCGCCGTCATCTGAATTGAGGCCAGCGTCCTACTTCATGAGCCACCACACAATGCCGCCGATGGCGGCGGTGGAAACGGTTGAAATCAGAAGTGCAAGCAAGCCAATCTTGAACCATTCCCAATATGACACTTCCAGTAATCCCGTCGGCTTGAAGGGTGATTGAGCCCAAGACATCGGGATGCAAAGCTTATTCCAACCGGCACCGCGTTTTGTTGCTCACACAACCGTGAGCGTGGCGGGCGGTTGTCGCGCGATCAATGGCGGATAGTGCCGTAGAAGATAGCGCACAGCCGCGTGAACAGGCGCTAACAAGGTCGCTGCTATACTTGCTAGCGGTAATTAGACTCGGACGGCAGGTTGGCGAGTGGATAGGAAACGTCGCCCAACGGCCTGCGCTTGGGATCATCGTATCGCTTGACTAAGTCTAGCAGTCGTCGCCTCGTGAAACTGTCCGCCTTTTCAGCAAGTGATTTAGGCGAATTCGTTCCTTCGAAAATCCCTCGTCCATGACCGCCCCCCGCAGCACATTAGGTTTCCACGGTCAAACGTACCGCAAACACCTCGCGGCGATGTCGGCGTTCAAGAGTTGTCCACATCGAACTAGGTGGCCCGCCAGCAATACCATGCAGAGAGGGCGCTCCATCCTGATACGCCGGTGCATCCCGGCCATGGGTACGCCCCCCTTTCCCATCTTTGGCAAATTAAGAGGCGTGACCGGCACATCCACAATGTTTTCTATCCACAAAACCCAGATATCCTAGGAATCAATGTCCAGACCAAGAATCCCAACGGCCGTGCTTGAGCTACGCGGTGCGTTCAAGCGCAATCCAAATCGCAAGAAAGACCGGCAACACGAACCACTCGTAACGACACCCCTACCTGAGCCGCCGGGTTACCTGACGAGGGACACTAAGGCGGCATGGCTGGAAATGAAATCGTGGGGCTACTGGCTCACGAGCGCCGACAAATTCCTTGTCGAGATAGCAGCCACGTTGATGGCCCGTTATCGGATCGACGAACTTAAATCAGGCGATGTGTCGCGCTTCTATTCGCCCCTTGCCCCCACATTCCATGCAGGGTGGCGGATAGAGTTTTCGCCCCGGCTGGACCGGTTGCGTTACTTTGGCAAGTCCAGTGCCTTTACAAGCGGGGCATTTGATTTCTGTCGCAACATCTTTTCGTTTAGGTCTTTTCATAAAATAATTTCCTTGAAATGGGTAGTGCTAGCTCAAATTGGCAGGCACCCGCTCGAACTCTTGCCATGTCGTTGTGCGCAATTGAAGTCCTGTTGCCGTCGTCCCAATCAATGGTGACTCCGTTCCAAGTCGTTTCGACTGCTGTACCAAAATCGGTTGTCGTGGCTCCCCACCGAACACGGTCACCTACTTTGAGAAGTCGAGATTGTTCGCCGGTCATTGATCGACCTATTCATATCAAAGTATCGCATAGCGTCTGTCGCTAGCCGAGATTCGTCAACGGGGTCGGTACGTCCGTCCCGTGCCATGGGGTCCCGATACCGTCATTGGAATGCTATGGTCGCCGCCGAGTGCGCCGTTTCCTGGCACTTGCTCGGGTTGTCTTTTTCGTTCCCGAACTGGCCCGAGTCGCACGATGTAAGGCGACATCCGTCTTCGCTGCTGGCTTGGTCTTTCTGGCAGATATCTTGCCTATTTGCGCCTTGGACTGTTGGGGTCGCTTTGGGACTGTGAAGGCAGGATTTGGGGCATGGGGAGTTTCAGCCATCTCCAGCCCGAATAGAGCGGCGACATCGCTTTCATCAAGCACCTTCGCCGCGCCTGGCGCCATTGTTAGCGGAGAATCCTGTCCAGCGCTGGCGAGCATTTCAGTTTCGTCCACATCGCGCAGCACAAAAAGAAGCTGAGGCTTTTCATCTAGCCTAGCGCCGACACCATACAGTGCTGCCGCAACATGCTTGCACATGTCTGCCCAATCGGGACAGCTGCAGGACAGCTTGATTTCCGTCGGCGACGGAAACAGGCCGTCACCCTCTCGACAGACCCGGTCCATGACGCCTTTCGCCAAGCGGCCCTGCAGGAGCTCAACTAGCGAATCGACGGTCCCGGCGCAGTCCCGGCAGATGGATTTCCAGCGTGCCCGCGTAACCGGTGCAATGGCAATCTTGATTTGGTAGAGCTCAGACCCGGCGACCATTGCCGAGATCTCGCCCTTGGCAATTTGCAGGTCGATAACGGAGCCGTTTCGGACATAAGTCCGGCCACGCGGCAAGCGGTTCTCATAGTCGCTGTATCGTTCAAGGTTGACGCACCAAGATTTGCCCCAGAAGCTCTTGGTAATTGTGCGGCCCTCGATCCTCACGGGCGCAACGGATCGTCCCTGCTTCTTGAGCTTGGCCAACTTGCGTTCTGCCTGCCGCCGCTTCTCAGCTACCGGCACGTAAGCGTGCCACTCGTAGTAGCTCATTCATCCCCTTCCTTCATCGCCGCACCCAAATCGAGACTCACGAGTTTAAGCAACTCCTCATCCTTCATCTCAGTCAACAGGATATCAGCTCCGCCGCCGAGGAAATCCCCTGCCAATTGTTTCTTCGACTCGATCATATGGTCGATCTTTTCCTCCACGGTGCCGCGACAAACAAACTTGTGCACAAGCACATTCTTGGTCTGTCCGATCCGGAAGGCACGGTCGGTGGCTTGGTTTTCGACAGCTGGATTCCACCACCTGTCGAAATGAATGACATGCGAGGCCGCTGTGAGATTGAGCCCGGTGCCGCCTGCTTTAACCGAGAGCACGAAGAACGGAACGTCTTCGTCTTCCTGAAATTGGCGCACCAGGTCCTTGCGCTTCTTAACCTCTGTCTCGCCATGCAGGACGAGGCCGGGCCTTCCGAACACGGAGCCCAGGAACGCCACTAGTGGCGCCGTTGTCTCCTTGAACTGGGTGAAGACAAGTGCCTTCTCCTGCCGGGCGGCAACCACTTCCGCGATGTCGCGCAGACGCCCAAGCTTACCGCTATCCTCCTCATTCCACGCGCCGTCGCCGAGCCACTGCGATGGATGGTTGCAGATCTGCTTCAAGCGCATGAGAAAAGCGAGGACGATGCCTCTCCGTTTTATTCCATCGACCTCTTCGAGATGGCCGGCCAGTTCTGCCACTGCTTGCTGATAAAGCGCCGCCTGCTTGCGGCTCAAGGGGCAGAAGGTTTTCACCTCGGTCTTGTCGGGCAGGTCGGCAATGATGCTCTTGTCGGTCTTCAGCCGTCGCAGGATATAGGGGCGCACCAGGTCGCGGAGCGGACCGTAAGGGTTATGTGGCCGGTCGGCGAGGCGTTTGACGAATGTCGAAAACTCCTTCGACGACCCCAACAGGCCAGGATTGATGAAGTCGAAGATCGACCATAAGTCACCAAGCCGATTCTCGATGGGCGTACCGGTCAGCGCAATGCGCATTTCGGCCTTGAGCCTCTTGACCGATTTTGTCTGCTTAGCAGCCGGGTTCTTGATGGCCTGTGCTTCATCGAGCACCACAAACCGCCATGATGTAGTTTCTAGCCAGGGCGTGCGCGTCAGAAAGCCGTAGCTCGTGATTACGAGATCGACATCTGCGAATTTGTCCGCACTGTAAGTGTTCAGTTTCTCGGACGGCGCAGCCGATGGATGGAGCACGACTGTTTTCAGGCTCGGCGCAAATCGGGCAATCTCGGCCGCCCAATTGGCTAACAACGAGGCGGGGGCTACGAGCAGGCAAGGTTTCCGATTTCCCCTGTCCTCATTCTTGATCACCAGCAGCAGCGACAACACCTGGATGGTTTTGCCGAGCCCCATATCGTCGGCAAGGCAAGCCCCAAGCTTGAGCTGCGTTAGCAGATAGAGCCATTGCACACCCGACTGCTGATAGGGTCGCAGCGTACCCTGAAAACATTGACCGGGGTCGACCCGCAAGAGCCAATCGGGATGGCGCAAGGTCGCCAGCGTTTCCGCCAGCCAGGGGCCGGCCACGGTCTGGCTCCAATCGATGTCGGCTTGTGCGGCAGTTTTGTCTCCGGCAATGCCAGCCCCAGCCAGCATTCGCATCGCCTCACCGAACGAAAGACCATCGGCAGCGGCGCGGCGCTCGATGGCCTCAAATTGCTCGAGTGTGCGATTCAGTCGTTCATGATCGACCTCGACCCACTTGCCACGGATTAAGGCCAATCCATCGGAATGCGCCAGGAGTTGCTTGATCTCGGCCTTCGAGAGGCTTTCGCCCTCGAGCGTCACCTCCATTCGGAAGTCGAGCAGCGCGTCCATCCCCAGCTGTGATGGCGCATTGCCCCCGACCGTTGCTTTCACTTGCGGGCGTGCGGGGTGGTTCATGCGCCAACTCGCTGGCATTCGCACGACCACCCCGGCGCTTTCGAGCGCGGGAACATCCTTCAGGAATTGCAGAGCCTGTTGTGGGCTCCAGCGCAGCGGGTGATAGATATCGCCGGCACTCACCATCGTCTTCAACCAAGGGCAACTCTCGGCGGCGCGCTGGACGGGCATCAGCAGCGAGAGCAGGCGTTGGCGGTTCCTCGCACCGGAATACTCCTGCAAGGCCTTGCCGAGCGGCAGATGCTGGGCCTTGGCCTCAGCCGAAAGTCGGGTCGTGTAGGTCGCAAGAAACGCGAACGGGGCTTCTTCGTCCTTCCGGTTCTCAGCGAGGTTGAAATGAACGCGCCCAACCAAATTCCAAGCCGGATGACGGCTCTTGAGGAACTCCTGCACGGAGAGCTTGGCTTGCACCAACTCGGCATCAAAGGCCGCATCCATACCTCGCCAAAGATTGGCCAGGACAGACGTCGTCAGGTATTCCGCGCCGGTCATAGGCGGAACGGCCGCTGCCATCGTGTCCAACTCGCCATCGGCGGGGATCGGCACAGGTGGCTTGGTACGGCCGTCTCCAACACTGGGAAGAGCGCACAGTGCAGTCATGTAGCGCATTCCAAGCTCTCGCCAATACGACAACACCGGTGGGAGAACCGTCGCGACTTCGTCGGCGCCGAGCCACAACAACCCGTGCCCTGAGCCCCGTAAAAATGCTTTCTCCAGCCGCAAGCCCTGATCGGGCTTTAACGCAGGAGCTTGCGCCGTTTGTCGCAGCGTCAGCAAACCATGCGGGGTAAGAACGGGTTCCAGCGTCATCATGACGGCGAGACCTTACGATCCCACCGGAAATGTCCGCGATTTTGGGGGTGAGCCGCGCGCCACATCGAGAAGTAATTCGCCATTCTGTCACGAAGTACCGAGCATGGGCGCGGTCAGCAATTCCTTGACCAGCACGAACTGCTGAACGCACTCCGCGACTGCGGCCGGACCCTCAGCAAGGTAGTCGAAGGCCGCAGTGAGCCCGAATCGAGCCTTGATCGTTTGAGCCGCTTCGCACTGTTCGATCCAAATATTATGCGCTTTGCGTACATTCATAGTCGGCCCTCATCTTATCAGCGTCGACAATGTTCTTGATGCCAGCCACTCGTTCAATTTCGACCAACGCCTTCGCCCCGAAACGTTCTGAACCGCGATGGCGACGGCCTTCTTCTGACCGACCAGCACGACCAGCTTCTTGCCCCGGGTGACGCCGGTATAGAGCAGGTTTCGCTGCAGCATGGTGTAATGCTGCGTCATCACCGGGATCACAACGGCGAGGTATTCCGAACCCTGGCTCTTATGAATGGTTGCTGCGTAGGCCGGCACCAGTGTGTCGAGCTCGCCAAACCCATAAATGAGCGTGCGGCCGTCGAAGCTTGCGGTGAGTTCGCTGTCTTCGAAACTGACATCGTCGATATAGCCGATGTCACCGTTATAGACCTCCTTGTCGTAATCGTTTTCGATCTGCATCACTTTGTCGCCGGGCGCGAACGTCCAACCGAAGCGCTCGACCTTGCGCTCGCCGGCGGGGTTCAGAGCCGTCTGCAGTTCGATGTTTAGCGAGCGCGCACCGACGCCGCCCCGGTTCATTGGACACAGAACCTGAATGTCCCGAATTGGGTCGAGGCCGAAGCGATTGGGGATCCGTGTCTTCACCAACTCGATGATGCGCTGTACGACGGTTTCTGGATCGTCCGCTTGCACGAAGTAGAAATCGCTATCCGTGCCGGGCAGGCTGAGATCGGGGATGACCCCGTGATTGATGCGATGTGCGCTGATGATGATGCGGCTTTGCGCGGCCTGCCGGAACACCTCGGTGAGACGCACCACCGGCACAGCACCGGATGAGATGACGTCGGCCAGCACTTGGCCTGGCCCAACCGAAGGAAGCTGGTCGATGTCGCCGACGATCAAAAGGGCAGACTTGTCTGGCACTGCCTTGATGAGTGACTGCATCAGCATGACGTCCACCATTGAGGCTTCGTCGACAACAAGCAGGTCGCAGTCGAGCGGATTGTCTTCGCCGCGCTTGAAGCCGCCGCCCTTGGGGTCAACCTCCAGCAGCCGGTGGATCGTCCTGGCCTCAAAACCGGTCGCCTCGGTCATGCGCTTGGCGGCGCGGCCGGTCGGCGCGCATAGCAGGAGCCTTACCCCCTTTGCTGCGATAATGCGGAGAATACCTTTGACGATGGTGGTCTTGCCGACACCAGGACCGCCGGTCATGACCAACGCTTTGGACATCAATGCGAGCCGGATCGCAGCCACCTGGCTTTCGGCAAGGGTAAGCCCGATCCGTTCCTCGACCCAGGGCAGTGCCTTGTCTGGATTGATCCAGGGCCAGGGCAGTGTGCCATTCGCAAGCCGGATCAGCCGCTCGGCAATCGAGCGCTCCGCCCGATGCAGGCCCGCCAGAAATACGCACGACGTTTCGCCTACACTGTCCGCGATGACCGTGCCTTCTGTCCGTTCGAGATCAAGAGCGATGCGCACTAGTTCCACCGGGACCTCAAGTAGCTTCTCGGCAAGCTGCACCAGTTCATCCGTCGGCAAACCGCAGTGCCCTTCGTCCATCGCCTCGGTCAGCGCATAGGAGATTCCGGCCCGAACCCGGATCATTGCGGTCTTCTCGATGCCGAGTTTCATCGCGATCGCGTCAGCAGTCTTGAAGCCGATGCCGCGAATGTCACGCGCGAGGCGGTAGGGGTTCTCGGTCATGACCTGTACGGCGTCCGCGCCATAGGTCTTATAGATGCGCACCGCCCGCGCCGTGCCGACGCCATTGCTGTGCAGGAAGACCATGATTTCGCGAACGATCTTCTGTTCGGCCCAGGCGGCTGTGATCCGGTTGGCCCGAACCGGGCCGATGCCCGTTACCTCGCGCAGGCGTTCGGGCTCCGCCTCGATAGTATCGAACACCTTCTCACCGAAGGCGCGCACCAGCTTCTTGGCATAGGCTGGCCCGATGCCGCGGATCATCCCGGAGCCGAGGTATTTCTCGATGCCGTCGAGTGATGTCGGTTCCGAGGTCTTTAAGAACTTCGCCCTGTACTGTTGGCCATGGGTGCGGTCATTGACCCATTCGCCCGATGCGGTAATCCACTCGCCAGCGGAGATCACGGCGGCGTGCCCGACTACAGTGACCAGTTCGCGGTGGCCGCGCGCCTTGATCCGCAAAACGCAGTAGCCATTCCCGTCGTTGTGGTATGTGACGCGCTCAACAAGGCCCGCGAGAACTTCCCGGCTTGTTGGTTCTGGCTGCGGTTTCATGTGGATCGTCGCATCATCTGTTCCGTCGCCGAGAGCACCATTTGCGGACAGCTCTCTTCCCCGAACCCAATTCGGAACGATGGCTCAGTTGGATCGTCGTTGGCAAGCCACCACGGTGGAGAAGCGCGGTGGTGGGGATGGGTTCGTTCGAACCCCTTCGGAGCCCACCGAGTTGGCATTCATAGGGCGACCGCATCGCCGGTCAATGAGCGTCCGGCGATGATGTTGTCGGCGTGCCGGTAGCCGCAGTGCGGCGTAAGGATCGAACTGTAAAGAAGACCAGCCAGCCGTGATTTTCGCTTTGCGGTTACTGCCGGAAACTCGCGAAGGTCGATGGCGCCGGCGCAGGGGTTCGCAGTTTTATTCTGAATGGTCGAAATTTGGCGCACCCGACACGCTTCGAACGTGTGATCTTTGACTTCGGAGGCCGCACTCACTTGTTCTTCTGGTCGAGAACTGCGTGATCCGCTTCGTCACAGAACCAATCAACTTTCGCAAAAGGAAATCGGTGCCAACGAAATTTTGCAGTTGGAGAAAAGTTGAAGAAGCGAAAACGAGAAGCCGCTGCTTCTCTCTTAAGCTATTGAAATCACTGGCGCTCCCTAGGGGAATCGAACCCCTGTTTCAGCCTTGAGAGGGCTGGAACTTGGCCTCTCGTTAAGTCTCATTTATTCGCCACAATGCTGCATTATCAATAGCTTATACCAACGGCCCGAGACTGTGACTCATTAGGGATTCCCAAATCAGTGAAACTCTGACTCGATGCTGGCTTTTGAGAGGAGCGGCATCGATGGGAGCGGCGGTATCGATCACCCGACTTGATCTGACGGCTTCGGAGCTTCGCAAGGCGGCGAGCGGAGAGAAGGACGGCGGCGCGGCGCGTCGGATACTTGCGCTTGCGCTGGTGCTCGATGGCGTGGACCGCAAAACGGCGGCCGAAACCTGCGGCATGGACCGTCAGACCTTGCGGGACTGGGTGCACCGTTACAACGCCGCGGGACTGGTCGGGCTTCGCAATCTCAAATCGCCAGGTCCTGGATCAAAACTCACGGCGCGGCAGCAGGCCGAATTGGCCGAGCTTGTCGAGGCCGGCCCCGACCCCGCGGTACACGGGGTAGTGCGTTGGCGGCGGGTCGATCTGCGCGACGAATTGCAGCGGCGCTTCGGTGTCGCGCTACACGAACGTTCGGTCGGGAAGGTTCTAGCCAAGCTCGGCTACCGCAAACTGTCGGTAAGGCCCCGCCACCCACAGGCTGACGAAGAAGCCCAGGAGGCGTTTAAAAAAACTTCGCCGCGACAGTCAGCGCACAAATCCCCGACCGCGCCAAAGGCAAGCCGATCGAAATCTGGTTCCAGGATGAGGCCCGGATCGGCCAGCAGGGCACGCTGACCCGCGTCTGGGCCAAGCGTGGAACGAGGCCCCGCGCGCCGCACGACCAACGCTACGACTGGGCCTACCTGTTCGGTGCGGCCTGTCCGCAGCGTCGCGTCGCGGCAGGCCTCGTCATGCCGGCGGCGAACGCCGAGACCATGTCGCTGCATCTCACGGCGATCGGCCGCAAGGTGGCGGCAGGTAGCCACGCCGCTCTCGTCCTCGATGGCGCCGGCTATCACATTGCTGCCGCGCTCACGATCCCAGAAAACGTCACCCTCGTGCGTCTGCCGCCCTACGCTCCCGAACTCAATCCGATTGAAAACGTCTGGGAATATCTGCGCGGCAACAAACTCGCGATCACCGTCTTCGACGACTACGACGACATCGTCAATAAAACCTGCGACGCATGGAACTTCTTCGAACAAGATCCAAACCGCATCGCGTCAATCACCACCCGAACATGGGCAACAGTCAATATTTAGGGCCGTTGGTATTAGATAAATTTCGTTCGTCTCTGTTCGGCGACGCACGCCGACGCTTATTCGACGGATATTCGACGAGTCAGGTTACATGGCGAAAACACTAATAGAGGCTCAGATCACAACAGCCAAGGCACGCTCCAAGCTGGATTTTGGTGTGCATTGGCGCCGTCTCGATGCCGAGGGACACCTTGGTTACCGCAAGGGCAAGCGAAGCGGTGCGTGGTTTGTTCGCTGGCGCAATCACGATGATGGGGCCAACTACAAGCAGGCGCCGGTCGGTGTCGCCAACGATATTAACGACAAACTCGCCGAAGGAACCCTGACTTTTGAGCAGGCGGTCACAAAAGCGCGGGAAAACGTCACCCGATTCCGAACGGAAGCGGCGGCGCAAGCTGCCGGACCAGCACCCACCGTGCGGACGGCCGTTGAGACATACGTCAAGGAGCGTAATGCCCGCGATAGCCGAAGGGCTGGTCGCGAAGTTCGATCCGATGCTGGTCACCGCTTGCGACGCTACGTTCTTGGTCAAAAGGAGCGCGGTAGCCGTGAAGCCGTTGAAGCTGCCTCTCTCGCCGCAGTCCATCTGCACGCGCTACAGGAAGATGACCTTCTGACGTGGCGCGAGGAGCTTCCTGTAGAATTGAAGGCCACGACAAAGCAGCGGCTCATAAACGATCTGAAAGCTGGACTGAATGCAGCATGGGCCCGTCTGCCGGCGGAACAAAAGAAGCTGAATCCAACATTCCTCTCAATCGTGAAAGACGGGTTTAAGGCTAAGCGCATTGATGACGACGATGAGATATCTGTCGCCCGAGACAACCAGATCCTCACGGATACGCAGGTCGGCACCCTACTTCGCGCCGCACGCGAGATCGACGAAGAGCAGGGATTTGAAGGCGACCTATACCGCATTATCGTGTTCCTTGCGGCCACCGGCGCGCGATTTGCGCAGGCAAGACGAATGCGTGTCAGTGACGCACAACGGAAAGAGCAGCGCTTGATGGTGCCAGGTTCCTACAAGGGGCGTGGCGGCAACGGCGGATCCGTTCCGGTGCCGGTAGGCGAAGATATCATCGAAGTCCTGCTGTCGGGAATTTTGGATCGCCCGAAAGAGGCGTCCTTGTTCGAGCGATGGAGGCACGAGCAGGAGGCCGGTAGCGTTGTTTGGAGAAAGTCAGAACGCGGTCCTTGGAAGACGGCAGAACTTACTCGTCCGTGGCATGCCATCCGCGAGCGCGCGCAACTACCCGAAGTCATTCCTTATGCGTTGCGACATTCCAGCATCGTCCGCGGCTTGCGGAATCGACTCCCTATTCAGCACGTTGCTAAACTGCACAACACCTCGGTGAAAATGATCGAGCGGCACTACGCGAAATATATCTCAACAGCCTTGGAAGATCTCGCTCGGGCGGCAATTGTACCGCTGGTCCCGCGGCGCGGCGAAAATGTAGTCCGGCGCGGATGATCAGGAAGGAGTTTTCGCCATCAAACGTATAAAACTACTCTCAGGCTTGGCCTCGACCACACGACCGACGCGTGTGAAACCCCAAGCGCGTGAGCGCACTGCTTTCCGGGCCGGTACGAGAACCGAATCAAGCGCGCGCGCAAGAGTTAATTCACGATCAATTCCGTAGCCGTGCTACGGTCAGCCTTCTTGTTTCGCGTGACTCCAATTGGAGCGGCGAGCCTATCCACGGTCGGCTGGTGTCGCATTGACGCCAACTAGAGCAAACAGAGATTGCACAATGACTAGCCGACGGCGACCGATGGTCGTCGTGGTAACTCGACCATCTCCGATTAGCTCATAAAATTTGGTGCGCCCAAGACCTGTCACCTCACAGGCTTCCGCGACGGTGCAGGTCAACCGCTGCGCAAATGGGAGGCGACTCAGATGATGGGGCACTAACTTATCTGCGGCCACACCGGGTTCAATTTGGATACCACATTCGAGGTCTGGACCACGCCGTGTCAAGGTTGAGGCTCCTCTACAGTCGAAGGAGCTACTCTGAGGCGCGTCGCATTCCACGTCAACGGAAGCAAAAGAGTAGAATGGAGAGCCTTAGGGTATGTTAAGAAATAACTTAGTCACTTTTTTGAGCGCTTTCTGTTCGGAGCTATTGTGTAGTTCCACTCCCCATGAAAGTCATGAGGAAACATGTTGACGGTGGCGAGTTGCGCATCGGAGACTTTGAGTCCCTTGGGATATTTCTTTTCGTCGAGTTCAGCACGTACGGTCAGGCCCGTCTCGGTTGTCGTAGCGGCAATGAGCTCGACGATTGTGCGAAAACTGCGCAGGGGTTTGCCGCGCCAGTTGATGCTGATGAAAGAAAAAAGCCGGTGCTCGATTTTGTTCCACTTACTGGTTCCAGGCGGCAAGTGGCACACCGTGATCGGAAACTTTAGCTCGTCAGCCAGCTTCTGGAGTTCAATCTTCCACAGACGGACGCGATAGCCATTCGACCCACCGCCGTCAGCGGTCACCAACAGACCCTTGGGTTTCGGATAACGTTTCTTTCCCATGGCCTTCCACCAGCGGCGGATGGCGTTAACCGCAAAGGCGGCAGTGTCGTGATCCGTTCCCACGCTGACCCAGCCGGTATTGTTGTTGATGTCATAAACGCCGTACGGCACCGCGCGTTTCAACTTGGGATCAATGAAGTCATGTACATTGACCTCTTCGGGTGTGCCTTTGGGTCTCCATTCGCGGCCCGCATTCTTGAAATTGCCGACCAACTCCTTCTTTTTCGTATCGACCGAGATGACCGGCTGGCCGTCCGTCAAAAAACTGCTAGCCTTTTTGTTGATGTATTCGAACTGAGCATTCCGGTCCATATGCTCGCTTCCTTCGTGGGATTTTCGGTTGGCCTGTAAGCTATAGTGCAGCTTGTGCAGGCAATTCCCAACGACCGGATAGCTGATCTCGTGCCCTTTGCCTTTCAGCTCCACGCATAGCTTCCGCAGGCTGAGCGACGTCCACAATTGCCGCCGCATCGGGTCACCTCGCGTCGCCGGTTCGAGCAGCGACTTAAGGTCGGAAAGCAGGGTTGGATCCTCGGTTATCCTCGATTTACGTCCGCCACCCTGCCGGCGTATCCGGTCATTCCCGACTGAGGCACGATCTTGGAGATCTTCAAGCCCCCGATATATTGTCCGCCGGGCCAGCCCCGTCGCCTCAGCCACGGCGCTCACGCCGCCGTGTCCAATCATACGTGCTTCCGAAGCCGCCCAGCGCCGGCGGCTCCGCTCATCCAGCAAAGGCGCCATCGCCTTCCAACGTTTCCGAAGAGCTCTGATGTCAGAAGCGCTTATCACACGACGATTCTATCGCCGCTGATTCCCTTCAGGGAATCCTCAAGCGACAATTCTTACAGAGCGTGATAAAATTGACTTAGTTATTTCCTAACGCGCCCTTAGCGAACGACAGGAAGCATCGGAAAAGTCTCGGCTATGAACGGCAGCGCAGAAATTTTCGCAACCAATATCGACGTTACAGTTCGATACCACGCAGGGGCGAACGGCGCTGTCAAGTCAGGCGATCGCTTCAGTAGTGAATGCCTAAAGCCTCATAGAAGCTTCGCGACCTCTCGATCGCGGCGCCCGCGACTAGAGCGGAGTTCTCGGCAGCAGCAAGAGCTCTCTCAGCTTCTGCGTTGATCAGCACCCTGCGTCGCTCCCGAATTACACCAGCGACGTCGGTGACGTGTAGTGCTGCGACCATTGCCGCGAACAACGCCCCCGCGATGACAGCGTTGAACCAATGCAAATGGCCCGCAAAGGCTGCGATCATGGGGGCTAAGGGCAAGGTATCGAGGACGACTTGGAGGCTAGCGGAAACAGCTGAGCTAAGGGCTGCTGCCAACTCAATCAGAGCGACGTGAGCTCGTACTCGGATCGAACCGTCAGCGCAGAGCAAAGCATAAATTGCGCGCGCGAGCGAGAGACCCGACTGCCGGAGTGACTTGACTATCCCAGTCCAAGAGGCCGCATAGCTCGCGACAAGCGTTTCGAGCACGTGCCACATTCCGACACCGAGAACCGTGACACCGAGGTCAGCGACTAGGTGCTTCCATCCCTTCTCAAGGAGCTTAGGTAGCAGGCGCAGGTACGTTTTGAACTGCCGAAAGGTCATCGGCTTGTTGTGGATCAGGAAGTGCCGGATCTCGGTAAACAAACTCGCCATCACAGATGCGAATGCTGTGCTCGTTGACGCCGTCCGTAAGTGAGCTGGAAGCCACAGCAAGACTTCATGTTCGAAAGCCTCTGACCGGCTGTGGACTCCGGTTTCCCAAAGGTTCTCGGCGTAGAAATAGGTAACTGGATGGGTAGCGCTGTCGAGCAACCGGTCGCGGAGTTCGCGCTCAGCAGCGACAAGGCGGTCTTCAAATGTTGGCGGTGGGGCGCGCTCTGCGAAGAGCTGATCGAAGGCAGCATCAACGGTGATCTTGCTTTGCTTCATACAGATTCCTTGTCCGCATTTTCTAAGCATCTCTGCCATTCTCTGAATAGGCGTTGCTCGGCTGGCGACCAAGTAGCCTGGTCGCGCCCAAAGACGTCCAGAATGATGTTAGTTGCGTCCTCCGAGAGGCCATATTTCATAGCTGCGGCGGCTATAACCTGCAGCGGTGGTGGCTGAGCTAAGGCCTGTTTAAATTTCTCGGAAGCCGTTGCCGGCAGATGTTTGACGATACCGCTCGCAAGCAGCGGGCGAAGCGCAGGGTAGTCCGCGTGGCCGCACTTGGCTCGTTGCGCCGCGCTTCCGACGACAATCAACATCGTTGTTACGAGGTCAATATCCACGTACTGCGCGAGGTCGCTTTGATGTTTGAGCGCCTCTTCGAGTTCCTTGATACGCGCAGCTGTAACCAGAGATTCGTCAGGCGCCTGTCTTGAAGGTTTGGATGCCGCACCCGAGGGTTCTTGTGACGCGGCCAAAATCGCAAGACCAACGAGTGTGACCAACGCGCCTCCAACGGCCCATAGAAACCCAACGAAGATCGGCATGAGGCGACCTCCCGGCGAAACCGCAAATTCCTTCGAGCTTGAACGCATCAGGTTCAAGCGAGTTGCATAACTCAGGCGCGGATCGAGCAGTGGCAGACTTTCAAGTACGCGGAACTGCGAAATCGCCTGGAAGCTGCTTCAGGTCTCGCCGGAAGCGGGGTCCCGGACGGCAATCTTCAGCTGCCTGGCGCACTCTTTCTTTGTGCAGGCTACATGCCTACCGGCCCGGGAGAATATTCCTGACCAAGGGCGAGATGGACGTTCGCGGCGGCGTCGCCAAAGGCGGTGATACAGCGACTGCTCCGGGCTACGGCTTCGATCCCTACTA
>CAWJYQ010000039.1:0-105902 GCA_963847045.1 uncultured Alphaproteobacteria bacterium | reverse complement strand
ACCGGCAAGAGACCCCCACCTCGCCATCCTTCGGCTCGCCTGCGATACAGCCTGGCATGAGCTGATCGATGGAGGTGAAGCGATGGCAAATTCCATGCTTGATGCCAGGCAGGAAGGTGACTCCTATCGTCGCGTCGAGGTGATCACCGGGGAGCGCCGACGGCGACGGTGGACGGGCGAGGAGAAGGCCCGGATTGTGGCGGAGAGCTTTGAGGAGGGTGCGAACATCTCCGAGGTGGCGCGGCGCAAGGGCGTTTCCCGCGGGCTGCTCACGGTGTGGCGACGCCAGGTTGCGGCGGCGGTGGCCGGCAAGACGCCGAACTTCGTGCCGATCCAAATTGGCGCCGGAAGCGGTGGCGGGACAGCTGGCGAGTCCGAGCGTATTTCGCCGGCACAGACGATGCCTTTGGAGATCGCCACCCCACCAGCCAAGGCCTGCGGGGTGGTCGAGATCGAGGTGAGTGGAGCGCGCATCCGGGTCGAGCCAGGAGTGGACCTGGCGACGCTTTCGACAGTGCTATCGGCGCTTCGGGGCATCTGTTGATAGCATTACGGTCTGACCTCAAGGTGGTGCTGGCAGCGCAGCCAGTCGACTTTCGCAAGTCGGTGCACACGCTTTCGGCGCTGGTGAGCGAAGCGTTGCGCGCGAACCCGTACTGCGGCGACGTCTTCGTGTTCCGCAGCAAGCGCGCGGATAGAGTGAAGCTTCTGGCATGGGATGGCAGCGGCATGGTTCTGGTGACGAAGTGGCTGCACCAAGGACACTTCACCTGGCCGCCAATCCGGGACGGAGTGGTGCATCTAAGTGCGACACAACTCGCGATGCTGCTCGACGGGCTTGAGTGGACGCGTGTTTCACCCAAGCCTGTGAAGCAACCGGCCATTGTCGGCTGAGAGGCGAAGATTTTGCTGGAGCCCGTGATGCGCGGATATATCGTTCGGTCATGGCGATTCGTCCCGAAGCTCTTCCGACCGATGCAGCGGCTCTGACCGAGATGGTGCTCGCGCTTGACGCCGAGAACGAGAAGCTACGTGTGGCGATGCAGACGCTGAAGGAGATGATCTTCGGCAAGCGCTCGGAGCGGCTGGCGGCGATCGTGGCCGAGCAGCTCGCGCTCGAACTGGACGATCTCGCGACTGGCGTCACACCACCTGCGCCAGCCAATGACGAGTTGCCTGCGACGAAGCCGGCTGGGAAGCCGCGCAAGAAGGCGAGGCGCAACATCGGCGCGCTGCCCAAGCATTTGCCTCGCTGCGAGCAGGTGCTCGAGCCGGACACGACAGCGTGCCCGTGCTGCCAGGGCCTTCTGCACAAGATCGGCGAGGATGTGAGCGAGGTACTGGACGTGATCCCGGCGATCCTGCGGGTACTGCGCACGATTCGTCCCAAATACGCCTGCCGCGGCTGCACCGACGGCGTGGTGCAGGCGAAGGTGCTGCCGCGTCTGATCGAGAGCGGAATGGCATCGACGGCACTCGTGGCTCACGTGGTGGTCTCGAAGTTTGCCTGGTATCTGCCGCTGTACCGCCAGGTGCAGATCCTGGCCGGTCAGGGCCTTCATCTCGACCGCGCGACGCTCGCCGGCTGGGTGAAGCGTGCGGCATGGTGGCTCAAGAGTCTTTATGAGCTTCAGCTGCGGACGATCCAGGCTTCGCCGCGGCTGTTCTGCGACGAGACGCCGATGCCGGTGCTCGATCCCGGACGACATCGCACCCGCATCTGCCAGTTCTGGGCGCATGCGATGGATGATCGCCCATGGGGCGGCCCATCGCCGCCGGCGGTTGCCTATGTGTTTGCCGATGGCCGCGGCACCGAGGAGATCGCCGGGCAATTGACGGGCTTTTCCGGCATTCTGCAGGTGGATGGCTATGCCGCCTACAAAGCACTTGCCCGTGGTCATGGCGGGGCGATCCAGCTGGCGTTTTGTCTCGCCCATGCCCGACGCAAATTCGTAGAGGTGTACAAGACGATGCAGTCGCCGTTCGCTCACGAAGTGATCGAGCGCCTGCAAGCGGTTTACGCCATCGAGGCCGAGATCCGCGGCTCGAGCGCCGAACAGCGGCTTGCCGTCCGCCGCACCAGGACCGCACCGCTGATGGAGGTGCTCAAGGCGCGACTGACGGCAGTGGTCGACCAGCTCTTCTCCCAGTCGAAGCTGGCGGAGGCCATCAACTACGCGATCAATCACTGGGACGGGCTGACGCTGTTTCTCCGCGACGGCCGCGTCGAGGTTGACTTCAATACAGTCGAGCGTTCCATGCGCCCGATTGCCATGGGAAGACGCAACTCATTGTTCAGCGGCAGCGAAGGCGGAGCCGAGAGCTGGGCGATCCTGGCGTCGATCGTGAACACAGCAAAGCTCTATGAGCTCGATCCGCAGGCCTATCTGACTGACGTGCTGGAGCGAATCGTCTCCGGGCGAACCAAGAGCCATCAGCTGCACGAGCTGCTCGCCTGGAACTGGAAGGCGGCCCGCGAGCGCGCCGTACAGGCCGCCGCGTGAGCCCGCGTCGCCATAAAGCATCGTCGTCGATGGCAGCCGTCGCGATGCCGCTTGCGGAGGTCGAGCGATGGCTCCAGGCTCGCGTCGATCAGCATCCTGCCGCCACCAGTCTCCCCGTGCTCGACGGCTACGTCGCCGCGATCGTGGCCGGACCGGTGTCAATGAGCCCGCTCGACTGGATATGCCCTTTGCTCGCCATCGATGCCGATGCTTTCAACCACGGCGGCACGCCGGAGTTCGCCGCGATCTCCGCCGTCGCGCTGCGCCATAACGAGATCAGCCAGATCCTTTCGACTGCGCCTCGCCAGTTCGCCCCGATGCACCGGCGCAAACCTAATGGCGACATCGATCCGCGTCCCTGGTGCCAAGGTTTCTATGACGCGATGCGGCTCAGGCTGTCGGCGTGGGCGCCGTTGCTGGACGCCAGCAACGTCAATCACGGCCTGCTTCTGCCCATCCTGCTGCACTGTCGGGACGATCAAGGCCGTCCGCTGCTCGGACCGCCACGAAGCGGCCGTGAGACCGCGGACTTTCTGCGCAACGCCCACGCCGATATCCCAGCGGCCGCCGAGGCCGTGCGCCAATACTGGATGCCGATCCGCTACGGACGCGCCCGCTGATCACCGCGGACGTGGGAGCTCATACCGGTTACTCTTGAGCAGTCTGTAGAGCCCATATCCTGTCGGCCCTGCTTCATAGCAAAACATCAGATCACGGTATTTCGCTGCAAGCTTTGCCACGAGCTTTCGAACCGCCGCCTCCGTGGCAGGGAACTCCCCGAGATACCGCACCTCGCCGCCACGACCGCCATCGGCAATGGCTATTGCATTACGTGATTTTGACGTATCGATTCCGACAAAGGCTTCAGTATGATGACCCACGACTTACCCTCCTTGTTTGAGGCTCTGCCCGGTCCATCCGGGTAACCCTCGTCGCAACATCGAGGGTGAGTTGCCGCCTCATGTGTAGAGGGGACATACAGTCTAGCCGACATCAGTCCCGTGGATGGGCATAGGGCAGGATCACGCGAAGCGCCAAGCCGTGGGGTGAACTTGCGCGATCGAAATCTGCCCGTTGTGTCGATCGAGTGTCATTTTGCAAATGGCGAGGTCTAATCCCATTCCGCTAGGCTTCGTCGTAACGACGCATCGAAAACCGCGCCTTCGCCAGCCACAGGTAGCCCTTGTCCATTGGGACAATGCCCATCAGAACAATTTCAACGACAACGGCACCTATCCTAAATTTAGTGCCGGGATAAATCATCTCTCAAGCGGGCGCGCAAAAGCAAGCGGTACGATGATCGAGGTCGTGACGGTGTCCATTGTTGTCTTGAGCGCTGTCATCTTTGTGGCGCATGCATTCGCCGCGTTTCGCATGCGCTGAGTAGATGAATCAAATCGAGAAACCTCAACGCCTGTTTGGCAGTGCGAACTGACTTAACTGAAGTGAGTAGCATCATGCTTATCAAGACACTGACGTTGCATTCGCTCACCTGCCTCGTGGGCATTACCAGTTCTGTGGCGGTGCATCAGGTCATTCCTTCGGACGCAGCAGCACGTTTCCAATCCGATACCGGTACGACTGCAATAATTTCTCAACAGATCGTCAATCGCGCGATTAAGAGTGACAGGCTGCCTATCAAGCAAGCAAAGCCTCAAGTTAATGACAAAGCGCCTATACAGGTGCCAGCACAAATCGCGGCAAATCCGAAATTCAAGACCGATTGTAAGCCGCCAATTGATATCCTTGGGCGCTGCTTTGCAGACGCTAGAGTGAACCACAAAGTCGCGTAGCGCGGGGCATCTATGATTGCATTGGGGATTTGCATGGAGTCACAGACTGCCGCACAGAGATACCGACGCGAAGCAGAGGAATGCGAGCTCAAAGCGAAACTCGCCGGGAAGTGGGTCGATCAAGAGGCGTGGTTGCGGCTTGCGGTAGATTGGAAAAAGCTTGCCCGAGCTGCGGAGCAAACAACCGGATATCGTCCAGCTTAAAGTGCAGTGCTGTTATCCAAAAAGACAGGCTCAAAAAAACACAGGCTCAATGCTGTTGATTGGATTGGCTAGGTCGACTGTCCGCTACCGGACGCCCAAGGACGCCGAGCCGCTCGGCGAGCGAGACAAGCTCCGCCACGGTTCGGACTTGCATTTTCTCCATCACCCGCCCGCGATGGGCCTTGATGGTACGCTCGGTCGCACCTAACGCGCGGGCAATCTCCTTGTTGATCTGGCCACGAACAACAAGTTCGAAGACTTGCCGCTCGCGTGGCGTCAATTTCGCCATATCGGCGCGAGCCTTGAACAGCACGCTCCTGATGCCACTCGTTGCTTCATGATGCGAAATGGCCCGCTCAATTGCCCGAAGAAGGTCGGCCGACGATACGGGCTTGGTCAGAAAATCCACCGCACCCGCCTTGATAGCCTGCACCGTAATCGGAATATCGGGATAGCCAGTGAGAAACACGATAGGCAAGGTCGAGCCGACCTCGCTCAGGCGCCCCTGCAGCTCCGGACCGCTCAGCCCAGGTATCCGCACGTCGAAGACGATGCAGCCCAGCACGGTATCGCTCGGCAAGCGATCCAGCAAGTGCTGAGCCGAAGGATAGGTCACCACATCGTAGCCAGCTTTCTTCAGACGACGTTCCATCGCTGTCCGGAAGAACGTGTCGTCGTCAACAATATATACGAACTTCGGCATAGTCCTCTACAGAAGGCAAATGGAGAAAGAAACACGATCCAAATACCTTGAGACCGGAGCGATACCACGGCGCGATTCGAATTGTTCTTTCTGAAGAATGCTACCCGTGAAGATTGGCCGCGTAGTTGATTTCGATCAAATTTCGGAAATTCGCCGTTGATCATGCCGCCGGCGGAATTTGGGCTCTCCCACTTTCGTGATTGGCACGTTTCGGACATTTCGCGATGTCTGACTTAGTCCACTCTCAGGGGGCAAAGCGGAAGTCGAGATTTGGGGCTGTCAGGGCAGCTTTTGAGGGTACAACGGACATCCCGCGCAGGCACGAACACTTCCGACTTTGACCCCAAATGCGACATCGAGCTCATAGCGAATTTCCACTACGCCCAACAGGTTGATGAGAAAAGCCGGAAAATCTTCCAGGACTTCGTGCTCCCAGACAGTCGGCCGAAAGGAATACTCTGAAGAGTCTGGCAGGGCCTGGTGCTCCCATGGAAGGTCGAGCCGATTTCGGAGGAAGTTGTTCCATGGACGAAGATCTCTTGCGCAAATTGGAGGAGCGTCTCGGACCGCTCCATGCGAGACAGCGATTGGGTATCGAGACGGACCACGAGGCACAAATCTTCGGCCAAGGCCTCCTCTCCTTTCACATAGAGAACTGGTATCCGGTCCATTCTGTCATTCGAAATGCACTTAAGCTGACCGGTCTCTACTGGCGCGGACGCCGAAATACAGGAAGCATTCTCGTCAAGCGCAATGATGTTATGTTTAAGAAGTTGCCATCGCTCTTCGACGGCTTCACCATACTCCACCTTAGCGACATGCATGTGGACATGAATGAACCTGCCATGCAGCGCCTGATCGAACTCGTCGGCGACATGCGCTACGATCTATGTGTTCTAACCGGCGACTATCGGGGGAAGAATTTTGGACCGTTCGAGGCAACCTTGAACGGCGTCGCACGAGTGCGAGCTCATCTAAAGGAGCCCGTTTATGGGGTTCTGGGCGACCACGATACCATCCAAATGGTTCCGGGGCTGGAAGCCATGGGAATACGTATGCTGCTCAACGAGAGCGAGGTGATCGTGCGCGGCGATCAGCAAATCTATCTAGCCGGAATCGATGACGCCCACTGCTTCAAGGCCGACGATATCGAAAAGGCTGCGTTGCAGATACCGTATGGCGAGTTCTCCATCTTATTGTCACACACACCGGAGATCTATCGTCAGGCGGCTCATGCCGATTTTAATTTGTTGCTGAGCGGGCATACGCACGGTGGGCAGATCTGTCTGCCAGGATCTATTCCGATCATACTTGATGCAGTATTGCCTCGACGGATGGGGGCGGGAGCTTGGCAGTATCACGACATGGCTGGCTACACCTCTGTGGGTGCTGGATCGAGTGTCGTTCCTGTTCGTCTGAACTGTCCACCAGAAATCACCCTGCACTGCCTTCGTTCGGGCTAACGGCGGGCTAATATGGTTCGTCGCGCAGGTGGGCCCGGAATAGAAAACGAGACAGAATTAGCGCGCCAATAAAAAAGATCCCGACGCCAAGCGCTATGTCTGCGATCGTCAATGAAAGTGCGTCGCGGCATGCCAGCATCGGAAATAGGGATTCGGGAACCTGATCGAGCCCGAGTGCCTGGCTGCTCGGCAGAGAGTTTAGGCGGCGCTTCACGAAACTGGAGAACAAATCGCCCGCCATAGCCGCGCCCGCTACGATTGCACCGATCGTCAGATCCAGACCGATAAGCGGGGCGCTTGCTGTCGTGATGAGGACTGAAATCAAAATACCGCGGATGGTTTTCGATGGCCCAAACAACGGCCGCCCATCAAAAAATATGGTGCCGGCATCCAGCGGAAAGGAAAAACGTGGGCCAAAAATCTTCTTCGCAACGATCGGTGTGCCGTTCGCCAACGTCATTAAAACCAATAATTGCAGAATATGCAGAAGTTGCATTTCTTCAGCTTAGCTTATAGTTGCATCCGACGTTAGTTCGATCTTCTATTGACTATTGTGAGCGCCTTTCAGTGGAAGGGCTTGCCCGGTCATCCAAGGCACCACGGTCGAGCTGATCCATCAACCTGAAGACGGCGAAGGCGCTCGGATTATCGCCGCCGCTGTCGCTGCTCGGCTGCGCCGATGTGATCGAATAGCGATGCAGTTTGTTCCAGTGCACGAGTCAAATGACCCAACGCGACATTCAGTGGAAGCGTGGGAATAAGCCACTGTCGGGTTGACCTTGGCCTCATGAGAATACGCTATATCTACGCGACGGCCGTTCAGAGGGCTAGCTGGTGGACGAAGACATTCTGCGCAAACTCGAGATCCGTCTCGGGCCGCTCCATGCCCGGCAGCGATTGGGGATTGAGCGAGATCACGAAGCTCAGGTATTTGGCCAGGGCCTCACATTCTTTCACCTTGAAAACTCATCTTGGGCCGAGTGGATCATTCGAAATGTTCTGAAGGCAACGGGGCTCTATTGGCGCGCACGACAGAATGCAGAACGCATTCTCGTCAAACGAAACGACATGAGGTTCAAGACATTACCGCCCCTCTTTGAGGGCTTCACCATTCTCCACATTAGCGACCTTCACGTGGATATGAATGAAGTTGCCATGAACAGACTTATCGAGTTGGTTGGCAGCATGCAGTACGATGTGTGTGTCCTAACTGGCGATTATCGGGGTCGGACTTTTGGGCCGTTCCAGCCCGCCCTGGATGGTGTCGCGCGAGTGGGAACTCATCTGAAACAACCAATCTATGCCGTGCTCGGCAACCACGATACGATTCAGATGGTTCCGGGGCTCGAAGCCATGGGCATTCGCGTGCTGCTCAATGAATGCGAAGCAATCGTTCGCAAGGACCAACGGATCTATCTGGCGGGAATCGACGATGCACATTTCTTCAGAGTGGACAACATCGAAAAAGCCGCTCTCTCGATACCCCGCGGTGAGTTCTCGATCTTGTTGTCTCACACACCGGAGGTTTATCGTCAGGCTGCCCATGCCAACTTTGATCTGATGCTGAGCGGACACACCCACGGCGGTCAGATTTGTCTCCCCGGATCTATTCCCATCAAGCTCGAGGCGGTGCTGCCAAGACGGATGGGGGCTGGGCCTTGGCGGTACGGCGATATGACCGGCTATACTTCCGTTGGTGCGGGCTCGAGCGTCGTTCCCGTGCGCCTCAATTGCCCGCCGGAAATTACCTTGCACCATTTACGCCGCGGCTGACGCTGACCTGATACGGTTCATCACGTACATGACCCTGAAACAAGAGTCGGGAGAGAAGTAGCTCGCCGAGGAAAAATACCCCAACACCCGAGGCAGCTCTCGGCAACCGAGACTTCCTTCTAAACCGGCCCTAGGCACCGGTGACGGGAAGAATGGCAACGTGCTGCCTGACACTTCGTTTCGAAGTCTGTTCCTGCTTTCCCACGCTGAACCCGTTTTCGAAACGAAGCGATCGAACAAGTCATAGGCCGATTTCAGGTTTTGATCCTGTGAACGGCTCCTCCACCGGTAAGTGAGTGCGATGAACGTGGGCGCAGTCATTCAACTTGCAATTTGTGCAGTGCATGTTTTGTAGTCGGGTAGGATCGAGGCGCGGATCGGGCTTCGAATGATGCCGACGTTTCCTCGATCCCCCCTATCAGTAGGGTCGGAGACTGGCGCGCCGGTTTAGGTCGATGTTTGTGTTCCCCGTTGCCTCGCCCTTTCGTCTGCGAGTGTCACATCATTTCGACCGTGCCACGTTTCCAGTCCCCGCCACGTCGAACGCAGCGTGTGGTTTTCCCACTCTACGCTCACCTGCCTGCTTCACCTCAAGGGTTATGGGACCTATCCTGCTGGGGCGACTTTCGGCTGAAGCCACCGAACCTTGTAGTTGCTGAACAGCTTCAAGGTTTCGTACAGCCACTGCCTACTCCACCGCGTCCAACCGAAGCCCTTTCGCTTCCGAGCCCTCATCAGATGGCGCCGGATCTTCTTTTCCACCCAGTCTTGAATGTAGCCAAAGCACTCGCTGGCATGCCCAACCGCGAAGTAATTCACCCAGCCACGTAGGATCGGATTGATCAAGCTGATCACCCGATCCACGGGTTGGGATTGGTGGCGGCGGAACACGTCTTTGAGTTTCCGCAGCAGCGCCGTTCGTTTCTTGAGCTTCGGCGTAAAGCTTGCTCGCCAGACGCCCCTTCCACTGCGGATGCGGCGGAAATGGTGAGTAGGCCGGGGAGTTTCACCACCGGCCTCTCGTAGAACCGAGCGTGACACTCTCGCGTCACTCGGCTCCCATCAGGCAAACGTACCGGTCAGACCAATCCGCCAGTGCACGAGGAGTTTCGCGTTTTCCCGAGCCAGCTTTTGCAGAAAGCGGCTCGCGCGTACCTTGTGAGCTTTAAAGCGCTTGAACTTCCACATCGCCCAGGCCAGTAGCGTCTGATTGACGTACCGGAGCAAGGGAGCGAGCGCCGATGGTGCGTATCGCCCATAGTAGTTAATCCACCCCCGAAGAAGCGGATTCAGACGGCGGGCAATTTCGGCCAGCGACAGTTCGCTTCGACGTCGGACGCCCAACTCCCGGATCTTCGCCCGCATGGACTTCAGTGCAGAGGGGCTTACGGCTGGGTTAAATCCGCAGAACAACGTATTGTCCCGCGACTTCTTAACCAACCGAGGCCGAAAGCAGTATCCGAGGAAGTCAAACTTGATGTTCGGATACTTACCTTTGCGCTTTCCGTCCTTGCAGTAGACGATCTTGGTTTTCGTCGGATGCATTTCCAGACGGCACTCCGTCAAACGTGCCTGAAGCGCGGCCTTGAGGGCCTGGGCTTCTTGCTCGTTTCGGCAGTGAACGAGACCGTCATCGGCATATCGACACCACGGAAGGTCGGGGTATGTCCGTGCCATCCAGAGATCAAACGCGTAATGCATGAACAGATTCGAGAGAATCGGGCTGACAACTCCGCCTTGAGGGGTACCACACGTACGCTCCACCCTCGTTCCATCCTCGAGTTCCATCGGCGCCTTCAACCATCTTTCGATGTAGAGCAACGCCCATCTGCATTGCACGTGCTTTCGGACAGCACGCAGTAAGAGTTCGTGGTCGATGTTGTCGAACAGACCTTTTATGTCGAACTCTAGAACCCAATCGTATCTCCAGCAGCGCTCACGCGTGACACCTATGGCATCGAGAGCCGATTTCATCGGTCGATAACCATACGAGTCTGCCAGAAAGATTAAATCCAGATCAGGCTCGATGAGTTGTTTCACAACCGTCTGAGCCACGCGATCTGCTACGGTGGGCACACCCAAAATCCTTTCGCCTCCAGACTTCTTGGGTATGGAGACGGCGCGCACCGGCGGCGGAAAGTAGCTTCCCGAGCTCATTCGGTTCCAAAGCTTGTAGAGATTGCCCTTCAAGTCGGCCTCGAACTGCTCGATCGTCTCCCTGTCCACACCAGCCGCACCATGATTGGATTTGACCGCTTTATAAGCCTCATACACTTGCTTTTTGGTGATCTTGAACGGTTTGTCCGTCGCACGCATCGTCATCATCCTGTTTCCAGTTGTTTCGACCATACGACCGCCTGACCCGATCCCTTTGCTCCAGCCCCATTACAGGGCCTTCATCGCTCCTACTGATCGGTCCGTCCCAGTGCTCTGCATCGGTACTCTCGCCTCACGGTTTTCGCCGCTTGTGCTTCTCCCTTTCCATCAGAGCCCTGGTTCCTGCAGTTCCGCGCAAAAGCCTGCATCCGGTTCACGCCCCCTCAACGCCGGTCACCGTCTGCCCAGTCATCAGGCACCCGACAGACTTATCCCAGTGGAGATTCACGCCTCTGGTTTTGATGACGCTTGCTTCTTAACGACGCGTCGTCGGTGGGTTTGCTTTCGCTCGTCTCCCGGACGCACACCTGCTCAGGGTCATGCCCCAAGCTTTTCCCTCCAACGCTCACGACCACGGCTTTTGACCGCAGCCGCTTGGAGTGGTTTGAGACCCGCTCCTGAAAGCCGATCCCGGGGGGCCCGCCCCCATCTTCCACGCAGCTATACGACAGGTTATTGTTTCATGTTCCCTCCTTTCTATCTGTCTCTGCAGCACACCGAACCCGAGGAAGCCGAAGCTCTCGCCGCGGCCGAGGTCCACGATCCAACTCTTCTCTTCATTGACTTCGACCTGCAGAGCGGCCAATTCCTCTCGGAGGCGTTTCTCAACCGCCGTCATCAGCCAGTCATGCCGCGGGTGGGCATCCACCAAGATCACCAGATCGTCAGCAAAACGCGCATACTCGATGCCGGTGTACTTGTCGTAGCGTGTCACCTCTTTTGCCCGCTCGAGCATTCGGTCTACCTCGGTGAGGTAGAGATTACTGAGCAGTGGGGAGATGACTCCGCCTTGCGGGACGCCGCATCGACCATTGGCTTTCAGCATGATCTTCAGCAGGTGCATTACATCATCGTCATCAACTCGTTTCGCCACTTTGGCCAACAGTCGGTCGTGCCGGACGTTGTCAAAATAGCTCCGCAAATCGATATCTATGACGCGTGTCTTGTGCTGAACGATTGCCTTGGCCACTCGGTCGACCGCCTCATGAGCTGTCTTCTTGGGTCGGTATCCAAACGATCCCGGTTGGAAGTCGGCCTCAAAGATCGGCTCCAAGATGAGCTTGAGCGCCCCTTGCACCACCCGATCCCGGATAGCAGGAATTGAAAGGACGCGGACTTTGCCCCCGTCCTTCGGTATCTCCTGCCGCCTGGCCGGCAACGGTTTGTAGCTGCGCTCAACCAGTTCGCCCCTGATCTGCCCGAGGAAAGCGTCTACGCCTTGCGCCTCGATGGCCGCGAAGGTGACCCCATCTACTCCGGGAGCACCATCATTATCTTCGGCCAGCGCATACGCCTTGCGTAGTGTTTCCATCTTGCAAACATGGACGTACAAGCCCCAGAAACGCCAGGACGTCTCAGACTTCGCCTTGACGTATAGTCTCCGCCTCAGGTCCTGCAAATCGTTGGACGCCTTTATCATCTCGTCCCTGCCTTCCCGATTGAAGGAGACGTTACAAACAGCAGGGTCCCTCGCTCCATGGGCGTTACTCCATTTCCTCGCTACTAAGACCCATCCGCCACCCTCTCGCCTTCGATCGATTTCCCGCTTTAGCCGGTTATACGATCTACCTTGCTCCGGTGATTTCGCACCGGGACGAGGAGGGCTTCGCCAGTTACTCGGTATGCCCTCGTTACCGTGCTGTCGCTTTCACCCCGCCGAGGTGGAGATGCCGCATCGGTCAGATTTCGGCACCCCATGCTGCCTTCGCCCTACGGAAGCAGGCTCGGCCCTCGGATCTACGCCTTTCGAGGCCACATTTACGTTCACTGTCGTTACGGCCCGGCAACTCGTAGTCTCCCCAAGGGAGACCTTGTCGATAGGCTTCAGGATTTTGATCTCTCTCCACCCTGCTATCCAAACTACGGGGCGCCTGACTTTTGCCCCGGCAGGTCTACCTCCTGCTGAACACACCAGTCTTAACTGGACGCACTTCCGTACGGCGGGTTTTCCCCAGTACGGCTGGAAGGCTGGCTTTCCAAGGATGCGCCTTCCTGACTTCCTCGCGCAGCTTAAGTCTGCTCCCGGCGTTCGCGGCGTCTTGGCCAGTTTGCATCCGCCCTTCGTACACCTCGTGGTCTCAACGGTTATCCCGCTACTGTGCCGGGACGTGGATTCGATCATGCTCCGCCTTGAAGTGTGATTACTCCACCACCCCAGGGGCCCTCGCTCTTGCCCGAGTTATACTGTCCCGAACCGTCATCACTTAATCGACCCCATCCGCCCCACTCGCAGGCACATCGCGATTTCACCGCATGGCGGCTTATACGCGATGCCTTCGCTGTGCGGGAGCGCCTAGGCGACCCGCGAGTAGTTCCGAACTTTCACTGCACATTCCTTCCTGGCATGCCGTCCTCTCCGACCCCGGGGAGCCCAACATCGATATGTTCCAGAACTTCGATGCCGACATGGCCTTCGCCGTTTGACCACCGGCTCGGCACTCCCAAAACTCCCGCAATCCGTTCCACGCGGGCTTCTCATTTCGTGGCTTCACTGGTTCGCTTCCGCTACGGCCTGCCAGGTTGCTCGCCCCCCTGTACGGATCAGACTGGGATCGCCCAGCCTTCGGGGACTTTTACTTCCAGGCTTTCAACGGATCGGTCTCCCTCTCCGTTGCTGGATATAACTACAACAATGGCTGGATCTCCTTATGTTGGCGGGACTTGCACCCGCTGGAATGGCAGCTAGCTTCGCTGCACGATCAAATTGAGAAGAAGCCAGTCGCTCAGTCTTGATCAACCTCAATCCCTTCATATTCGACTTCCGAGTTTGACCCGAACCCGACGTGGGCCGCGGCGACATTGACGCGGCGCCGAGGGTCGGGTCTCGTCGCGTACGAGCCGCAGCGGACATTCGACGCAACCAATAGTTGAGAGATTCCCTTTGGGATGTCTACGCAAGTCTTCATCAAGATTGGTCGCGGGACGGAATGGGTGCGCAAGACAGCGTTTGTGAGGATGAGAAGGTGCGCGGCAACATATGGTCGAGCTGGCTCGACCATCGACTACTACAACGAAGGACCGCCTCAGTGCGATTGTGAGCTAAGCACTTCCGCATGATATGCTGAATGTGCATTTTGACGGTGTTTTCCGAAAGGTCGAGCCTTGCCGCAATCAGCTTGTTGGGAAGACCCAATTCCAATCCTTCGAGCACCTCCCGCTCACGGGGCGTAAGGTCGGCAGCCAGTCCCTCGGTCACGGCCCTTGCGTCACCGTTCCCGTTGCGGATCGCGGGCCGTTCGGGAAGGGCTGTTGTCGTCGGAAGCGCCGGCGCTTTATTCTGGCTGATGAGTGGCAGCGGTCGATACACCCCACCGGCAAGTACGAGGCGCAAACCGGCGATGGCGACCTCGATTGGAATTGATGTCGAAAAAATCCACGGACCCCCCTTTGCATCGCAGTCGATGCCGCCTCCTCATCATCGCGGCTCGACAATAGTGCGACGGGTACGTTCGGACAAAGCTTTTCGACGAGTATAAGCCGTTGCTCGACCGACGGATCAACTATCGGCTTGTTTCCGCTAATCAGCGCGATTAGGCGAACATCCCTTCCTGACACGCAGGTCAGATCGCTCGCCGTTGCCATTCCCATGATCTCGAACTCGGCGAACTCTCGCTTGAGGATGCCAAGGATACAGGTCCGCGGAAGGACTTCTTGCTCGATGATCACCAGCACCGGCAAATGGTGCGATGCGTGGGATAGCTCTGTGGAAAAAGCGAAATCGTCCATGACGCTTCCAAAATTCAGAGAGATGCTGAGGCGTTTGCGACACTTTGCACGGATCTCGTTTCGCCCGCGCGATGCTCACTGTCGATTTACGTTCCGTTCCGGTGCTACTAAATCAGCGTCTCCATATTGTTCAATCGAGGCGACTGATTTCACTCTCAAATTTGCACTGCGGGGGATATTCGCTCTGCCGTACCTCAGTCTAGCTGCAGATATTGCGATATGCACTAGCCGCTGCGGTTTCAGGGCCGCCGGTGACGACGTACGCTTCATCGTCCTTTACGAGATACAAGAAGGCAATTTCTCCGGTGTCCTCGCCTGATGCATTCTTTCCTTTGACGTGGCCGCAAATAGTGTCGACGTTTTGCTGGAAGGTGTTCTTCCTCATTGCGCGCTTCATGTCTTGAAACTCCACGGATGCGGGATTCTCCATCTTCGCAGCAATGGCAGTCTTCGCCTTGTTCATGATGGGATCGACGGCCTCAGCGGGCTGATTGGCCGTAGGATTATCGCCCCTAACTGAAAACGTGGATTTTGCGTTCTCAGTGACGCTCCTAGGGCGGGCTTTCGCGGATAGAGAGATATCTTTCGGAAGTGTAGACTTAGCTCTCTTCGCTACAGAATGGACCGTCATTGGTGACGGTTTCAATTCAATTGGCGCAGCCGTGCTTCCGAGACACAGCGTGCCGTTCGTTTGCGAGCAACTACTCATTTCGGCTTGTGGTGCTACAAGGCTGGTGCAGCCGATCAAGGTTGCGGCCGGTAAACCAATGAGAAGCGTTCTCATGCAATCCCTCCAAAGGGACCTGAGCTCCGCCGCAATTTCTTGCTGCGACACAATATTGATGGTGATTATTAATATTAATGTAGCGCAAAAACTCACCAAGCGCCACGCCTTTGCCGCGCCAAAGTTCTGGCGTGGTTAACGTAGATAATTTGCGGCGGCCCAGCATTGTTACATGATGTAGGACTGTTGGCTGCGGCCGACGCGATACGCGACAGCAGGTTGCCGCTGGCTCCAATAGGCTCGCGTCGAGGACGACATTGCCCTAGTCGCCCAGGACAGATGGCTTCCGTCACCTATCGCCTCACTCTCTCGATCCGCACGCAGCCACGGTCGTCAAGGCGAGGTGCCATCTTTGCGATCACCGGGACCAAGTGGAATGACCCGCGTCTTCGGTCGACGGGACAAGCGGTCTCAGGTGTACGCCGGGTGCCTCAATGAAATCAGAATTGACGGGAAGGTCTTGTTTGGAGGAGGCGTTCGATTTCGTCGCGCTCGTTCGGATTCTCCGCCGCTCTAGCAATTTCTGCTTTCGCGCGCGACGTGTTGCAAGTGCTCTCGAAAACGCTCCTCCAAGCCGGCCTGACCCAGCAGGTGAAGGCAAGGCACGTTTCCCTCGGCTTGGGCGGCTCCTTCGGTAACTGGCGGATCAGCGGACCAAGCCTACCGACGATCGCCGACCTGACCCATGGCCAGACGTCTTGCTCCCCTTGAGATAACCCCGCTAAAGCAGATCGAACGGTAACCCCGGGGCGCGTGGGTGCAGGAAAGACATCGCCAACGGCCTCGTCCGAGTTGAAGCCGACGAGGTCACCTACGTCCTTTCGTACTCCGATGATGAAAAGACGCTGCCGGTTCTGCGCGACACCGTGGTCGCTTGCGGCCAGCACAGCACTTGCAACATAATAGCGTCGCTCACCCTCGTTCTCGCCGAACCGAGCATGATGAAGGAAGCGCTGAAAAATCCTAGGCGCCCTTGTCTCAAATGCGGGTACGTTTTCGAGAATAAAGACCTTTGGTAGAACTCGGTGAAAGAAGTCCACGCAATCGAACGGAAGCGACGCGATATTGGACTGCCTTACATCGGAGTATGATCTCAGCACGTCTTGGTCACCAACGCCGGGCCCGGCAAAGCTAAACTCTGCGCACGGAGGAGAGCCCTCTCCGATGTCAACTTCCCCGATGTTAAGTCCCGACCTAGCTACTTTCCGGCGCAAAATTCATCTTTCTCGAATTGAAGTGATTTGGAACGTATACTGGAAAGACGACACCCTGCCGGCGATATCGGCGGGGTGTCTCGTAAAATCGTTCGTGATCTTCGGCGTTTCTAGCTTGCCGATTTCTCGTTGATGGCGCGGCCGATGTTGATGAGATTATCGGAGATCACGCCGAGCCCGACCCAACGCTTCATTCCATCTTCGCCTTTGTAGCGACAGCGGTTGAGGCCGTGTCGCCCCTTGCTCACGCTGATGCGGCCCTCGCATCCGGTCCGCCATTTCTGACCGTTGCGGAACCAGCGCTTCTTCTGCTCGCGCCGACGCTCAACGCTCTTGGTGGAGCGGTTGGGGACGCAGACGCGCTTGACGCCCTTGGCTTTGGCAGCGGCCTCGTTCTTGCTGGAATAGAAGGCCGCGTCGGCAGCGACGAGGTACGGCGCGCGTCCAAGCGTCGCCTGATGGATGTCAATCGCAGGAACAAGCAGATCGGAATCGTTGGGGCGCTGATCATAGACCTCGAAGTCGATCACGATCTGGTTCTCGGCCTCCTGCAACTTCACCATCTTGCCGAATTCGTTGGGCTTGCCCGCCTTGCCTTTGCGGATGACCTCCGTCGAGGGCTCAAACACGCTCAGAAGCTTACCTTGCGAGCGCGTATCGCCGCGATAGATCCGAGCCCTGGTCTGTTTCATGACCTGCTTGACCCGCGGCACCATCTCGTCGATCTGGTGGCGCAAGCGATCGAGCTTCAATTGCCCCTTGGCAGTGTTGGCCTGCTTCACTCCCGCGGCGATCTGCGCCGAGAACTGCTTGGCCTGTCCGACCACGCGGCTGGTCGAGTTGAGCAACTGGCCATAAGCTCGCTTGAGCTTCTGCGAACTCTGCTTCGCCCTCGATCGGGCAGCCCGCGCAATGTCGAGCACCCGCAGCTTCACGCTCCGACTGCGGTCGCGCAACTTGGTGCCGGTGGTGCCGGCAATTTTGGTGATCTTCTTCATGGTGCGAATGAGCACGCGCACCCCGTCTCCCAAAAGGCTCGAGTCGGTCGGATAGTGGACGTTGGTCTCTATCACCGTGGTATCCACGCGCATCCGCCGGCCTTCCACAACTCCTTGATCCTGCGCGATCTTCACCATCCGCTCGTGGACCCGCTTGATCACCTCCGGGCCCACCGCCAGGCCCCACCGCCCCATGGTCTTGGCATCCGGCATCTTGCCGCCGCCGATGCGGGCAAAGTTGCGATAGACAAGGTTGCTGCGCACTTCGCGCTCGAGAACCTGGTAGCTCCAGTTGCGGACATGCTTGAGAATGAGCAGCCGCAGCACCATCTCGGCCGGCGCACCATGCCGCCCGCGGCTGCCGCTCTTCGGGTGTCGCTTGCTCAATGCCTCATACACAGCCGCAACAATGATCTCGTCGTCCAGGATCTGGTCGGCATGGATCATCCAGGCCTCACGCAGATCGGCCACTTCCTCGGCGACCCAGTGATCCCCAAACTTCAGCTGCGCCCGCCGCATCTCAATCACGCCGCTTCCTCCCGGGGTGGGGCACGGTGGGATCGGGACGCAGCAAATCGTGATTGAGCTGGCAAATCTGCTCAATCGTCTCCTTCAGTTTCTGGTAATTGTCCAGCCAGCGACGAACCTCAGCCACCCGCTCTTTCCGCACGCTGATCTGTCGCGTTTGTCCGCGCCCATAACCGACCGTCAGCACGTACACTTGATGGCCTTCGCCGCGCGCGCATTTCGGACAGCCGCTCTTGTGACGCACGACACGCTCCAACAGCGTCCCGCGCAAAAGCTCGCCGGTGATCGGCAGCGCTGCTACCAGTTTCTCGCGTTTTCGAAGCGCGCGTTCACGAATCATCTCCGTTAGTGAATCAGCGGCGCGCGCCACCGTCAAATCAAATCCGTCCAGGCTTGCAGAAAATCGCAAATGCGCTGATTCTGCCCCAACACTTGGGCTCACGAATTTTGCGCCGGAAAGTAGCTAGAAACTCCGCAACCGCTTGATCGCTGTAACTGAGTTCGCGGATGTCTCGCCGATCAAAAATGCTGTCGGGGAAGTTTGCTAGATACGTGCGCGCGGCCTCTGGAACGAAGTCGTTAGCCAGTCGGCCCTCACCGCCGGCAAGACGATAGCCGATCGAAGATCCGCCACCTCCAGCGAACGTGCTGACGAACGTGAACTTCTTGCCCGCCGAAGCCGAGTAGACGTCGGCCATGTTATAGGGCCGATATTCTCCGATCTCGGAAACACGCACGGAAGGCCGCGGCGGGCGCGGGAGCCTTTTCAGCTCAAGCTCGAACGACGACGGGTTCGCGTCCACCGCCTTGCCCCACCGCTGGAACAACGGCGAAACCGCTGTGTATTTCGTTTCGAAACGATTGATGCCGACGTCGTCAAGCAAGCGCAGGGTGAGTTCGTCAACCCGACCAGCCTTTTGCAACCGCTCGCCTTTGGCAATTACGCCCTCGGGCAGGCCTGCCAAGCGGTCCGCAAATGCATCCCTGATCAAAGGCTTTCTTAAGGACGAAAGCTGCTCGTGGTCGAATTGACGGAAATAATTCCTGATCGTCGCGTCGACATAAGGGTCCAACAGTTTCTTGCCGAAATACTCGCCAAGCCTCTTAGAGAACCACCAGCTATCCAAGGAGCCGGGCTCGTCGAACTTCGCGTAGCCTTTGTCGCGAGTCTCGTCGAAACGCCGTTTGCGTTCAATCGCGTCGACGCCGTTGCGGACAAGCCGCGCCTGCTCAAGGACAACCTTACGCGTGTTGCCGTAATGATCATCGGCATTGAAACCGGTCCAGACCTCGTGCTCCTCGATCTCCCTAAGCAGATAAAGGAGAGGAAACAGCACCTCGAACAGAACTTTGGTGCAGCAGCGCAGCTTTATAGCCAACCACCTGACATCAGCAGGCAGGTTACGCGTAGGTACGGTGACAACTTTTAACACCCACCCAAAATGGCGTGCGAGGATCTCTGCCTTTTCGCGCTCTCGAGATCGAAAGCCTTGGACTTCGTAAGTGTAAGCAACGACGCGTTTACCCAATTCCTGAAGGACAATGCCGACCGAAATGCTGTCCATGCCAGCGGATTGGAGCAGTGCGACCTCGTCAGCACGGCTAACCGAGCTGTCGGATTCCATCAAACGTTCGCGGAGCTCATTCATTCCACCAACTCCAGGTTTGCGTCGCCGACGATGCAGACGTAGCCTTCGGTTTCTTCGGTTGCGAACAAGTGCAGCTTATTCTGAGCGTCCGGCGCAACACGCGAGGCGAACGCACGGATGTCCTGAATTTCTAACCATTCCAAATCAGACATGATGCTGCTGGAAGCGTGCCGGGCAATAACGATCACCTCGGCGGTGGTCACGTCCGGCTCGATCGGCTTGTTCACGAGTATGATGTTGGAAATGAAATCGAACCCACATCCTGCCAGCAGCTTGTTCTCGATGACCGGGAGATCCGCGAGGCGGCCGCGCACGACCACGACGGCTTTCGCGGCAATGTGGTGGTGTATCCGCAGGCATCGCACGGCGTCCGACGGATATTCTTTCAGACGGCGAAGTTCCGAGTGACTCGGCGTCGCTACGATCAGATCAAAGCCATTGCTGGGCGCGGTCTCATTCCAGTTGTGCTGAGATGCCTTGGCACCGGCCTTCTTGGCTTTTTCGATCTCGTTGACCTTGGCCACAAGAAAATCACGCGTCAGGTGCCCCTCACGGGAGAACACATCGGCGAGCTGAGCCAGACGACTATCGTGGTCGCCATCAAGCACCTCGTAGTATCTGACGATGTAGTAGAGGACCGAGTAGCCCGCCTGCAAAAACGGACGAAGGGCGTCGCTCAGCAATAGCGAATAGTTTTCACCGATTTTGCAAAGCATCGCGAGCTTTGACTTGTTGAATTCGCCAAGCCGATGCGAACGCCTGGGGATGACATTCTTTTCGACAAGAATTTTGAGAAATGTCTCTCGGGCGACAATATCGCCTTCAAATCGAGAGAGCGCTGCGACCAGAAGTGCGCAGGCGTGAATTACCGCCATCACACCGTCAAAGAAGGCAAACGCGACTTCCTCCGCCAATTTGATCGGATTGGTTTTACTGCAGTAAACGGTAATCTCAGCCGAATCTGTCGGCTTGGAATCGGTGGATGCAACGAGGTTCGTAGAATGCTGATTCATGTTCGCTCCGTTCCTTTCGCGCTCTATCGCGCTGAGGAACGGGCAAATATCAAAACGAACCCGAAGGTCGCCACCGTGGAAGCGGGGGTTGCTCAGACAGAAATTTGGAAAAGCAACCGCTATCTATTTTGTTGACGAAGAGAGGGATCCCAGTTGGTAACCCACCGCCCAGGGTTGTTCGTTCGATCAGCGTGGAACTCACCAACAGCCTTTTTCAAAGCGTAGTCGATTGACTTCTTCTCTTCCTCAGGACCAGCGAGTGAGACGCACAATTCGATGTAACGATGAAATCTTGGATTGTGCGAATTCTCTGCGAACGAGGTGGGTGGGCTGACCTGTCTCGACATACCTTGAGTGAATAAGAGGCCATAAATGAAGTCTTCGAGAGCTCCCAATTGAGGAGGCGGAAGCAATTCATTAGCTGTGTCAAACCTACTATTCGTCTTGGCCACTTCTTGCCTCACTTGCGTGAAGACGTCACGCGCGTGAAGTAGCAGAGGCAGGTCAGGGCGATGACCACCCACATTGCCAATGTAAAGATAGTCACGACGTGTGACCGGATCGGCCATAATTTCGTTGATCAGACGAGCCGCCTTAATCATCGCATCGTCGAGCTGTTGTATCTTTCGGCGTGTACTTACGCGTGCGGTTCGTGTCGCAGCGTAACGAAAGAACAGAGTTTCGACCGCTGGTCGGAAAAGGTCTTGAAGATCGCCTTCACGCTTGATGTCGGCCCATTCCTGATCGGAAAGTTCTATCTTTGTGAGGGGCTCGAAAAGCTCTGTCGGCGAGCGCCCGGCGCTCATCGCAACCTCCAACCAAATGGCTTCGTGGAGGACTCACTTTATGCAGCGTGCTCGCCGCCAACAACCCACACACTTTGGGTGGTGCAATTCGCGGAAATAGACGGTCGGATTTACTTCCGGCCTACTCTTTCCGGATGCCGGAAAAATATCAATCAATTCAATGGGCCGGGATGAGTCACTATCTTAGGAAACCGCCGCTCTATCCGGCTGAGCTACGGGACCGTTGGCATCCGGCTAGCCGCGGAAGCCTGCAGGAGAGATAGCAGAGCGCGGGGGTGACCGCCAGTCTGCAGAACCCGCAATTGGATTACAAGGCTTGCGGGGGAATGAAAAAATCCTTGATGGGCTTGAGAGCCCCATAGAGTGCTCCCCGCTTTTCAACCGTGGCGCGAACCGAGAACGGAAGGCCGAATTTCGAAAGAAACCTGCCAGCTTGCAAAGTGGCATAGCCATCCGCGTCAAAATCGCGCCTGAGCCGCTTCGCGAGAGACAGGCTTTCGAAAAACAGCGCGGTGTTTGCCTTGTTCGCTTCGGAATCGGAAGAGCGGGTGCTGAGCAAATAGTATGCTGTCTTGTCATCCCATACGACGATGCACGCAGCGACGTCGTTGCCGGTATCATTGACTGCGGAAATGACCCGCCCGCAATCGCGTCGCGATATTTCAACCCAGAGCCTCTTCAGCGCCTCGTAGTCGTTGTAATCGACGCCGGCATTCCGCAGCGTGGCGATGCGGATAAAACGGTCCAGATCCGTGTGAATTGAATAACCTAGCCGACCTGCGGCACTCCGAATGACATTCCGCGTCTTCTTGTGTATCGCTTCCCACGCGTCTGGGATCGTGACATCCGCCGAACTGAGAAATGATCCTTTCAAAACGGCGACGGCGCCGTTGAACTGGAAAGGAAGCAAAAGGTTGCTCTGTGGAGGTAACGTCGTCGTAAAGCTGTCAAACGGGCCTATCTTCTCCAGCAACTCGCGAACAATACGCGTGTTGTTTTCCAGGACGGTCACCTCTTTTCCTTCCGGCCCGCTGAGGTGAGGCGCGAGAATACGCGTGTACGGAGGCATCGTGATCTTTCGCACGAAGCGGCTTGTCGAGGGTTGATAGCTGAACGAGCCAACGACGATACCGTCCCACGTGACTTCGGCGCGCTCCAGGCTTCCGCCGGACGCCGCGACCAGCCACCACTCTTGTTCGAAAATCGTGGCGCCTGGCGTTTCTTTCCTGGCCCGATACTCGGAATGATGCAGGACATGCGCCGGCACTCGATTGCGAGTGGAAACAGTTCTCCGCGATAGAACAAGCTCCTGCGACTTCCGCGACCCGCGCGTCGCTTCTTCTTCGCCAATTCGCAGTAACGCCTGGACCACTGGTCGTGCCCCTTGCCGGAAAGTCACGATCAGAATCTACATTTATTCGTCATATCCCGCGACGTAGGCCGCGGCGTCATCCTCGATCAGGGTTAACGAGCGAAAGCCTGTCATTCAAAGCCTTCGCGGTGAGCGTGTTGGCCTTTTGTCGCAGGCAAAGGGCCAGAACCCGCGATCTACGCGAGTTCGATCATCGGCCAGCATCTTCCCGGCATCCCCGTACCGGCAAGCGAACCTGTTAACGCTCACGGCAACGCGTGAAGCGAACGCACCTGCCGCGGTGGCGAGCGGCGTCATAGTCCGTCCGCGACGTGGCCCGCACTGGCGGGGAGACCGTCTATTTCTGATCGGCGACGTGCTTCAGCACGAGGCAGGAGAGCTGCGTCACCAGCGCCCGCAGGCGGGCATTCTCCTGCAACAGGCGGACGACGTCGTGATCGAACCCGGAATCAAAACCATCATCATCATCATCCAGAAATTGCGATGGGGGAGTATCACTGCCCTTCTTCGCCGGCGGATAGGGGATTGCCATGACCAAACTCCTTACAAAAGGACTCCACAACGGACCCCGCCGAGCCCGAATCAACTGACTTTCAGGGTGAGGGAATCCCGCGTCGAAATTTCGGCCGTTCGATGGGGAAATTGGAGCAGCCGCGCAAGCGTGCTATCGTGTCACCAGGGGCGATGCCGATTTCTCCTTGCGTGGCAGCAGGATGTCCAGTTCAGACGGTTTGACCGGCCCGGTCGAGATTCGCGGCCGAAGAAGCAAGGGTTCCCCGTTTCTGGTGCTCGCCGCCGGACTGCTGATGTTCGCGGCTATCGTCGGCGCGGCCCTTATCCTGCTGCGCCCGACCACCCTGCGGATTGCCGTCGGACCATCGGGAAGCACCGACCAGCAACTGATCCAGGGATTTGCGCAGCATTTCGCGCAGGAGGGCGCCGCGGTGCGGCTCTCCGTGATCACAACCGCCGGTCCCCTGGATTCGATCGCGGAGCTGGCCGCCGGCCGTGCCGATCTTGCGGTGGCGCGCGCCGACGAGGAGATGCCCGACGGCACCGGCTCCGTCGCCATCCTGCGCAAGAATGTCGTCGTGCTCTGGGCGACGAGTGGATCTCCGCCGAAAGGCGCCCCGCGCAAGCGGGCGAAATCGAAGATCAAGGCGGTCAGCGATCTGCCCGGCCATCGCGTCGGCGTGGTCGGACGGACCAGGGTGAACGTCACACTGTTGCACGTCATCCTGAAGGAATCCGGCGTCGACCCGGACAAGGTCGAGGTGATGCAGTTCAACAACGACCAGGTCGCCGACATGGTGAAGGACGCCAGCATCGACGCCTTCATGCTGGTCGGACCGGTCGACAGCAAGCTGACGGCGGAGGCGATCACCACGACCGCGCGCGTCCGCGGCGAGCCGGTGTTCCTGCCGATCGACGTGTCCGAGGCGATCGCCGCGCGGCATGCGCACTATGAATCCCAGGAAATCCCGGGCAGCTCGTTCACGACCTCGCCGGCGCGGCCCGATGACAAAATCGAGACCGTCGGCGTCGATCATCTGATCGTTGCTCCGAAATCGCTGTCGGAGACGGCGGTGGGCGCCCTCACCCGGCAGATCTTCGCGACAAAGCCAACGCTCGCGCGCGAAATTCCGAGCGCCTCGAGGATCGAGAAGCCCGACACCGACAAGGATGCGGCGCTCCCGGCACATCCCGGCGCCGCCGCCTATATCGACGGCACCGAACGCACCTTCATGGACAGGTACAGCGATTACATCTGGGGCGTGGTGCTGTTGTTCTCGGTGGTGGGCTCGGCGACCGCCGCGTTCCGCCACTTCATCCGCCGCGACGAGCGCAAGCTGAATATCGTGCATCGCGAGCGGCTCGTGCAAACGATCGCGCGGGTGCGCAAGATCGGCTCGATCGAGGAGCTCGACGCCCTGCAAGACGAGGCCGACGAGATCCTGCGCGAGACGCTGGAATGCTACGACGACGGCGCCATCGAGGAATCGGATCTGGCGGCCTATCATCTGGTGCTGGAGCAATTCCACCACGCGGTCGTGGACCGCCGCGCCGCGCTCGGCGGCACGCCCGTCAATCTCGGGCGCATGCGCGCGAGTTGATCAGAGTTTGATGAGAGTAGGTCGAATTGCGACCGCGCCGGGACTGCGCTCCCTCTTCCGCTTGCGGGGGAGGGCTGGGGTGGGGGTGTCGCCGCGAGTTGTACTGTTCGTGTTGGGAGAGTTCCCCCACCCGCATCGCATCTTTCGATGCGATACGACCTCCCCCGCAGGCGGGAGAGGTGAAGCGAGGCTGCTGATGGGCCAGCGACTCAACCTAGGAGCAATTATGCTGCCCTAGCCGGCGCGGACGGTCAGCAGGAACTGCTCGACTTCGCTCTTCACGCGGTTGCTCTCGTTCGACAGCGCGCGCGCCGAGCTGTGCACCTGGCCGGCGGAAGCGCCGGTGTCGGAAGCGCCGCGATTGAACTCGCCGATATTGCTGGTCACCTGGGCCGCGCCTTGCGCCGCCTGCTGCACATTGCGGGCGATCTCCTGGGTCGCCGCGCCCTGCGCCTGGACGGAAGCGGCAACGGTCGAGGAGATTTCCGAGATCAGGCGGATGGTGGCGCTGATCTCCTTGATGGTGCCGACCGATTGCTCGGTCGCCGACTGCATCTGCGCGATCTGGCTGCCGATCTCCTCGGTGGCCTTCGCGGTCTGGCTCGCCAGTGCCTTGACCTCGGAGGCGACCACCGCAAAGCCGCGGCCCGCTTCGCCGGCGCGCGCGGCCTCGATGGTCGCGTTCAGCGCCAGCAGGTTGGTCTGCTCGGCCACCGCCGAGATCATCTTGACGACTTCGCCGATCCGGCCCGCCGATTGCGACAGCTCCGACATCCGCGCATTGGTCTGTTCGGCCTGGGCGACGGCCGAGGTCGCGACCCGCTGCGATTCCTGCACCTGGCGGGAAATCTCCGACACCGACGACACCATCTCTTCCGACGCCGACGCGGCCGACTGCACGCTGGCAGAGGATTGCTCGGAAGCGGCGGCGACGTTGGCCGAAAGCGAATGCGTTGCTTCCGCGGTCCGGCTCAGCCCCTCGGCCGCGATCTCGATTTCGGACGAAGCGCTGGACACGGTTTCGACGATCTGGCCGATGCTGCGCTCGAAACCATCGGCCATCTCGAGCATCGCCTGGCGCCGCTCGACCTCGGCCTCTCGCTTCGCCTGTTCCTGGTCGGCGGCGAGTTTCCGGGTCTCTCGCAACTTGTCGCGGAAGATCGAAAGCGCCTCAGAGATTTTTCCGATCTCATCGCGGCGATGGACCTTCGCCACCTCGCGCTCGAGATCGCCCTGTGCCAGATGCTCCATCGCCGCGACCATCTTGATCAGCGGCGCGGCCATCCGCCGGCCGAACAGCAGCGCCATGGCGATCACCATCGCGACCGTGATCCAGATCGACCAGAACACGTAATTCCGCACCTGCTCGAGCTCGGCCTTGACCGCAACCAGGCGCTCGTCGGCGGCCTTGCGCACGGCATTCAGGGCTGGCCGCAGCCGGTCGTAAATCTGCGCAAGGTCGGTGGTCTCGTCGATCAGCGTGCTCTGCCCGGCCATATAGGCAAGAAAGCTCGTCCTGTAGGTCTCGATCAGCTTGGCGATCTCGGCCTTCTCGCCGTCGGGCAAATCCGCTTTTGCCAGTTCCGTCTTGAACTCGCCGGCGCGCTTGGTCAGCTCATCGCCATATTTCTCGTCGCCGCGCAGCATGAAATCCTTTTCATGCCGCCGCATCATCAGCATCAGCACCGCAAGCCGCGGCTGGTCGAAGGTCTTGAGCTTGGACTCCACCGAATGCACGGCGGTGCGCAGCTTGCCTTGCAGGCCGTCATTCTCGTTGAAGCCGATCAGCTTCTGCGCCGAGACCACATTGTTGAAGCGCGTGGTGTAGCTTTTGATCACCGGGCGGAAGGACAGCGCCTGCTGCAGCGGATCGCCCTCCGGCAGTTTCTCGGCAATGGCCTCGATCTGAGTGAGCCGGTCGATGGCTGCCAGCACCGTCTCGTCGTGAAGCGCAACCTTCTTGTCGGTCGGCTTCTGCATGAATTGCGTCGCGGTCTCGCGCGCCTGCAGCAGGTTTTCCGAGACCTTGGCCGTCAGCCCTTCCAGCGCGCCGAAGCGATCGGCCTCGCGCTGGCTCCGCTCCTCGACCTGCAGACCGGCAAGTAGATGGCGCCGACGACCAGCACACCGGCGACCCCGAGCAACAGGATCTGTCCGCGCAGGCCGAGATGCAGCCGGCCGGCAATCTTGCCGCAGGCCTTGACGGCCTTGCCAACAAATTTCATGCGCAATGGGGTTCCCCGGCGGCTCGGCAAAATCGAACTGAAAAGCGATTTGCCCGATTATACCGCGGCAACCCTGCTAATTTCCTAAGCACGGCAGCAGGCACATTGAGTGATGCCGATTTTCGTGCGTCTTTTCTTCAGTAGTACTACCCAACGCGGCGACGCTGCAGTGCGAAAGGCTAGCGCTCCGCGACGCAGCCCGGCAGGTCGAACAGCGCCGCGAGCCCGCAGGGCGAGGTCAGCATCTTGTCGCCGTCATGTCCGACGCCCTCGACGTCCCAGAGCTTGTGGTTGGGCGTACCGCCGTCGCGCTTCGCCATGACGGTCGCATAGAAATGGCCGCGCGCGTATCGATAGGGGCCCTCGGCTTCCGCCATGCAGCTCTTGTCCAGCGCGGGGTGGTTGGGGTTGGTGTCCTTGGTACCCAGAAGATAGATCACCTGGCGCGCGACATAACGCTGCTCCAGCTCGGCCGGAGACCCAGCCACATAGGGCGGACGCGCGTCCATGCCGTATTTCCAGTTGTCGTAGCCGGCGCAGGACGCCGCGATCTGCGGCTCCGGCCGCTCCGCGCTGAAATAGGCGTAGGAGGACGGATTGGCGACGACATAGCGCACGCCGATCTGCGCGGCCTTGGGCGCCGCTTCGCCCTGGGTTGCGATGGCATAGCGCTGCACCACCTGGCCGCCCCCGGAATGGCCTGCGACCACGACCTGCTTCAGGTTCGGAAACAGGTTCTTGTCGGCAAGCCGCGCGAGGATCGCGTCCAGCGCCTCGAACGAACTCGCCGGGGCAGGACCCAGCGCGGCGTCGCCGGCTTCCCAGCCCTGCAGCTGTCCAGCGCAGCGTATCGGATGGCAGATGCCAGCCTTCGACGTCGACCTCGGCAAGAAATTGCGGGACGATCATGATGCTCGACTTGCCGGCGTCACCGGCCGCGGCCTGCGCCGTCTGCGCCGAGCGGTAATAGACGTCGGCGTTGCGCAGCCGTCCGTGCAGCACCAGCACCGCGCGGGTGATCGCCGCTTGCGGCTTTGACCAGTCGCTGGAAACGTACAGCGGCAACGTGCCCCTGTTGCCGACCGCGAGGCGGGCCTCGGCGACTACCTTCACCGGCTTCCTATGCGGCGCGGTTTCCTCTTCGGCAAGAGCTTGTTCTGCAAAAACTTGGCCGCACATCAGCAGCAATATGGCCGTCAGACCTCGCAATATCTTCATCGGCACGATCGGCGCGCTCCGGTTCGCAAACAGGATATCCGTCAGCCTCAAAAATGAACAGCGACGCACCGGGATCGCAGCCGTGCCGGTCGCGACAATTTCACTATCCGCGCAAGGGACGATCGTCTATGACGCCGGGCGAGAGCCGTCCACCCAAGGTCCCTCGATGATGCTGCAAACTGCCCGCTTTCGATTGCTCACGGCTGCGGCCGCGCTGGCGCTGCTCGCGTTTCCGGTGCAGGCCCAAGTGCAGACCCAAGTGCAGACCGAGCTGTGGAGCGGCCAGCGCGCGCTCGACATCATCGTGCAATTGTTGAAATTCACGCCGCGCTCGATGGAGACGGTCGGCCACCAGCAGACCATCGACTACATCCTGGCGGAGCTGAAGAAGACGAAGTTCTCTACCATCAAGACGCAGCGCTGGGTCGATCGCTCGGCCGGCCGAACGATGGCGATGACCAACATCATCGCCCGCCTCAACCCGGACAATCCGCGCCGCATGATTGTCACCACGCATTACGACAGCATCATCAAGGCCTATCGCGACACCAAAAATCCCGAGGCGCCGATGCCCGGCGCCAATAATTCCGCCTCCGGTGTCGCGGTGCTGCTCGAAACGGCGCGCGTCATTTCGGCTCTGCCCGATCCGCCTGTTGGCATCGACATGATCTTCTTCGACGGCGAGGAAGGCGCGATCTCGATGGGCGCGGGCGATCCCAATTTCAGGCCGGTCGGCTCGGCGCATTTTGCCGATCGTCTCGCCGAGTTCTACCCGAAAGCCAAGCCGGAAAAGGCCGTCGATTTCGACATGGTCTGCGACAGGGACCTGCACCTCAAGCCGGAGCCGTCTTCGATCCGCTCGGCGGAAGCCGAGGTGAAGAAGTTCTGGGACATCGGCATCAAGACCGCGCCGCAGTCCTTCGAGCTGACGCCGACGCCCTACTCGATCGAGGACGATCACAGCAATTTGCAAGCCGTCGGCATTCCGAGCTTCGTGGTGATCGATTTCGATTACGAGCCCTACTACAACACGCTGCAGGACACGCCCGACAAATGCTCCACGCAGAGCCTGGAAGCGGTCGGACGGACATTGCTGCAGTATCTTTATTTGCCGTGACGACCGCAAGCTTCACCGGCGGTCCGGCTCTGATCCACGGCAAGCAGCCATTCCCAATTGGCCGCGCGAAAACGTGACGCTTGCGTTATGGCTTGACGTAAATGGTCTCGTACCTTCCTGCGTATTCCTCTTTCCAACCCCTCTTGTCCACGAGAAACCGCCTCAACTGTTCATGGGCCTTCACCCAAAGCACCGCATCGATCTGGTATTTCTCGAGCACCGTGTCCCAGGCGGCCTCATCAATGTCCTCTCTGACCAGATTGAAATAGTCACGCAGCAAACCATCCGGATAGGCGGTAGCTGCTCGACCATCCACGAACACAGGTACGGCACCTTGAGTGCGAAAAATCAAAAGCCCGCCGACATTCCAGTTATTCAGCAGCCGCGCATGCGAAAAGTGTGTTCGAAGATAAAGAGCATCCTGCTCTGAAATCATTTCCGGAAGTCCGAGAGCCGGTCTTATTTGCATGAAAGTCAACGGCAGAGCGCACACTCCAACGATGCCGGCAGCCAGCAACGCCCTTTGGACCTCTAGGTTATTCAGCTTCTTGGGCAGCAGCCGATCGATGTGAAGAGCCAATGGAACCGTTGAGAACAGAAAAAAGAAAGACATGTATCTGAATTGATAAAGTCCCAGGAACAAGAAGAGCCACGAAAGCAGCCGTGCCTCCAGGGGAACGGGACTGGAGCCTCTGTAGCGCAGTTCAAGCGCAATGAATGTCAAAATATAGATGACGCCAGGAATGCTCTCCAGCATGGTGATGTTCTGAAAATAAGACCACCACTCGGTGATGTAGGCCTGCACAAAGTGGCCTAACGTAGCCACTACGCCGTCGTAGATATGCAAGCCAAGGGGATTGAAAAATATCGCGATCAAGCAACCGACGCCCGCGAAGCTGTAGATCTTGAAGTTCACCCAATCCCGTCTGAGCAAAGCCGCGCCGCAAAAAATGCCGACAATGAGAAAACCAAGCACAAAGCCGCCATGCAGATTGGCCCAAAGCAGCATGATTGCAGGCAACAAGAAGCATCTCGTTCTCTTCAGGCATTCTCCGTAGAAAATTACGCAAAACAACATGGTGGCAGTGTTCGGCGAAGCGGCGAGATAGATGTTTGGGGACGTCAAAAAGGAGGGGTAAAGCAGACTCGCGAGCAAAACGGAAATGCAGGCTGCGGCTGGCGAGGCTCCGCTGCTCAGGCAGATGGAGGCGAGATATCCGACGATGATTGCGCCGCATGCGACTACAAATAAAACGAGACCACTGAAGTTCGCATATTGAAATATTACACTGGCAGTCACGTCCCAAAGCCACGAAAGATTAAACCATTGCCTGTCGCCAAGGGTAAATGACCATGGATCCTGGAAAGGAATATTGCCTCGGGCTCTGATCAAGTCTCCGGCGGCCAGATGCCATCCCAAATCATAATGCTCAAGCAGGAGCGAAGCATTCGAAAGGTAATAAACGCATGCGAATGAAATCAGGAAGATATAGATTCCGGACCTCTGGAAGGTGAGCCTGATCGTCTTTGGCCCAGTATCAAACTTGGAGCCGCCCCGAACCTCCAGCGCGTCCATAAATGAGTCCCCTCACGATCGAAGCGAGCCCCCTCGCGGGCTCTGCATGCTTTTGGGGTCTGCACGGCTCGATGCAAACTATCTTCGCTTTAGGGTGGTCACTCTAAAGTTGGGTAAAAAGTCAGTTATGCGTTCGATGACGGCCCGCCGGAGAGCTTATCTGGTTAACAACTGCCTACCTGGAACTCGCGATCGTCATTGCGGGCGGCTACCCGGCCTTCCCCGCACGCTGCGCCAGCAGCCCGTCGAACGCGTGCTTGATGGCGCGCACATACGGGTCCTTGTAGGGAAACGCCTCATTGTGCTCATGCACCAGCATCGAGGCATTGACCTCGAACACCACGAGATTGCCTGCCCGATCGAGCCCGCAATCGATGCCAAAATAGTCCAGCCCGATGCGCTCGCGGATCGCATTCAGTGTCTGATACTGCGATGGCGCAAACACCGCGCCGGGATTTTCCAGGAACGCCGCTTCCTCCCGCTGCATCCAGTCATGCTGGTCCATGTCGGTGGAGTTGTGATGCAGCTTCCACTCGCTTCCGATCGCGAGATGATAGGGCAGGATTTTCTCGCCGACGAAGATGAAGCGGTATTTGCGGAAAAAGCCGTCGCTCGAGGCGTAGTCGATATATTCGATCAGGTAATGGTCGCCCTCGCGCGATCCGAGGAATTCCGATAACGTCGCGACATCCCCGATCTTCTCGAAATCGTCGCCGCCATGCGTGCCCGCGGGCCGCGCGAGCAGCGGGAAGGCAAACGGCACTTTTGCTGTAAGCGCCGCAACCGAAACATCGCTGCCGGCGTCGATGCGCAGAATCCTGGGAATGCGGCAGCCTGCGATGCCCGGCAGCAAATCCGCGACCTCATCGCGCGTGGTGCGCCTGATCCTGTCGGGGTCATTGATGAAGGGCTTGCCGAGCCGGGCGACGAGATCGGCCGCGACCGGCAGCACCGTTTCCGCCTGGTCCGCATCCGAGATCAGATTGACCACGAGGTCGAATGCGCCCAGCGCCGAGACGTCGGGCCGGGAGGAATTGAGCAGCGCCAGCGTGTCGGTATCGTAGCAGGCGTGCTTGAACAGACATTCTGATGGCGTGTTGCCGGCGAACGGCGCATAGAGCGCGAGCACGCGGAAGTCCGAAGGCTGCCTGATTGCGGGCCTGCGGATCAAGGGCTGGATTTGCGCGGCCGCCGTATAGGCCGCCCGCGCGGCACCGATATCGCCGAGTTCCTGCTGGATGCCGCCGATCCAGTATAGGCTGTCGGCATCGCGCGGATTCAGCCCGACGGCCAGGCCGAAATGCTGGAGGGCGGCTTCGACCTCGTTCAGCCCGAAACTCGCCCTGCCGAGCTGATGATGAACCTGAGCGTCCCGCGGCCGCTCCTCGACCAGTTCCGAGAGCAGCGCCTTGGCGACGACCAGCTGGCCTGTCGCCATCAGCGCCTGCGCCAGGTTGGTGCGCGAGGCCCAATGCGTCGCATTGGTCCTCAGCGCCTGGAGATACAGCGCGATCGCGCCCTCGGGGCTGCCGCTCTGCAGCAGCACATTGCCGAGATTGCACCAGCAGGCCGTCAGATCAGGAGCAATACGCAGCGCCGAGGTGTAGTTCATGCCGGCGAGCGCGAGCTCACCGCGAACCATATACGCATTGCCGAGCTTGGCATGCAGCTCGGCCTTGGTCGTCATGACCGAATCATTGGCCGGATGATTGGCCGCATCGTCGCCGGCGGCATCGAGCCCGCCTTTGTAGGCCGATATCGCCTCCTCGATCCGCCCCCGGAGATGGGGCTCCTGGCCCTGCAAAAGATACCGCACCATGGCGAGATCGATGATTTCATCGGCGGAGGCGGGCGTGGCTCCAATTGGCGTAGCTTGGGCGCTGGTCGTCACGGCATTCACTCATCGCAAGGATCGGTTAACCATGCCGAGCACTGGTAAACAAAATCTTTCCAACCCTGCGACCGCAAAAATCTGCGCCGTCAAGACTTCCGTCATGCCGGAAGGCGCGGCGGCGCAGGCGAATCAGCCGTTCATGGTGTAAGGCCTGAGGCCTGAAGCTACGGACCCGCGCATGAAGGCGAAGAGCATGGCTGTCCGGCCCGCCCCTGCCCCGCGCGACGGCGGCTGGGCGCCGCGGCTGGTACAGGAAGCAAGGCTCGCCGAACTCGACGCGCTTCTGGCCCGGCAGGCCGGGGCGGAGGACGTCAACCTCGAAGTCGAGCGCGCGGTGCTGCTCGGTGCGCTCAACCGGCACCAGGACGCGCAGCAGGCCTTTGTCGCGGTCCTGCGCAAGGCACCGACGCATTTCAGCGCGCTCAACGAGTTCGGCACGCTGCTCACCAACACGGGCGCGATCGAAGCCGCCTGCCGCGTCTATGCCGAAGCGATCCTGCACCATCCGGATAACCCGCTGGCGCGGGTCAATCTGGCGAACCTGCTGCTCCGTGCCAACCGCTACAAGGAGGCACGCGAACATTATGAACGCGCGCTGCAGGTCGATCCGGACCATGCGCCAGCGCATCAGGGGCTGGGCGCCGTGCTGGCCGATCTCGGCGACCGCGAAGCCGCGCGCGAGCACTTCAGACGAGGCTTTCGCGGTCACGCGGTCTCGACCTTGCCCTATCGCGGCGACCAGCCGCCGATCTCCTTGCTGCAGCTGGTCTCCTCCGGCGGCGGCAATATCCCGAGTGGACTGTTCCTCGACGACACCCGTTTCCTCACTTCGGTCGTCGTCGCCGATCATCTCGATCCCCTGATGCCGCTGCCATCGCATCAAATCATCTTCAATGCCATCGGCGATGCCGATCTGTGCGAGGTGGCGCTAAAAGCCGCGGCGCGCATCGTCGCGGGAGCCAATGTGCCCGTGATCAACGATCCCCGCGCGGTGATGAAAACCGGCCGCATCGGCAATGCGGAGCGGCTTCGTGGCATCCCGGGCGTGCGAACCGCGCGCACGATGGCGATCGCCCGCGACAGCCTGGCAGGTCCGGATGGCGCCCGCACGCTAGCTGCGCGCGGTTTCTCCTTTCCGCTGCTGCTGCGCTCGCCCGGCTATCACACCGGGCGGAATTTCGTTCTGGTCGAAGCCGCCGCTGATCTGGCTGCTGCGGCCCAAAACCTTCCCGGCGACGCGTTGCTCGCCATCGAATATCTCGATGCCCGCGGCCGCGACGGCAAGGCGCGGAAATTCCGCGTGATGAAATCGACGGTGCCCTCTATCCGCTGCATCTCGCGATCTCGCGAGAGTGGAAGGTGCATTACTTCACCTCCGACATGGCGGATGAGGCGGGCCATCGCGCGGAAGAAGCAAAATTTCTTGAGAACATGCCCGCCGTGCTCGGTGCCAGGGCGATGCGGGCGCTGGAAGCGATTTCGAGCAGCACTCGGCCTCGATTATGCCGGCATCGATTTCGCCCTCGCCGATGACGGCGATCTGCTGCTGTTCGAAGCCAACGCGACCATGGTGATCGCAAAGCCCAATGACGACGCGCGCTGGGCCTATCGCCGCGGCGCGATCGATCGGGTGTTGGAGGCGGTGGTCGCGATGCTCATGCAAAGATCGCAGGCGGCTTCCCGCGGCGGGGGCCGATAGCTCATGATCGCGTAATCCCAGCGCACACCGGCCAGCAGGCAGGCCATGAGGATCAGGGTTCCCGGCTGTGCATGACGGTAAGTCACGACATCACCGCCACATTTTCGAGGAAACCCACCCTGGCATCTCGCTCGCAGGCATCCATCGCCGGATTCGGCGGGTCCGATATAAGCCAGCGCGTCAAGCAAAAAACGACAAATCCACAGCCCTAAATTGCGGACACTGGGATACCACGCCGCCGCAAAATGGTAACATTTCCTCGCAAATGTGGCGGCGCGCTTTGGGGGACTTCGTCTGTGATTGGTTCGCGTACTGCCGCGTTGTTCGTGGCCGGATTCGCAAGTGTTATGGTCCTGCACCTTTCGCGCGCTTCCGCGCAATGGTGGCACCGCGCGCCGGTCGATTTCGAGGAGTGCGCCGAGGCTGCCCAGAAATCCGCGACCAAGGAAGAGAAGTCGGCGGCGCTGGCCGAATGCAGCGCCAAATTCGCCGGACGCCGCAAGCCGGGCGGCGGCTACACCTATTACGATTTCATGCAGGACCGCAGTTTCGACATTGCCGGTCCCAATCCGACGCCGGAAGAGCAGCGCCATATCGACGAGCAATACACCGCCTATCTGGAAAGCCAGCGGCGCAGCAACATCGCCGCCGCCTTTGTCAAGCAGCAGCAAATGAAGCTCGAACAGGCTTCGCTCCGCACCGAGACCACCGAAAAGATCCCGATTCCGCAGGCGCGCCCGAAAGTGCTGCAGCAGGCGGGCGATCCGCGCGGACGCGGCCCCAACAATTGCCCGCAGCACAATTTCTCCTGCGAATGGCCGCAGCTGTCGAATAGCCTCAACGAATTGAAGCGGCTGTTCAACGCGCCTTCGTCGAGCAGGGCCAAGCTGACGCAGCGCTGACGCGCAAATTCACGCGTCAGTGCTTGTGCTTGCTGTGATGCCGCGGCGGCGGCGTGAACGGCACGACCGGCTGAATCAGCGTCGAGGATGAGCCCGCGGCTGCCTTGCGCTGCTCCTGCAGCCGCGCGTCATAACCGGGCGACGGCGTCACCGTCGGAGGCACGGCGAGAGCCGGCGCGATCGATGCAAACATGACCAGGGCCGCGGCGGCGGAAGCTGTACATAAGCGGTTCATCTAGCTCCTCCCATGATGCCTGCCGTGGCATCCCTTCGCAGATCGCAGTCTTTTTCAACTAATTCAAGGCTTCCTTCGTGGTGTATCAGGAAGAGCGTGCCTTGTAACCGTCATGACCCGCCGATATCTTTCGGGCGCGGGGGCGAGAGGAGGCAACCATGGGTTTACTTGACGTCATCAACGGCATGCAGCATGGCCCCCACGGCTCCAGCACGCCGAGTTCGCAACCCTCCGGCGGAATGTCGCCGATGACAATGGCGCTGCTCGGCCTGATCGCCTGGAAGGCCTTCAAGCATCTGACCGCGAGTTCGCCCGGCGCGGCTCCGCCGACGGCGCCTGCGCCCACCCCGGCCGGTGGCGGCATGGCCGGTGGAATGGGCGGTGGTCTCGGCGATATCCTGAAAGGACCGCTGGGCGGCGTGCTCGGTGGCGCGGCCGCGGGCAGCGTGATCTCCGGCGGGCTCGGCGACCTGCTCAAGCAATTGCAGCAGGGCGGCCATGGCGATACCGCCAATTCCTGGGTCGGCAAGGGGGAGAACAAGCCGATTTCGCCCGGCGATCTCGCCGGCGCCCTTGGCGCCGACCAGATCGATTCGCTGGCCTCGCAAAGCGGTATGTCGCGTGACGACCTGCTGAGCGGTCTCAGCAAATATTTGCCGCAGGTGATCGACCATCTGACGCCGGACGGGCGGCTGCCGACCGAGCAGGAGTTGTCCGGCCGGCTCTGATTTCATTTGTGTGAGGGGAAAGGACGACCACCATGAGCATGGGCGGCTTACTCTGGATCATCATCGTCGGCTTCATCGCGGGCATCATCGCGCGCTTTTTGTCGCCGGGGCCGAACAACCCGAGCGGCTTCATCCTGACTACCCTGCTCGGCATCGCCGGCGCGTTCCTGGCGACCTGGATCGGCCAGGCGATCGGCCATTACGGCGCGGACCAGGGCGCGGGCTTCATCATGGCGACCATCGGCGCGCTGGTCGTGCTGTTCATCTGGAACAGGCTTGTCGCGAGCGGGGTGATCAAGGATTACAACAGGTGACGCGCGAAAGCGCGTCACCCCACTGAGCACGTCACCTCACTGAATGAGATGCATGCCGGCGTCCATACGGAGCAACTCGCCGGTCATGTTGCTGGACGCCGGCGTCGCGAGATAGCAGACCGCCTCTGCGATATCCTCCGCGGATGAGGCGACCTTGAGCGGCACGCGCGCGATGACGGAATCGCGCACCGCCTTGGCGCCGGCTTCGCCCCGGCCCTTGGTGAACCAGGGCGTATCGATATAACCCGGGCATACCGTGTTGACGCGGATCAGCGGCGCCAGCGCGCGCGCCAGCGACAGCGTCATGGTGTTGAGCGCGCCCTTGCTCGCGGCATAAGCCACCGACGAGCCGCCGCCGCTGATGCCGGCGACCGAGGAGATGTTGACCACCGCACCCGGCCGCCCCGACGCCTTGGCGCCAGCTTCCAGGAGCGAGCGCGCCGCGCGGATCATCTGGTACGGACCGATGGTGTTCACCGCATAGATGCGCTGAAAATCTTCGGCCGAAAGCTGGTCGAGCTTGTCATGGGCGACATGCTTGGTGGTGCCGGCATTGTTGATCAGCGCATCGAGCTTGCCCCAGGGCGCCGCGGCCGCGACGATCTTCTGGCAATCCTCGTCGCGCGCGACGTCGCCCTGCACCACCACGACTTCGGCGGCGCCGGCCTTGCGGCAGGCTTCGGCGGTCGCTTCCGCTTCGTTCTTGCTGTTGGAATAGTTGACCACGATGCGCGCGCCGCCCTTGGCCAGAATACCCGCGGTCGCAGCCCCCAGGCCCGACGCCGAGCCGGTCACGATCACGCACAAACCATCCTTCGACATCCGTTTCCTCTTGTTGTTTGCAGCCTCTGATCTCGCTGGCGATCTACCATACCATCACCCGGAATGGGAAACTCCGTTGCGCGGAATTGCCCCCTCATGCCAGCCCCGCAGGCGCGCATACCGCATCCCGGCTTGTCAGGGGGGTAGCTTTTCCCCATCATCGGGCGCAAGAAAAGGTGAGAGGCCGGGCCGGATGCGCCGGCCAACCAAAACCGGCCAACAAAAAGAGGAACGCCGTGTCGGAGAGTGAGAACATCGTCGTCGAGACCGCAGAGAAGATCTTTGCCGATCTCGCCGACGCGCAGGAAATCAACCACGACAAGAAGGGCGAGTGGAAAGCACCGCTCTGGAAGGCGCTCTCGGAAGCCGGCCTGCCGCTGTCGTGGGTGCCTGAGGATTGCGGCGGTTCCGGCGCGAGCCTCGCCGAAGGTTTTGGCGTCATCGGTGCCGCCGGACGGCATGCGATCGCGGTCCCGCTCGCGGAGACGATGCTGGCCGGATGGCTGCTGGCGCAGGCAAAAATCCCCTCGCCCGAAGGCGAGATGACGGTCGCGCCCGCGAGCCCGAAGGACCGCATCACCCTTAATGCCGACGGCACTCTCACCGGCCGCGCCCGCGGCGTGCCCTTTGCCAAGGCGGCGAAGCACATCGCGGTGCTGGCGCAAGGCGCCAATGGCGCCTCGATCGCGCTGGTCGATGCGAGCGCCGTGCGTATCGAAGCCGGCCTCAATCTCGCGAACGACAACAGCGACACCGTGAGCTTCGACAAGGTCGCGCCCTCGGTCGTCAAGCCCGCGCCGAAAGGCTTCGACCAGAACGCGTTGATGCTGATGGGCGGCGTGGTGCGCTCACTCCAGATCGCGGGCAGCCTGGAATCGATGCTCGACATCAGCGTGCGCTACTCCAACGAGCGCGTGGCTTTCGAGAAGAAGATCTCGAAATTCCAGGCGGTGCAGCACAACCTCGCCAGGCTCGCCGGCGAATCCGCGGCCGCGCTGGCGGCAGCGACTTCGGCAGCGGACACCATCGTCAACAACGCCGACTTCAACGACGACGCCGTGTTCCTCGAAGCGGTCGCCGCAAAAATCCGTTGCTCGGAGGCGGCCGAGAAGGGCGGCGCCATCGCCCATCAGGTGCATGGCGCGATCGGCTTCACCATCGAGCACATCCTGCATCGCTATACCTTGCGCGCGCTGTCGTGGCGCGACGATTTCGGCTCCGAGAGTTTCTGGGCGGTCAAGCTCGGCGAGCGCGTCGCGGCGCGCGGCGCCGATGAATTGTGGCCGCTGGTCGCCTCCCGCTGAGTCCTGCAATTCACAAGACGAGAACCATCATGACCGCAGCCCTTCGTTTCGACCCGATCCGCCTGCCGGAGAAATGCGAGCAGCTCCGCAAGGAAGTGCGTGCCTTCCTCGCCGAGGAAATCGCCGGCGGCACTTTCAACCCATTCAGGCCCAACCGCGAGGACATCGACGTGCCGGAGTTTTGCCGCAAGGTCGGCGAGCGCGGCTGGATCGGCATGACCTGGCCGAAGAAATATGGCGGCCATGAGCGCTCCTTCCTCGAGCGCTATGTCGTCACCGAAGAGATGCGCGTGGCGAATGCGCCGGTGCGGCGCTTCTTCGTCGCCGACCGCCAGAGCGGCCCGATCCTTTTGAAATACGCCCCCGAACACATCAAGATGGACATCCTGCCGCGCATCTGCCGCGGCGAGGTCTGCTTTGCCATCGGCATGAGCGAGCCGAACTCGGGCTCGGATTTGTTCGCGGCGAAGACGCGCGCGACCAAGACCGACGGCGGCTATCTCATCAACGGCACCAAGATCTGGACCTCGTCGGCGCACATCGCCGACTACATGATCGCGATCTTCCGCACCTCGCCGCCGACCAAGGAGAACCGCCGCCACGGCCTGACCCAGTTCCTGGTCAAGATGAAGCAGCCGGGCATCCAGGTGAACCCGATCGGCCAGATCACCGGCCAGTTCGAGTTCAACGAGGTCGTGTTCACCGACCATTTCGTCCCCGACGATCATCTGCTCGGCGAGATCGACGGCGCCTGGAAGCAGGCGACGAGCGAATTGGCCTATGAGCGTTCCGGCCCCGAGCGCTTTCTCGAGACCTACTACGTTCTCACCGAGCTCGTGCGCGCGGTCGGCACCAAGCCCGACGTGCGTGCGGCCGAAGGCATCGGCCGGCTGGTGGCGCAGGTACACACCATGCGCCGCATGTCGGTCTCGGTCGCGGGCATGCTCCAGGCCGGCAAGGAGCCGGTGGTGGAAGCTTCCATCGTCAAAGACATCGGCACCGTGTGGGAGCAGCAGCTGCCGCACCGCGTTCGCGACCTCGCAGCCTTTGTCGAGGAAGAGGCGAGCAACCGCGAGACGCTGGAAAAGCAGCTGTCGTTCGCGATCAAGACCGCACCGAAACTCACCATCCAGGGCGGCACCACCGAAGTTTTGCGCGGTATCATCGCGCGCGGATTGGGCCTGCGCTAATTCAACGAGGACATCATGAGCAAATACACCGATATCGGCGTCGAGAAACATCAGCACGTCGGCCTGATCGAAATCCGCAAACCACCGCTGAACTTCTTCGACGTCTCGCTGATCAACCAGATCGCGGATGCGCTGGAAGAATTCGACCGCGACATCGAAATCCGTGCCTCGGTGCTCGCAGCCCAGGGCAAGGCGTTCTGCGCGGGCGCCAATTTCTCTGATCCGGCGCGGCAGGAGCAGGAGAAGCGCGCCGAGACCGATCCGGCCTCGAACCTGCCGATCAATCATCTCTATGTGCAGGCGGTGCGCATCTTCCGCAACAAGAAGCCGATCGTCGCGGCTATCCATGGCGCCGCCATCGGCGGCGGGCTGGGCCTCGCCGTCTCGGCGGATTTCCGCGTCACCTGCCCCGAGGCGCGTTTTGCGGCGAACTTCACCAAGCTCGGCTTCCATCCGGGCTTTGGCCTGACCGCGACGCTGCCGGAGCTGATCGGCAAGAACAATGCGGAGCTGATGTTCTACACCAGCCGCCGCGTCACCGGCGAGGAAGCCTATCGCTGGGGTCTTGCGAACGAGCTGGTGCCGCAGGACCAGGTGCGCGAGGCCGCGATGAAGCTCGCGGCCGAGATCGCCGAATGCTCCCCGCTCGGCCTGGTCTCGACCCGCGCCACCATGCGCGCCGGGTTGGCCGACCGCGTGCTGGCTGCGACCAATCACGAGCTGGTCGAACAGAACGCCCTGCGCTCGACCGAGGATTTCAAGGAAGGCGTGAAGGCGACGGCCGAACGTCGCGTGGCGAATTTCAGGGGGCGGTAGATTTTCTCCGTTGTCATTCCGGGACATCGCGAAGCGATGGGCCCGGAATCCATACTCACGATGGTGGTTATGGATTCCGGGTTCGCCGCTACGCGGCGCCCCGGAATGACGAGGAATTATCTGGGCCGCACCACCAGCGCATCCACAATGGTCACGCCCTGCCCTTGCGGATGCACCAGCACCGGATTGAGCTCCATCTCCGACACCTGATCCTTCAGCCGCGCGGCGAGCGCGGAGACCTCCGAAATCAGCTTCGACAGCGCCGCGACATCGGCCTTCGGCGCGCCGCGGAAGCCGTGCAGCAGTGGCGCGGCTTTGAGCTCGTCCAGCATCGATGTCGCCTCATCGGCGCTGACCGGCGCGGGGCGATAGATCACGTCTCGGAACAGCTCCGTGGTGATGCCGCCGAGGCCAACCATCACCATCGGACCGAAGGTCGCGTCCAGCAGCGTGCCGATGATGATCTCGACACCTTTCCTGGCCATCGGGCTGACCAGCACGCCCTGGAGCAGCGCATTCGGCCGATGCTTCCGCGCGCCTTCGAGCAGATCACGATAGACCGTGAACGCCTCGCCCTTGGTGGCGATGCCGACGCGAACGCCGCCGACCTCGCTCTTGTGCGCGATATCGGGCGACTGGATCTTCATGACCAGCGGAAAGCCGACACACGCGATCGCCGCATCGAGCGCGTCGCTCTCCGCGACCAGCACTTCCTCAGGCAGCGCAATGCCGGCCTCGCGCAGCAGCGCCTTGCTGTCGGCCTCCGATAATTTCGGTGCCTTCAGGTGCGCCGAGAGATCGCGCGCCGGCAGGCTCGCGGCATCCGCCGCGGGCGCCAGCCTGAATCTTGAATATTCCAGGAGCCGCCGCATCGCGACACCGGCATGGGTCAGGCCCGACAGCACCACGACGCCGGATTTCGCCAGCTCCCGCCGCGCGAAGTCCGACGGCAGCGTGTAGGAGTAGAACACGACCGGTTTGTTCTGCGCCGCGATGAGCGGCTTCAGCTCAGCCTCCTTGAACCACATCCGCGTTTCGCTCGACAGCGACAGCACCACCAGCGTCGCGTCGATCTCGCTAGACGCGTCGAACAGCTCGATGCTCTTCTGCAACCCGCCGCTGGAAACGCCCTGCGCAGTGACGTCAACGGGATTGCCGGCCGCGCCATAGGACGGCATCCATTGCTTGATCTGGGACTGGACAGCTTGGGACAGCGCCGGCACCTGCAGGCCCTGCAGCGACACGGTGTCCGCGCCCCAGATGCCGGCGCCGCCGGACACGGTCAGCACGGCGACACGGTCGCCCTTCGGCAGCGGATTGCTCGCGAGCACGGCCGCGATCGTTACGGCTTCGTCGAGATCGTTGGAGACGATGAAGCCATATTTCGCGAATACCGCATCATAGGCCGCCGACCAGCCGGCCATGCTCGCGGTGTGCGAGGCGGCGGCGCGCTGGCCGGCGCCGGAGCGGCCGACCTTGGTGACGATCACGGGCTTTCTGACCTCCGCCGCGCGTTTGGCCGCCGCCAAAAACTTCTCGACGTCGCGGATGCCCTCGATAAACAGCAAGATCACGTCGGTGGAGGCATCCTGCACCATGTATTCGAGAAACTCGCCGGCGCCGAGATCGCTCTCATTGCCGGCGCTGACGCAGTAGCTGACCGCCACGCCGAGCGCCTTCGCGCGATGCTTGATGGCAAAGCCGATGCCGCCGGATTGCGCGACAATGGCGATCCGCTTCGTGGTCGCGACCAGCGGCACATGGCCCGGCTTGACGTCGACGGTCGGGCTGAAGGTCGCCGCGACCTTCTGCACCTCGCTCAAGAAGCCTTCGGCATTGGGGCCGGAGATGCGCATGCCGGTGCGCCTCGCAATCGCGACGATCTTGTCCTGCATGGCGGCGGAATCACCACCCTCTTCGGCAAAGCCGGAGGAGATGATCACCGCATTCCTCACGCCGGCCGCGGCGCATTCCTCCAGCGCGCCGACCACCGCGCGCGCGGGAATGATGATGACGGCGAGGTCGATCGGCGCGCCGACCTCGGCGATGGTCTTGTAGCACTTCAAGCCGTCAATATCGGGATAGTTCGGATTGATCGGATAGATTTTTCCCGGATATTCGTTCTTGCGCAGCATCGACAGCAGCCGCCCCGGGATTTTTTCCTGGTCGCGCGAGGCGCCGATCAGCGCGATGCTTTCGGGCGCGAAGAAGCTGTCGAGAGGGTGCGGCATGCGGGGTGGTCCGATTGCTTCCTATTGGGCGATCGTCATTGCGAGGAGCGAAGCGACGAAGCAATCCATACCTTTTGCGGAGATGTATGGATTGCTTCGCTTCGCTCGCAATGACGTGTTGAGGGATTGCGCCGAACCTTGGCTCATGAGAGGCGGAAATTCACGCCGCCGATAAAAAACTCATTGCCGGACACCGCATAGCCCCGGGCCTTCGCGGCGTCGCAGACCTTGGCAACATTGCCGACGCGGAAATCGAGCGCGCTCATGATGTCGTCGGCACCCTTCACGAAGCGGAAGCTGGCGTTGGGCAGTTTCAGCTCGGCTTCACCCTTGCCGTTCCTGCTGACGGCAACCCCGATGATCTTGCCCCAATGCTCCGCAAGCCCGGCCGGGTCCGGGCTCTGCATCTCCACGCCCGTCAACGCCTGCGTCACATCCTTGCGGATGTGCTGCTGCCAGTCGGGTCCGGCCGGTGGATAGGTGCCGAGCACATCGTCGCTGTCATCGGTGTGGTTGAACTCGATGAAGGCGGCGCGGCAGTCGCGCGGATGCAGTTGCACGCCGCGATAGGGCGCATGCGTGATCACATTCGCGGTGCGTACGCCAAGCGCATTGGCGCGCTTGCCGTAGGCATCCGGATCGTCGCAGCAGAAGATCGCCATATAGCCGCCGCGGCCGCCGCTCTTCTCGATAAAGCGACCCGCCGCCGTACCGTCGCGGAACGGCGCGACCACTTCGAGCAGGATCGTGTCGACCGGCAGCAGCGCGTTGACGAGGCCATATTTCTCGACGTTACCGTCGCGGTAACAGACCTCGAGCCCCATGATGGCAGCAATATCCGGAATCAAAGGCTCGAGATGCGGCGCGACCAGACAGATCTGCCGCAGCCGCATGTAGGGCGCCATGGTCAATGCCCCCCGAACGCGGGCTTGCGCTTCTCGACAAAGGCCTTTGCAGCCTCCTTGTGGTCGGCGGTTTCGCCCGCGCGCGAATGATGGATCGCCTCGCCGTCAAAGCAGGCCTCCAGCGACAGGGTCTCGGCATTGTTGATGTTGCGCTTGATGTAGCCGAGCGCGATCGACGGCCCCTGCGCCAGCGACATCGCCAGTTCATGCGCGGCCGCATCGACCTCGGCATCCGGCACGACCCTGGTGATCATGCCGAGTTCAAACGCTTCCTTCGCCGTCAGCACCGGCGACAGCAGATAGAGCTCGCGGGCCTTGGCGCTGCCAAGCATTTGCGTCAGGAAATAGGTGCCGCCATAGTCACCGGAGAAGCCGACCTTGGCGAAGGCGGTCGTGATCTTGCAGGATTCCGAGGCGACGCGGAGGTCGCAGGAGAGTGCGATCGAAAGCCCCGCACCGGCCGCGGCACCATCAAGCTGCGCCACCACGGGCTTTTGCATCTGGTGCAGCATGCGCGAGACTTCCATGCCCTTGCGCAGGTTCGTGGTCTTGGCCTCGAAGGGAAGCGGCGCGCGGCCCTCGGCCATCGACTTGACGTCGCCGCCGACACAGAAGGTGCCGCCCGCGCCCTTGAGCAGCACGGCGCGGACCTCCTGGTCCTCGGCCGCGCGCCGCGCGGCATCGACCAGCCCGCGCGTCATGTCGCCATTGAGCGCGTTGCGCCGGTCGGGGCGGTTCATGGTGATGGTGAGGAGGCCCTTGTCGAGATGCTGGAGGACCATTTCGTTGGCGGTCATGGGGTTGTTGTCCTTTTTGTTATGTCTCTATTTGACACCGTCATTCCGGGATGGCCCGAAGGGCCAGGCCCGGAATCCATAACCACGGTCCGGGGTTATGGATTCCGGGCTCGCCGCTTCGCGGCGCCCCGGAATGACACCGGCTATTTCTTCACCAGCGGACACCGCGACGCCTCCAGCGGCTGGAACGCCTCGTTGCCGGGAACGGTGGCGAGCAGCTTGTAGTCGTCCGAGCGTCCCTTCGACTCCGACGGCTTCTTCACCTCGAACAGATACATGTCATGCACCATGCGGCCGTCCTCGCGGATCCTGCCGTTTTTGGCGAACATGTCGTTGATCGGGGTCTCCTTCATCACCTTCATGACCGCCGCGGCATCGGTGGTGCCGGCAGCCTTTACCGCTTTCAGATAGTGCGTGACGGAGGAATAGACGCCGGCCTGGGCCGAGGTCGGCACCCGCTTGACGCGCTCCATGAAGCGCTTCGAGAACGCGCGGGTGTCGTCATTCATATCCCAGTAGAAAGCCTCCGCCAGCAGCAGGCCCTGCGCGGTTTCTAGACCGATGCTGTCGATGTCGGTGACAAAGGCGAGCAGCGGGGACACTTTCTGGCCGCCCTTCATGATGCCGAACTCGGCGGCCTGCTTGATGGCATTGACGGTGTCGCCGCCGGCATTGGCGAGCCCGATCACCTTGGCTTTGGAGGCCTGCGCCTGCAGCAGGAAGGACGAGAAGTCCGAGGTGTTGAGCGGATGGCGCACGCTGCCCAGCACCTTGCCGCCGCTCTTCAGCACGACATTGGTGGTGTCCTTTTCCAGATCCTGGCCGAACGCGTAATCCGCCGTCAGGAAGAACCAGGTATCGAGCCCGCTCTTGACCGCGGCAAGCCCGGTCACATTGGCCTGCGCAAAGGTGTCGAACACATAATGCACGCTATAGGGCGTGCAGGCTTCGTTGGTGAGACGAATCGAGCCGGGACCATTGAACATCACGATCTTGTTGCGGGCCTTCGCAACCTCGAGCGCCGCAAGCGCGGTGGCGGAGGCCGCGACGTCGTAGATCATCTCGACGCCCTGGTTGTCGATCATGTCGCGCGCGATACTGGCGGCGAGATCGGCCTTGTTGAGATGGTCGGCGGCGATCACCTCGATCTTGCGGCCGAGCACCTCGCCGCCAAAATCCTCCGCCGCCATCTTCGCGGCCTCGAGGCTACCGGCCCCGGTGATGTCGGCATAAAGGCTCGACATATCCAGGATGCCGCCGATCTTCAGCGGCGGCTTGCTCTCCTGCGCCAGCGCCGCCGTGGCGCCGAGCGCCAGCAGCACGGCCGCCGCGCCCATCAACATTCGCCTCATGAAATCCTCCCAACTTCGCGCGCCGCCCGCCGCGGCGCTATTTGATTGGGCGCGATCATGCCGCATGCCTCCGGCAGCGGCAAGCCGAGCGAACGTCGGTGAACGCGCGGGTTTTCCGCTGAACGGAATGGGTTAGATGAATGCCGGCATCCCGCTAAATTCAGTTGTTGCCTGACAGCGGCGCTGTTTGTTGTGGCTTCAGGTCATCGATGCGCTTGGCCTGGGCGACGTCGGCAAATGCGCGCTTCAGATCGCCCATCCGATGGAAGACGATTGCGCGATCGATGTAGGCGTCAGAGAAATTCGGATCGAGATTGATCGCCAAATCAAAATCGACGAGTGCAACGGGTAAATCTCCACTGCGATACGCCAGGCCGCCTCGCTCTCGATAGTATCTGGCGTCCTTCACTCCGACCTCGGAAATCGCCGGAACAGCGCCTGTGTCGTCCGTTGCTGCTACGGCGCCTGGCGCCGCTGTCTCCTTGACGGCGTCGGGGGCTTCCGGCTTGTTGGAGACCGAGATGGCATCAAGCTTGTTGTGTTCGCCAGCCCGGCCGATTGGTTCGGATGGCTGTGTCGGCATCGCAGCGGTCAGTGCCGATGCTCGTGCGGATATTTCCCGTACTTGCGCCGGCACGATGCGCATCCTCAAAACTTTTTCGAACAGCAGGAATGCTCCAATGGATACGAACGCGATCACCATAACTGAGATGGCGTTCCGGACCAGGCCGCGGAGCTCGGAGAAGATCCTGCGCTTTGAATTTGGAGCTCGCTGCTGATGCACCCTGGCCAACAGCGAGTCATAGGTCGCTCGTTGCCGTTCGTCGTTGAGAATGACATGGGCGCGGACGACCCGCCTGAACCTTTGCGGAGCGTCAGGATCGCCGGGATTGTTGTCGGGATGGTTGGCCTTGGCGGCCTTGCGGAATGCCCTCCTGAGGCCGTCAGCGTCATCTTCAGGAAGCGCACCGAGTAACTCGTAAAGGGTTTGCTCGCAAATATGACCCTTCAGAAATTTCCCCTTTTCAGCAATTCCCACTCGTCTTTGGGAATCCTCGCGAGAAAAACGTTCCTTGATAAGGCGGCAAGACGACTGAATTTGGGAGCTGCGGCCCTGGTATTGTCATCGAGGAGACACAAAGGGCCGGGTAGCCTGGCGACAAGCAGAAGTTGAAATTACTTCAGACTTTGCCGCGACTGTGCGTTCGTTACCGAATGGGCCGTTGTTGCGGAACGCGCTCGATCTCGCATGTGCTGGATGCCTGCAACTGGTTTAGGCGGTCTCGTGCCGCCTTTTCGGCGTCCTGATAACACTGCCGCTCGAACTCGGCTTTCAAGCGAGCCCACTCATCCGGGTCCACTGCCTTGATATCGGCTCTCTTGAACTCGCAGTTGGGTGCCGGCTGGGGCGCAAGCAGTGCCGCGTCGGGCCGGCGAACGCGCAGTTCGACAGGTTGCCGTGTTTCGACGTGGATACGCGCACGCGAAGGCGAGCGAACAGGGGTTGCCCTGACCTCCCGCTGAACCGGGTTGAATTCACGATGCGCCGGATTGCGCGCGCATCCGGCCAGCGCCAGCGCGAGGACAACGACAGAGATGGTCGGCAGTTTTGGGGGCAACGACGGCAGGCGATTCAGCCGCGACCGCGTCTTCGCCAATTCCCAGCCATCATCTGCACAATGCGCCGGATGCGCGATCGCCATGCTTGATCATTCCGATTTCGCGGCGAGGCAGGTTGCGGCTGCTGGTTGCAACGAAATCTCGCGCAGGAGCGCGGCGATCATGGCCAGAAAAATTTGAATCTCAGTCTAACAACTACGATGAATGAACTATTAATCGGCCTGGTTTTCAGGTCCGCTGGCTTCGGTCTGCTTGTTTCCGCTCCGGGGTCAATGGCGGCGGTGAAGGCGGAGCCGAGCGACGTCCGGTCTGCCCCGACGAGCCGACGTGCCGATCAATCCATCTTCGGCCAAGAGCCGTCGGCGGAAGTGACAGCCGTTATTCGATCACCTCGTCGGCGCGAGCAAGTAGCGTTGATGGAATGTCAATGCCGAGCATCTTGGCTGCTTTGAGATTAACGCTCAAAGTGAACTTGGTGGGTTGCTCTATCGGCAGATCGCCCGGCTTAACGCCCTTGAGTATCTTGCTCACATAAATCGCCGCGCGTTTGTGCATGTCCTCATAGCTTGGACCGTAAGATATCAAGCCTCCGGCCTCGACCAGTTCATGGTACGCATTTACGTTCGGCAGGCGCTGCTCCTCAGTGAAGTCCATCATGCGCTGGCGGTTGTGCAGGAACACACGGTCCGCCAGAATGAGCAGCGCGTCCGGCCGCTCCTTGCGCATGATAGCAAAGGCGCTGTCGAGGTCTTCGGCCTGGCGTATGTCATGCTCTTGCAGCTTTATTCCCATTGCCTGACCGGAGGCATGCGCCTGCCCCATCGACACGACGTGAAACGGATTGAGCGAATTAAATAACACCGCCACATGTGAAAGCTTGGGCACCACCTCACGCAGAAGCTCGAGCCGCTTACCCTCGAGGTCGGGCGCGACCGAGCTTAAGCCCGTGAGGTTGCCGCCAGGCCGCGCCAGACTTGGCACGAGACCGGTGCCGACCGGATCGCCGACCGCGACCATGACGAGCGGCACCAAAGTTGTCGCCTTCTTCACGGCGAGTGCTGCGGGCGTGCCGGCCGTTACGATAACGTCTACCTTCGATGCGATAAGCTCTGTGACAAGTGCCGGAAAGCGTTCGTATTTTCCGTCCGCCCAGCGATACTCAATGGCAATATTGCGGCCTTCCTCGTACCCAAGCTCTCTCAGGCCGTCGCGGAACGCGCCGACGAGATTGGCTTCAAGCTCAGCGGTTGAGTTGCCCATGAAGCCGACGCGGGGAATATTTTGCTGCGCGCGGGCGACACGCGGCCACGCCGCTGCCATGCCAGCGAAAAGCGTGATGAACTCGCGCCGTTGCATGTATCCCCCCTGAGGGAAAAACTCATCGACGCCTCAAGCCTAACACTTTGCGACAGAGCGGCGGGTGAGAAAGCGCAGCCAATCGACCCTGGACGCTGCGACCCAATGTCCGGTCGGAGTCATTCTCGACCGAATTGGGCGGGCCGCGTGATGTCCGTTTTAGCTGAAGTCAGCCACTCGGGATCAGTTTATCCCCACAAGCACACATCCTACGCCAGCAGTCCCTTGCCCGGCACGTAGTTGATCTCGAGACGGATGCCGTCGGGATCCTCGAACAGCATCGAGTAATAGCCGGGCGCCCAGGAATCCTCGCGCGGCGCGCGGAGGATCTTGGCGCCGAGCCCGCTCACGAACGCATGAAGCTCATCGACGTCGGCGCGCTCGCGGGCGCGGAAGCAGAGATGGTGCAGCCCGACGCGCTTCTGCTCGAAGGCTGTGCCCTCATGCTCGGATGACGGCGCGCTGATCCCGACCGCCGTGCGCCCGCCGACGCAATACAGCGTCGCCTCGGTGTCGATCACGGGCTTCATGCCGAGGAATGGCAGCAGCTTGCGATAGAACTCGCGGGAGCGCGGGTAATTCGAGGCGGTCAGGAAGATGTGCGCGATGCCGTTGATTTCCATGGTTCCCCCTGTGTGGCAATGTCCGGTGAACGAAGGCGAATTGGACCAAGCATAGCGCAGGGAATGCGGGTGCAAGTCAGTGCCATGACATCGACAGGGCGGACGTTTCGCCGCGCTTTCGCCGCGGTCCTGCCGGCATTGGCAGTTCTCGCGGTCGCGGCCACGTCCTCGCGCGCCGGGCCTTGCGCGTTCGAGCCGCAAGGCGAAGGCCATGTCGCTGCCGTGATCGACGGCCGGAGCTTTCGGCTCGCCGATGGGCGCGAGATCAGGCTGGCCGGCATCGAGCCGGTCGCCTCAGACACGAGCAAGGCCGGCCGCGGGGCGGCGCTGTCGGCGATCCTCGCGGACAAGGACGTCACCCTGCGCGGCGAGGACGACGCGCCTGACCGCTATGGCCGGCAGAGCGCCTTTGTGTTTCTTGCCGGCAGCGACACGCCGGTGCAAAGCCTGCTGCTGGCCGAAGGCTGGGCGCTGGTGTCCGCGGAAATTGCCGACAAGGACTGCGCCGCCGTGCTCAGGGCCGCCGAGGCTGAGGGCCGAGGCGCGAAAAAGGGCATCTGGGCCGATCCCGCGGCCATAAAAAACGCGGAAAGTGCAGACGATATTTTGGCCGGGATTGGGCGATTCATGCTTGTCGAGGGCAGGGTTTTGTCCGTACGACAGGCGGGGGCAACGACTTACCTGAACTTCGGACGGCGCTGGACACGGGACTTTGCTGTGACTATTTCAAGGCGCATGCTGCCGACGGTGGAGGCTGCTGGCGTGCCCGTCAAGTCACTGGAGAATCGGCGGATTCTGGTTCGTGGCTGGGTGGAGGCGCGCCCCGGCCCACGAATTGAGGTGGTAAGGGCCGGGCAAATCGAAGTGCTGGGCGGGAACTAACGGCATGATCCGGAAAAGTGGGCACCGGTTTTCCGAGAAGATCATGCTCAAAAGAAGAGCATGACCCTGAAAAGTGGGGACCGGTTTTTCGAAAAAGACCATGCTCAAATAAGGCGGCTAGAACGCGTAAACGCGCTCTAGGGCAGACAGACGAGTAGCTTGTTGTGGATGGGCTTGCGGGACGGCGTAAAATGGGAGTGAGCCGCCGGCTTTGGGCTGTGCCGGCTCTGCTGTGGGCGGCAGCGACGCTGGCCGCCTGCGGCGACATGAACCGTTTCCAGACCGCCGCCGCGCCGACCTCCCCGCCCGCGATCAAGCCGAACCGGACGGTCACGACCACGCCGGCCTCCGAGAAGGAGCACGAGCGCATCCTCGCCTCCTATGGCGGCCTCTATGACGACCCCAGGCTCGAGCAACTGGTGACCAGGACCGTCGACCGGCTGGTGGCCGCCTCCGAGCGCCCCGACCAGCCCTACAAGGTGACCATGCTCAATTCCGGTGCGGTGAACGCCTTCGCGCTGCCGACCGGCCAGCTCTATGTCACGCGCGGGCTGATCGCGCTTGCCAACGACACCTCGGAATTGTCGTCGGTGCTCTCCCACGAGATGGCGCATGTGCTGGCCAAGCATGCCGCCCAGCGCGAGGACCAGGCGCGGCAGGCTGCGATCGTCGACAAGGTCGTCACCGACATGGGCAGCGACCCCGAGGTGACCGCCTTCACGATCGCCAAGAACAAGATCTCGATGGCGAACTTCTCCCGTTCGCAGGAGATCGACGCCGACGCGATGGGCGTCGAGATTTCGGCGCATGCGCATTTTGATCCCTATGGCGCCTCGCGCTTCCTGACCTCGATGGAGCGCAATGCCGAACTGAAGGCGGGCAAGACCTCGCTCGATCCGCGCGCGCAGGACTTCCTGTCCTCGCATCCGGCGACCCCGGAACGCGTGCAGAAGGCGCAGGCCACCGCACGGCAGTACAACTCGCCCGAAAACGCCGAGCGCGACCGCGAGGATTATCTAAGCGCCATCGACAACATCGTCTACGGCGAGGACCCCAGCGAGGGTTTCGTGCGCGGCCGGCGCTTCCTGCATCCCAAGCTCGGCTTCACCTTCCAGGCGCCGGACAATTTCTCGCTCGACAACACCGCGCAGGCGGTGATCGGCGTGCGCGAGGGCGGCGCGCAGGCGATGCGCTTCGACGTGGTGCGCGTGCCGGCGGAGCAGACGCTGAGCGACTATCTCAATAGTGGCTGGATGGAGAATGTCGACAAGGCCACGACCGAGGACATGACCATCAACGGTTTCCCGGCGGCGGCGACCACCGCCCATGGCGACCAGTGGCAGTTCAAGGTCTATGCGCTGCGCGTAGGCTCCGACGTCTACCGCTTCATCTTCGCCGCGCGGCAGAAAACCACCGAGAGCGAGCGCAACGCGCGCGAGACCGTCAACTCCTTCCGCCGCCTGACGCTGGAGGAAATCCAGGCCGCGCGTCCGCTGCGCATCAAGGTGATCACGGTGCAGCCCGGCGATACCGTGGAATTGCTGTCGCACCGCATGGCCGGCGTCGACCATCCCGTCGAACGTTTCCGCGTGCTGAACGGGCTGGACAGCAAGGCCCAGGTCAAGGTGCGCGACCGCGTGAAGATCGTGGTGGATTGACTGGTAATGCGCACGCGAGCGTGCGGATTACTGGCCATCCCGGGGCGCGAAGCGAACCCGGGATCTCGAGCGGCAAGCCGGCGCATCTCTCGGCGCGCCTTGGTGCGAACCCGTGATCCCGAGCGACAGGCTCGGGAGCTCCGGACCAGAATGACGCGAATGACCTATTTCGGACCTTGTGTCAGCTCACAGCGGCCCACTCAACCTGTGTTGATCTAAATCAAGCCAGGCCGCCCCTCCCGTAGCCAGCTTTCAGCTTCTGCAATTGGAGGGAGAAGGAAATGCTGGCGCGCCTTCTGCAAATTCTCCTTTTAGCGACAATTGCCCTGGTTGCTTGCCGCCCGGCTTCGGGAGATGAATCCGCTTCGACTCCGGGAGTCGAAGAGGAGATGTGGGCACTGCCATTTCCCTTGCCGGTGTTTGCCTATGCGGTCCGGCCTCTCGGCGATGGACCATTTCCTCTGCTCATCATGAACCATGGCATTTCGCTTGATGCCAACCAGCGGTCAATGTTTCCGACAGTGGAGTACCGGGACGCCGCATTCTGGTTCGCGCGCCGCGGTTATTTCGTAATCTCGCCCGTCAGATATGGGGCCACCAGTCTCGATGATCAGGACCGTGGGCTCTACGGGGCCGTCTTCGCGCATGTCGGCAGTTGCGACAACCCGAACTTCCGCGGCCCGGGGCTCGCCATCGCCACTCTCGACGAGTGGGTCATCGAGTACATGCAGAAGAAAAAACAGATCGCTCCCGGCAAAGTCATTGTCGTGGGCCAGTCGGGCGGCGGCTGGGGAGCGATTGCGCTTGCCAGTCGGAACCCGCCGTCAGTTCGTGCGGTCATCACCTTTGCGGCGGGACGGGGCGGCCGAGTTCGACGGCAAGCCAAACAACAACTGTGCGCCTGACAAACTCGTCGCTGCGACCGGCGAATTCGGCCGCACGGCGCGCGTACCAATGCTTTGGATATATGCGGCGAACGACAGCTATTTTGGACCGGAGATATCCAAACGCATGCATAACGCCTTTACCGCTGCGGGAGGCGACGCTGAATACCATTCGCTCCCTGCCTTCGGGAATGATGGCCATTTTCTGATCGATTCGCCAGACGGGGTGCCGTTGTGGGCACCGCTGGTAAGCCAGTTTCTCGAGAAGCATCCATCCCCGCCGCTCCAGGCGCAGGATCGGCAACTCCCCACCAGCCCAGTTCGGAATCAAGACCTTCAATCCCGACCACCCCGCATGCAATTGCCCCAAAATATTCAATACTCCGCATGGCGCAAACTTTGTTTCAAGGGATCCGACGGCGCTACATTATGTCGGACAACGTCGACCGGCACGCAGGATACTGGCGAGGCGGTGGTACGTGTCGACTTGATCGAACGCCCTGATGGTGGTGCCGCCCGTTTGCAGCTTTTCGTTCCGCAGGGGCTGAATTTGGCGATGGGCGTCAAGGCGACCGTCGATCAGGCAGCGCCCACCAAAATTCAATACAATTGGTGTCTCACCAACATCTGCATCGCCGCAGATCAGGCGAACCCAAAGCTGATCGGCGAGATGGAGTCCGGGCAGATACTCAAAATCGAACAAGCCGATTTCAACTCTTCGACATTCGCGATGAATGTTCCTCTCAACGAGTTCGCCGCGGCTCGCAAAGGCCCGCCGGCAGAGACCTACGACTTTGGGCTTGACGATGACTGATAGCGTTATTGCGTTGGCTGATCGCTATTTCGAGTGAGGGTACATATTCGTGGCGCGTTCAACTCCCGAAAACAAAAAAGCCCGGTCTTTCGACCGGGCTCTTGATTATTCCTGATTACGCTTTCAGGCGGCTTCATCGGCGACGGCGGTATCGTCGCCGTCCGCATCATCCGCCTCATCGACATCGCCCTCGGCCTCGCCTTCACCCTCGGCAGAGCCTTCGGCCTTGACGCCGCGGCGCGGGCTCTTGGCGAGCTGGCTCTCGATTTCCTTGACTGCTTCGGTCTCGGTCGAGTGCTGCACCACCGCGATCTCGCGGGAGAGACGGTCGAGCGCCGCTTCATAGAGCTGGCGTTCGCTGTAGGACTGCTCGGGCTGCGACTCCGAACGGTAGAGGTCGCGCACGACTTCCGCGATCGCGACGATGTCGCCCGAATTGATCTTGGCTTCGTATTCCTGGGCGCGGCGCGACCACATGGTGCGCTTGACGCGGGCGCGGCCCTTGAGCGTCTCCAGCGCCCTCTTGACCAGCGCGGGCTCGGAGAGCTTGCGCATGCCGACATTGGCGACCTTGGCGGTCGGCACGCGCAGCGTCATCTTGTCCTTCATGAAGTTGATGACGAACAGCTCGAGCTTGGCGCCGGCGATCTCCTGCTCCTCGATGGCCAGGATCTGGCCAACGCCGTGAGCGGGATAGACGACGAATTCATTGGCCTTGAACCCCTGACGCTGGGTCACGACCTTTTTTTCTTCCACCCGGGGAGCAGCCGCCGCCGGCTTGGCGGGGGCGGTGACCTGCTTGGCAACTGCTTTCGCAGCGGCGGCCTTCGGGGAAGTGACCTTCGGGGAAGTCTTGGCAGCAACTTTCGAACCCGTCGCTTTCGCGCCGGTCTTGGCAGTTTTTGGGGGCATTGCGCTTCTTTTGTTCTTGGAGGACTTGGCAGCCGTGGTCGCCTTGGCGGCGGTCCGGGTATCCCGGGCACGGCTCTTGGATGCGCTACGGCTGGCCGCGGCGGCTTTCTTCTTAGAGGTACTCTTTTTACGCGTTTTCTGTGACACGGCCTGTGCGCGGAACTGCCACGCCCCTGTTCGATGTTTTTCGCGGAAACCCTGCCATCAGGGTCAATGCGGCTGACCGATTCAGCTCAGAATTTAGTGAATATAGCACATTTTCCGCAAAAATCAATGATTTAGCGGTTTTCAGGGCCGTTTTTGAGCGTGTCGCGCGCTATTAGGGTTAAGCGTGAGGCAAATTTATGATCAGTCGCCCGCTCCGGGACTTGGAGAAAAATATTTCTCGAACTTGCCTTCCATCCCCTCGAAATCCTTTGCGTCGGCCGGGGATTCCTTCTTCTGGGTGATATTCGGCCAGGATTTGGCGTATTCGGTGTTCACCTCGAGCCACTTTTCCAGCCCCGGCTCGGTGTCCGGCTTGATCGCGTCCGCCGGGCATTCCGGCTCGCACACGCCGCAATCGATGCATTCGTCCGGATGGATCACCAGCATGTTCTCGCCCTCGTAGAAGCAGTCGACGGGGCAGACCTCAACGCAATCGGTATATTTGCATTTGATGCAGGCTTCAGTGACGACGTAAGTCATCCAGGACTCCGAAAAACAGTCTGATTTTGGCGTTTTGCCTAGCGCAGTCAGTGCACTGCCGCAAGGGAAGCGGGACCAAGAATTGAATCCTTGGGGCATCACCGATAGCAGGTAGTTATTCCGGCCGTGTGTGCAAATCCTCATAGAGCACCCGCGCGGCACTGGCATCGCCACGCCGCTCGGAAAATCCCATCACTTTCATCAGGCGCACATTGCGGTCGAGGGCGATGGTCAGCACGTCGCCGACCTTCACCGCATGTCCGGGCGAAGTCTCACGCACGCCATTGACGCGGACGTGGCCGCGTTCGACCAGTTCTGCGGCGCTGGTGCGGGCTTTCACCACCCGCGCATGCCACAGAAACTTGTCGAGGCGCTGCCGATCCAAGGGTTGGATTATTCCTTCCTGCCCGCGAGCTGTTCCTTCAGCGCCGCGAGTTTTGCAAACGGCGAATTGGGATCGGCGGCGCGCTCGCGCTCGCGCGGGTTTTGCGAGCTTGCATAATGCCGCAGCGCCGGCCCGCTCTCGCGGTCGCGCTTGTCGCGGCCCTTGTCGCGGCCACGGTCACGCCGGTCGCGATCATCGCGGCGATCGGCTTGTCGTTCACCTTGGCGCTCGCCGAATTTCTCGCGCTTGTTGTCGCGATCGCGGTCGCGGCCCTTGCCTTCAGAGCGATCGCGCGGCTCGCCGTGTTGGTGACGCTGTTCTTGACGTTGCTCTTGACGTTGCCCTTGCTCAGGTGCGCCTTCGGCGGCCGGAGCCGGAGCGGCCTCTGCCGGCGCGTTCTCGCGGGGTTTTCTGAAATCGCGATCGCGGCGGCCGTGACGGCGAGGCCGCTCGCGCTTCTCGCCGTCGGCAGCCTGACCTTCGGCGGCTTGCGCACCATCCTGCGGCTTGCCATGGCGCTGACGGTTGCGGTGCTCATGCCGCGGCCGGCGCTCTTCCGAACGCCCGCCGGGCCGCCAGACTTCGACGAGTTGCGGCTCCGCCGGGGTTTCCGGAGCCGCTTCGGTGGTTGCCGCTTCCGCGGGCGCAGCCTCGGTGGTTGCTGCTTCCGCAGACACAGTGGTTGCCGCTTCGGTGGGTGCTGCTTCTGCAACCAGCTCAGTGACGGGCTCAGCCGTCGTCTCGGCAGGAACCGCCTCCGCTTCAGCCGCAGGCTCAGCCTGCGCCTCGATAACCGCCGGCGTCTCTTCGCCGGATGCGAGCGGGGAGACTTCCGGCAACAATGCGGCTGATGGTGCAGGATCGCCGGAGGTGGCTTGATCCACGACTTCTGCCGCAATTTCGGCAGGCGCCTCGGCCGCGGACGTTTCCGCAGTCTCGGCAGGCGCTGCTTCCGCGGCCGGCGTCTCCACGACCACCGGCTTCGGCGGCAATGGCGGGCGGCGGTCCATGCGATAGCCGAGCGCGCGCAGGACCGAGGCGAAGTCCTCGCCGGCCGACCCCGTCAACGACGTCATCGCCTGCGTCACCACAAAGCTGCGGCCATCGAACGCGCCGGCCGGCTTCTCGCCGGGCGAGTTCTCGCGCCATGCCAGGGCGGGACGGATCAGATCGGCGAGCCGTTCCAGGATATCGACGCGCACCGCGCGCTCGCCGCACTGGCGATAGCCGAGCACGCGATAGGCATCGCGGGCGAGCTGCTTGTCGACCGGGAACGACGTGCGGCCGGAACTCGCCAGATGCTGCGCGCCGGACAGGACAGTCGGATCGACATTGTCCTGCTTCAGCGCCCACAGCAGCGAGGCTAGTGAGCGCGCGGCAGGTTTCAGCAGCGCCGGGAAATAGATGTGATAGGCGCCGAAGCGCACGCCGTATTTGCGCAGAATAGCGCGCGAAGGCTGATCGAGATCCTTCATCTCGGCCGCGATCTTCGTGCGCTCGAGCACGCCGAGTGCTTCCACGAGCTGGAAGGCGATGCCGCGCGCGATGCCGGTCACGTCCTCGGCCTTCGAGAGCTCGAACATCGGGCCGAGCAGCTTTTCGATATGGGTCTTGAGCCAGAGATCGAGCCGCGTTTGCACCTTCTCGCGCGACGCGCCGGTCAGCCGCTCGTCGGCGATGATGCGCAATCGCGGGTGCAGTGCATCCTCGGCCGCCACCAGCTTCGCCACGGCATCGCCGGTCCAGCGCAGCGTGCCGTCGGAGGCGAGCACGAAGTGCTCGTCGGCGGCCGCGCCCAGTTTTTCGGCACGCGCGTCGATCTCCTTCGCCAGCACCTGTTGGGCCGCGGCCTGCAGCGCCTTGGCGTCGGAACCGGCTTCCGCGGCATCGGGCGCGAAAGTGAATCCGTCGAGCCGGCCGATCGCATGGCCTTCAACGATGACTTCGCCAGTCTTGCCGATTTCCGTATTCAATACCGTGTTCTCCCGCAGGCGGCGCATCAATACACTGGTACGGCGATCAACGAAACGCTCCGTGAGCCGTTGATGCAGCGCGTCCGACAATTTATTTTCGACTTCCCGCGCAATTTCCTGCCAATGCTCGGGGTTTTGCAGCCAATCCGGCCGGTTGGCGACAAAGGTCCAGGTGCGGATCTGCGCGATCCGGCCCGATAGCGTGTCGATATCGCCGTCGGTGCGATCGGCCTGGTCGACCTGGGCCGCAAACCAGCCATCCGGAATTTTCCCCTTCTTCATGAGGAAATCGAAAAGGGTGGTCACTAGTTCCGCATGCGCGGCGGGTGCGATCTTGCGATAATCCGGGACCTGGCAGGTTTCCCACAGCCGTTCCACCGCCGATGGGCCATGCGCCATGTCCCGCACATCGGCGTCGCGCGCGGCGTGATCGAGCACGCGCATGTCTTCGGCGATCGGCGCCTTGGTCAGCGCCTCATGGCCGGGCGGCAGCGCCAGCGACACCTGCAGGCTCCCGAGCGAGGAGAAATCCAGCTTCGCGTTGCGCCATTGCAGCACCTTCACGGTGTCGAACGTGTGGTTCTGCAGCGCATTCACCAGCTCCGGCTCGAACGGCGCGCAGCGGCCGGTGGTGCCAAAGGTGCCGTCACGCGTGGCGCGCCCGGCGCGGCCCGCGATCTGCGCGAACTCCGACGGCGTCAGGCGGCGGAACTGGTAGCCGTCATACTTGCGGTCGGAGGCAAAGGCGACGTGGTCGACGTCGAGATTGAGGCCCATGCCGATCGCGTCAGTGGCGACGAGATAGTCGACATCGCCGTTCTGGAACAGCGCCACCTGTGCGTTTCTGGTGCGGGGCGAGAGCGAGCCGAGCACCACGGCCGCGCCGCCATGCTGGCGGCGGATCAGCTCGGCGATCGCATAGACCTCCTCGGCGGAGAAGGCGACGATCGCGGTGCGCCGCGGCTGCCGCGTGATCTTGCGGTCGCCGGCAAATTCGAGCTGCGACAGCCGAGGCCGCGTGACGATGGAGGCGCCCGGCAGCAGCCGCTCGATCATCGGCCGCATGGTGGCGGCGCCCAACAGCATGGTCTCGTCGCGGCCGCGGCGGTTGAGGATGCGGTCGGTGAAGACGTGGCCGCGCTCGAGATCGGAGGCGATCTGGATTTCGTCGACGGCCAGGAACGACACGTCGAGGTCGCGCGGCATCGCTTCCACGGTGGAAACCCAAAAGCGCGGATTCTTCGGCTTGATCTTCTCTTCGCCGGTGATCAGCGCAACGCTGTCGATCCCGGCGCGGTCGGCGATCTTGTTGTAGACCTCGCGCGCGAGCAGGCGCAGCGGCAGGCCGATGATGCCGCTGGAGTGCGCGAGCAGCCGCTCGATCGCCAGATGCGTCTTGCCGGTGTTGGTGGGACCCAGCACCGCGGTGACACCGGCGCCCGCAGCGCGCTCGGTCGCAAGGGGAGAGAAAGCCATATTTTTCGGGTGTTTCTATTACGCCGGTGAGGCGCGTGTCTCTCAGAACTGTTTCAGATTGCGACGCATCGCTTGCTCATATGGGGTCGCGATTTACGCTTGAGAACGAGTCTGGAACGAATCGCGGCCGAATCGCTGACTCCCCCCATACCCCGCTTCGTTCACCGCAACATCTCGCGCTCACGCCTTTGGCTCGGCACTAGATCAAGTTTGTCGCAGCTTCACAAGCGATGGTTTGACGGCGGAATTCCTTAAATTTTCGCAGGGCCCGAGTTGAATCAGAAGCGGGCAAGAGTCAACAGTATTCACGGCTGCCTCGAACTCTCCCGCTCGTCATTGCCGGGCTTGACCCGGCAATCCATCGTCTTCGGAAAAACGCTTTCTTGGATGGATGCGCGGGTCAAGCCCGCGCATGACGAGTCTCTAAAGCGATTCAACGCGTTGCCCGCGGCTCACTGCGTCTTCGCCACATGCGGTGGCGTCGCCTGGGTCACGAACGAGGTCGCCTCCAGCATGGCGGTGCCGAGCGGGGTCGGGATCACCATGCGGAACGGCACCAGCACCCTTGTCCCCACGATCGGCGCGAACGTGATCTCGATATTGCGCTGGCCGGCCAGATACTTGATCACGGGGCGGTCGGGGATATAGCCCGCGACCGGCGTGAAATAGACCGAGCAGACCACGACCGGGCCGTAATAGCCCTTGTCCGCCCTCACCGTCTCCATGCGCTTGAAATCGAGTTTCAGGTCATAGCGCATGCGGCCGTCGAACACGGCCGCGCCATTGCGGCAGGCGTCGGGGCCCAGCGGATCGCCATTGCCGGGCACGCGCAAGAGCGAGGACGTCATCGGATCGAACACGCCCTTCTTGTGCGCGTCGGTGACGGGAATCCGGTCGGCATCGACCGGCGGTTCCGGCACGATGCCGAACTCCTTCACATTGCCGCCCACAAGCGTGATGTGGATGTTCTCGGACTTCTTCGAGGTCGTGGTCGAGGCCTGGTAGGCTTGCGGAACCAGCGCGCCATTGACGACGCGGCCCTGGGAAGCGCCGGTGCCGGAGCCATTGGCGATGGTCTTGAGCAGGCCCGTGGTGCCGCCGGAGGCGGCAGCCGCATAGGAATTGTCGTTGATTTCAACCGTCCAGGCGCCGCGGCCGACCGGAATGCCGGCGAGCGAGGCCTCATATTGCGCCTCCAGCTTGCCCTGCGCCGCGGCCGGCTCGGTGGCCTCGAGGCCAAAGAGCGCGGCGGCGCATAGCGATGCCGCCTGCCAGCGCGCCGATCGGGCCGAAATCCTGTTTTGCATGGTCACTGCGCGTCGGTCCTGAAAGGCGCGATCAACTCACGATCTAAGCAATAAATTCCCGCAAACAACGCATTATTCCTGCGAAATCGCCGGGCACACGGGGATTTCCCCTTAGGCCGCCGGGAACAGGCTTTTTCCTTCGGCTCGGAATGTGCCCTTTATATGATGCGCTAAATGCCGGCAGCGCCTGCCAAAATGGCATTTTGCGTTAGCCTTGCGGCCCGAAAACCTTGACGTTCCGGCCCTTCCCCCCTATACGTCCGCCCGCTCCCTGTAAGCAGGACACGAATTTTGGACCCCCTGAGGCGCCCGAAGGGCTGCCGGGGCTACAACGAGGATTTTCGAGATGTCGCGGCGCTGTGAACTGACGGCCAAGGGCCCCCAGGTGGGCCACAAGGTCAGCCACTCCAACATCAAGACCAAGCGGCGTTTCCTGCCGAACCTGTGCAACGTCACGTTCATCTCGGACGTGCTGGGCCAGAACGTGCGCCTGCGCGTCTCCACCAACGCGATCAAGAGCGTCGACCACAATGGCGGCCTCGATGCGTTCCTGATGAAGGCGCCGGCCGGAAATCTCTCACCGCGCGCGCTGGAGTTGAAGCGCGCGATCCTGAAGAAGCAGGCGACAGCGCCGGAGCAGAAGGCGAGCTAAGAGTTTTGTAGCTGGGGCGATGGGCTAGTTCGTAGCGTCCAGTCGCGTAAAGCTTAAGGTGTAGTGAGATCGCTGGCGGCCGGGTCGGAAACGACCCGGCCGTTTTTTGTTGCGAGAAGAATTGAAGCGCCGCCAACGCTACTGTGCCTTCGGCCCACCCTCACTCCCCGGCTTCGCTGCGGCCGGCGGCGGCACCAGCCCGAGCGCAATGGCGCGGGGGAGGCTGTCGACCACGTCCCAATGCTCGGCGAACTTGCCGTTCTCGATGCGGATGAAGTCGGAGGTCGAGAAGCGCAGTTTGTTGTGGGTCGGCGGCCGGCCCTGCGGGCCGTCCTGCGTGCCGGTCCATTGGATGCGCGCGACCAGGCGGTCGCCCTCGGCGATGATCTCCTGGATCTCGGCGTGGTAGTCGGGAAAAGCCGCCTGCACCGCGGCGGCGAACTTCTTCCGCCCTTCCAGGCCCTGCGGCAAATTGGGATTGTGCTCGATCAGGCCGGGCGCGACGTAGCGGTCCGCGGCCTCAAGGTTTCGCTGGTTCCATACCTCCTCGATGTAGCTGCGAAACAGCGCCTTGTTGGCCTCGACATCCGCCGCCCGAGCGCCCGTCAGCGCGCCCGCCACTATCACACCGGCCAGAATCAGAATCCGCATCAAACCCTCCCTACGCTTGGCTGCATATACCTCACAACACTAGGCATAGAGTCACGATGGTTGAAAGCGGAGTCGCGCCGGCACAGGCGGCGATCACGCAGCTTTGACCGGCAACCCCTCGCAACGCTAGGCATACTGGGCGGATGGAAGGCGAAATGCTCAAAGGCCATCTCGACATGATCGTGCTCGCGGCGCTCGCGGGCGGCCCGTCGCACGGTTACGGCATCATCCAGGAGATCAGGGCGCGCAGCCGCGGCGCCTTCGACCTGCCGGAGGGCACGATCTATCCGGCGCTGCACCGGCTGGAGAAGAACGGGCTTCTGGCGAGCCACTGGGCCACGGCCGAGACAGGCCGCAAGCGGCGCATCTACAGACTGACGCGGCGCGGGCAGCGGGCGCTGTCGGACCATCGCGCGCTGTGGCAGCGCTTTACCGAGGCCATCGGCGGCCTGTTCGGAGAAAAGAGCCATGCGACTGGGCGATCCAATCGCTGAATATGGCGCGGCGATCGCGCGCGAGCTTCGCTTCGACGCGCGGCTGGCGCGCCGCGTGCGCGCGGAGGCCGAGGACCATCTGCAGGAATGGCTTGCCGAATCCGGCGGAGCGGCCTCGGAAGACGCGCAACGGGAGGCGATCGGAGCCTTCGGCGACCCGCGCGAGCTGGCCCTCGCGTTCGTGCCGCTCGCGCTGCAGTCGCTGGCGCGCCGCGCGGCCGTGCTCCTGGCGCTCGCGGTGATCGGCATCTTCGCGGCGATGGATGCGCGCGTCGCCTGGTATGGATGGATGCAGTGGCCACCCGGCGAACAGCTGCGCGCGGCGAATACGATCGCCGTGCCCGCCGACCGCCTCGCCTTCGCGACTGCCTTCATCCTTGCGCTGATGGCGCTGGTCTACACGATGACGCGGCGCGCGCCGGCGCGCCTCCACGCTGCCTTCGGCCACGAGATCAGGCGGTGCATCGCGCTGGGTGCGATGGCGGTCGTTGCCCCTGTTCGCGGCGATCGCCACCGAAGCGGTCCTGACCGGCATTCGTTTTGTCGAATCGGATGCGGATGCATCGGCGCTCGTTCCGGCGTTGTCGCTGATCCTGGAAGCAAGCATGGCCACGTGCTGCGCGGCCTATGTCTGGGCAAGCCTTCGCCGTCTGTCGCTGGCGCTACGGCTTGCCGGCGAGGGCTAGGCGTCCCTAATTCATCCCCTCCACCATCGTCGCCGCCCGCGCCATCGCATCCGGTTTCGCGGCTGCATTCCCCGGCACCGATTGCCGCTTCTCGCCGGGGTCGTCGAAATCATGCGTGGCGCCGGGATAGAGTGTGACCGCCATCGTCGTGCCGGCGTCGATCGAGCGCGCTGCGACGTGCCGGCAGATGGTGGGCGAGACTTCCTCGTCGTCGCTTGCCAGAAACATCGCGACCGGCGCCGTGGTCGTGACCGCATCCTCGAGCAGCGCCAGGCGCCCGCAGCCGGGATAGAAGGCGAGCGCGGCGCGGAAGCCCGCGTTCTTGCCCTGCCGGATCATCACGTTCAGCGTGGTCGAGCCGCCGTTCGACCAGCCCTGCAGGAAGATGCGGTTTGCCGCGACATCGTTGCGGGTGCGCAGCCACGCGAGCGCGCCCTCGGCATCGAGCGGGCGCACCGTCTTCTCGTTGACATCCGCGCGATCGGGATCGTCATGGCTGAAGCGGCCGAACCCATGCGCCTTGCCGCGCGGCCCAAAGCTGTCGGGCAACAGCGCGAGCACGCCGCGCGCCGCCCAGAACTCGCCCCACATTTTGTGCCGCTTCGACAGCGTGGCCGCGTTGCAGGCGGAGGTCACCGAACGCCCGACAAAGGTGCAATCCTTGTTGTCGTTGAGCGAATAGGGTCCGCCGCGGCCGTGCAGCAGCACGATCGCCGGATGCGGGCCTGATGTGGCCGGCCTGAAGAGATAGCCGACGATCTCGGTTTGGCCGTCGGCGCTCTTGAAATAGACCGTCTCGGGCTCGGCGCGCGCAGCGGTAACGGCGAGCAGCGGGAGCGTGAAGGTGAGAAGGCGGATCACAGGGCCGAACATTGTGCCATCGGTTTAAAACGCCTTGGGTAATCCAGCTTGACGCAGGATCGCATTGGCAGTGTGACGGCTCGGGATACCAACCGGTACGGCAAAATTGCGTTTCGTGATCGGGCTATGCCAAATCTCGTGACTGCCGCGACCCTGGCGCACCATCGTGCAGCCGGCAGCCTTCAGCAACTCCCGCAATGCCCGATCGAACTGTGGCGCCATTCAGCTTGCGGCCGGCTCGGCTTCGCGAAGTGCCGTGATCTGGAGGAACAGTGATTGCGGATCGACATCCGGATGATTGTGCGGCAGCAGATCGAGCGCCATCGCGGAGATCTTCTCCAGTAGTTCATCAAGGGTCGGCGCATCAGCGGCAGCAGGAATGTCGTCACAATGCCCGCTCCACACGGAAGCCTCGTCGTCCCAGGCCGCGGAAATCGTGAAAATGACAGGCTTCGACATGGCTAACTCACTGCGAATGATTTGTGCACGCTATCATAATTCTCGCGCGTAGTCGCCCCCATCCCAGCCATCCCCCGCACGCGGGGCAGGTAGTGCACTTCCGTTGCCGCTGCAGATTACCTCCTTCGGCCCGACGCCCAGGGCCGCGGGCCACGCGGCAGGCAGCTTGCCCGCGCCCTGCACCGCGGCCTGCGTGGCGACACGCTCACCCTCTCGCCTTGTGGGATTTTGCCTGGGCGCGGTAGAACGCGTATGCACCACGCGGCTCAGGCCCTGCAGCCACCATGGCGCATACGCCGAGCCCGCCCGAAGCCGTTGCCTCGCATTGGGCGAGGCTCGTGAAGCTGCAATCATTTTCGCTGTCGCTGGACAGGCAGTACGAATAGCGTTCGCTGTTTGCCGCCGCAGCGGGCTCGATCGAGATGAATGCGCTCGCGGCAAGAACAAGGGCGGCGATCGCAGTAAAGCCCGCGCGCGCGAGGCCTTGGCTGGCCATGTGCGTGCCATTGGCGGCTGAGGAGAAAGAGACGTTGTGAAGAGATAGACGGTTCATGATCGACTCCATTCGAAGCGGTTGAATGGAGTGTAGACGGGTCCGCGCCAGCTCTTATTCCGTCCGCAATTCGACATTGCCGATCTTTAATATCGGTCTGCAAGCATCACCGATGCGTGCGCGCGCAAACAAAAGACCGTTCGAAGGCGTCTTCCGGTTGATCTCACGTGGCGGTGATGAGCGGGGCGGTTTCAAAACACCGGCCGAACCCCGGTTGTGTAGGAAAGGGTGCACTCCCGCTGTGGCTTGCGAATTGCGTGCCTGCCCACGGCACAGGTCATCTGGCTTCAGGCTTGGCCGGCATCGAGGAAATTCAACCTCCAGTGGCCGGCCTAAGCCCAACTTGGGTCAGCGATTTTGTGTCGCATATGTGAGTGCGGGGATTGACGAACTGCCAAAAGGCGCTCTTGCTTGCACCATTGTTGCTGTTTATGCGCTTCGGCGGGCGCGCGAATTTTAATGACAATCGATAGAGGCCTTCGATGGCAGTCGAATTGGTCAGCTCGCGAACGACCCCGACGGCAATTGAGCCGGTCGCCGCACAGCGTCGGCGATTGATGGCCGTCATGCTGGCCGATGTCGTCAACTACAGCCGCATGATGAGCCGCAGCGAGGACGAGACGCATGCGCGCTTTGCGAGCCATGCGCGTGAATTGATCGAGCCGACAATCGACAAATATGGCGGACGTCTCGTGCGCAGCATGGGCGACGGAATATTGGTCGAATTTTCGAGCGCGGTCGACGCGGTACGCTGTGCGCTCGATATCCAGCGCGGGCTTGCCGCACGTCAGGCGAATGAGAAGGAGAGGGACCGTATCCAGCTGCGGATCGGGATCAACACCGGCGACGTCCTGGTCGATCAGCGCGACATTTACGGAAACAGCATCAATATCGCGGCCCGGCTCGAGGCCCTGGCAACGCCGGGAACGGTATGCGTCAGCCAGAGCATCTACGACCAGACGCGCGCCCTACCCCAGTTCTTTTTCGCGAACCGGGGGGAGCGCCGAGTCAAGAACATCCCGTACCCGGTCCACGTCTACGAGGTCGCGTATGAGCGGATACGCGTGTCGTTCCTCAGCTGGTTTGCTGCCCGTTGCAGCGGAATGGCGATAGCCGCCGGCATCGGGGCGATCGCTGTCGCCTCGATCGCGTCGGTGCTGATGTTTCGGGAGCTGCATGGGACGGTTGCCCGGACGAATACGATCGTCGTGTTGCCGTTCAAGAACTTTGACGGCAACACGGCAGACGGCTATCTGGCCGACGCGATCACCGACGATCTGACGACCGAGCTTACCCGGCTGCGACGCGCCTGGGTGATCTCCGCCGGTACCGCCTTCACCTACAAGGACAAGCCGAACGACCCTCGCGAGATCGGCCGCGAGCTCAAGGTCCGCTACGCCCTGGAAGGCAGCGTCAGGCGCGCAGGACCGCTGGTCCAGGTCAATGCGCAGCTGATCGACACCGAAAGCGGCACCAGCCTCTGGGCCAATTCCTTCGCATATGAAACCAGCAGCCTGCTCGATCTGCAGGACAACTTGATGGGCCGTATAGCCACCTCGCTGAATGATGAAGTGATCAGAGCCGGCGTGCGACACGAGGTCGGCACGCTGGCCGCAGATCACAACCCTCTGGATGAAAGGATGAGAGCAATGGCGACAAGCACCGGGTTCCCGACGCCTGAAACTGCCCTCGAAACGCGCAAGCATGCGGAGGCTGGCCTCATGGCCGATCCGGACAACGCGCGCCTGTTGGGTCTGCTCGCCTTCTGGCTGGCTTCGGATGTCCTCAATGGCTGGAATAACGCAGGCAAGGCTGAAGTGGAGCGCGCGGATGCAGCCGCCAGAAAAGCGATCAGCCTCGACCCCAATGTGGCCCGTGCGCATCATGCTCTGGGGTGGGTCCATCGCATACGCGGCAATCATCAGGCCGCGCTCGACGCTTTCAAGCAGACGATCAAGATCGATCCCAACTTCGCAGCAGCCTATGCCCAGGCCGCCAACGAGATGGTGTTTCTTGGCGATGCCAAGGGCGCGATTCCACTGGCCGAAAAGGCAGCTGAACTCAGCCCCCACGACCCGTCAATCGGAGTATTCCTGTGGGTCAAGGGACGCGCTCTTTTCGCTGTCGGTGATTGCGGGAAGGCGGCTGATGCTCTCCAGGAATTGGTCCGTGTGCGGCCGAACCTCTGGTTTCCCTGGCCCTGGTGGGCGGCGGCCCTCGCCTTGTGCAATCGAGATGCGGAGGCGAAGCACGCGCTCGAAGGATTTAAGAAAGGGCACTTTGCGCGATCAGACCTCGCTTCGATCACCAAATACTACGGCGAAGCCCAATACCAGAATCCCCCGACGCAAAAGGCCGTGGCCGAGCTGCTGAAGGGCCTGAAGAAGGCGGGCTTGCAGTAAGAGGGCCGTTGTACCCTCTCCCAACGCAAGCCGGGCCTGCCCGACTTGCGCAAGAAATGAAGCTGACGCGGCCGCCGCCTTGAAGGATCTTGGCAACGCAGAGCCGCGCTACACGCTGGCGCGCATGATGTTTCAGCTCTCACGTCGGCAACGCCGCACCATGGTGTCCATCGTCACCTTGTCGACCGTTGCGCTCTCGGCTGCGCTCGCGCTTTCGCCAGCGCATGCGAAGACCCTCACTGCGGTGATGCATTCGGATTTGCGCATCCTCGATCCAGGTTTTACCGGGGCCTATATCACGCGCGATCACGGCTACATGGTCTATGACACTTTGCTGGCCACCGATTCCAATTTCAAGATCCAGCCTCAGATGGCGGATTGGAAAGTCTCCGACGACAAGCTCACCTACACCTTCACGCTGCGCGAGGGGCTGAAATGGCATGACGGCAGCCCGGTCACGGCGGAGGATTGCGTCGCCTCGCTCAGGCGCTGGAGCAAGAACGAGACGATGGGCCAGACGCTCATGGACTTCACCGCCAGCCTGGAGGCCACTGACGACAGGACGATCAGGCTGAAACTGAAAGAGCCCTATGCCCTGGTGCTGGAATCGATCGGAAAGCCTTCGTCGGTTGTTCCGTTCATGATGCCCAGGCGTCTGGCCGAGACGCCGGTCGGGCAGCAGATTCCAGAGCAGATCGGCTCAGGCCCCTTCAAATTCGTCAAGGCTGAATTCCAGCCGGGCGTGAAGGCGGTCTATGAAAAGAACACCGATTACGTGCCGCGCAAGGAGCCGCCGAGCTGGACCGCCGGCGGCAAGGTGGTGAAGGTCGATCGCGTCGAATGGATCACCATTTCGGATGCACAGACTGCGGTGAACGCCCTTCAATCCGGCGACATCGACTTCATGGAGAGTGTGCCCTTCGATCTCGTGACGATGCTGGCCGCCAACAAGGACTTGAAGGTTGAAACCCTGGACAAGCTCGGCTTCCAGACCATCGGACGCATGAATTTCCTTCATCCGCCTTTCGACAACGTCAAGGTCCGCCGCGCGGCGTTCCTGGCGCTGAATCAGAAGGATGTGCTGGACGCGCTGGTTGGCAATCCGGATTATTATCAAGTATGCGGCGCAGTTTTCGGCTGCGGTACGCCGCTGGCCACCGACGCCGGCGCGGAATCGCTGTTGAAAGCCAATGGCATGGCAGAGGCGAAGAAGCTGCTTGCCGAATCCGGTTACGACGGCACACCCGTCGTGATCATGGCGCCCGGCGATGCCCTGGTATTCAAGCCGCAGCCAATCGTCGCGGCTCAGTTACTGCGTGAGGCCGGGTTCAAGGTAGACCTGCAGTCTACCGATTGGCAGACCGTGGTTTCCCGCCGCGCCAGCAAGAAGCCGCCGAAGGAGGGCGGCTGGAACATGCTCTTCACCAACTTCGTCATTGCCGACGTGGTGAACCCTGTTGTCAACATCCTGATCAACGCCAAGGGCAAGAATGGCGCCTGGTTCGGCTGGCCGGAAGACGCCAGGATGGAAGCGATGCGTGACGCCTTCGTACGTTCGTCCTCACGCGAGGAGCAGAAGAAGATCGCCGCCGAAATCCAGAGCGAAGTCTATGACCAGGTGATCTATGTTCCGCTCGGGCAATGGCGCGGGGTGGGCGCGTGGCGGAAATCGCTCTCGGGCGTCCTCGACGGCCCGGCCACGCCGGTGTTCTGGAACATCGACAAGTCGGAGTGACCATTCACGCCTTGACCGAGCCGCTGGTGAGGCCCGCGACGTAGTGCTCGACGAAGAACGAATAGATCAGCGCCACCGGGATCGACCCGAGGAGAGCCCCGGCCATGAGTTGTCCCCAGTAGAACACGTCGCCGCGGATCAGCTCGGCGATGACGCCGACCGGCACGGTGCGCACCGAGCTCTTGGTCAGAAAGATCAAGGCATAGAGAAACTCGTTCTGCGAAAGCGTGAAGGCGAAGATGCCGGCCGAGATGAAGCCCGGCGTGCACAGCGGCAGGAAGATCGTCCACATGGTCTGGAGCCGACTGGCACCATCGATGCGGGCGGCCTCCTCGAGCTCCTTTGGAATGGTCTTGAAATAGCCAAGCAGCAGCCAGGCGCAGAACGGCACCAGCATGGTGGGGTAAGTCAGGATCACCGAGGTGAGCGTGTTGCCGAGGTTGAGCCGGTTGATCACGTCGGCCAGCGGGATGAACAGCAAGGGCTGCGGCACCAGGTAGATCGCCGCGATGGTCATGGCAATCAGCGACGCGCCGGCAAAGCGCATGCGCGCCAGCGGGTAGGCGAGCATGGTGCCGAGGATCAGCGAGATCGCCGTTGCCACGACTGCCACCAGCATCGTGTTCCATGTCCACAAGAGGAAGCTCGATTGGGTCAGAAGGTCGACATAGTGCTTGAGCGTCGGCGCATGCACGATCAGCGGCGTGACGTTCCTGTTGTAGAGCTCGGCGTTCGGCTTGATCGAGGTGATCGCCATCCAGTAGAACGGAAACAGCGCCACCACGAGAAAGAAGCCGATCGGCAGCCACACCCGGACGGCCTGCCCCATGCGCCCTTGGCCGCTTACCATCACTCCCTCCGCAGGTAGATGGTCAGCGCCACGATCAGCAGCGCGAGCGCCGGCAGCATCGCCAACGCCACCGAGGCTCCGAGCCCGAGCTGGCCCGCGCCCATCGCGATATCGAACGCGTAGGTCGCAAACAGCTGCGTGGCGTTCGCCGGCCCGCCATGGGTCAGCACGTAGACGAGCTGGAAATCGGCGAACGTGAAGATGACCGAGAACAGGGTGACGATCAGGATGATCGGCCGCAGCATCGGCAAGGTGATGAAGCGAAACCGCTCCCATCCGCCGGCGCCGTCGATGGAGGCTGCTTCATAGAGTTCGGAAGGGACTGTCTGAAGGCCGGCGAGCAGGGTGATTCCATAGAAGGGCAGCCCGCGCCAGGTGTTGATGATGATGATCGAGACCATCGCAAGGGTCGGATCGCCGAGCCACGATGGGCCCGGCTTGGGCCACCCCAAAGCCACCAGGAGCCGGTTGACGACACTGAAGGCCGGGTCGAGCATCCACAGCCAGGCGACGGTGCTCAGTACGGTTGGAACGATGAACGGCAGGAGCAGGAGCGCCCGCACCAGGTTCTTCATGCGGAAGTGCTGGTTCATGGCCAGCGCCAGGCCGAGCCCGCCGACCATCTTCAGCAGCGTCGCCACGATAGTATAGACGAACGTATTGATCGCCGCCCGCCAGAAGATCGGATCATGCACGTCGTGGACGAAATTCTGCAGCCCGACAAAAGTGCCGGTGTGCGCGACCGGCCGATCCTGCAGGCTCAACAGGATGCCGTAGAAGAACGGATAGCCGACCAGCGCCGCCAGGAAGGCGAGCGGCAGCGCCATCATCAACCAGCTGAAGACGTCTTGACGGTCGAGCAGCACCGGAAGCGACGCGCGCCGGCGCGCCGCGGGGGCAACCACAGGAAGACGCTCGGAGGCAATCGTCATGTGTCTATGCCGAGCGATAGATGTCCTTCAACTGGGCCTCGGCGTCCTTTATGACGTCCTTGGTCGACGCCCCGGCACAGGCCTTGGCAAACATGTCGACGACGACGTATTTGGCAACGCTTTCGGACAGCTGCCGGCTGGCCGGTGCAGGCCAACCCGGCAGATGCGCGTTTGCGAGCGCATCGCGATAGGGCTTGTTGCGCGGCTCAACGTTCCACATCGGCGCATTGTCGTAGCCGTGCAGCAGCGGCTGGTAATAGGAATCCGCGATGGCGTACCAGCCGCTCAGCTGCTTCGGGTCCATCAGCCAGCGCATGAAGGCGCGCGCTTCCTCCTTGACCGGCGAGAAGCTGAAGATCGAATGGCTGATCGAGTTGAGCAGGTGGAAGCGCCCCTTCGGCCCGGCCGGGTTCATCGCCTGGTCAGTCACCTTGCCAATCTCCGGAAACTCGCGCTTGGCGAACCACAGGATGCTCTCGGCATTGTTGGTGCACGAGATCTGCTCCGCCATCCACGCCTTGTTGTTGCTCACGTCGGTCCAGCCGAGCGCGTCGTCGAGCATCGTATCCTTGAAGAACGCACGGCAGAAATCCACGGCGCGCGCGGTCTCGTCCGAATTGATCACCACGGTCTTGCCGTCGGCTGCGACCTCGGCGCCGCCATAGGACCACAGCAGCGGATAAAGCCAGCCGTGATTGTCGCCGAAGCCATGGCCGAGCTCGAAACCGAACGGATGATCCTTGGCCTTCAGCTTCTTGCCAACCTCATGCAACTCTTCCCAGGTCTCCGGGAACTTCTTGACCCCGACTTCGGCAAACCAGTCGGTGCGCCAGTTCATCAATTGGCCGATATTGGCGAAGGGAACTGCCTTCCATTTGCCCTCCACGACAACGGCCTCCTTGCCGGCGTCGTACCAGCCGCCCAGCGCCTTGCCGACGTCCTCGGCGATGTCGCCAACGTCGAGATATTTGTTGCTGAACTGGATGACAGTGAGCAGGGTATTCATCGTGATGTCGGCGCCCGACCCGGTCTCGGCAATCGTGCTGATCCGTGTCGGCAGGCTGCCAACGCTGGTCACCTCGTAGTTGATCTTGATGCCGGTCTCTTTCTCGTAGGCCGGTGCCAGCGTGTTCATCACGTATTCGTCGAACGGCTTGATGAACGAGCTTTCGTGGAGGATCGTGATGGTCTTCTCTGCAGCGCCTGCCGGTGCGGGCCTGCTCAGCGCCGCGGCACTGCCGGCGGCCGCAAGCTTGAGAAACGCACGCCGTGAAGTTGAGTGACTGGTGGCCAGCTCTCGCATTCCATGCCCTCCCTGGGTTTATGGCCTCGGCGAGCTGGCTGCCCGCTTCTTTTTTGTGTTTGGAAGCACACAACACTACATCAATATGGAGTTTGGCATAGTCGAGAATCGCGGTCGGCGCCGCACACCCGTCTCCCTCTTTAGTTCGATTATCGGCCGGCCCTGAACTGGCCGAGCCGGCTTAATCAAGCTCCACGCACCGCGCTCGCAACAAGGACAACATTGCTGACGGAATGCGATGGGCACGCAGCATGAATTCACTTCGGCCCGACGCGGAGCGCCGCGGGCCAGGCCGCCGGCAGCTTACCCGTACCCTGCAGTGCTGCCTGCATGGCGACGATGTAGCCGTAAGGCCCGAGGCCGGCGATGACGGCTTTCACGGCGGAGGAGAGTTTCGAGTGCCGGTGCAGCTCGTCGCGGGCATGGATGTTGGAGATGTGGACCTCATAGATCGGGCCCTCGAAGATCTTCAGCGCGTCGAACATCGCAATCGAGGTGAAGGAATAGGCCGCGGGGTTGATGATGATGGCATCGGCGTCCTTGCGCGCCGACTGGATCAGCTCGACGAGGACGCCCTCATGGTTGGACTGGTGGAACGACAATTGCGCGCCGGCAAAGGCGGCGAATTCCTCGCAAGCCAGTTTGATCGCGTCCAGCGTGGTCGAGCCATAGATATGCGGCTCGCGAATGCCGAGCATGTTGAGGTTTGGTCCGTTGATGATCATGATGCGCATGGCGCCCTCCCGCTGGGTGTCTGTCGTTGTGAAGCGGGCGGTAGCTTACGGGGCACTGTCGTCTTGCGCCACATCAAGACCCTCATCCTGAGGAGCGGCCGTTAGGCCGCGTCTCGAAGGATGGGCCGCGGGCGAGATCGGGGCCTCATGGTTCGAGACGTCCGCTTTCGCGGGCTCCTCACCATGAGGGGCAGCCGAACCGCCACCCGACGGGCAAATCACTTGCGCGATTTGGGCTTTGGCGGTGCGCGAAACGCGATCGCAAGCCCGCAAAACGCGTGCGCGGAAAAACTGATTTCGTAAACCCTTTCAAATCGATCGGCCGATCCAGCCTTCGGGTCACGAAAATTTCTCTTTACGAAAATCAGAAATCGTGCATTTAATGCCGCCATCCCGCCTCGATGAGAGGGGCGTACGCGTCGTCACGGACGTTGAAGCGGGATGCGATGGACGCGAGATCGGCGCCGGACGAGCGACGATTCTTGGCGGACGGCAAAATCGTGTGGTCCTGATCCCCCGACGCTGGGATCAACCCCCGGGTCAAAAGCCCGGGGGGATGGTGGCTAAAAAGCCCGGTACACCAGGGAGAGCGCGAGGATAAGCCGTTAAAACCATTGCGCAGGGAATGTCGGTTGATCCGGCTGAACCTGTGGTGACTGCCGCCTGCTTTTTTTGTTGCAGGCGGGCCATGGGTGAGGCCATCACCCGGCATTCCCTGCGCCCTCTTGATTTCAAGAGGGACGAGATTAATGCAGAACTCGGGTTTCAGGCCGCGAGAACGCGGATGCGTGTCCAACGTCATTATGCGGAGCCGGCGGGTCCGCGAGCCCGATCACCTCTCCCGCAAGCGGGAGAGGGAGAGCACTTCCGCCGACGAAGCAGTTCGGCCCATCAGGCGATCACGCCGCCTTGCCGAGCCCGGCATCGAGATGATTCAGCCGCGGCAGCACCTCGTTCTTGAGCAGCGACAGCGAATGATGCCAGGCTTCCGGCTTGTGCTTGTAGTCGAAGCCGAACACCAGGAGCACGCCGAAGCCGCCGACCTCGTGCCAGATCCGCTCGATCTTCTCGACGGCGGTTTTCGGCGAGCCGATGATCCAGTTCTTGCGCGCGCAATATTCGGCGGTGACGTCGGAGTCGGGCACCTCGGGAGAATGCTTCAGATAGTCCTTGAAGCCGAAATGGCCGAGCAGCGGCAGGAAGTATTCGGTCATCATCCGGCCCATCATGTCGCCGGTCGAAAGCTTCCACGCCTCTTCATCCGTGTCGGCGATGAAGACCTCGCGCACCAGCCGCCAGTCGCGGCGGTTCGGCTTGCGCCCGGTCTTGGCCGCGCCCTGCTCCACCGAATCCCAATGGCTGCCGACATAGGCCGGGTTGAGGTTGAGGCTCATCGGGATGAAGCCGCGCTCGCCCGCAAGCTTCAGCGTGTCGGAGTTTTTCGACAGGCCGGCCACGCCGATCGGCGGATGCGGTGCCTGCACCGGCTTGAGGTGGGGTTTGAGGAAATCGAACATCGTATCCGGCTTGTTCACCGTCCAGAACTTGCCCTTGTACGTCCACGGCGCAGGATCGCTCCACATCTTCAGGATGATCTCGAGCGCCTCGCGCGTCATCTCCCGGTTCTGCCCGCTCATGCCGTCGACATTGAACATCGCCCAGTCGCTCGGCAGGCCGCTCGCGGCGACGCCGAAATTCAGACGGCCGCCGGAGAGATGGTCAAGCATCGCGACGCGATTGGCGAGCTCGGCCGGATGATGATAGGGCAGCAGGAAGCCGCCGGGGCCGAGGCGGATATTCTTGGTCTGCAAAAACGCCTGCGCGAGGACTAGATCGGGCGCCGGATGCGGCTCCCAAGGTGCGGTGTGATGCTCGCCGATCCAGGCTTCCTGATAGCCGAGCTCGTCGAGCCAGCGCAGCACCTGCAGGTCCCAGTCCTGCCCTTCCTTCAAGCCGCACTCCGGCGGATGCGAAGGCATCGCGAAATATCCGAGTTCCATGGGGCTTCCTCTCAAACTTGTTCTGGTTGTTTGCGGTGCAATTGTTGTTGCCCGCGCGCGCAGCCTATCACTCCGCGCGCCTTCAATCATTGGCTGTGCTGCGGCGAAATGATGACGGGTGCCATGCGATGTCGATGGCGCGGCGGAACGCCGCGATCGCTTCAACGCCGGGAGCGCGCTTTCGCACCTGCGACGATCTGCATCACGATACCGATGGTCCACCCGGCCATGATCAACCAGGTCCAGGCGATGCGCGGCTCCTCGCGCAGGATGATGATGCCGACCGAGATGAAGGCGGTGAGCGTCGCGAGGAAGGTGCCGACCGCGCTCATAAATTCCGCCGCGTCGATCTTCGGATCGTCCTCGCCATGAAACGGCAATTGCGGCGTGTCGATGCCGAGATAGAATCCGATCGCGCCGGCGACCATCATGATGAGCAGGAAACCCTGCGAGGTCAGCGCGGAGACGCTCGAGCCGACATGGGCGGACACGAACAGGCCGCAGGCCGCTCCCGCCATGGCAAGGCCGAGGCGCTCCAGCACATGGGCGGATTTTCGGACGCGGAATCGCATGGGTTTTCCCTGCCGATTGCCAATAAGAACCCTACCCTATCCGGGTCGGCCAGGGAAACCTTTGATCAATCGCAATGTCGCTGCTTATCGCGTCGCAAGCGGCTCTCTCCCCTCATCCTGAGGAGCCGCGTAAGCAGCGTCTCGAAGGATGAGGCCGATATCGGGGCCTCATGGTTCGAGACGGCGCGTTCGCGCCTCCTCACCATGAGGATTTTGATGCAGCCGGGGCTAGCGCGCGCCGAAGGTGACCTTGCCGAACAGGGCTTTCTGGTTGGAGGGCTGCGAGCGCCAATATTGCGGCGGGGCCGTCACCTCGCCGCCGAGCTCGGCCGCGGCGTGCCAGCCCCACCGCGGGTCGTAGAGCATGCCGCGGGCGAGCGCGACCATATCGGCCTTGCCGGAAGAAACGATGTCCTCGGCCTGTTTGGCTTCGGTGATCAGGCCGACGGCGATGGTGGTGAGGCCCGTTGCTTCCTTCACCGCCTGCGACAGCGGTACCTGATAGCCGGGACCGAGCGGGATTTTCTGCAAGGGCGACACGCCGCCGGAGGAGACGTCAATCCAGTCGACGCCACGTTTCTTCAATTCTTTGGCAAATTCGATCGTTTGCACCACGTCCCAGCCGCCTTCGACCCAATCGGTCGCCGAGAACTCTCACGCCGACCGGCTTGCGCTCGGGGAAGGCTGCGCGCACGGCGTCGTAGATTTCGAGCGGATAGCGCATTCGGTTTTCGAGCGAGCCGCCGTACTTGTCGGTGCGCTTGTTGGAGATCGGCGACAGGAATTGATGCATGAGATAGCCGTGCGCGCCGTGCAGTTCGAGCGCGTCGATGCCAAGCCGTTCGGCGCGTTTTGCGGCCTCGACAAAGGCGGTGCGGATGCGCGCCAGACCGGCATCATCGAGCGCGGTCGGCGGCGCCTCGCCGTCCTTGTGCGGCACGGCCGACGGCGCCACCGTCTGCCAGCTTCCCTCGGTGCCGAGCGGTATCAATTGCCCGCCCTCCCAGGGCCGGTAGCTCGAGCCCTTGCGGCCGGCATGCGCGAGCTGCATCGCGACCGCGGCTTTCGAATGCTTGCGCACCGAGGCCAGGATCGGCTTCAGCGCTTCCTCGTTGGCGTCATTGTAGAGGCCGAGGCAGCCCGGCGTGATGCGCCCGATCGCTTCGACATGGGTGGCCTCGATGCAGAACATCGCGGCGCCGGACAGCGAGAGGTTATTGATGTGGGTGAAATGCCAGTCATTGGCCGAGCCCTCGACGGCCGAATACTGGCACATCGGCGACACCACGATGCGGTTGGGCAGTTCAAGGCCGCGCAATTGAAGCGGGGCAAACAGCGTACTCATGCGGGGGAAATCCGGGCTGGGGGGCTGGGTGAGGAAGATTTCCCCTCTGTAGCGGGGCGGCGCGGTTTGCTCAACCGCGGGCCTATTGATGGATGCCGGCGGCCTTGATCACTTCGGAGTTGGCGGCCATTTCGCGCTTCACCAGATCGTCCATCTGGACCGGCGTCATCGGCATCGGTTCGACCCCGAGCTTTTTCAGGCTCGCCTGCATCGCGGCATCGCCCAGCACGCGGGTGCCCGCCGCATGAAATTTCTCGACGATCGCGCCGGGCGTCTTGGCCGGCATGAACACGCCGAACCAGATTGCGCTTTCGGCATTTTTCAACCCGGCGTCCGAGAGCGTCGGCACGTCGGGCAGATCAGGCACGCGTGTGGGCGTGGATACCACCAGCGCGCGCACCTGCCCTTCCTTGATCAGGGGAAGTGCGGTCGCGAGCGGACAGAAATAGAAATCGATGCGGCCGCCGAGGATGTCAGTGATGACCTCCGAGCCGCCGCGATAGGGCACATGCGCGGCCTCGATGCCGGCGGCAAGGCGGAATTTCTCCGCGCTGATATGCACGGCGCTGCCGATGCCGACCGAGCCGAACGAAATCGTGCCGGGTTTCGCATTGGCGTCCGCGATGAAGTCCTGGACAGTTTTCCAGGGCCTCGAATTCGGAACGATCATCACATTGGCGCTGGAGCCGATCATCAGCACGGAGGCGAGGTCCATCGGGTCGAAGGCGAGATTGGAGAAGATCGCTGGCGCGATCGTCAGCGCCGAGGAATTGGCCAGCAAGGTGTAACCATCGGGATCGGCCTTCGCCACCTGCACTGTGCCGAGCATGCCGCCGGCGCCGGCACGGTTTTCGATCACGATGGGTTGACCGAGCTCTGCCGCCAGCCGATCGAACACCAGACGAGGCACCACATCGGCAGCGCTGCCGGCGCCGAACGGGATCGTCGCCTTGATCAGATGCGACGGCCATTCCTCCGCACACGCGGGAGTGGCGAATACGAGGGCGATGATACCGAGGAGTTGAGTGAATTGACGCATATCCGATCCATTTTTCCGAGGACCGGAGCTTTGCAAGAAACATTCCGTCTCAGGTCAGGGCTGCTGCCACCAGGTGTCCGCATCGCCGGGCTTGCCAGGCTTGAGGCCGACGACGCGGGCGCGGTCGTTCGACATAAGCTCGCATTCGGCGTTGGCATAGAATTCGATCAGGAACCTGCCGTCATCGAGTTTTTCGGCCACGCGTCCATAAGCGCCGAACAATTTGGCAAGCCTGTCGTCGTCCGTGACGAAAGACAGATGCTCCCTGAACAGGAAGCGGTTGCCGCCGTGCCATTCGACGATCGAATTGCGCGCACGCAGACCGTCGGCGTCGGCAACTTCGCGGCTGGTCAGCTCCTTGAACAGGCTCGGCCCCGCGATCAGATGCGCGCGGCGATTTTCGATGCGATAAAGGTTGAGCGTCACCTCGTGTCGGCTCGAGCGGAAGGCGACGCCGACATGGCGGGAGTCCTTCGACCAGAACGCGTGATAGGCGTCGGGATCGGTGTCGAGATTGTTCTCCGAACCGATGTCATCGAGCTTTGCGATCTTGCGATGCGCGGGCTCGGCCATCACCCAGACGTGAAAGTTCTCGTCGCCGAGTTCGCCTTCGCCGCGCGACGCAAGCGACACCTGCTTGTTCGGCGCGAGCCCGCCGCGGATGATGGCGTAATCGCCCTTGACGTATTGGTGGTTGCTGGTGGCGTGCGCGGGAAAGACGGCGGCAAGGCAGGCCGCGATGACGAAATATCGCAGGAAAGGGTTCTGCATCTCGATTGGTCGCGGCAGCCGCGCGGAAGTTCACTCCACCAGCGTGAACTGCAAGAGCAGCGTACGCTGGAGCAGCGAAAAATTGTCGTCGGAGACCATGGTCAGCACGGTATCGCCCTCCGCCGTCACATGCGCGTCGATGCCTTCCATGTTGTCGATCTCCTGGCCCAGATCCGCGTCGAAGATCGAGGGGCCGTCGACGACCGCGCCGGGCGCGAGCGATTTCAGGGGAATGCGGCGGATGCGGATGCCGACACCGGCGAGCCAGGAAAATTTGCGTTCGAGCACCAGGAGATCGCCAGACGGCAAGAGCACGGCATCACTGATGTCGAAATTGTTGGTGCGGCGCACGGCGAATTGCCCCGGCGAGGGACCGCCGACCAGGAACGCGATCAGATTGCCTTGGGCGTCGAGCCCGCGCTCCGACATCGCGATCAGGGTGCCGGCGAGCGGCATGCCCTTGGGCACCATGACCAGCGCTTCGAGGCCCTTGTTGTTCGGCAGCCTCCTCACCGCCGGCGGCATCGGCACCACTTCGCCGCGCGCCCGCGTAAACCCTTTGGAGAAATCGAAACGCAGCACCTGGTTGACGCGCTCGAGCCCGACATAGACCAGCGAGCCGTCGAGCGCGAGCGCCTCGGAATCGTACCAGCCGCGCGCGGTGATCGGCCTTCCGTCAGACCCGATCATGGGAGACGCCTCGACGTCGGCAAGCCCGGTCATCTCGCGCCCGGAATAGACGATGCGGCCGGTGAACCAGCTGCCCTTGTCGCTGAGCGCGATGAACTTTTCACCCTTCGGGTCGAGCCGCAGGCCCGACAACCCACCAAACCCGCGGAACGGCGAGGTCAGCACCAGCCCGCTGCGCCATTCCAGCGAGCCGAAGCGCACATGCGAACGATCGCGCGGATCGAAGGAAGCAATCGGGCGCGCGTTGACGTCGATCGAAACCGGCTCGGTGACGAAGGTTTCGTCCTTCGGCCTGGTGACGGATTGTGCAAGCGCAATGCGGGTCGTCGCGAGGGTCGAAAGGCCTGCCGCCGCGTCAATGATCAGGCGGCGGCGGCTTATGCTGGCGCGCATTCGCTTTAGGAGTGCAACCGGCGCCGATGGCCGCGCGATGCCGACGGCGCGTTCTGGGTCTCGCTGAAGAGTTCGGCGAGCTTTTCGGTGATCGCGCCGCCGAGCTCCTCGGCGTCCACGATGGTGACGGCACGGCGATAGTAGCGCGTGACGTCGTGGCCGATGCCGATCGCGATCAGCTCGACCGGCGAGCGGGTCTCGATCTCCTCGATGATGTGGCGCAGGTGCCGCTCGAGGTAATTGCCGGGATTGACCGACAGCGTGGAATCGTCGACCGGCGCACCATCCGAGATCATCATCAGGATCTTGCGCTGCTCGGCGCGGCCGAGCAGGCGCTTGTGCGCCCAGTCCAGCGCCTCGCCGTCGATGTTTTCCTTCAGAAGCCCCTCGCGCATCATCAGGCCGAGATTCTTGCGCGAGCGCCGCCATGGTGCATCGGCCGCCTTGTAGATGATGTGGCGGAGGTCGTTGAGACGGCCGGGGTTCGGCGGCTTGCCGGCGGCGAGCCAGGCTTCGCGCGATTGCCCGCCCTTCCAGGCGCGGGTGGTGAAGCCCAGGATTTCGACCTTGACGCCGCAACGCTCCAGCGTGCGCGCCAGGATGTCGGCGCAGGTCGCCGCGACGGTGATCGGGCGGCCGCGCATCGAGCCGGAATTGTCGAGCAGCAGCGTCACCACGGTATCGCGGAAGGTCGCTTCCTTCTCGTGCATGAAGGAGAGCGGGTGATAGGGATCGGTCACCACGCGCGACAGCCGCGCGGGATCGAGAATGCCCTCCTCGAGATCGAACTCCCAGGCGCGGTTCTGCTGCGCCATCAGGCGGCGCTGCAGGCGGTTGGCGAGCCGCGCGACAATGCCCTGCAGATGGGCGAGCTGCTTGTCGAGATAGGAGCGCAGGCGCTCCAGCTCGTCGTGATCGCAGAGGTCTTCGGCGGCGATCACCTCGTCGAACTTCGGCGCAAAGGCGTGATATTCCGGTCCGCGCGGCTCGTTCTGCCCGCGCGAATTGGGGCGCGTCGCCTCACCCGGCGTCTCGTCATCGCCGAGTTCGCCGTCGTCGAAAGTATCACTGGTGGAAGCCTGCGCGCTTTCCATCGCACTGTCGGACATGTCGTCGGTCGTGGCTTCGGCTTGGTCGGCGCTCATCTCCTGCGCGGCGTCGCTATCGGGCGAGCCTTCGGCGCCGGACTGATCATTGTCGCCGTCGCGGTTGTCGTCCTCGTTCTCGTCCTCGTCGGCCTCGGCGTTGCGGTCGTCGCCGAGATCGAGCGCCGAGAGCAAATCGTGCACCATGTCGCCGAACTTGGCCTGGTCCTCGGTGACGCGGGCAAGCTTGTCGAGCCGCGAGCCGATCTTGTCCTCCAGGATCGGACGCCAGAGATCGACCATCTTCTTCGCAGCCGCCGGCGGCGCCATCCCCGTCAGGCGCTCGCGCACCAGCATCGCGAGCGCATCCGACAGCGGCGCATCGGCACGGTCGGTAATCTCGTCGTATTTGCCGCGATGGAAATGATCGTCGAGCATGGCGGTGAGATTCTTGGCGACACCGGACATGCGCCGCGCACCGATCGCTTCCACGCGCGCCTGCTCGACCGCCTCGAACACGCCGCGCGCCTGCGGATTGCCCGGCATCAGCTTGCGATGCACCTTGGGATCGTGGCAGGCGAGTTTCAGCGCGATCGAGTCGGCGTGGCCGCGCACGATCGCCGCATCGCGCCTGGTCATCTTGCGCGCAGGCTCGGGCAGCCGCGCCTTGCCGGGTGCGAGGCCCGGCCGCTCCGCTGCAAAGCTCACTTCCAGCTCGGGCGCCCGCGCGATCGCGCGCAGGCAAGAGGTGACCGCGCGCTTGAATGGCTCGGTCGGGGCCTCTTTCGATCCCGTGCGGAACTTACTGTTGGACGTAGACATCGCGCCTCGCCGCGTGACGCTTCAGGACAGCGCCACGTTGACTGCGGATTCCGCAAGCTCGGTGTTGAAGCAGCGCTGATAGAATTCCGCCACCAGCGGCCGTTCCAGCTCGTCGCATTTGTTGAGGAAGGTGACGCGGAACGCAAAGCCGATATCGCCGAAAATCTCGGAGTTTTCCGCCCAGGTGATCACCGTGCGCGGGCTCATTACCGTCGACAGGTCGCCGTTGGCGAACGCGTTGCGGGTGAGGTCCGCAAGCCGCACCATCTTGTTGACGATGTCGCGGCCTTCCGTCGTGCGATAGTGATGCGCCTTCGCCAGCACGATTTCGACTTCCTCGTCATGGGCGAGATAGTTCAGCGTGGTGACGATCGACCAGCGGTCCATCTGGCCCTGGTTGATCTGCTGGGTGCCGTGATAGAGGCCGGAAGTGTCGCCGAGGCCGACGGTGTTGGCGGTCGAGAACAGGCGGAACGCCGGATGCGGCTTGATCACCTTGTTCTGGTCGAGCAGCGTCAGGCGGCCGGAAACTTCCAGCACGCGCTGGATCACGAACATCACGTCCGGGCGGCCGGCGTCGTATTCGTCGAACACCAGCGCGATATTGTGCTGCAGTGCCCAGGGCAGGATGCCGTCGCGAAATTCAGTGACCTGCTTGCCGTCCCTGATGACGATCGAATCCTTGCCGACGAGATCGATACGGCTGATGTGACTGTCGAGGTTGACGCGCACGCAGGGCCAGTTCAAGCGCGCGGCGACCTGCTCGATATGGGTCGACTTACCCGTGCCGTGATAGCCGGTCACCATCACGCGGCGGTTCTTGGCGAAACCGGCGAGGATCGCGAGCGTCGTGGCGCGGTCAAAGCGGTAATCCGTATCGACTTCCGGCACGTGCGGATCGACTTCGGAATAAGCCGGCACTTCAAGGTCGCTGTCGATGCCGAATACCTGACGGACCGACACCTTCATGTCGGGCAGACCGGAAATCTCCTGCGAATTGGTGGTAGCGGCGGTCGTCATTACTCCTCCGAGGTCCCGGGCGTTCCCGAAACCAGATTAATCAAGCGTGGCTGCGGATGGGGGCGTCTTTTAAGCCTAGCAGAGAGCACGGGCGGGCAGAAGCCCGGCGCCCAATCAAAGTTCCGTTGCCTTTTCATGAAGATAGGCATGGGACGCGGTTTTTGGAAGGCTGCCCTGCGAATCACGCCGTATTTTCGCGCGGGAGGCAGTCTGGCGGCCGGTTTGCATGGCACTTTCCGTGGCTCTAACTATTGATGCTGGGCCGGCAGTCGCCCCGGCCGAGCAAGCAGCACAGGAACTTTGTGGCTCCCTATATTGATCCATTGATAGCGTTTGTGTCGGCCAATGCGTGGCTCGCCTATCTCACGCTGTTCCTGGCGGCGCTCCTGGAAGCGGTTCCGGTGGCGGGGTCGGTCATCCCCGGCTCAACCATCATCCTGGCGCTGAGCGCGCTGGTGCCGGGCGGCGAATTGAAGCTGCATTGGGTGCTGCTCGCCGCGACCGCCGGTGCGGTGATCGGCGACGGGTCGGCGTTCTGGATCGGGCATCGCTCGCAAAAGGAAATCCTCTCCACCTGGCCATTGAGCAATTATCCGGGGCTGATTGCGCAGAGCGAAACGTTCTTCCGCCGCTGGGGCGCCTGGGCGGTGTTCTTTGCGCGCTTTGTGCCGCCGATCCGCGCCTTTGTGCCGCTCACGGCGGGCGCGCTCGATATGCCTCCCTCACGCTTCTATGCGGTCAATATTCCGGCGATCCTGATCTGGGCGCCCCTGCACGTCCTCCCCGGGGTGATGGCGGTATCGCTGCTCGACCGCTACGGCGTATTCCAGCATACCGGCGGCAGCGCCAAGCACCACTGGATGCCGCTGGTCATCGCTGCCGCACTGATCCTCGGGATCGCAGCCTGGACCATCCGGCGCCGGCATGGCGGCAGCGCCGTCGAACCCGCCAAGGGATCGCACGGATAGGGTCCAGGGAGCGGAACACCTGACGATGAAGATCATAGAATGGCGGCGCGCCCGGGTGCCGGACCGACATAACGCGCGCGCGGGCGGATCAGCCTGCCGTGCTGCAGCTGTTCGCTCGCATGCGCGATCCAGCCAACGGCACGCGCCATGGCAAACAGCGTCAGCTCGCTTCCCGCGGCAAGCCGCAGGCTGTGGGCCAGCACGGCCAGGGCATAATCGATGTTGACGAACTCGCCGGTCGCTTCCGCGATCCGTTCCGGAACTTCCCTGGTGAACTTTCGCGCGGCGCCGGCGCGCGTCAGTGCGTTCAACAGCGACATCGCGCGCGGGTCGCCGCGCTTGTAGACGCCGTGGCCGAAGCCGGCAAAGCGCTCGCCGAGCGCGACGCGCTCGCGGATCACCGGCGCCACGTCGTTGTCGATCAAAGTCTTGACCAGCCGCGAGGCCAGCACGCCGGCGCCGCCATGCTTGGGGCCCTTCAGCGCGGCGAGGCCCGCGATGATCGAATCATAGAGATTGAGGCCGGTCGAAGCCGCGCAGCGCACCGTGAAGGTCGAGGCATTGAGCTCATGGTCGGCGAGCAGCACCAGCGCGCGGCGGATCAGGTCGGCCGCGTGTTTGTGGTCCGGCGCCCAGGCTTTCGCGATCTGCAGGTGCAGCGGCTCCGCCGAGGGCGTGGTGTTGAGCATAGTCGCAACCAAGAGCCGCAGGATGCGTGCGCCGACCATCGCCCGCCCTTCCGGCGCCCGGGTGAACGCGCCGGGATCGGCGCTGGTCGCCAGTGCCAGCACGGCGATGGCGCGGTCGATCGGCGCCGCGCGATGCGCGGCCTCGGCGATGGCGCGCATGGCGTCCGAGACAACTGGGCAATTATCCGCTGCAAACGGATCGACGCCGGTCACGTCCCACAGCAGCGTCGCGGTATGCTCGAGCGTGTCCTTTTCGGCGAGATCGACGCAGTTCACGCCGCGATAGATCGCGCCTTCCTCGGTGATGGTGCAAATCGCGGAATCGAGCACCGGGAGATCCGGATCGAAGCTCTTGAAGCCGCGCGGCTCGACCGAGGGCGTGCGGCGCTCCTTCAGGTCACGAATGTCCTCGGCGCGATAGCGGTGGCTGCGCGAATCCGGCGACGGCTCGGAGCGGATCAGCCCGCGGCTGACATAGGCGTAGAGCGTCGCCTGCGATATCGCGAGCTCGGCGGATGCCTCCCGGGCCGACAGGTAAAGCGCCTCGGATTTTTTCATATTGATTTACATAATCAAGATTGATCAATCTGTCCAGCAGCCTCACCTTTCCAGGGCGGAAAGGAGATCGCACCCATGAATATCCAACTGACCAAAAGCGGCCTTGACGGCGTGCCTGCCGCCGAAACCGTGTTGAGCCATGTCGACGGCGAGCGCGGCGAATTGATCATCGCCGGCGAGCATGTCGGCGACCTCGCTGCAAAATCGAGTTTCGAGGGTGTCACCGCGCGGCTGTGGAACGGCGCGACGCTGGGTACGCTCAGCGAAGCCAATGTGCGCGCGAGCCTGGGCGCCGCGCGCGAGCGCGCCTTCGCCCGATTGACCGACCTGCTGCCGGCGACCCGCGGGCTTTCGATCGTCGACGGCTTCCGCGCCGCCGTCGCAGGGCTCCGCGCCGAGAACGGCCTCCAGCACGAAGCAACCATCGTCGGCGCGTTTCCCGTCATTGCGGGCGCACTGGTGCAGCAGGCCAAGGGCAACAAGCCGATCGCGCCCGATCCGAATATAAGCCACGCCGCCGACACGCTGAGGATGCTGCTCGGCCGCAAGCCGGAGGCACGGGAAGTCGCGGCGCTCGATGCCTATTTCGTCACCGTGTGCGACCACGGCATGAACGCGTCCACCTTCGCCACGCGTGTGGTGGCCTCGACGCAGGCCGATCTGTTCGCAGCCGTCACCGCCGGCTATTGCGCGCTGACCGGCCCGCTGCATGGCGGCGCGCCGGAGCCGGTGCTGGAAATGCTGGATGCGATCGGCACGCGCGAGCGCATCAAGCCGTGGGTCGACGATGCGCTTGGCCGCGGCGAGCGGCTGATGGGATTCGGCCACCGCGTCTATCGGGTGCGCGATCCCCGCGCCGATGTGCTGAAAGCGGCAATCGGGCGGCTCGCGGCCGATGGCGCCGACCTTCCCTTTGCCAGCGAGGTCGAAACCTATATCCGTGAGGCGTTGCGGCGGAAAAATCCAAACCGGCCGCTGGAGACCAATGTCGAGTTCTTCACGGCGATCCTGCTCGATGCGCTCGCCATTCCGCGGCAGGCGTTCACGCCGATCTTTGCGGTAGCGCGCGCCGCCGGCTGGACGGCGCATGCAAGGGAGCAGCAGCGCACCGGCCGCTTGATCCGGCCGAGTTCGTCCTATATCGGGCCGGTGCCCGGCACTTCGCGGGAATGAGCGATGGACCGATGGGTGCGCGTCAGCCCGCGCGCACCACGGTCTTCAAATAATTATACGCCTTGATGATCTCGATCAGGCGATCCTCGGTCGAGCGGTCGCCGCCATTGGCGTCGGGATGATGCTGCTTCACCAGCGCCTTGTACCTGACCTTGACGTCTTCGAGCGTGGCACCGGAACCGAGCCCCATCACCTGCAGCGCCTTGCGCTCGGCGTTGAAGATTTTTCGCGTCTCTGACTTCGGCGCGGCCTCGGGCCCCGGCCGCCAGCGACCGCGGCCGTTGAGCTCGGAAAACATGCTGAAGGGATCGGCCGCGCCATCGAAATCCTCGGCGGAAGCCCCCTTGCCCTTGCCGGGGCTGCCATTGGCGCCCATCTTCCAGGTCGGACGATGGCCGGTCATCGCATCCTTCTGGTAGCGCGCGACCGCGTCGGCATTCATGCCGGAGAAGAAATTGTAGGACTGGTTGTACTCGCGCACATGGTCGAGACAGTAGTGCCAGTACTCTTTCGAGTTCTCGCGCCCCTTCGGCGCGCGGTGCGGCCCCTTGTTCTGGCAGCCCGGCCATTCGCACATGATGGCGGCTTCGCGCGCCTGCGCCTGCTGCTTCGCGCTCAGCTTGTTCGGCTTGATGCGAATGGAGTCGAAGAGTTTGGATGAATTGATCGGCATGACAGACTTTGACTACGCAATGCAAAAACCTTCAAGTCTTGACATTGCGAAAGCGTTTGGCTCCGGGTTCGGCATTGACGAAAAGTGACGCTGCGATTTAATGCCGTCTTATGACGACCCGACAGACTATCACAAATAAGTTGCGCGAAGCTTTCTTTCCGGAAAGCCTCGAGGTCCAGGACGAATCCCATTTGCATGAGGGCCATGCCGGCCACAGGCCGGGCGGCGAGACGCACTTCCGTGTGTATATTGTGTCGCAGGCCTTCAAGGGGAAGAGCCGGATCGAGCGTCACCGCATGATAAATGCGACGCTGTCGAGCGAACTCGCCGGTTCCGTGCACGCGCTGGCGATCCACGCCAAGTCGCCGGACGAAGGTTAATAACAAAACCGCATATTCTTCATCCTGAGGATCGGCCTCTTGGCCGCGTCTCGAAGGATGAGGCCACCAGCGGGGCCTCATGGTTTGAGACGGCGCATACGCGCCTCCTCACCATGAGGGGCCGACTAAAATGCGGTGCCGGCGCGCTTCGGCTTGGCCTCGTCAACCTCGGTCTCCCGCGGCACCGGCACGATGCGAAGCGCGGTGATGCGGTTGCGCTCCCGCCGCAGCACACGAAAACGGAAACCGTGGAAGGTGAAGCTCTGGCCGCGCTCGGGGATCGAACGCGCCTCGTGGATCACCAGGCCAGCGACCGTCGTTGCCTCTTCATCGGGCAGGCTCCAGTCCATCGCGCGATTGAGATCGCGGATCGGCACCGAGCCGTCGACGACGACCGAGCCGTCCGGCTGGGCGCGGACGCCGGCCACGACCACGTCGTGCTCATCGGAAATATCGCCGACGATTTCTTCCAGAATATCCTCCAGCGTCACCAGGCCTTCGACCTCGCCATATTCGTCGACGACGAGGGCGAAGTGGGTCTTGCGCCGGCGGAACGCCTTCAGCTGTTCGGACACGGGACGCATTTCCGGTACGAACCACGGCGGCAGCGCGATCGCGGAGACATCTACCCGTGACGTGTCGCCCTCGGAGGCGCGGATGGCGCGCAGCAGATCCTTTGCATGCAGCACGCCGATGATGTTTTCCGGCTTGTCGCGCCACAGCGGGATGCGGGTATATTCCGAAGCCAGCACTTCCTGCATCAGCTCTTCCGGCGGCAGGTCGGCATTCACCATTACCATCTCGGTACGGTGAACCATCACGTCGGAGACCTGCAGCTCGCGCAGATCGAGCAATCCGCCGAGCATGTCGCGGTCGTGCTTCTCCACCTTGCCTTCATGGTGGAGCAGGTCGACCGCGCCGCGCAGGCGCTCGGTCGGCGACAGGATCGGCTGGTTGGCACCGACCTTGATGCCAATCAAGCGCATCAGCACGCGGACCACGGCCTCGATCACCGTCAGTAGCGGCCCGAGAACGTACATCATGAGCCGCATCGGCCGCGCCACCGCGAGCGATACGCGGTCGGGCGCGTTGATCGCGATGGTCTTCGGCAGCACTTCGGCGAAGATCACGACCAGGATCGTCATCACCGCAGTGGCATAGAGGACGCCGACCTCGCCGAACCATTGGGTGAAGATGCCAGTCGCAAGCGCAGAGGCGCCGATATTGGCAATGTTGTTGCCGAGCAGGAGGGCGCCGATCAGCCGCTCGCGCATCGCGATCAGGCTGGACACCACGTCGGCATCGCTGTTGCCCTGCTTCGACAGCCGCAACATGCTGGCGCGCGAGGCGCCGGTCAGCGCGGTTTCGCTCGCGGCGAAGAACCCCGACGCGCAGAGCAGCGCAACCACGGTGGAAAAGGTGAGCCAGTTCATGACCGATCGTCGCTTCTTTAATCGAAGAGCATGATCTTCTTACCAAGTCGGCGCACGCCACGTGCGACGGATCATGCCTTGAGCTTGTCTTTCAGAAAATCGCGCACCCGCGTGGGCTCGACGTCCTTTGCGATCACCGCGCGACCGACCGCCTCCAGAAGGATGAAGGTGAGCTTGCCGCGCCGGACCTTCTTGTCCTGCGCCATCAACGTCATCAGCGCGTCGGCGTCCGCGAGCCCTTCCTGCGCAAAGCCGGCGATGTCTTGCAGATGGGTCGGCAGGCCGACCTCGGCAAGATGGCGTTCAACGCGAATGGCATCCGACTGGGGGATCATGCCGAGCGAAGCAGAAAATTGCGCAGCCAGCACCGTGCCGATCGCGACGCCCTCGCCATGGAACAGGCGGTCGGAGAATCCGGTCGCAGCTTCCAGCGCGTGGCCGAAGGTGTGGCCAAGATTGAGCAGCGCGCGGTCGCCGGTTTCGCGCTCGTCGCGCGCCACGATCGCAGCCTTGGCGCGGCAGGAGGTGGCGATGGCGTGCTCGCGCGCCGCACCGCCCTTGAAGACGTCGGCGTGATTGGACTCGAGCCAGGCGAAGAAGGCTTCATCGCCGAGCACGCCATATTTGGCGACCTCGGCATAGCCGGCGCGGAACTGGCGCGGCGACAGCGTGTCCAGCACGGCGGTGTCGGCGACGACCAGCACAGGCTGGTGAAACGCGCCGAGCAGATTCTTGCCCTGCGGCGAATTGATGCCGGTCTTGCCGCCGACGCTGGAATCCACTTGCGCGAGCAGCGAGGTCGGCACCTGCACGAAATCGACGCCGCGGCGCAGGATCGCCGCGGCAAAGCCGGCGAGATCGCCAACCACGCCGCCGCCAAGCGCGATGACGAGATCGTTGCGCTCGATTTTGGCGGCGATCAGCGCTTCCGAGACCTTTTCAAGCACGGCATAGGTCTTCGAGCCCTCGCCTTCGTCGACGATGATGCGCGAGGTCGGAATGCCGGCGGCGGCGAGCGAGGCTTGCGTTGCCTGGAGCCAATGCTGCGCCACCGTCCTGTCGGTCACGATCGCCGTGCGCACGCCGGGCCGAAGTGCGGCGACGCGCGCGCCGAGCGAAGCCAGCACATCCCGGCCGATCACGATGTGATAGGCGCGATCGCCGAGCGCCACGTCGACTGTGGTCGTATCCGAATGTTTCAGCGGCGCGGTCATTTGGCGGTGCTCATCGAGCTCGTGACCTCAACGGCGGCGTTGCCGAAAAGACAGGCATGCAGCGCCGCGATGCATTCCTCGACGATCTTGTCATGCGGCACATCGCGCGAGGCAATGGTCAGATCCGCATGCTGGTAGACCGGCTCGCGTTCACTGAGCAGGCGGCTGACGGTCGCTGCGGGATCGGAGGTCTGCAGCAGCGGTCGGTCGGCGCGGCGCTTGACGCGTCGCATGATGATGTCCGTGTCGGCCTTGAGCCAGATCGACACGGCCTTCTCAGCGATGCGGCGGCGGGTCTCCTCGCGCATGAACGAGCCGCCGCCGGTCGCCAGCACCGCCGGCCCGCCGTCCAAGAGCCGCGCGATCACCCGCGCCTCGCCGTCCCTGAAATGCGGCTCGCCATGCAGCTCGAAAATCTCGGGGATGGTCATGCCGGCCGCCGCCTCGATCTCGGTATCGGCATCGACGAAGGGCAAATTGAGCCGCGCCGCCAGCCGCCGGCCGATGGTGGATTTGCCCGCCCCCATCATGCCGACCAGCACGATCAGGCGCTTGCCCAGGGCGGCCAGAATTTCGGCCTCCTGGGTCGCAGTCGCGGGCGCGGGCGTCGTTGTCTCGGACATCTCGATTTTTAAGGTTTCGGCGGTATTTGCCGCCTTCTTTGCCACCTATACTACCCCTGTCGATACCCTAGCCAGAGAGACTTGCAACGGTGGGACGAACATGTTGGATGATTTCGTTGGTTAATTCGGTGCGTTAAGGCCCCAAAGAGATGCCCAGCCTGTTCCGCTTCCTGGCGGTCGTCGCCGTGATCGTCGGCATCGTCTATGGTGCGATCTTCGCGCTGGCGAATTTCGTCAGTCCGAAATCCAGGGAAATGACCGTCACCATCCCGGCGGATAAATTTCTAAAGAAATAGCGGCTAGGGTCTGGGTATGCGTTCCAAGGCCTCCGATGCAAGACTGATCGCCCTGTTCCTCGACATGCTCGCGGCCGAACAGGGCGCGGGCGATAATACGCTGCAGGCCTATCGCCGCGATCTCGAGGACTTCTCCGAGTTCCTCGGCCGCAGCCAGCAGAATTTTGGCAGCGTCCAGACCGAAAAGCTGCGCGACTATCTCGGCGATCTCGACACCCGCGGCTTCAAATCCTCCAGCGTGGCGCGGCGGCTGTCGGCGATGCGGCATCTGTTCCGCTTCCTGCTCAACGAGCGCATCCGCAGCGACGATCCGGCGGCGATCCTGTCGGGGCCGAAGCGCGGCCGCGGCCTGCCAAAGGTGCTGTCGATCTCCGATGTCGACCGCATGCTGACGCGGGCCAAGGAGCTGAGCCAGGCACCCGAAGCCTCGCCCACGCAGCGCTTGCGCGCGCTGCGGCTCTATTGCCTGCTCGAAGTGCTCTACGCCACGGGCCTGCGCGTCTCCGAACTGGTGTCGCTGCCGCGCTCGGCGGCGCGCAACGATGCGCGCATGATCGTGGTGCGCGGCAAAGGCAACAAAGAACGGCTGGTGCCGCTGAACGACGCCTCGCGGCGGGCGATGAGCGATTACTTGGCCGCGACCGAAGCGCTGGCGGCCGGGCAGAAGAAGAACGCCGTCGTCTCGAAATGGCTGTTTCCCTCCTTCGGCGAGAGCGGCCACCTGACGCGGCAGCATTTTGCCCGCGACCTGAAGGAGCTTGCCTCAGCTTCGGGTCTCGCGCCGCGGCTGGTATCGCCGCACGTGCTGCGCCATGCCTTTGCGAGCCATCTCCTGCACAATGGTGCGGACTTACGTATCGTACAGACCCTGCTCGGCCACACCGACATCTCGACCACGCAGATCTATACCCATGTGGTCGAGGAGCGGCTGAAGAGCCTGGTGCGCGACCTGCACCCGCTCGCCGAGAAGTAGGGCTCGTGCCTTGACTTCCGCGCCGTCTCCCGCGAAAGAGCCACCGCGTTACCGATCGTCCCGCCTCCGCGACCCGAAAGATGCGCTAAATCCTTGAATCAGCGCGCTTTCTCAAAACCCGCCGAAACCGTTTCGCTCTCCCCTTCGTTCTTCCCTATATTGCCTTGATGTCGGACCAGATGCGCTCCTACCTCGATTTCGAAAAGCCCGTCGCCGAACTCGATTCCAAGGTCGACGAGCTGCGCGCCATGGCGGCTTCCGGGACCGACATCGGCGAGGAGGTCGCCAGGATCGAGGAAAAGGCCGCGCAGGCGCTCGCCGACCTCTATGCCAACCTCACGCCGTGGCAGAAGACGCTGGTGGCGCGCCATCCTCAGCGCCCGCATTTCACCGACTTCGTCAATTCCCTGATCACCGAGTTCACCCCGCTCGCCGGCGATCGCAAATTCGGCGAGGACGAAGCGCTGATGGGCGGCTTCGGACGCTTCCGCGGCGAGAGCATCTGCGTGATCGGCCAGGAGAAGGGCGCCTCCACCGAATCCCGCATCAAGCACAATTTTGGCATGGCGCGGCCGGAGGGCTATCGCAAGGCGGTGCGGCTGATGGAGATGGCCGAGCGATTCGGCATCCCCGTGCTCTCCATCGTCGACTCCGCCGGCGCCTATCCCGGCATCGGCGCCGAAGAGCGCGGCCAGGCCGAAGCGATCGCGCGCTCGACGGATGCCTGCCTGTCGCTCGGCGTCCCCAATGTCGCGATCGTCACCGGCGAAGGCATGTCAGGTGGCGCGATCGCGATCACCACCGCGAATCGCGTGCTGATGTTCGAGCATGCGATCTACAGCGTGATCTCGCCGGAGGCGGCGTCCTCGATCCTCTGGCGCGACGGCACCAAGGCCCAGGAAGCCGCCAACAGCATGAAGATCACTGCCCAGGACATGCTGCGATTCGGCGTGATCGACACCATCCTGAAAGAGCCGGTCGGCGGCGCCCACCGCGATCCCGCCGCCATGATCACGGCGACCGGTGAGGCCATCGAGCAGGCCTTCAACGAGCTTCGGAACCTCGATGCCGACGCGATCCGCAAGCAGCGGCGGCAAAAATTCCTCGATATCGGGCGGAAACTGGGCTGAGAGGCCGGCAAATTCGTCCCAAGAGGCCACACTCACGGGCTTTTTGACAGGACCTTCGCTAAGTCCGCATTTCGGCCGCAATTCGGCCCAGAGGCCATATTTATTCTTCCTTGACCATCCTTGGCCTACCAACTTGCTGCGGCGCCCGCTTCACCTTGCCCGCAGGCGGCCTAAAGGGTAATATTTTAGCTAATGGCTTCAGGGCGTTCGCAGTTAGTGGGGTTGGCGAAAATGCCCAGTGGGTGTGGAGCTTCGCATTGAATAACCGCACGCTGGTCCGCGCGCTCATCACGTCGGTTGCGCTTGCCGCAGCCGGCGGCTTGTTGGCTGCTTGCGACACCGACGATATCTCGCTTGCCGCCAACGCCAAGGCCAACCAGCCCGTTCCGCCAAAGCTGATCCAGGCGATGGTGGAGAAGGACATGGATCTGCAGTCGCCGATCCTGGTCCGCTTGTTCAAGCAGGAAGCCGAGCTCGAGATCTGGAAGCAGAACCGCTCCGGCAAGTTCGAGTTGCTTAAGACTTACCCGATCTGCCGCTGGTCGGGCGATCTCGGCCCGAAGGTGCGCGAAGGCGACCGCCAGGCGCCGGAAGGTTTTTACGCGATCTCGCCGGCGCAGATGAATCCGCAGTCGGCCTATTACCTCTCCTTCAACACCGGCTATCCCAACGCCTATGACACCTCGCTCGGCCACACCGGCTCGCAGCTGATGGTGCATGGCGACTGTTCTTCGCGCGGCTGCTACGCCATGACCGACGAGCAGATCGCGGAGATCTATTCGCTCGGCCGCGAGTTCTTTTTCGGCGGCCAGAAGTCGTTCCAGTTCCAGGCCTATCCGTTCCGGATGACGGCGGCGAACATGGCCAAACACCGCAACAATCCGAACATGGCCTTCTGGAAGATGATCAAGGAAGGCAGTGATCATTTCGAGGTCTCGCACCAGGAGCCGAAGGTCGACTTCTGCGAGAAGAAGTACGTGTTCGACGCGACCCGCCCGCCGAACGCCACGCGCGACCCCGTCTTCAACGCCTCCGCCAAATGCCCGGCCTACGCGATATCAGACGACCTCGCCGACGCCGTGCGCCAGAAGCAGGAAGCCGACAACACCGAATACAACAAGCTGGTTTCCAAGGGCATAGCGGTCGCGAAACTCAACACCGGCATCGACGGCGGCATGAACCAGGTTTTTGCGTCGCATGTACCGGGTGCCAGCACCGGCTTGTCCGAAGGTGGCGACGGTCAGGGCCTGTCGCTGCTCTCCATGTCGCGCGCGCCCGGCACCATCCCCGGCACCGTCAATCCGCCGCGCGCGCCGTGGCAGCAGGGCACGGATGAGCCGGTCGTTGCAGCCTCCTCTCCCGCGCCGACCGCGCAGGCCCCGGCCACACGTGTCGCTTCCGCCGCGCCCACCGCCGCCCCGCAGCAGTCCGAAGGCTTCTTCTCCAGCCTCGCCCGCAGGGTCGGGCTCGGCAGCGCAACTGCCGACACCACCGCCTCCGCGGCGCCCGCCGCGGCTCCCGCCAAGCCGAAGGCGGCCGAAGCGAAGCCGCTGCCGAAGGCATTCAAGCCGGTCGACACCAAGCAGGCTGCAGTCCGTCCGCCGCTGAAGCCGTCGGTCGCCGACGCGCCCGCCGCCGCCGATCCGGCGCCCGCCCCCGCGGCTGCGAAGGACAAGCTCGTCGCCGGCGCCCAGCCGATCGTGCAGCCGAACTCGTTCGACAGCCGCTTCTCGGCGATGAAGTAAGGACCGCCGCGCTCTTTCCCGTTAGGATTTCAAACAGCCGTTGGATGCGGGTCATGCTGCAGCAACGCGCATGCGGCTTACCGGGACAGAATCGCTCCCGTCACCTGGCGCCTCTCAGCTTGCAGGCCGTGGTGCAGGTCGTCATGACGCCGTGTTCGCACTTGATGCAGGCGGCGACGCACTGGTCGAAATTCTTTTCGTCGTAGGATGAATAGTTCGAGGCCACGCACTGGCTCGTCGATCCGGTGACGTCGGTTCCCGGAGAGCAGGCCGCCAAAATCGCCAGCGGAACCAGGACCACAAGGAACTGCATGATGCCCCCCTCGAGTTACGTGAGGCACGGTATGCCGCGCTGGAACGCGCGGAGACGTCCGGCTTCTTCTGTGCGAATCCTTACACGCGAATGCTGACGCGTAGCTTACTACATGAGGCCCGCGATCGGTAGCAGCGTTACGTTGTGCCGATGCCGAGAGGGTGAAGAGAGAGTGAACCGCGCCAACGACCACGCGCATTGAGCGCATGGGCTTCAGCACAAAAGTGAACATTAGCCGCTCGGCAGAACAACACCGGCGCGTGGCAGGCCGGAGATGAAGTGGATGGACGCTTTCAAGGGACCCTCGTATGGACGGCGCAAGCCATCGCGGCGGGGCACCATGTCACGGACAATGTTTCAGGAAGATGTCACAAACCCTTCGCCGGGACGATGGACGCCACGCCAATAATCGATAATTCTACCCGCCGTGGAGCCTGGGCCCACAAGAAGGCCCGGCACAGGAAAGACGGAGGGATGAAAGGAAATGGCGGGCGTGCATCTGCTCGATCGTGTGATCGGCAACAACTATCCTGATCTTGCCAGCGACGCCGAGGTTCTGGATTTCGAGAAAATCCCCTACGCCGACCGCATTGCCGCCCAAAGCACCTATGAGGCGATCAAGCTCGGCGCTGCGCACAATCCCGACGCGCCGGCCATAAAATTCCTCGCCTATGCCGACCCGGCCGACCAGCCTGTTGTCATCAGCTACCGCGATTTCGTCGGCCGCGTCACGCAGGCCGCCAACATGTTTCACGCGCTTGGCGTAGGCCCAGGCGATGTCGTGAGCTTCCTGCTGCCGCTGCTGCCGGACGCCTTCGTGACGCTGTTCGGCGCGGAAGCCGCCGGTATTGCCAATCCCGTCAACCCGCTGCTCGAGCCGTACCAGATCGCGGAAATCCTGGAGGCGGCGAACACCAAGGTGCTGGTGGCGCTTGGCCCTGCGCCAGGCACCGACATCTGGCAGAAGGTCGAGCAAGTGCGAGGCCAACTCAAGCACCTGAAGGCCATCGTGCAGCTCGGCCCCGGCGATGCAGCGGCCGGCATTCATGCGTTCGGCGAACTGATCAAGGCGCAGCCGTCCGACCACCTGGTCAGCGGCCGCCAGATTTCCGGCAGCGACATCGCGGCCTATTTCCACACCGGCGGCACGACCGGCACGCCCAAACTCGTGCGCCACACCCACACCAATCAGGTCTACCAGGCCTGGGCGATCAATCTCCTGCTCAAGTCGAAGCCCGGCGGCAATCTCTTGTTCGGCATGCCGCTGTTTCATGTCGGCGGCTCCCTGACGCAGGCGCTCGCCACGCTCACGGCCGGAAGCTGCCTCGTCGTGCTGTCGCCGGCCGGCTGGCGCAATCCCGCTTCCGTCAAGAACATCTGGACGCTGATCGAGCGTTACAAACCCGAAGCATTTTCGAGCGTGCCGACGGTGCTGGCGGCGGCGCTCGGCATTCCGCCTGATAATGCCGACATCTCCAGCCTGAAGTTCGCCGCCGCCGGCGGATCGGCTATACCGGTGGCGGTCGGCACGGCGATCCAGGACAAATTCAAGCTCCCGGTGCTGGAGGTTTACGGCATGACCGAAACCTCAAGCGTCCACACCATCGCCTTTCCGGCGCGTCCGATTCGCTTGGGCTCCGCCGGCCTGCCGGTGCCCTACAGCCGCGTGCGCATCGTCAAGTGTGACGCCGGCGGCCGCTACGAGCGCGACTGCGCGACGGACGAGATCGGCGTCGTGACCATGGCAGGCCCCGGCGTGTTCGGCGGCTATCTCAACGATGTCCACAACAAGGGCGCGTTTGTCGAGAACGGCTGGGTCAATTCCGGCGATCTCGGCCGGCTCGATGCCGAGGGCTATCTCTGGATCACCGGCCGCGCCAAGGATCTGGTGATCCGCGGCGGCCACAATATCGATCCCGCGCCGATCGAAGACATCATGTTCCAGCATCCCGCCGTTGGCCTGGCGGCCGTCGTCGGCCAGCCCGACGCCTATGCCGGCGAGCTGCCGGTCGGCTATGTGCAATTGCGGCCGGGCGCGAGCGTGCAGCCCGGCGAGCTGGAGGCCTGGGTGCGCGAGCGCACGCCCGAGCGTGCCGCCGTGCCTGTACAGGTGATCCCGATCGATCCGATGCCGCTGACCGGCGTCGGCAAGGTGTTCAAGCCGCAGCTGCGCTGGGATGCCGCAGGCCGCGTGTTCACGAACGTACTGGCGCCGCTGCGCGACCGCGGCATCGACTGCAAGGTCAAGGTCGGCCCGCACGGCAGCCATGGTAGCATCGCCACCGTGACGATCGCCGGCGTGCCGCAGGAGCAGCGCGTCGCCATCGCCGGCGAGGTGCAGGCTTTGCTCGCGCCGTATGTGATGCGGCACGAGGTGGTGTGGGTTTGAAGGCTTGGGTTTGAAGGCTTGGGTTTGAAGGCTTGGGTTTGCGCGCTATTCGATCACGAGGTCGGCGCGGGCAAGCATGGCGGGCGGCACGTCGAGGCCGAGCGGCTTGGCGGCCTTGAGGTTGATCACGAGCTCATAGCGGCGCGGCGCCTGAATCGGGAGATTCTGCGGCGAGGCGCCCTTCAGGATGCGGTCGATATAGCCGACGGGGGGCGCGCATCAGTTCGTCCCACACGAAGGTGTAGGACATCAGCGCGCCGTTCTCCGTGGCGCCGAGCACCGAATTGAGCGCGGGTACGCGAAAGCGGGCGCATGAGGCGATGATGCGATCGCGATGGCCGTTGGAAGGCTTGCGCAACCGGCGCATCGGGGCCGGCCGCAAGCCCTACCAGCACGCCGACCTTGCGCATCGGCTCGGCGCGCGCCGCAAGCGGCCATGCCGCCGCAGCCCCCGCCAGCGATAGGAATTCGCGCCGCTGCATGGTCACCAAGCCTGCCGATCGAGCCTTTGATCGTAGCAAAATGAAAAAGCCCCGGCAAAACCGGGGCTTTTGGTCTGCCGTAAGGAACAAGGGATCAAGCGTATTTGCCGTGGCAGTGCTTGAACTTCTTGCCGCTGCCGCAGGGGCAGTCCTCGTTGCGGCCGACCTTGCCCCAGGATGCGGGATTCCTGGGATCGCGCTCGGCGCCGTTAGCCTGTGCCGGCACCAGCGAGACGTTGGCGAACGCCATCTCGTCCTCGCCGGTGTTGGGATCGAGCTTGTGCGCTTCCATCACCGGCAGCGGCGGCGGCTGCTCTTCCGGCGGCACGATCTCGACCCGCATCAGCTGCGCGGTGACGGCCTCGCGCAAGTGAGCGATCATCGCCTCGAACAGGCTGAAGGCCTCGGACTTGTATTCCTGCAGCGGATCGCGCTGGCCGTAACCGCGCAGGCCGATCACCTGGCGCAGATGGTCGAGCATGATCAGATGCTCGCGCCAGAGATGGTCGAGCGTCTGCAGCAGGATGGTCTTCTCGACGTAACGCATCACGTCGGGGCCCCATTGCGCGACCTTGGCCGCCATGCGCTCGTCGACATGCTTTTCGATGCGATCGAGCAGTTCCTCGTCGGCGATGCCCTCTTCCTTGGCCCATTCGTCGACGGGGAGATCGACGTCGAGCACGCGCCTCAGCTCTTCCTTCAGCCCCGCGACGTCCCACTGCTCGGCATAGACATGTTCGGGCACGTGCTTGGTGACGACGTCCTCGACAAAGGCGTGGCGCATGTCGGCCACCGTCTCGGCGACGCTCTCGTCCTTCATCAGGTCGACGCGCTGGTCGAAGATCACCTTGCGCTGGTCGTTCTGGACGTTGTCGAATTTCAGGAGGTTCTTGCGGATGTCGAAGTTGCGCGCCTCGACCTTCTGCTGCGCTTTCTCCAGCGCCTTGTTGATCCAGGGATGGATGATGGCCTCGCCCTCTTTGAGGCCGAGCCGGGTCAGCATGGAATCGAGGCGATCCGAGCCGAAGATGCGCATCAGATCGTCTTCCAGCGACAGGAAGAATTTTGAGCGGCCGGGGTCGCCCTGACGGCCGGAACGGCCGCGGAGCTGGTTGTCGATGCGCCGCGATTTCATGGCGCTCGGAGCCGATGATGTAGAGGCCGCCCGGCTTGGTCACGGTCTTGGCGGGCTTGGAGCCCTTGGCGGGTTCGACCTCGACGATCTCCTCGGCCTTCAGCACGATCTCGCGGAAGCGCTCGACGTCGGCCTTGATCTGCTCGATCTTTTTCGCCTTCTCCGCCTCGTCCTCGATCGCGGCGGTCTCCTGCTGGATGCGCATGTCGAGCGAGCCGCCGAGCTTGATGTCGGTGCCGCGGCCGGCCATGTTGGTCGCAATCGTGATCGCGCCGGGAACGCCTGCCTCGGCCACGATATAGGCTTCCTGCTCGTGGAAGCGCGCGTTCAGGACCGCGAACAGTTTCGCCTGCTTGCCGGCGCGCGCGGCGGCATAGAGCTTGTCGAGCGCGCCCTCCTTGCCGAAATCGATCTGCTTGTAGCCGTGCTTCTTCAGGTACTCGGCCAGCACTTCCGACTTCTCGATCGAGGCGGTGCCGACCAGCACCGGCTGCAGCCGCGCATTGGCGCGCTCGATCTCGGCCAGGATCGCGGCATATTTCTCGGTCTGGGTGCGGTAGACCTCGTCGTCCTCGTCGAGGCGCGCGACCGGCAAATTGGTCGGAATTTCCACGACTTCGAGCTTGTAGATGTCGAACAATTCGTCGGCTTCGGTCGCAGCCGTACCGGTCATGCCGGCGAGCTTTTCGTACATCCGGAAATAGTTCTGGAAGGTGATCGAGGCGAGCGTCTGGTTTTCCGGCTGCACCGGCTGATGCTCCTTGGCTTCCAGCGCCTGGTGCAGGCCTTCCGAATAGCGCCGGCCCGGCATCATGCGTCCCGTGAACTCGTCGATGATGACGACTTCGCCGTCGCGGACGATGTAGTCCTTGTCACGGGTGAACAGCGTGTGGGCGCGCAGCGCCTGGTTGATGTGGTGCACAACCGAGACGTTCTCGACGTCGTAGAGCGAATCGCCCTTGAGCTGGCCGGCGTCGCGCAAGAGCGTCTCGATCTTCTCCATGCCGGCTTCGGTCAGCGTCACCGTGCGCTGCTTCTCGTCGACGTCGTAGTCGGACTTGTCGAGTTTCGGGAAGAAGGTGTCGATGGTGTTGTAGAACTCGGAGCGGTCGTCGAGCGGGCCGGAGATGATGAGCGGCGTGCGTGCTTCATCGATGAGAATGGAATCCACTTCGTCGACGATGGCGTAGAAGTGGCCGCGCTGGACCATATCCTCCAGGCGATACTTCATGTTGTCGCGCAGATAGTCGAAGCCGTATTCGTTGTTGGTGCCGTAGGTGATGTCGCAGCCGTAAGCGAGCTTGCGCTCGGCATCGTCGAGGCCATGGACGATCACACCGGTGGTCATGCCGAGGAAGGAATAGATCTGGCCCATCCAGGCGGAGTCACGGCGGGCGAGGTAGTCGTTGACGGTGACGACATGGACGCCTCGGCCTGCGAGCGCATTGAGATAGACCGCAAGCGTTGCCACCAGCGTCTTGCCTTCGCCGGTCTTCATCTCGGCGATGTCGCCCTCATGCAGCACCATGCCGCCGATCAGCTGCACGTCGAAATGGCGCTGGCCGAGCGTGCGCTTGGCGGCCTCGCGCACGGTCGCGAAGGCGGGAACCAGAATGTCGTCGAGGGTCGTGCCGGAGGCCAGCTGTTTGCGGAACTCTTCGGTGCGGGCCTTCAAGGCCTCGTCGGAAAGGGCGGCAACTTCGGGCTCGAGCGCGTTGACGGCGTCGACGCGGGACTGGTACCCCTTCACCCGCCGATCATTGGCGGAGCCGAAAAACTTGCGGGCGAGCGCGCCGATCATGCCAAAATCCTGTTCTCGCGGCTAAACCGTTGCCGCCGTGAGGTGGTACCCGAACCGCCTATCAACTCACCGTGACGCGCCACGGCAAAAGCCCGACAGGGGAGCGTTCGCCGAATGAGTGGGAAATAAGCAAACCTGGGTTCAACGGCCAAAAACGTCAGCAAATATAAGCGCTATCGCTATTGACACGATTGCGCAGAGATATGGCTGGGGCAATGCCTTGTCAACGGCGGCAAAGGGGCCGGAAGCTGTCAGCGAATTCATGATTTTGCCCGACTTTCGCGTTGCCAAGGGCAGACGATTGGGCGAGTGTCCGCCCGCCGAATTAGCCCATCCCGAACTAGTGAAGGATTTTCCATGACTACCTCGTTTCCGGTCACGAAAACCGGCTCGCGCCTTGGCTTCGCCGCCGCCGGTTGTCTCGCGATGGTGCTGCTCGCAGGCCCGGTTCAGGCCGAAGACAAGGTGCTGGCCAAGGTCAATGGCGCCGAAATCCGCCAGAGCGACCTGGCGATGGCCGTGGAGGAACTGGGACCGAGCCTGTCGCAGATGGACCCGGCGACCAAGGACGAGAACGTGCTGGCGTTCCTGATCGACATGAAGATCGTCGCCAAGGCCGCCGAGGACGAGAAGATCGCCGACAGCGACGACTTCAAGAAGCGCATGGCGTTCACCAAGAACCGCCTGCTGATGGACAGCCTGCTTGCCGCGAAGGGCAAGGCTGCGATCACCGACGACGCCATGAAGAAGGTCTATGAGGACGCCTCCAAGCAGATTTCCGGCGAGCAGGAAGTCCACGCCCGCCACATCCTGGTCGAGACCGAGGATGAGGCCAAGGCGGTCAAGGCCGAACTCGACAAGGGCGCCGATTTCGCTGAGCTCGCCAAGAAGAAGTCGAAGGACCCCGGCGCCTCCGACGGCGGCGATCTCGGCTTCTTCACCAAGGATCAGATGGTGCCGGAGTTTTCCGAAGTCGCCTTCAAGCTCGAGCCCGGAAAAGTCTCCGATCCCGTGAAGTCGCAGTTCGGCTGGCACATCATCAAGGTCGAGGAAAAGCGCAACCGCAAGGCGCCGGATTTCGCACAGGTGAAGAGCCAGATCGAGACCTATGTGACGCGCAAGGCGCAGGCCGACTATGTCGGCAAGCTGCGCGAGGCCGCCAAGATCGAGCGTATGGACCAGGCCGCCGCCGCGCCCGCCGCCGGCGCTCCGGCCGCAGCCCCCGACGCCGCCGCCAAGGACTCCAAGATGGCGCCTCCGGCGAAGAAGTAATACGCGCCGGACAAGTGTGAAGCTTTTGTGAGCCGGGCTGGATCATCCAGTCCGGCTTTCTCTTTGTCTGCGGCGCAGGCGGCCTCTCCCCGCGGGCAAAGAGAGGTGATACAGAGCGCTGCCTTTTGCCCTCATCGCCGGAAGCCATCATGTCCTCCTCCGTTTCCCCGCTTGCCCCGACCCACGTCCCCGACATGCCCGAGATCGCAGGCGTCAGGCTTGCGACCGCGGAGGCCGGCATCCGCTACAAGAACCGCACCGACGTGCTGCTGGCGGTTCTGGACAAGGGCACGGCGGTGGCCGGCGTGTTCACCAAATCGAAATGTCCGTCGGCACCGGTCGAATGGTGCCGAGCCAAGCTTTCAAAGGGCAAGGCGCGGGCACTGGTGGTCAATTCCGGCAACGCCAACGCCTTCACCGGCAAGACCGGCAAGCAGGCGACCGCGCTGACCGCGCAGATCGCCGCCAAGGCGATCGGCTGCAGCCCGAACGAGGTGTTTCTCGCTTCCACCGGCGTGATCGGCGAGCCGCTGGACGCCACCAAATTCGACGGCGTGCTAGGCCAACTCGCCGAGACCGCCTCGAACGGCGACTGGATGGCCGCTGCGCGCGCGATCATGACCACCGACACCTTTCCGAAGGTCGCAACCGCCAAGGTGAAGATCGGCAAGACCGAAGTCACCATCAGCGGCATGGCCAAGGGCGCCGGCATGATCGCGCCCGACATGGCAACGATGCTGTCGTTCGTCTTCACCGATGCCCCGATCGCGCCCGCCGCGCTGCAGTCGCTGCTCAAGAGCGGAGTCGAGGACACGTTCAACGCCGTCACCATCGACGGCGACACCTCGACCTCGGACACGCTGCTGGCGTTTGCGACCGGTGCAGCCGCGGCCAACGGCGCGCCAAAGATCAGCCGTGCCGGCGATCCGCGGCTGAAGGCCTTCACCAAGGCGCTGCACGACGTGCTCGCCGATCTCTCCGAGCAGGTCGCCCGCGACGGCGAGGGCGCGCGCAAGCTGGTCGAGATCATTGTCGAGGGCGCCACGACCAAGGCTTCCGCGCGAAAAATCGCGATGAGCGTGGCGAACTCGCCGCTGGTGAAGACCGCGATCGCGGGCGAGGACGCCAATTGGGGCCGCGTGGTGATGGCGGTCGGCAAGGCCGGCGAGCCCGCCAACCGCGACAAGCTGTCGATCTCGTTCAACGGCATCCGCGTTGCCAAGAGCGGCGCGCGCGATCCGTCCTACAGCGAGGCGGAAGTATCGGAGGCGATGAAGAGCCCGAAGATCCAGATCAGGATCGCGCTTGGGCTCGGCAAGGGCAAAGACCGCGTGCTGACCTGCGACCTCACAAAGGAATATGTCGCGATCAACGGCGACTACCGGTCGTAGCCCCTGGTCTAAAAAAGCCTGCCCCGCACTTGGATAGCGGGGCAGGCACTGGTTTCCGGATCACGCCGGTCCGTTCGTCGCCTTTAATTCGTGATGTGGGCGCTCTGCAGCACGTGTTTGAACATCTTCACCATCGCGTCGTTGATGTCCTGAGGCGTATTGGCCGTGTAGAAGTAACCGGGCGACGCACACCCCTGAAGACTGGCCGGAATATTCGGGATGTTCCAGTTGGCATAGTCGTCTTCATCACCGGCGAAGCTGGTATTGACCGGATCGATCTTCTGGTAGGGAATGTACAGCACGGAAATGACAATGTTGCGGTTTTTGATTGTCTGACAGCTTTTCGTGGGGTCTATCACGGTGGCGTGGTTGCTGCCGGACCAGCCGCCTCCAATCGCTTTCATTTGCGGGTCAACAGCGCCATCGGTGACGAGAAAGACGTAGGGCTGCCGGTTGCTCGTGGAGGTGCCGGTGCCGACAGTCGTTATCTTGGTATTCATCTGTGAAAGCGCATTTTCGATGTGCGTGCCGCCGGAGCCAAGGTTTGCATTCGTGTTGGTGTCAAGCAACGTTGCCAGGGTTTTGGCCGCATAGTTGATGGTCGACGGATTAGTGCCGTTGACGTCGGTTTCGAAGTCGGTGGTCAGCGCAAAATAGTTATAGACATCGGTAATGAACGGAAAGAGTCCGATCCGGAACTGGTCGGTGACCTTCTTGTCATTTTTGGCTTCCTGGAACAAGAGGTTCAGGGCAACACCGACCGCGTCGAGACGCAATTGGATGCAGGAGTTGGTACCGGCGGTGTCGCAGGATGTAACCGCCGGCAGGCTGTAGGGCAGGCTGCTGGTGTTGCCGGCAATCAGCGAATTCGGCGGGTTCGTAGTCCCGGTGGGAACGTTCGTATTCAGGCCGGCAAGCATCGCAGTCGGCAAGCCAGGTTTCTGCTTCGGCACGCTAACAGTCGACGCCTGGTTGATGAGGGCAGCGAGCGCGGTCTGACCAAGACGCGAATACACATAGCCCATGCAATAATTACTCGTTTTGTATCTCTGGGTCCCGCTATCGGTGCACGCGCTGTTTTGCCCCGCAAAATGGCAGGCTAAGGTACAGCCGGTCGGATACTGCTTGTAGTTATCCGGGTTGATATTCTGCATCCGCACGGCTTCGGCCGACGTTGACGGCAGGCCCATCGATCCCGAAACGTCCAGCAACAGATAGAAATCCAGATAGGGCGGCAGCGAGCCGGTGGCCGACGACGAGCCGCCGACGGTCATGTTCGCAAATCCGAAGATATTCATGAACGTCGTCGGCACCCTGGCGGTGAAGGTCACGACCGATGTAAGTGTCGGGCCGGTCTTGGTAACGGTGGAACTCTCCGTAAGGCCGCTGAACCCTCCCTGCATGCTGTCCTTCAAGTTGTTGACGACGCCCTTGAAGACGCTGTCGGCATCGGCCACGCCATTCGGCACCGGGCCGTCCACGCCCGTCAGCGATGCCTGCAGATATCCGGGGGAATTGACCGAGATCGCGGCAACCGCAGCGGCATCCGCTGCCGATTGCAGCTTGGCCTTCATTCTTGTCGCCAGGGAATAATCGATGCCGGCTCCGACCGCGCTGAGCAGCAGGGCCAGCGACATGCCAAAGATAATCGCAACGTTGCCGCGCTGGTCGCGGGAAAAGCGGCGAATCAAGCTAGTAAGCGCGTGCATGGGGATGATGCCTGTGCCGGTTTGGACCAGCCAAGACTAGGCAGCGCCGATTAAATATGACTTATCGTGACCGTAGAATCCGGGGCTGAATACGGTTAATGAAACCCTCCCTCGCCGCCTGGAAAACCCTGCCAGACATGGCCGAACTCAAATTGACCCTGGTCGTTGCATGCGCGCTGATCGATGCCGACAAGCGCATCCTCCTGGCGCAGCGGCCGCAAGGCAAGTCGATGGCCGGCCTGTGGGAATTTCCCGGCGGCAAGGTCGAGCCCGGCGAACGGCCGGAAGCGACGCTGATCCGCGAATTGCACGAGGAGATCGGCATCACCGTGAGCGAGCCGTGTCTCGCGCCGCTGACCTTTGCCAGCCATGCCTACGAGACCTTTCATCTGTTGATGCCGCTCTATGTCTGCCGCCGCTGGGAAGGTCTCGTGGTCGCGCGCGAGGGACAGACCCTCGCCTGGGTGCGCCCCAACAAATTGCGCGACTACCCGATGCCGCCCGCGGATATTCCGCTGATCCCGCATCTGGAGGATTTGCTGTTGTAGGGTATGCGAGGGCCGTACCCTGCACTCGTCATGCCC
>CAWJYQ010000038.1:0-124844 GCA_963847045.1 uncultured Alphaproteobacteria bacterium | reverse complement strand
GTAGGAAAGCTTGTCGGGCTCGGCCTTGGCGGCCGCGATCAGATCCTTGATCGACCCGACCGGCGATTTCGGATTGACCACGACAATGCTGAACGAACGCGCCACCAGCGCGACGGCTGCGAGATCGCGATGCTGGTCGTAGGGGAGTTTGGCGTAAAGGCTCGGATTGACCGCATTGGCAAAGGTGCCCATCAGCAGCGTGTAGCCATCGCCCTCGCTCGCAGCGACCGTCTGCGTGCCAATGATGGTGCCCGCCCCCGGCTTGTTCTCGACAATGACGGAGACGCCGAGCTCCTTCGCCAACTCCTGCGCCAGCGTGCGCGCCACCACATCGGTGCCGCCGCCCGGCGCAAAGGGCACCACGATCTTGATGATGCGGTCGGGATAGGCGGCGCGCGCACGGCCGATCGGCAGCATCAACAGCGCGCATGCTGCAAGCGCGAACAGGGATTGGCTCAATTTGCTTTTGGGGAACATGGGACCGCCATCGTAGGAGAGCATGGCTTCATAAAACGAGTCCGCGTCTTGCGCCATGCGTAGTTTCGTCATTCCGGGGCGCGCAAGCGCGAACCCGGAATGACTCCGCTAAATCATCCGTCCGACGACCGGAATCCTCCGCAACAGCATCACCGTCGCCCAGCTTCCGCCGAGCGTGCCGAAGAACACGGCCGCGAATTTTACGAAAGGTGAAAGCGGCGGGTCATAGATCGCGTATTGCAGCCAGATGATGAAGATGTAGTGCACCAGGAAAATGCCGTAAGCATGTGGCCGCATGGCATCGAGCAGCCGCAGCGGCGACTTCGCAAAGCGCAGGAAGAGGCCGGGCTCGGTGAACGCCATCGCGCCGCTGAACAGTGCGAAGGCCAGCCCATAGCCGACGCGCCAGGACAGCGGCGGCGAATCGAAGTTCGCCACCCAATTATGGTGCGCATAGACCAGGAACAGGATTGCGCTGTAGAACACGACCGCAAAGGCCGCCCAGATCTTCCAGCGGGCCACCAACCCGCCATTCTCGGCAAAGATGCCCGACCTCAGATCCATCGCGCCGATGCCGACGCCGACAAGGAAATAGCCCAGATAAAGGAAGATGCGGCTGGTCTGGATCGGCAGCGGAAAACCGTCCGGCTCGAACCAGGCGGCATCGCCGACATAGAGATGCATCGGCAGATAGACGATCACCGAGAGAAGCAGGAAGGCGATGAAGGCAAAGCCCGGCCGGTAGCGCAGCGCATAGACCGCCTTGCCAAGTCCATTGATCGCCTCCGGCACGGCCGCCCATAGCAGGGCCGCGATCAAATCGAAGAACAGCAGCACCCAGATGAACCACGCCGGACCTGACGGCCACGGGCCGATGGTCAGCGTGTGCCACCAGAAATGAAAGAAGTTGAAGTCGGTGGTGCCGGGCAAGTGATAGCGCAGGAAGGTCGGATAATAGGCGACCGGCATCAGCACGAAGATCGAGACGAGGTAGGGCACGCCCAACCGCCAAGCGCGATTGCCGAGGTAGTTCGCGGTCCCCCGCCGCGTCAGGCTTTCGCGGACGAACAGGCCCGAGATCAGGAACATGCAGGCCATGAAGAAGCTGTCGTTGAACAGCACGATGAGGTCGAAGCCGAGCCAGCGCGCCTTGTCGCCGGTGCCGAAATGGGTGTAGTTGACGACGGAATGGTGCAGCAGCACGAGCAGCGTGATGAAAGTGCGTGCGCGGTCGAGCGCCACGATGCGCTTCGGCACCGTGGCGGCCTGATCGTTCAGGGGCGGCTCTCGCAGCATCGCTTCCATTCGATCATTTCTCGAATGCATCGTAGATGATCTTCTTGATCATCCGGTTGACAGGCTGCCGCCCTGACGGCGAATCCTGCATCACCACGAAAAACATGTCCTCGGCCTTGTCGACCACGATATAGACTCCTGTCGCGCCATCCCATTTGAACTCGCCGAGCGAACCAGGCGGAGAGGGAATCGCGAAACCGGGATCGACGCGCACCCCAAAACCATAACCGAAGCCAAAACCGTCCCCGGGAAAGTAGAAGTAGTTGCGCGCAACACTGGCGCCGGGACCGATGTGATCCGTAGTCATGGCCTTGAAGGTGGCCTCCCCGAGATAGGTCTTGCCATCGAGCGTGCCACCGTTAAGCAGCATCTGGCCATAGCGGGCGAAGTCGGCGATGGTCGAGACCATGCCGCCGCCGCCGGATTCCCAGCGCGTGACGTCCAGTGAATTGCGTTCGACATGACGATCCCTCGGCAACGGCTGCGCGTAGCGTGCCCGTTCGGCCGGATCGGTCAGGAAGAATTTCGTCGTGGTCATGCCGAGCGGATCGAGCAGGTTCTCCTTCTCGAACTGGTAGAGCGATTGCCCGGAGGCGACCTCGATGACGCGCCCGAGCACGTCGGCCGAATGGCCGTAATCCCAGATCGTGCGCGGCTGCTCGGCCAGCGGCACCTTGGCGATCCGCTCGGCAAAGCCGGCATTGTCGAAGTCGCCGAGATAGATGCCGTCATAGGCCGCCTTCGCCAGGCCCTCGCCATAAAAGCCATAGGTGATGCCGGAGGTGTGCAGCAGGAGGTCCTCGACCGTGATCGGCCGGCGCAGCGGCAGGCGATCGAGCACGGTTTTGCCGCTCTCGTCCTTGCGCTCGATGCCGACCGTCATGCCAGCAAAGGACGGGATGTATTTGCTGACGGGATCATCGAGCGCGATCTTGCCGCGGTCGACCAGTATCATCGCCGCGACACTGGTGATGGTCTTGGTGACGGAATGAATCGGGAAGATCGCATCTTCCGTCATCGGCGTTCCGTGATCGGGATCGCGCAGGCCGAACCATTTCAGATAGACCGGCTTGCCGTGCTGCTGCACCAGTACGGCCGCGCCGGGAATTTTTCCAGCCGCGACCTCGCCGTTGACGAAATCCTCGATGGCGCCGAGCTTTTCGACTGAAAGCTTGGCCCCCGGCCGCGGGCCAAATGGCGCGATTTCCGCCCGCGCAGCGCCGGCGAGCGCAACCGCAAACAATATGACTAGTCTAGACGGATGTCCGGTGACGCCTGTCATTTCGAGCCGGACGATATTGCATTGCCGTGCGCTGATCCAGATGACGAGGGTTGTCATTCCGGGATGGTCCCAACGGGTCCGCGCGAAGCGCGGCCCGATGGGACCAGACCCGGAATGACGACATGACCTCACGAATACGGATTGATCAACTTCTGCTGATCGGCGGCATGCCGCGCCAACAGGTCGATGAAGGTCCTGACCTTCGCCGAGAGATGATGACGGTGCGGATAGACTGCATTCATGGAAAACTCGATCGGGCGGTATTCAGGGAGCAGCCGGACCAGTTCGCCCGATTCGAGATCGTCGCGGACCAGAAATCCAGCCGCAAGCCAGATGCCGACACCGGCCAGCGTCGCCCGGTGCAGCGTTTCGCCGCTGTTGGAGACAAGATTGCCCGAGATCCGCACTGAGGCGGGCGTCCCCTTGCGGTCGGTGAAACGCCATTCGTCGCCATAGGGGTAGCTGACATGGCGGAGGCAATTGCGTTCGGCAAGCTCGGACAATTGCTCCGGCCTGCCGTGCTTTTCGAGATAGCCGTGCGAGCAGCAGAGTACATGCCGCCAGGTCGCAAGGCTGCGCACGATCAGGCTTGAATCCGGTGGCGGGAGCATGCGGATCGCGATGTCGAAGTTTTCGTCGATCATATCGACATTGCGTTCTCCGATGGCGAGATCGACCTTCACGTCGGGATAGGAGGCGAGGAATTCGGCGACGACCGGCGAGAGGAACTGCACGATGTGGGTATTGGTGAAGATGCGCAGCGTGCCGCGCGGCGTCGACTGCAGGGCGCCGGCGATATCATCGGCCTGCTCGATATCTGCGAGGATCTGCGTGCAGCGGTCATAGTAGGCCTTGCCGACCTCGGTCAGGCTGACCTTTCTGGTCGTGCGGTTGAGCAGTCGCGCGCCGAGTCGCTCCTCCAGCGCCTGCACATGGTTGCTCACCATGGTAGTCGACATATTGAGCTTGCGGCCCGCGGCGGAGAAGCCGCCGGTATCGACGACCCGGACGAATGCGGTCAGGCTGGTCAGCCGATCCATATGCGCCTCCGATTATCCTCTCTCAGTGGATAATGCTTCCAGTTTTTGTCGGATTATCACAGGCCGGGGGACATTGCATCTTCAGGGCATTTCGAAAGCCCCTTCGGGGGTAGCGACCGAACCCTTAGGAGGATGCCATGTCGGATTCCGCTTATGTAGCTGAAACCAAAACGACAATCTCTCTCACCCCATCGCGCCAGGCGATCAAGCGCGTAGCGCTGGCTCTCGCCGTGGTGCTAGGCGTCGCCGGAGCCGCCGATTTCGGCCACTATTACCTATCCACCGGACGGTACCTGGAGACGACCGATGATGCCTACGTCAAGGCCGACTCCACGATCATCGCGCCGAAGGTTTCCGGCTACATCGCCGAAGTGCTGGTTTCCGACAACGAGCCGGTCAAGGCCGGCCAGCTCCTGGCCCGGATCGATGACCGCGATTTCCGCACTGCGCTGAACCAGGCCAAGGCCGACGTTGCGGCGTCCGAAGCCGCCGTGCGCAACCTCGGTGCGCAGATCGAGTTGCAGGAGCCCTTGATCCAGCAGCGGGCCGCCGAGGTCGATGCGGCAGAAGCCAACCTCAAATTCGCGCAGGAAGAACGCAGCCGTTATGACGACCTGATGAAGTCGGGTTCCGGCACGGTGCAGCGCGCGCAGCAGACCGACGCGGCGCTGCGCTCCCAGACCGCGCAATTGCAGCAGAGCAAGGCGGGCCTGATTGCCGCCAACAAGAAGATCGAGGTGCTCTCGACCCAGCAGGCTCAAGCGGTTGCGCAGCTCGACCGCGCCCGCGCCGTGGAGCAGCAGGCGGCGCTAAACCTGTCCTACACGCAGATCACCGCGCCCGTTGAAGGCACGGTCGGCGCCCGCTCGCTCCGGGTCGGCCAGTATGTCCAGGCCGGAACGCAATTGATGGCGGTGGTGCCGCTGGATGCGGTCTACATCGTCGCCAATTTCAAGGAAACCCAGCTCACGAATGTGCGCAACGGCCAGCCGGTCGAGCTCAAGGTCGACAGCTTCCATTCGACCACGCTGAAGGGCCATGTCGACAGCCTGTCGCCCGCGAGCGGCCTGGAATTCGCGCTGCTACCGCCCGACAACGCCACCGGCAACTTCACCAAGATCGTGCAGCGCGTGCCCGTGAAGATCGTGCTCGACGATCAGAGCCTGAAGGGGCTGCTCCGTCCCGGCATGTCGGCGGTGCCGACCGTCAACACCAAGGCGACCGTGGTCGCCGAGCGTGAGGCGCAGAAGCGCCTTGCTTCCAGCGGCACCTCGCCCCGCAGCTAGGGCGGATCCAGCAGGGCATCTTCAAGTCCTGCTGGATAATGCTTTCACAATTTCGCTGATTATCAAAATCAGCTGCGCAATCCATGTTCTCCGGGCCAGCCAGGAGGAGACGAAAATGACCGCCGTTCAAGCCACCCTCGACACCCCGCGTTCCGCCCCCGCCGACCGTCCCTCCCCGGCTTCCGCGCCCGCCACCGAGGCCGTCTCGGCCAGGACCTGGATCGCGGTGATCGGCGCGACGCTGGGCGCCTTCATGGCGGTGCTCAACATCCAGATCGTGAACGCCTCGCTCGCCGACATCCAGGGCGCGATCGGCGCCGGCATCGACGACGGCGGCTGGATCTCGACCTCGTACCTGATCGCCGAGATCGTGGTGATCCCACTCTCTGGCTGGCTCGCCCAGGTATTCTCGGTCCGCGTCTATCTCCTCACCAACGCCTTGCTGTTCCTGCTGTTCTCGGCGGCCTGTGCGCTGGCGCAGGACCTGCCGCAGATGATCGTGCTCCGCGCCGTGCAGGGCTTTACCGGCGGCGTGCTGATCCCGATGGCGTTCACGCTGATCATCACGCTCTTGCCGAAGAGCAAGCAGCCGATCGGCCTGGCGATGTTCGCGATCTCCGCAACCTTCGCGCCCGCGATCGGCCCCACCATCGGCGGCTATCTCACCGAGAATTATGGCTGGGAATACATCTTCTACGTCAACCTCGTACCCGGCGTGATCATGATTGCCATGCTGTTCTTCTCGCTGGAATCCAAGCCGATGAAGCTCTCGCTGCTCCGCGAAGGCGACTGGGCCGGCATCATTACCATGGCGATTGGGCTCTCCGCGCTGCAGACCGTGCTGGAGGAAGGCAACAAGGACGACTGGTTCGGCTCGACCTTCATCGTCCGCCTCGCCGTGATTGCCGCGATCGCGCTGACGCTGTTCGTTGTCATCGAGCTGACCGGCCGGAAGCCACTCCTGAATCTGCGGCTGCTGTTCCGCCGTAATTTCGGCTTCGGCATTCTCGCCAACTTCCTGCTCGGCGTCGCCCTCTACGGTTCGGTCTATGTCCTGCCGGTCTACCTCTCCCGCATCCAGGGCTACAATTCCGAGCAGATCGGCATGGTGCTGGCATGGACCGGCCTGCCGCAGCTCCTGCTGATCCCGCTGGTGCCGCGCCTGATGAAGCGCTTCGACCCGCGCATCGTGATCGGCATCGGCTTCGCGCTGTTCTCGGCGTCCAACTTCATGAACATCTGCATGACCAATGACTACGCCACCGACCAGCTGTTCTGGCCCAACGTCGTCCGCGCCATCGGCCAGGCGCTGGTATTCGCGCCGCTGTCGGCGGTTGCGACCGCGGGCATCGAGGCGGAGAACGCCGGTTCCGCGTCGGGCTTGTTCAACATGATGCGCAACCTTGGCGGCGCGATCGGCATCGCCGCGCTGCAGACCCTGCTCACCAAGCGCGAGCAGTATCACTCCAACGTCTTGTCGCAGTCGGTCTCGATGTTCGAGCAGGCGACCCGCAACCGGATCGATCAGCTCACGCAGTATTTCATGAACCATGGCGTGATCGATCGCGTTGACGCCGCGCACCGTGCCTATGTCGCGATCGGCAAGGTCGTGCAGAAGCAGGCCTTCATCCTCGCCTTCAGCGACACTTTCTATCTGCTTGGCGTCGCGCTGATTGTCGCACTGATCGCTTCGCTGATGCTGAAGAAACCCGACCATCTTGACGCCGGTGGCGCCCACTAACGATTTTTCTTTCACCCCGAACCCAAAGGAGAACGACCATGAAACCCCGCATGAACTTCTATCAGGCCGCGCCCGACACCATCAAAGCATTGACCGCGCTGGAGAACCAAATCCAGGCATCCGGTCTCGAGCAGTCGCTGATCGAGCTGGTCAAGACCCGCGCCTCGCAGATCAACGGCTGCGCCTTCTGCATCAACATGCACACCCAGGATGCCCGCAAGCGCGGCGAGACCGAGCAGCGGCTTTACCTCCTCAACGCCTGGCGCGAGGCGCCTGTCTACACCGACCGCGAGCGCGCTGCGCTGGCCTGGACCGAAGCGGTGACGCTGATCTCCGAGACGCACGCGCCCGACGACGTCTACAATGAAGTCCGCGCGCATTTCTCGGAGGCCGAGACCGTCAACCTCACCATGCTGATCGCGACCATCAATTCCTGGAACCGGCTTGCGATCTCCTTCCGCGCGGTGCCGCCGGTGAAGGTCAGCGCCGCGACCGCGGCCTGATTACGTGGCCGTCGCCTTCGCGAAGTCGACATAGATTTCGCGAAGGCGCGTGGCCATCGGCCCCGGCTTGCCGTTCGCGACTGTCTTGCCATCGATGCTCACCACCGGCTGCACGAACAGCGAGGCGCTGGTGATGAAAGCCTCCTTCGCCTTCAGCGCCTCATCCACCGAGAACGGCCGCTCCTCGACCCGCAGCTGCCGTTCCTCCGCGAGCTTCACCACCGCCTTGCGGGTGCAGCCCGGCAAAATCTCGCTGCCGTTATGACGCGTCACGATCACGTCGTCCTGGGTCAGAATGAACGCGGACGACGAGCCGCCTTCGGTCACCTTGCCGTCCTCGATCATCCAGGCCTCGCCCGCGCCCGCTTCAGCCGCAGCCTGTTTCGCCAGCACCTGAGCCAGCAGCGCCACGCTCTTGATGTCGCGCCGCGCCCAGCGGATGTCGGGCACCGTGATCACGGCAATGCCCTTTTTGGCGGATTCCGCATTCACGATGTCCTTGACCGAGGTGAACATGATCAACGTCGGCTTCACGCCCTTCGGAAACGCAAAATCGCGTCCCTTGTCCGCGCCGCGCGTCACCTCGATGTAGACGAGCCCGTTCTCGAGCTTGTTGCGCGCGATCAGCTCCTTCTGGATCTCGACGATGCCCTCGATGCTCTCCGGCAGCGGCAGCGCGATCTCGCCGACCGAACGCTGCAGCCGCACCAGATGCGAGGCGTTGTCGACGAGCTTGCCGTCGAGCACCGCGGACACTTCGTAGATGCCGTCTGCAAACAGAAAGCCGCGGTCGAGAATCGAGACCTTGGCCTCCGAAAGGGGCACATAAGAACCGTTGACGTAAGCGATCGAATCCAAAGCCTGTTCTCCTGTCGCGACGCGATTTCGCCCGCATCATATAGTAAATCGTCAGCTTCGATAAACCCTCGCCCTCGTCATTCCGGGGCGATGCGAAGCATCGAACCCGGAATCTCGAGATTCTCAGGTGCGCAATTGCGTACCATAGTTCGCCTCTGCGAGGCGCCCCGGAATGACAATGGGGCTAATGCGACAAAATCTTCGACAGGAACTTCTGCGCACGGTCGCTGCGGGGCTTGCCGAAGAAATCCTCCTTTTGCGCGTCCTCCACGATCTCGCCCTTGTCCATGAAGATGACGCGATGCGCGACCTTGGAGGCAAAGCCCATTTCGTGGGTCACCACCATCATGGTCATGCCCTCGCGCGCGAGGTCGACCATCACGTCCAAGACCTCGCTGATCATCTCGGGATCGAGCGCCGAGGTTGGCTCGTCGAACAGCATCGCGATCGGGTCCATGGCGAGCGCACGCGCGATCGCGACGCGCTGCTGCTGGCCGCCGGAAAGCTCCGCCGGATATTTCTTGGCGTGATCCTGCAGCCCGACGCGCTCCAATAATTTCACCGCCTTCGCCATCGCCGCATCATGCGAACGTCCCAGCACCTTCTCCTGCGCGAGGCACAGATTGTCGATGATGCGCAAGTGCGGGAACAATTCGAAATGCTGGAACACCATGCCGACGCGCGCGCGCAATTCCGGCAAATTGGTGCGGGGATCGTTGACCTTGATGCCGTCGATGGAGATATCGCCCTCCTGGAACGGCTCCAGCGCATTGACGCATTTGATCAGCGTCGATTTGCCCGAGCCCGACGGCCCGCAGACCACCACCACTTCGCCCTTGGCGACCGAAGTGGTGCAGTCCTTCAGCGCCTGGAAGCTCGCGGTGTACCATTTGTTGACGTGGCTGATCTCGATCATGCGGTGGCTAACCTCATCGAACAATGGCAATGCGCGCCTGCAGGCGGCGGACGCTGAATGAAGCGACACAGGAGATGGTGAAATAGACGAGAGCGGCGAACAGATACATCTCGACCAGCCGGCCGTCGCGCTGCGCGACCTTGCTAGCAGCACCCAGGAAATCCGGGATCGACAGCACATAGACCAGCGAGGTGTCCTGGAACAGCACGATGGTCTGGGTCAGCAGCACCGGCAGCATGTTGCGGAACGCCTGCGGCAGCACGACGTAGCGCATGGTCTGGCGATAGGTGAGGCCCAGCGCCTGGGCTGCCGCCGGCTGGCCCTTCGAGATCGACTGGATGCCGGCGCGCATGATCTCGGAAAAATACGCCGCCTCGAACATCATGAAGGTGATCAGCGACGAGGCGAAGGCGCCGACATGGATCGGACGCGACGCTCCGGTCAGCCACTGCCCGATATACGGCACCAGGAAATAGAACCAGAAGATCACGAGCACCAGCGGCAGCGAGCGCATGAAGTCGACATAGGCAGCTGCGATGCCTCCGAGCAGTCGGTAGCCGGACAGCCTCATCAGCGCGATCGCCGTGCCGAAGAAGAGGCCGCCGGCGGCGGCCAGCGCCGTGAGCGTCAGCGTGAACGTCATCCCCTCGTAGAAGAGATAGGGCAGCGAGCGGCGGATGACGTCGAAATCGAAATTTCCGAACATCAGAGCTCATTTCCCCGTGATGTAGCCGGGGATCGCGACATAGCGCTCGAGGAAGCGCATCGCGGTCACGACAACGAGGTTGATCAACAGATACATCAGCGTCGCGGCGGTGAAGGCCTCGAACACCTGGAACGAGAATTCCTCCATCGACCGCGCCTGGCCGGTGAGCTCGAGCAGGCCGATGGTGATGGCGACCGCGGTGTTCTTGATGGTGTTGAGAAACTCGGAGGTCAGCGGCGGCAGGATGATCCGGAACGCCATCGGCAGCAGCACATAGCGATAGGTCTGCAGCGTGGTGAGCCCGAGCGCCGTGGCGGCCTGCCGCTGGCCGCGCGGCAGCGAGCCGATACCGGCCTGCAATTGCACGGCGACGCGCGCCGACATGAACAGGCCGATGCCGATCGCCGCGGTCCAGAACGGCGCGTTGGGCAATTGCTTCAGCCACAGCCCGGCCGAGCGCGGCAGCAGCTCCGGCAGCACGAAGAACCACAGGAACAGCTGCACCAACAGCGGCATGTTGCGGAAGAACTCCACATAGGCGAAGCCGATCCAGGACGCCGTCCTCGACGGCAGCGTCCGCAACACGCCGACAACAGAGCCTGACATCAGCGCGATGATCCAGGCCAGCAATGCGGTCTTGATGGTCAGCACCAGTCCCGACAGCAACAGGTCGAGATAGGTGCCGGTGCCCATCGGGTTCGGCTCGAAGAAGATGCCCCAGTTCCAGTGGTAGTTCACGGTCCCCTTTCCGCGCGGCTGGTGTGCCCCCTCTCCCCGCTTGCGGGGAGAGGGTTGGGGTGAGGGGTAGTCTCCACGAGCTGAATTCGCGGTGAGTTCCCCTCACCCGCCGCGCTCCGCGCGTCGACCTCTCCCCGCAAGCGGGGAGAGGTGAAGTTATTGAGCGCTCATGCAATCAACGGGCCATGCATGAGCGGCGGCAACGAGACTTACATCGCCTTGTACGAATCCGGGTCAGGCGAATCCGACGGCTTGGCGAATTCGGCCTTCAATTCCGGCGCGATCGGCGTGTTGAGGTTCAAGCCCTTCGGCGGGATCTTGGCCATGAACCACTTGTCATAGAGCTTCTGGCCCTCGCCGCTCTTGTAGATCGCGGCGGTCGCGGCATCGACCACTTTCTTGAAGGGCGCATCGTCCTTGCGCAGCATGATGCCGTAAGGCTCGGGCTTGGAGAACGCATCCTTGGAGATGACATAATCGCCAGGGGTCTTCGCTCCCGCGACGAGGCTCGAGAGCAGGATGTCGTCCATGACGAAGGCGACCGCGCGGTCGGTCTCGACCATCAGGAAGGCTTCGGCATGGTCCTTGGCGGGAACGATGGTCGCGCCGAGATTGCGCGCGACATTGGCCTCGGTGAGCTGCTTGATGTTGGTGGTGCCGGCGGTGGAGACCACCGTCTTGCCCTTGAGATCATCGATCGAATTGATCTTGCTCGATTTCTTCGAGACGTAGCGGCTGGCGGTCAGGAAATGCGTGTTGGTGAAGGCGACCTGCTTCTGCCGCTCGGCATTGTTGGTGGTCGAGCCGCATTCGAGGTCGATGGTGCCGTTGGCCATCAGCGGAATACGCGTCGCCGAGGTCACCGGGTTGAGCTTGACCTCGAGCTTGTCGAGCTTCAGCTCCTTCTTCACGGCATCGACGATCTTGTAGCAGATGTCCATCGCGAAGCCGACCGGCTTCTGGTTGTCGTCGAGATAGGAGAACGGAATCGAGGAATCGCGGAAGCCGAGCGTGATCGCGCCGGTCTCCTTGACGTTCTTCAATGTCCCCGTCAGCTCTTCGGCCTGGACCTGGGTCGCGCCGAGCGCAGCCGCGAGCGCAAAGCCAAGAATTTTCAAATGTTTCATTGGTCAACTCCCACATGGATGGTTGGCCGGAATGCTTGCACAAACCGGGCCAGAATAGAATGTGACTTTTGGAGGCCATGCGGCCCCCGGACGGGTCCATGGCAAGCCGGCTCAAGCCTGTCCCGGACAATAGCGACAAACTGCATGCCACCGGCGCTTTTTTCGTGCGCCATTAGGTCACGCGCGGCGTGCCGTTTCATGCATGGTCTCCTTCGGCAACGCCTGTGCCGCGAGGATTTCGGTCAGGACCGGCGCGATGTAGCGACGGAATTGCTCGGGATTTTCGCTCATCGGGAAATGCCCGAGCCTTTCCATCACGGTGACACGGGCACCGGGGATGGACGCCGCCGTGCGCTTCGTATCCTCTACCGTGCAGGAAAAATCATATTCGCCGGTGAGCAGATAAAGTGGACAGATGCCAGTGTCGATCCTTTGCACCTTGCCGCGCAGGTCGCCGTCGACGCGATAGAAATAGAGATCGCCCTTGAACACGCCCGGCCCGCCCTGCTTGTAGGCCCAGAGCGTTTCGTCGCGCGACGCCCTAGGGCCCTGCGGCGCAATCAGGCCGGACACCAGCGCGGCGCAGACCTCACCACCATGAACGTCGGGTCGGTTGAGCCAGGTCGTGTCGTACCAGGGCTGCTGGAAGTCGGCCGCCTCGAGCCCGATCAGCGCGCGGAATTCCGCCGCATGGTCGATCGCGAGATTGAGGACGATGCGGCCGCCGATCGAGCAGCCCATCACCACCGGCTTGTCGAGCTTCAAGGCCTTGCAGAAAGCACGGACGGTCTCGGTATAGCGCGCGGTGGTGAGCTGATATTCCTCGCCGGTCCAGCTCGCAGGAGGATTGGATTTGCCATGCCAGGGCATGTCGAAGGCGATGATGCGGAAGGCCTTCGCAAACTCCGCGTCCGTCAGCAGATGCCGCCATTGCCGTCCGTCGGAGCCCGCGGTGTGCAGGCACACCAGCGGGATGCCCGCGCCGTTCTCCTCGAAATAGATGCGATGCATCTCGCCGCCGATGTCGACATGGACGTAGCGGCCGATCATCGACTCGATCTGGCCATTCATGCTGCGACCTCTGAAGAATGGAGCCGCGGCAGCGCCAGCAGGTCCTTGAAATATTGGAGATGCGCCATGAAGGGATGCAGGTCGCCTTCAAGCACGGCCTCGCCGCGCTTGGTGAGCGCGAGCAGGTCGTGCCAACCCGGCTTCGGCATGACCTTCCAATACTCGCTCCAGGCCGCGGGCGAGGCGCAGTAGGAAAAGCGCCAGGAGCGCATCAGCGCAGGCTGCGGCGTGCACTCGACGATACGGCCAGCGCGGATCGACACCAGGAACGGCTGGCCGATCAGCCCGAGCCGGCAATCGCAATCGAGAAACCGGCCGCGCAACACCAGCTCGGGCGAGGCCTCGAGCCAATCGGGGATGGTTGCAAACGTCCCAATCAATGCGTCGTGCGTCATGGTCATCGCGCCCTCTCGCCCAGATCCCAGAACAGGCCGGCCATGATGCCGAGCGCCTCTTCCGTCACCGAGAGCAAAATGTGCTCGTCGGGCGCGTGCTGCGAACAGCCGGGGTAGGAATGCGGCACCCAGATCGTCGGCAGGCCCAGCGTCTCCGAGAATACGTCGTTCGGCAGCGAGCCGCCGAAATTCGGCAGCACCGCGGGCGGCTTGCCGGTGGTCTGCCGGATCGACTCCGCCGCCCAGGGGATCCAGGGACTGTCGAAATCGGTGCGCGAGGCGATGAAGCTTTGCGTGGCGCTGACTTCGACCATCGGGAAGCCGTTGGCGTGCAAATGGGAGCGCACGGCATCGACGACCTTTTCGTGCCTGGTGCCGACCACGAAGCGAAGCTGCAGCACCGCGCGGGCGTTGCCAGGAATGGCGTTGGCCGGTTTCTCGATATTGCCCGATGACATCGCCAGCACTTCCAGCGTGTTCCAGGCGTAGAGCCGCTCGGCGGCGGAAAGCCCCTCTTCGCCCCAATCGTCCGACAGCGCGGGCTCATCCGCCGTCGGCTTGATCTCGACGTCCGCGAGATACGATTTGATCTGGTTGGTGAGCCGCGGCGGCTTCAGTGCGTCGAGCTTCATCCGTCCGTGGTGATCGACCAGGCTCGCGATCGCATTGGCGAGGATGGTGGCGGGATTGGCGAGCACGCCGCCCCAATTGCCGGAATGATGTCCGCCTTCGCGCAAATTCACGTCGAGATGGACGCGAATGCCGCCGCGGCAGCCGAGGAAGATGGTCGGCCGATCCGCCGCGAGCCGCGGCCCGTCGGAGGCAAGCAGGAGATCGGCCTTCAATTCGTCGCGCAACGAAGCACAGACCTTGTTCAGGTCGGGCGAGCCGATCTCCTCGCCCATCTCGACCAGGAATTTGGCATTGAAGCCGAGCTTGCCGCCGCGGGCGTCGCGCACGACACGAAGGGCGGCGAGATTGATCGAGTGCTGTCCCTTGTTGTCGGCGGTGCCGCGGCCATAGACGCGGTTGTTGATTTTGGTGGTCTTCCAGGGATCGAGATTGCCGCGCCACTCGCCGACCATGCCGTCGACGACATCGCCATGGCCGTAGATGAGAACGGTCGGCAGCGAGGCTCCCTCGCGATGTTCGGCAACCAGGAACGGCGCCTTGCCGCTTGGCGATTCCACCAGCCGGCTCTCGAAGTCGAGCTCGGCAAAGGCAGGGCGCATCTCCTGCTCCAGATAGGCGCGCAGTTCGTCGCCGCGGCCGGCATTCTGGCTTTCGGTCTTGTAAGCCACCCGGCGTTCCAGTGTTTTGAGGAACTCGCCGGAGGCGATCATGTGATGGGCGTTGGCGATGGCGTCGGCCCTGCCTTGAACCGGAGGCCCGTTCATGCGGCGCGCCCCCTTCGCATCGCGATCGAGTAACGCGGACAGATTTCCTCGGCAAATCGCGTCATCATGTGCTGACGGACGGCGAGCGGCGTGCCCGGTGTCGCACAGGACACCATGAAGTAGTTGAAGCCGAGCCCGATCAACGCATCGATGCGCCGGCAGATCGTCTCGGCGCTGCCGATCAGGTTGGAATCGTGGAACGGTCCGAGCTCCGCCGGATCCGTCAACTTGCGCAAGTTTGCGAACATCCGGCTGAAATCGGCATATTCCGGAATCCCCGTCCAGGGATCGGCATCCGCCTCGTAGTGGTCGGCCTGCAGGGCGAAATAGGCCGGGAAATAACGGCGTCCCAGATTGCGCGCCTCCTCGTCGGTGTCGGCGATGAACATCTTGACCGAGATCGGAAGAATAGCGCCGTTCGCTTTTGCGCCGGCGCGCGCCCGCCAGCGATCCAGGATTTTCACCAGCAAGCCATCGGGGAACGTCGAGAGACAGATTGGCGGAATGCCGAGGTCCCCCATCACCTCGGCGCTGGCCGGACTTCCGATCGCGCCATAGAAGCGAACCGGCTTGTCGACGGGCTCGGGGCGGATGCGTATCGGCCGCTCGATGTTCCAGAACTTGCCGTGATAGGAGAACGGCTTTCCCGCAAGCCCCTGCTCGACGATCCTGAATACCTCGGCGAAGCGTGCGCGGCCTTCGTTCATATCGATGTTGTAGGCATCATATTCCATCCTGGCCGTGCCGCGCCCGATGCCCAGATGCAAGGTGCCTCTGGTCAAGAGGTTGAGCATGGCGATCTCCTCGGCAAGCCGCAGCGGATGATACCAGGGCAGCACCAGCACCGAAGTCCCGAGCGACAGATCGGGGAATTTTGCCGCGATATGCGCCATCATCAGCAACGGGCTTGGCGTCGGGTAATAGTCGCTGAAATGATGCTCCAGCAACCACGCCGCGTCGTAGCCGAGCCTGTGACCCAGCTCGCAATCCAACATCAGATCGCGATAAAGCTGATCATCGGGAACCCCCGCCACGTCGGCGGCCGCCGCCTGAAAGCCGAACGATATGTCTTGCATGGAATGACCTCCCCGCCAGACCTTGATCCTAGAGAGCTGGCATCGGGACGCAACAGGGCATGAATTTCGGCTGGCGAAACATCGTCCGCCGGATTTGCCTTGCTAAAACCAGCCGGAATGCAACAATTTCGGCCAACAGCCTGGCGGTTACGGGCTGATAAATGGGTGGCTGCGGGGGCCGCGAGGCTTTTCGATCATGACCAAGGAAATCCGGCTCAACGCGTTCGCCATGAACTGCGTGACGCATCAATCGCCGGGGTTGTGGACCCATCCGCGCGACCGCACGGCTGAATATAACCGCCTGCCCTATTGGCTTGATCTCGCAAAGACGCTGGAGCGCGGCCGCTTCGACGGGCTGTTCCTTGCCGACGTGCTCGGCGTCTACGACGTCTATGGCAACAGCCCTGATGCTGCCCTCAAATATGCTACGCAGACGCCGGCGAACGAGCCGCTGCTGTTGATCTCGGCGATGGCCGCGGTGACCAAACATCTTGGCTTCGGCGTCACCTCCAATCTCTCCTTCGAGCCGCCCTATACGTTTGCGCGGCGGATGTCGACGCTCGACCATCTGACCGAAGGCCGGATCGGCTGGAATGTCGTGACCGGCTATCTCGACAGCGCCGCGCGCGGCGCGGGCAAGGACAAGCAGACCGCGCACGACGACCGCTACGACATCGCGGACGAATATATGGAGGTGGTCTACAAGCTCTGGGAAGGAAGCTGGGAAGACGACGCCGCCGTGCGCGACCGCGCGCGCGGCATCTTCACCGATCCGTCGAAAGTGCATCGCGTCACCCATGAGGGCGCAAACTACCGCCTCAACGCGATCCATCTCGCCGAGCCGTCGCCGCAGCGCACGCCCGTGCTCTATCAGGCGGGCACCTCGCCGCGCGGAAGGCAGTTCGCCGCGCAACATGCCGAATGCGTGTTCATGTCGGGGCCGTCGGCGAAGGTGATCGGACCGCGCGTCGCCGCGATCCGCGAGTTGGCGGCGAAGTTCGGCCGCAACCCGGCCGAAATCCTGATGTTCAGCATGTTCACGGTGATCCTCGGGCAAACCGAGGCGGAAGCGAGGGCGAAATACGAAGACTATCGCCGCCACATCAGCCCCGAGGGCGCGCTGACCCTGATGTCGGGCTGGACCGGCGTCGACTTCTCGACTTATGCGCTCGACCAGGAAGTGCGTCATGTCACCAACGACGCCGGCCGCAGCGCAATGGACAACATCACCCGCGCCGATCCCGATCGCGTCTGGACCGTGCGCGAAGTGGCCCAGCACGTCGGCATCGGCGGCATCGGGCCGGTCATCGTCGGCACGCCGGAAAAAGTCGCCGACGAGATCGAGGCGTGGTTCGAGGCGACCGATGTCGATGGGCTCAACATGCCGTTTGCGGTCTCGCCCGGCGATTTCGAGGACATCTCGGAGATGCTGGTGCCGGAGCTGACCCGGCGCGGGCGGTACAAGTCGGAATATGCGCAAGGCACGTTGCGCGAGAAACTGTTCGGGCAGGGGCGCGCGCGGCTCGCCGCCCCGCATCCGGCGGTGCAGCATCGGCCGCATGTACGGGCGCGGGCGGCGGAGTGACGGCTCGCTTTTTCGGATTCGACTGTCAAACAGCTCCACCGTCATTGCGAGGAGCCAACGGGTCCGCGCGAAGCGCGGCCCGATGACAGGCTCCGCGACGAAGCAATCCAGACCCTCACCGCGGCGAGATTGTGGATTGCTTCGCCGCGCTCGCAATGACGATTTCTGAGACGAGCGTTCGCATTCCCGCGGCATGATTTGCCCGAGTTTTGCATCGTTCGTTGTCCCTCAAAATACAGAGGGCGCAGGGAAGGCCGGATGCTGGTTGCACCCGCGGCCCCGTGCGCAAGGTAGAAAGCACACGGGTTAGGCACCACAGGTTCAACCGGAGCGACCCGGCCTTCCCTGCGCAATGGTGTACGGCTTATCGCGCGCTCTCCCCGGTGTCCGGCCGGTGTCCGGGCTTTGTTAGCCACCGTCGCCCGTGAAGAAAGTCCACGAGCTTGATCCCAGCATCGGGCAGGGCTATCGCATGTGGCTGATTGCCTGCAAAAGGAACGCGTCGTCCCAGCCTGCGCGTTTGATTTTGCGGCGTATCGAGACCTGAAGTGGAAGCGCTTGCAAGATGTTGAGGCCAAGCTTTCGCACGAGGGCAAGATTCTCGGGCGCGTTATCCTTTCGCGCCCGATTACGATCCTCGGAGAAATTGACATCGAGCACCCAGTGCAGTTGGTTCTCGATGCCCCAATGGCTCCGAGTGACCTGCAGAAGCCTCTTCGGCGACATGTATTTCGACAGGATATAGTAGCGGACGAGAGGCGCATCGGCACGCTGCCCTCGCAAACGTCTGCGCGATGTGATCCGCCCGACAGCTGCGATACCGGGAAAGCGGTGGAATTCGGCCAGGCTGGTATTGCGGATGACCGTTGCGCAGCGGGCCTCGCTTCGATCGTGGACCGACGGTTCGATCTGTTTGGCGCTGCTGCGCTTTCCCGATCGCGTAAATTGCTGCGTGACGGCTTTGAACAAAGGACGGCAATTGGCCTTGATCGCCAGGGCGTAGTCGCCGCTTCGCTCCAGTACCGCCGCTGCAAACGCACGCCTGCAGTGCAGCGCATCGGCCGTAACGATGCTGCCTTCAAGGTCGAGAAGCTTTAGTGCCTCCAAAGCCCCTATCGTCTCGTTGCGTCCGGGTGCCTTCCGCTGAGCCAGCACCATACGGGCATCGACCGCAAAGACATTGACCAGATGCAGTGGGCTGGTCTTGCCACCGCGCTCGTAGGCCCCCGCAAAGCCTTGCCGTCGACAGCGACCACTCCGGACAGCTTGAGCTTGTTGGCCTTGGCAAACGCGGCCATGAACTGGCGGAATGCCCGCTCGAAGGCTTCCGGTTCGAGCAGACGGAATATCCGGCTGAACGTGTCGTGGCTTGGAATCCCATGCTCCAGAGGAAGGACAAGCCGCAATAGCCCTTCCTTCGATTGCCCGAAGTCCGCCATATCGGCACACGACTCCGCTCCGCACAGTACAGCGGCCAACGCGATGAAAAGCACGTCCAGAAGCTCGTGCCTTGCATTGTCCGCTCGTGGGTCCGGCAGCCGCCGAAATATCGTTGCCCATTTGCCCATCTGACGATCTCCATGATTTTGGAGCCGTCTTCAGAATCTTTCTTGCAGAACAACGCAATAGGCTTCCAAAACCCATATGCGATTCCCCTGCAGCATCGGGGGATCAGGACCACACGCCTTCGCCGTCCGTGTCAGCCGCGTTCGTCAACTGCGCCAACACGTCCATCGCACCCAGCACCCAACGTCCGTGACGATCGCGAAGCGCCCCTCCTGGAGAGCGCGGGATGGCGCAACCATACGCCTGATTTTCGCTTCTGGAAAAGCGAAATATTTTTCGATTGAAGGCTTGACACGAATTCGGAAAATCAGCCCGTCCGGGCAAATCAGGCCGGCGGAAACGCTGTTGTTACAGGCACGTAGTTGGCATCGATGCCGTGCGCGGCGCGGCATTGCGCGCCGGGAAAAATAATCGCATGCGGCTCTAAAGTCCGACGACGCGAAGCAGGGCCGACCAGAAGCTGGCATGCTCGCTCAGCCGGTCCAGGCTGCGCAGCGCGAGGGCGTGATTCCTGCCGGCCGCCTTGCTGTACCATTCGATCGCCTGCTGGCGGTCCCTGGCAACACCGAGGCCATTTTCGTAGGCCCAGCCGAGATTATAGAACGCTTCGGCATCGCCCTGCTCGGCCGCCTTGCGGAAGAACCCGATGGCCTTTTCATAGTCCTGCGGCAGGCCATCGCCGCCATGGGTATAAAGCAGTCCAATGTGCATCAGCGCCCACGCCGAGCCTTGATCGGCCGCGAGCGTGAACCACTTCTCGGCCTCCTTGAAATTGCGGGCGACGCCCCGGCCGTCGCGATACATCGTTCCGAGCCAAGACTGGCCCTGTTGATTTCCGGCCTCGGCGGACTTGCCATACCACTGCGCGGCGAGCGCGTCGTCGCGCGCAACGCCAAGCCCCTTCTCATACATATAACCCAGACGCACCTGGCTGAATGAATCGCCCTGCTCGGCGGCCAGCCGATACCAACGCGCGGCCTCGCGATGGTCCACTGCTACACCCAGGCCGCCCTCATACATCCATCCCAGATATTGCTCCGCCCGGGCATGTCCCTTTTCGGCCAGCGGCTTCAGCGTCGTGACCGCCAGCGCATAATCCCTGCTCTGATAGGCTTTGACGCCGGCGTTGTAATCGGGGCTGACCTCGTTGACGTAGGAAACCGGCTTCGACGTCAATCCGACCGTGCCCCGCTGCATCTCTTCGAATCTCGCCACCCCCTTCCTGATCTCGTCGACGAATGACGAGGGACAGACCGGCGCATCGAACTTCACCTGCAAACGCGCCCTGGTGCGTACCGTCCTTCCATCGATGACGGCCTCGCCCGTCACCTCGACATGCCCTTTCGCTTCGCCATAGGGCGTCGTGCCGGTGAAGTCCGCCGCATAGGCGACGGGTGCCGGCTTGTCGGAGACATGAAGTCCCGGGGGAAGCACCAGTGTGGCCGTTTGCCGGTATTCGAGCGATCGGCACTGGATCGGCTGGTCTTGCGTGAAACCGGCGGTCAACGCCAGCAATGGCGGCCGGGGATCGGGCAAGGCGGCGATATTGAGCAGGAACGACCGGTCGGTCCCGATCTTGTCGAGCTGAAAACTCGCCGTGACGGCATAGTCGTTCGACAGCACGCGCGGATCGGAGAAAGCCAGATCGCCGCTTCCCCGCAGATGCGCCTGTTCAATCATCTCGGCCGCGGCACGCTTGCGGTCCTTGCCGTCGAGATGCTCGGCAAAATAGCGCCCTATGACCGCGCCCGGTCCGCGGCCCGACAGGACGACGCGCCCCTGACGGACGCCGTCGGCCGTGAGCTCATCGTCGGCGTCGTAGCTGAGGATGTATCGGTCCGGCGGCGTCACCGGGATCCTGCCAAGTGTGCCCTTGTCGATGTTGAGGACGGGCTTGCCACTGAGACGCACGGGCAAGGCACCGAAGGCCAACGTCGATGCCGTCGGATCGAGATAGGTGTCGAGCTCCGGCACATAGACGATGGCGTGATCGAAATCCGGTGTCGGCAGCTCCGTCAGTGTATATTCCGAGGCACCATTGACCACGACCAGGTTAGCCTCGATGTCCTGGGTCGCGAGCAGGGCCTTGAGCAGCGTCGCATGCGCCTTGCAGTCGCCGTAACGTGCGGCGACGATCGCGTCGGCCGGTTGCGAGACGAAGCCGCCGTCCTCAAAGCCGATGCCGACATAGCGGATGTTCTCGGTCACCCAATTATGCAGGCGCTCGACCCTGGCGGCGGTCGTGGCAGCGTCGCCCACGATGCCGGTTGCGAGCTTGCGCAGGGCCGCACTCGGGATCGCCATTGGCGTGTTGCGGGCGTTGAGCATCGCGGCGAACGCGGCATAGTCGGCGAAGGTGCTGGCCTCGAAGCGCGGCGCGCTGTCGAACGGGGCGAGGTCCGCCAATTTGGGCTGCGGCGATTCATGGTTGAAGCGGACATGGTGGATGATCCGGTCGCCGATCCGCTCCTCGCTGTGCTCGACGTTGCGGGCGACGGTCCGCACCGGTTTCGACGCCGGCCCGTCGAGGGTGAGCTCCATCACCTGCGGCGGCTCCTGCAACGGCAGATACCAGAACCGGGCGAACTCGCCGGGGAAGACCGGGCGCCGACTTCTGTAGACCAGCCGGCCCCTGATCTTGTCGCCCGCGGCGACATCGGAGAAAGCGACGATCCGTTTCCGCCGCTCGTCGAAATAGGGCGAGGACACGTCGGTCGAAGCCGCTTCGTCATGGACGGCACGTTCGTCGATCGGGATCACGCGCCCGTCGGCCTTGACGGTCGCGAGGTCGCTTCCGGTCAGCTCGTCGAAATAGCCGTTGTAGGTAAAGACTTGCTGCGAGATCGCGTCGACACCCTTGCGATCGAGCGCCGTAAATTCGAAATCGTAGACGGTGGTGCTCGCCCCCTGTTCGTCGAAGGTGACGACGTAGCGCGCCACCGTCTGCCGCCAGCCCGGGTCGACCCAGACGGGTGCGCCGGCTTTGACATCCGCCGCGCTCGCCGGAACCAGGGTTGAAATGATCGACAAGACCAGCAACGACCAGAACATTCGCGTCATGGCGCCGGGAGCCTCCGCATTGCGGGCGCAATCAATCAGCAAACGGTTACGATACATCCTTACGTTGAACGTGATTTTGAGGAACGCCGTAAAGTCCGCGTAAACCGTGAACATGACGATTTGCGGACGGATTGGGTCGCGTCCCGCCGACCGCGAACGCGTGTCGTTCACAGCACGAAGGGCACGATCATTTTCGTCCGCCGCATGTAGTCCGGGTACTGCGCTGGAAATTGCTCGCGCATCAGCTCTTCCTCGCACCGCGCGCAATGGATGAAATAGGCCGAGAACAGAACGAGCGGCAACGCCCACAAGACGCTCTCGCCGATCGCCGAGCCGAGCATGGCCAGGATGATGCCGGTGTAGATCGGATGACGGACAAAGGCATAGGGCCCGCCCGTCACCAGCTCGGGATCCTCCTTCCGCGACATCGGCATGCCCCAGTTCCGGCCGAGATAGACGCGCGCGTAGACGGCCAGTGCCAAGCCAAGCAGCACGCACACCGTACCGATCGCGCCGAGGATCACGCTGTGCGTCTGATAGACCTGCGCGAGCCGCAATGCATGGCCCATCCCGAAGACGTGAAAGGCGACGAGCGTGAGCACGACGATGCCGAGACGCAGCCGGCTTTGCGTCCACCAGGCGGTGGTGCCGATGCTCCGTTTGGCACCGAGCGCCGAAATGCCCCAGTAGACGATGAAGACGAGCCAGAGTGCCGGAATGATCCACTGGAAGATCGTCATGGCGAGACAGGCGCGAGCGATGAAATTGTTCCGGGATTGAGCATGCAACTCTACGCGCTTTGTATGTACGGCAGCCGCGATTATATGGTGGAGTTGAGCGGGTTTGTAACCCAGTGGGTCATCGGGAGGTGGGCATGTTGCGCGGAAGCTGCCTGTGCGGCGGCGTCAGATACCAGATCAGCGGGCGGCTGTCCGGCGCCATGAATTGCCATTGCTCGATGTGCCGGAAGGCGCAGGGAAGCGCCTTTCGCAGCCGGGCGGCGGTGAAATCGGCCGAGTTTGAATTCGTGCAGGGCGAGGAGCTCATTACGTTTTACGAATTGTCACCGGGAAATCACCGGGGGTTTTGCCGGGTGTGCGGGTCGCCAATCCTGAGCAAGTTCGACGATCACCCGAATTTTTATGGCTTGCCGCTGGGCCTATTGGATGATGATCCGGGCATAAAACCGAAACTTCACGTCCACGTCGCCAGCAAGGCTCCCTGGTTCACGATCACTGATGACCTCCCGCAACTGCCTGGCGCACCGCAATAGTCAACGAGCTCGCGTCGGGGGCCTAGCCCGGATATCTCACCCAAATAGGCGCATCGGGACGCCGAATCAGCGAAAGTAGTTGTGCAGCAACATCTTTCGAGCGATTCGAGGAGCGCCCCGATGCGGACAGAGTGTAGCGCGGATTTGTTTGGATTTGCAGCTGTTGAAGGACGCGAAGTTGTGGGCGGATTCGACGGTGGGGCGATCACCTCGGATGCTGGAGCGCTGCTTCTCGGGGCGGCAGATCGTGCGATCAAGCTGACGGAGCGGTTTGCCGCGTGCTTCCACGACACACGCCGCCAACATCTGATCGAGCATGAGGTCGTAACCTTGCTGACGCAGCGGGTGTTTGGGATCGCGCTTGGCTATGAGGACCTCAATGACCACGACGAGTTGCGCCACGACCCGATGATGGCGGTGCTGGCGGGCAAGCTGGCAGCCAGACGCGAGGACTGCGCGCCGGTTGCCGGCAAGTCGACGCTGAACCGGCTGGAACTGAGCCGGTTGCAGCCGACGCGCTATCATCGGATCAGTCACAATCCGATTGCCATCAAGCGGCTCCTGGTCGAGCTGTTCGTGGACGCGCATGAGCGCCCACCGCAACAGATCATCCTCGATCTCGATGCGACCGACGATCCGGTGCACGGGGAGCAGGAGGGACGCTTCTTCCACGGCTATTACGACTGCTACTGCTACCTGCCGCTCTACGTGTTCTGCGGACGCCACCTGTTGGCGGCCAAGCTGCGGCCGGCGAGCATGGACGCGGCGGCGGGAGCGGCGCAGGAGGTGGCGCGTATCGTCGCGCAGATTCGCCGCCGCTGGCCGCACGTGCGCATTCTCGTTCGCGCCGACAGCGGGTTTGCGCGGGAGGAACTGATGGCTTGGTGCGAAGCGAGCGGCGTGGACTTCTTGTTGGGCTTGCAGAAGAACGACCGCCTGATTGCCGAGATCGCAAGCGAGATCGTCCAGGCCGAGGCGAAGAGCCGGCGGACCGGCAAGCCGGCGCGGTACTTCAAGGACTTCCGGTGGACGACGCGCCGCAGTTGGAGCCGCGAGCGCCGCGTTGTCGGCAAGGCCGAGTTCACCGAGGACGAAGCCAACCCGCGCTTCGTCGTGACCTCACTCAAGCGAGCCGAATGCAAGCCCAAATATCTTTACGAAAAACTCTACTGCGCTCGCGGCGATATGGAGAACCGGATCAAGGAGTGCCAGCTCGATCTTTATGCCGATCGCACCTCGACCGCCACGATGCGCGCCAACCAGCTGCGTCTGTGGTTGGCATCGTTCGCCTACGTCCTACTCTGCGCCGTGCGCCGGATCGGACTGCATCACACGCCGTTTGCCAACGCGAGCTGCGGCACCATCCGTCTCAAGCTGCTTAAGATCGGCGCGCTCGTGCGCGTCAGCGTCCGCCGCATCAAGATCGCGATGGCATCGAGCTGTCCGGCGGCAGAGGTCTGGGGCTGCGCGGCCGTCCGTCTCGCCGCCGCCAGCGCTCGCGGCTCGCCCGCCTGACACGCGCCGCCGCAGCGCGGAACAACTGCGGCATTATCCCAGGCCCACTGAGACCAGTCCTTCGCTGCCCCCCCGCAGCCCAGCAAAATCCCAGGCTCCGCTCGCGTCCCCCGGACGCAACGAGCCTGCACATCCCCAAAAAGCCGACTTGCCACCGCGCAATGCGCCCCGATAGTGCAAAGATAGTGTGAGATATCCGGGCTAGTGCAGGATGAATTCTCTGAATCGACGGCCTATCCGCGGACTCGCTGCACCTCTCCCGCCTGCGGGTGTGGGAAACTCTCTCAACACGAACAGTGCGACTCGTGGCGACACCCCCACCCCAGCCCTCCCCCGCAAACGCGGGAGAGGGAGCGCAGTCCCCGCGCGGTCACAATTCGACCTAAACTCGTCACGACCTAGATCACCACCGGCGCGTCCGGCAACTCGTTGCGCGGATGGTCGTCGGGCGGAAAATACCTGGCGAGTTCGCGCGAGACGGCCTCGATGCCCTTGATCACGCCGGATTCGAACCGGCCGCTCCGGAAATCCGCCTCCATGTCGCGGCAGATTTTCTCCCACCCCTCGTGGCCGACCTTCGCGTCGATGCCGCGATCGGCGACGATCTCGACATCGCGGTCGGCGAGCAGGAGATAGATCAGCACGCCGTTGTTGTGCGCGGTGTCCCAGATCCGCAAATGAGAGAACACGTCGAGCGCGCGCTCGCGTGCGGCCTGGTTGCGGAACAGCGGCCTGCCGTCAAGCGCGCCTTCCACCACGAAACGCACCTGGCCGGAATGCGTCTGTTCGCCCGCCTTGATCGCGGCCTCGACGCTTGCCAGCACTTTTGGCGTGAACACGCGCCGCGCCCGCCAATGGTGCTCGACAAGGTGTCTTGCGATGCGTCCGATCCCCATATCTACCAGCTCCCCGAGGCGCCGCCGCCGCCGAAACTGCCGCCCCCGCCACCGCTGTCGCTGTCGCTCGAACTTGAGCCGCTGCTCCAGCCGCCACCGCCCCCGCTGCTGCTGCTGGAAGAGGAGTCGCTATAGCCGCCCCGCCCCGACGGTCCCGCCGTCTGAAAGGCGTCCGCAATCAGCACGATCAGGAAGGCAAATCCTCCGAGTGCTATGGCCGCGGTCAGAGATCCGACCACGAGCCAGGCGATGACAGCGACCACGCCGCCAGCCACGACCGAACCAAGCAGGCTGCCGAACAGGGTACGCAGAAAGCCGCCGACAAACAGCGCGCCGAAGATGGAGAAAGGCACGAATGTAGACAGCGCGTTCCAGTCGGGTTCGCCCCCGTGCGAGGCCTCGGGTGCAGGCGGCGGCAACCGTTCGCCGTCGATCACGCCGATCATGCGGGTGAGGCCCTCGCTGATGCCGCCGGCGAAATCGCCGGTCTTGAAGTGCGGCACGATCACCTCGTCGATGATGCGCCGCGCGGTAACGTCGGTCAGCGCGCCTTCCAGGCCATAGCCGACCTCGATGCGCAGCTTGTGGTCGTTCTTGGCGACCACAAGCAGCGCGCCATCGTCGATCTTCTTGCGGCCGATCTTCCAGGTTTCCGCGGCACGGATCGAATATTGCTCGATGGTCTCGGGCTGCGTCGTCGGCACGATCAGCACCGCGATCTGGCTGCCCTTGCGCTGCTCAAAACTCCGGATGCGCTGGTTCAGCGTCTCGACGGTGCTGCTGTTCAGCGTGCCCGTCGTGTCGACCACGCGGCCGACCAGCGGCGGCACCGCGACCTCCGCGAACGCCGCCGAGGCCCAGCACAGGAACAGCGCAAGCAGAAGGGCTTTGGCTCGCGAGATCGCGGACAAGATAGGCGCTCCAGGTTACTTCGCGGGCGCCGGCGTTGGCGCCAGGTTGAAATCGACCTTGGGCGCGGTCGAGATTTCCCTCTCGTTCTCGACCGTGAAATTCGGCTTCTCCTTGTAGCCGAAAGCCATCGCGGTGAGGTTGGTCGGGAAGGAACGGATCGTGACGTTATAATCCTGCACCGACTTGATGTAGCGGTTGCGCGCCACCGTGATGCGGTTCTCGGTGCCCTCGAGCTGCGACATCAGATCGCGGAATAGCGCATCGGATTTGAGCTGCGGATAGTTTTCGGTAACGACCAGAAGTCTTTGCAGCGCGCTGGTGAGCTCGCCTTGCGCCTGCGTGAATTTCTGGAACGCGGCGGGATCGTTCAGCAGCTCGGGCGTCGCCTGGATGCTGCCGACCTTGGCGCGCGCCTGCGTCACGCCGAGCAGCACGGTCTGCTCCTGCTGCGCAAAGCCCTTTACGGAATTGACGAGGTTCGGCACCAGATCGGCGCGGCGCTGGTACTGGTTCACCACCTCGGACCAGTTGGCCTTGACCTGTTCATCGTTGCTCTGGATGGCGTTGTAGCCGCAATTGGTGAGGCTCAGCGTCGCAAGCGCCGCCAGCACGGTGAGGAGTTTGCGCATCAAAGTTCTCCAGATGGAATATCCGCGCCCCAAGGGAATCGGGCCGCTCCCGCCGGGTCATTCCGCGAGACGCCGCTACCTATCCATTTTTGCGGGGGATAGCTATTGCTTATGCGTCGCCGAACGCCTCATCATGGTTCAACTCGATCCGGGGAGGATCCATGACAAGAACACAACAATTCGAGACGATTAGGGTGGAACGGCCCGATCCCGCGATCGCGCGGATCGTGATGAACCGGCCCGAGGCCCGCAACGCGCAGAACCTGCAGATGACCTACGACCTCAACGCGGCGTTCGACGCTGCGGTGCAGGACGATGCGGTGAAGGTCATCATCCTTGCCGGATCGGGCCCGCACTTCTCCGCAGGCCATGATTTGCGGCCCGGGGCCAAGAATGCGGCCGGCGTCGACTTTCCCCCGGTCGGCAATTGGGGCGGTTTCGCCGAGCCGAATGCCCATGGCCGCTTCGCACGCGAGCAGGAAATCTATCTGCAGATCACAAGGCGCTGGCGCAATCTCGCAAAACCGACGATCGCGGAGGTGCACGGCAAATGCATCGCCGGCGGGTTGATGCTGGCCTGGGCCTGCGACCTCATTGTTGCGAGCGACGATGCCGAGTTCTGCGATCCTGTGGTCACCATGGGCGTCTGCGGCGTCGAGTGGTTCGTGCATCCCTGGGAGCTGGGCCCGCGCAAGGCCAAGGAGATGCTGTTCACGGCTGACAGCTGGAGCGCGAACGAGGCGCACCGGCTCGGCATGGTCAATCATGTCGTGCCGCGCGCGGAGCTCACGTCCTTCGTGATGGCGCTGGCGCGCAAGATCGCGAGCAAACCGTCGTTCGCGCTGAAACTCACCAAGGAGGCGGTAAACCGCTCGGTCGACGTGATGGGCCAGCCCGCCGCGATCGAACAGGCCTTTGCGCTGCATCAGCTCTGCCACGCGCATAACCTGCAGGAGTTCGGCATGGTGGTCGATCCGGCGGGCCTGCATCCCTCCGTGCGCAAGCAAGCGGTGGTGAAATAGTCCGATGGACCTCACCCCCAGCGACGAGCAGCGGCTGTTGCGCGAAAGCGCCGAGCGCTTCGTGACCGAAAATTTCAATGCCGAGCATCGCCGCCGCATGGCGAACGATCCGCTCGGCTATAGCGAGGAGATCTGGAAGCAGTTTGCGGAGCTCGGCTGGCTGGCGCTGCCGATTCCGGAAGCCCATGGCGGGCTCGGCGGCGGCGCGATCGAGATTTCGATTCTAATGGAGGCCTTCGGGCGCGGGCTGGTCTCCGAGCCGTATCTGTCGACCGTCGTGCTCGGCGCCGCGCTGGTCGAGCGCTGCGGCAGCGAGGCGCAGAAGCAGGAGATACTGCCAAAGGTTTCCGAAGGCGCGCTCACGCTCGCCTTTGCGCATTCCGAGCGCGCCGCGCGCTTCGATCTCGCGCAGGTCGAGAGCACGGCGCGGAAGATGCCGGACGGCTGGCATCTCGATGGCGGCAAGGTCGCCGTGATCGACGGCAGCTCGGCCGCGCAGCTCATCGTCTCCGCGCGCGTCGCCGGCAATAATGGCGGCTCGGGCAATCTCTGCCTGTTCCTCGTTCCGTCCGGGGCGAAAGGCGTTACGCTGCATGACTACGCGCGGCTCGGCGGCGGCCGCGGCGCCAATCTCGAACTGAAGGACGTCCGCCTTCCTGCCGACGCGCTGCTCGGCGACGGCAGCGACGCGCTGCCCGCGATCGAAGCCGTGGCCGATCGCGCCATGGCCGCGCTCGGCGCGGAAGCCGTCGGCATCATGCAGACCCTGCTCGACACCACGCTGGAATATACCAAGATCAGAAAACAATTCGGGCGGCCGCTCGCGGCCAACCAGGTCATCAAGCATCGGCTTGCCGACATGGCGATGCAGACCGACGAAGCGCGGTCGATGGCATTGCGCGCGGCGCTGACGGCGGATGCCGAGCCCGCGACGCGCAGCCGCGCGGCATCGGGCGCCAAGGCCAAGATCGGCAAGTGCGCGCGTTTTGTCGCCGAACAGTCGGTGCAGCTGCATGGCGCCATGGGCGTCACCGAAGAATTGGACATCGGCGCCTATTTCAAGCGCCTGGTTGCCTTCGACACGCTGTTCGGCGGCAGCGCCTATCATTATCGCCGTCATGCCGCGTTAAGCGGCCGGGCGCAGGCATAGGGAGCACGACATGGATCTCACCTTCGGCGCCGAGGAGCGCGCCTTCGAGCGGCAAGTCCGCGACTTTATTGCCGAAAATCTCACGCCGGAAATGAAGCGCGCTACCGCGCTGACGCCGTCGGTGTTCTCCGACCCCGACATCGGCATGGCCTGGCAGCGCGCGCTGCACGGCAAGGGCTGGGGCGCGCCGGGCTGGCCGGTGCAATATGGCGGGCCCAACTGGACGCCGGCGCAACGCTGGATCTTCGAGGCCGAAAGCGCGCGGGCCGGCGTGCCGAATGTGAATGTGATGGGCGTGAAGATGGTCGGGCCCGTCATCATCGGCTTCGGCTCGCAGCAGCAGAAAGACTTCTACCTGCCGCGGATTCTTTCGGGTGAAGACTATTGGTGCCAGGGCTATTCGGAGCCGGGCTCGGGCTCCGATCTCGCCTCACTGAAGACGCGCGCGGTGCGCGACGGCGACGACTACATCATCAACGGCACCAAGATCTGGACCACACATGCGCATCACGCCAACCGCATGTTCGCGCTGGTGCGCACCAATGAGAGCGAGCGGCAGCAGGACGGCATCAGCTTCATCCTGATCGACATGAAGACGCCCGGCATCACCACGCGACCAATTTTGACCATCGGCGGCGACCACGAGGTCAACCAGGTGTTCTTCGACGACGTGCGCGTGCCGGTGGCGAACCGCGTCGGCGAGGAAGGCAAGGGCTGGACCTATGGCAAATATCTCCTGGAGTTCGAGCGTGGCGCGGGCATCGCGTCGGCGAAGCTGCGCGAGGCGCTGAAGTCGATTGCCGATCTTGCGGAGTTGGAGCTGACCGGCCGCGCCATCGACGACCCCGATATCGCGATGAAGATGTCGGAGATCGAGGTCGATATCGACGCGCTGGAAATGACGGAGCTGCGGGTGCTCTCGGCGCTGCAGACCGGGCAGAATCCGGGCGCGGTATCGTCGGTGCTGAAACTGCGCAACAGCGAAATCCGCCAGGCGGTGACGCGGCTGGGTGCCGAGGTGATCGGCCATGACGCGCTCGCCGTCGAGCCGACGCGGCCGTTCTACCGGCTCAACCACGAGCCTGCCGTGCCGGAGGAGATGCTCACCGTGATGCCCGAATATCTCAACGGCCGCGCCTACACCATCTTCGGCGGCTCGTCGGAGATCCAGCGCGAGATCATCGCGAAGATGATGTTGGGCTTGTAGCGCCGCGGCGATTCTTGTTTGCGCATGATCTCCGCGCAAACGCTATGCGTTTGTCGCGAGGGAAAACCGCTACACACTTTTCCGGATCATGCGCTACGGCGGCCCGAAGATGACCTGCAGCTTGCGGCGGAGCCCGGACGCCCGCCAAAGGTCCGCGGCGAGGTGCTTCCACTCCCCGAGCGCGATCACAAACGGGTTGTTGGAGGGCGCGCGGTTCTTGAGGCCGAACCGCATCGCTTCATCTCGCGGCGCCTCGGCGAAGGTTCCGAACAGCCGGTCGAAGACGATCAATGTCGAACCGTAATTGGTGTCGAGACAGGCCTCGTTGCAGGCATGATGCACCCGATGATGGCGCGGCGTGTTGAGCACCCATTCCAGCGGGCCGAGATGGACCGGCAGCGCCGTATGCAGGAAGAATTGGTACAAGAGCCCAAGCGCCAGCATCAGGGCGATCGCGGCCGGATGGAATCCGATCCACGCCAGCGGCAGGAAGAACAGGAATGCTCCGGTCAACTGCCCGGTCCAGCCGAGCCGCACCGCGGCCGAAAGATTGAAGCGCGTCGCGGAGTGATGCACGGCATGCGTCGCCCACAGCCAGCGGATCCGATGCGACTCCAGGTGGAACCAGTAGTAGAAAAACTCCACGCCGAGAAACAGGGCAAGCCAGCTCCAGACCGTGTCGAGGGGAATGTCGGTCAGGCGGTGCTGATAGACCAGGAAGAATGGCACCGCCGACAAGCCGCTGGTCAGTGCCTTGGCAATGACATTGCCGATCGCGACGCCGACGGAAGCAAGCGTTTCCTTGGCATCGTGCATCTCCTCGCGGTGCGCGAGGCGGCCATACGCGAACTCGAGAATGATGAAGGCAAACGCCACCAGCAGAAAGGTGCCGGTGAGATGCCGGTCCGCTGCCATCAGTTCAAGCGCGCGCATGAGCCATCTCCGCCAAGTCCGGCACTATTGCGATACCAGTCCGGGGTTGATATTGACGCCGGCGGCAATCAACGCGTCGCTCGCCTTCCGCATCGCGGACGCGCAGGTCTGGCTCAATCGTCCGCCCTGCGCCGCCAGGCATCGAACGATCCTCCCATTGCCCGGCACGACGTTGGGGCATAGCCGCTCCTGATCCGCCATGCAGGCATCGATAGCGATGCGCACCTCGGGCACCCACTGCAACTTCTGCATATTGACCTCTTGCGCGGCGGCGAATGTGGTGCCCGCTGCCAGCGCAAGGCATGCGGACACGGCGAATTTTGCTGCTCTCGACTTGCTCATGGTTTGACTCCGTCAAATGCTGGTTCAGATGCTTGTTCAGATCGCGGCACCGAAACTGGAGCCGCCGGTTCGGCCCGGCACGGCGCCGTGACACGGCGCCGGCCGGGTCCGATCGCTCGCACTATCGCGAGACGGTGCTGCTGCGGTTGATGGTGCCGCCGTAGGGGCCGGTCGTGGTGCCGGTGTGCGTGCAGGAGCCGCCGGCGCAGGTGGTCGAGCCGGTGTTGGTATAGGTGTTGCCGCGCACACCGGTGAACGAACTGGTGTGGCCGCAGGAGCCGCCGGCGCATCCGCCCGAACCGCTGGACGACCAGCTTCCGCGCGGACCCGACCCGCCGCCGGCCCGCGTCCAGGCCTCGGCGCTGGAAGCGCCGGCCGCCATGACCATCGCCGCGATCGCTGCGGCACCCAGATACGTCTTGATCGAAAGCATGGATCTCTCCTCGTTCTTGCTGCGCCACATGGCGTGACTAGAACATCGCTGCGGAGTTTTGCGGGGGCGTTGCAGGAAAGGATGCCGAGTGTAACGATTTGTATCCGGGCGCTCGCGCGTCTTGCCGCTTCGCGGCCACTTTCCTAAAAGTACTTGCATTGAAGGTACTTGGATGACCCAGCGCCCGCATATTCTCGTCATCGAGGACGACATCGAGATCAGGAGCCTGCTGCGCGACTATCTCGCGCGCGAGGGCTTTCGCGTCGATGTCGGCGACGGCGGCGCGGCGCTCGACCGCTTCCGCGCCATGTTCGGCGAGCCCGATCTCGTGGTGCTCGACATCATGCTGCCGGGCGAGGACGGGCTTTCGATCTGCCGGCGGCTGCGCGCCGCATCGCGCGTGCCGATCCTGATGCTCACGGCCAGGGGCGAGGACATCGACCGCATCGTCGGCCTCGAGATGGGCGCTGACGATTATCTGCCGAAGCCTTTCAATCCGCGCGAGCTGGTGGCGCGCATCCGCGCCATCCTGCGCCGCAGCGAGGCGCCGCCGATCGAAACGCCGCCGCTTTCTGATCAACGCGACGCTCAGCGTCGATCTCGACAGGCGCCATGTCGCGCATGCCGACGGCAGCGAACTCACGCTGACCAGCGCCGAATTCGACCTGCTCGGCTGCTTCCTCGCGCGGCCCAACCGCGTGCTGTCGCGCGAGCAGTTGATGGACTGGACGCGCGGCCGGCAAGCCGATGCGCTCGACCGCACCATCGACGTGCAGGTCAGCCGCCTGCGCAAGAAGATCGAGCGCGAGGGTGAACTGATCAAGACGGTGCGCAGCGCCGGCTACATCTTCACCGGCACCATCGAGGAGGCCTGACATGCTCGGCCGCCTCCTAAGCCGCTTCGGCTTCACCGGCCGCCTGATGGCCATCGTGTTGTTCGCGCTGATCGCGCTGTGGTCGGTCGGCGTGGGCTGGGTGTTCGTCAGTGAATCGCGCGAGGAGATCATCAGCCAGCTGTTCCCGCTGCCCGAACAGGTCGCGGGCATCGTCGAGCTGGTCGAGACCGTCGGCCCATCGCAGCGGCCCGCTGTGCTGAAGGCCGTCAGCTCGGAGAATCTCCGCGTCACCCTCGCCCACGAGCGGCCGCAGGATTCGCCCGACACGCGGCGCATGCCGCTGGTCGAGCGCTTCCTCGGGCTTTATCTGACGGCACTGCAGCCCCGCGAGGTGATCGCGATCGGCAATCGCAGCGGCTTCCCGCGCTGGCGCGACTGGCACCTTGGCGACTACTGGCGAAACATGCAGCGCTCGATGCGTTTCGCAGTCTCGCTGCACAGCGGCGACTATCTGGTGTTCGAGGCGCTGGGCCCGATCGGCCGGCGGCTGTTCGGCTGGCCGCCCGGCTTCGGCATCGGCGTGCTCGGCTCGCTGATCGGCATGGCGGCCGTCATCGCCATCGCCCGCGAGGCCCGTCCGTTGCGGGCGCTCAGCGATGCGCTTGGCAAGTTCACCGGAGACGCGCCCGGACCGCTGATGGAGCCCGCGGGCGCGCCGGAAATCAGATCGCTGATCGTCTCCGTCAACGACATGCGCGCGCGCATCTCCGAACTGGTGCGCGGGCGCATGCTGCTGCTCGGCGCCATCTCGCATGATCTGAAGACCTACATCACGAGGCTGCGGCTGCGCGTCGAGCAACTGCCGGACGCTGCCCAGCGTGACAAGGCCGCGCGCGATCTCGACGAGATGACCCGGCTATTGGAGGACGCGCTCGCCGTCGCCCGAGGCGGATTCGCCAGCGCGCAGCGTGGGCGTATCGACCTGCGGGCGCTGCTGTCTGATATCGTCGAGGACCGGCTTGTCACCAGCACCGGCCTCCGCGCCGAGCTCGGCGATGCGCCGCTCTGGATCAGCGCCGATCCGGTGGCGCTGCGCCGGCTGTTCGGCAATCTGATCGACAATGCGCTGAACTTCGCGTCGCATTGCATCGTTCGCCTGCGGCGCGACGGCGAGGCGATCGTCCTTGTCGACGACGACGGTCCCGGCATTCCCGAACACGCGCGCGCGTCGGTGTTCGAGCCGTTCTTCCGCCTCGATCCGTCCCGCAGCCGCTCGACCGGCGGCAGCGGGCTCGGGCTTGCCATCGTCAAGCAGATCGCCGACGCCCATGGCGCCCGCATCGCGCTCGGGACGTCGCCGGAAGGAGGCCTGCGGGCGACGGTCGCGTTTCCGCTCGCGGCAGCGTAGAGCCAGAGCGAGAGGCCTTGAGTTCAGGGCTATCGGCGGAGGCCCGTTTTGCGCATTCCGGACTCAAGTCGGACTTTGCGTGAGGTCCGAAAAGTGCCCCAGTACCGGAAGTGGGCGGCCCGCATTCCGAGGGGCACGATCAGTTTGATCGAAATCAAAATCGCTGCTGCTCTTCACGACTATAAAAATTGGGATATAGCCCTGTCGATCGAGCGCGAAGTCTTCGAACTTGTCATTCGCGGCAAGACCAACAAGCAGGTTGCGAACGCGCTGGGCGCGTCCGGATGCACCATCAAGGCCCATCGCCAAAGGGTGAGAAAATGCAAGTCCGGTCCCTAGCGGAGCTCGTTTCCCTCGCAGAACGAGTTGGCGTCTTGGGCGGCACCTCCGGCAGCCCGGAGTTGCTGATGGAACCGCTCAATTTCCCCCGAAGCGATGCGAGGTACGCAGAATGAATCCCGCGTCCGAGAGTACCGACATGATCTGGCTATTTAATCTCCCGCCAACCCTGCGGCAGACGCGGATCGCTCTTGCGATCGCTATAGCTCTACTCGCGGGATTGGGAGTGTCGTCGCTTTTTGCCGATACACCTCTGCCACGGATTGACGCATTCATTCCAGCTCTGGAAGGCGCAGTAATCCTTACCGACCTTATCACTTCGGTCTTGCTCTTTTCACAGTGTTGGGCTTCTCGCTCGCGCGCGCTTCTGGCGCTTGCGAGCGGCTATCTCTTTACTGCTCTGATTGTTATTCCGCACGTGCTCACCTTCCCGGGCGCGTTTTCGCCGACCGGTCTTCTCGGTGCGGGTCTCCAGACAGCAGGGTGGCTCTATGTCTTTTGGCATTTTGCCTTGCCCATCAGCCTGATCATTTATGCACGCCTGATGGATGAAAAGCTTCAAGACTCGATCACAAAAACATCCACGGCATACGAGATAGCCTGGAGCGTAGCGATCGTAGTCAGCGTGGTTTGCGCCCTCACATTGCTTGCTACTGCGGGAGAGCGGATTCTCGCACCTGTTTTTCTGGATGCTACCCACCTTGCGCCGCTGGCGCACTATTTGCTTGCATTCAATATTCTGGTTTGTACGGCGGCGCTTACGATTTTGTGGAGGCAAGGGCGCTCGGTACTTGATCAATGGCTTATGGTCCTGGCTTTGGCGTTCATTTCTGAACTCGTGATCAATGGCCTCCTGATCAGTGCACGCTTCACTGTCGGTTGGTACGTCAGTCGTTTGTTTGCAATTGTGACCTCGACGATTGTTTTGGTGGTTCTTGTTGAAGAAATTGTAGTGCTGTACGGACGCATGGCTCGCTCACACGCGATGCTGCTGCACGAGCGCAACAACAGATTGATGAACTTGGAAGCCCTGACCGCCGCGATCAGACATGAAGTGAAACAGCCTTTAAACACCCTCACCTTAAACGGTGAATCACTCGAGCTATTCCTTAGAGAAATGCCGCCCCGGCTGGACGAGGCACGCTCAACGGCAGAGGATATGATCGCTGCAAGTTATCGCATCAATAAAATCCTCAACGACATTGGCAACTTGTTTGGAAAAACCAAGCAGGAGCCAAGCCCCGTCCATGTGAATGACCTGGTTATCGAGGCGCTGCGCATCATGGACAGGGAATTAAGGGTTCATAAAGTTACCGCTCGCGTCGAGTTGACATCGGAATTGCCGCCCGTGATCGGGCACCGTGGTCAACTGCAGGAGGTCGTCATCAATTTGATCCGGAACGCGGTGGAAGCAATGGAGGTGGTGAGCGATGAACAACGAGAACTGCAGGTGAAAACTGAGCGCTGGCGCGGTGACGCGATCAACGTCACAATAGCGGACACAGGACCCGGAATTGACTCAAAGATGTCGGGCGAGATATTCGAGGCCTTCTTTACAACAAAATCAGACGGAATGGGGTTGGGATTAGCCATTTGCAGGATGATCATCGAACGCCATATGGGCCAACTTTCTGTTTCCCCAGCTAGTCCGCATGGGGCCAGTTTTCAAATCATATTACCTCAGTTGAAGCCTGAATGATTGGTCTCGCTGTCTGATCCTTGTGTCAGCCAACTCGGTAGGCTTCGGCGCTCCTTTTTGAACCCGCAGTAGTCGGGTGGGCTGGTGATTGCGCCTAGGCGTCCGCCCTGGACCGATTTCACGTAAATGTCGCGTATGAGTCATTCGCGTCGTTCTGACCGTGCGCCGATGACTTCCGGTGTACCCCGATCAACAGACTTTTCCAGTGTCCATTGGCACCGCTCAAAGATGCCACGCGCAGACATACTTACTCCGCGTTGACGGCGCCGCCTACTTCTCCGCCCTCGCCTCCTGGATCGCCTGCCAGACCTTTTGCGGCGTCAGCGGCGTCGGCAGTTGCGTGATGCCGTACTCGGCGAGCGCGTCCATCACGCCGTTGGTGATGCAGGGCGGGCCGCCGATGGCACCGGATTCGCCGCAGCCCTTGGCGCCGAGCGGATTGGTCTTGCACGGCGCCGAGCCGTCGAGCGTCACTGCGATCGGCGGGATGTCGTCGGCGCGCGGCACGCAATAATCCTGATAGCTCGCAGTGAGGAGCTGCCCTTCCGCATCGTAGGCCACGCCTTCGTACAGCGCTTGTCCAATGCCCTGCGCGACGCCGCCGTGCACCTGCCCCGTCACCAGCATCGGATTGACGGCAACACCGACATCATCGACCGTGGTGTAGCGCACCACGCGGGTGACGCCGGTCTCGGGATCGATCTCGACCTCGCAGATATGCGTGCCGTTGGGCCAGCTCGGCCCGTCGACGACGCCCTCGCTGTCGACCGACAGCCGCGCGCCGTCTTCCTTGCCGGCGATTTCGAACAGGCTGATGCGGGGGTCGGTGCCGACCACGGTGAGGAAGCCGTCGCGGTATTCGATGTCCTGCACCGAGGTCTCCAGCAGGTGTGAGGCCTTCTCGCGTGCCTTGTTGATGAGATCATTGGCCGACACCGCCACCGCGGTGCCGCCGACGAACAGCGAGCGCGAGCCGACGCTGCCGAAGCCCGTCGCGAGATCCGTGTCGCCCTGCACGACGTCGATCCTGTCGAGGGAAATGCCGAGGCTGTCGGACACCATCTGGCTGTAGGTGGTCTGCAGCCCCTGCCCCATCGCCATGGTGCCGGAATGCAGGATGACGCGGCCTTCTGATGTCGCGTGCAGCGAAACCTTTTCGTTGTGCGCGCGGCCGCCGGTCCATTCGATGTAGCTGGTCAGCCCGCGGCCATAGAGCAGGCCCTTCTTCTTCGCCGCGCGCTTGCGCGCATTGAAACCGTCCCAGTCCGCGAGCTTCGAGGCGCGATCGAGCATGTGTGCGAACGCCCCGGAATCGTAGACCTGGCCGACCGCGTTGGTATAAGGCAACTGCGCCGGCTTGACGTAATTCACTTTGCGGATCGCGCGCGGGTCCATGCCGATCTGCCGCGCGGCGGCGTCCATCAGCCGCTCGACGATGAAGACGGCCTCGGGGCGGCCCGCGCCGCGATAGGCGCCGACCGGCGCGGTGTTGGTCATGACCGACTTCACCTCGAAATGCACCAGCGGCAGATCGTAGACGCCGGTCTGCACGAAAGGTCCGAGCACCAGCGGAATGATGTTGCCGGTACCGGACGAATAGGCGCCGGTGCCGCCGACCGAGCGCACGCGATAGGCCAGCACGCGGCCCTTTTCGTCGAGCGCGAACTCGCCGGTCGAGGTCAGGTCCCGACCATGCGTGCCGCCGACGAACTCGTCCGTGCGGTCGCCGCGCCAGCGGATCTTCTTGCTAAGCTTGGTGGCGGCATAGGCGACGATGCCGTCCTCGGGATAGAGGCTGGTCTTCTGGCCAAAACCGCCGCCGATGTCGCCGACCAGGACGCGCACGCTGTCCTTCGGCCGCTTCAGGATCGATTCCGCCAGCAGATCGCGGGTCGAGCCCGGCGTCTGCGACTGCACATGGAGCAAAAGACGGCCGGTTTTCTTCTCGATTTCCGCAATAGTCGAGCGCGGCTCCATAGCGGACGGAATCAGGCGCTGGCTGACCAGGTCGAGCTTGACCTTGTGCGCGGCCTTCGCAAAAGCCTCTTCGACCTTGGCGGCGTCGCCATAGCTCATGGCCGCGACGATGTTGTCGGGCGCGTCAGGCCAGACCGCGGGTGCGCCCGGCTTGATCGCTTCCAACGGATCGAGCACCGACGGCAGCACTTCGTAGTCGATTTCGATCGCCTCGGTCGCGCTCTGTGCCAGCATGCGCGAGGTCGCAACCACGGCCGCGACCGGCTCGCCGGCAAAGCGCACGATCTCATGCGCGAGCAGGCGCCGCGGCGGCACCGTCATCGGCGAGCCGTCCGGCCGCTTGAAGATCGCAATCGTCGGCAGCGTACCGATGTCGTCCTTGATCAGGTCGGCACCGGTGAAGACGGCCTGGACGCCCGCCATCGCAGCCGCGGCAGCGGTGTCGATCGACTTGATCCTCGCATGCGCATGCGGGGAGCGCAGCACATGCAGCCACAGCGCGCCGTCCTCCGGCTTGTCGTCGATGAACTGCCCCTTCCCGGTGAGCAGCCGCTGATCTTCCAGACGCTTGACAGGCTGTCCCGCACCAAAACGCAGATTGCCGGGAAGAATGTTCATCAGTTTGTCCTTCGAGTTTCTTGGAAAACGAATTGGGCGGGGGTTTTAGCGGGTTTTTGGGATGAAACAACTGCCGCCGTCATTCCGGGGCGCGCCGTAAGGCGCGAGCCCGGAATCCATACTCCCGAGCGCGCTTGGCCCTTGGGCCATTCGCGCAAACAGAAAAATCAAGGGCGCTTACCTCTTTTGCCGCGAATGCGGCAAGCCGCACGCGCGGGCGTGGTTATGGATTCCGGGCTCGCCGCTTCGCGGCGCCCCGGAATGACGGGGGAATTTCATGCAGGCCGCGTGCCACTATCCGACTTCCCGCAGCGCCGCTTCCACCACCGCACGCTGCTCGGCCGTCAGCGCGGCCTGCGGCGGGACGGGATCGCCGACGTCATAGCCCTGGATTGAAAGCCCCGCCTTGATGCAGGCGGCGAGGTTGAAGCGGGCAAAGGCCTCGTTGATGCGCCAGAGTTTGCGTTGCAGCTCCATCGCCTCTTCCCAGCGAAGGCGCTTGCAGAGATTGTAGAGTTCGACGCTCTGCCGCGGAATGATGCAGGCGGGGCCCGCCATCCAGCCCACGCCGCCGATCAGCATCACGGCGGCGGGAATATGGGCCGAGGCCGAGAACACTTTGATGTCATCGCCGCAGCGGCTGATGATCGAGAGCAGCCGCCCGGTATTGGTGGAGGCGTCCTTGATAGTGCCGATGCGCGGATGGGCGGCGAGCCGCGCGATGACATCGAGCGTCAGGTCGGAGCGCTGGAATTGCGGATTGGTGTAGATCACCACGGAAATATCGACGGCATCGGCGATGGCGCGGAAGTAGGATTCGACCTGCGCATCCGCGAGCGGGAAATAGGCTTCAAGGATCGCGAGAATGCCGTCGGCGCCGAGCTTCTGGTAGGCGCGCGCCTGCGCGACCGCATCGGCCGTCGAGGTCGAGACCACGCCGGCGACCACAGGCACGCGTTTTCGCGCGGCCTCGATCGTGGTGCGCACCACGCTGGTGCGCTGTTCGCTGTTCAAATAGGCGAACTCGCCGGTCGAGCCGAGCGGCGTCAGCCCATGCACGCCGGATGCGATGAGATCGTCGCAGAGCTTTGCCAGCACGCTTTCGCGGATGTTGCCGGCCGCATCGATGGGAGAGACGAGATAGGGAAAGACGCCGTGGAAATCGGACATGACGGCCGCTGGTATAGCGGTCCCGCCGGCTTTTCCGCAAGCGTCACAAAGGAAAATGGCCCACAGCGCCGGGAGCTGTGAGCCATCCTTTGGGTCACCAAGCTATTACCAGCCGTAGCGGTAACCATAGACCGGGCCACCATAGTAGTACGGGCCGTAGCCATAGGCGTCGGTGGCGACGGCAGCGGCAGTCGCAGCGGTAATCGCGATAGCAGCGGCAGCAGCCACACCGCCGCCATGGAAACCACGATGGCGCAGGCCGCGGGCTTCGGCGGGCGCGCTCACAGAAGCGGCCAGCGCCGCGACGGCAACAACGGTCAGAACAAGCTTTTTCATCGAACGATCCTTTCAAGGGTCCCCGCTCAGGGGATCGGGTTCACGGATCGGGGGGTCGCATCCGCGGAAGGAAAGCTACGCGCGATCGGCGCGCGGTTATGTGCGGGGGGTCACACTGGAAGTTCCGTAAATCCGAATAATGCCAGCGGTCCGCAGGTTTCACGGATTCGGGAACGGCGGCGTTCAGCTTCCCTGCGAGGGAATGAGGTTCGCCACCTTGAACGTCATCTCGGCGCAGCCGCCTTAGGATGCTCGCCGACGAAGCGATCGACCTGCGGCAGCACGCGCGCCGTCACATCGGCCGAGATCGCGATCGCTTCGAGCGCGCGCGCCGTCATGACGCGGCCGCCGCTGGTCGCCTGCGCCGGCGCGAAGTGCCTGAGTTCATCCGCATGCGCATCATCGTAGAAATTGGTCATGAAATTCGGAACGAACTGGTCGCGGAAGTCCGGCCCCTGCCGCGCGGTCAGCGCGTCGAGATTCTTCTGGATGAAATCCCAGGTAAGCTGCGGCTGAAAGCCTGACATCGCGACCTGGTTGATCACGCCGTTCACCATCGTGCTGGGCAGCTCCTTGCCAAGCGTGATCGCGAGCGTCTCGCGCGCGAGCGCGCCATCGCGGGCGCTCGCGGCGGCGTTATAATAGCGCACGCGCTCGTTGGTTGCGGTGCTCTTGCGCGCGAGCGACAGCAGCGCATCGTAGCTTTCGCGGTTCGCCGAAATGCCGACGACATGGCTCACGGGGTCGAGCAGCGCCGGCGGCAGCGAAGCGGGATCCTTCAGGAAGCCCGTGAACCGCCGCCTCGCCTCGGCCACGACATCGGCATCGCCGAACTCGCCGAGCGCGCGGATCAGGCTCGCACGCAGCAGAGTGTTGTCATCATCGCCGGAGCCGCCGCCGTCCCAGCCCAGCCGGTCGAGCACCGGCCGCAGCCTGGCGCGCATATAGGCCTCCAGTGCCGGACGCTCGGCGCGGTCGCGCGACAGGTGGTCGAGTTGCGCAAACGCATTGATCACCTGGTCCCAGACGGCGCGGTGATCGGCCGGCGAAAGCGCCTCGACCAGCGCGAGCCAGGATGACGCCTCGGTGCGGCTCGCCAGCATCAGCGTCCAGCTGTCGGCGAGGAAGTTCACGCGGTCTTCCGGCTCGAGCTTTGAGAACTCCTTCAACAGCGCGGCCCGCGCGTTCGCCCCGTACTCGACCCGGTAGTAGCCGATATCGCCAAAATTGACTTTCACCGCCTCGCCGCAGGCGCCCGCCGGAATCTCGGCGCTGCCGTCGAGCAGCAGGATCTTCGAGGGCTGCGCAGCGCCGGGCGCCCCGATTTCGACCGGCACCTGCCAGTGCCGCGGCGGCAGCGTTGCGTTGGCACTTGCCGGCACAACCGCAAAACGGTCCTGCCGCAGCGTCAGCTTCTGCGCATTGCCGTCGCACACGGTCTCGGCGATCACCAGCGGCACGCCCTCCTGCTCGGTGAAGGACGCGGCGATGGACGCGACGGGCTTGCCGGTCGCGGCTTCCAGCGCCTGCCAGAGATCGGCGGTGGTGGCGTTGCCATAGGCATGGGCTGCCATGTAGCGGCGGATGCCGTCACGGAAGGCGTCCGCGCCGAGATAGTTTTCCAGCATGCGGATGAAGGCCTGGCCCTTGTTATAGGTGATGGCGTCGAACGCGGTCATCGCCACGCTCTCGTCGGCGACCGTCTGCTGGATCGGGTGCGAGGTACGGCGCGCATCCAGCGCCATTCCGTACTGTTTCTGGCCGTAGCCGTTGAGCCAAGTCCTCCACTGCGGATAAAAGCGTTCCGCCGCCTTCTCCTGCATCCAGCTGGCAAAGCCCTCGTTGAGCCAGAGATTGTCCCACCAGGCGGTGGTGACGAGATCCCCGAACCATTGATGCGCCATCTCGTGCGCCAGAATGCTGAAGATGCCGCGACGCGCGGTGTCGGGACTCGTCGCCGGATCGAACAAGAGCCGGCTCTCGAAGAAGGTGATGCCGCCCCAGTTCTCCATCGCGCCGCCAAAACCGCCGGGCACCGCGATCAGGTCGAGCTTGGGCAGCGGATAATTCTGACCGAAATAGTCGTTGTAGAAGCCGAGCAGCTTGACCGCATCCTCGAGCGCGAAGCGGCCCTTTTCCGCCTTGCCCCTGGTTGCAACCACGCCGACGGTCACGCCGTTCGCGTCGGCCGTGATGCGCTCGAGCTCGCCCGCGCTCAGCACGAACAGATAGCTCGACATCTTCGGCGTCGGCGCGAAGGTGACGCGTTTCTGGTCCGATGCGATCGCCTCCTCCTTGGTCACCGGCATGTTGCTGACGGCCAGGAAATTGTTCGGCACCGTCACCGTGAGCGCGAACGTCGCCTTGAAGGCGGGCTCGTCCCAGCACGGGAAAATCCGCCGCGCATCGGCGGGCTCGAGTTGGGTCGATATCATCCGCCTCAGGCCTGCGTCCGTCGGATAATCGGCATAGAACATTCCGCGTCCGAACGCGTTGATCTTCGCCGTGAAGGCAAGGCGGAGCTTGTGCGTGCCTGTCGCGAGCGGGGCGGCAAAGGAGAGCGTCGCGGTTTCGGCCCTGGTGTCGAGCGAGATTTCGGCGCGCTGCGCGCCATCGTCGATGCCGGCATCGGCGATTTCGATGTTGACCGCATTGAGCACGACGCGCGAGGCCGGCTCGCGGACCTCGATCTCCACGGTCTCGGAGCCGGCAATCGAAAGCGCCTGCAGGTTCGGCACCAGCTCGATCGCGTAATGCGTCGGCACTACCGATTTCGGCAGCTTGCCGGGTGTGGCATCGAAGGAATAAAGCGGCTCGGCCGAGACGGCCGATACCGACAGGAAAAGCGCGATGCTTGCGGCGAATAACGACTTCATTCCCATTCGACGTGATCCCGGCCTTGTTCGCGCGCGCCACGCTATAGCGTGAAGCCGGTGGCCGGGTAAGGCGCCGTTAACCTTAATTCTTAAAATTCAATTCATTTTTTTCCGGCCATATTTGGCCCGCTTGGTCGGCGGCCCAGGCGCCATGGCTGCATCCCAGAAGCCAGCGCGCGAGTGACGAGGCCCGACCAGGCGATGGCACAAAATTCCGGAAAGGCAGCGCGCCGTCTGGCGGTCGTGTTGCCGCTCGTTGCACTGCCGGCCTGCGCGCCCAATCCGGCGCCGGAATTGGTGCGGGCCGCGGTGACGCCAGGCCGCGCTGAAATGCAAGAAACCCTTATTTGCCGGCCTGATCCTGCGCTTCTTGCGCCTCCGTCCTCGCCTGATTGCGTGTTTGGCCGGCCCGACCTGAAGACGCTCGACCCCAATCAATGGGCGCGGCTCAAGATCGAATATGAGCGGCAATGTTACATGCGGGCGGAAAGGACCGTCCGCGAACGGCTGCGGCTATTGCAGCTGGCGAGCCGGTGCGATCCCCTGGGAGGTCGCTGATATGCACCGTCTCCCAAGTTCCCGCAGACGTCGAAACAGCTAAGTGGCACAATTCAGTCATTTTTTTGCCGCCCTCGGCCGGGATTATCCACAACACCAGCGCAGGGTTCTCCCCACGAAGTTCGCAGCGGGAATGGGGGAGAGAGTTCGAGTTCAAGGGTAGCGTAAGAGTAGCTTGCGAGTCCGACCGATGGATACGCTGTACGATTTGCTCGGCGCGCTGCCGCGCGACGACGCAGAAGAGCTCAGGGCCGCGTTCCGTCGGGCCGTCAAGGGCGTTCACCCCGATCTCAATCCCGGCGACCCCGAAGCCGGCCAGAAATTCCGGGAACTCGTGCGCGCCAATGAAATCCTCGCCGATGAGGACCAGCGGGCGGCCTATGATCACCTGCTCGACATCGCCCACAAGGAGCGGAGGCAGCAGTCGACGGTCCGGGCCGTACACAAGGTCGCCACCAGCGTGATCGCGCTGGCCGCGACCGGAACCCTGGGCCTGGGCGGCCTCCTGCTCTACCAGAACGAACCGCAGGTCACCGGCACGCTGAAATATCTGGCCGAGATCGCCATCGCGCGGCCGGGTGATTTCGCCGGCTTCACGCCGTCGGCGCAAGCCAAGACGCCGTCGCCGCAAACAATGACGCAGCCTGTTCGGGTAACCGAAGCCAGGACCGAGGCGCCGCCGCTGGATATCAAGGTGGTCCAGACGATATCGGTCGAGCCGACCCCTGGCGCGAAGCAGCAGACGGCGAGCGTGGCGTTCGACGCGATCTTGCCGGTCGCGGCCACCCCGCAAACCGAAGTCGACAACGCGTCGACTGCTTCCATCGGCCCGCCGCTTGAGATCGCACCCAACGACGCCAAGGTGTTTCGCGAGCGCGGCATCTTTGCCTATCGCAGCGGCGACCTGGATGGCGCGATCGCCGAGTTTGATCGCGCCATCCAGCTCGATCCGAAATTCTCGGCGGCCTATATCGACCGCGGCATCGTGCTCTACCGCCTGCAGAAATTCGAGCGCGCGTTCGCCGACATCGCGCAGGCCAAGCGCATCGAGAAGGCCAATCGCAGCAAGGCCGCGCTGCCGGCCACGGCCACGGGGAAGAAACCGAAACAGCAGGCCGCGGTTGCGCTCGGCTTCCCGCCGCTGTTCCAGCGCCGCACCGCCAAGCTGGAGTGACCGGCCGGCCCGCGGCGGATCGAGCTCAGGACAGCGACACCGTCGCCCTGTCGTAGTCGCCGGTGCCCATGCTGCCGTCTTCAAATATCTCGTGCCTGGCGATCCAGTCGAAGGACTGCGAGAACACTTCGCGGCTGTAGGGCTCGAATACGATCCGCTCGCCCGGGCCCCAGCGCCTTGTATCCATCTTGGCGTGGAAGCGCTCGGGGAATTCCATCTTGTAGTAGTGCGTGTAGAGCTCCGGCCGCAAATCGATATCGCGCTGTGCCCGGCGCAACGCCTGGAAATAGCGCCTGACATCTTCCATGTCGGGATCGCCGTTCACCATCGCACCGATCATGAAGGTGGTGTCGATGATCTTGCGATATCCAAGTTGCTCGGCGAAGTAATAGGGACCACCGAACAGCGTCGCCGCCTGCGCCCTGCCCTCGAAGAATGCCTCCATGCGGCTGAACAGCATGCCCTCGTCAAAGGACAGCTTGATGTGGTCCTTTTCCAGATAGCCTTCGAGCGCCTGGATGGTCGCGTAATGGCTGCCGGACTGGAAGCCGACCGAAATCGGCACATTGGCGAGATCGGCCGGTGCCTTGACCGTGGAATCCGCTCTCACGAAGATTCCGGACGGCGCAACCGAATAGGCGTCCGCGAACAGTTTGGTGTGGCCGCGCGAGGCCGCGACATTCACCGTCCAGTGGCAGGCACAGGTGACATTGGACTCGCGTCCCTTCTCGATGCTCTGGAAGGCGCCGTGATGGCCTGAGTTCGCGTGATGGGCGCCGCCGCTGGAGCGGATGAACTCCTTGAATTCATAATCGAGGCCTTCGTCGCGAAAATAACCCTTCTCTTCGGCGACCCATTCCTGCAGCCGGAAATGCGGCTCGATCTTGAATTTTGCCATGGCGTCCGCTCCCGTTGTCGTTGACGGCGGAGCTTATCGCTCGGCCCCGTCAGGCGCGAGTGCGAATTCCCTCATCTCCTCGTGAGGGCGCCATGCGGCAAAAATGCTGCCTCGCCTTGCCGCGCCCGCTGTTGTGCTGCCGCGAGGCCTGTTGTCAGATGAGACGACAGTTTGGGTCCAAGAAAGCACGACAATGCTCGACAAGCTGACGCCGCCGGCAGAGGAAACGGCGCAGGAGACTACTGAAGCCTGGCTATCCGCATTCGGCGCGGCGCTGGCGCGCGGCGACGAGCGCGCTTTGGCCGAGTTGTTCGTCCCCGACAGCCATTGGCGAAACCTGTTCGGACTCTCCTGGCATTTTGCAACCTTCAGCGGCAGGGACGCGCTTGCGCGTGAACTCGCGCGGTGCGCCCGCGAGGTTCGCGCGGACGGATTTCGCCTCGATGCGGCGGCGCTTGCGCCGCGCAACGCCGTCATCGCCGGGCGCGAGGTGGTCGAGGCCATCTTTGCCTTCGACAGCGAGAGCGGCCCGGGTTATGGCGCGCTGCGGCTGCTCCCTGCCACAAGCGGGCTGGCGAAAGCCTGGACGATCTCGACCGCGCTCGACTTCGATCAGCTCTGCGACGCCCGCGCGCGCGGCGCCGCCCCGCAATCGCAGATGCGCGATTTCGCCGGCCCCGATTGGCTGGAGCAACGGCAGGCGTCGTCCGCTGACGGCGACCGCGAGCCCGACGTGCTCATCGTCGGCGGAGGCCATGCCGGCATTTCCGCCGCCGTCGAGCTGAAACGCATCGGCCTTTCCGCGCTGATCGTCGACCGCGAGGTGCGCGTCGGCGACAATTGGCGGCTCCGCTACCGCGGGCTGAAACTGCACAACAAGACGCCGGTCAATCATCTGCGCTATCTGCCGTTTCCCCTCACCTTTCCTGACTACATCCCGAAGGACCAGATCGCGAACTGGCTCGAGCACTATGCCGACATTTTCGAGCTCGATTTCTGGACCCGTACCTCCTTCGACGGCGCGCGTTACGACACAACCTCGCAGCGCTGGACCGCGCGCATCACGCGCGAGGGCACCCCGCACAGCCTGCGTCCAAAACACATCGTGCTCGCGACCAGCGTCAGCGGCACGCCGAAAATCCCGCACATCGGCGGTAGCGAGAATTTCGCTGGCCCCGTGCTGCATTCCAGCCGCTTCAAGGCCGGGCGCGAATGGGCCGGCCGCCCCGTGGTCGTGTTCGGCACCGGCACCAGTTCGCACGACATCTGCCAGGAGCTGCACGCGGCCGGCGCCGAGGTCACCATGGTGCAGCGCAGCCCGACCATGGTCGTCAATGTCGAGCCGGCGCAGCTCTACGACAAGACCTATCTCGGCGACGGCCCGCCAATCGGGGTGCGCGACATCCTCAATTCCGGCGTGCCGTTTCCGGTGATGCGGATCGCGCACAAGCTCATCACCGACGAGGTGAAACGGCTTGATGCGCCGCTGCTCACGCGTCTCGAGCAGGCGGGCTTCCGCCTCGAATTCGGCGAGGACGGCACCGGCTGGCCCTTGAAATTCCGCACCCGCGGCGGCGGCTATTACTTCAATGTTGGCTGCTCCGAGCTGATCGCGGACAAGAAAATCCGCCTGATCCAGGCCGCCGATATTTCAGGCTTCGAAGCCGACGGCCTGCGGCTGAGGGACGGCTCGGCGCTCAAGGCCGAACTGTTCGTGCTCGCGACCGGCTACAAAGGGCTCGACCATCTGCTCGCAAAGCTGTTCGGCGACGAGGTCGCCCGCCGCGTCGGCCGGGTCTGGGGCTTTGACAAGACGACGGGCGAGCTGCGCAACATGTGGACGCGCACGCCGCAGCCCGGTCTGTGGTTCACCGCCGGCGCGTTCTCGCAAGCGCGCATCTACAGCCGCTATATCGCGCTGCAGATCGACGCGATCGAGCGGGGCACGCTGGCGAAGAGCGTTGTGGGGTAGGCGCAGCATGGAATTCGCTGAAGTCAACGGCGCCGGGCTGCGCTACGCGCTTGATGGCAAGGGCGAGCGCACGCTGGTGCTGGTGCACGAAATGGGCGGCTCGCTCGAAAGCTGGGAGGACGCAGGCCGCCGGTTTGCCGAGTTGCGCCGCGTGCTGCGCTACGATTGCCGCGGGGCGGGCCTGTCGCAGAAAATCCGGGGCGAGCTTTCCATCGACACCATGGCCGATGATATCGCCGCCCTGCTCGATCACGTCGGCATCGGAGGCGAGGTGGCGCTCGCCGGTGTTGCCGTCGGCGGCGCCATCGCCTTGCATTTCGCCGCGCGCCACCGTGCGCGCACCAGCGCCGTCGCGGTCGGAAGCCCCGCGACCGGAATCGAGGCGGATCGCCGCGCCGCGGTGCTCGAACGCGTCGCCAAGCTCGAAGCCGCCGGCATGGCGTTCGCCGTCGAAGACTCGATGCGGAACGGCTATCCCGACGAGCTTCGCGGCGACATCAAGCGGTTCCAGCAATACAGGGCGCGATGGCTCGGCAACGATCCTTCCAGCTATGCCACGGTCTACCGCATGCTGGCGGCGACCGAAATGCAGCACGAGTTGACGGCGCTGCACTGCCCGGTGCTCGTGATCGGCGCCCTGCTCGATCGCACGCGTCCGCCCCATACCGCGAAGGCGGTGGCCGACGCGATTCCCAACGCCACCTATGCCGAGCTCCGCACCGGCCACTACATGGCCGCGCAGACGCCCGACCTCATCTTCGATCGCATCGACGCCTTCCTGCGCGCGGTCGACGCCTGAGCCCCCCATCATCCCCGCCAAAGGTCTTCGCACATGACTTCGCAACCCACGCAGCAAATTCCCGGCGTCTACCATCGCAAGATCGGCGACATCGTGGTCACCGCAATCAGCGACGGCTATCTCGACGGCAGTCTCGACGTGATGCGCAATGTCGATCTCGACGCGGCGCATAAGCTCCTCAAGGAGGCATTCCGGCCGGCGCGGCGAACCAGCGTCAACGCCTTCCTGATCCATTCGAAGGGACGGCTCGCGATCGTCGACACCGGATCCGGCAATTATCTCTTGCCGACCGCCGGCATGGTTCAGCGCAACCTCGCGCTCGGTGGCATCGATCCGAAGTCGATCGACACGGTGCTGCTCACGCACATGCATCCGGATCATTCCGCCGGCCTCACCGACATGTCGAACGGCGAGCGGCTATATCCGGACGCCGAACTCGTCATGCACGAGAACGAGCCCAAGCACTGGTTCGACGATGGCGCGATGGCGAGAGCGGACGAGCGGGCAAGAAAGCTCTATTTTCAGGCCGGCCGCGAGCAGGTCGAGCCCTACAAGGACAGGACGCACCTGTTCACGAAAGGCGAGGTGTTTCCGGGTGTCACGGCGATTCCGAGCCTTGGGCATACGCCGGGCCACACCGCCTATCTCGTCGCTTCCGGCAACGATCAGCTGATGATCTGGGGCGACACGGTGCATGTGCCGGAGGTGCAGACCGCGTTTCCGGAAGCCGGCATGGCGTTCGACACCGATCTCGCGGCAGCCGCGGCCGCGCGCAAGCGCATGTTCGACCGCGTCGCCGCCGATGGCGTCCTCATTGCCGGCATGCACGTGCACTTTCCGTCCTTCTCGCGGCTGGCACGGCGAGGCAGCGCCTATGAGCTTCATGCCGAGCCCTGGGTGCACGCGCTGGATTAAGCGCCACCGCGCCGGGCGCTACCGTTCGATCGGCACCTGCAACGTCAGATGCGCGCGGAAGGGGACGCTGGTCTGGCCGACCAGCGCGGTGCCGTCGATGTCGGCCGCGCCTGCCGAATAGGTCCCGGTGAAGCCGCAACCCACCTCGCGGCCGCCGAACACGAGGTTCAGTCCCGGAGCTTCCGTGTGCTGGTGGACGATCATCTCGCCGCGCCACTTGCCCCGGCGGAACGAATAGGAGCCCGTGTAGTAGAAGAAGCTGTCGCCGCCCAGGATGACACCGTCGCGAAGCACCACGATGCCGGTCGCGTGGCCGCGCTTGGCGCCGCTCATCTCGATCGCGATGCTGTAGAGCCCGTCGCTCACGCGGGCGTCGGCGCCGATCCGGCTCTCGGGGCTTTCCACCGCGCTTGCCTTTCCTGTCGCGGGTCGTCGGAAAGACGAATACAGCGGCTCAATATCCCTCGCAACGGCTTAAGCGGCGCTGCGTCACCGTCGCGCACGCCTCCGCCCGGAACAGCGTCATCCGGCGGCGGATGAAGCGCTGGCTGTTCTCTTGAGCATGCCGGGATCGTAGTAGAAGTGTTCCTCGACCAGTTCTTCGCCGCGCCAGGTCTGCCAGGCAACCTCCTCGATCACGCGCTTCGAGCCGTCCTTGGCCGTGAACTCGAAGCGCCAGCGGATCGCGGAATGATCGCCGTTGACGAGCAGCGGCCCCAGCCGCGTCGTCTTCACGCTGGCGGCCCGCGCGAGCACGTTTCGCTCTTTTTCCGCCAACTTCTCGCGCCCCTGAAGCGGCGGGTTGTCATTCTCGCGGGTCGAGGCGTCAGGCGCATAGAACCGCTCGATGGCACCGACATGGTCGTTGGCCTCGACCGTGTCGGCGAAGGCTTGCAGCGTGGCAAGTGACGGCATTTTCGCAGAACTCCATTTACCGACTATAAGTCGGTAAATACCGACCAAAGGTCGGAACGTCAATTGCGAAGATTTCTGGCCGCTCTTTGTGTTTGAGCATGATCTTGTCGGAAAACCGGTGTCCACTTTTCCGGATCATGCTCTACAATCCACCGATGGCGACTCAGGCTGAGCGGCGTCAGGCGACGCAGGCGGCGATCCTCAGGGCGGCAAAACGCCTGTTCGGCGAGCGCGGCTTTGCCGCGACCACGATCGACGACGTCGCTTCCGCCGCGCGCGTCGCCAAGGGCGCGGTCTACCACCACTTCGAGACCAAGGAGGCACTGTTCGAAGCCGTGTTCGACCAGGTCTCGCAAGAGCTGCTTGTCGAGGTCGATCGCGCCGCGCGATCGGAGAAGGACGCGCTCTCGGCGATGGCGAAGGGCACGCAGGCCTATTTCGCGGCGTGCGCAAAGGACACGACGGGCCAGATCGTGCTGCACGACGGCCCGGCCGTGCTCGGCTGGGAGCGCTGGCGCGAGATCGACAACCGCCATTTCGGCGGCCGCTTCCCGGTGGCACTTGAGCGCGCAATGAACGACGGCCTGATCGCGCGGCAGCCGGTCGAGCCACTGGCGCGGCTGTTGCTCGGCGCCGTCACCGAAGTCGCGATCGCCTGTTCGGGCCGCGACCTGCACAAGGCAGGCCACGACTACGCCCGCGCGTTCCAGGCGCTGCTCGATGCGCTGCGGGTGAAGCGGACGTGAGGGCGTGCGGCGAATGGTGCACACCTCAAACGGGTGCGATTAACGTGTCAAACAGCGAAAGAGAGGGTCGAGGTGAAAAAGGAAACGGCTTCGCATTCTCGCGGCAGGATTTGCCCGAGCTTTGCCTTGGTCTCACCCTCGATCAGAGAGGGCGCAGGGAATGCCGGATGCCTTGCGCACCCGCAGCCTCGCATGCAAAGGTAGAAATCACGCGAGTTATTCACCACAGGTCCGCATGGCAAAGAAACTTCCGCCGGTTCATCCCGGCGAAATCCTGCGGGAAGAATTTCTCGTTCCGCTTAAGCTGACACCTTACGCGGTCGCGGCTGCGCTGAACGTGCCGCGCACCCGGATCGAACGCATTGCGCGCGAAGAAAAGCCCATTACGGCCGACACTGCGCTGCGGCTCGGCAAGTACTTCAAGACCGGCGCTGCGTTCTGGATGAACATTCAGGCGCGCTTCGATCTCGAAACGGCCGAAGACGTACTCGCGCCGCAGATCAAGAAGATCGCGTCTTACAAGGCGGCGTGAGAGCGATGCAAATCGCGCGTACCGGGTAGTGGTAGCCGTCAGCTTGATACCGACGCGACGTCCCTCCTAGGCGATGATTGCCCGGTGCTTGCCGTTGGGCGCGCAAACAGCCAGGCAATTCGGTTATTGCCATTTATTCCTCCCCCCTCAAAATTTTTTGATTCATGCCTCTCACGGGAAACTGCATGCGAACTGGCATCTCAATTGCATACAAACGAAGCGAGTTTACCCGAACAAGGATCTCGCGAATGTCGCGCAACAACAACCTCCGCAGCACTATCGCCGCCGCTTGCCTGCTGGCAGCGCTGGCCTTTGAAGCCAACTCGGAAGCGAAGGCCGACGCGGCCAGTTGTCCGGCTCAAATTCCGCTTGGCCTGACGACGGCGCTGACGGGAAATCTGGCCCTGCTCGGCACCCAGGCCCGCAACGGGGCCGAGTTCGCCATCGACGAGATCAATGCCGCGGGCGGCATCGCCGGCAAGAAGCTGCAGCTTTCGACGGAGGATACCGGCGCCTCGAGCACGGACGCCCTCAATGCGATGAACCGCATCATCGAAGGCAAGCCGCTGGTCATCCTCGGATCGATGATCAGCCCGCATGTCTTCGCTCAGACCGAAAGCGTCACGAAATCCGAGACGCCGTTCCTGGTCGGCGCCACCAACGCCAAGGTGACGGCGCAGGGAAGCAAATGGCTGTTCCGCACCCACGTTCACGACGGTCAGCTGGCGACGCTGATCCCCGAATATCTGGTCAAGACGCTGAAGATGACCAAGCCCGGCATCATGGCGGTGGCGGACGATTACGGCCTTGGCGCCTCCAGGGGCATTCAGGCCGCGCTCGCCGGCCTCAATGTGTCGCCGGTTGCCGTGACCTCCTATGCGCCGTCGGACAAGGACATGAGCGCGCAACTGCTCGAGATCAAGGACAAGGGCGCCGACAGCCTGATCCTGTTCGGCCGGCCCGCCGACGTCGCGCTGGTCATGAAGCAGATGGGCGACCTCGGCATCAAGCTTGCCACCATCGGCAATTCCAGCCTCGTCGCGCAGACGACGCTCAACAACCTGTCCGCGGCCGAGGCCGACGGCGGATACGCGATCGGCGGCATGATCCCGCAGACTTCGACCGATCCCAGGATCCTCGATTGGGCCAAGCGGGTGCAGGAGAAATACAAGGTGCCCGCCGACAATTTCACGGTGTCCTATTACGACACCGTCTACATGTTGAAGTCGATTATCGAGAAGGTCGGCTGTGACAAGATGGCAATCCGCGACGCGCTTGCCGCTACGAAGGACTGGAAGGGCCTCCTGATCAGCTATCAGGCCGACAGCGCCGGCGATCTCGCCCACACGCTTGGCATCTACAAGAACAAGGGCAAGACCCCGGAATTGATCGGACCGATCAAGGAAGCCGGATACTGAGATAAATGGGTCAGCTCGTCGTCAATGGGCTCGCGCTCGGCAGCATCTACGCGCTGGTGGCGCTCGGGCTCTTGTTGATTTTCAACACGGTCCAGATCGTCAATTTCGCGCAAGGACAGCTGTTGATGCTGGGCGCCTTCATCGGCATCAGTTGCGCGGTGACGCATGAATTACCGATTTCGCTCGCCTGGGCCTCGACCATCGTCGCGATGGCGCTGATCGGCGTGGTGTTCATGCTGCTGGTGTATTTTCCCCTGCGCGGGCGCCCGCCGTTCCTGGTGGTGCTGACCACGATCGCGATGGGCATCGTGCTGGAAAATCTCGCGCTGATCATCTGGGGACCGCTGCCGGTCTCGCTGCCCTCGCCCGTGCGCGGGCCGCCGCTGCGGTTCGCCGGCGTGGTCGTCTCGATGCACCAGTTGGCGATCTTTGGCACGCTGGCCGTGATCCTGCTCGCGCAATTCCTGCTGCTCACGAAGACCCGGTTCGGCATCCTGATGCAGGCCACCGCCCAGGACCTGCACACCGCGCGGCTCGTCGGGATTCCCGTCAATCGCACCATCGCGGTGGCGTTCGCGCTCGGCGCGGTGCTGTCCGGCATCGCCGGCCTTCTGGTCGCGCCGCTGTTTTTGGCCGAGCCGACCATGGGCGGCAGCCTCGGCCTGAAGGGATTCGTGGTCAGCGTCATCGGCGGATTCGGCAATCTGCCGGGCGCCGTCATCGGCGGGCTTTTTCTGGGCCTGATCGAAACTTTTGGCGCGCGCTACATCTCCTCGGATTTCCGCGACGCCTATGCCTTCATCGTCATGGTCGCCTTCCTGACCGCCTGGCCGCGCGGCCTGCTCGGCGAAAAGGTGAGCGAGAAGGTCTGAGATGAACAAGACGGTGGCGATCGCGTGCGCTTGCCTTGTCGCATTGGCTGTACCGCTTGCGATGCGCGACGACTACGTCATCCAGCTCCTCAACATTGCCATCCTGAATGCGATCGTCGTGCTGGGGCTGAACTTCGTGACCGGCTGGACCGGCCAGATCAATTTCGGCCAGGCGGCGTTCTACGGTCTCGGCGCCTACGCGACCGCGATCGCCACCAAGTCCGGCCTGCCCTGGATCGTCACGCCCGCGTTGTCGGTGGCGATCGTGCTGGTCGCAAGCCTCGTGCTCGGGTTGCCGACGCTGCGATTGCGCACCTACTATCTCGCCATGACCACGATCGGCTTCGGCGAGATCGTCCGGCTGATCATCGTCTACTGGGAGCCGGTGACCGGCGGCACGTCCGGCCTGCGCGCCATTCCACCGATCAGCTTGTTCGGCCTCTCGCCGCAGGGCCTGATCCAGCACTACTACCTTTTGCTGGCGATGCTGGCGCTCGCGACGCTCATCGCCGCAAGGATCCGCCAGTCGACGCTCGGCCGCGCCATGATCGCAACCAAGGATTCCGAGATCGCCGCCGAGCAGAGTGGCGTCGATACCACGCGCACCAAACTTCTCGCCTTCATGATCGGCGCGGTCTATGCGGGGCTCGCCGGCTGCCTCTACGCGTCCTCGATCCGCTTTGTCAGTCCCGACAGTTTCTCGGGCGTGCAGGCCGTGCTGTTGATGATGATGCTGATCGTCGGCGGCATGGGGTCGATCGCAGGCGCCATCGCCGGCGCGATCGCGCTGACCATCCTGCCCGAAATGCTCCGCTTCCTCGGCCAGTGGTATCTCGTGCTCTATGGTCTCGGCGTCATCGTCGTGATCGTGCTGATGCCCGGCGGGCTCGCCTCGATGATGGCGATGATCGGCTTGCGCCGCGGAGAGGTCCGATGACCGCTCCTCCCATCGTGGCCGCGCGCGGCGTGACGCGGCGATTTGGCGGGCTGGTCGCGCTCGATGGCATCGATCTCGATGTGCCAGCCGGCATCGTGCAGGCGATCATCGGGCCGAACGGATCGGGCAAGACTACCCTGCTCAATGCGCTGAGCGGCGCATCGCATGCCGATGCCGGCTCCATCCGCATCGACGGCGCGGAAATCTTTCGAACTCAAGCCGCATCGCATTGCGCGGCTGGGGCTGGCGCGGACATTCCAGAACATCCGCATCTTCGGCGATCTCACGGTCAAGGAAAACGTCATGGTGGCGGCGGCCTGCCACGCGCGGGCCTCACTGTTCGGCGTCATCACCGCCAGCGCGCGCGAGCGGAAATCCGAAGCCGAAATCGAGGCGCGCGCGGCCCTGGCGCTCGAGACGGTCGGCCTGTTGCCGCGGGCCGACGACCGCGCGCGCGAGCTGCCGTACGCACAACAGCGCCTGCTCGAGATCGCCCGCGCGCTGGCCTCGGACCCGAAGGTGATGCTGCTCGACGAGCCGGCCGCGGGCATGAACTCCACCGAGTCAATGGCGCTGCTGGAGACGATTGCGAAGCTCAAGCAGAGCGGCATCACGATCGTCCTGGTCGAGCACAATGTCCGCCTCGTCATGGGGATCAGCGATCGCATCGCAGTGCTCGACTTCGGCAGGAAGATCGCCGAAGGCAGGCCTGCCGAGGTGCAGCAGAATCCGCAGGTGATCGAAGCCTATCTCGGCCGGCGCCGCCGCCATGCTTAAGGTCGAGAACCTCAGCGTGTCCTATGGGCACATCGAAGCGCTCAAAGGCATCTCCTTTGCCGTGGAAACGGGCGAGATCGTCGCCCTGATCGGCAGCAACGGTGCCGGCAAGACCACGACGCTCTCCACCATCTCTGGGCTGCTCCGTCCCTCCTCGGGGCGGATCATCTGGAAGGGCGAACAGATCCAGGCCACCGCCGTCGAGCATATCGTCGCCTCGGGCCTGGCGCACTGCCCCGAAGGGCGGCGGATTTTTCCCGGCCTGACGGTCAGGGAAAATCTCCTCGCCGGCACCGCGTCGCGCCGCTACCGCCGCAGCGAGATCGAGGACGACCTGGCGCAGGTCTTCGAGCTGTTCCCGCGGCTGAAGGAGCGCATCAAGCAGGGCGGATGGTCGCTCTCGGGCGGCGAACAGCAGATGCTGGCGATCGGCCGCGCCCTGATGAGCCGGCCAAGCCTGTTGATGCTGGACGAGCCGTCGCTCGGACTGGCGCCGATCGTCATCGAGCAGGTGTTCGACAGGATCGTCGAGCTGAACCAGCGCACCGGATTAGGTGTGTTGCTGGTCGAGCAGAACTCGGCGATGGCGCTCGACATTGCGAGCCGGGCCTTCGTGATCGAGACCGGGACCATCACGCTCTCCGGGAATGCGAAGACGCTGGCCGCCGATCCGCGCATCCAAGAGGCGTATCTGGGCGGGTGATCGCGTCCCACAATATGCGCTTGAATTACCGACGCTTCCGAGAACGCTGGCAATTGGGCCGAGCAAGCGGAATTATCTCAGGGGCCGCGCGCGCTCGCTGTGTCGACTTTTTTCCAGCTCTTATCGGGGTCGAAGAACATCATCTGCCTTGCGACCGCGGCGGTGTTCTTGCCGAGGTCCTTCTGATAGATGGTGCCGGCGTGATTGACCACGAAGGTCATCACGCCTGAATTTCCATACTCCGCGGGATAGGCGACGAGGGCAAATCCCCCGATCATCTTGCCCTTGACCACGTAATTCAGCGCGCCGCCGGGGGCATTCGGCCCTTGCTGCGTCAGGATCCGGTAGTAATAGCCGTGATACGGCGCGGGCCCTTCGCCGGCCTTGTATCCTTCGGCGGAGGCTTGCGCGACCAGTTGGCCGAGCGGACTGGTGTCGCCATCCGACGCGGGCCAATAGAGACCGTCCTTCTTGCCGGAAGTACTGATGATGCGCTGCGCATAGACGCCGGTGCCTTCGCCTCGATCCTTGTCCGCATATTCGTTCTGGGCGTCGACGTAGGCGAGGCTGGTCTGAATCGCGTCGAGCTCATTGCGCCCGATGCGGCGATACAGGATCTCGGTACGGCCCGCGGCCGTGTCGAATTCCCAGCCGCGCTTGTTGTTGATGAGCGGAATCGGGAATGGAAAGTCTTCCGAGCCGAGGATGAGGATGGCCTTCTTGTTGCCTTCCGCCTTGATGGAGTGCCTCGCGTCATAGAAGGTGACGAAACGTTGGCGCGCCTCGGCATCGGCGACATCGTCGCCGGATTCGACGATGTCTTCGGCACCGCTGCCGAGAACCTTCAGAATGGCCGGCCTGGCACCGGTCTTGACCGCATCCGCCAGCGCCGCCGCCGCATCCTCCGGCGAGGAATAGGTCTGCTGCGCCTGGCTCGCCGAGTTCAACACGGCCAGCGTCACCATGGCGGCAACGCTGATCGAAGCGGCGCGGCCGATCGAGGTGAACGTGATCATGGCGTCACCTCCATCGGGATCCTTGCGCCGCCGGCAAGCCAATCGCGGTAGGTTAGAAACTTCAAACCGAGCTTTTCGTAGTAGACCCGCAGATAGCCATCGGCGCCACGGGTCACGGCTTCCGGCATCAGGCGTTGCACTTCCTGCGCGATCACGCCGACATAGGCCTTGCGACTGCCGAAATAGCTGAAGCGGTAGTAACCGAGGCCGTTTCCGAGATGACCGAGCAGGACGATGTCATGCTTCAGCGCGATGTCGGATCGCCTTCCACCGCCGCCGCCACCGCCACCGCCACCGCGGCCTCCACCTCCACCTCCTCCGCCGCCGCCTCCGCGCCCGGCGAAGCTGGCGCCACCTCCGCCACCTCGCGCACCCATGCTCGCCTGACCGCGGGCCGAAGCCGCAGCCGCCGCCCTTCCCGACGACACATTCAGGGCGCTGCCGCCACCGCGCGCGCCGCCGCCGCCCCGGTTGGCCGCCTTGGCGCGGTCACCGCCACCACCCTTGGCGCGATCGCCGCCGCCGCCCTTGGCGCGATCGCCGCCACCACCCTTGGCGCGATCGCCGCCGCCGCCCTTGGCGCGATCGCCGCCACCACCCTTGGCACGGTCCGCCGCGCCTTGACGGTCGCCACCGCGATCACCGGCACGATCGCCGCCACCCGGCCGATCCTGTCCCGGCTTCAAAACCTGCTGTCCGTCGCGGCCGCGGAAATCCATCCGATCTCCGGCGCCGGCCTTCAGGTTGTTGTTGCCGAAACGCTGCTGAACGTTGGTGTTGCTGTAACGGACGCCCTGGCGATGCGCCGGGTTATGCTGCCAGTTGTTTCCGACATTGTTTATCCTGTTGTAGTGGTTGATGTAGAGATTGCGGTTGCCCCAATTGCATCCGCCGCCCCAGTAATTGCCCCAGCGCCCGATCGCCCAAGCGGTACCGAAGGCGAGGCCCGCCGCGATCACGCCCGCGCCGATGTAGGACGGATAACCGAAATAGTAGGGCTGATATTCCGTGTAGGGCCAGGTCCCGTACACGGTGGCGGGATCGTAGTACGGCACGTACATGGTTTCGGGATCGGCAGGCTCGATGACGATCACCTGCTTGCTTTCCTGGGTCTGGACGCTGACCTTCTGCTGCTTGGTCGTAGCCAGCTTCTTGTTGTCAAAGGCCTTGGTTCGCAGCCGCTGGATCGCATCCATGACATCCGGTTGCTGCGCGAGCACGGCGTCGCCCAGATTCTTGGTCCAGTCGATCTTGTCGCTCATCACCGCGAGGACTTCCGGCGTGCTTGCAAGCGCCTTGACGCTGTCGTCCCAGGACTGCCCATCGACTTCCTTTTTCAAGGCATCGCCCTTCAGCGATTTGTGCTCCTTCAGCCAGCGATCGGCCTGCACCACTTCCAGCGGATAGGTCGATGCCGCCAGCACGTTGGCCAGGAGCTCGTCGGGATAGAGCGCGATCGGCGCCACCAGCGCCTCGAGTTGCTCGGGATTCAGGAGCACCTGTTCGGGCTGCGGTGGCGGTGCCGATGGCGGCATTGTCTGCTGCGCGACCGCGCCGGCAGCGGTTACGACCATCATCGCGAATGCCAACAAGACACTTCCGCAGCGCACCATCGTTCCTCTCCTTCCAGGCACGGATGACTGCAGTCAACATTGGGGAAAGCGAGGGGCTTTGACCGAGATCAAGGGTCCGCCTTTCGGGCCCCTGCACCGGCCGTTGGACGGTGCCTCTTAGGCCTGAAATTTGCCGCCCGGCTGCGCGGCAAGCAGGATCCGGCGATCATGGATCAGGCTCTGCAGGCGATGCGCGGCGACGTTCAAGGTCGTGACATCGAGCGCATTTTCTTCTCCTGCCGCGCTCCTGGCACGCTGCGCCTGCAGGACCTTGTCGATCTCGCGCTCGATATCGGACAGTTCGGCCTCCGCCTGCGTGGTCCGTATGCGGCCTCCGAGCGCATAGAGCGAATCCAGCGCTTCCTCGCCTTTGCGGGGCTCGCCCGCCCGCAGGAATTTCCAGGCCGCGGCCAGCACGGAGAGAAGCCCTCCGAAGATCATGGGCGCCAGAAAGATGGCGTTTCCCCATTTGTCCAGGAAGCTTTGCTGCGTGCCGTTGTAGAAGGCGGCAGCACCCGGATGAACCGGCAGATAGGCATCGGAGTCAGTACTCGCTGCAGTCATCTGCCCCAGCATCGGCAACTCGCCGAGCAGATCCCTGCGCGCCTTCATCAACGCCTCCGTCAAATCAGTAACGAGATCGTTGTCGAGCTTTTTCCTGGCGACCACATAAAAGGAAAGGCGGAGTGTGGTCAGGTCGTCGCTCGGGACGGGAGGCGCACCCCGCAGCGTGCCCTTCGGGACATCGAAGCTCTCGTAGGCGGGCTGCTTCTCGGCGATGGCGCCGGCCGCCTCGATCGGAATAAGCACGGGCGCGGTCTTCGGGTTTTGCTGGAACAGGCCGCGCAGCAGCGTCAGGTACTTTTCCGCCAGGGGAACGACCACCAGGATCGCGCGCACTTCCTTGGCATCGAGCGCGCGACGCGTTTCCGCGGGCGCGAGATTGCGGAACGTCACATTGGCGCGGCCCAGATCGTATTCCTGGGTCAGAACGCTGACGACTTTCCGATTGATTTCGCCGCCGACCACTCCGACGCTGGCGCGCTTTAAGTCCGCGATCTCGGCGATCGGGGATCCCGGCGGCGCAACCAGCAGCACCACGGCGTGTGCGAGGATGACCACGGCCTGCGCCTGCGACAGGTCGCCGACATCGCCTCGCACGACGGCGAGGTCGGTCTTATCAGACGAAAACAGATCGGCGGCCTCGATCGCGCTGGTGGTTTCCACCAGCTTGAGCCGTACCGGCGCGTTCGTTGCGGCGAGCCGGCTTGCCAGCGCCGACACGAGCTTCGGGGCCTCACCATCCAGTGAGCCGACCGCGATGGTCAGTGTCGTCGGGCGGGAATACCAGCGATAACCGTAGAGACCCGCCCCTGTCACCAGAACGACAACGCCGGCCACGAGGACAATCCGAAGCCATCTGGGCATTGCGATTGAAGCCATGCGGCTCTCACGGTGGCGGAGACATTTGCGGGCCGGACGGATTCACGTCGCGCATCGAGCGTCAATGTTTTACAGAAAGCCCTTCCCCCGCTCAATGCCCTCCGAACACCAAAGCCTTCAGCGGCAGGAGAACCGCCTGCATACGAAGGACCAACGCGTGAATGAGAGCTACCGTATCGACGATGTGCAGATAGACCTTCTCCAGCGAACCGATGTCCTTCGATTCAAGTTCTTCGTGGTGATCGGAATAGAGATTTGCAATGCAGCTGCTGCCTGGCGGAATATCGTCGAGCCCGCCTTCGTAGAGAGGTTCGAGAAAAACCGTGACCGTGCCCGGACCACCGAGCTTCGCCATGTCGGTCAGCTGATTGGTCTGCAAGATCTGGCCGGCCGCGATGACGTCCTGCACACTTGCGACGACCAGCGGAATAATGGTCATGGGCTTACTGATGCAGGTTGCCTCGGCAATCATGCCGACCTTGATCACCTGGGCTTCGATCTGGTCGAATCCGCCGAACAGCCGCCCTTCGCCCGCGCCCTCGGGGATGAGAATTCCCGCGGCCCGGGTGACCGGCGCCGGCTGCACGACGTCGCCCGGCCTCAGGACGAACTGATCAACCCGTCCGTCGACGCCAGCACGGACCGTCATTCTCTCCAGCTCGACCTGAGCTGCCGCGAGCTGCGCCTCCGCGCTCGCCTTCTGCGCCGGCAGCACCACCGAAAGGCGCGTCTCCGCCGACTGTTTGCTGGCAGTCGCAGCGTCGACGTTGCCTTGCCGTGCCGTCACCAGCACTTGCAGCTTCTCGAGCTCGCGCGTCGTGACAACGTCAGGATTGCGGTCATACAGTTTCTTCTTGGTATTATATTCATCAAGCGCCTGCTGATAATCACTCTTGGCTTCGTCGAGCTTCCCCTGGCTTGTCAGGACATCGGCCTTGGCGGTGTCCGTGCCTGCCTCCACTTCGACAACATGGGCGCGAGCAGTCGCGATCTCGGCTTCCTGTCTCTTGCTGTCGATCTTGAACAGCGGCTGGCCCTTCGTCACCTTCTGGCGATAGCCGACATAGACCTCCGATACCCGGCCGCCGGTTTCGGCAAAGATCGATATGGTCCGAAACAGCGAATTGACGTTCTTCGAGGAGGGATGATTGTACAGCACAACGGTGATCAGCAGCACGGTCAGGATCAAACAAAGTGTGATGCCCCAGCGAAGCTCGTACCAGACCGAGAATAACGTGATTTCCTTGCCGAGCCGCTTGCCCTGCACGAAGCGGCGGAACAGAAAATCCGGAAGCAGCGTCAGTGAGGAGCACAGCATGAGCTCAAGCATGACGGGCTCCCTGCTTCTTCGCTTGGGGTTCTTGGGGTTCGTCGACTTTCGCAGCCTCCGGCGGGGCGGAAGTCGAAACATCCGCCGGCTTCTCGCTGGCTTGCTGCCCAGCCATGGCTACCACTGAACTTGCGATGCGGTTTACCGGGGTCAGGAAGTCCGGAATAGGGATGAAGGCAAGCACGATCGCTATAAACCAGAAAAGGTGTTCGTGCGTGAGCAGCGCGAGCAGGCAGAGCAAGGCTATCAGGTCGAACAGGATCTTCTGCGACTTGTGCGCCATTCGTTCCGGAAGCGAGTGGATAGTAAAGAAAACCACACCCGTCAGAATGATGCATGCGACGACAAACCACAACGTAATGTTGAAGAGAACATCGGTTTCGCCCGGCGCCGTGATGAAGAACGGCATATGGGTTGTCGCGATCGGATTGGGTGATGCTGTCAAGAACGACCTCCCTGGCATTTGGCGTTGGCGCCGCGGCTCTGCTTGATTGTGGATCGATCCGGCTTCTCACGCCAGGCTCGGCAACTCGCACCTCTTTTTCAGATCGTGCGGCGGTAAAAATTGATCTCCATATCCATGATACCGGGAAAGACCCACCCCAGCCATCGCGCATTTGAACAACCGATCCATGCCCTCTCCCATCGCTTTGCCGATCCGCCGACATTATCGCCATCAGGAATGGCAAAGCGGCTGGCACGCTTGATCTGAATCAAAGGAACGCCCTCGCGGCGGGGGCTAGCTGGCAGCCAGGCGAGACCATCGCCAGGGAAGGATCAGCCATGTCCGAGAACATTGACGAACTGCTGCCCACGGCAGCGGAAATACAGAGACGGGCCGCCATCCACGAGGCCGAAAAAGCCGACGAATATGCCCGCCGGCTGACCGCGGCCGAGGCGGAAAAGCGGGCGCTGATCGAAAAGCTCAGCAAGCCCTCCGGCCTGAGCGAAGATGAAAAGGTCAAGCTTGCCTCGACGGTGATCCAGCGTGCGGTGCGCAACGGCCTGACCGAAGTCCAGGTTTACCGGTTTCCGAACTCGTTGTGCACCGATAACGGCCGGGCCATCAATCAGCAGGAGCCGGGATGGGAGAAAACCCTGACGGGAATAGCCCAGGAGATCTTCAAGCTCTGGTCGGACTATTTGAAGCCGCGCGGCTATCGCATCCGCTATCAGATCATCGATTTTCCGGGCGGCGTGCCGGGAGACATCGGCATTGTCATCGCGTGGGGCGATTGATCGGGGACTGCGGGGCAACGCAATGGCAAAAGATGAAGACGCTTCGTCCAGGATGAAGCGAAAGGCCTACGAGCAGGAGCTGCGAAAGCTTCAGGTTCAGTTGTGTCATCTGCAGGAATGGGTGAAGGAAAAGAAGCTCCGGGTCATCGTCCTGTTCGAGGGCCGCGATGCCGCCGGCAAGGGCGGCACCATCAAGGCGATCACCGAGAAGGTCAGCCCGCGCGTGTTCCGCGTCGTCGCCCTCCCCGCGCCTTCGGACCGCGAGAAGACACAGATGTTCATGCAGCGCTACATGCAGCAATTTCCCTCCGGCGGAGAACTCGTCATCTTCGACCGCAGCTGGTACAACCGTGCCGGCGTCGAATATGTCATGGGCTTTGTCGAACCCGACGAGCACAAGCGATTCCTGTCGCTCTGTCCGCAGATGGAACAATACATCGTCGACGCGGGCATCATCCTGATCAAGATCTGGCTCGAGGTCGGGATGGAAGAACAGGAGCGGCGCTTCACGGCGAGGATCGATGATCCCTTGCGGCAATGGAAGCTCAGCCCGATGGACACCGAATCCTACCGGCGCTGGTATGACTATTCGCGGGCCCGCGATATGATGTTCAGGGAAACGAATTCAAAGCACGCACCCTGGCACGTCATCCGCTCCGACGACAAGCGGCGGGCGCGACTGAACTGCATCGCGCATCTGTTGGAGGCGATCCCATACAAGAAGGTATCGCGCGACCGGGTGCGGCTGCCGAAGCGATCCAACAAGGGCCGCTACAACGACCAAGCCAGCCTGAGCGGGATGTCGTTTGTAACGGAGCGATATTGAAATCGAGACCGCGCGGACGGCGGTGCTTATTCCAGCCTGATCGTCACTCCACCCACCGCCGCCGAGAGCTCCACGCCGACCTTGCCGCCGGCCAGTTGCAATATCACGCCTTTCTCATTCTGAAGCTGCACGCCGCCGGCACCGGCTGCCAAGGCGCCGCCTGCGCCCATCACGCTGTAGGTTCCCTGGATGTCGCCTGGACTGTTCAGGTTCAGGGCGTGCCCAACCAGATTGGTAGTCGAGGCGCCGATCGTGAAGCCCACGCTCATCCCCGACACCGCGAACCGGTAGCTACGGCCGCGGAAGTTCAGGACGCCGTGGCCGCCGCCGACCCCCACGATCAACCCTCCCTTGGTGAAGACCACACGCACCGTTCCGGTATCGGCGCGCGATGATGAAGCCAGACCGAATGTGGACAACAGGACCAGCGCAACTCCAAGGAATCGAATTCGATATTTGTTCATTGGTACTCTCTCCACGGCTGAGGTTTCAGTTTGGGGTCGAACGCGTTTGGTCCAGGGTGATCACCACCTTCGTGACGTTGGCGGACACTTCAAGACCGGCTTTGGGGCCCTGCAAGGTGATGACAACGCCCTTGTCGTTTTTGAGCTGCACACCGCCGACGCCGCCGATCAGCGCGCCGCCCGCGCCGACCACGCTGTAAGTGCCGGCAAAGTCGCCGAGCTCGTTGATGTGGTCGGCGCGGCCGACCAGCTTGTTGATCGAGGCGCCGGCCGTGAGGCCGAGACTCAAACCCTGGACCGTGAACGGATAGACGCGGTGGCGAAAGGCCAGAGTCCCCCGGCCTCCGCCGCCGCCCACGATAAATCCCGCCTTGGTCACCGTGACACGAACGGTGCCGGTGATCGCGTGCGAGGGCGTTGCCGTACCAACCGCTGCGGCGAGCGCCATCGCGGCGATCGAGCTTGATCGATGCTTCCTCATGCGCACATTCGTTCACTTCGCGGGAACGAGCTTTTTTGATGCCTCATACATGTCTCTGTAGCCGCGTGCGATCGTCCGAACGCCCCGACCAATGTCTTCGTAAGCTTCGTCAGGCAAATTCGCGAGCGACACGCGCATCGACCAGTTCGGCGCTTCGAAGCCGCCACCGTTCAGCAGCACGATCCCGTGTGCCTCGGCCAGCCGAAAGGCAAGATCGAGCGGATGGACGTTCTTCTTGAGGTATTCAACGGCTTCATCGCCGATGTTCTTCCGAGCCCAGAACTCGAAATCGATCAAGGCGTAGTAGGCGTCGAAACTCGGATTCGGCGGGACTTGAAGGTCCATGCCCTCGAGCAAGGTCTGCATGCGCCGATGCACGATCTCCATGCAGGCCTTCTGGTAAGCCTTCTTTTCGTCCATCAATTCGTGGAGCGAGAACATCGTCATCATCACCTGCTGCGGCAGCGAAAGCCCGGCGGTGTGGTTGAGGCCGATGTCGCGACTGTCGGCTACGATGCGGTCGATGAATTTGAATTTTCGCGGTTCAAGCGTGATCGGGCCGTAGCGCTTGTCAAGCGCCTTCACGTGCTGGTCCGGCAATTTGGCGATCATCTTATCGAAAATGTTGTCCTCGTGGATGGCGATGACGCCAAGTCTCCATCCGGTGCAGCCGAAATACTTGGAGTAGGAATAGACGCCGATCGTGTTGTGCGGAAGCTCGCCAAGCAGGGAGCGGAAATCGTCGACGAATGTTCCGTAGACGTCATCCGTCAGCAACATCAGATCGGGGCGCTTGGTCTTAACGAGCTTCACGATCATGGCGATCGTCTCCCTGCTCATCCCCATGCCACTGGGATTACCGGGATTGACGATGAAGAAGGCCTTGATTTTCGGGTCTTCCAGCTTCTTGATTTCCTCCTCCGTATATTGGAAGCGGTTCTCTTGCGGCGCTCTGATTGGTACCATCTTCAGATCGTAATCCTCGAGGTGCGTCATCTCGAGGTAGGGCGTGAAGATCGGCGTGCCGAGCGCGATCGAAGTCGCCGGGAAACAGCAATCGGTTGGCCTTCAGCGATTTGAAGATGTAGCACATCGCGGCGGTGCCGCCCTCGACCGCGTAAAGATCGAACTTGCCGGAAGGGCGCGGCTTTCCGCACATCGCCCACATTAAATACTCGTGCACGATGCGCTCGTTGTGGACCAGCATGCGATCGGGCACCGGATAACGGTCGCCAATGATCGAATCGACGAGCTCGTGGACGAATGCATCGGGATCGAATCCGAAAGTCTTGATCGCGAACTTCACCATAGAGGGCAGAAAGTCGGCACCGGGCATATCCGAGTGCTTCGCGAGCCATGCGTCGAGGCGAGCCGCGATGCCTTTGGCCTGCGGCATGCCGCCGATCCCAGGAGATTCCTCCATCGTCCGTTTGCTTTCGGTGATGGCAAACTGGCCGAGCAGGAAGAAACCTTCGCGCGGCGTGGTGGCGACCCAATTCGGATTGCCGCGGCCAGCGTCCAGGAACGCGGACTGAGTCGTCTTCGACGTGGCTTTGGCAAGGTTGATCAACTCGTTCTTGATCTCGAATGGGCCCAAAGCCTCGAACTTCTTTAGCGTCATAATGTCGGCCATGACTTTCTCCTATTTTTTTGCGAGATTCTGTCGACGGGGTTGTCAAAGGGGGAAGTCGATGAGCACGGCCTCACGGGCACATGCTCACCGGGAGATTTTCGCCGCTAGGTCATCAGGATCACCAGCACCATGCCCCAGACGGTCAGCAGCGTGTTGCCGACCGCATAGGTCACCGTGTAACCGAGGCCGGGAATTTGGCTCTTGGCCCGGTCGTTGATCATGCCGAGCGAGGCTGTTGTGGTGCGTGCACCGGAGCAAGCACCCAGCACAATGGCGTCGTCGAACTTGAACAGGTACTTGCCCACGTACATCCCCAGTATCAGCGGCACGGTCGTGACCACGACGCCCCAGAGAAACAGGCTGAATCCGAGCTGCTGCAGCCCGGCGACAAAGCCTGGTCCGGACGAGATGCCGACCACCGCGATGAACACGTTCAGGCCGACGGAGTTCATGAACCAGACAGTGGGCGACGGGATCCGCCCGAAGGTCGGCCGCACAGACCGCAACCATCCGAAGAAAAGGCCGGCGATCAAAACGCCGCCGGAGGTAGAGAGCGTAAGCGGCACACTGCCGACCTTGTAGGTCAGTGCACCGAGCAGTGCTCCGATCGTGATCGCCCCGCCAATGAATGCCACGTCCGCCACGTCGGTCGCCCGGTCCGGATAACCCAACATCTTGGTACCAGCCACGATGTCCGGGGTACGTCCGACGAGCGTAACGACGTCCCCCCGCTGCAACTGCGTGTCTGCCATAATCGGAATATTTGTCGCGGTCGCGCCACGGACAATCTTTCGCAGGAACAGGCCACGCGCGCTTGGCAAATCGGCCAGCTCGGCCAACGTTTTTCCATCGACTTCCTTGCTGGTGACATAGACATCGACACCTTCGATCGGCACCGCCAGCAGTTCACGATCGTTGACCTCCTCCGCAGTCGCGCCGATCAAATTCACCAGCACCTCACGCCGGCCAGCCACTGCCGCGATGTCACCTTCACGGAATACCGTATCGGCTGTCGCCTCCATGATGGTGTCGCCGCGCCGGATCCGCTGCATGAACACCCGCTGCTCGGGAAGCAGGGCCTCAGCCTGCGCCACCGTCTTGCCGACGATCTTGCCTCCCTCCCGTATGCGGTAGGCCCGCAATTCGAACTGATGCCAGGCCGTGCCGGGACCGCCCACATCCTTCTTGCCACCGTGCTTCTCCTCATACCGCTTGCACGCCGCCTCAAGGTCGATGCCAAGCAGCGCCGGGCCAATCAGCGCCAGAACAATGGCGGATCCGATGGTTCCGAAAATGTAAGTGACAGCGTAGGCCACCGGCATCGCATCCAATGTCTTCTTGGCGTCCTCGGGCGATAGCCCGAGGCGGTTGATCGCATCGGTCGCCAGGCCCATTGACGCGGAGATCGTCTGCGATCCGGCATAGAGCCCCGCAGCCGAACCGACGCTATAGCCCGCGAGCTTGGCGCCCCCATAGGCTGCCCCCAGGCAGAACAGGCACACCACTACGGCAAACAACGCCTGCGGAATTCCGTCCTGTGCGATGCCGCGCACGAATTGTGGCCCAACGCCATAACCGATGGCGAACAGGAACATCAGGAAGAAGACCGGCTTGAGTGGAGTGCCTATCTTGATGTCAAGCTGTCCGATGATGACAGCCGCAATCAGGGTTGCAGTCACCGCTCCCAGACCAAGGCCCTTATAGGTGAACGAGCCGAAGTAATACCCAAGCGCCAGGGACAGAAAGATGGCTATCTCCGGATAGCTGCGAAGTGTCTGCACGAACCAGTCAATCATGATGTCATCCTCCCCATTTCCAGCGCCCCTATTCCTATTCCGCGGCAGCCTTGATCCCGTGCGCGCCCGAATGGCGATCACCGAGTTTCGCCAGGGCCTCCGGACGAACAAGCTTGAGGCCCTCTGTGGCGTCGTAGCCGTGGATCTCCTTGACATCGAGCTTCCGCATGAAGTCGATGGTTTCCTGGGTGATGACCTGGCCCGGCACCATGATCGGGAAGCCCGGCGGATACGGGATCACGAAACTGGCCGAGACGAGGTCGGGACCGGCCTTCAGGCGACGGTCGATCTCCGGATCGTTCAAGCGGATATATTCGCATCCCGCCGCGTCATAGGCCGAGTAGAAGCCGCTGCGGATGTCGCCCTCGTTGGTCCTGTCTCCGGCATCGCCTCGGAAGCTGTCATGGAAGTGCGAGAAGTTCGGCAGATCAGGCACGTCCGTCATCAGGCTCTTCACGCGCGCGGCGAAGGCGCTGACGGCGTTGGTGCCGCCATGGCTCAGATCACGATCGATCTCGCCGCTGACCTCGGCCAGCACACGGATCAGATGGGCGACGTCGCTGCGGGTATTGTTGATGTTGGACTGGATCAGCACGGAATTGCGCGAGGTCTTGTTGACCTGGATTCCGTAGCGATTGGCGAGAATGCCCTTGAACTGCGTGCCGTCGAAGCCGGCGGTGCCGCACACCAGCGTCAGACGCGTCGGATCGAGACAGAATTCGTCTTCCTTCAGGCTGTGCAGGACCTGTCCCCAGTTGACGCCTTTCGCCAGATAATCCGTGAAGCCGCTGGCGCGGTAATCCGCCGGCACCATCTTGTCGGCGCCGAGCACGCTGAAATATTTCGAGATCAGCGGATTGGCGGCAACCGCCCTGCGGATCGCAAACGCGATCTCGATGGCGTTGGCGACCAGGCCATAGCCTTCCAGCTCCATCTGCCGGCGCGCAACATCGAGGCTCGCGATCAGCTGCTGGTTGGGGCTGGTCGAGGCATGGGTGAACACCGCCTCCTTGAACTGCTGTTCGACCGTGTGAAATTCGACATCCTTGACGAACAGCATCGAGCCCTGCCGGATCGCCGACATCGATTTGTGGGTGGAATTGGTCTGGTAGACGCGCAGGCGGATCTGCCGCGGATCCGGCAGCAGCCTCGTGTTCAGCAAGGTCTCGGCGGACGGATTGTCGCCGAGCGCGGCGCGCTGCTTCTCGTAAGCCTCGATCGATTTGGGATCGTGCATCCACGCCTCGATGTCGTTGGCGGCGCCCATCGCGGTGCGCGGGCGCAGGAACGGCGAGAAGCGCGCAAAGCCGAACCAGGCTTCATCCCACAGGAAGATCAGGTCGGGCTTGATCGCCAGACATTCCTCCATCACCCGGCGGGTGTTGTAGATGTGGCCGTCGAAGGTGCAATTGGTCAGGTCGACCATCTTGACCCGGTCGAGCCGGCCATCTGCCTTCGCGTTGAGCAGCGCCTGCTTGATGGTCTTGAGCGGCACTGCGCCATACATCGAATATTCCGTCATCGGGAAGGCTTCGACATAGAGCGGCTGCGCGCCCGCCAGCACCATGCCGTAGTGATGCGATTTGTGGCAGTTGCGGTCGACGATCACGATATCGCCTGGACCGATCAGCGCCTGCACCGCCATCTTGTTGGACGTCGACGTGCCATTAGTGACAAAGAAGACCCGGTCGGCTCCAAACGCCCGCGCCGCCTTGTCCTGGGCTTTCTTGATATTGCCGGTCGGTTCCAGCAGGCTGTCGAGACCTCCCGTGGTCGCGCTGCTCTCGGCGAGGAAGAGGTTCGGACCGTAGAACTCGCCCATGTCGCGAATCCAGTCGGACCTGAAGACCGACTTGCCACGGGCGATGGGGAGCGCGTGGAACGTTCCGATCGGACGCTGGGCATATTTCTTGAGATTGTCGAAGAACGGCGTTTCGAAGCGATCCTGAATGCCTTCCAGGATGGCAAGATGCAGCTCGAGCAGCTCTTCCACCGAATAGAAGATGCGGCGAACGACATCGGCCTCGGGATTGCCGGCCAACTCCTCCACATTGCGGTTCGACACCAGATAGACGTCGAGCTCGGGGCGAATGCGCTTCAACGTGCGCGCCAGCGCCAACGCCGAGTCGGACATCTCCTTTTGGTCCATCGAAGCCATCAGGGAGCGCAACACCGGCGCGTCGTGCCGGGAATGCAACGCAAAGCCTTCATTGACGATGACGGCACCAAGATCGGGATTGAGCATCGCGGCACAGAATGCGTCCTCGAAACTGCCGGCAAAGACCGGCTCATAGATGAAAGCATCCACCGGGCGGCGCAGCTTGCGCCACTCGGTCGCGAGGTTGGACCAGTTGGTAGCGGGGATGCCGGTGACGATCAGGGTTTCGAAATAGGGCCGCCGCGCGCGGGTCTCGCCAAATCCAGGCGGCAGCAGATCCGGCATTTCAGCCTCGGCATCCGCATCCCAATCGCCGGCATGCTGTCGGAACGAGCGCGTCTGCAGCGACTGCGTGATGCGCATCGCCAGCGCGAGCGTGCCTGCCGCATCGCCCGCGGCCGCGCGCTCGGTGAGGGCCGCCATCAGGCGGAGACCGGGATAGGCATGATATTCTTCGGCGATCGCGATCTGGGAAAGTTTTTCCTCGAAGCCGGCGCGGTCTCCCGATCCGCTTGACCACGCTTTCGCCGCCTCGACCAATCCGCGCCATTCGTCCGCCCGCGCGCCGGGGCCGGAGAAAAACTGATCGATCCGACGTTCCTGAGCTTGCTGCGCCATGGCGGTTCTCCCAACCTGCGATCTAGGGTTGGACAGACCTAGTCAGCCGCGCTCGGACCGAGTCTTGATTTAAATCAAGCACCCCACACGCACGATGACCGCTACTTGCTGGCAACCGTTGGATTCTGCTCGCAAAGCGACGACACGGTGACAAGTAGTGTCACGGGAATGGCGAGGCTGTAGGCGCGCCTCACTTCCGTCATGACCGCGCCGATGGCGGCTCCCGGAAAAACAGACCGATAGCGCTGAGAAAATGATCCTCGCGGAGGATGCCGGCTTGATTTGAATCAAGGGACTTGAACGGGGTCGATCCGAACGTGCGCGCTTCTGGGCTTGAGGATCGCGCCAATGAACACCATCAAGTGGATCATTTCGACCGCGCCGGAGATTTTCCTGCTTCTCTCCATCGCAATCGGAACGTTCTTTGGGCGGCTCCAGTTCAAGGGATTTTCGGTAGGCGCCACAGCCTGCACGCTGGTCGCGGCCGTGCTGCTTGGACAACTCGGGAACTTCGTGATCCCTCCGTTGTTCAAGTCGATATTCTTCAGCCTGTTCGTCTTCACGATCGGATATAAATCGGGACCTGAATTCTTCGCTTCGCTGAGCCTGCGCACGCTGTCACAGGTTGGCGTTGCCCTGGTTGTCAGCGCCGTTGGCCTGACCCTGGTTCTCGTTTTCGCCTTTACCTTTCATCTGGACCCCGGCACGGCTGCCGGTCTTGCGTCCGGCAGTCTCACCCAGTCATCCATGATCGGGACGGCGACGGGTGCGCTGTCACAACTCGGGCTCGCCGACGACGTCTTGCGACAGCAGCAAGCCAATATCGCGGCGGGTTATGCCGTCACCTACATCCTTGGTTACATCCTGACGCTGCTGTTCGTGCCCTTTGCCGCGCCCTGGCTGATGGGCGTTGACCTCAAGGAAGAAGCCGTCAAGCTGGAGGCGACTCTTTCCGGAGGCAAAGGCAAAGCCCGCAAGGCCGGAAGCCTGGGTTACCAGAAGTTCAAGGCGCGGGCCTATCGGGTCGCCGTCGCCGCCGGTCAGACGGTCGGCGCAATCGAAGATCATATCGGCCATCGCGTCGTCTTCGGACGCATTGTCCGCCACGGCAGCGACGTCGAATCGAAACGGCAAACGGTCCTCGCAAGCGGCGATGAGGTCGTTCTCGCCGGACCAGCATTGGCCCTCATCAAGGCCGGTACAGCGATCGGCCCCGAGATCGAAGGCGCGGAGGTGCTGCGGGAGGTCTCGGGCGAGGCACTTGGCGTGGTTGTCACCAACGATGAGTTGCACGGCCGCACCTTGAGCGAAATCGCCGATCGGGTCGGCGATGCCGCGCGCGGCGTGTTTCTGCGGGATTTGACCCGCAGAGGACAGGAAGTTCCGCTGACGCCGGAAACAACGATCTATGTCGGCGACGTCATGACATTGGTCGGTGCGACGCACGCTGTCCAACGCGCCGCGGCAAAGGTCGGTCAGGTGCTGACCTATGCTGACCGGACCGATATCGCCTTCCTCGCGGCGGGAATTTCGGCGGGCCTGCTGATCGGATTGCTTAGTTTCAAGCTCGGGTCTTTCGCGGTGACGCTGGGCGGTGCCGGCGGCACCCTGGTCCTGGGATTGATTTGCGGCTGGCTGCGTACGCGCCGGCCGAACGTCGGAAGCTACCCGCCGGCCGCGCAGCAAACGCTAAGCGACATCGGCCTCGGCGGATTCATCGCGGCCATCGGGCTCGCAAACGGCCCGGCAGCGATTGCGGCCATTCAATCCCACGGCCTGCTGCTTCTGTCTTTGGGTATCGTCGTGACCCTCGTTCCGCTGACGATCGCGACCATCGTGGCGCATCGCATCCTGCACCTGAACCCGGTGATCATCTGTGGCGCGCTCGCGGGAGCGATGACGGTGGATGCGGCCGTCGCAGGGAGCTGCGAACGGGCCGACAGTCAGACGCCTGTGCTCGGGGTCGCGGTGCCCTATGCGGTCGGCAATGTGCTGCTGACGATCCTCGGGCCCGTCATCGTCACGCTCACCTATTCCGGATAATGCTGCCGACGGCCGGCAGTCATGATGGAGACAGGACATGATCGCGCAGCCCTTCAGCCGGTTTCGTTCTTCATCACTCTTTCTCTCGGCAACATTGCTGGTCTTCCTGATATCCGGCGGTTTGGGGCCGGGCTACGGACAGCAGTCCTCCCCAACCGGCGGTTCTCAAGCGAATGACAAGCCTGCCGGTCAAGAGTTCGGGCCACGCGGACAGCGCATGGCGAGAACGATCAAATATTCCGACTGGCGCAAGGTCTGCTTCAAGACGCCCGGAACCAGGATGGCGTGCCGGACATCGATCAGCGGGACCTTCGAGACGGGTCAGCCGGCCGTCCGCGTCGACCTGATCGAGCGCGAGGGTGACAAGGCGGCGCGGCTGCAACTGTTCCTTCCCGTCGGCCTGTACCTGCAGGCCGGCGTCAAAATCACCATCGACCAGGGAACGCCGTATCGAGTCCCCTATGTCTGGTGCCTGACCAATACCTGCGTCGCGGCCGATCTGGCCGAGCCGAAACTGCTCAAGGACTTGGAGACCGGCAACGCCCTTCTGCTTGAGGTGGTTGATTCCAGCGTGCTGACGGTGAGCACGTCGCTTCCGCTCAACCAGTTCGCGGCAGTTCGACAAGGGACGCCATCGCGGATCTATGAACAAGCAATCGACGAGTGACCCGTGCTCGACCGCTGCACAATTTTGCGGATCATGCCCTAGGCGAGGCTGGCCGACGCCCCTTTGATCGGATCAATCAGCGATTTCGCGGAGAATGGCTTGGTCAGGTAGGCAATACATCCGGATTCGATGGCGGCCGCGCGAACGGAATGGTTGTCGTTGGCGGTGATATAAATGACCGGAACAGAAATTCCTGCGGCTTTGAGGCGGTGCCTCACGTCGATCCCGGACTTACCATTCAGGTTGATATCAAGGATGACGCAGAGCGCCCGGTCGATGTCGTTGTGATCTTGGAAAGCCTCGGCCGACTCGAACAGAACGCTGTCATAGCCATGCTGGCTCAACAATCGTTTCACCCCTCTCAACATGCCGGGGTCATCATCAACGACAAAAACGACCTTGCCGTTCGGCACGATTGCGTAACCCTCATCTGTTGCCTCGCGCCGAGAGCGGTCGGGCAAAAGGGCAAGTCGCGAAGTAGCCGGCTCGGCCGGCGAAGCCCGGACAACAAAACTGCAAAGCTTTTCCGGAATCACACGAATGGAATTCGATACGCTTCGCGCACCGACATTCCTATTGTCCCTTGGGACAAGGAGCTTCCCGGAACCGGAACGCCGTCACTTCGCCCCGGCTTGCTCGACCCGGCCGGAGGGACCGGCAGCCAATGTACCAACCCGTTCGGCAAGCGAGACGAGCTCGGCCAGAGATTGAACCTGCATCTTCTCCATCACCCTGTGGCGATGCGCTTTGATGGTGCGTTCGGTCGTACCCAATTCAAGGGCGACATGCTTGTTGGTCTTGCCGCGAACGACGAGTTCGAAAACCTCTCGTTCGCGTGGCGTCAGCGACGCGAGATGTGCGCGAACGACATCGAGCCGGCCCCTTGCGCCGCGTCCCGCTTCGTGATGCGCGATTGCTCTCCCGATGGCACCAAGCAATCGATCGGACGATACCGGTTTGGTCAGAACATCGTGAGCGCCCGCCTTGATCGCCTGCACGGTGGTCGGCACATCGGCATAGCCGGTGAGAAACACGATGGGCAGCGTCAAACCGAGTTCGCTGAGACGTCCTTGCAGTTCAGGACCGGACAGGCCCGGTATCCTGACGTCAAGGAGGATGCAGCCTGAACCCTTCTCATCCGGCAAACGATCCAGCAAATGCTGGGCCGACGGATATGTCGCGACCTGGTAGCCGGCTTTCTTCAAGCGACGTTCGATGGCGGTTCGAAAGGATGCATCATCATCGACGACATGAACAACACCCGACAAAATGCATCTCCTCTGACCGAGATAGCGGCGAAGACACACGAAATAATGTACCCCGGTCGGCCTGGTCATCTACCCAACAACGTGCATAAGCCTGCAAGGATATGAATACTTCACGCTGGAGCGGTTGATCTCGCTCAAATCCGGCAACGGAGAGTTGAACTAGCATTTTTATTGGGATGGTCCCGAGGTTCGATCAAGTTCGTGCTCATCCCGATGTTCGAAATGATCGCACACTGAAATCCGCACGACTTAACATACGCTTGTGTCGATGAGGCCGTACACCCCTTATCCGTACCGTTTTGCGACAGAATTGCCGCCCCCGCGGGTTTATGTCTATGGGGACAATGTCCCTCCGGGCAATGTCCCTTCGGACAATGGCCCTCACGCCAATAGCCGCGGGTGCAGCCTAAGTCGTAAAGAGGGTTCCCGACACGTCCCGTACCAAAAAAGCCAGCGGATTTGCACAAACAGGGAGATTATCCATGCTTGTCAATATGAACGCGGCTTCGGCTGGCAGGCAGAGCGCCCTTGGTCAACTTGGCGAACTCTCCCGCGCCCGGGTCATCTTAAGCGAATTCAAATACAACAGGGCTGCCGAGATTTACGGTGAAGCCGAGCCCGCGGAATATCTCTACCAGGTGATGGAGGGCGCGGTCCGGAGTTACAAGCTCCTGTCCGACGGCCGACGCCAGATCGGGGCCTTCCACCTGGCAGGCGACATTTTTGGCCTGGAAAACGGGCCAGTCCATCGATTTACGACAGAGGCGATCGTCGAAACGACGGTGCGGCTGATGAAGCGGTGCAGCCTCGAGCATGTGGCGGAAGGCGACGTGCATGTCGCGCTCGACCTCCTCAATATGACAACCACCAACCTGCAGCATGCCGAGGACCATATGCTGCTCCTGGGACGCAAGACGTCGCTTGAGCGCGTGGCCGCCTTCCTGCTCGAGATGGACCGTCGCCTGTCCGCCGCCGGCGTGATGGCGCTTCCGATGTGCCGTCGCGATATCGCCGACTATCTGGGACTTACCCTCGAAACCGTTTCCCGGGCGCTGTCACATCTTCACGGCATGGGCGTCCTCGGCTTTCTCGGCCAGACCCAGCGCCAGATCGTGCTGCTGGACCGGCACCGACTGGCCGAACTGGATCTCTAGGTTCAGCATCTCGGCCGCCGTCAGCATCCTCGACGATTCGTCACGCTCCCGAGCTGGCCCGTTTGAACGATTCCCATGCCACTTGATTGGCCCGGTCGAAGGCGGTGCGTGACTCCGTCAGGGCAGCATTCCACGCGGTCCAGGATTCGGTTCCGGCCTTTGCCAGCTTCTCGAATTTCGCCTCTGCGGCGGATGCTTCCGCCTTCATCTGCTGCGTCGTGGCCTCGACCTTCGCTCGACGGTCTGCCGCAAATTCTGCCGAGGCGGCCTGTATTTTCTCGGCGGCATCTCGCCAGGACTTCAGCTGCGCGCTGGCAATCTGTTCAAATGCGGACTGCTGCTGCTTGCCCTGTTGAACAATTCCCTCGAAATATTTAGCGATCTCGCTCTGGAAGATACCCCATTGGGCTTCCAGCTTTTCCTTCGTCTGTCCCCAGGCAGCTTCACCGCCCTCCATCTGTTTCTTCACGTCGTTGAAGAACGCGTCACGCTTGATGCGCAGCTCCTCAATGGCCTTTTCCGCGGCTGAACGCGCCTCCGTGTTGAGTTGCGAAACCCTTTCGTCGAGCGACGCCAATACGGCATCCATCTCGTCAATCCGCTCCTTCGCCCAGTTCAGATAGAAATGCGCTTGACTTGCCATGTTAGCCTCCTTGTTGCCTGAACACGGTTGACGAAGGCTGGTGCCCCTCAGTCCTCGCCTCGCAATCCCCCGAACCACGCGCCGAAATATCCCGCGTAAAGCGCCGGCGCTTCCAGATTTATCGAATGCCCGACATTCGGGATCGTCACGAGCCGGCAATTCGGCATTGCATCTGCCATGACGGCGAGGTCCGCCGGCGGAATCCAGCCGTCCTTTTCACCCCAGATCACAAGGTGCGCATGATGGATCTCCGGCATCCGCCGCTCCAGTTCGCGGCTTTCACGTTCGAGATTGAGGTTGAACGGAGTTCCAATCCAGATTCCCTCGGAGACGCTGAACGTCTGCATCAAGACGCGCTCGAACAGCGCCTGCAGCTCACCCAGGCCGACGCGGAATTGCGGTATGGCGTTCGGAGCCAGGCTTTCCGGAGCAAACAGCGACACCGCCGCGGTCGCCATCATGGCGCGAGTGAGTTCACGGCTCTTCATCATGGCGCGAAACAGGTCGATCTGCTCGTTGTTGAAGGCCATGCCGAGCGGCGTGACGGGATCCAGAGCGAGAACCCTGCCGAACCGTTTCGGTTGCTGCAGCAGCATACGGGCCGCGATGATGCCACCTGTGGAATGCGTCGCCAGATGACAGAATGGAATCTTCAGCTCATCCAATGCGGCGAGCATATCCGCCGCATGCTGCTGCATGGAGTAGTTGGCGTAGTCCCTGGTCGGGATCGGCCGGTCGCTGTCTCCGCAGCCGCGCCAGTCGATGCCGATCACACGGACGCCGCTGGGAAACAGCGGGGCAGCAAGTTCTATCCAGTCCTTGCTGGCAAGGTTACCGTGGATGAAGACGACGGTGACGTCGCCTTTACCCCACTCTCGCCAGCCCAGCTGGACCTCACCCGCCTGCACCTTCGACATGGCGGCTATTTGTTCAGGCCGGCCGTCGGCGACGCACCGGGCGGTGTCGGCGCCACCGGCAGCGCTGACACAACGGCGCCGTGGATCATGCGATCGGTCGCCAGCGGCGAGCTGGTGTCAACCGTTCCCTTGGTCACGAAGTCGACCACGTCGACCGGATATTCCACCGGGTTATCCGTGTGGATGAAATGTCCGGTGTCCGGATAGATCTTCAGGATCGGCCGGTTGCCGGCATTGGTCATGCGCGACATGAACGGGGTGATGATGTCCCGTCCAAGGTCCGTCAGTCCGTTGAACGCGGTGCCAGGGATGAACGGCTCCTTGTCTCCGAACGCCAGGAAGATGGGCGCCTTGATCTGCGTCAGACGATCATAGAGGTTCTTGGGATCGTCCTTCTGCAGCTCGGACACCATTCCGTAGATGTCGAAGATGAAGACATCAGCCCACTGCTCCAATTCCTTCGGGTTGCCCTTGGTGAGCCCGACGCGCTGCTCGGTGTGGAAACGGGCATACTCGCTGTCGCTGTAGAAGTACCCGCTCTTGGCCGCCGACACCGCGCCGGTGTTGGGATCGCGTTTCTTGAAGTAGAAGAAGTCGCGAATGTTCTGCTCGGGACGGGCGATTTCGGTCTGCAGGATGCCGGTCTGGTCCCAGGCCTGCTTCCACTTTTCCCAGTCGTGCGCGTAGGAGGCATCGAACAGATTCACCTTCTTGCCCGGCGCGATTTCGATGTCGCGCGGGTACTCCTCCAATCCGGCGGGCGCTTCGAGCGCAAGTCCTTGTACCGCGTCCGGCCAGGTCAGGGCGTACCCCAACGCTACCTGACCGCCCAGCGAGTGACCGAGGTAATAGGCCTTCTTTACGCCGAGCTGGTTGACCACGAGCTCGTGCACGACGTCGCGCATGTCCTGCATGGTGCGCGCCGGGCTCTTGTCGAGATTGCCCGGTCCGGACATGCCGTAATGCGGCAGGTCGGGCGCGATCACGCGCAGCCCGGAGCGCAGGGCATACTGCATGATGTTGCCGTAATGGCCGGCGAAGGCGCCCTTGCCGTGGATGATGACGAGCACCTTCGGATTCTTGTCGGTGCCGTCGTACTCATCCATGTAGCCGATCTGCCAGGATGTTCCGTTACCGTCCTTCACGGTGGCGTATTTCACCGGATAGGGATAGGTGACGTAATTTTTCCAGAACGACTTGCCCGGATCGATGTTCGCCGCGACGCCCGGCACGCGATAGTCGTTGTCGACGAACTTTTGCGCCCGGTCGAGGGCCGCGACATCATCCATAAAAGAGACGAACTTGGGATCGTTCTTCCGGTGGTTGATAATCGAGAACACGCCGTAGTGAGCGACAGGGCTTTCCTCGGCCAGGAGCTGGGCTCCCGGCACGCGGTCCACGGCACGCTCGGCGAGCTTGAAATTCAGCCACAGGTCGTTGGTGATGTGCATCACCAGCGTCCGCGCCTGAATTCGCCAGAGATCGGCGTTAAGATTATGTTTCTCGCCGACCCGGTTACGCCAGACGAGATCGACCGCATCATACAGCTTGGCGCGGTTGGTCACGCTGCTGCTCGCCTTCTCATTCGGCGGATCCCAGTAGAAGACTTCTGGCTGCACCGCGGCAAAGCTCTGCGTGGTGCGGAAGGCGAAATCATAGCCCGTCAGCCCGAGCACCGACCAGCCGAACGCGATGCCCGGAATCGGATGCTGTTCCTTGGGCAATTTGTAGTAGTCGCCCTTGGTTTTCTGCCAGACCGGATCGGATTCGATGGCTGCGGTCATCAGCTGGAAGGTCCAGTTGCCGACCGGGTCTTCGGCGTCCGACTGGGTGGTGCCGCCGATCGGCATCAATCCGCCCATGAATTCCGGATGCATCACGCCCCAGACATAAGTCTGCGTGCCGCCCATCGAGACGCCGGTGACCAGCGCGGCATGCACGACTTTCAGGTTGTCGCGCAGCATGCGGTAATTGGCCTGCACCATGTCATAGTAGCTGTATTGCGGAAACTTGATGCCGAGCCCTTCGGACGGCTTGCTCGCGCCCCAGGTGCCAAGCGGATCAACCATGATGACATAGTACCGATCGGTATCGATCGGCCTGCCGGGGCCGATGATCGGCACGCCGCCTGACAATGCCGCGCCCTTGACCCACTGCTCGTACATGTCGGTGGAATTGCCGGAATAGTAGGAGTTGATGATCACGGCATTGGTGATTTCGCCGGCGGCATTACGCCGCGGCGTGCCGACCGCGATATAGGCCGTGTGAAGCTTGCCGGCGCCGAGCGATTCCAGCGTGACGCCGCCCTCTCCGCCATTTTCCCATTTCGAGGGATCGCTCAGATCGTATTTGCCGCCGAGGCGAAAGTTGGCAATCTCGACTGTCTTCTTCAGCTCATCGTGCTGCACTTGCGACGATCGGCGGGTAAAGGACTCGGCTGCCGCGATGGGGGTGGCGATCAGCAACACCAGCAGGCTGACGATAAGACGCTTCATGCGATCCTCCCGGAAAGGCGGTGCTCGGCCAGAATTTTTGGGCCAGCATTTTTGGGAAAGGCTAGGCAGACGTCCGGGGCAACCCTTGACTTATCTCAAGGGTGATCCGTCGAAATGAGAGATCCAGGAGGTCCGACTTCGCTGGGTGCTGCATGCCGTTCCTCGCCCTTGGCTCCTATCGCATACGCTACGAGCTGGAGGGAGCCGAGCACTGGCCGACCTATGTGCTCGTCAATGGACTGACGCAGTACGCCGAGCTCTGGGCCGCTTACCGCGACGCGCTGGTGGCGAAAGGCTTCCGCGTTGCGACATTCGATCTTCTCGGCCAGGGGGCGTCCGACAAACCCGCTTTGTTCATCAGCCAGGACGATCAGGTTGCAGCGCTCGCGCTGCTCATCGACCAGCTGAAGCCGCCGGTCTTCCTGGGCGGCATCAGCTTCGGCGGGCTGATCGCATTGCGATATGCGATCGAGCACCCGGATCGGCTCGCCGGCCTCGTTGCCATGAGCGCTTTCGCAGAGCTCTCGCCTCAGCTGCTCCTCATCGGCAACGCGCTGCGGACCGGCCTGATCCTCGGCGGGACAAGTTACCTGCAGGACCTGCTGCTGCCGATGAACCTGTCCGACGCATGGCTTGGGCCGCAGCTCGGCAACCTCGAAGCCATCAAGCGGCAGGGCTGGCTCACCAATGATATCTATGCCCTGCAGAATCTCATGGAGTCCTTCCTCGATTTCAAACCGCTCACGCCGCAGCTTTCGTCGATAAGCGTGCCGACGATGATCCTGAATGGCGAGTTTGATTTTCTGACCCCGCGCGCACTGCATGAAACCTTGCGCATCCACATTCCCGACAGCGCGCTCGTCATCGTTCCACGCGCCTATCACGCCTTCACCCTCGAAAAGCCGACGCTGACGGCCGACCTGCTTTCCAGGTTTGCCGAGGATGTTCTCTCCGGGAATTGGAAAGGCAACCGCTCGGTGTGGATCGCTCCTGAGAATGCGGGCGATCCGCTCATCCCCTTTCCATCCGGTTACGACCATCTCCGTGCCATTCCGGCGCATGAGGCGCCGGCATGAGCATGTTCCTCGGTCCCCTCGATGCGGCGGGCCGGGTGCCGCCCCGGCAGCAGACACGCGTCGCCGCATTCCTGATGTCCTGTCACGGCGCGATGGCGCGACAGCTCGCGCTCGCTATCTCCTGGCAAAGGAATCCGGCCTGGCACGCGGAATTGAACGCGCAGCTTTTTCACGAAGCCGAAATCGTCACGCTGTTGCTGCGGGCGACCTCGTGGACGCCCGATCTTGAACTGCTGTTTCTCCTTCCCGGCTGGGAGACGTCCTGGCTGCCAAGGCCAGGCGAAGGAACAGCCGATCGGACGCAGGGAATGACGATTGATATCGTGGCGCTCGGCCACGCAGTGCATTCCGTGATACGGCCGGCGGCTTTGCTGCCGCAGGAAGCGGCCGCGCAGGATCCGTTCGCGCTCGCGTTGCGGAGGATCGAGTTCGAAAGCGGTCGGATGATGCAGGCGCAAATCATGTTCCTGAAGAGCGCCGACCTGCTTCCCCTTCGCGAAGCCGTAAACGCGGCCGTCGAATGCCGGCACCTTCAGGTCCGCAAGCTATGGCAGGAAATGCTCGCCAGTATCGGTGTGGATCGATCCACGTCGCAATGAGCGGCGACCGCCGCCAGCGCCCTTGATACAGATCAATGGTCCACCTTCCGGGCTGCGGATTCAATTGGCGAGCGTCCAAGCGACGATCATTGGAGCCTGCAATGAAAGCCCTTTCTGCGGAAGAAGCGGTGGCGATGATTCCCAACGGCGCGAGCGTCATGGTCGGCGGATTCATGGGAGTTGGAACGCCGGAACGTCTGCTCGACGAACTGGTCAGGCAAAGGAAATCCGAGCTTTCCATCATCTGCAATGATGCCGCCGTCCCGGGAAGAGGCGTCGGTAAGTTGTTCGACGCCGCGCTGGTCTCGACGCTGACGGCCAGCCACATCGGACTTAATCCGAACGTGCAGAAGCAGATGATGGCCAACAAGGTGGCGGTGAACCTTGTACCACAGGGCACGTTCGTCGAGCGCATTCGCGCCGGCGGCTGCGGCCTCGGAGGCGTGCTAACACCGACGGGTGTCGGCACCATCGTCGAGGAGGGCAAGCGCAAGATCGAGGTCGACGGCAAGAACTTCCTGCTCGAGACCGCGCTTCGCTCGGATTTCGCATTGATCCATGCGTTTCTGGCCGACTACCTCGGCAATCTCACCTACGCGCTGACGGCACGCAACTTCAACCCGGTCATGGCCATGGCGGCCGATACCGTCATCGTTACCGCGGAGCATATTGTTCCCGTGGGGGTCATCGCGCCCGACCATGTCGTGACGCCCGCACCGCTCGTCGATTTCCTCATCACCAACGGGTGACCCATGGATGCTCAATCGATCATCGCAAAGCGCGTGGCGCTCGAACTTCATTCCGGCGACCTCGTCAATCTCGGCATCGGGATTCCGACGCTGGTCGCGAACTACGTTCCGCGCGACCTCAATATATTTTTTCAGTCGGAAAACGGATTGATCGGCACCGGACCGATTCCGGAGCAAGGCATGGCCCATCCGCTCTTGACGGACGCCGGCGGTCGGCCGATCAGCGCGCTGCCCGGCGCGTCTACCTTCGACAGCGCGATGTCGTTCGCACTGATCCGGGGGGGGCATGTGAATGTAACCGTTCTCGGCGGCCTGCAGGTCGACGCCGAAGGCCACCTGGCTAACTGGATGATCCCCGGCAAGATGGTGCCGGGCATGGGCGGTGCGATGGACCTCGTGACCGGCGCCAAGCGCGTCATCGTCGCCATGCAGCACGCCGCCAAGGGAAAATCGAAGATCGTGCAGAAATGCGGCCTGCCGCTGACCTCTTCCCGGCCGGTCGATCTGGTCGTCACCGACATGGCCGTGATCGGCTTTTCCGGCGGACGAATTACACTGCAGGAGACGGCTCCCGGCGTCAGCGTCGCCGAGGTCATGGCGGTGACGGAAGCGGATCTGTTCATTCCGGCCAACGTTCCGGAAATGAAGATCTGACTGGATTAAGGAGGCCTTCAAGAACCGACATGCGTATCTTCAGCGACTTCAGCGAATTCAAGGCCGCGGTCGGTACCGAGATCGGCGTGAGTGAATGGGTCGAGATCACCCAAGATCGTATCAACCGCTTTGCGGAGGCGACCTGCGACGAGCAATGGATCCATGTCGATCAGGATCGGGCGAAGAAGGAGCTGCCCGGCGGCAAGACCATCGCTCACGGACTGTTGTCGCTCAGCCTTGCGCCGATGTTCATTCGCTCCGTGATGGGCCTCAAGGGACTTCGAAACACATTGAACTACGGAGCGGACCGGATCCGATATCTCTCCCCTGTCCCGGCGGGTTCACGCATCCGAGGCCGCATCAGCATCGCAGAAGTCGAGGATGTCCCGCCCGATGGCCTGAGAGTCAACTATCACTTTGTGATCGAGATCGAAGGCAGCCAGCGCCCCGCCTGCGTCGCGGAGTTGATCGCGCTCCACTATCGCTGATGTGCCAGCCCGGCGAGAACAGTTCCGCAAGCCTGCAAGGCAACCATGGCGGCATATGCCCAACATCAGACATATCCGTCGGAGCATTCGGGCACGTATGCCTCGCTCCAAATGCCCGCCAATAGACATAGCGTAGCGCTCGATCCGCGGACAAAGCTCCGCATTTGATTCAGATCAAGCGGCCGCGACACGCAGCATTATTTTCAACGTCGCCGCCATCAAAGGAACAGGCGCGCTCTGTCGCCAGTTGAGCGTGTCGGCCTGGTTTGAGTGGCGAGTTCGGCTTGACCAATGCCGATACTTCTCCAGTTGCTCCATCCTTGGGTGCAAGATGCCGTATGCTTGGTATGTTACTTTTGAGGTGCACAAACGCGGGACGTTGCAAAGAAGGCGAAGCCCGCGAGCAACCAAGACATTTGAAACTGAAAAGGAAGCCAGGGAGTTCGCGCGCGCGAAATTCTACGAAGGGCTGATCGTCCACGCCGGCACTCTTAATCCTTTTCTACCAAGACGAACGATTTCATCGAGCGACATCCCCGGCTGGCTCGACGAACAGCGCGGAGAGGATCCGGTCGACGCTCACGGCTCGGACCGGAAGGAGCCGGATTAACCGCCCGGCCCGCGATCCGCGTTACGATCGGCCTTTTTCGAGCCCCGTCCGGACATTGCACCTACACGCCTGGCGTGCCGTCTCACCAGCGCCGACCCTGCGTCGGCTGATTTATCCAAACACCGAGACAACGCCTGTGTTCGACACCTCGCCGATATGCGACTCGCGAGAAGTCGGTTCCAGAAATTGGTTGGAAACGAGAGCTTTCTGGACTCAAAAAGAACATAAATTTGCGGGCACCGGCGGATGAACCTTCGTGCGGAGCTTGAATAATCTAAAGCCAAATCAATACCTTATCTAACCACCCCGATTTCAGTTGTGTGTTGCCATTTTGGCACGGGGGTTATGGCCGCCCGGGCTTACGATTTCCGTGAAATTTGGCTTTGTGTCGGAAACGACGGTGCAGGAGGGGAATGCAATGAAGAAAATCTTGCTGAGTACAGTTGGTTTGATTGCGTTGGGCGTGACTGCACCGGCGTTGGCAGCGGACATGGCCGTCAAGGCACCGCCACCGGCCCCGCTTCCGGTGATCTACAATTGGAGCGGCTTCTATATCGGCGCCAATGGCGGCTGGGCTCAGAGCCGCAATTGCTGGGACTTCGTATTTCTCGCCGGACCCGTGTTCACCGACGGCTGCCGTGATCGGTCCGGAGGCGTCCTGGGCGGGCAAATCGGTTATCGCTGGCAAACCAATCAGTTTGTGTTCGGATTGGAAGCACAAGGCGATTGGGCCGACCTCAGCAACACCCGCGTCAGCTTGCTCAACCCGGCGCTCTCAACCCGCGTGAAAACCGACGGCATCGGCCTTTTCACGGGCCAAATCGGTTGGGCGGCGTGGACTGCGGCGCTGTTCTACATCAAGGGCGGCGCGGCTGTGACCAGCAATAGCTTCACCATATTGGATACGGCCACGGGGGCCGGTCTGGTATCGTCAAGTGCGACGCGCTGGGGCGGCACCGTGGGTGTCGGCTTTGAGTATGGCTTTGCACCGAACTGGTCGTTCGGTGCTGAATACGACCATCTGTTCATGGGGACTTCAAACAACTCCTTCACCGCGGTCGATCCGCGCCTTGTAGGCATCCTCAACAACCGGATCAGACAAGACGTGGACATGTTCACCTTGCGCGTGAACTACCGCTTCGGCGGTTACGGCGCACCGGTGACCGCGCGCTACTAGGTTTTTCTCAGCATCAGGCAAACTTGGCCCCGGCATCGTCCGGGGCTTTTTGTTGCCGCACCAAATTGAGGACGAGGACCCGACGCGCCGCGATTAGTCGCGATGACCGGACGTAGCACGGTGAAGGATTAAAGGCACGGCCCCGCCATTGTGTGAGTTCAGGGGGGTGACGGGGCCGTGCACGGGCCGCCTCTTTGGGGGCGCGGCCCGATTGAAACCAGCACAGCGAAACTAGTCGATTGGCACGAGCCGTTCGTCCCACTTCGCCGCAAGGCTCTTGATCTGCTCGAAATTCAGGATCGCGGGTTCGCCCTCGCGGACGATTGTTGTCCGCTTGCGTTCCTTGGGTAGCAACGTCATCGCGCGCGAAACTGCCGCGCGCAGTTTCATCGAGCCGTGATCTGTGAGGGTGACGAACTCTTCCGGGTCAAGGGCCATGGGTCCACGCCTACTCTACCGGCTGGCCCGCAAGCCAGCACACGCGCCCCGAATGCCCAACTCTCCAGATAATCCAACTTGGTTAATAGGTAGTTATCGTTCGGCTCTGTCATTTTGACAACGGACGAAGAGCGCGACGTGTGGATGCGCGCGCCATGGGATGAAGCCAAGTCGTCGCAGCGGCCACTGCCCGATGACGCGCTCAAGATTGTGGCGCGCGGGGAAAATGAGGAAGACATCGCGAGCGCGGCGTGATCGCAGAAGACGGAAGCTTGCGATAGCCGCGCTCTTGTTCTCGCTCGTCAAGACGGGGATGGCTCACATGCCACTACCACCACCGCCGCCGGATTGTCTGGAATTATCGTATGTATAATCTTTGGGTGCGCTGGGCAGGTAGCTGGAGGCTCCTGGATAGCCCGTCTTCACGCCCTTGGCGTGCACCACACGCCACGGAGCGTAGCCGGTGACGACCTGGGGCCGCTTCTTGAAAACCTTATGCTGCTGGTCCGGTGTTTTGCTTGATACATTTTGGGCAAGCACGGCCGGAACGGCGGCGATCAGGACTGCGGCAGAAAGTGCGATTATCGTTGTCTTCACTTTTCCGGCCTCCTTCTTTGGATAGCATCGAGGTGGCTCATCGCGCGTTCCAGCGAGATGGCCGATCCATCAGGCTCCCTCTGAATTCAACACCGAATAAGCCGAACTCCTCCTTCGCAATCTCAAAAGTGTCACCCTGCGGGCGCCCTGCCAAAGCTCAACATCATGGCCGCTCGACAGATTTGCCGCTCGCCGTTTCGCATCGTCGTCATCCGCACAAGTCAGATCGATGGCCGTCCAAACGTGCCCATTCTCCATCAGGTACGCGCGATAAGCCGGCATGACGGTTCCCGGTGTGGAACGCCCTGCTCCTAACGAGTGTCGGTGGCGAAGGTTCCCGTCCGGATGCGCCTCAATAGGGTCACGCAACGCGTATCCGCCGCAACCCGCCGCAATGTAATCAATTGTGCATATTGCCTTACTCGCGCCACAGTTGAAAAACCGGTTGTGGCCATTGAGTGACACACGTTTTAGCGCTCCAGCGTTACGCTGTGCAGCGGAAGTGATTTGGGGACTTTTTCTTTGGATGGAGAAACTGCAATGAAGAACTTGTGGCTGGGCGTCGTTGGTTTGGCAGCATTGGGAATGGCGGGTAGCGCCTCGGCTGCCGACATGGCGGTCAAGGCACCGCCACCGGCCCCGCTTCCGGTGATCTACAATTGGAGCGGTTTCTATATCGGCGCCAATGGCGGCTGGGCTCAGAGCCGCAATTGCTGGGATTTCGTATTTCTCGCCGGACCCGTGTTCACCGACGGCTGCCGTGATCGGTCCGGAGGCGTCCTGGGCGGGCAAATCGGTTATCGCTGGCAAACCAATCAGTTTGTGTTCGGATTGGAAGCACAAGGCGATTGGGCCGACCTCAGCAACACCCGCATCAGCTTGCTCAACCCGGCGCTCTCAACCCGCGTGAAAACCGACGGCATCGGCCTTTTCACGGGCCAAATCGGCTGGGCGGCGTGGACTGCGGCGCTGTTCTACATCAAGGGCGGCGCGGCTGTGACCAGCAATAGCTTCACCATATTGGATACGGCCACGGGGGCCGGTCTGGTATCGTCAAGTGCGACGCGCTGGGGCGGCACCGTGGGTGTCGGCTTTGAGTATGGCTTTGCACCGAACTGGTCGTTCGGTGCTGAATACGACCATCTGTTCATGGGGACTTCAAACAACTCCTTCACCGCGGTCGATCCGCGCCTTGTAGGCATCCTCAACAACCGGATCAGACAAGACGTGGACATGTTCACCTTGCGCGTGAACTACCGCTTCGGCGGTTACGGCGCACCGGTGACCGCGCGTTACTGATCTACCCTGACCGACCACGAAGCTGAGCCCCGGCCTTGTCCGGGGCTCTTTTTCTTTTCTGGGTACATGTTCGCAAGGATGTTCGCGAAGATTTCTGCACCTTGATCAAGGGTCCGGAATTCGCCCAGCGCATTCCGGGCGCGCCGCTCAACCTCCTCGCCAGGGGCTCTGACCAAACCAGCCAAATTGCCACTGTCGCGCCGACGTGAAATACGGCGGAGCGTATTTCCTTGCGATCCTGCTCTTGCGTTGCAGCTTTGGTTCTCGCTTTTTTGGACTGGGCTGTTGCAACAGCTTGGTATCGGATGGTTGCATCTGCGCGAAGGCCTCACGCCCCGTCGCCTTGACAGAAACGTCGCTGGCCGCTTCCGGAGGCGGGATGCTCGACCCAACGCTCGCGATCCGAGCAGGAATGATCGCCGGAACGCTGGTATCGAAAACAATGCGCTCCGGCCATTTCCGCTCGGAATGAATACGGATGACGGGCAAATTGACATGTGCCCTTTCATCTACCGGGGTCTTCGGGAGATATGCGTCCAGAATGAACAACAGCGCGAGCAATACTCCGCCAACGAAGGAAAAATATCGCGCGAGTGGCATGTGTTGCTCTACTGCGGCGCCGCGCCCGTTTCAACTGGAACTCGGGCACGGTTTTGTCGCGGCCAAATGTCCGCTGTACTTAACGCTTCAGCGTCGAGCGATCCGCGACGCCGAAAGTTCGCCGACGCTCATCAGCGCCGACCGGCACGGTCGACCGGACCGCCGCGATTCATCGGCGTTCCTACGGCGCCAACGCCAGGGGTCGCCACGGCGCGCGCGACCGGACGCGGACGTAGCACGACACCCGCCCTTACGGTGCAGCCAACAGGGTAGTCGACATATGAGCAGTAGATGATGGCGCTGGCCGGTTTGGTGCCTACGACTACAAAGCCAGCGACCAGCAGCGCCGATAAAGCGATCGAGAGTTTCATTTTGATCTCCATGTCAGAAGCTCCAACCATTCCTTGGGCGATCTGCGCTCTCGACATCTCTCAAGGCCAATGCGGAGCGCAACTGGAAGGCTGATGCGGACTCAGGCGGCGGGCTTGATACAGATCAAGGGCCGCTCGCTTATGATTTTCAATGCACCTTTTCCGGCGTAATGCCGCTCGCCGTCAGCGTCATGCGCAAGACCTCAAAGATCACGGCGGTCGACCAGCCAAACAGCAGCACGCCGTTCATTGCCGTCATCGGCCCAAGCAGATGCCAGCGTTCCACCGGAGTCACGTCGCCGTAGCCGAGCGTGGTGTAGTTCACAAAAGCGAAATAGATAAGATCGCTGCCGTCCGGCGCGGCACCCGTCATCACGTAGATCAATGACCAGACCAGCACCTCGGCCAGGTGGGCGATCATCAGGACAGTCACGGTGGCGATCATGACCGCGATCAATCGAAGCGCTTGACGGGTCGTCGCCAAATCATCAACGACCCGGATCACCTTTATGACTGCCACCATGACCAAGGCATGGATCGCGATGTTGCAGACACTGGCGGACGCGCCCACAAGGTATTGCCGCAACATACGATGCCTCCGGCACTGGGCCTCTTCTCCGCAATTGTCACCGTCGAAGTTTGGCCGGGCGCTAGTCGATGATGTGGTATCCGCCGTCGATATACATGACGCTGCCGGTGATCAGCTTCGCGCCGTCGAGCGCCAGGAAGGCTGTCGCCGCACCGACATCATCGATGCTCACGAGGCTCCTGGCGGGAGCTGTGGTTTGTGCCTTGTCCATCAACTCGTCGAACTCGGGGATGCCTGAAGCCGCACGCGTTGCGAGCGGCCCCGGCGAAATTGCGTGCACCCGGATGCCCTTGGGACCAAGTTCGGCCGCGATGTAGCGGACGGCCGCTTCCAGCGCTGCCTTCGCAACTCCCATGATGTTATAGTTCTTTACCACCATCTGGCTACCGTAATAGGTCATGGTGAAGAGCGTACCGCCGCTCTTCATCAGCGGCTCCGCCAGATGCGCCATCCGCATGAACGACCAGCAGGAAACGTCCATCGTCTTGAGGAAGCCGTCGCGCCCGACATCGACGACCCGCCCATGCAGCGCCTCCTTTGGCGAGAACGCGATCGAATGCAGCAGGAAATCAAGCCGGCCCCACTCCTTCTCGATGCGCTCGAACACCTGTTCGGTCTGGCCCTCGGTGTTCACGTCCAGCGGCATGAAGATCGGCGCCTCCAATGCCTTCGCCAGCGGCTCGACATGCTTCTTTGCCCGGTCGTTCAGATAGGTGACCGCGAGTTCCGCGCCCAGGGCCCGAAACGCCTTGGCACACCCCCACGCGATCGACTGATCGTTGGCGATGCCGACGATCAAACCCTTTCGTCCCTTCAGCGCAACCTTGGTCTCTGGAAATACCGGAATTGTCATGACGCTCTCTCGCGCTTTGGACTGGAGGACGAATTGCGGCTCCACAGCAGCGACAATGTGTGCTGTGCGATCATCAACTCTTCATCGGTAGGCACGATGTAGAGGGGAATGCGGCTGTCGGCGCGCGAGATCCGCGGCGCGTGACGGGCATTCTCGGCCGGATCAAGCGACACGCCGAGCCATCCGAGCCGCTCCGCGATCCTTGCCCGGATGCCGACGGAGTTTTCGCCGATCCCGGCGGTAAAGACAAAGCCATCGAGCCCCTGCAGGGCGCCCGCCAGCATTCCAGCATGAAGCGCAGCGCGATGAACAAAATAGTCGACGGCAAAGGCCGCGCGGGGGTCGTCGCTGCCCTGAAGCTCCCGCATGTCGTTGCTGACGCCGGAAAGCCCCTTCAGGCCGCAGTCACGGTACAGGAAATCCTGCACCTGGGAGGGCGACATTCCCTTTACCATCATGAGGTACAGAAGGACGCCGGGATCGATCTGACCGGTGCGCGTTCCCATCGGAAGTCCGTCGAGCGCCGTAAAGCCCATCGTGCTCTCCACGCTGCGCCCGCCATGGATGGCGCACATGGAGGCGCCGCTTCCGAGATGGGCGACGATGACACGCGCCTTCGCGATTTCGGGCGCGACCTTTGGCAGGGCCTTCGTGACATATTCATAGGAGAGACCGTGAAACCCATAACGCCGGACCCCCTCATCGTGCAGCCGGCGAGGTATGGCGTAGTGGTCCGCGACCTCGTCGTGGTCGCGGTGAAAGGCCGTGTCGAAGCAGGCGACCTGGGGCAGCGCAGGAAATCTCGCAAGCAGAGTGCGGATCGGCGCCAGATTGTGCGGCTGATGCAGCGGCGCGAGCGTCGTGAAGCGCTCAAGACGCGCGATGACGCCATGATCGATCAGCACGGCCCGGTCGTAATCCGGGCCGCCATGCACGACCCGGTGGCCGACGGCAAGCGGACCTAACTGAACTTCCTCCCGCAGCCAAGTGCTCGCGAGCATCAGTGCCGCCGGAACGTCGGCAACACTCTCGATCGGATAGGCGCGATCCGCCATCGTTTCGCCGGCTGCCGCCGTGGCGCGGAACCGTGGACGACTGCCGATCCCGTCCACCTGACCCTTGATCTCGCGCCGCAGTCGGCCTTCTGCGTCAACGGCAAACACCTGGAACTTCACGCTTGAGGAGCCAGCATTGACGACGAGGATGCTGTCCATGGCCGTCACGCCGCGGCTATCTGTGCGCGGCGCCGCCGGGCGTCGGCATAGAGCGTCGCGACTGCGCAAGATGCCATGCGGGCCCGCGGCGAATCCGCCCGCGAGGTCAGCACGATCGGTACGCGGGCGCCGAGCACAATGCCCGCGCCATCCGCCTTGGCGAAATATGCGAGATTCTTGGCCAGCATGTTGCCGGCCTCGAGATCCGGCACCACCAGGATTTGCGCTCGCCCCGCGACCTCGGATTTGATTCCCTTGATTCTTGCGGCCTCCATGTCGATGGCATTGTCGAACGCGAGCGGCCCGTCGAGCAGACCGCCCGTGATCTGCCCGCGGTCCGCCATCTTGCAAAGCGCGGCGGCCTCGATCGTCGACGGAATCTTGGACGTGACGGTCTCGACCGCAGAGAGGATCGCGACCCGGGGAGACGTGCCAAATCCGGCCTGGGTGTAGAGATCGATGGCATTCTGCACGATGTCGCGCTTGCCATCGAGGTCCGGAAATATATTGATGGCGGCGTCGGTGACGAAGATGGTCTCGCTATAGGCCGGAACATCCATCACGAACACGTGGCTGATCCGCCTGTCCGTCCGCAGTCCGCCGGCCTTGGCGGTGACGCTTCGCATCAGTTCATCGGTGTGCAGGCTGCCTTTCATCAGCATCTCGCCCCTGCCCGCGTGTACCAGCTCGACGGCCTTGGCCGCTGCGGCTTCGCTATGAGGTGCATCGATCAGCTCGAAACCGCTGATGTCGATGTTGTGCTTGAGCGCGACCGCCCTGATCTTCGCCGATGGCCCGACAAGAATCGGTTTGATGATGCCGGCTTCCGCTGCGTCGGCCACGCCGCGCAGCGAGCTTTCGTCGCATGGGTGGACGACGATGGTCGCCGCCGCTGGAATTGCTTTCGCCGCTGCAATGAGGCGATCGTATTTTGCGCCAGGCTTGGTTTTGTCCACTTCGCGGGATACAGCGCTCATGTCCAACTCCCAATCACTTCAGAGCCTATGACGCCTTTGCCTGCGACTCGGCGGTCAGCCCGAACAGCTTTGTCACGCGGTCGAACCGCCTGGCAGTCTCGCCGGAGAGTTCTCCGCTTGCGGAGAGCACGCCGCGGATGGCGTCGAGGCCAGCACGACGTTCGTCTTCGCTCGACGGCAACAATTTCGGGATGGCGGCAAGGCTCGCCTCGGGCTCCAGCAACAGCATGAAGAATTGCTCGCGAACGATGGTCTTGAACTGCGCAAGTGTGAGCCGTGAGCCGGCATCGGCCGAGCGGGCCCGCCGCAATGCCTCGAGGCTGCGCTCATCGACCATTCCACGAGAACTTCCGACATAGAGCAGGCCGCGAACGACGCATTCCCTAAGACCGCCCCTGCCGATCTGCGATTTCAACTCGGCGATACGCGCCTCGAGACGCTTGCGATGTTCGGGCGACATCTCCGGCTTGGGCGAGACTTCCGCATCCGGCTTGATACCGACGGCGGCCTGCAACGCAGGTGATCCATAGATGCCGAGAAAGAGCGCTTCGCTGAGCGCTTCCTGCGTGTCGCGCCACTTGTCGAGCACGTTGACGATGTTATCGGAGATGGTCTGCTGGAAGCCGACAAACGGGTTGTCCTTTGCTGCCGCCTTGCGGTTTTCGCGGGCATTGTCGGCGGCCTCGGCCACGGCCTTCATGGCAGCGTTGTCGCCGCCGAACGCCTCGTACGAAACGCGGAGCGGATGCAACTTGCGCATCCACTCCGCGAGTTGGGGAGTAACAGCGGCGCGGACCCAGGGCTGTACGAAATTGCGATAGTTGGCGAGATTGATCTCGGATACCCGGGCGGCGGTGGCAAAGCGCCGTTCGTCCTCTTCCGTGTTGCCGCCCATGGCTCTGATATCGTCGAGAGTGCGCCGCTCGCAACGCATGATCCACGTTCCGCCCGCGAGCTCCGGATGGGCGGTATCGGCGGATTTAGCCTCGAAGGTAGCCTCGTAGAGCCCGGGCGGCAGCACATCGATCAGGTCGATGTTGCTCGAGAATTCGCTGTGCTCCTTCTTGGCGACGCCGCCGGAAACGAAGATGCCGAGATGCCCGACGGTTTCGTGGACGGTATAGACGATGGTCTGCCCATAGGCCCGGATCTCGTCGACATCGGCGTAGAGATCGAGGATCCAGCCGAGCGCCTGCTGCGGCGGCGTGATGTCGTCGCCCTTTGAACAGAACACGACGATCGGAGAAGAGATTTTCCGCAAGTCGACCACCTCGCCGTCGGACGTCTTGATGCGTCCGGCGGCGAGGTGGTTGCCGACGAACAGCTCATCGACGATGAACTGGATCTCCTCGGCATTCAGGTTGACATGTCCACCCCACCAGCGCTCAAACTCGAGATAGCGAGGCGCCTCGGTATCGACCTTCGAATAGACATTATACTGCTTGGTCCAGAGCGTATTCGCCGGATTCATATTCTCGAAATTTTGAACGAGCCACGCGCCATCGAATTTGCCGCCGCCGAGATCGCTGGTGAGCGCAGTCAGCCAGCTTCCGCCCAAGAGGCCGCCCGAGTACCGCATCGGGTTCTTGCCGCGGACGCCGGCCCAGTAGGACAACGGCGCGCCGGCAATGATGAGCGGTCCGAACAATTCCGGCCGCAGCGACGCAAGGATCATCACCGCCCAGCCCGCCTGGCAATTGCCGATCACGCACGGCTTGCCGTCGGCATCGGGATGCAGGGCGATGACTTTTTCGATGAAGACCGCCTCGGCTCTGGCGATGTCCTCGATGGTCTGACCGGGCATCGGTTCGGGCAGAAAGCCGATGAAGTAGCAGGGGTGACCGGCTTTCATCGCCACGCCGATCTCGCTGTCCGCCTTGAAGCCACCGATCCCCGGTCCGTGGCCCGCGCGAGGATCGACCACCACAAACGGGCGGCGCCTGAGATCGATTTCCACGCCGCTCGGAGGCGCGACGCGCACCAGCGCATAGTTCACCGGCCGCTTCAGGTTTCTGCCGTCGATGATCAGGTCAACGGCATAGTCGAGGACATGAGGTGCGGTTTCGGCCAAGTGCTCGCGGTATTGAGCGCCACGCTGGCGCATGACATCCAGGAAGAGGACGCTGCGTTGCCCGGTATCCACCAGATATTCGAAGGCGGATGCGAACAGCCCAGGCAGCACGTCGCCCGGGATCACCGGCTTGTCGATAGACATCTCAAATCTCTCGTTGCTTGCAGCCCAGGATCAGAATGGCGCCGGTGCAGAGCGGACCCTTGATATAGGTCAAGGGGACCTGGATGCCCGTTTGGCACGCGGTCACATCAGGTTCGGTTGACAAGCAGCAGGCGTGGGCAGGGAAGGGTCAGCGGCGCCGGGCCCAAGCGCTAACTCTCCGCCGCCGCTCTTTCGCCGCTGTGCTCCACGTCGGGCGAAGCTGTCTCGGTCCGCTCTTCCCGAATCCACGCCATCATCAATTGCCAGGCCACTGCCAGGATAATGGGGCCCACAAACAGGCCGAGGATGCCGTGCGCGATCATCCCGCCCAGGACACCGATGAAGATGACAAGCATGGGGGTTTTCAGGCCGCGTCCCATGAGCATGGGCTTTACGATGTTGTCAGCCAGCCCGACAATGAGCAGATAGATTGTCAGCGGCAGCGCCACTGCAAAATCCTTGGTCGCCCAGATCCATATGATCACGGGCAGCAGGACGATCGCCGACCCGATCTGCAGGATGGCAAGGACCAGCACGGCGAACGCCAGGATGCCAGCGTGCGGCACACCCGCGAGTTTCAATCCTATGCCGGCCAGCAGCGATTGAAGGACCGCCACGCCGATCACGCCTTGCGACACCGTGCGTATGGTAAGCCCGGCCAGCGCGACAAAATCCTCGTTTCGCTGCGTCACGACCCGCGCCTGCATCCGCCTTATGCCCTCGACCAGGTCCGGACCATAGATGAACAGGAAACCGGACAGCGCCACCGACAAGACGAACTTGAGTGTTCCAATACCCGCACTGCCTGCAAAGGCAAGTACCGGACCGGCCAACGGCTTCAAATGCGGTGCTACCTGGCGCAACGCAGCCCCGAGATTGCTCGAGGCTTGATCCCAGAGGCCGTAGATCTGCGCGCCTACGATCGGCCACTCCTTCACGCCCTCTGGAGGAGACGGAATGGTCAGGGTGCCCGCACCGAGTTCGCCCGCGAAATCCTGCAGGCCTTCGATCAGGCCTACTCCAAGCCACGTGACGGGGCCGATGATAATCAAGAGACTGATCGCCGTGATGATCCCGGCCGACAGCTTCGGCCGTCCGCCCAGATGAACGGCAAGCCAGTCGTACGGCGGGTACAAGGCGACGGTCAGGACGATGCTCCAGGCGAGCATCGGAATGAATGGACGAACGAGGACGAAGGACCAATAGAGCAGGAAGGCCAGCAGGGCGAGCCGGACCGCGAGCTGTATGATCTCATCACCCGATCTGGTCTGCCGAAAAACCCTCAGGGCCATCGTTCCATTTCCCGCCAGCATCATTGGCGCAAGCGCTGAGGACGCATGCGGACCAATGCGGCATGTAAAAGCCTATCCGCCCCCTCGCAAGGTCATGCTTGATCCAGATCAAGCATGACCACCGCGGGAGAATCGAGCCTTGAGATCAGGGCCGGTAGTGCCTGCTGGCCCTGGAGACCGGGAACCATTTCTCATGTCCATTGCCGACTATGCGGCTGTCGAGCATCTTCGTGACGGTCGTCCGATCGAAATCCGCGCGCTCCGTCCCGATGACGGGCCCGGGATGCTTGCGGCCATTGGAAAAACCAGCATGCAATCGCTGCGGCGGCGCTTCTTCGTGCCGAAGAAAGGTTTTTCGGAACGCGAGATGGCTTTCTTCCTGAACATCGATTTCGAAAATCATGTCGCCCTCGTCGCGGAAATCGACGAGGACGGACACCCCATCATCATCGGCGGTGGACGCTATGTTCTCGTCCGGCCCGGTCAGGCCGAGGTCGCTTTCGTCGTGGTCGATGCCTATCAAGCCTGCGGGCTCGGCACTATTCTCATGTGGCATTTGGCTGCACTGGCGCGTGAGGCGGGCCTCAAAGAGCTGATCGCGGAAGTGCTGCCCGAGAACACCGCCATGCTGAAGGTGTTCAGGAAGTTCGGCTTCCTGCCCGGCCCGCAGCGAGCCGCGGAAGCCGTTCATCTGACGCTGAAGCTCGTCTAAAGCGCGATGATGAATCATCATCGCGGTTTAGCTTGGCCCAGACTTCGCTGCGAGCAGCGTTACATTTCAGCGGCAGACATAGGCCCCATTCACATACACGCGGGCGCAACCGGCGCCATAGGCTGCCGCACCTACGGCTGCTGCACCTACGGCCGCTCCTCCCACCACCGCGCGGCGCGTGGTTCGCCGTGCAACGCCCGCGACGCTCACTGGCGTACCCGGGCGCCCTACCCTGGCCTGTGCGCTATCGATGGACAGCGAAGGACCGCCGCCTGGTGACCACCCCGGGGTTACCAGGGCTGCAACGGCGAACACGGCGGTCGCCAACAACGCCTGCTTGATGGTGATCTGTGTCATTGCAATCTCCTCTGTTTATCAAGCAAACGATAACCATCCGGGACGGGCACCCTTGATCTAGGTCAATGGACCGCATGGGTCTGTCGAGGCGGTGACGGCAGGCCGTGCTCGAACCATCCAAACATTCGTTCGAACATGTCCTCGAGGACAATGTCCTTTGATGCAATTGAGAGCGCGGGGGCGATGGCATAGATTAAACTACGACTTCGGCATGGGGGGACACATGCATTACCCAGGTCGGCATCACGGCGAGCCGCAAGCGCCACCGAATGAAGCGGGATTCTCGGGCCACACCGACGACGAACGCAAGCTCCTGTCTGATGCGATGGAGGCCGTGGCACCGCCCCGGTCCGAGCGCGAGACCCAACGGGTCATGGACGGATTGCTCCGCGAGTGCTTGAAACGCAAGCCGCTGATCCCGTGAGTCCGATTGCGCCTTTGGTCAATAGATCCCTTCAAGCGGAAGCCTGATCCGGAACACGGCGCCGCCGCCAGGTGAATTTTCCGCCCATACCCGGCCATTGTGCGCTTCCACAATCGATCGCGCAATGGACAGCCCCATGCCCATGCCTTCCGCTTTGCTGGTGAAGAACGGTTCGAACACCTTCTTCAGTCTGTCCTCAGGAATGCCCGGACCCTTGTCCGAGATTGACAGCTCGGCGAAGTCGTCGGAGCGCGATGTCCAGAGGCTGATCTTGCGGCTGTCGCCCAGCGTATCAGCCATCGCGTCGATGGCATTGACGACCAGGTTGAGAATGACCTGCTGGAGCTGGATGCGATCGCCCGTGACTGGCAGCGCAACCGGCGTGAGAGAGCTGCCCAGTTCGACCTTCCGTGCAACAGCCAGCGCCGCGAGAAATTCAACCGTTTCCTGCACGAGTCCGTTGAAGTCGAAATTTTTCGTCTCGAACGGCGTCTTTCTGAGCAGGCTACGCATCCTCCGAATGACTTCGCTGGCCCGCCGGTCATCGTGGATAATATCATCAACGATGCTGTTGAGTTCAGCGAGGTCAGGGCGGCTCGATGTCAGGATTGATTGAGCCGTTTCGGCGTTCGCAAGAATGGCCCCCAGCGGCTGATTGATTTCGTGGGCGATCGAGGCGGTCAGTTCGCCAGCCGTCGAGAAGCGGTTGATATGGGCAAGTTCAGCCATGCGCTGCCGCGCCTGCACCTCGGCCAGGCGGCGCCTGCCGCGTTCATGCAGCAGCAACGTGATCAGCCCGGCCTGGATCAGAACAACCGCGCTGACGAATGCGATTTGCCACGAGTACCGCTGCCATGGAGTTGATTCCCGGAACTCGATTTCGCTCCCCGGAGGCAGACGGTGCTCGCTGATGCCCCAGCGCTGCATCTGGCGCCAGTCGAAAATGACCTTGTTGCTGACAACCTCGGAAAGGCGTTGGCGAGGCTCCGTGCCAGCGAGAAGTTGCAGAACCATCCTGGCTGTCTCATCGCCATGCTCGGTGAGACTGTACAGGCTGCCCCCTACGATCCCACGACCAAGGTATTGATCGAGAAAGCCGTAGACCGGCACCCTGGCTGCGCTGGAGACACGTTCAAGGACTTCATGTGGAACGAACTGTTGGCGAGCTCCGTCTTGAAACATTGCGAGAAACAGGACGATGTGCCGGGGCGGCAACCGCGAAAGCGTCGCGAGCAGCTGTTCCAGAGAGAGCTGCGAAAGGTAAGTAAACGACACCCGCTTCTCGTACGGACGGAATTCCTTTTGCGCCTGGGCGAGAAGCATCGTGTCGAATTCCGACGTACCCGAAACGACCACAACGTTTTCGGTCCTGGGATGGAGACGAAGTACCAATTCAAGTGTCGGCGCAAACTGCCTTTTCATGAGAACGCCGTACACGTTGGACGGCAGGGATCGAGTGCCGAGTTGTATTCTATCAACTCCGCAAAACACGATGGGTGTCCCCGGAAAAATCAGATCGCCATAAGCCAGCAGGAACTCAAAGGCAGGGGCCATAATGGCAACGACAACGTCGATCTTCTTGTCTGCATATTTCGCATGGAGGAAGTCGCGCAGCAGCGTCTTGTAGGAGCTTGAGCCAAACCGGGATAAATCCATCACTTCGCGATAGATTTCGATCGGCTCAGTGGAGTTGGATCGAAGGGTGCGGACCAATTCCGCGTCCAGGAGCGACAAGCCAGGCAGCTCGACCCGTTCGTCAAACAGCAGAACGACCTGCCGCGTTGCGGCCGACACCGGCAAACAGCCGGCAATCGACATGGCCAGGCCCATGCATGCGATCAGGAGGATGGTGCGCAGTTTCATGGCGCGGCTGCGGTTCGCCTGTCCCATCCGAATGGATGAAGGTCTTATTCGACTAAGCTCTCTCGACCCTGGAGTAATAATTGCGCCGCTCGTCAACGAGAATTGGCCATGCGATCCGCCTCGACCAAAGATGCCGCTGAACACCGGGAGCGAGTGAGCAACATTGCACCCGTTTCGGCGCCGTTTCAATCACAACTGCCCGTGCCAAGCGCGCCGAAGGAAGGAGTGCAGCGCGATGGGCTTATTCCGCGCTCTCCCCGGAGTCCGCGCTCACAGTTTCCACGCCTCGGCCAGAGATGATGTGAAGATGCGGATCCCCGGGGCATTAATGGCCGGCGGATGGTTTGTTCATTTTTTCCAGGGTGTCGCGCAGGGCATCGAACTGCGTGCCGAAACCTTTCCAGTCTCCAGCCTTCAATCGCTCCATCGCCTGATTGTAGCGATCGAGCGCCTGGTGCGCCTGGCTTGCCGCCGGGCCTACAGGGGGCACCTCTTCCCTTGCGCCTGAGACTGCCGGCACCGCGCCGGGCTCTGCGAACAACGCGGCCAGGGCCTCAGCGAGCGTTTCCTTCATCACGACGTGCTCACCGTAGGCCGCGATCACGCGTTTCAGCTCCGGCAGGTGTCCCTGCTCCGCCCGCAAATAGAGCGGCGATACATAAAGGATCGAGTTGTCGATCGGGATCACCAGCAGGTTCGCGCCGCGGATCACCCGCGAGCCCATCTGATTCCACAACGTTAATTGCTGCGAGATCTCGGTAGTCTGATTGATCCGCGCCTCGATCTGAAACGGGCCGTAGACAAGCTTGTCCTTGGGGAACTCGTAGACGATCAGCTTGCCGTAGTCGGGCGCGTCGCAGCGCGCGGCGAGCCACGCGATCATGTTGTCGCGGCGGCTCGGCACCATGGGAAGCATCAGGAAGAACTCGGCCTGCGGTTCGCCGGGCAGCCGCATGATGATGTAATAGGGGGTCATCACCGAGGTGCCGTCGCCGCCCGGCTGTCGCGGAAACTGCCAGAAATCCTCGCGGTTGTAGAAAGTCTCGGCCTGTTCCATGTGGTAGGTCTGATACAGCCGCGCCTGAATCAGGAACAGATCCTCCGGATAGCGAATGTGCTTCTGCAAATCCGCCGGCATGGCGGCGAACGGCTTGAACAGGTTCGGAAAGATACGCTGATAAGTCGCGGCAATGGGGTCGCGCGGGTCCATCAGATAGAAATCGACCGTCCCGTTATAGGCATCGACGACAATTTTCACCGAATTGCGAATGTAGTTGAGATCGAGCTCCGGCACAGGCTGCGCCGAGGGGAAATAGGAGCTCGTGGTGTAGGCATCCTGCATCCAGAGCATCCGCCCGTTGCTGATGACCAGATAGGGATCATGATCGAGCCTGAGGAATGGAGCGATCGTGCGCACCCGTTCCGTTATATTGCGCCGGATCATGATCCGGCTGTCGGCGGTGATGTAGCTTGAGAGAACCAGGTTCGCGTCATTGAAGTAGTAGGCGAACAGCGTGCGCCATACCAGGGAGCCGATCGCCACGCCGCCGGTGCCGTCATAGGCCGCATAGACGTTGTCTTTTCCCTTCGGATAATCGAACTCCGGGATGCCGGCCTTGACGATGACGTAGTCGTCGCTCTCTTCGCCGAAGTAGATGCGCGGTTCGTCGATCCTGGGGCCGCCGTCGGCAACGGGCGGAATATCCCGCAAATAGAAGAAGGGCAGTCCTTCCGTACTCTTGCGGGTGACGGGGCTCATCACCGCGCCGTTGCCGTGCGTGAACAGCACGTGGCGGTTGACCCAGGTCTGGGCGTTCGCCGGCAGCAGCGAGGCCCGCAGTTCGCGGGCCGAGAGCATCACGCTCTGGTAGGAGCCGTCGAGCCAGTAGCGATCGACGTCAAGATCGTCGAATTTGTAGTAGGTGCGGATCTCCTGCAGCTGCGCGTAGGTATCCGACAGCGGCAGCCAGTCCCATAGCCGGATATTGTCGATGGTCGCCTTGTTCGCCTCCAGCGTCTCGAAGGTAAGCTTCTGTTCGGCGGCGAACGGCTTGGCCGCGATCCGGTCGAGATTGTAGGCCTGCCTGGTGAGCGCGATGTTGCGCTCGATGTAGGGCTTCTCCAACTGCAACTCGGTCGGTTTGACGACGAAGTGCCGGAACAGCGAAGGGACAAGGCTCGACAGCACGACAGAGCCGGCGCCGACGAGGATGAAGGAGGCGGCAAGAAGCCGCCAGGCGCGCGTCCGCAAATTGGCCCATGCGATGAACGCCGCGATAATCGAAAGGGCGATCATCAGCCACAGCGCCGGCAGCCCCAGATGTACATCGGTGTAGCTTGCCCCGACCACGACACCGTTGTCGCCGTAGAGCAGCAGATAGCGGTCCAGACCATAGGACCAGGCCTTCACCGCTAACAGAAGGCCAGCCAGCGCCGAGCCGTGTGCGATCACCGTCGGCGAGACTGACCGGTTATGAACATCGTATTCGATGTCGCCGCGCGCCCAGTAGATCGCTCCGGCAAACAGCGCGCCCAGGAAGATTGCGAGCAGCATCCAGTTCTTGATCGCGACATAGGCGGGCAGCGAAAACAGATAGAAGCCGATGTCCTTGTTGTAGAGCGGATCCTCCGCGCCATAGGGAACCTGGTAGAGAAACTGCAGGAAGATACCCCAGTTGCCGGCTTCGCTTGCGGCAACCAGCACAGCGAGCAAGCCCGCGCCGAGCGCGATAAACCGGGGCCGGGTCAGTCGATCGCGCAGGATGACGGACAGGTCGGGCGGCGGCGTGACACCCACCACCTTCCACGGGGCGGCTCGGATCTGCAGCAGCGGCGGCATCGCAAACCGCGCCGCCAACACTCCGTTCAGCCAGAGGACGACGGTGGTCGCCGCCAGGACGGCGAAAAAGACGATCGCCTTGGCGCTGATCGCCGTCAAGAAGACCTGCAGGTAGCCGATCGAGGAAAACCACAGCCAATCGACCAGGAAGTCGCTCGCGAGCGAGAGCAGGGTCAGGCAAACCACAGCAAAGACGGCCGCAATGATGTAGCCGACCACGGCACTTCGCCTTGGTACCTTCCGTTCGGGTCCGGTAATCCCGATCGTCATGGCTCGATCATAGCGCAAATGCGGGACGCCTGAAAGGTTCGGGAGAGGCCTCTCCGATCGCCTGGGCCGCTGCGTTCAGCGGATTATGGTGCACGCTCGATACGTGCGCGATTAACGAGTCAAAACAGCTGATAGGGTCGAGGCGAAGCGGCGACGGCTTCGCATTCTCGCGGCAGGATTTGCCCGAGTGTTGCAAGTGTCACACCCTCGAGAAACAGAGGGCGCAGGGAATGCCGGGTGATGGCCTCACCCATGGCCCGCCTGCAACAAAAAAAGCAGGCGGCAGTCACCACAGGTTCAGCCGTATCAACCGGCATTCCCCGCGCAACGGTTTTAACGGCGTATAACGCGCTCTCCCCGGAGTCCGGGCTTGTTAGCCTCCGTCGCTTCGCGGGATCGCCTCCCGCAAAACTTGACACCAGCGTCGGGGTGTCGGGACCACACGGCTTTGCCGTCCGCCCTGGCCGCGCTCGTCTGGCGTGGCAAAAGCGTCCATTGCATCCCGCACCCCACGTCCGTGACGATCGCGATACGCCCCTCTGACGGGTGCGGGACGGGGCGAACCATACGCCTGATTTTGATTTCTGAAAAAGCGAAATATTTTTGACGGGACGACTTGACACGAATTCGGAAAATCAGCCCGACGTGGCTGGGCAAGTATTCAGAACGGCAGTCAACCTGTAGAAAGTCATTCTCTGCGTTGCTCACACGAGCACAGCAATAGAAATTTTCTACGTGCCATAGCGTCGGACTGCGAATGGATTTCTAGCGCGTCGAGAGCCGATCGAGTTCTTGCCCAGCCTCGACGGGCAAATCAGTTGGCATCATCGACGGGTCTTGCCGACCCTGCGCCGGGGCGCGAACGATGCAAGGGCAGCGGCTGCGTTTCTCGAGAGCTTTCCGCTTCCGAGCAGAGTCCGCAATCCAGCTACGTATGGAGGGGCCTCTCCCCTTACTCGGGGAGAGGCCCATCGTGCTGCCTCAGGCCACCAGTTTGAGAGCATGCTTGCTCTCGATGGTGTGCCGGATCAGGCGACGAGTGCGTTCGACGAAAGCGGCCTTGTCCGCAAGGCAGCTCTCCAGCAGGACGCCGACGCCAAAGTGTCCGGTCACGTCGGCCATTGCGATCAGCGCCACGTATTCGGCGATGCGAAGGTGCGCGAGCTGGTTGGCTTTGACCAGGACGAATAGAGCCTTGGCCGCTGGAGCCTGGATTTCAGCGAGCTCGCGTTTAAAGTCCTCGACGAAGACATCATGCAGGCGACCGCTGAGTGCAACTGGCTTCTCGCCGATCAGCTTGAAGCAACGGTCCAGCGAACTCAGGATCTTATCCTGCAGGAAGACGCGCGATTCCAAAGCTTCCTTGATATTGGGATCCTGCGCAATCCCGCCCAGCTCCTGATAGATCTTCGTCATGTGTTCGGTCCGTTGTCGGACATCGCTCAGCATCCGCACGAACAGTTCTTTGGAGTTATTGATAGGCATTGGATATTCCTTTATTTGCGCCCCATGGGGCCGCGCAGCGCAATGTGTGAGAGTCGAGGAGAGGATATGGCGCGCGGAAATGGGTTGCGGGTATTTCATTGCACTACGATCAGCTGGGGTGCGGGACGCAAAGCACAATAGCGGATCATCGAAAGGCCGGACGTGAGACAGTGAGGCTGTCCCGCATTTCCTCGTGCCGCGCGGTAATAACACTTGCGTTGTCTGCGCAATGCGAGGCTAGTGTTTGATATCTGCGCGCCACGCTGTTCAGCCGTCGGGAGCGCAATGCAAAGTTACATAAGCGACGAAAACGTCAGGCGTTATCGCAAGCTCATCGCGATCAGCGAAGGTGAACTCGTGTCGCAAGACGCGTGATCGCGGCCACCCCCTAGAGCGCGATGAGTTCAGGATGAATCGTCATCGCGCTCTAGCTTATTGTTTGAGCATGATCTTTTCGGAAGACCGCTGCACACTTTTCCGGATCATGCTCTAGATTTGGCGTTGTGCGGGCCCCGGCACGGCGTCGCCTCCCTCCCCCAAGAATAAAGAGGGGGGCCGTGAGGCGGTCGCTCTAAATGCCGAGTTTGCCCTTGTGCGCCTCGCAACCCATGAGCTGCGGTCACAGGTCCTTTTCGGCGAGCTCGCGAAACGCGTCGGGCACGGAACGCGAGATACCCAAGGCCGTCGAGCCATATCCGATCGCCTCCCATCCGAAGCGATCTCGGATCCTGTCGACGGCGCGGTCTGCCTCGGAGCGCGCCAGGCCTAGCCTGCTGCCGGGGCGGCGCGCTTCGTCCTCAAGTCCAAGCGGCAGTTCCAGCGCGAGGTCCCAGTGCTCTTCAAGATGGTCGTCGTGTGATCAATCCTCGTCCTCTTCGTCCACCTCGTCACTGTCGCCTGTCTCTCCGGTGGCATGCTCGATGCCCTCGGCGTCGAGCGCGTGGCCGTTTTCGACGACCCACTCGATGTCCGAATAGACGTGATCGACGGGTTCGCCCTCCGCCTGGCTGGCGTCAAACTGCTCCATGTTCGCAAACTCCTCCGGGTCGGCGTGCTTGCGGACAAACTCGTGCAGCGCCTTCTCATCGTGCACCTCGAAGCGCATCGTGTGGTAGATTCTTCTCATGGCGACCTCGCGGGATTGGGCGGGCCCATCGCCGCCCCCGCGTGAGCTATGGCCGTGGGTGCCGAATTCCAAGTTGGGCCGACACCGTTCGAAAGCTGCTGTGGCAGTTGCGCCACGATCTTCCGCTCACGTGGCAGCGCCTTCACGCTTTCCCGGCGTCGTCACGGCTTGCAGCGCCAGTACCTGTGCTGGTTGATGGTGAACCAGGTTCGACCGCGCGAGCAGATGTCGCGATGGCGGTGGTGCTCTTCCTCCGCCTGGCGCAAGTCGTCCTCGGTCGCGACCTGGAGCTGCTGTTCTTGCTTTTTTTCTTGCTTCGACGCGGCCGGCGCCGCTGCTTCGCCCTGCGCGTTCGCCGCGGCGAGCGGCAACGACGCGGAGAACGGCAGACGATCGCCCTTGCGGCTCGCTATCCAGCGCGCGTCGAAATCGTCTTTGAGATTGTCTTTGCTGAAATCGCTTTGGGTGCCCGGCTGCGGCGACTCGCGCTGCGCATCGCGGAAACTCGCGCCCGCCGCGACCAGCATGATCGAACAAACCGCTGCCGCAGCAGCGAGAATTTTCGTCGTCGTCATCTCAACTCCGACCCAGCCCACTTTGGTCGGTTGTCAGGGGCCACAAGCCTAGACCGGTTCCGGTCGGGAGCACAATACTGAAAGATGTCGCAAGCGGCTGAAATGGCAGCGTTTTTGTATCAGAATTCGGAAAATCGGCCGGTCCAGCCACATCAGGCATGTAACGAAAGTGCCAGTCTTGGCAACCCTCATGGTGAGGAGGCGCGAACGCGCCGCCTCCGGACGATGCTTCGCATCGCCGGGAGAACCATGAGGCCACGATGTCGGCCTGATCCTTCGAGACGCCGCTTACGCGGCTCCTCAGGATGAGGGGAGAGAGCCGCTCGTGCGGTCACAGCTCCTTTTCGGCGAGCGCGCGAAACGCGTCGGGCACGGAACGAGATATACCCAGGGCGGTCGAGCCGTATCCGATCGCATCCCATCCGAAGCGATCGCGGATCCTGTCGACGGCGCGGTCCGCCTCCGAGCGCGCCAGGCCTATCCTCGAGCCGGGGCGGCGCGCTTCGTCTTCAAGTCCAAGCGGCAGTTCCAGCGCGAGATCCCAGTGCTCTTCAAGATGCGACACCGAGATTGCCAGGAGCGAGATGGTTCTCTCGTCCGGGTGATCCCTGAGGATCGCGCGCACCAGTTCCTCGGCGAGGGCGGCGAGCATCATGGTCGCGGAGATGGGCGCAGCGAGCGTAACCGAGCGCTTGACCGAGCTCAGGTCGGCGAAGCGAACGCGGACCGTCACGGTTCGGCCGGGCCTCGACTTCGCCCTGAGCCGCGTGGCGATGCGATCGGCCAAGTGAAGCAGGGTCGGCCGAAACACCCGCTCCACGGCAGGCTTTCTGCCAATCGCCGACTGGGCGCCGGCCGATCGGGACCGATGATGCGTCCTGATGCGCCTGATATCGCGATTCCACGCCAGCTCCGCGAGCTTTTCTCCCGCCGCGGGACCGAGCAACCGCTCGAGCGACCCGGCTCGCGTGTTGGCGAGCTGCCCGATCGTCTCGACGCCGATCCCGGCCAGCCGCGCCTTCGTGACCGGGCCCACGCCCCACATCAGCTCGACGGCGAGCCCGTGCAAAAATTCCAGCTCGGTGTCGGGATCGACCACCACGAGCCCGTCGGGTTTTGCTACCTGCGAGGCGATCTTCGCCAGATGCTTGATGCGCGCGACACCGACCGAGATCGGAAGGCCAAGCTCTGATCGTACGCGGGCGCGGATGGCGCCGGCAATCTCAGTGGGCGACCCGAACAGATGGGTGCAGCCCGCAACATCGGCAAAGGCCTCGTCGATGGAAATCCGCTCGACCAGCGGCGTGAAATCGCCGATCACTTTGATCGCGGCGTCTCCCAGCCGCTGGTAATCCCTGAAATGCCCGCCGACAAAAACGAGTTGCGGACACAGCTCACGCGCGCGCCGCCCCGGCATGCCGCCACGCACCCCAAACGCCCTCGCCTCATAGGAAGCCGCCAGCACAACGCCGCCCCCGACGGCGATCGGCTTGCCGCGCAACGACGGGTCGAGCAGCTGCTCGACCGAGGCATAAAAGGCATCGAGGTCCGCATGAAGGATGGTGGCGGGAGTGGCCATCCGGGGACTCGGATGCGATGTGTTGACGAAACTCTTCGATAAGAACATAATGAGAACACAGCCAAGGCATGTCAAGCTTGATCTGTGTATTGCAAAACGCGCTACGGTGTTCTATTTCGCTGGTGATGGAGGCCTCTCATGCGTAAGGGCGTTGAGCGCAAGGAGCATCCGCTTTCGATGCGGCTGCCCGAAACTGACATTGCCATCATCGATCGGGCCGCAGCGCTTCGCGGCCGTTCACGCACCGATTTCGTGCGCGACGCCGCGGTACGCGCGGCCGAGGATGTGCTGATGGAGACAACGCCGATCCGCATGAGTCCCGCCGGCTTCAAGGCGTTCATGGCGGCGTTGTCGGGACCCGCCACCGCCGTCCCGGAAATGGTCGAACTCTTCCGGCGTGCGGCCCCATGGGAGACCGACAGCTCGAAGCCCAGGAAATGAGGCTTGGCGATCTCCGGCCCCGAGTTGCTGACGGCAGCCCACGATCTCGCCGAGTTCTCCTGCGGCAAGCCGTCGCTCGATCGCTGGCTCAAAACCCGAGCGCTATCCAACCAGGAGAAAGGCTTCACGGCCGTTCTCGTCGTCCATGAAGCCAACCGCGTGATCGGCTATTACGGTCTTGCGCCGACGGCCATCGTGCCGTCACGACTGCCGCGATCGATCCGGACGGGTCAGCCGCCCGACCCTGTCCCCTGCCTGCTCCTGGCACAGCTTGCGACCGATCAGAACTGGATCGGCAAGGGAATCGGCACCGGCCTGCTCAAGCATGCGCTGCAGCGGTGTGTCACGGCCGCCGGCCTCATTGGAGGTCGTGCCCTGATCGTCAACGCGGTCGACGTCGAAGCTGCCGCATTCTGGGCGCGACGTGGTTTCATCCCCTCGAAGGACGACCCGCTCATCCTGTTCAGATCGATCGCGGATATTGCCGCATCGCTTGGCGGGGTGGAAAGTGATGAGACAAGGAGTCCCGCGTAGCCCGCGTGAGCGCAGCGGCGCGCGGGATCAGCGCATGTACTCCCGGATATCGCTTCGCTCATCCGGGCTACGCTTGCTACTATTCGCGGAGCGAATTTGCCAACAGCCCGGCGATCTTCACTGACAGTGCCTGAGCTTCAGCCGACGCAATGCCCTTCGCCTCCTTATTGAAGTACGTGGTCATGGAAATGTAGACGCCGCTGGCAAGAGCGTCCACGCGCACCCTATCGTCCAACATCTCGTGAAGAGCGGACCACGAGCGTCCATCCAATGCCCGCTTTGCCAAATAGAAATTCTGAAAGACAAGACTGCGCGAATCTCTACGCAGTTCGTCCGGGCTTTCCAGGGAGTATTCCACGAGTATCGCGCCATAGAGAGGTTTCAGAATATCCGCAAAGTGGACAAACCTGCTGCATGCAATATTGCCAATAACCTTAGCTCTCGGCTGGAGCCTACCTGGTTTTCCACAGAGGGCCTCGCCTTCGGTACGAAGCTCCATCACACCGCCACGAGCCGCCAGTTGCTCAACTGGCCCAGCGATGCCGATCACACCGGGAGCGGTGAACTTTCGCCCAGTTCCCTCAAGCGGCGTCTCGACCCTTATCTTGTCGATCGCCTGCTTCATGTTCGTTTCACCTACAAAATAGGCCAGCTCCAGGAACGGCGCATCCAACATTATTTCCCAATAACTCCAAGTATTGCCGTGTGCTGCTTCTGAAACCCGCTGACGCTGATCACCCCGCCGCCCGCTTCCCTTCGCCTCCCACCAGCCCCCTCCGCACGGCTTCCGCATATCCATCATCCAGCGCACCCTTCAGCGCGTCCATCAACTCGTCGATCTCCGCCTTCGTGATGATCAGCGGCGGGCAGATGTACACGGCATCCGGCGCGGCGCGGAGGAGGACGCCGCGATCCATGGCGCTCTGCTGGATCAGCGGGCCAATGCCGGCCGCGGCGGGCAGGGCCGCGCGGCTCGCCTTGTCGGCGACGATCTGGACCGCGCCGATCAGGCCGACGCCGCGCGCTTCGCCGACCAGCGGATGGGCGGCCAGCGCCTGCAGCTTCTCCTGCAAATAGGGGCCGACTTTCCTGACGTGGGAGAGGATGTCGCGCTCGGCGTAGATCTTCAGCGTTTCCAGGCCGACCGCGGCGGATACCGGGTGTCCGGCATAGGTGAAGCCGTGCGCAAAATTTCCGAGCTTGCCGGAATGCGCCGTAATGGCCTCGGCGATCCTTTCGCTGATCACCGTCGCCGAGATCGGCAGATAGGCGGAAGACAACGCCTTCGCCACGGTCATGATGTCGGGCTCGATGCCAAAAGTTTCGCAGCCGAACATGTTTCCGGTGCGGCCAAAGCCTGTGATCACCTCGTCGGCGATGAACAGGATGTCGTAGCGGCGCAGCACTTCCTGCACACGGGGAAAGTAGTCGCGCGGCGGCACGATCACGCCGCCGGCGCCGTTCACCGGCTCGGCGATGAACGCCGCGATGGTGTCGGGTCCCTCGCGGATGATCATCTGTTCGAGATTGCCGACCAGGCGATCGACGAAGGCCTGCTCGCTCTCGTTCGCCAGGCCGAAGAGATAGTGGCTCGGACAGTCGGTGCGGAGCACGCCGCCCACCGGCAGGTCGAAATCCCTGTGGTTGGGCGCCAGCCCCGTCATGCTTCCGGAAAACACGGTGATGCCGTGATAGGCGCGCACGCGGCTGATGATCTTCTTCTTGCGCGGGCGGCCGATCGCGTTGTTGTAGAACCAGACGAGCTTGGCCGCCTGGTCGTTGGCTTCCGAACCGGAATTCGCAAACAGCACCTTGCCAAGACCCTTCGGGGCGATCTTCAGGAGCGCCTCGGCGAGCTCGATCATCGGCTCGTTCGATCGGCCGTTGAAGATGTGGTAGGTCGGAAGCTTCTCCATCTGGCGAATAGCCGCCTCGACCAGCCGCTTCTCGGAAAAACCGAGCGAGGTGCTCCAGAGGCCGGCCATCCCTTCCAGATATCGCTTGCCGCCGTCGTCGTAGACATAGACGCCCTCACCCCTCGCGATCACGGTCGGACCGACCGTCTTGTGCTGCTCGAGGTTGGTGTAGGGATGGATGACGGTCGCGACATCACGGCCTGCGAGCGAATTGGGGTGAGAGACCATGGAGTTCTCCGGAGTATCGGACGGCGTGGAGAGGCGATCTTGTTTCAGCGCAAGGCCAACAACAAATACAAATTATGCAACAAGCCTATGGCGAGGTGGCGCAGGCCGATTTCGTTGGCGGAGGGCACCGCAGCCAAAAAGCGACGGCGTCAGCTTGCAGCGCGCGCCTGAAATGGAGCCGCATGGCGCGCCATTCAGAATAAAACTGCGAACTCATATGTAATTGAAATTACTATATAATCTTCTATTGGGAGCGCCACCTCACCTGCCACGTCCCCCAACTCGGCGAATAGGCGGCGCAAAACGCGCCCGCGGCTCTCTCACATCCGCCCCGCGTCCCTGAGGACCGCGATCGTCCGCAATGCGATATCGCGCATCAATCCGATCTCCGTCACATCCCGTCCGTCGACGAGTGCTTTTGCAACGATCGCGAGCTCGCGCCAGCATAGGTTGGCCTCCGGTGGAGCCTCGCGCATCCATAGGGCCGTGCGCAAAACAACGTCGGCCCATCTATCACGATGTCGCGCAATGACGCTCTGCAATAGATAGGTAGCAAGTTTGGCGCGATCACGGCCGTGGGCGCGCTCCACCGCTTGAGCGACCTGCGGGTCGTCCTCGAACCAGGATTGTGCGACCGCATCCAGCTCGGCAAGTTCGTTGCTCTTCCGCAGCACCGATGCGAGCGTGGCGGGCTCACACATCGCCTTGGGGACCTCGGCGATCAGCCCGGCGAGCGTTTCACCAAAGGCCATGCGCGCGGGTTGCCAATCGGCACCGCCGATCGTTTCCGCGACCTGGAGCAGGCCGAACGGCGGCGCCTCACGTTTCTCGATGCTGAGCGCCAGTTGGTGCGCCACGGTGCGGTCGAGATAGGAACGGGATACGGCAAGCGTAGGGGCGTCCATCCCCGCGGCAGCGAGGCTCATCTCGATCTGGCGGCGCGATTCCGGCTCGCCGCTCCAGGCATCCGCAATCCCGCCTTTGGTCAGGACCGACGAGATCCGCTTTTTCCGTCCGACCGGGGATATCAGCAGGAATCCCTGCGTTGCGGCGCCATCGACGGTAGTAGCGACGATTGCCTCGACGCTGCCCGCCTCCCATGGCGCGCAATCGATCCCGGCCGCACGCGCCTTGCGGATGATCGCGTCGACTTCGGCTCGTTCGCTCTCGGGTCGCCAGTTGCGCATCGCGATCAGCCGCCGAACCTCTGTCGGCGTCAGCGAGGCGGCGCCCTGCGCAAGCGCTCCGGCAACCGCGCGGCGCACCGTCGAATTTGGATCGAGCAGGAACAGAACCGCGGCGCTGCGCGCTTCGGGGGTGCCAGCAAGCGCCAAGGCGCCGGCCAGAGCGCCGCGGGCGTCCTCCGGCATGGCATGACCGCTTTCCGTTAGCGCTCCGACGGTCATGAACGGATCGCCGTCGCAGGCTTCCAGGATGCCGGCGAGAGCGCCGTGGACGTCGGCAGGAAGCGGTCCGTCATCGTCCCGATCGACGGGCTGCTTTGCCGTCGCCGCGGCAAACTCCGGCGATGCGGGGATTTTCGACTGATGCAGGGCTCCTCCCACGAATTCGAGCATGCGCCCATCGACGTTTCCGGCCTCGACCTGCGCGACGACGTCGGCCTGAAAATCCGCGATCAGTTTGGCTGCGTCCGCGTAGCCTCGATCGGTCCGATAACGCAGATGCTCGAGCAGCCGCTGCAGCAGAAACAGATAACCGATCGCAAGCGGTTCATCCTGGCCGGCAGGAGGCATGTGGCGAGCCGCGCCCGTGAAGGCGGCAAAGATCTCGCGCGGGGAGCTTTCGCAGTACCGATCGAAGGCATCATTGAACGGGGGCGGTCGACCCTTGGCGATCGCCTGCGCAATCCGTCTCGCATGTTCATCCGTCGGCGAGGATTTTGGCTGGGTTCGGCTCATCAAGGCGCCTCCGCGAATCATTGGCAATGATAGCCGGAAGCTGGTCTCGTTCCTTTCAGAGCTGGCGATATCCACTCACAAAATCCGCGCCCTTGGCGTCGGACAGGCTGAAAAGGAATTATCCGGCTTGGCGGCCTCTTTGTAATTCCGCCTGCACTGTTCTAACTATTTGGTCGCTTGACTATCGCGTAGCGAGTACATTCGAAGTGATCACCTGGCCGGAAAACAAATCGCGCGCACCCAATATCTTGTAACCAATTGACTGATAGCCAATGCGGCGTTTCGCAGCCATGCGGGCCAGAACCGGCACTCCCATGTCGACATAATCATATATGATCACCTCGCGCTTGGCGTCGTTGAGACGGTGCAATCGGCCGGCATACTGGGCAAGTGTGCCTTTCCATGCAATCGGCATGGTAAGAAAAAGGGTATCGAGGCGGGAATCATCGAACCCCTCGCCGAGGTAGCGTCCGGTCGCGACTATGACACGTTCCTCGGCCTGGGGAATTGCTGCGAGCCGCGCGGCGATGTCGCGGCGCTGCTTCTCGCTTTGCCCACCGCGCAATACGATCACATGCCTCGCGAAACGCTCGAGACGCTTTGCAATGGTCTCCAAGTGGGCGGTACGTTCGGTTATAACGACAGGTGAGCGGCCAGCTTCCAGCGCACGCAAGACATCATCGAAAATCAGATCATTGCGCACTTCATCATCGACCATTTCCTTGAAAACATCCTGGATGGAAAGAGAAGAGGTGTCCAATGCGGCTTGAAGTTGGAAGCTGGTATCCCTGATCCGCACCACGTGATCGAATGGGCGCTTGGCGGCCTCGGATCGCGCATCTACGCGATGGCGGATGGGGCCACATTGCATAACGATGATCGGGTGATGCCCGTCTTTTCGGGTCACCGTTGCTGACAGGCCCAGGATGTAACGCGCCTTGCTGCGGCGCGCGACGAGTTCAAAGCTCACCGCCGACAAATGGTGGCATTCATCGACTACGAGATGCCCATAATTGCCGACGATATCATTGACCTCTCCTTTGCGAACAAGGCTCTGGATCAGTGCTACATCAACCTGACCCATTGGTTTGCGACGACCACCGCCTATCACGCCTATCGCATCGCGCGGCAGGTTTGAGAACGCTGTGAGCCGCTCAATCCATTGATCCATCAGTTGACGGCGATGAACGAGGATCAACGTATTCAATCCACGTTCGGCTATCATCCGGATGGCTAAGACCGTCTTGCCGAACGCCGTCGATGCCGCAAGCACGCCGGTATCGTGCGGCAACAGGGCCAGCAATCGCCTGCTCCTGGCTTGGGCGCAGTGCCCCCGCGAATGCGAATGCGATCGGCGCACCGGTAGTGCGGCAATCTTCGATCGTTACTGCAATTCCAAGTGACGCGAGGAGATCGCGGACGGCGTCGAAGCACCCGCGAGGCAGAGCAACGTGATGGCTAGTCAACTCCGCGCAAGAGATGATCCGAGGCTTGTCATGGGTCGATCGGCGCATCGCTTGTGCAGCGTAAAATTCGGGGTTCTGGAACGCAGCGAGACGAATAAGGCGTGCGATCAAGGGCGGCGGTAGCGCGTGACGCGGGATATAAATCTGGTCAGCCTGCACGATGGTGATCGCACTTGGCAGTGGCCCGCTTATTGCTGGCGGTGGCTGTCGGCGCGATGGCGGGGCAAGCCACGGCTCTTCGTCTTCGTCGACAAGAGGAATACGTACGCCGAGAATTTTTCCAGATGCACTTGCTTCCTCGACTAGATGATCCACCCTCGATCGCGCGATAGGTTCGATCGCTGAAAGGAAGTCCCATTGATCCGAATATGGCGAACAAAACTCGTCGATGAACACGCTGTTACCAGAGCTTCGCGCGAGTCCCTGAAGCGGCAAGGCAATCAAATTACCGAACCCACCCGCCGGCATTGTATCCTGGCTCGGAAAAAACCGATCGTAGGATCCGAATCCGATATCGGGGACCCGTTCCATCGTGTCGGTGATTAGGAAAGCCCCGAGACGGCGCGCCGACGCCGCCGGTATCGGCTCCTCGAAAAAAATCCAAGCGTGAGCACCGTTTCCGGATCGCGACCGCTCAATGGCAACAGGAATTTTGTGGCGCTGGCAGGTCTCCCTAAAAGCGAAGACATCTCTTCGCCATTCGCCTTCGTCGAAATCCGCGGCCAGGAACGGACAGGTATTATCCGCAAGCATCGGATAGACGCCCATAACGAACGGGGCGCCATTCGTGTCGGTCCCGCGTAGATGGCGTTCGATCGACACTTCATCTACGGCCTGGAATGCCTGATTTGGACATGCCGAACATTTGACTTTTGGTTTTTCGCAAATCCCACGCTGCCATTCGTTCGCACAGGCGGGTGCGTACCCGCTGCGCCCCGTCGTGCGATTCTCCCAACGGACTGGGGAAGACATCTGAGCGGCCACGGAAAAGCCGGCGAAACAGAGCAATCTTGTTTTCGATTGTCGAATTCCGGTCGATGGGATCGCCGGCTTTTGCCGAAGGGACCGCTTTGATAGCCGCGGCCTCTCCACTCCGCACCGATCGCAGGGTGTCGATCTCGGCTAAGATCTCCGCGCGCTCGCGTTCCAGCGCCGTGAGCCGCACCACGAGTTCGGTAATTCTGGCGTCCATTTGCGTCATCGTGAAGATTGGCTTGCGCCAACTTATCCAATATCAGCTTGACGCAATTTTGCTTCGCCGGATAGCCGCGCAAGAAGGGGGCCGATCACAATCGGCCGATCCAAGTCCCGAGTTCTCAGTTTTATTCTGAATGGTGGCAATTTGGCGCTCCCTAGGGGAATCGAACCCCTGTTTCAGCCTTGAGAGGGCCGCGTCCTAACCGCTAGACGAAGGGAGCAAAGTGCGCGAGGGGTGTGAAATAGCTTGAGATGCCGCTTCGCGCAAGGCAAGATCGGGGCTCAAAGTGCCACGACGGTCCGCGAGACCCGCGTTTTTTTGCGCCGTTCGCTAACGGCCTCGCTGCGCTTGGCCTGCTCGGGCGCGCTACGGCTCATTGGTGAATTTCAGCCTCCCGGCCGGTTTCAGCGTCTGCGCGTCGAACGTACGGATTTCGGTGGTCCCGCCGATATCCAGCATCAGGACCAGCCTGTCACCGGCCACGGCCGTCGCGTAGATGCGGGCGCCCTTGGGCAGCACCGCGGTGACGTCGTTGACGGCGGCGGAGGCGCTTCCCTCGAAGCGGAAAAGGCGATAGCCGATGGCGACCAGCACGGCTGATATCGCGACCGCCGTGGTCACGGCTGCGATCAGCATCATCCGCCGGACGCGCGCAAACAGGGCGGCCTGCTCGGGTGTCGGCTCAGGGAAATCGGTTTCGCTCATGCAAGGCTCGTCTTCAGATGGCGCAGGACAGCTTCGGGTCACGGTGGAAGGTGGCGAAGGATCCGCGCGGCTCGACCGCGTGCTGGCCGCGCGCGTGCCAGACCTGTCGCGCTCGCGGCTGAAAGCGCTGATCCTTGCGGGCCAGGTTTCAATCAACAAAGCGACTGCCGGAACCGCCCCCGTCCGCGACCCCGCTTATCATGTCGCAGCAGGCGATACGATCATAATCGACGTGCCGGAGGCGGCCGATCCCGTGCCGCAAGGCGAAACCATCGCGCTCGATATCGTTTACGAGGACGACGACATCATCGTCATCGACAAGCCGGCCGGCCTCGTGGTGCACCCGGCCGCGGGCCACGCCACCGGCACACTGGTCAACGCGCTGATCGCCCATTGCGGCGCGAGCCTTTCCGGCATCGGCGGCGTGAAGCGGCCCGGCATCGTGCACCGGCTCGACAAGGACACGTCCGGCCTGATGGTGGTAGCGAAGAACGATCGCGCGCATGCGTCACTGACAGCGCAATTCGCCGACCACGGCCGCACCGGCGAAATGCGGCGCGGCTACCTCGCGTTTGCGTGGGGGCTGCCGAACCGGACCCGCGGCACGGTCGATGCGCCGATCGACCGCCATCCCCATGCGCGCGAGAAGATGGCGGTGCGCGAGGGCGGCCGCGAGGCGGTGACCCATTATGAAGTGAGGGAAAGCTTCAACGGTCACGACGGCAAGCCGGTCGCCTCGCTGCTCGCCTGCCAGCTCGAGACCGGCCGCACCCACCAGATCCGGGTGCATCTCGCCCATATCGGCCATCCCCTGCTGGGCGATTCGGTCTATGGGCCCCATTTCAAGACCAAGGCGAGCCAGCTCGGGCCGCAGAGCCAGGCGGCGCTGTCCGCCCTGGGGCGTCAGGCGCTGCACGCTTATTTATTGGTATTGGAGCACCCTCGTACCGGAGATGTTCTACACTGGGAATCACCGCTGCCAGGGGAATTGTTTCTTCTTCAACAGGCTTTGAAAGCGGCGCTATGACGCAGGGGATTAGGAAAAGCTTTGCTATGTCAGCTGGTTATACCAGCCACACGGGAAGGTGACGGGACCGTAACTTCCAAAAAGTGCACCGGTTGGTGTATATTGCACTTGCGTCAAACATCGACGCGGAACATCGCAAGCCGGCCGGCTTTAACACAGCGGCCGACTGCCGGGCCCGCCGCTATCGGGGGCCTGAACCACTGGAGGGCGCTCTACATGGCCCGTACAGCTACTTTGCCGATTCTCAACGGAGAATCCGGCCTTTCAAGATACCTCGCCGAGATCCGCAAGTTCCCCATGCTGGAACCGCAGGAGGAATACATGCTCGCCAAGCGTTGGCGCGAGCATGACGATCGCGACGCGGCGCAGAAACTCGTCACCAGCCATCTCCGGCTCGTGGCCAAGATCGCCATGGGCTATCGCGGCTACGGCCTGCCGATCTCCGAGGTCGTCTCGGAAGGCAATGTCGGCCTGATGCAGGCGGTGAAGCGTTTCGAGCCTGAAAAAGGCTTCCGTCTTGCCACCTACGCCATGTGGTGGATCAAGGCGTCAATTCAAGAGTACATCCTGCGTTCCTGGTCGCTCGTGAAGATGGGCACCACCGCGAACCAGAAGAAGCTGTTCTTCAACCTGCGCAAGGCCAAGAGCAAGATCAACGCGCTGGACGAGGGCGATCTGCGCCCCGACCAGGTGCAGGTCATCGCCAAGCGCCTCGGCGTGACGGCTCAGGACGTGATCGACATGAACCGCCGGCTCGGCGGCGATGCCTCGCTCAACGCGCCGATCCGCGACGACGGCGAAGCCGGCGAATGGCAGGACTGGCTGGTCGACAACTCGCCCAACCAGGAAACCCTGATGGCCGAGAGCGAGGAGTTTGATCATCGTCGTGACGCTTTGAATGGCGCCATGGGCGTGCTCAACCCGCGCGAACGCCGCATCTTCGAGGCCCGTCGCCTCGCCGATGAGCCGATGACGCTGGAAGACTTGGCTGCCGAGTTCGGCGTGTCGCGCGAACGCGTCCGCCAGATCGAGGTCCGCGCCTTCGAGAAGGTGCAGTCCGCGGTCAAGGGCGCGATCGCCAAGCAGGAAGCGGCCGCACTCGAGGCCGCGCTGTAAGCGAACGGCTCGAAGCGAAGTGAAACAGGAAAGCCGGCAGCGACGCCGGCTTTTTTGTTTGGCCTCAGAATCCACCTCGCCCCGCTCTTGCGGGGAGAGGTCGGCGCGAAGCGCCGGGTGAGGGGGCTCTCCGCGAGTCCAACTCTCACCATCTGCTCGGATAGAGCCCCTCACCCCGGCCCTCACCCCGGCCCTCTCCCCGCAAGAGCGGGGAGAGGGAGAAGAAAGGCGCCCCCTGTAACAATTCAACCGTGTTCCGGCGGCTCGACCACCGACACGTCGCGCTCCCAACCCTCGTGCTCGAGCTTGATGTGCTGGATCGCCACCGCATTGACATTGGCGTCGAGCTCCGGCAGCGCCTGATACTCCGAAACCCAGCAGCGAAAAACCTTGTAGGACAGCACCAACTGGCCGGCCTCGTTGAACATGTCGATGGTGATGTCCTTGCGGAAATCCTTCAGCGCCACTTCCGCGCCCAGCCCCGCACCGAACATCCAGACCTTGCTGGCCCATTGCTCGAAGGCGAGATCATGGGTGACGCCGCGTTCGAGCGTGATCGGGTCAAACTGCGTGCGGCCGGGCGATTTGCGCCACATCGAGGGATCGCCGCCTTCGCGATGCTCCACCACCTCCGTGCTCCGGCGCAGCGCGCTGATCCTGGAGATGCCGGCCACATACTGGCCGTCCCATTTGACGCGGAATTTGAAATTCTTGTAGGGGTCGTGGCGCGAAGCATTGACGGTGAACTCAGCCATGGTGTCTGCCCTCGGGTTGCACCCCACCGCGCCGCTCGCGCAAGATTGCTCGAAGGCGGAGGTGGCGTCAATCGAGCCGGACGCGGCTACTCCCCCCACTCCCGCGCCAGCGTCGCGAGCGCGCAGCCCTCGCAATAGCGCTTGTCCTTGTAGTCGATCCAGTTGTGGGCATAGACGCGGTCGAGCGGGATGTCGTAGCGCGCGCGCAGGATTTTGACGAGAACCTTCCAGGCATCAATCTGCGCCTGCGTGGCGGGGCGCGTCACGTCGGGATAGTTGCCGGCGAACTCGACGCCGATCGAGGTGTCCTTGTTGACCTGGTGATAGGTCCTGCTGTTGTCGACGTATTTGTTGTCGTTGCGGTCGGCGCCGTCGGTGTGGGTCGGGACGAGGTTGTCCGCCACCGCCCAGTAGACCGTGCCGTCGGTCTCGACCCAGACCATGACGCCGCGGCGCGTCGGGTTTTTGTTTTGCTCCATGGCGCCGCCGCGCGCCGAGCCCGCCGGCCCCTCGGTCTGGTGCACGATGATGTTTTTCCAGGGATGGGCTTTTGCGACATCGCCCCAGGGCGAGAGCCAGACCATCTTCAGGCCGGGAATATCGGGCGTGCCGGACGATTTTGCGATCGTCTTGAGGTCGGTTTGCGCGAAAGCTGGAAATAGAAGCGCGATGGAGAAGGCCATCGCGAGGAAACGGAATTTCATAATCGGAAAGGCCCCGTGGGGCTTCTTGGTAGCATGGATCAGGCGCGTTTGCGCTCCGCAAGCGACGCATCCGCCTCGAGCTCGGGCGCGAGCGGCGGCGCGGGATTGTAGGCCGCGTAGCGGTTCTTGCCCTCTTTCTTGGCGGCATAGAGCGCGTGGTCGGCGGCGGCGATCAGCCGGTCCGGAAACGCGCCGGTCTCGCGGGTCCATTGCGCGACCCCGATCGAGACCGCGATCGGGATGTCGTTGCCGACACAGCCCTCGGCATCCTCGCGACACACATCCAGCACGCGGCGCGCGATCATGGCGCCTTCGCGCAGCGTCGACGACGGCAGCACGATGCAGAACTCGTCGCCGCCGGTGCGCGCCAGCAGGTCGCCGGGCCGCAGCCGCGTCTGCGCCATCAGCGTGAAATGCTGCAGGCAGGCATCGCCCGCGGCATGACCATGGGTGTCGTTGATCTGCTTGAAGCCGTCGAGATCGATCACCAGAAGCGCAAACGGCTCGCCGCTGCGCTCCGAGCGGGCGCATTCCTCGGTGAGGCGCTGCACCAGCTGCCTTCGGTTGCCGACGCCGGTGAGATCATCCAGCAGCGCGAGATCGGCGACCTCGTTGCGCAGCCGGTCGATCGCCATCAACAGGAAACCGAAATTGAGCGACATCGACAGGAAGATCAGCGCCAAGGTCAGCGCGCCCTGCGGCAGCGACGAGCGCATGAAGGAAAAATCGAGGCCGAGCAGGTTGCCGAAGGCCCTGACCGCATAAAGCGCGATGATCAGGCAGGCGATGCCGCCGGCCAGCCGGGCGCCCGGGTTGGCGCGGCCGTCGGGGCTCGAGAACAGGAGTTTCAGGGTCAGCGCCAGCGGCACCGATTGGCCGGTCGAATAGACCAGGACCCTCATCGCACTGCTGTCATAGCCGGCGATGAAGAAGATGAGGCCGGCGCCGGTCAAGCCGGTGATCAGCGCGGTCTTCGTCCAGGACACCGGGCGCTCGTAAAATCGTTCGATGCCCATGGCGGCGAGGCAGACCGCGAAGATCAGCACAATTCCGCCGGCAAGCAGCGGCAGCAGCGTGCCGGTGAAGACCATGACCAGCATCGCCATGGAGCCGCCGAGCGCGCCGACGGCCGACGAGGCCGCCCAGAACCGCGCGGCCTCGAACCTCGGATAGGTAAAGGCGACATAGGCCCAGATCAGGGCCACCGCGAGAAAGTTAATGACGAAGACCGTCCACAATGTCGGAACGCTCAGCATCGCGACCGCAGCACATCCATTGTCCTGTCCCCCTGCCCGACCATATCCCCGTTTTGTTACGGACAGCTTGGGCCAGGCGGCTTAACGGAATCTCAACTCGCCGGGCGAAACCACGGCGTGGTTTTGAATTGATGAAGATCGCGCGCGCGAGTGGCCCGCGACTGCCGATTTTCGACACATCTTCGCCGCGGCGCGGCCGCACCGCTACGCCGTCTTGAGCCGTCGCGTGATGCACCGGATCGCGCCGCGCGAGGCGCGCGAGCGAGGCGTGCGCAGTCGTCGAAGCGGAAAATTTTCGCGAAAAGCGCATCAAAACGCATTTCAGCTGTGGATAACGCCATGACGCGCGCGTGACAGTGCGGGGCAGCGCGCCGCGAATTTGCTGAGTTTAGCTTCGAGGATATTGCGAGGCTGGCCCTCCGCCGAGCATGCCTCTCGTGTCGCGTTTCAATCCATTAAAACCCTGAGAGGATACTATGGCTAAGAAAGCGAAGAAGGCGAAAAAGGCGAAGAAGGCCAAGAAGTCGAAGAAGAAGTAACTCTTCGAGCCCGGGTGGGGTGCTCAGCTCCACCCGGGCAACCGGTCCTCTCCGGATTTTAAAACGGCGGGCTTGGCCCGCCTTTTTAATTCCTAGCGTTCCGCGAACGCGAGCTTCGCCCCGAGCAGCGCAAAGCCGCCGGCGAAGGCACGGCGGAGCCAGGTCATGACGCGAGGCCGGCTCACGACACGGTCGCGCACGGCACCGGCGAACAGGCCGTACAGCACGAACACCAAAAACGTCATCGCCATGAAGGCGGCGGAAAGTTCCAGCATGCGCGCGAGCGGATAGGCTTCGTCGGCGGCGATGAACTGCGGCAGGAAGGCCAGGAAGAAGATCGACAATTTCGGGTTAAGGATGTTGATCAGGAAGCCGGTCACGATCACCCGCCGGCTCGATTTTGCGTCGAGCCGCGTCTCGACCGACAGCGCGCCCTCTTCGCGCAGCGCCTGCCAGGCCATGTAGCCGAGATAGAGCACGCCCAGCCATTTCAGCGTTGCGAAGGCCAGCGCGCTGGTGTGCAGCACGGCGGCGAGCCCAAGCATGGCGGCGCACATCGCCGGCAATATCCCGAGCGTGCAGCCGAAGGCGGCGGCGATGCTGGCGCGCGAGCCCTTCGTCAGCGCGGTCGCGAGTGTGTAGAGCACGCCGGTGCCCGGCGAGACGACGACGATCAGCGAGGTGATGAGGAACGACCACGACATCGACCGACCGTATCACGCACGCCGAACGCGCGATAGCAGCCGGCCTCTCAGGTGTGGCTAGACGATCAATTCCATGAAACCTGCATCAAGGAACCAATGGGTTGATGGCGGATTCCTTGTTTTGCGGTTGGCGAAACGAGGAGCGGCATCATGGCAGGATGGCGGCGAGTAATCGAATTGGCAATGACCTGCGAAGAGATTGAAAGATTGACGGCTCTTTCGCGGTCGCGAACCGAGCCGGCGAGCCGGGTATCGCGGGCGCAGATGCTGCTGGCCTATCGCGAGAATCCTTCGTTCTGTGCGGTGGGGCAAAGAGTTGGGGTTCACCATCAAACGGTTCAGCGCTGCGTGGAGCGGGCGCTGGGCTATGGGCCGCTGGCGGCGATCGAGGATCGGCCACGGCCGGGCAAAGAACCGGTCATCACGCCGGAGGCCAAAGCCTGGTTGGTGTCGCTGGCGTGCGACAAGGCCAAGGAGCACGGCTATCCGCATGAGTTGTGGACGACGCGGCTTTTGGCCCGTCACGCACGCGAGCACGGCCCGACGGCCGGGCACCAATGTCTCGCCAGGCTGGTTCAAGGCACGGTGTGCAAGATCCTCGGCCAGGAGGAAATCAAGCCGCACAAGGTGCGCTACTATCTGGAACGTCGCGATGCCGAGTTCGAGCAGAAGATGGCCGAGGTTCTGTGCGTTTATCGCGAGGTCCAGCTTCTGAAGAGAGCCGCCGCCAAGTCGCGCAAAGCCATCAAGCGAGTGGCGATCGTTTCCTACGACGAAAAGCCGGGAATCCAGGCCATCGCAACGACAGCACCCGATTTGCCGCCCAAGCCCGGCGTCCACGCGACCTTCGCGCGGGATTACGAGTACAAACGTCATGGCACGCTGAGCCTGTTGGCCGGAATCGACCTGCTTACCGGGAAGGTCCATGCGCTCGTCAGAGACCGCCACCGCAGCCGGGAGTTCATCGAATTCCTCAAGTGTCTCGACGCCGCTTATCCGGCCAGCACCGCGATCAAGCTGATCCTCGATAATCATTCCGCGCACATATCGAGAGAAACAAGAGCCTGGCTCGACGCTCGACCGCCTGGACGCTTCGAGTTTACCTTCACGCCCAAGCATGGTTCGTGGCTCAATCTCATCGAGGGCTTCTTCTCCAAATTCGCGCGGTCGGTCCTGCGCCACATCCGGGTCACCTCAAAACACGAACTCAAAGAGCGCATTATGGCCGGCATCGACGACGTAAATCGCCACCCCGTCATCCACACTTGGTCATACAAACTCGCCGACGCCGCCTGATATGATTCGAACCAAGGAAACGCTGACCTAGTGCGACGCGGATCGCGCCTGCGCCAATTTCGCCTCGTGCAGGATGTCGAGCGCGCCCCCCCGAAATACTACGGGGGTCAAAAGCGACGATGCCGCATGGTTCCGGAAGGCGAATTGGTGTAGCAGCGTCCCGCTGCACAAATTTTAGCCAAGGGCAGGACAAGGGGAGGATATGACCGCGATCCGCGGAACTGCCGCCGTCGTGACGGGGGCCGCCAGTGGCATCGGACGCGCGCTCGCGCTCGCCGACCGCGACGAGGCGGGACTGGCTGCGGTCGCGGCCGAAATCGGCAACCGGCGGAAGGTGACGGTGCACCGTGTCGATGTCGGCGAGCCGGCCGAGATCGCACGCTTCGCTGAAGCCGCGATCGCGGCGCATACCTCGCTCGGCATCGTCATCAACAATGCCGGCGTGGCGCTGCTCGGCCAGTTCAGCGAGATCGACCAGTCGCAGATGGACTGGGTGATGAACATCAATTTCTGGGGCACGGTGCATTCCACCCGCGCGTTCCTGCCGCATCTTTCGACCAGGCCGGAGGCGCACATCGTCAACCTCTCCTCGATCTTCGGCATCATTGCGCCACCGGGACAAACCGCCTATTGCGCCTCGAAATTCGCGGTGCGCGGCTTTTCGGAAAGCCTGCGGCACGAGCTGCAGATGGCAAACAGCCCGGTGCGGCTCTCGGTGGTGCATCCGGGCGGCGTCGCCACCGATATCGCGCGCAATTCCCGCAGCGGCAGCGCGATTGCGGACAATGCCCGCCGCGCGGATGCGATCGAGCGGTTCGACAAGGTGGCGAAGAAGTCGCCGGCGGCGGCAGCGTGCCGGATCATCAGGGGCATCGAGAACAACGAGCTGCGGATCCTGATCGGCAGCGACGCCCGCTTCATGGATATCCTGCAGCGCTTGCGGCCCACGACCTACTGGGCGCCGCTGGCGCGGCGGATCGAGAAGATGGCGAACAAGAAATGACGAGGGCCTATTTAGGCATCGTCATTCCGGGGCGCGCGAAGCGCGAGCCCGAAATCCATACTCCCGATCGTGGTTATGGATTCCGGGCCTGCGTGCTTCGCACGCATCCCGGAATGACGACCTCAGGTATGGCACCTCACCGCCCGACCAGCTGATCCGCGAAATAGCCGATGGTCTTGCGATAGATCACCGCGTGATTCCATTCGCGCATCGCCTCGAAATTGGCGCTGCCTTCGCTGCAGGGCGCTCCCATCTTGAAGCCGTTGGTGTGCAGGAGGTTGGCGGTGGAAGCGAGCAC
>CAWJYQ010000037.1:0-73684 GCA_963847045.1 uncultured Alphaproteobacteria bacterium | reverse complement strand
AAAACGACGACTCGCAGGCCATCCGTCACGTAGGGATCATATCCCAGGTTTGTGCGGGGATTGGTTGGGCTTGATAAACCCACGCCGCGCGCGAACCCGAACCAGTAAGCTTCACCGGTCAACAAGAGATCCTGTAGAAGATAATAACGATCTTGATCTACCTCGGGGCTGATCCGGTGCGTGGTGAAGGACCAGCTTTGCGTTGTCAGCTTCGTTCCAATGTCGCGACTGATCTGCCCCACCCAGACACCTTGTGCCTCGACGGTGAATGGCGCGCGCCATACACGCAAATGATTGCGCAGGCTAATGTTGTTGCGAGCCTTTTGCAAGGCAATGTCTTGTGCTCGCCCAAAAACGTAAAGCGGGCTAACCGGCGAGGTCGTGTACTCCGTTCCGAAAATAAATGCGCTGATCGTTCTCAGAACGCTGTGAATATCGAGCGGCTCATCGAGCCGCCATCCTCGTTCGATGAACGGGAAGATTGCGTCCGCGCCGTTGCCGACGATCACGAGGTTTAGCGGATCACCCGACCTGTTACCCTCTTTGTTAGACGTACAGCAAGGCAGTGCCTCCAGCTTGGCGCGCAGGCCCGCGAGATCGACATTCTCGCCGGCAGAAGGCAGCGCGTTGAAATCGACATTCTGCGCAGCATAAAGTTTGCTGCTCAGCTGTATCACGAAACGAAACTCGAACCGCTGACCAAGACCGACAAATCCAGCACGAACAAACTTCACGCCACCCTCACGATGCGTTAGAACAAATCCCGAGGCATTCTGGCCGGGGGCAATCACGTCAGGCATGGCTTCCCGTGCGAACAACAATTCCCTCTCTCTATCGGCTTCGCCAGACCACCACGCTCGAAATATTCGTGACGCCTCCGGCGGCGTGTAATAGTCCGCATCGGTTGTAGCTGGCAGGTAGGATAGCATCCCATCGCTATCGTTCTTGACACTAAGCCACACGGCTTGCATGCCTCTGTCAGCCAGTGAAACGCCAAAGAAACGGCTGCTCTCTTCATCGCCGAGCACCGCCGCGCGTACGGTCACGTGACCCTGCTGCTGTGCGGTCGCGCGCGACTCGAAGGCGTCGCGGCCAGATGGATCGGGCGGCGCTTTGGTACAGCCGCTGCCAGCAAGCAAGATTACCGATACGATCGGAAACCATCTAAAAAACGCACCCACTCTGATCGGACTCCTTGAGGGCTGCAACTGGACTCGCGGTTAGTTGCTCGAGCCTTGATCTCGCTTGATTTGAATCAAGCTCGTGACCGAAGCTCCATTCCCCGCTTTTGGCGACAACGCCAGTATGCGGCTCAATTTCCGCTCCCGGTCAATCGCGGCATTCTGACCGTGGCCGGCCATATTGGGTATACTCCGGTAACCGGACACACTCGGCGTCAGTCGTTACTTCGCAAAAGTGCCAAGATGGTCATTCGTGCTCGGCTCGGTTCATTCTGTAACCGTAGCCGTTTATGGCGAACTGCTTACAACCTAGCCCAGCCCGGATCGGGCAGTAAGGAAAGAGAGAACCAGCAGTATCGGCGTCTGGGGGATCCTCCGCAGAGGGATTTTCCCCACCAACTATTAAAGAGCTTGGTTTGCCTACCGCCTCATTTGGCGGCTTTCTTTATTCGCCCCTTGCCCCCACACTTCTTGCGAGGTGCGGGATGGATTTTCTTGCTGGGTTGGACCGGCTGCATCACTTAGGAAACCGGTGCCGCTGCATGCGTCGCACTCAATTTCGATTTCGTCTGACATTGCGGTCAACCAATACAATTGTTGAAAGCTGGTAGGCTCGCTCCAATTCAGATGCGGATTACTCGCTTCATCCAAGCCGTGAACGAGGAGCTAAGTTCGAGTGCTGCGAGCGGGAGTTTAGAAAAAAGGACCGCGACAAACGGGCAAAAGGATGCCGGTCGAAAAATACGGCGCCGAAGATTTGTGCGTGCTACGCGCCCAGGTCACGGAGGAACGCCGTCGTGCAGAACGACAGCAATCGCAGCGTGGGGTGATCGTGCCTCTTGCTGCGCGTTGCAGTCCTTGGCAAAAGGTCAGCCATGGTGAGAACCGCGCCGCGCCAGGACTTTCCAGGTTAGGCTTCAATCTGATTGCGACGGACCGACCTCGCGCTGCCGCCGCGTCGTCTTCACATCCACGACGCTGAAAGACTCGATACAAACGAGCGATACTACGGTAGGAGGGTTGTGACGACGCCCGGAAGATCACCCTTTTGCCGGATTCCTGGGGGCGCAGCTTACGCGTACGTTTAGGGTGGATGAGACAGGTAAGCTTTCGCCAGGCGTCAACACACCGACGCGCAAGCCTTGTTTTCTTGTCGGCGGGTAGCCTAACTCGCTCGGTGGCATCTTCACAGTCCGCCAAAAGCCGCCTTTCATGCGCGATCAAGATGATTTTTGGTACACACAAGCCAACTATCCCCGGCTCAATTGCCGAGCATTGCCATCACGAGAAATCGTGCTTCAAAGTGGCTCCGATCCCCTCCAGTGCCCAGTCGACCTGATCGCTGGTGATCACAAGTGGCGGGCCGATGCGGATCGTGTGTTTATGGGTATCCTTGGCAAGGATCCCCCTGCCCTGAAGCGCCTCACAGTAGCGACGCGCATCGCCTGCTTCCGGGTGAAGTTCGACCGCCAGCATCAGCCCACGCCCCCGCACCTCACGGATCGTATTGGAGCGGATGCTCCTTAGACCATCGAGGAAGCGCGCGCCCTGCACGGCCGCGTTCTCGATCATCCCTTCCTCAACAAGCACGCGCAGGGCTGCCCGTGCCACCGCACAGGCGAGTGGGTTGCCGCCAAAGGTCGAACCGTGCTGGCCAGGTTTCAAGGTGCCAAGCACCGCGTTGTTCGAAAGGACCGCCGACACTGGATAGAAGCCGCCGGACAATGCTTTGCCGAGCAGCGTTACATCGGCCTCGATGCCATCGTGTTGCTCCGCGAGCAGCTTTCCGGTGCGGCCGAGCCCTGTCTGGATCTCGTCGAGGATCAACATCACGTTAAGCGCGGTGCAGAGCTCGCGTACGTCAGTAAGAAACCCGGGCGGCGGGATGATGACGCCGGCTTCCCCCTGGATTGGCTCGACTAGGAAGGCGACGGTGTTCGGCGTGATCGCTCTCTTCAACGCCGCTGCGTCGCCGAAGGGGATGATCTTGAAGCCCGGCGCGAACGGCCCGAAATGCTCGCGTGCCGCCGGGTCGGTGCTAAAGCCGATGATGCCGAGAGTCCGGCCGTGGAAGTTGTCGGCGCAGACGATGATCTCGGCTTGCCCATCTGGCACGCCTTTGACCTCGTAACCCCACTTACGCACGGATTTGATCGCGCTCTCCACCGCCTCGGCACCGCTGTTCATCGGCAGCACCTTGTGGGATCCGGTAAGCTCCGCGATCTGCTCGTAGAAGGAGGCCAGTTGGTCGTTGTGGAAGGCCCGGGAAGTTAGTGTCAGCTTACCCGCCTGTTCCACCATAGCGGCCAGGATCTTCGGATGGCAGTGGCCCTGGTTCACTGCCGAATAGGCCGAGAGGCAGTCGAGATAACGATTCCCTTGCGTATCCCATACCCAGACGCCTTCGCCGCGCGACAGAATGACGCCGAGCGGCTCATAGTTCTGGGCGCCAAAGCGCGCTTCCGTCGCGATGAAATCAGAGACCGGTGGACCCATCTTTTCGTCCCTCCCGTTGCAGCGAACTGGCACCGGCTGGCTTCAAATCGGGCTGATCACGAGCGAGCGCACCAGCCAGCGTGCAGTTGCACAATTTCTCAAGAGCCACAACCATGCAGCTCGAGGAACAAGGCGGGCGAGAGCCGTCGGGTAGGCTATGTCATCTCCTCTAGGTCTTTCAAGAACGCATTGATCGGCGATCGATATAGCGCAATATTTTGCGACGCTGCCGCTGACGGTTCGGAATGACGTCACATTGGTCACCGACGCTACGGCGGCGTTCGAGTTGGACGAGATGAAAGCGCTACGACGAGCGCCCCGATATTAGCACACGCAACCGATTGATGTCGCGGCCTCCCACTGTGAACGGCAAAGCGCCCCTTCCCGAGCCTGATTCCAAACTGACAGACTCTCCACTTATTTCCTATCGGTCACGGGATGCTGTGAACTGGTCCCGGTTGTCTGAACAAAAATTCCGCGTCGATAAGTGGAACCTCTGCCGGGGTTAGGCCGCCGCGCGGAGCGGAGGAAGATCGAAGCAGGCTTGATCCGGGGTGCGGTCGTCAAGGCTCGAATGTGGGCGACGGCGATTGTAGAAGTCGAGATATCGGCCGATCGAGCTACGGGCCTCGCTGACGCTTTCATAGGCTCGTAGATAGACCTCCTCGTATTTGACGCTACGCCACAGCCGCTCAACGAACACGTTGTCCCGCCAGGCCCCTTTGCCATCCATGCTGATGGCGATGCCGTGGCTGGCAAGCAGACTGGTGAACGCCACGCCCGTGAACTGCGAACCCTGGTCGGTGTTGAAGATTTCCGGCCTGCCATGACGAGCGAGAGCATCCTCCAACGTCTCGACGCAGAAGGCCGCCTCCATCGTGATCGACAGCCGCCACGACAGAACACGACGTGTCGCCCAGTCCAGCACCACGGCGAGATAGACGAAGCCGTGCGCCATCGGAATGTACGTGACGTCCATGGCCCAGACCTGGTTCGGCCGCGTGATCTCGATGCCGCGCAGCAGATACGGATAGATCTTGTGACCGGGCTCGGGCTTGGTGGTGCGCGGACGGCGATAGAGCGCCTCTATCCCCATCCGCCGCATGAGCGTCTTCACATGCCGGCGGCCGATCTTGCACCCCTGCAAAGCCAGCAGGCCTCGCAACATACGCGAACCGGCGAAGGGATACTCCAGGTGCAGCCGATCGAGACGCTGCATGATCTCGAGGTCGGCTGAAGAGACTGGACGCGGCAGATAGTACACGCTGCCGCGGCTGACCTTCAAAATCTCTGCCTGCTTGGTGATCGGTAGATCGTGTTCACGATCGATCATCGCTTTGCGCTCAGCCATCCCGCCTTGGTGAGCGCGCCTTCTAAAAACTCGTTCTCCAGCGTCAGCTCTCCGATCTTGGCGTGCAGCGACTTCACATCGACCGCTGGCGTGGCCGGCGTCCCGCCTCCCGGTCCGAAAATCTCGGAAGCGCTTGCCTCAAGCTGCGATTTCCAGGCCGTGATCTGGTTGGGATGGACGTCGAAATGCTCCGCCAGTTGGGCGATGGTTCGGTCGCCCTTGACGGCGGCCAGAGCCACCTTCGCCTTGAAGGCCGCTGAGTGGTTCCGCCGGGGTCGTCTGCTCATGGTTTCTCCTGTTCACGGCGACTATCGCCGTTGTCAGGCAGAAATTCCACTTATCGTCCTGTCCAAATTTCCGCGACCGGCTCTCTGTTCGCGTATGAATGGCCGCTTTGCGCACCAATACCGGTCACTCACGAACTGATAAGCGTCTTTGTGAAATTCTATCAGTAAACGACTAACTCCATTTCATGTGTCACGAGAGAGCCAACAACTTTTTCCCTGACCTTTTTTTATTTTTTTTTTGGAATCCATTTCTCAAATTTGGGAGTGAGCGCAGAAGCTAGGGCACATCATCTTTTTGCGAGAGACCCTTCTCTTGCGGGATGACCCCGTAACTCATCTGATACTACCGACTGCCGGACCTACACGCGAGGGTCAGCAGCAACGATATCGACCTGATCTTAACCAGTATCTCAGCAAGTTTTGGAGCTGCGGCGAGAGACGTGAGTCAAAACGGGATTTTGATTCGCATAACATCAGAATATGGAATCTTTTGCGCGACCCCCAAGAAACGTGCCACATGACGCCTTAACCAACCCGTCTACATCTAGTGGCAACCAATCTGGAAACGCCCTCGGGAAAAATATTGTCGCGGGACCACCTCGTCGGATAACTCAGTCTTGTCGCCCCCCGCACGCAAGACGTGCAGACAAGTTTAGCTATTGACTGGCCATGTGTGGCTCGCATGGTAAAAAGCTAAGTTAAAGAAATAACGTTAATTGCGTCCCTATCGATTGAGATCGGGAGAACGGCAAGCAGGCCTGTCAAAATTTCAATGAAGAGTGTCACCGGTTGCGTTGACGCGCGCTGCAGCCCGTCGTCGCTCGGCTTCATCCGCCTGAACGGAGCGCATGATGAAACGCCCCCACTCGGGACCGCAACATCTGTTGACGGGTTGACGCTTGCGTGGCTTTCGTTGCTTCTTAGATACGGTCGCTCGCATTGCTCATACCTTTGACGTTTATCTAACGCAGCGCGTCCGGATACTGGGGTCATGCATTTCTGCGACCCGCACCGTACCTGCCTCGGATTCAGCAAGCGGTCGTGGGAATGCAATCGCTCAGGACTGAATTGTTGCGATGGCGGCAGCCGCGGAGCACGACGCGGCTGCCGCCGAGATTTATCATTCACGAGAGAGAGCCGCTAGCCCACTCGAACGTCGCAGCCGTGTGGGCGATGGCAAGAACATCGAGGGCTTTGTTCAATTCGTCAGAGTCCTCGCCTCCACCTTGTTCCCAAAGCGCGACAACGCGTTCGAGCGCACTGGCGCGTTCGCGATAGAGGGCAGCGAGCGATTTGGGCTTGAGGAGAGTTTTCATGACTTACACCTTTCACTTGCCCCCCGGTAAAGACCCGGTGAGGGGAAGATTTTTGACGACGAATTGCCCGCGTCTACACCTTGCCATCTCGCACACACCGCATTTGCGCCGGTGTGATCAGTCCGTGACCCCGTGAAAAGGGATGAGGGCCATAAGGTAGGTTGGTAGAAGTCACCGTCTTTGGTGCTTCAGCTTTTACGCAAGCCCATATCTGCACATCTTGGCGTCGGCTTCAAGAGTGTTGCAACGTGATCGGACGGCATGCCTAATGAGTGTCGCAGGAGCAACAGCGAGCGGATTTCTAAATCTGAATTCCGTTTTATTTTTCGGCGTTCGGTTTAGAAGAGGACGAGCGAGTGCAGCTTGAGGCACATACCGGCATTAGGGCAGCGGCTCGTATGGCAAGGGAATTTGAGGTTAGAAATACCCGCGGCTAAGGATTTAGAAAAACTCATCGCGCGCGTAGAGGGTTAACGCAGCCGTCGCTTTCCTAAAACAGAACGCCGAAAAATAAAACGGAATTCAGATTTAGAGAAACCCGCAAGTGCAGTTCGAGCACATGCCGGCATTAGGGTCGCAACTCGCATGACAACGGTATTTAGGTTTAGAAATAAGTCTGCGACGAAGAACTTTGATGATCCTCGCGCGCGCGTGAGGGCAACAGTGCCAGGTTAACGCGGGTCTCGACGAGTTCATGCGGTGGGCGCGCGTCTCGTCAATTAGGGTTAGCTTTTTGCGTTAATGGGGCATGGCGGCAACCCCTCGAATGGGTTCCGCTGCCGAGCGCAACAACAGCTTTGAAAGTCGGTTCAAAAATTGCCGCAAATGGCTCGGCTGGAAAGCTCGCCGACAATCAACTCAAGAAGCGATCTCAAGGTTGCCCCTCGTTAACCAAAGAGCAAATGCGATCCGCGTCGCTCTGGTTTTACGTCGTGTAGGCCATATGTTTTCGACAGCGTGAAAACAGCCCTCCGGCTGTTTTGAGAAGAAGCGAAGCCAGGATTTCAAGCTTCGTACCAAGTCTGCCGATTCTCTCTTCCGGCAAGGTGGTCATCCAGAGCACGCGACGGACGCCATTGGGCATCCGTAAACAATGGAAGAAGGAATTGCAGATGGACACGCAGCTGACCGTAGATAAGCACGCAACTCTTTTTGAGGCGTGTGATATCTTTATTGACACCGATGACGACGGATGGATGTTCATCCTCGCCAATCCTAAAGCTCGTGCCGTCGTCAGCACGTTGATTGATATGGCGATCAATTGGGATTTTGGAACCCCAGTCCAAGAGTGGTGGACGACCGCTCCGCCAGACTGGCGCGCCGTCGATTTGAAGATCCGAAAACTAGACAATGACGGGTGTCTGAGCCGCTTACCGAAGGTCGGAAACGCCGAGACAGCCGGAATCAGCCCCTACTCGTTGCGCCTGGGTGTCGCGGCGCAATCCACCGGTCTCCGCGTGATCTTGTTGGACCAAAAGTTGGGATTTCGGAAAATCAGCCCACAAGACGAGAGCCTCACGGTCGATTTTGCGAACGCCCGCGAGACCCTTACGCGGCACCGAAAGAATGGTCACGACCTCCCAGCAGCGGACACGGCAGTGCAATCCTCCAGACCAAGTTCGAGCAGCAAGCCGATCGCTCAAAATCTCATCCTGCCCGGTTTGCCCGGCGGTCCGCCGCTCGTGCCGGCCCTACCCACCGTCTCATTCGAGAATGGCCATTTGAGCGGGGGCCGTGATGTGCTTGACCGGATCATTCGCACCGGTAAGGCCGAGCGCGGAGTGCTAGAATTCGGTAAACCGACTTTTCCGTCCCAGATCCATCTGTTCGAGTTGTCACCTAGCATCTGCAATTCAATTGGCGGCGATGATCGCAAGCAAATGCTCGGAGATTTGGCGACCGCTGGGCTGCTACATTTGCCGTTTGAGCAGATCGCGTTGCGCTTCTACCTTCCTGATCTAAAGCCCAAATCCAGCCAAAAGGTTCTTCTCACTTTCTGCGCGTCGGGCACACTTTCGATTCATCCAAAGGACGCGAGCCTTGTGTTGGCCGAGAAGATGGGTGAGCGAATAGAAATGAAGTCTCTGACTGGGAAATCGCAGAATTCTCACCATTGGCGACGTGGCCGGTAAGGGCGCAATGCCTACCGAGGCGGAATTAAGCACGATATGTCTCGAGGCCCTTACGACGCTCGTGCTCGCGCTTGCGACGCGCAACGTCGTCAAGCAAACGACGGAAAACAAGCGCGTCAAAAACAAGCACAAGCAATGCAAACCGGAATTCCGGGGGCCGCTCGGCGCGATCTATTTGTCCTCAACGAGGGTGGAAGCACCCAAGTTCGCCGATATAGAGGCCGATCCGGACTATCCAGCTCAGGATGGAGCTTCCCGGCGGCCACATATTCGGCGCGGCCATCTCCACACGGTCTTACATGGCATCGGTAGGCGGCAACGTCGCGTGCAATGGTTTCCTTCGGTGTTTGTCAATGGTGACCCGACGTTCGCGGCGGAACCTCGCAAGTACGTCGTGAGTCGTGACCCCACCGGTTAGACGGTTAGACCATGAGTATGATCTGCATTGGCGTCACCGCCGGATCGCCGAGACGACGCACGGCGAAATTCGCCGATCAATAGAGCAAGGGGAGGTTAGACCATGACCAAAGATCGGATGGAGGATCAGGACCGGATCGAGATTGAGGATGTTTGTATCGACGACCAGGATCGCACGCTCAATCCGATCGGCCGGTTCTTTAGGCACAATGCCATGCACGCGGGAACGACCCGTATGGTGCTCGACGAGTTCGGGCGCTGTGCTAGGTGTGTTAAGCTTGGCTTTTGGAGACCGGACGCCTAATAGCGTCGGGCCGTGAACGAGCGAGCGATCGCCACTACATTCCGGTAGTCTGCGTATCGCCTGACACCAATGACCAAGTCTACGGCTGTCGCGATCACGTAGGGTTTGTACCTGCGGATTTGGCTGAGAACATTTCGAAGAGGCAAACTCGAAATTCGTGTTCTTCTTTGGAGTCGCGCAGCTAACGTACCAAGGCGGAGCCACCGGGCACCCTCCCATTGTTTGCTCCAGCGCTGATCTGTCACTGGAGCAAAAGGTCCAGCTGTGGATTTAACTAAATCTAGGTAAATGGAACAAGATTTAGGTAAATCCCGCGCGCGGCAGGTGGATTCTTATAAATCTAAATCTAGGATATCTCGACTTCTCGCGAAGTAAGGGCGCGTAGTGCAGAGCCGTCACGAATAGCGAAATACTCCAGCAGCTGATCCGTCACTGGAGCAGAAAGTCCAGCGGTGGATTTAACTAAATCTAGGTAAACGGAACAAGATCTAGGAATCCCGCGCGCGCGATAGTGTGAAAGAACTGAGGTTAATGGGCCCGGTTGGCGACTAGACCCAAATTACCGGCCTCAGGTGCGGACATAGTCACGTTGTCCGAAGCCCCCTTCGGACAAGCTCCTTTGTCCAGCACTGGTCGATCCGGACAAAATTCCGGACGCTCCCAGGTCGATGAAAACAGCACCAAATCAAGTCCCTAAAGAATTCGGACAATGCCGGACAGTTTCGGACGAATGCCATTGGTGCTCGGCGGACAGTCGTCGTCTGCCCCTATAGGGCAGACGACTGTCCGGCACCCCGATCTTGTCCCATACGGATGGTCTATGGAGCGCTTGGCGGCCCTACTCGTCCTCCTCCATAAAGTCTTCCTCAGCGGTGCCGAAAACCATATCGTCGCCACCTGGACCGCTCCTGACCGTCACCATCTCGCCGTCGACTTCGATGGCGTCGGCCGTCATCAATCTCTCTGTCGCGCGCTTGAATGCCTTGCGGAGGGCGTCAGCCTTGAGGGGATTGCCATCCCTGCCAGTGATATTTGCGGCCTCTACAGCCGCCTGCCACTCGGCGAGCGACGCTCCTGCTTCCAATCCCCTCAGGACGTCGAACATCTTGCTGTCTTGCTTGTTGAGCTTCACCAGCTTGGGCACGTTGTCGGACATCAGCGCGACGTTCGGCCCCGAATTCGCGCAATTGCGCCTGGATGGTGAACCCGTCCACCGCGTGCCGCTGGTAGGTCGCCCGGAACTGGAACCGGGCGAGTGGACCGTCGCCGACCTTGCTACAGTGCGTCGCGCCGTCAATTGCACCAGCCGGATCGCTCAGCCCCTTGGCACGGCCTTGAGCGTCCTTCGCGACGCCGACATGGGCGACCATGACAACTGTACAGCCGAGCGCCTTGCGGATGCGATCGCATCCTTGGACGGCCGGCCCGACCGTGTTCTGATCGCTGTCATGGCCGCCGCTCGCCCACAACATCCGCGCCCAGGTGTCGAGGAAGATCGCAGCGTAGGGCCTATGCGCAAGCTGGTCGAGCAAGACATCGACGCCAAGACCCTTCTTCGGATCCGGACTCGCCAGATCCACCGGGCTGTCGATCAGGTTGAACTTCCCTGAGTTCATGGCAGCGGCGACGTAGTCGCCGCCCTTGCGAATCCGGAACTTATTCCGCAATTGGTCTTCGTACTTTGCGCAAAGTGCCAGCACACGCTGGTAATTGCGACCGATCCCGCCCTCGGCGATGATGTAGGCGACGTTGCCCTCTTTGGTCGGGAGTCCGTGAAATTCCAGGCCGAAGGCGATGCAGAATCCCAGCTCCATACAGAAGAAAGTCTTGGCACTTTTCAAAAGTCCCATGGTTTGCCACAGGGCCTCAGACAACAGCACCGGACGATCGTCATCGCCGCAGAGGTAGACTTTCTTTGGCGCGTTCGTCAGCTCCTCGTAGGTGTATTCCTTGAAAGGATGCCGGCGCTCCGCTGGCGACACGATGCCGATGGGTTCTGGCCCCAAAAAATCCAAATCGGCCTCTGAAACTCTCTCATTCATTTTACTTACTCCGGTACGGCGTTGCCATTGCAGCGGCACGCTTGAGTGCGTTGCGCCTACTCCCATCAATGCGGCGGGGCTTGCGCGGTCTGATTCCATTGGCTCTGTCGACCCTCGCCTTGGCACGCTGGGCTGCCTGCATCGCGATCGTCTCGGGATCACCCACCGTCCTGATCGTGCTGGGATCGAAGTCATCTTGCGCAAAATCGTCAGCGGCGCTGGTTTCGTTGCCGTACAACACCAGCTCGGCATGGCCAGCGTCGGTTAGGTATTTATTGAACGTGCCAACCGTGTAAGCCCTGCCGCCCTTGTTGCGGTGATTGCTATAATTGTAATCCCATCTCGCCTCGATCGCGTCGACGTCAGAGGCGTATTCGCCTTCGCCGCTTCCGGTCGTCCAATCGATGAACGCTGCTTTGCCGTCGTCAACTGTGCTCGAATGCGTGCATGCGAGCATGAACCCGAGCCATTCGTCGTGCTTGCCTGAGAATTGATCGACATCGATCAGCTTCAATCGTTCCTCGAATTGCTCTTCGGTATAAGCGGGCTCAAATTCGGCATCTGGCGCTGAAGCACGCTCTGCCGGCGTGCCTGCCTTGTCGATCACCCATTGGGGAAGCTCGGCGATTGGAAGATCGTTGATCCACGCATAAGAGCCCCTCCCTTTGACAAAAGATGGCGCGAGAACGACCATCCCGCCGACGCCTCGCGTATCGACACCGGGCGCGAGCACCCCGGCGGTTGATTTCATCTTGCCTTCGGGATCACGGAAAAAGGAATGCTCACCCCCTGATGGCGTGCGTGCCTTCAATGTTTCCGGCAGCGGGCCATTCTGCAGTTCAAGGTCAAGCAAGTTAGTGAGGCCATCGATCCCATGGCCCTCAATGCTGTCGGCGTCGATCACAGCGATCTTGGATTTCCCACAGTCGAGACAGATCAGATCACGAGGCCACTGTGTCCACCACCGGGTAATCGTAGCCCTGTCGCGCGTCGAGCCAACGCGCCACTTGACTCGAGCCGCACCATTCTTCTTTGGCGATGGATAGATATAGAAGCCGAATTCGGCGAGCTTAAGCGCGGCGGCTAGAATCGGATTTTTCTCGCCGTCTACGCGATGGGAATGACTGATTACCATAGGAACCTCATGATCTGATTGCCGCCGGGACCATCCCGGGGGCCGCGCAATAAGTCCACCTTGCGAAGCCGACTTGGGCTTCCTCGCGAGAGCCACCGACCTCATGAGGGAGAGATTGGGGGTAGGTTGGCAGAGGGCTTCGCTGAAATGTTGCGAAGCTCTCACTCGATGCACTTGGAAGAAATGATATCGGGGGACCTCGTACGCCAGAGGCTCGGGGCCGCTATCAACAGATATGGTTACTGGAGCGGCGACGGTCGCACCCGCCTATCATACCCCTCGATGTAAGAGGTGAGTCATTTTGAACTCATCCATCTTAACGCATCGTCCATAAGTTTATGATTCTGTTAGCATTTTAGGAGCAGGAGCGATTCGGATGGCGGATGCGACATATAATCTGAATGGGGGCTTCAAGCCCACAATGAAGCAGTTTGCCGATCTGGAAGGCCCCGATTTTTTCCCAACGCCACGATGGGCAACTTTCGCCCTTATCGAAAACGAAAAGTTCAATGGCGAGATTTGGGAAAGCGCATGTGGCGATGGCTCCATGTCGCGCGTTCTGGAGCAGACCGGGCAGCCAGTTCGTAGCACGGACCTGTATGACCGCGGGTATGGAGAAATCGGTTTCGATTTTCTAAAACCGCAGTGGTCCGTAGATAACATCGTGACTAATCCGCCGTACAACTGCGCTGAGGGTTTTGTAGCCAGCGGCGTCAAGCATTCGAACCGCAAGTTTGCGCTTCTCCTGCGCCTTGCGTTTCTTGAGGGCGCAAATAAATTCAACACGATATTCGCAAGGATACCACCCGCCCGCGTCTGGGTTTTCAGCGAACGCATAACGTTCTATCCAACCGGCATTGATCCGAAGGGCAGTGGCACCACAGCCTATGCGTGGTTTGTTTGGGACAAGGACGCCCCGGGCTCGACCGAATTGAAATGGTTCAAGCCCGGCTATAAGGCGCGTTATTCTTAAGCTGCAGCTCGCTTGCCAGGCAACGCCAGACCACCGGGAACGGCCGCTAGCTTGCCCTCGAAAATCGCGTTGCCGGGCGAAACCTTGTGCGATGTGATATTCCTGACTTGCTGCTCCCAAAGAGCCTCGTTAGGCCGAGTAGTAGACTGAGCCAAATCTTCCTCTGACAGGGTCACGCGATCCGGGATCACGCCTAGCAGTTCTTTGATGCTGGCTTGGCCGTCAGTCCTTTCCTTCAAGTAGGCTTCGATGATTTCCGCAATTTCCGTTTCGGTAATTCGGGACATATTCACTGCTCCATTGCGGTAGAGTTGGAATATAAATCGGCTGCTTCGCTGACGTAGTTAGCGATTTCCTAATGCGCCGGGCACGTGGCTCGCTCGATCAAGCACGAGCCATGCGAGACGCAACGATGTTGCATGGCACGATCTATGCGTCACCCGAAAAAGATTCCGTATTTTATTTTTTATGCGAATCTAATTAATCATACTCGCTTAGGTTGCTATTGATTTGGGCACAAACATGGTTGGCGAATCGTCAACACGAATGAACAGCGAACGCGCGGTTTGCAGGGTCCACTAACGCAGGGCCCTAGCAGTGAGGTGACCATACAACCTCCGGGCGAGCTATGGGGCAAGACCAAATTTCTGATTTTCGGACACGCGCGATATGCCCCCCTCGTCTGCACACTCTCTTCGACCGGCAGATCGATAACCGCAAAAATAGAGAGGACCGCGAAAAATCGAAAATTCACGGAGAAAAACTAAGGGCGTGTACTCACAAATCGGGGGACGCCACGTCCGCTATGCCCCTGATAGCGGCGCGAAAGCGGACATCGCGGGACCTCCGCTTTGTGCCAGGAAGAGACATTGACTCTGTCCGGGTTATAACGAGTTCGGTTTGGAATGACGCATGAGCCTGAGCGGGGCTTGTACAAGCGGGTAAAGGCTGAAAGGCAATCTTTGACTGCCTACCGTGGCTGCATCGGCGCTCACGTCGATGCAGCAGGTATGAACGGATTGCCGCGACGACGATAACTTAGGCTGACCTGGTAAATCCAAGATCGTCTTCGATCACAGCGTTGGGGCCGACCGGCACTCGACCTGCATTGGCCAGATTGAGTTTGCGGAAGACGATCTTGTCGCGCCAGACCTTGCGGAGAAAATCTTCGAAGACCTGAATCGTCAACTGCTCGCCTGGACACCGTCGGTATCCGAAGCCGAACGGTGCGAAGCCGGCATAGTCACAAACCGGCATGCTCTTCCCGTCGACAACACCGAAAACCGTCCCAAAACCACTATTCGTCATGTTTGCCTTGCGTCCATCCTTGACCTCGAAATTTGTGATCTCAAACGGGCATCGCGCGAGGCCGATCTGCTGGCATTTATCTTCATTAATCTGAGCACTAGTGGGAACGCCAAGATACCTTGATGGATCGAAAGCATTCGGGTCCTTCCAGTGGACTGGGTCCAGGCTGGTACTTGTGTGGGGCGTGCTGATGTAGCTATGGCGTTCCACGGGAAAGCCAAACCTTTGCTGCGGAGATGCGCCATAGGCGCTTGTCCTGGCATCCTGGATAGCCGATATGCTGCCGCCGTTTGGCGATATGACGCGGAATAATTCCATGACGAACAATTCAAGTGGTGAGAAGGGAGCGCCGTTGGCGTTATCGAAATTTCCGCTCATCGTCGTCTGAAAAGATGCTCGCACGGCCGGATCGCCACCATCTTCGGACAAACGCGACATAATCCCAAAGATCGAGTTGCCCCATTGGCTGAGCGCCACAAAATTGTGGAAACACTCGAACACGACGTCCCTCTTCGCAAAGTGACTTCCGTCGCCGGCGTTCTTCAACCAATACCAGGCCATCGTCCTTTCGGGATTCTTGGTCTTGCCACTTTCAATGTCGTTGAGTCGATCATCGATCCATGATTTCAGAAAGTCGAGGCGTTCGCGAACTATCATGTAGTTATCATACGTGATGGGCAGCAGAGGATTCCTGTACGCAAGAACCGTGTTGAATGCTTCACCAATCTGCCGTACCTCGAAGGGAATGGCGTCCCCGGTCACTCCAAGGTGAAGGTCCCAATAGAGGTCGAAATAATAATCGAGGTAATGCCGCATGAACGGCTTGTTGGCGAATTGCTTGTCCATGAGCTTGTCGAAGAAGGCGACGACCTTCGGGCCATACATTGGCTTGTAAAGGTCGGGCGTCACCCCCGAGAAGTAAATCCTCTTACGGAGATTATTGGGGCCACGTTTCTCAAGACCCTGCAAAAAGACCGTAACGCCGTCTTCGGGAGTGGGTCGCCAGTCCCGGGTAATGAGCCCCCATAGGTCGTAGGGTAGTGCGTTTTCCTTGCTGAAGGTAACGTCGATCACTGGTAGCATCGGACGCTCGCCTTCATAGAAACTCGTCAGGAAAAACGGTCCGACAGCCTTCTTGACATACTCATGATCGAAGTTTGCTGGAATGGTTTCGCGGAAACGTTGAAACGCAGCTAGAATTTGATCCGGAACTGACGATGGCGGCGCATCGGCGGATGCCTGTTGTACGCCCGCCACCATCGAAGCGGACGCGCCGCTCCCCAACATACCGAGAGCCGCTGCGCCCCCCTTAAGAACCGTCCGACGTTCCACTATCTTCCGTTCCATTGTCTTCTCCTTTTTGATTGTTCGAATGTTCTCCGTCCTTTGGCAGCAGAGTAACAAGTCCGTCGAGCAGCCATTCGTCAGATCTGTTTTAGCAAGACATCAAGATCCAAAGTGGAGCGGCGTCCAAGATTCGATGCATGGCTTTCCAAAAAGACTTGCGCCGACCTTCGCCCCTCATCGCGCAGCAAGGAGAAGAATTCCCATTCCGCGTTGAGCTTGGAGGAAGCGCCGAGCTCGGTCAGTACCTCGCTCGCAATGCGGTGGATGCGCATGCCGGCCCATTGCGCGCCCTCGCTGTCGCCCGGATCGGCGACCTGCCGAAGTAAGGCGATCATGCGCAGCTCCTTCAGCAGAACCGCGTTAAAGGACACTTCATTCAGTCGGTTGAGAATCTCTGAGGCGGAGCGCGGCGAACTCTCGCGTTCAACCGGATTGATCTGAACGAGAATGGTATCCTGTGATTTGCACTCTCGAATGAGAGGCGTGATCGTGGGATTGCCAGAATAGCCTCCGTCCCAGTAGGGCTCGCCGTCAATCTCTACAGCCTGAAACATGGTGGGTAGACAGGCGGAGGCGAGCAGAACGTCCGGCGTAACAGCGTTGTTCTTGAACACGTGACCGCGGCCGGTCCGGACATTGGTTGCCGTGATGAAGAGTTTCGTCGGTGCTTGTGCCAGCCGCTCGAAATTGATTGTTTCAGCCAAGATTGCACGCAATGGATTTTTGCCCATTGGATTCAAATCATAGGGCGAAACCAGGCGAGACATGAGATCCATGGCGACATAGATAGGCGAAGAGTCCAGCGTCCAGCGGCCGAGAATCACATCGAGAGGGCCGCGCCGCAAAGGACTGAAGCGAGCCGCCTCGGAGACGCGGCGCCAGAAATTCTCCAGAGCTGCTCGGGCACCCGCGGCCCCACCTTTGGTATGACCATCGACAAGCACCGCGGCATTCATCGCCCCTGCTGATGTGCCGGAAATGCCATCGATTCCAAGCCACGGCTCCTCGAGCAGACGATCGAGCACGCCCCAAGTAAATGCCCCATGCGAGCCACCGCCCTGCAACGCTAGGTCGACAAGGATGGGATCGTGAGTGATGGCTGCTTTAACAGCGTCGTTAGCCATTAGATATCTCTTCGCAAAAAAGGCACCCGTTGGCGCATTGGACACGGTCAATTCACTTTACGAAGAACCATTCTTTTCATTTCGGGAAGGACGCGGTAGCCCTCCGCCAGCTGCAACAGGTTCTCCCTCTCCGATCCGTTCGGTAAGCGAGCAGCATCTTGACGCTAGTTCGCCGCACCTGGTCGACGGTCAAGTGTTGCTCTTGCATCACGGCCCTCAGGTAATCGATTTGGTCGATTCCCAGCCAATGCTGGCACGAGGCGTTCCCGGATGGTTTGGGCAGAGATCAGAAGGGGCCATTGATCCAAATCAAGAGAGGCCAGCACCTAGCCGTGCTTTTCTTGAACTCGCCAGATGCCGACCGATTGTCTGTTGAGGGTCCAGACTGTGTGAAAACCTGACCGATGCTATGATTCCCTTGCTGAATCGCGGGGGGATGATGAAGGGTTTCGTTGAAGGGGCGGATCGCCAGCAGACGACACTGTTACCGGAATGCCTTGATGATTGGGTGGACGGGAGCAATCCTGTTCGTGCGGTCGATGTGTTCGTCGATGCGCTGGAACTGCGCGAGCTGGGGTTCGATGGCGTCACCCCGGCAGCGACCGGCCGGCCGGGATACCATCCGTCGCCGATGCTCAAGCTTTATATCTACGGCTATCTCAACCGGGTCCAATCGAGCCGGCGGCTGGAGCGTGAGGCTGGCCGCAATCTGGAAGTGATGTGGCTGACGGGACGGCTCGTTCCGGATCACAAAACCATCGCCGATTTCCGCAAAGACAACGGCCCGGCGATCAAGAAGGTCTGCGCGCAATTCGTTGCCTTGTGCCGCAAGATGGGTCTGCTGGCGAAAGCGAGCGTCGCGATCGACGGCAGCAAGTTCAAGGCGGTTAACTCGCGCGACAATAACTTCACGAAGGGAAAGATGGCGCGGCGTCTGGCGCAGATCGAGGAGAGCGTTGCGCGCTATCTGAGCCAGCTCGACACCGCCGATCGCCAGACAGCTGCCGGTGAGGTGCCCTCGGAGGAGCTTGTGGCCAGGACCACGCGGCTCAAGGAGAAGCTGATCAAGCTCGAAGAAGAGGTGAAGCGCCTTAAAGCGATCGAGAAAGTGATGCTTGCTGCGCCCGATCAGCAGGTCTCCTTCACCGATCCTGATTCCCGCTCGATGGCGACCAGCGGACGCGGCTCTGGGATGGTCGGCTATAATGTGCAAGCGGCCGTCGATACGACGAACCATCTGATTGTCGCGCATGAGGTGACCAACGTCGGCACCGACAAGTCGCATCTTGCGAACATGGCCAACCAGGCGAAGGCGGCATTGGAGGCAGAAAACCTCGAAGCCTTCGCCGATCGCGGCTACTTCAAAGGCGAGGAGATCCTCGCATGCGATGAGGCTGGCATCACGGTCACGCTGCCAAAACCCCAGACATCGGAGGCGAAGTCGGAAGGCCGCTTCGGCAAGCAGGATTTCCGCTACGTGGCTGAGGAGGACATCTACATTTGTCCTACCGGTGAGAAGCTCACCAACCACTTCACGAACGAGGAAAATGGATTGGTCCTGCACCACTACTGGACCAACGCGTGCCGCACTTGCGCGCTGAAGGCTCAGTGCACGAAGGGACCGCAACGTCGCATCAAGCGGTGGGAGGACGAGTATGTTGTCGATGCTGTGCAGGCGCGCCTGGACAAGAATCCGGACGCGATGCGTACTCGTCGCGAGACAGTCGAGCATCCGTTCGGCACGCTGAAGATGCGGATGGGTGCGACGCACTTTTTGATGAAGACGCTGCCCAAAGTGGCGACTGAGATGGCGTTGCACGTGCTCGCCTACAACCTCACGCGCGTGATGAACATCGTCGGTATTAAACCGTTCCTCGCGGCGATCCGGGCTTGAGGAGCGCGTCATGGTGCCCGCCGTGACACCGTTAAGGTCGCTCAGCACGGCCCGAAGCTGCGCCCGGATTGACTCCAGACCCGATACAGCAAAAATAGGCTCAGCCGATCGCGTCGAGGTCCATCGCGCCCGGCTGCTTGCACCTATTGGGGTACGAAAAACGTTTCCACACGGCCTGGGTCACAAGCGGCGGTCGGGGACAGCGCCAGCCGTGTCCGGTCCACCTCAAACGGCCGACCTTGCAGCCTCAGGTGTAGTCTTCAGCTCCGGGCCGACGTTGTAGGCAATCAGGTTGAGGAGGAAGTCGGCGGCGACGCGAGTTGGGCCTCGATGTTTGGTCTTTGCTCGCCTCGTGTTAGACTTCGCCTGCCCAACCAGGGAGAACAGCCATGACCGCCGAGTTCGATGAAGACCGCTTCAATATGGCTATCCGTAAATTTCTGAAGCATGTCGGAGTTACATCGCAGCGTGAAATTGAGAACCTGGTGCGTAGCGGGGCGGTGAAAGGTGGCAAGCTCAAACTGCGAATGACCCTGTCCGCTGAGGGGACGCCGCTGAAACATGTAGTCGAGGAAACAATTGCACTCTGACGATGTCCCGGCTGCCCCGGCATTGCCGCCCTCTTGGTGGAGCATTCAATCCTGTTGATTTCCAGCAACGACTGCTTTTGTGGAGGTTTTCGGATGCCGGCAAGCCGAGACTATTCCCACGCTCCGATGGCCGGCGTCCGAAAAGCGCCAAGGCACGAAGTCGCGGGAGGTAGGGCACCAGCGGAGCAGCGAGTGCTATGGGGATTTGTAAGAGGTGCTCGACTTAGGAAATTCGAAGAGTGGCGGCTTCAAATGCGTGCACAACTTAAGCGTTTTGGCACGATTGTTGCAAAATAGGGGATTTAATGTTTTTGACCCACGTGATTTCAAATAGTTGCGCGTGGCAGAAATAGCGCATCCGACAACTGTTGCGCGATTAATCGGTTGATCCACATTCAGTGGCATAGCGTGAATCAATTTCTTGCGAGCAGAAATACCTACGGCAGATTCAAGCAAACTGGTTTGCGCTATTCGTCAAGCCTTTTTGTATTTGCGTTATAGGCCGGGTCGATGTGGTTCGTCGTGAAAGGGTGGCTGGCTTCAGATGATCCTGCTGTTCTTGATCATGCGTTGCACGCCCACAATACGCGAGCTGATCCAGGCAACCCCGCTATCGTGTCCTCTCCATCGGCTACTAGTCTCTCGGCTCTTGCTCCCGCGCAGCGGGCTGGAGCGCAGCGACTTTGTGCTTGGGTCAACAACGGTCCTGCCGGCTACGAAACGCCACGTCCGGTCTACCTCAAACAACGGAAGTCATCAGACCGGCCCCGCTGGTCCGGTTCGTGCCACTTCCGGACTGATGCATCGCAGCAAATTGCGCTTCATTCGATCACCTCGTCGGCTCGTGCGACCATTGAGGCTGGCATTTCAAGGCCGAGGACTTTCGCGGTTTTCAGATTAACAACCAATTTGAATTTGGTCGGTTGCTGTACTGGAAGATCGGCAGCCTTTTCACCCTTCAGAATACGACCAACGTAAGTCCCAGCCTTATGAAATACGTCGAGGAAATCCGCTCCATAGCTAAACAAGCCACCGGAACGAACGTCCTCGGGCCATGGATATGATGCGGGAACGCGATAACGGGCAGCCAAAGCTACGATCTGTTCGCGCTGCGTCTGGAAGAAAGTGTCCGGACCAACCAGCAACGCGCCCGCTTTTTCCGCGACAAGTGACGTAAATGCACGGTCTATGCCGTTCGGGCTGCTTGCATTAACAATCAACAGCCGTAAACCTAAAGCACGCGCTCTCTCGGTCCGCATTTTCAATGCGGCTTCGGAAAAGGCAGGGTTAGCAGTATTTACCAGGTACGCAACGGTTGCCGCCGTGGGTACGATTTCGTGTAGCAATTCGAAGCGTTTTCCAATCAATTCTCCCGCGAGAACGGTGATCCCGGTGATGTTTCCGCCGGGCCTAGCAAGACTTGCGACGGCACCTATGCCAACCGGGTCTGCGCCCATCGCGAACACGATAGGAATTTCGTCGGTGGCTGCCTTGGCAGCAAGGACAGTAGCCGCAGTGCTGGCAGAAAAAATCACGGCAACGCGACGATGAACCAAATCGTTCGCCAATGCGCGCAGTCGGTCCATGTGATTGTCGGCGGTTCGATATTCAAATGATACGTTCCGACCGTCTCTGTAGCCAATCTCGGCCAAGCCTGATCGGAACGCAGACGTCTCGTCCCGCAAACCATCGATTGGTCCGCTGTAAAGAATTCCGACTACCGGTTTCGCGGGTTGTTGCGCCCGCACCCCCAGCGGCCGAGCCGCCGCCGCGCCGCCGAGAAAAGTGATGAAATCGCGGCGCTGCATGTCCGCCCCTAAGGATACGGCATCGTAACGCCTCAAACGCTCATTTGGATGGGGACAAAACCCGGATCGAGCGCATTTCCCGCTAATGTCGCATGTGGGTCAAAGGCGGAAATACTCGCTGCGAGCAGATGTTTTCCGCTCCTCGCCTGATAACGGACATTGAGCAGTGGGGTCGGCATGTCCGGGTTGTGCCGCCAACAGGCGACATGGCGCACCACAGCAAAAATCCGGGCGCTTGGCCGGGATCGATATCTTATGACCTGTCGGTGAACCAAATCGTTGGCGCTCCGGCCACTCCTGCATTCTGCATGGCACTCTTTAATTCGGCGCTTTTCGCGAAGGCTTGCGCAGCTTCGATCGAGGCAAACTCGTGAGTTACTGTAATGTCATTTGGATTATCGACTGCTCGATACACGGCCTGCGCTGTTACGCCCTTCGCCTTCTGGACCGGGGCGAAATCGTCGTAGGCCTTACGCCAGGCCTTGTAGTCGGAGACTGTGTGTCTAACAAACATAGTCGTCATAAATGGTCCTCCCTGCAAAATCTTGTCGATCTTTCACCAGCGCTTCATACAGTCATTCCGCGGACATTAACATTGGCGTGGCCGACATTGAACAAGCGCGCTATCGAAACCTTATCAACGTTCTGCGCTTTGGCATCTTTTCAAGTCCGTTTGGGGTCAAAAAGCGGTCCTGAGAAGTCGTGTCATTGAGCCGCCAGGGCTTCGACCTTCTGAATGGCGTCTGCGCAGTCCTTCGAAGCCGTCGATTTGTTCGCGATCAGACATGCGGCGATTCGACCCTGGCCCGGCTGTATCTTCCCGCACACGCCTGTTATCTCCGCTTTACAGGCAACCACTCCGTCTTTCAGAAGGTCCGCCGTAGCCTGCAAGCTCGCCGCGGCCTCCCCAAGTTCATACGTGCATTTCGGGCTTATCTTGTCCTCATGGGCCTGCATACAATAGATCATGCGTCCCTCGCCCGGCGTGACGTCCTTGCAGTATTTCTTGATATCAGAAGCGCAGGCATTCTCGAGTTTTGTAATTTTTGCGGTCAGCTTTTCGACAATCGTTTTCCCGAGATTGGTCTGCGCCGACGCCGATCCGACCGACAAGACGATCAGCAAAGGCAAAACTCCGAGCCCGGCGAGCAAATGCGTTGTAATTTTCATGATCGTCCTCTGATGATTAGCTTTGAGGCGTTGCCAAGCGACTTGCGCTCATTGTGCCAACGTAAGCGTGAGTCCCGAAATTCCGAGCGACAGGTTGATCCCGACAGTCCCCTCGACCGAAAGCGGCTGCAGGGAGATCGAGCGGTTGGAGCCCCCAACCAGGACGTTGGCGCCGACGCCAACGCCGAGACCTATGGAGCCGCTCGCGCCCACATACTTGCCGGCGAGCTTTCCGCGCATCGGGCCCGCATTGGGCGTGATGACGCCCCACGCCATGACTCCCCCCGCGGTGATACCGATATCAAGACCGAGCGAGTTCATCACGCCGATATAAGCTTCGGGCGGGTAAGCGCCATTTGGAACAAACCGGCAGGCCATCCGCTGCTGTGATCCAATTAGCAGGCCAATTGATGGCGCCAACTGGCAAGTGAGCGTGCCAGCGGCGGTCCCCTGTGGGGCCTGGGCTATCGCGGGCGAAATCCACGCCATAGCAAGCGCGCCTAGTACCAGCGCGATACGATTTTTGAACATGACTGGCTTTCCTACCCTCTGGAGTTGTTCGTTGGCCGCGCAACATACACATGGTCGTCGGATTAACCGTGCACCTTTGGATCACCCGGATGAACTTCAATAAGCTCGATTTTTGAAGCTGGAAGCCGCAACAAACCGCAATTAGCAGTTTAGCTTTTGACCTAGATCAATGTCGTTTTGCTGGACCATGTCTTCGGGTCAATCACGACGGTTTGGTCCTGCCAGTGACTTCCGATCTACCCCAATCAACGGACATCGCAAGACCGGCCCGACTGGTCCGTTTCGTGCCATTTTCGGAAGTGTTGGCACATTGACGCGATGACCATTTCAGCACAATGATCGGACATTAAAGCGGGTTACCGGACTGTGCGAAAGGGGCCGCAGCCGAGCATCCAAGGATGTTCCCTGATGATCTACGAGGCCGCGCGTCACGAAGCCCTCAATGGGTCAAGTTGGAACGAAGCGACTTCACGCGACTACATTCAACGCATTGCAGCCGACGCCAACGCAACGTTTTCTCGCCGCGACCTATGGCCAACACATCCGCTGGAGGAAGCCCGTCCGGGCACTCGCTTTTATAATTTATATGTTGGCGCGGGTGGTGTTGCGTGGGCGCTCAACCACCTGAAGCGTATCGGAGCCATTGTCGATCATCCCGATTTTCAGGAAGTAATACCTGAATTAAGGGAGGCCAACCGCGCTCAGATCGAGGGCGGACGGTGGCGCAGCCACGGCGCCGACGGCCTTCTGATCGGTGACGCTGGACTGCTCCTAGTTGCAGGCCGATTGGCGGGGCTAAACACCGTCGCAGATCAATTGGGAGCCGCTGTTGATAATAGTAAGGACAATCCGGTGCGAGAATTTATGTTTGGGTCTCCGGGGACAGCAACCCTATCACTCGCGCTGTTTGAGGAAACCGGTGATGACATTTGGGCGTCGCGGTTCCGTCGCGATATCAGGCTTCTGTGGGATCGGCTTGAAACTTGCGAGGGCGCGGATTGCCTGATCTGGGAGCAAAATCTTCAAGGGCATAAGGCGACACATCTAGGCGCAGTTCACGGCTTCGCGGGAAATGCCTTTCCTGCGTTGCGCGGCCGACATCTCTTGCCCGAGAACGAGCAAAAACAATGGCTGGATTGCATTGCTCGCACGCTGCGGGCGACGGCAGCGCGAGAGGGGGAGTTGATCAATTGGCCGCAATCGGTCGGCAAACATCGACCGGGCCGCACCGCAATGCTGATGCAGCACTGTCATGGTGCGCCCGGCATTGTGAACACCATGGCTACCTTTCCGGGCTCAGCCATTGACGATCTCTTGACTGCGGCTGGCGAGACGATCTGGCAAGCTGGCCCGCTGAAAAAAGGTAGCTGCATCTGTCACGGCACGGCTGGAAACGGCTTTGCGTTTCTCAAATTGTTCAAGCGCACCGGAAGTGAGATGTGGCTGGATCGTGCTCGACAGTTCGCGGCCCACGCAATAAGCCAGTGTGAGGCAGCAAAGCAGCAGTATGGTCAGTACCGCTACACGTTGTGGACCGGCGATCTAGGGCTTGCGATCTTCCTCTCAAAATGTATTGAAGGCGACGACCTTTTTCCAACCGAAGACTTTTTCTAGCCAAACATCCAATGTCCGCTGTGGGTCGATACTGTTGAAAAAGTCTTTTTCGACTGACGAACGAAATTTTTCAGGGCCGCCGATGCGTCTCGCTCGCCGCGACGTGAGGGACCACAACGCCTTTCACAAAAACGACCATGGACCTTCGTATCGCTCCTAGCGAGCATTGCCGCGACAGAAGCGGCCAAACATCGGCTTTTGCGAGATTTCGGGAGCCTCTCGATTTTCGACTTTTTCAACAGTATCGGTCAAACCCGGAAATGCTCCTAAGGAGACTATGTTTTCCGCTCTTGCCTCAATAGGCGACATTGCTCGGCACCGCCGACACCCGCCTCAAATCGAGCGGTCGCCCGACCCCTGAGTTTGCGCTGCGATCTCACCAACCCCAAGGCTGCACAAGCCCGAACGCCGCGACGCTTGATCTAGGTGGCGACGCTCGGCGGCCCGACGATGTTTGCGCAATTACGTCAAAGAAGGCTTCACTCATCTCGCCAGTGCGTATCGCGCTTGGAACTAGCTGCGACCATCCGTCTATATTTTTCCAAAGCCGTCAAAAATGGCGCAGCCTCTCTTGCATAACTAAAAGAGGCCATCTCGCCTATGCCGCATTGGCGGACTTGAGGCGCGGTCCTGATGGCTTCCCGCGCCGCGCTGAGCCCGGGCGAGCGTCTTGGCGTGCTCCAGTGCCCTCGCCTGCCCGTCTCAAGCGATGCGGACCGGAGCGGCGGCTTTGCTCTTTTTCCGGCTCGCTTCGACCCGGGTCGGCGTGTCCGGTACGAGCGGCGCGTCGTCATGGCGCCCGGACGCCGAAGGCCCCACGCGACCGAGCGTGAGCCCAAGCAATTCGAAAATTCGGCGGCTGATCTTCTCCTGCGCCGCGCGTAACGCCTCCGAGTTGGCGATCATCAACTCGTTAGTGTACTTCGCGGAGACGCCTTGAAGCGAATGGCCCATTAGGAAGCTGATCAGCATCTCGGAAATCTCCAGCGACACCGCGATGCTGCGGAACGTATGCCGGAGCGCATTGCCTGAGACCGGAAGGCCCGAGCGATGGCCAGCTTGACGAACGCCCGGGAATACAAGATCGGGAGCTGCGATCTCGTGATGCAGTTTCTTTCGTTCGATCACGCGGATCTCGCCGCGCTTCATCCCGCGAAGGCCCTTCATTGTGATGGTTTGCGGAGGCGCGTTGATGGCCATCGCCAGTGCGAAAGCAATTTCGCCAGTGATCGGCAGCGAGATATCGTTTCCGGCTTTCGCGTTCCGAATGATCATGCGCCGTGCGTCGAGGTCGATATCGCTCTCGCGGATCATCGCAAGCTCAGTTGGCCGGCAGCCTGTCAATAGCGCGGCGAGATGGTAGCCCTTATGAACCGGATTCTCTAGATCGTGCCACGCCTTGCGCCACGCCCCGAAGTCGGGGAAGTCGAGCACGGCTTTCGAAACCTTAACCTTGCCCAGACGGATGCCCGAGGTTGGCGAGGCCGCAGGGTTGAGCGTGCGATCAAGCCGGGCCTCCTCGCGGTAGCAAGCCCTAATCAGCCGGGCGCAATGGTCCGCCGTTGTCGGGACGGTCTTCGAGAGCTTCGCGTGCCATGTTTTAACCGCGCGCGGGTTCTGCGACATCTCGACGAGGGTCCATCCTTCCCATTGCGGCATGATGTGCAATTCGGAGAGTTTGCTCGCGTTGGCCCACCATCGCGGCGGCTTGCCTTTGGCTTCGGCTTGGGCCTTGAGATGGGCGAGGTAGTTTTCAAAAGCCGTGCGGAACGGCATCGCTTGGCGCTTGCCCGGGGCAGCGGTGCCAGCGGCGACCGCGCCCGAATAGATCAGGGCTTGCTTACGCGCCTCATCCACGTCCATCGCAGGCCAATTGCCAAGCGTCTTGAAGACCGACGACCGCTTGCCCTTCGTCCGGCTCTGTTGACGGAAGCGCCAGACAGTAGACTTAGCGCCGAGGAAGACGGTCAGGCCGAAGACCTTGCTGTCGGGATAGTAGCCCAGATTGCTGGGCTCATCATCGGCGAACTCGCGCAACGCTTCGATGTGATCTTCGTCGAGCAAGCGCGGCTTGCGCTTTGCGTTCGGATCGGTGTGAACCGGGGCTTTGCCGTTGTGCGTGCTGTGAAATCGTTGTGCCATCGTGATGTCACCGTGATGCCATTTGGCGAGTTCGGATGCTGGGATTTTCAGCCGCCGAGACATCACAGATAACAGCAGAAGCCCGCGAAACATGGGCTTTAGTCAATGGTTTCGGGCGTATCTCATAACGTGGTAAAAATTCAGCTGATTAGATTGGGAAGCTGCCGTTCTGCCATTGAACTACGCCCGCGGAGCGTTTGGCTATCCCCTTGATTAGCCGAGACGGCGCGATCCGCCAAGCGGCTTGCGCACAGCTGGCTTAACCGAAACCCAAGATTCCAGATGCGGATGTTCATGACAGTGTTATGATGCTTTCCGGGCTGGGGTGGCCTTATGGGGCGAAGTTACGCGATCTTTGACACCGGCGTCGGGCGCTGCGGCATCGTGTGGAGCGATGCCGGGATCGTCAGCGTGCAATTGCCGGAAGCCCGCGAGCTCGAGACCAGGCGGCGGTTGTACCGGCTCTATCCGGAGGCGCGCGAGCAGCGCCCGCCCCTGATGGTCGAAATTGCGATCGAAGGCATTGTTGCGCTGCTGCGCGGTCGGGCCTGTGATTTTTCCGATGTCGCGCTCGATATGGCGGGCATCCCCACCTTCAACCAGCGCGTCTACGAGTTCACCCGTACCATTCCCCGGGGCGAAACCCGCACCTACAACGAGGTCGCGGCCGCGCTGCGCCGCAGCGGCGGCGAGCTTTCGGTGGCGCAGGCGATCGGCAAGAATCCGTTCATCATCATCGTGCCCTGCCACCGGGTGCTGGAGACGGGGCATTACGCCGACAAGAATTCTCCCTTCGGCGGCACCATCTCCAAGCGGCATCTGCTGTCGGTCGAGGGCACCCGGCCGATCGCCAGCAAGACCCTGTTTGACGTGCTGCTGCCCGTTGCCCCGCCGCGGCCCCATCACTAGATCTGGGGCATGAGCTCCACCACGCTGCTGCAGCGTCCGGCCATGACGGTGTCTGATTTCCGCTGTTCGGCGGTTCCGGGCGAGAAGCCGTTTGCCGAGCTGCACCGCTGCCACTCCATTTCCTTCGTCCGCAAGGGCAGCTTTGGCTATCACTGCCGCGGGCGGTCGCATGACCTGGTGGCGGGCTCGCTGTTGATCGGCAGCCCCGGCGCCGAGTTTGTCTGCACCCATGATCATGTCTGCGGTGACGAATGCCTGTCGTTCTTTTTCGAGCCGGAGCTCGTGGAGACGATCGGCGAGCGCGCCGAAGCCTGGCAGGTCGGCGCCACCCCGCCGCTGGCGGAATTGATGGTGCTGGGCGAACTGGCGCAGGCCGCGGCCGACGGGCAAAGCGACATCGGCCTCGACGAGGTCGGGCATCTGATCGCGCAACGGCTGGTCGAGGTGGTCTCGGGCAAAGCGAAGAAGCCGGCCCGGGTTACGTCGCGCGATCGCCGCCGCGCGGTCGAGGCGGCGCTCTGGATCGACGCCAATTCGCATCGGGAGATCGAGCTGGAGGACGCCGCCCGGCAGGCCGGGGTCAGCCCGTTCCATTTCCTGCGGCTGTTTTCCAGCGTCCTCGGCGTCACCCCGCACCAATATCTCCTGCGCTCGCGGCTGCGGCATGCGGCGCGGCAGCTCGCCGACGATGACAAGCCCGTGACCGACATCGCGTATGACGTCGGCTTCAACGATCTCTCCAATTTCGTCCGCACCTTCCATCGCGCCGCCGGTGTGTCGCCGTTGAAGTTCCGGCAGGCCTCGCGCGGGGAGCGCAAGATTTTCCAAGAACGCCTCTCCCTCAATTGAGTAACTGATCTCCATGTCGCGCGAGCTAGCGCGCTGAAATCGGAGATCATCATGTACGACCATCTCGGCATCAAAGTGGGCAATCTGGACGCTGCCGTGCGCTTCTATACCGCGGCGCTGGCGCCGCTCGGGTTTGTCCTGTGCTCGAAGGACGAAAACGGCGCGGGCTTCGGCCCGAAGGGCGAGCCGGCCCTGTGGCTCTACCTGCACAAGGGGTTGAAAAACACCGGCGCGCATATCGCCTTCCGTGCCCCGGACCATGCGGCGATCAAGAAATTCCATGCCGAGGGGCTGAAAGCCGGTGGCCGCGACAATGGCGCGGCGGGGCATCGGCACGACTATAGCCCGACCTACTACGCGGCGTTCCTGCTCGATCCCGACGGCAATAATGTCGAGGCCGTGTGTACGTAAGCGAACCGACCCATCCCCCTTCGTCATTCCGGGATGGCCCCAACGGGTCCGCGCAAAGCGCGGCCCGATGACAGGCTCCGGGCCAGGCCCGGAATCCATACTCACGACGGTGGTTATGGATTCCGGGCTCGCGACTTCGTCGCGCCCCGGAATGACGACCTTCAAACGGAAAACTCCCATGGCATCCATTCACAAAGATATCCCGATCGCGGCCCCCGCACCCGAAGTCTGGGACGCCGTGCGCGATTTCGGGGCGGTGCATACGCGGCTGGTGCCGGGATTCGTGCTCGACGCAAAACTCGACGGCGATGCGCGCATCGTCCATTTTTCCAACGGCACGGTGGCGCGCGAGCTCTTGGTCGATTGCGACGACACCAGGCAGCGGCTGGTCTATGCCGTGATCAGCGAGCGCCTGAGACAGCACTCCGCCTCGGTGCAGGTGATCGCCGATGGCGCGGCGCGCTGCCGGCTGCTGTGGATCGTCGACGTGCTGCCGCATGAAATCGCGCCCTATATCAACGGGCAAATGGATGCGGCGGCGGCCGCGATGCAGAAAGCGTTCGAGAAGGTTCGCGCGTAGCAATCGTCAAGTCCCTGGCTGCCTTCGACCATCCACAACTGTGATCTTTCTCCCAGAAGCTTTGACGTGTTCGTCATAAGCGTCGCCTTGTGCGTCCAGTTGGCACCGCTTCGCGGCGCAGCGCACGCCAAGGAGAAGAGCCATGAAGGGTGCCGACAAGGTCATTTGCCAGGCCGCCGCGGTATTGCTGCTGTTTGCGATCACGTCGGCGCCCGCGAAAGCCCAGTTCGGCTTCGGCGGTGGTGGCGGAGGCGGCGGCGAGGACATGATGACCCAGATGGCGCCGATGCTCGAAATGATGAAGGCGAAGATGGGCAAGCGCCGCTTCGCCATGATGATGCAGACCATGGGCCCGATGATGAGCCAGATGATGGAAGGCGGCGGCGGTGGTCTCGGCGGCATGATGGGCGGCGGCTATGGCGGCATGATCCCCGGCGGCATGGGCGGCGGCGACATCATGGGCATGATGGGCGGCGGCGGTGGCGGTGACATCATGGGCATGATCGGGCCGGTGATGCGGATGGTGAACATGGGCGGCGGCGGTTTTGGCGGCGGCCATCGGCGCCGTCGGCACTGACCGAAGCGCGTTTACTCGCCGACGACCGATAGCGCCGGACGAACGGCTATCGCAGTGCGTTTCGGCCCCCAGCGCGTCAGGATGACGCTCAAGCAGGACAACGAGCCCAGCAGCACCATCGACGACGCCGCGAGTACGAAGAAATTCTGCGCCGTCGCGCCATGCGTCGACAGCCAGAAGCCGCCGAGCGCGATGAACACCAGCCGCGCGGTCTGCGCCAGCACAGGGCCGATCATCTTGGCAGCACCCTGCGACGAAAAATACATCGAACTGGCAAGACCGATGAAAGCGTACCAAGGCGCAGCCGTCGACAGATACTGCCGGCTCGCAGCCTGCACACTCTCGTCCCGGGTAAAGATGTTGACCCAGAGATCGGGAAAGACCGCGATGATGGATGCAACCAGGCCGACCGATACGAACGCGATCGAGCCCGCGGTCCAGGCGATGCGGCGCGCGCGGGCGACGTTTCCGCCGCCGATCGACATGCCGATCATCGGCACCGAGGCGATGCCGAACGAAAATGACAGCGACGTCAGCAGGAATTCGAGCCGCGCGCCGATGCCGTAGCCGGCCAGCACCGCGGTGCCGAAGCCCGCCAGCATGTGGGTGAAGATCGAGATCGTCAGCACCGATTGCAGCGGGGAGAAACAGGATACCGCGCCGACTTTCAAAATGTCGAAGAACATCACGGACTGAAGGCGCAGGCCACGGATCTTGGGAACGACCCGCGCGCGGCCCGAGAAGATGTACCAGCTCATCACCGAGATGCTGATCGTGTAGGCGATCAGCGAGCCGGCTGCGACGCCGCGCATGCCGAATTGCGGGATCGGGCCGAGGCCGAGGCCGAGCGTGCCGCCCAGGATGATCTGGCAGATCGCGGAATTGAGGAACATGGCCGAGGGCAGTTTCATATTGCCGGTGCCGCGCAGGATGCCCGCCAGCGAATTCATCAGCCAGGGCAGCACGGCGCCGCCGAAGAAGATCTGCACATAGGCGATCGCCTGCGCCAGCACATTGCCGCGCCCGCCCATCACCTCCAGGAGATGCGGCCCGAAGATCAGCATGACCAGCATGAAGGCGAGGCCGAAGCCGATCGCATTCAGCATTGCATGCGTGGCGAGCGTCGAGGCGCGATCGGCATCGCCGGCGCCGAGCGAGCGTGCAATCGACGACGCCACGCCGCCGCCCATCGCGCCACCCGACATGGTCATGGTCAGCATCACGAAGGGAAACACCAGCGCCATGGCGGCGAGCGACTCGACGCCGAGCCGGCCGATATAGGAGGTCTCCGCGATCACCACGCAGGTGCCGGCGGAGAACGCGATCGCGTTGGGCCAGGCGAGCTGCAGCAGCGTCGGCAGGATGCGACCGTCGACCAGCGCATTGCGCACCGGCAGCGCCGGTGGCGGCAACCGGCGTTCTTCCTCGTCGACCGGGATTTCGGCAACGCCGAGATCGGACATTTCTGCTCCCCGCGCATGACCCAAAGGTCATGCGCTGATTATGATTTAGAGCGCGATTCGGGCGCAAAACCGGCGCCCACTTTTGCTGATCGCGCTCTGGCGGGCTTGTCGGCGCGCTCCCCGGTTCCCTAGCACGCTCAGCCCCGATTCCATGCGCGCGGGACGCATTGGGGGGCTACCGGGAACGCAGGCGAGCATCGCACCTAGCCGATCACCCATGTGAACGGTGGCCTGCCACCTCGCGAGGGCCGCAGGCGCACCGGTATGTGGCGGCCGCAGCCGTAGGCGAGGCCCTCGAACAGGCCTTCCAGCACCTTGGCGCAGGCCGGATGATAATCGGTCATTTCGGCCATCAGCTTCCAGCCTGGCTGCCGGATTTCGAATGAGCCTTCGGAAGCGGAAAACTCTGATGTCTCGTCCTGCGCCTCGAACAGCGCACGCAGGAAGTCCGCGAATTCCTTCGCGCCGCCCTTCCTCTGCGCGAGTGCCTGCGCAACCTCGTCGAAATACTGCATGCCGATCAATTTTCCGGTGAGATGCAGGAGATGGCCACCCTCTTCGGGCCCGAACAACTGCACCATCACGGGGGCTGCGGTCTTCACATATTCCATCGCGTAATTGCGATAGGCCTTTTCCAGCCGCGGCCTGGGCCAGCTGTCGACCGGCAGCGCGGGGGCTTTCGCGGGATCGAACAGCGGCGCTTCAAGGTGACGCGCGAACACCAGCCGCGCATCGAGCTCGAGCGGATGATCATATTCGTGATAGTAGCCCTCGAGCCCGTCCTGGCCGTCGACGCTCTGCTTGGTGCAGACAAAGCCGAGTTTCAAATTGCCGAGCGCCACACCGTTATTCGCGTGCCAGCCGCGCAGCATCGCGCGCGAGACCTCGCCGGGAATGCCGCAGATCGCGGTGCCTTTCCAGGCCCAGCGCGGCGGCGGATAGCGGATCCAGGCCTTGCGGTCGTTCTCGTACATGTATTCGACATGCACGCCGCCGATCCAGTTGGAGAGATAATGATACTGCGCGGCGGCGACCGCCGGCGGCAGATGATCGATGCCGAGCTTCTGCAGCCCCGGCAGGAACCGCTCCTGCTGCTGGCGGCGAAACACCGTGAACATGAACTCGGCGGCGTCGTGCCTGTCGCGGCGCGTCACCACCGTCAGCGCGAGCCCGGTGAAAAACGCGTGATAGAGCTCGGCGACGCTGCGCCATCTCGCCCAAACCGCGGCTTGCGTGCTTTCATCCATATGAAGCTCCTAGAACGACGCCGCCAGATCCTTCGCGCCCGGCAATTGGGTCTCGCGGTCCATCACAGCATCGGTCGCCGACAGCAGCGTCGCAACCGTATTATTCTTCCGCGCCACGGGATTATGCTCGTAGCCGGACTGGGTGAAAAAATTCGAGGTCGGCACCTTGCCGCGCATGTCCTGCGGCAGCGTGATCATGTCAAAGCCGTTGCCGTCGCCGGTCAGGTTCATCATCTCCAGCTCGGCCGCGGTCAGCGGCGCGGAATATCCCCTCGCCTTCGCAAATTTGACCGAAGTCATCAGCTTCTGCGTCTGCAGCAGCGGTCCGATATCGATGTCGAGGTTGAGCGCGTGAATGCCGAGGCCTTTTGGCGTAGCGGCGAGTTGCTCATGCAGATTCCAGTCGTCACGGACGGACTTCGAGAACGCGACCATCTTCTGCAGGATCGCGATCTTCTTCTCCAGTGCGGCCTGCTTCGCGCCGGACGCTGCAGCCGCGCGGGCTTTCAGCGCGTCGAGGAACTGCTTGCCCTCTTCGGCCAGCAGCTCGACGCTGTTGGTCGAGAGCAGCTGGTTGTAGCCAAGCGCAGTCGTAATCGCGTTCGCGTTGGGGTCGAACTCCTGTCCGGCCTCGAGGTCGTATTTGCCGTTGCCGGTGGCTTCAAACGCATAGACCCGCACGGCCTGGTCTCTTGTCAGTCCCGCCGCCGACGCGACGCGCGCGTAAGCCTTTTTGAACTCGATCTCGCTTGACGGTTTCTCCGGCACAAAACCGAATTGTTCCGCGGCATGCTGCAGGAAGTCGGCGACCACAGGCACCTCACGCCTCGTCGATGACGGATCGATCGGCTTTTTCGGTCCGGCATATTGCGGCGGCTGGGTCAGCACGTAATCGTCGAGCGCGATCTCGCCATGCGCCCGCCGCTTGGCAAATCGCGCCGCGCGCTTGGCCTTGATCGCAGCCCAATAGGGCGCGGCTACCACCTGGTACGCTGCCCGCGCCGCATTGTACTCAGCGAGTTTCGCGCGGTAGTCAGCCATCTGCTCCGGCGTGACCGCCGCCGTCTGCGCCGACACGGCCGACATCAACGCGACCACAACGAACCAGCCGAGAGCAAGCTGCGCCCGCCGCATGATGCCTACACCCGAAAATGCTTCGACAGCTTCAGGCCCTGCGCCTGATAGTTTGAGCCGATGCGCTGGCCGTACATCGCGCTCGGCCGCGACAACATCTTCTCATAGACGAGGCGGCCGACGATCTGGCCGTGCTCGAGGATGAACGGCACCTCGCGCGAGCGCACTTCCAGCACCGCGCGCGCCCCCTCGCCGCCGGCGCCGGCGTAGCCGAAGCCGGGATCGAAGAAGCCGGCATAATGCACGCGGAATTCGCCGACCAGCGGATCGAACGGCACCATCTCGGCGGCGTAATCCGGCGGCACCTGCACGGCTTCCTTGGAGGCGAGGATATAGAATTCGCCCGGATCGAGGATCAGGCTGCCGTCCGGCCGAGCCTCGATCGGCTCCCAGAATTCGCCGACCGCGTAGCCGCCGCGGCGATCGACATCGACCACGCCGGTGTGGCGCTTGGCGCGGTAGCCGACAAAGCCGCTGGAATTCTTGCCGGAAAGATCGACCGAAAGCGCGACACCACCGACGAGATCGGCATCCTCGATGTCGACGAGCCGCTCCGCCTCGTGCAGCGCATCGAGCTCTTTGGCATTGAGAACGGCATCGCCGGTACGGAAGCGCACCTGCGACAGCCGGGAGCCCTCGCGCAGCAAGACCGGAAACGTCTTCGGGCTGATCTCGGCATAGAGCGGGCCGTGATAGCCGGCGCCGATCATGTCGAAACGTCGCGTGCCGTCGGCGATCACGCGGGTGAAGACGTCGAGCCGCCCGGTCGAGCTTTTCGGATTCGCCGCGGCGACGATCTCCTTCGGCAGCGCGAGGCTTTCGATCAACGGCACGATGTAGACGCAGTTGGTCTCCAGCACCGCGCCATCGGACAGATCGATTTCATGGAGTTTCAATTCGTCGATGCGCTCGGCAACCGTGGCGCCGGGCCCCGGCAAAAAACTCGCGCGCACCCGGTAGGCGGTGTCGCCGAGGCGCAAGTCCAGGCTTGCCGGCTGGATCTGGCTTTCGACAAAGGGATATTCCGGCAGGATCAGGCCGGAATCCGCCATCGCCGCGATCATGCGGTCGGGCAGAATGCCATTGGCGTGCTTTGGCAACGAAAATGACACGCGAAAATCCCTTCGGGCCCCCTCAAGACCCCTTAAATCAGGCCTTTTACGGCCTTATCCGATGGCCGCCTTGACGAAAAGGTCGGCGGCGAATAAGAGCATGACTTATCCCGTGGTGATTTGAGCCGGCCGGCTTGCAGCCACGTTAAATAAATCGCTAAACAGGCCGGGGACACGTGTGATCCCGGCCCTGAGGAATTCTCCCAGGCCGGTTTTTTTGTGCCCGCTTCGGCGGTCACGATGGAGGTCACATGTCCAAATCCACTGCCGCAACGGCGCACTACCGTCCCGAAACCCGCCTGGTCCATTCCGGCACCCTTCGTTCCGAATTCGGCGAAACCTCCGAGGCGCTGTTCCTCACCCAGGGCTATGTCTACGACACCGCCGAGCTGTGCGAGGCGCGCTTCAAGGGCGAGGACCCCGGCTACATCTATTCGCGCTATTCCAATCCGACGATCGCGATGTTCGAGCGCCGCATGATCGAGCTCGAAGGCGCGGAAGCCTGCCGCTCGACCGCGACCGGCATGGCCGCGGTGACGACCGCGGTGCTGGCGCCGCTGAAGGCCGGCGACCATGTGGTGGCCTCCAAGCAGCTGTTCGGATCGTGCCGTTACGTGGTCGAAGACCTGCTGCCGCGCTACGGCATCGAGGCGACGCTGGTCAACGGCCTCGACCTCGACGCCTGGAAGAAGGCCGTGCGGCCGAACACCAAGAGCTGCTTCCTGGAGAGCCCGACCAATCCGACGCTCGACGTGCTCGACATTCCCGCCATCGCCGACATTGCGCACCAGGCCGGCGCGCGGCTGATCGTCGACAATGTGTTCGCGACCCCGATCTGGCAGAGCCCGCTCTCCCTCGGCGCCGACGTCGTGGTCTATTCCGCCACCAAACATATCGACGGCCAGGGCCGCTGCCTCGGCGGCGTCATTCTCGCTTCGGAAGCCTTCATCGCCGAGCACATCCATAATTTCATGCGCCAGACCGGGCCGTCGCTGTCGCCGTTCAACGCCTGGGTGCTGCTCAAGGGCCTGGAGACGCTGGCGCTGCGCGTGCGCGCGCAGACCGACACCGCGGCGAAGATCGCGGACGCGCTCGCAACGCATCCGAAAGTGTCGCGGCTGGTCTATCCCGGACGTGCCGATCATCCGCAGGCCGCACTGGTGAAGAAGCAGATGCGCGCCGGCTCGACCCTGGTCGGCTTCGAGGTCAAGGGCGGCAAGGCCGGCGCCTTCCGCTGCCTCAACGCGCTGAAGCTCGCCAGGATTTCCAACAATCTTGGCGACGCCAAGAGTCTCGTGACACATCCGGCGACGACGACGCATCAGCGGCTGAAGCCGGAAGCCCGCGCCGAGCTCGGCATCAGCGACGGCTTCATCCGCTTCTCGACGGGGCTGGAACATGCGGATGACCTGATCGAGGATCTGGCGGCCGCGCTGGAGAAGGTATGAGGGGAAGAGCGCGAGAGGGGAGCAACAAACTCCCTGTCGTCCCCGCGAAAGCGGGGACCCATAACCACAGGCCGTTGTTGTTGAAGCGAGCTGTGGCTCCAGCCTGATGTCTCTGCAACATCGGTGGTTATGGGTCCCGGATCGCGCTCGCTACGCTCGCTTGTCCGGGACGACATCCGTATTTTGTCGAGCCACCGAGACATAACTCTACCTTCTCGCGACGTGATCTGCCCGAGTTCTGCATGTTGCATGTCCCTCGAAAAATCAGAGGGCGCAGGGAATGCCGGGTGATGGCCTCACCCATGGCCCGCCTGCAACAAAAAAAGCAGGCGGCAGTCACCACAGGATCAGCCGGATCAACCGGCATTCCCTGCGCAATGGTTTTAACGGTTTATACGCGCTCTCCCCGGTGTCCGGGCTTTGATAGCCACCGTCGCTCCCCGCGAAAACGTCCCGCGATAAGCTTGATCCCAGCGTCGGGGGATCAGGACCACACGACTTCGCCGTCCGCATCGACCTCACCGTCCGTGAAGCCAACGCGTCCATCGCATCCCGCTGCCAACGTCCGTGACGATCGCGATACGCCCCTCTGGGGGCAGCAGGACGGGCGCAGACAATCACATATTTCTGAAAAACGGAAGTGAAATATTTCAACGCCAGGGGCTGGGCCGCCCGATCAAATTGAATCGGCTAATGAATTTAGTTTTTCGGCGCACGTTGTTTTGCGGGCCCGAACGGCTGTTCGAGCGACACGACGAGCGTAAATCGATCAACTGATTTTCCTGTCGAGGCTGGGCAAGAACTCGATCGGCTCTCGACGCGCTAGAAATCCATTCGCAGTCCGACGCTATGGCACGTAGAAAATTTCTATTGCTGTGCTCGTGTGAGCAACGCAGAGAATGACTTTCTACAGGTTGACTGCCGTTCTGAATACTTGCCCAGCCACGTCGGGCAAGCAGCCGTAGGGTAGGCAAAGGCGCTCTTGCGCCGTGCCCACCATTGCACGAATGCGCTCCGGAGTGGTGGGCACGCTTCCACCTTCGCTCGTTGAGCTACCGCAGAAGTAGTCGCTTTGCCCACCCTACGAGCTGCTGACTGGCGCGAGGTCTTCGCTACGGCGAATTCGGCAGCGGAGTGTGCGGCTCGAGATCCCGGGTTCGCTCGCTGCGCGAGCGCCCCGGGATGACGACCTGACGGTCGTCACATGGGTCTATACGACCGCACTTCGCTCGGCACGTTGACGCCGAGCCTGATCTGGCCGACGGACTTGATGATGTCGTCGCCCAGGAGCTGCGCGAAGCAGGCATAGCCCCAGTCGTTCATGTGCAGGCCGTCGGCGATGACGAAACTGTCGACCGGCAGCGCCTGCTTCTCGTGCCAGTCGCGCATCACCTCGAAGCGCGGGAAGATGCCGACATGGCGGAGCGCGGCAACGCGGCCGAGCAGCTTCACCATGCGGCTTGCGCTCTCGGCGCGCTCATAGACCTTCGGCGAATATTGGGGATCGACCAGCACGATGTCGCTGCCCGAAGCCTGGATGCGCGCGACGCCGTCCTCGACGAGCTTGGCGGTCTCCGACGGATCGAGATCGCGCAGCACCGCATTGGTGCCGACCTGCCAGATCACGAGGTCCGGATGCGCGTCGATCACGGAGGTCTGCAGCCGCTTCATCATCTCCGGCGCGTCCTCGCCGCCTTTGCCGGCATTGATGACGGTGATATCGGCACCGGGATATTGCCGCCGCAATTGCGCCGCGAGGCGGTTCGGATAGGTGAACTCCGGCGCGCTCGATCCAAAGCCCTGCGTCGAGGACGAGCCGAAGGCGACGATCACGACCGGCTGGCCCGCGATCAGCTTGTTCGCGACATGCGGCAGCGAGCCCACCGTTTGCGCGCCGCCCTTCGGCGACGAACACGGCACGCGGGAGAAAATGTCGCCGGCGGATTTCGCGACCTGCTTCATCCTGTCGATCGCCGTCGCCGTCAACGTCTTCGGCGGGCTCATCTGTTCGGGCGAAGGTTCGCGCGTGGCGGCGGCCGTTCCCGTCGTCTGCGCCGCAGGTGCCGCCGATGGCGAGGCCTGCGCAGGCTGAGCCTGGTTCAGCGCGGCCTGGGTCGTGACCTGCGCCCCTGCTGCCACCGGCATCAGAAGCAGCAGCGCCGCGAACGCAATTGCGCGCGAAGGGAAGAGAAAACTCGAAAACATCATTAACCAAAAACCCTAGTTCTGCTGCGCCGGTCCGAGATGCGCCGCGCCGATCACAAAGGTCGACAGCGCGCGGCCGAGGCAGTCATGAACGCGCTTGGCGAGCTCGGGCCCGTGATGCGCGCTGAAGAGGTCGAAGTCTCCCTGGTCATTCCATTCGTGCATGATGGCGAAGCGATCGAACAAGGGAATGTCGTGCTGCTGCGCCACCGCGCGCATGTTATCCAGATAGGGCGGCACCGAAATCATCGTCTCGGTGCGCGGACTATACTGGGGATTCATCAACACCACATCGGCTCCCGCATTTTGCAACGCAACCACGCCTTCATCGACTGCGGTGCGAAAATCATCGGGATCGATGGATCGCATAGCATCGACGGTGCCGGTCTGCCAGATCACCAAAGTAGGCCTTTTTCCTTCCATCAACTTAACGAGGTTGGTTGCCACTTCCTCTGCGGTTTTGGCGGCCTGTATTTCTACGGAGACGTTGACGGCAAGCTGCGACAACTTGTCCTTCAGTGCGGCCTGCAGGCGCGCCGGATAGGCATTGCCGGGATCGGCGCCGATCGACGAGGAGCGGCTGCCGATCACCAGGATGTTCAGGGGCTGGGCGGCCTTCACCGCTGCCTCCACTTTCGGCAGCGAACTCTCGGTTTCGAGCAGGGAGGCCGGCACGTCACAACTTGCAGGGGCATCTTCCGCGCGCACTTTGCCAGCGGCGAAAACCGCCGCCAGCAGAACCAGGCCCAGGAAGTATCCCGACCGCATCAACCTCCTCCCGCCAGATCGGCGCTGCCGCGAGCGCCCTTGCGCGAAGCGCTCTTGTCGGCCTCGTGCTTGTACCACGAAATCAGCCACGCCACGCCCCACATGACGACGATGCCGCAGAGCGAGACCAGCGCGTGCAGTGCGGCCCCGCCGCCGCCCTCGGCGAGGACGAAGTGTCCGGCGAAGGCGAGGAATACGCCGAGGCAGAAAATCTCCAGCGAATGCGAGCCGCACAGGATCAGCGGTTTCAGCCAGCGCGATTTCAGCCCCGGCCAGTCCTTCGGCAGGAAGCGCACGGTGATCGCGGCGAGCGCGAGGAAATGCGCAAAGCGCAACACGTCAAGATCGGTCTTGTCGATCGGATACATCCACTGCTCGAGCCGCTTCGGCAACCAGTGACTCATCTGCGGCACATACCAGGTCAGCGTGACGTAGAACGCTGCGACGAGATAGACGACGCAGACCCAGAGCGTGATGCGCGACGACAGGATGTGCGACATGCGTTTTGCGCCGCCGAGCGCGCACCAGGCGCCGAACACGAACAGCAATTGCCAGGCGAGCGGATTGAAGGCCCAGTAGCCGTTCGGGTAGGAGGTGAAGTAGAGGTCGAACTCCCAGGTGACGGCATAGAGCAGCGCCGACAGCCCAAGCGTGACGTCGGGCTTCCAGCGCATCAATGCGAGGATCAGGGGAAGCGCCAGCATCAGCACGATGTAGAGCGGCAGCACGTCCATGTTGACGGGACGGAAGCGGAGCAGCAGCGCCTGCACGATGGTGACGTCGGGCTGCTTGAGGAAATCCATGATGCCCATCTCTTCGGAATAGAGCGGGTTCTCGAAGTGGGTGGCGACGTAGGAGATTTCGGCGAGGAAGATCGTGAACAGGAACACATGCGCGACATAGATCTGCCAGGCGCGGCGCAGGATGCGCGCGGTTGCGACCACAAAGCCATGCTCCAGCATGGCGCGGCCATATACGAATGCGGCGGTGTAGCCGGAGATGAAGATGAAGATCTCGGTGGCGTCGGAGAAGCCGTAATTGCGGATCGTGAACCAGGTGAGCAGGCTCGGCGGCAGATGATCGATGTAGATCAGCCATAGCGCCAGCCCGCGGAAGAGATCGAGCCGCAGTTCGCGCTCGCCGATCGCGGGCAGCGAGATCGCCGGTGCTTTCGGTGGCGCTGCGGCCTGCTCGCGCGCGCTCGCTTCCGTTGCGCCGGCGACGGCAGGACCTGCAACTTGATCGGCAATGGAAATCATCAGGCACCGTGTCAGGACCGGCGGTGGGCCGGCGCGCGAAAAGAGGATTTTACCGGTTGTGCCGCCCGCAAGCAAAGGAACGATATATCCGATTTCGAGAGCCCGGCAGCCCTCGGGCCTTAATTCGGAACTGTGTTGAAACCGCGATGGCGGGAGGTCGAGCGGATCACCGCCCGGTTGGTTCCCCGAGGAATTCGGCTATGATGGCCACATGTATCGCGCCGTCACCCGCCAGATCGAAGTCACCGTCGAGCCGAACTTCATGCCGGAGCGCTCGTCGGCGGAAAAGCGCGAATATTTCTGGTCCTACACCATCGTCATCACCAATTCCGGCACCGAGACGGTGCAGCTGCGCACCCGGCACTGGATCATCACGGATGCGACCGGCCACCAGCAGGAGGTGCGCGGCGAAGGCGTGGTCGGCGAGCAGCCCGTGCTCGCGCCCGGCGAGCGCTTCGAATACACGAGCGGAGTGCCGCTGCCGACCGCCTCCGGGATCATGGCCGGCCGCTACATGATGGTGAGCGAGACCGGCGAGCGATTCGAGATCGAGGTGCCGGCGTTTTCGCTGGATAGCCCCGACAGCCAGCGGGTGTTGAATTGATGCGCGCGCAGCGCGCGTCATCACCGGGCTTGACCCGGTGATCCATCCAAAAAGTGAATCTCTCGAAGATTGATGGATGGCCGGGTCAAGCCCGGCCATGACGAGGTTTATGCACTGCCTTCGTCCACGCCCGCCTCTTTCGGCGTGAACTCGTAGACTGATGAGCAGAACTCGCAGGTCACCACGACCTTTCCGTCCTTCACCATCTCGGCGCGGTCGTTCGGATCAAAACTCTTCAGCATCGCAGAGACCGCCTCGCGCGAGCAGGAGCATTGCGCGTGCAGGGCGAGCGGCTTGAAAACGCGGACGCCGCGCTCGTGGAAGAGGCGATAGAGCAGGCGCTCGCCGGAGAGATCGGGATCGATCAGCTCGACGTCCTCCACCGTCGAGATCAGCGACTGACCCTCGATCCAGGCGTCGTCCTCGGCGACGGTGTGCGGCACGGTGCCTTCGGGCGCATCGCCCGGATGCAGATCGGCCTGCCGCGCGCGCTCCGGCGCTTTCGGCAGAAACTGCATCAACAGGCCGCCGGCGCGCCAGCGATGCTTGCCGCCCTCGCCGCCGCGCCACTCCTCGCCGACGGCGATGCGCACGCGGGTCGGGATCTGTTCGGAGCGCAGGAAATATTCATGCGCGGCCGCTTCCAGCCCGCCGCCATCGAGCGCGACCAGGCCCTGGTAGCGGCTCATGTCCGCCCCCTGGTCGATGGTCATGGCCAGATGGCCCTTGCCGAGCAGCGCGCCTGAATCCAGGCCCGGCTTGAGCCGCCGCGCGTCGTAGCGCGCATAGGCGCGCAGCCGATCTGGCGCCTGGAAATCCACGATCAGGAACGACACCGGGCCGTCGCTCTGGGTCTGCAGGATGAAGCGGCCGTCGAATTTCAAGGACGAGCCGAGCAGCGTGGTGAGCACGATAGCTTCGCCCAAGAGCTTGCCGACCGGCGCCGGATAATCGTGCTTGGTCAGGATTTCATCGAGCGTCGGGCCCATGCGCGTCAGGCGGCCGCGCAGGTCGAGTGCGTCCACTTCAAACGGGATCACCGCGTCGTCGACGGGAACTGCCGACGGCGCCCGGATGGGACTGGTGAGGATGATTTTGGTGTCGGGGGATTGAGACGTCATGGCGCTTTATCTGGGGTCGTGGGACGCGAAACGAAAGGGGTTGACTAGTTCACCGTCGTCCCGGCCAAGCGAAGCGCGAGCCGGGCCCCATGACCACAGGCGTCAGTTGCTACGCGCAGCGACCACCACATCGCTTAAACCGCGACATCACGCGGTATGGGTCCCGGCGTTCGCCGGGACGACAGCATAAATTGCGCGCCGCTACCCCACCGCGTCGAAGCACCAGGCCAGAATGCCCTTTTGCGCGTGCAGGCGATTTTCGGCCTCGTCGAACACCACCGATTGCGGGCCGTCGATCACCTCGTCGGTGACCTCCTCGCCGCGATGGGCGGGCAGGCAATGCATGAACAGCGCGTCGGGTTTTGCGAGCGACATCAGCTTGGAATTGACCTGATAGGGCCGCAGCACGTTGTGGCGGTGCTCGCCCTCCTTGTCGCCCATCGACACCCAGGTGTCGGTGACGACGCAATCGGCGCCGCGGACGGCGGCTTCCGGATCGCTGCCGAGCACGATCGGCGCCTGCGTATCCTTGATCCAGTCGCGCATCGCCTTTTTCGGCGCGAGCTCCGGCGGCGTGGCGACATTGAGCTGGAACTTGAAGCGCTCGGCCGCATGGGCCCAGGACGCCAGCACGTTGTTGTCGTCGCCGGTCCAGGCCACGGTCTTGCCTTCGATCGGCCCGCGATGCTCCTCGAAGGTCATCACGTCGGCCATCACCTGGCAGGGATGCGAGCGCCGCGTCAGCCCGTTGATGACGGGCACCGTGGCGTACTGGGCGAGCTCGAGCAGCGCCTCGTGATTGAGGATGCGGATCATGATGGCGTCGACATAGCGCGACAGCACGCGCGCGGTGTCGGCGATGGTCTCGCCGCGGCCGAGCTGCATTTCCGCGCCGGTCAGCATGATCAATTCACCGCCGAGCTGGCGCATGCCGACGTCGAACGACACGCGCGTGCGGGTCGAGGGTTTCTCGAAGATCATCGCGAGCGTCTTGCCCTGAAGCGGCTTCATGCCCTCCTGATGCGCCTTCAGCTTCGCCTTCATGGCGCGGCTCAAGGCCAGCATGTTGCGCAGTTCCGGCAGCGGAACCTCGCTGATGTCGAGGAAGTGACGCGGCTTGCCCATCACCCCGCCGCCTTCAATGGTGCCTTCGACAGCGCAGCGCAGGCGTGCTCGAGGCTCTGGATCGACTGGTCGATCTCGGCTTCGGTGACGATGAGCGGCGCAAGGAAGCGAACGACGTTGTCGCCGGCGCCGACGGTGAGCAGTTTTTGCTCGCGCAGCGCCGTGACGAGATCGCCGGAGGGAACGACGGCCTTGACGCCGACCAGCAGCCCCTCGCCGCGCACTTCCGACAGCACGGACGGATAGCGGTCGACGACGGAAGCAAGCTTCTGCTTCAACAGCAGCGACATCTTCTGCACATGCTCGAAGAAGCCGGGCTTGAGCATGACGTCGAGCACGGCGTTCGCCGCGGCGACCGCAAGCGGATTGCCGCCGAAGGTCGAGCCGTGCGAGCCCGGAGCCATGCCCTTGGCTGCTTCCGCGCTTGCGAGCACCGCGCCGATCGGAAAACCGCCGCCGAGCGCTTTCGCGAGCGACATCACATCCGGCGTAACGCCGACGCGCTTGTAGGCAAAGAGGTCGCCGCAGCGGCCCATGCCGGTCTGCACCTCGTCGAAGGCGAGCAACAGGCCATGCTGGTCGCAGAGCTCGCGCAGCGCCCTGAAGAAGGAATGCGGAGCCGAGCGCACGCCGCCCTCGCCCTGCACCGGCTCGATCAGGATGCCGGCAGTGTGCGGGCCGATCGCCTTCTTCACCGCCTCGATGTCGCCATGCGGCACCTGGTCGAAACCATCCATCGGCGGACCGAAGCCTTCGAGATATTTGGCGGAGCCGGTGGCGGCGAGCGTCGCCAGCGTGCGGCCGTGGAAGGCGCCTTCGAAGGTGATGATGCGGTAGCGCTCGCCATGGCCTTTCGAGAAATGATAGTGGCGCACCAGCTTGATCACGCCTTCCATCGCCTCCGCGCCGGAATTGCAGAAGAACACGAGGTCGGCAAAGCTCTGCTCGCAGAGCCGCGCGGCGAGGATCTCGCCGTCCGGGCTCTTGAACAGGTTCGACATGTGCCAGAGCTTTGTCGCCTGCTCCTGCAGCGCCTTGACCAGATGCGGATGGGCGTGACCGAGCGCATTCACCGCGACGCCGGAGGTGAAGTCGAGATAGCGATCGCCATTGATGGCGACGAGATAACAACCTTCGCCGCGCGAAAAACCGAGATCGACCCTGGCGAAAACAGGAAGCAGATGCGACGTGGCGCTGGTGCTCATGGCGGTCACTTCTCGGGTTAGAGAGCCAGATACTTCAAGAGTCTGGTACTTTAAGAGTCTGGGCTGGCCGCGATGCGCGCATTGGCGCCGTCGCATCACTGACCGCCGTCGAAACGAAACGTGCCGCCTTTTCAGGGCGGCACGTTGGAACATTTTAGGCGCAAGGCGGTCAGTGTCAATGCTGCGCAGCGGTGGTTTTTGCGCGTCTGTCTAGCCCGTAGCAATCCGGTGGCGTGGAAAACTCGATTGCAATCCTTACGTGACGGAACATGTGGACTGTGAACCCTGACTCTTGCGCGGGAGTCACGGCATATTGTAGCGTTCTTGTCGTCGGGTACGACATCTCGTGCGGCAGTTCTGATCCCAAGGTTAGTGTTGGTCTGGCGTAAACGTCCGGGCGCGCATTTTGCGCCCGGCGAGGGCTAAGGGATTCTGCGTACTGGGATTTTTCTAAGATTTGGCATCGCAGCGTGGCCAGCGATAGCGGCCCGCGCCAAGGCGAAGGATGAGTGCGATGACGGTATTGACCTGGTCCGACGAGCGTGTCGAGCAACTGAAGAAACTCTGGGAAGCCGGACTTTCGGCCAGCCAGATCGCCGCGGAACTCGGAAATGTGACGCGAAACGCCGTGATCGGCAAAGTGCACCGGCTCGGTCTTTCCGGCCGCGCCAAGAGCCCGGCGACCGCGGTGCCGCGGCAGCGCAAGGCGCGCCCCGCCCAGCAGATGATGCGGGTGTCGCGGCCGATGTCGCGCGGCAACACCGCGCTGGCGCAGGCCTTCGAGGTCGAGCTCGATCCCGATCCGATCGCCTATGACAACGTGGTGCCGATGAGCCAGCGGCTGTCGCTGCTCGAGCTCAACGAAGCCACCTGCCACTGGCCGGTCGGCGATCCCGCAAGCCCGGATTTCTTCTTCTGCGGCGGCAAGGCGCTCACGGGGCTACCCTATTGCGCGCATCACTCGCGCGTCGCCTATCAGCCGGCATCCGATCGCCGCCGCCAGCCGGCAAAGCCGCCGCAGCGGTAAGCGCGCGTCATTGTGAGAAGCGCAAGCGACGACTTGTCCGCCGTAGGTCGGCGAGCGAAGGCGGAAGTAATTCAGAGATCGTAGGGTGGGCAAAGGCGCGCAGCGCCGTGCCCACCACCCGTCTTCGCTGTGCCGGAATGGTGGGCACGCTTCGCTTTCCCACCCTACACTTTCGTCGCGCGGAGAAATTACTCCGCCTTCGCGAAGCGGTCGTCGAGCGCATAGCCGGCGCCGCGCACGGTGCGGATCGGATCCTGCTCGCGGCCGGGATTGAGCAGCTTGCGCAAGCGGCCGATATGCACGTCGACGGTGCGCTCGTCGATATAGATGTCGCGGCCCCAGACGCTGTCGAGCAGTTGCTCGCGCGAGAACACGCGGCCGGGATGCTCGAGGAAGAATTCGAGCAGGCGGTATTCGGTCGGTCCCAGGTCGATCGGGCGGCCCGAACGCGCGACGCGGCGCTTCTCGCGGTCAAGCTCGATGTCGCCATAGGCGAGGATGGTCGCCAGCCGCTCCGGGCTCGCGCGCCGGAGCAGGCCCTTCACCCGCGCCAGCAGCTCGGGCACGGAGAACGGCTTCACGATGTAGTCGTCGGCGCCGGTGGCGAGACCCCGCACGCGCTCGCTTTCCTCGCCGCGCGCGGTCAGCATGATGATGGGCAGCTGCTTGGTCTCCGGCCGCGCGCGCAAGCGGCGGCACAGCTCGATGCCGGACAGGCCCGGCAGCATCCAGTCGAGAACGATCAGGTCGGGAACGCGCTCCTTCAGCCGCGTGTCGGCGTCATCGCCGCGCGCGACCGTTTCGACGTCATAGCCTTCGGCATCGAGGTTGTAGCGCAAAAGCGTGGTCAGCGCTTCCTCGTCCTCCACCACCAGAATGCGCGCGCTCATGGGGTCGCCTTCTCCAAATTGCCTTCTTGTTTGCGCATGACCTTTTCGGAAAACAGGTGCCCACTTTTCCGGACCATGCGCTAATTACCCGGCACGGTCGTAGCAAACGTCGTCATGTCCCCCTTGGGGCGCTTGTCCATGATCTGCTGGCCTTCGATCATGTAGAACACGGTCTCGGCGATGTTGGTGGCGTGATCGCCGATGCGTTCGATGTTCTTGGCGCAGAACATCAAATGGATGCAGAACGAAATGTTGCGCGGGTCTTCCATCATGTAGGTCAGCAATTCGCGGAACAGCGAGGTGCAGATGGCGTCGACTTCCTCGTCGCCCTTCCACACACTCATCGCCGCCGGCAGGTCGTGCGCGGCATAGGCGTCGAGCACGGTCTTGACCTGCGACTGCACGAGGTCGGTCATGTGCTCGAGCCCGCGGATCAACTTCAGCGGATGGAAATCGCTCTCCAGCGCCGCAACGCGCTTGCCCATGTTCTTGGCGAGGTCGCCGATCCGCTCGAGGTCGGTGGCAACCCGCATGGCGCCGACGATCTCGCGCAGATCGACCGCCATCGGCTGGCGGCGGGCGATGGTCAGCACCGCGCGCTCCTCGATGGTGCGCTGCAGGTTGTCGATTTCGGAATCGGCCGCCACCACGCGCTGGCCGAGGGTGATGTCGCGGCGGACCAGGGCGTCGACGGAATCGACGATCATGCGCTCGGCAAGACCGCCCATTTCCGCGACCAGCCGGGTCAGTTCCTGCAGGTCGCTGTCGAACGCCTTGGCGGTGTGTTCAGAAGCCATTTCCTATCTCCTCAACCGAACCGGCCGGTGATGTAGTCCTGGGTGCGGCGATCGCTGGGTGACGTGAAGATCTTGCTGGTGTCGTCGAACTCGATCAACTCGCCGAGATACATGAACGCGGTCTTGTCCGAGACGCGCGCCGCCTGCTGCATGTTGTGCGTGACGATGGCGATGGTGTAGTTCTCGGACAGCTCCTGGATCAGCTCCTCGACCTTGGCGGTCGAGATCGGATCGAGCGCCGAGCAGGGCTCGTCGAACAGGATCACCTCCGGCCGCACCGCGACCGTGCGGGCGATGCAGAGACGCTGCTGCTGGCCGCCGGAGAGCGACAGGCCCGACGCGTTGAGCTTGTCCTTGACCTCGTTCCACAGCGCGCCGCCGCGCAGCGCCTTCTCGACGCGGCCGTCCATCTCGGACCTGGAGATCTTCTCATAGAGACGGATCCCGAAGGCGATGTTCTCGTAGATGGTCATCGGGAACGGCGTCGGCTTCTGGAACACCATGCCGACCCGCGCCCGCAGCAGGTTGAGGTCGAGCCTGGGATCGAGGATGTTGGTGCTGTCCAGCATCAGCTGGCCGACCGCGCGCTGGCCCGGATAGAGGTCGTACATCCGGTTGAAGATGCGCAAGAGCGTCGACTTGCCGCAACCGGACGGGCCGATGAAGGCGGTGACGCGGTTGGTGCCGAGCGTCAGGTTGATGTTCTTGAGCGCGTGGTGCTCGCCGTAGTAGAAATTGAGGCCCCGCGCGGTGACCTTCGCGGCAGCGTCGGGGCGAGGCGCCTGCGAAGGCACGGGATGACTCACGGATACAGACAGGTCGTTCATTTTGCGCTCCTCTCGGCGCCCAGGATGCGCGCGCCGATATTCAGGGCGAGCACGGTCAGGGTGATCAGCAGCGCGCCGCTCCAGGCGAGCTGCTTCCAGTAGGCATAGGGGCTCTGGACGAAGTTGTTGATGGTCACCGGCAGGTTGGCCATCGTCTTGGTCAGGTTCAGGCTGAAGAACTGGTTCGACAGCGCGGTGAACAGCAAGGGCGCGGTCTCGCCGGCGACGCGGGCGGTGGCCAGCAGCACGCCGGTGATGAGACCAGAGCGGGCCGCACGATAGGCGATCCGCTTGATCACCAGCGAGCGCGGCAGGCCGAGCGCGCTCGCCGCCTCGCGCAAGGGATTGGGCACCAGCGCCAGCATATCCTCGGTGGTGCGCAGCACGACCGGAATGACGATCACGGCAAGCGCCAGGGCGCCGGCGACCGCCGAGAAGCCGCGCATCGGCACCACCACCGCACCGTAAATGAAGAGGCCGATGATGATCGACGGCGCAGACAGCAGAATGTCGTTGATGAAGCGGATCACCGAGGTAAGCCGGTCATGCTTGCCGTATTCGGCGAGATAGGTGCCGGCGAACAGGCCGAGCGGGGCGCCGATGCCGACGCCGATCGCGGTCATGATGACGGAGCCGACGATGGCGTTCAAAAGGCCGCCCGAGGTCGATCCCGGCGGCGGCGTGTTCTCGGTGAAAACCTGGAGGTTGAGCCCGGTGAGGCCGTTATAGAGCAGCGTGAACAGGATCAGCGCGAGCCAGGTGACGCCGATCAGGGCGGCGCCGAAACAGAGCGCGCGGATGACGATGTCCCAGCGGCGGCGGCGGGAATAGATTGGATTGACGCTCATGTTACTTCCCCGCCTTCATTTCCAGACGCATCAGCATCAGCCGCGCGGCCGAGAGCACGAAGAAGGTCAGCACGAACAGCAAGAGGCCGAGCAGGATCAGGGCGGATTGATGCAGTCCATCGCTCTCGGCAAATTCGGAGGCGATCGCCGCCGAGATCGTGGTTCCCGGAGCAAAGATCGAGCCGTTGATCCGGAAGGAGTTGCCGATGATGAAAGTGACCGCCATGGTCTCGCCGAGTGCGCGGCCGAGCGCCAGCATGATGCCGCCGATGACGCCGACGCGGGTATAGGGGATGACGACGCTGCGGACGACTTCCCAGGTGGTGCAGCCGACGCCATAGGCCGCCTCTTTCAGCACCGGCGGCACGGTCTTGAACACGTCGACCGATATCGCGGTGATGAAGGGCAGCACCATGATCGCGAGGATCAGCGACGCATTGAACAGGCTGAGATAGGAGGGCGGGCCGGCGAAGATCGTGTTCAGCACGGGAACGTTGGCGAACAGGCCGATCATGAACGGCTGGAACGTGTAGGCGAGGAACGGCCCCAGCACGAAGAAGCCCCACATGCCGTAGATGATCGAGGGGATGCCGGCGAGCAGCTCGATCGCAATCCCGATCGGGCGGCGCAGCCATTGCGGGCAAAGCTCGGTCAGGAAGATCGCAACCCCAAGCCCGACCGGGATCGCGATCAGCATCGCGATGAAGGAGGTGACGAGCGTGCCATAGATCGGGCCGAGCGCGCCGAGCACCGGCGGATCGGCCGAAGGCGCCCAGCGCTGCGTCCAGAGGAATGGCAGTCCATATTCCCGGATCGCCGGCCAGGCGCCGACGATCAGGGAGATGATGATGCCGCCGAGGATCAGCAGCACCGAAATCGCGGAGAGACGGGTGATCCAGTAGAAGGTGATATCGCCGAGCTTGAAGGCGCCCAACGCCCTGGCGCGATCGTAAGGTCCGGCGGCCTCGATCGCTTCGCTCGCGTCGCTTTGAACGGCCATGTCTGCCACGCCAATCCCCTGTCTAACTTACGCTGTCCGGGCCGCGTTGGAGCGTGCCCGCTGTTGCTTTTCCACCCCGAATTTCCGGAGGGAACCGGCAGGCCCGGCAGCGCCTTTTTGGGGATGCGCAGGCCGGGGGGCCGCAAAGTCATAAATTCAAAGAAGGTGCTTCCGCGCTGGAAGACCTCGATCTCCTCCCCCTTTTCTCGAGGGGGAGGAGACGAGCAGGAGCCTTAGCTCTTGATGTCGGCCGACCAGGTCTTCTCGATCAGCTTGACCACGCTGTCAGGCATCGGAATGTAGTCGAGCTCTTCGGCCATCTTGTCGCCCTTGGCGAAGGCCCATTTGAAGAACTTGATGGCTTCCCCAGAGGCCGCCTTATCCGCCGGTTCCTTGTGCATGAGGATGAAGGTCGAGGCGGTAATCGGCCAGGACTTCTCGCCCGGCTGGTCGGTGAGGATCACGTAGTAGCCGGGAGCCTTGGACCAATCCGCGTTCGAGGCAGCAGCCTGGAAAGCTTCGACCGTCGGCTGAACCGTCTTGCCGGCCTTGTTGACCATGCCGGTGTAGGTCAGCTTGTTCTGCTTGGCATAGGCATACTCGACATAGCCGATCGAGTTCTTGGTCTGGCTGATATTGCCGGAGACGCCTTCGTTGCCCTTGGCGCCGACGCCGGCGGGCCATTCAACGGCGGTGCCGGAACCAACCTTGCTCTTCCAGTCAGCGCTGACCTTCGAGAGATAATCGGTGAAGTTGAAGGTCGTGCCCGAACCGTCGGAACGGCGCACCACGGTGATCGCTTCCGAAGGCAGCTTGACGTTCGGATTGAGCTTCTTGATCGCCGGATCATCCCATTTGGTGATCTTGCCGAGATAGACGTTGGCCAGCGTTTCGCCGTCGAACACCATGTCGCCCGGCTTGACGCCGTCGATGTTCACGACCGGCACGATCGCGCCCATCACCATCGGCCACTGAACCAGGCCATCCTTGTCGAGCTGCTCGACCTTGAGCGGCATGTCGGAAGCGCCGAAGGTCACGGTCTTGGCTTCGATCTGCTTGATGCCGCCGCCCGAACCGATCGACTGATAGTTCAGACCGTTGCCGGTCTCCTTCTTGTAGGCGTCAGCCCACTTCGAATAGATCGGGAACGGGAACGTCGCACCCGCTCCGGTAATGTCGGCGGCAAACGCCGACGTCGATGCGGCGACCAGGCCGGCAGCGACGATAGCCTTAACGAAATTCATGCTGATCTCCATCTGGTGAGCGAAGCGCCATTTACGCCCGATCGCGCTCCCGCTGGACCGTTTAGGAGCGGTCGGTTTTGCTTTTACGAAGGTTTCGTGACAGTCGGATGACAAGACTAAAGTCTTGATCCAACTAAAGTTTAGACCGAAATGGCGGTCCTTGGCTGGGGAAAACAGGCGGTGAAGGTCGCGCCATGCTTGGGCACGCTTTCGATCAAGAGCCGGCCCCTGTGACGGTTAAGGATATGTTTCACCAGCGATAAACCGAGTCCGGTCCCGCCCTGCGAGCGGCTGTCCCCAATGTCAACCCGATAGAACCTTTCGGTCAGCCGCGGCAGGTGTTCCGGGGCGATCCCCGGGCCAAAATCGCGCACCATGACCCGGATTTCCGGCGCGCCTTCGCCTGATGTAGCAGAGCTCAAGGAGACGATGACCTTGCCGCCGGAGGCGCCATACTTCAGCGCGTTCTCGATCAGGTTCTCGAACAGGCGGAGCAGTTCCTCGCGGTCGCCCGCGATCAGGACCGGGTTCTCCGGCAGGTCGATCTCGACCTCGACCTGGCGCTCGCGGGCGAGCGGTTCCAGCCCGTCGGCGACCTGGCGGATGATGGGCACGATGTCGATGGAGGTGTCGGGGCGGACATGGGCCGACAATTCGACCCGCGACAGCGACAACAGATCGTCGATCAGGCGCGCCATCCGGGTCGCTTGCGCATGCATGATGGTAAGGAAGCGTTCGCGCGCCTTGGCATCGTCCTTGGCGGGCCCCTGCAGCGTGTCGATGAAGCCGGACAGTGCCGCCAGCGGCGTGCGCAATTCGTGGCTGGCATTGGCGACGAAATCGGCGCGCATTTCCTCGACCCGGCGCAGCGGCGTCTGGTCGTGGAACGTCATCAGCATGCATTTGTCGATGCCGCCGAAGGCGCTCGGCACCGGCACCGGCGTGATGATCAGCTCCATCCAGCGGTCGACGGGGACGTGGTCGAGATAGGTGGCGCGGCGCGGCTCTGACGTGGCGATGGCCTCGCGCAGCGCGGTGATGATTTCCGGCGAGCGCAGCGCGAATTGCGCGAGCTCGTTCTTGCGCAGCGCCGGCGCGAGCTGGGCGGCCTCGGCGTTGAGATGGATGACGCGGCCGGCGCGGTCGAGCAGCACCGCGGGATCCGGCATGCCGGCGACGACGGCGCTGACCGCGGTGGCTTCGACCGGATTGACGCCGCGCACGTCCTCGCGGGAGGTCGCGACATGGTTGAGCCGCCACGGCACCAGCGCGGCAAGGGCGATGCAGACGAACACCGCGCCGGCGCGCAGCGGCGACAATTCGTCGGACAGGACCAGGACGGTGAGCGCGGCGGCGGCGACTGCGAGGATGAAGGCTGAATGCCGCAACCGGTCCGGCCACGGCGAGAAGAACGAAGACGACGATGAGGAAGGAGCGTCTATTGCCATCTGGCCGGCTTCTCCGTGTCTATCCCCGTCAGGCGTGCGTATCTCCACGCTCTCTCACATAAGCAGCTTCGCGCCCCGGACCAGCCTCCAGCCCCAGCGCGGCCTGGCGCAGGCGCTTCGATCGGGCACCGAGAATAACCTCCCGAAACGTCAGCAAGATTACAGATATGACAAAGGGGGCAATATAATACAGCAGACGGAACAACAGCATACCGGCGAGCAGGTCCTCCCGGTCCATCTGCCAGAGGCCGACCAGCATGGCGGCGTCGAATACCCCGAGCCCGCCCGGGGAGTGGCTGGCGAAGCCCAAAAGCGTGGCCGAGACGAAGATCACAGCGACCACGACAAAGCCGAGATTGGGCTCATCCGGCACCAACACGTACATCGCGAGCGCGCAAAAGCCGAGATCGACGATGCCGATCGCGATCTGCAGCAGGGTCAGCGGGCCGCCCGGCAGCACCACGGTCCAGGGGCCGCGGCCGACATGGCGCGTCTGGGTCCAGACCCAGACCACATAGGCGACGAGCGCGAGGACGATGGCGATCGCCACCACGCGGTTGAGCCAGACCGGCAGCTGGTCGATCGAGGCGGCGGCTTCGGGATGATAGGTGATGCCGAGACCCAGCACCGCGGCATTGCCGAGCCAGAAGGTCAGGCCGGCGAGGAAGCAGATCTTTGCGACGTCGATGGCGTTCAACCCATAGGCCGAATAGATGCGGTAGCGCACCGCGCCGCCGGTGAAAACGCTGGCGCCGACATTGTGGCCGATCGAATAGGACGTGAAGGCCGCCAGCGCATTGACGCGGTACGGGACGTCGCGACGGCCGATCGCGCGCACCGCGAACCAGTCGTAGAAGGTCAGCGTGAAGTAGCCGGCGGCGACGAACAGAGCGGCGAGCGCGATCTGGCGCGGCTCGGTGCTCTTGATGGCCTCGATGACCTCGAACGTGTCGATGCCACGGAGCATATGGTAGAGCACATAGCACGCGATCCCGATGACGGTGACGCTGATCGCAACTCCCAGCCGGTGCAGGACTTGCTTCTGGCGCAGAACCAAGATCGCTCTGCGTATGGCTTCCAGCATCGAGTGCCCCGTGTGCGAGTTCATGATCGCCAGGCTAGCGCGGTGGAGTTGACATTCGCTTCAAATCCAGGTGCTGCCGGATGATACGAATGTCGGGACCGGGACACCAGTTCCCGGGCGTGACGTGGTAGCGCGTTTTGGGCCGGAGTGGAATTCGTCAAGTGTGAATAAAGATACGCGCCGTCAATATATTAGATGGCGTTGATGACGGCGAAATGCATCATTTTGCGGCTTGGTTCCGCTTTGGGGCGGGCGCGCCGCTTTGACGCGGCCCCGCTGCGCCCCGGGTTTTCACGGGCAATTTGCGTCGATCGGGAGTTAATGCGGGGTTACGGCCGCTCCAGATAGCCTCTTTGGTGCGCCCGTCCCTGATTTTCGAAGATCGCCATGGCGGTGGTCATGCGACGAAAGCCGAACGCCTCATAAAACGGCTCCTTGCCCGGCACCGCGTACAGGATGATTTTCCGGTGCGAGGCCGCCAGATGCAGGAGCCGCGCCACGATCTCCTTGCCGAGCCCCTCGCCCTGGTGGCTCGGCAGCACGGCGATATCGCAGAGATAGGCGCAATCGCAGCCATCGGCCAAGACGCGGCCGGCGCCGACCGGCGCGCCGCCCTCCATGGCGAAGACGCGGAACCGGCTGTTTTCGAAGACGAGCCTGAGCTCGGCGGCCGACTTGTCGCCAAGCGGTGCCGCGCGATAGAGCGCTTCGAGTTCCTGCCAGTCGATGCGGGCGAGATCGTCGGTCCACTGCGGTGACATCGAGCTTACCCGCGCGCGGCCGGCGGACGCGAGACCACCCGATCGCGCAGCCAGGAGCCGATGGCGCAGCCGACCAGATAGCAGGCGAACAGGACCAGGCCGAGGTCGAGCCAATAGCCGAAGCGGCCGGGCACGATACGGCTGACCGCGAGCGCGACCAGGGCTGCGGCCGCGAGCGCGAGCCAGCCTGCCATGACTTTCGAGACGGTCGGTCCGCGATGCACTACCGCGATCCAGCCCATCGCAAGCCCGAGCAGGAACGAGGCGATGAGCCAGCCCCAATGAAACATCACCAGATACGTCATGCTCACCTCACCAGGAATTCGATGCGGCGGTTCTGCGCCTTGCCTTGGTCGGTATCGTTACCGGCGACCGGCTGCGTAGAGCCATAGCCGACCGCGGTGAAGCGGCTCGCCGGCAGCCCCGTTTTCACGAGATAATCGACGACGGCCTGCGCGCGCTTCTCCGAGAGCGCCTGGTTGAAGGCGTCTTCGCCGTCGCCATCGGTGTGGCCGGCGATTTCGATGCCGGCGGTCGGACAGCGCAGCGCGATCTCGATCAGGCGATCGAGCAGCGCGGTCGAATCCGGATCGAGCGTGGCGCGCGCCTGCTCGAAGCGGATTTTCCCCCTGGCGAGCAGATCGGAGAAGAGCTGCTGGCACACGGTCGGATCGACTGGCGCGGCGGCCGGCTTGACCGAGATTTCCGGCTTGAACTGGAAGCCTTGCGGAAAATCCTTGCCGAGGCCGGCGCGGATTTGCGCGGCCGCGCCGTCATACAGCGCATCGCCCGAGAGTTTCACCTCGCGGTCGGACACCGCAAGCGTGCCGGTCGACAGCCGCGACAGCGCGCCGAGCGCAGCGGTCACCGCGGCCGGGAAACCTGCAGGCGCGCCGACGCTCGACTTGAGATTATCGACCAATTTCTCGCCGAAGAATTTCCGCCCGGCCGCTTGCGCGATCGCGGCGTGCACGCTGTTGTCGGGAACATAGCCGGAAAGCGTCAGCGTGGCCGCGACCGGATCCTTGTAGGCCTGGAAGATGTAGGGCGGCGCCTTGATGTCGTTGGCAGAGACCTTGAAACCTTCAGGGAGATTCTTAACCGCGGCTGCGATCGCCTCACGACCGCCAAGCTCGCGCGCCATGCCGGACAGCGACACGCCGGTATCGGAAATGGTGACCTTGCCGTCCTTCAGCTTTGCGACCTGGTCGAGCAGCAACTGCGCGGCCGCATCGAAGCGCGCCGGCGCGCCGCGCGCGAGCGCCATCTGGTCGACCACCTCGACGCCGTTGATGGCGGCGCGCGCGGCCTCCATCAGTCTGCCCTTGCTCGCGGGCAGCGGCGCGCTGCCGCCGAGCGTCACGCGCGCGACATCGCGCTCCGCCGACCACACGAAGGGTTTGGCTTCCGGCACCAGGCGGGTTTCGTCATTGACCAGCCGCACGCCGGGAACGGCGCCGACCGCGGCCAGCGCGCTCTTGCGGCCTTCTTCCGAAAACGCGTCGGCAGCCAGCGTGACGTCGCGGCCGGCGACCGTGATCCGGGTCTTGTCGAGCACGCTGTCCTTGAGGGCGGCTCCGCTGCGCGCGGCGAGGTCGGCTTCCAGGGGCGCGGTATTGGTCCAGGCCGCAATGGCCCAAAAGGCGACCAGGGGGATCAAGCCCGGCCACCATTTGCTACTCCACCTGAAAAGACCGTGCATTCGATGTCCCGCGCGAGTTGCGCCAACAACTCTATGATTCCAGTGCCGCTTTTGCCCTTAAGCTGCCATCTGCGCACATGCGGCGCAGGCGTGCGGAACAGCAAATCTTAAGACACCGGAAACACAGAGAAAACAAACCCTTGCGGGGCTGTCAAACCGGAAATAACAGAACGCAATAGAGTGCGAAACATCAGCGAATAAGGGTTTGTTCAGCCCTTCTTCGTTAACTGCTTGGATAATATCCCGATCGGCCAACCATCGCGCGCAATGAAGCAGTTTCGCAACACCGTCATCCGGGCCGGATTGGGAGCGCTGTATTTTTCCGGCGCCCATTATTTGCTGCGTCCGATCTTCTCGGGCGTCGGCGCGGTGTTCATGCTGCACCATGTGCGGCCGGCGAGAAGCGACGATTTCCAGCCGAACCACCATCTCGAGGTGACGCCCGAGTTCCTGCGCGCGATGCTGGCGCATCTGAAGTCGCGCGAGATCGACATCGTCACCATGGACGAGGTGCATCAGCGGCTGTTGAACCGCCAGTTTGCCCGCCGCTTCGCCTGCTTCACCTTCGACGACGGCTACCGCGACAATCGCGACTATGCGCTGCCGGTGATGCGCGAATTTGCCGCGCCCTTCACCTGCTATGTCGCCAGCGATTTCGCCGAAGGCGTCGGCCGGCTGTGGTGGACCGCGCTGGAGATGGCGATCGCAAAAGCCGCCGCGATCGAGGTGACGACCGGCGGCGCGCCACTTCGCCTGGACACCTCAACGGCCTCCGCCAAGCAGGCGGCGTTCGATCGGCTGCACGACTGGCTGCGCAGCCTGAGCGAGCACGATCTGCAGCGCGAAATTGCCGCCCTCTGCGCTCGGCATGGCGTCGACCAGGCGGCGATTTGCCGCGACCTCTGCATGTCCTGGGACGAGTTGAGATCCTTTGCCGAGGATCCGCTGGTTTCGATCGGCGGGCATTCCATCACCCACTGCAACCTCGCCCATCAGAGCGAGGAGACGGCGCGCGGGGAGATGACGATCAGCCGCGCGCGGATCGAGGAGAAGCTGCAGCGTCCGGTGCGGCACCTCGCCTATCCCTATGGCGACAGGTTCGCGGCCGGCGCGCGCGAATTCGCGCTGGCGCAAAGTACCGGCTACAAGACGGCGGTGACGACGCGGCCCGGCATGGTATTTCCGGAAAGCGGGCACCACCTCACCGCGCTGCCGCGGGTGTCGCTCAACGGCAATTACCAGGACACGCGCATCCTGCCGGTGCTGACCTCGGGCGCGGCGACTGCGATGTGGAACGGCTTTCGGCGCGTCGACGCGGCCTGAAGCCGCGCCGACGCTGCCGGTGCGCTCCGCCGAATACGCGGTCGGATCAGGAGAGGCTAGCGCATGATCCGGAAGAGTGTGTAGCGGTTTTCCGAAAAGATCATGCGCAAACAAGAAACTAGAGCGCGATCACGATTCATCCCAAGCTCATCGCGCTCTAGTCGGTGGACGACGCTCTCGCATCTTGCAGCGGCGCGACAGGACCGTGCGAGTTGGCCGGCAGCACCAGCGAGGCAGCCAGGACGTGGAGAACCACGAGCGCCAGCGCGATCAGCCCAAGCCGCATCATCCCGCCCGGTCCCGGCCACCGAATGGCCGCTTTGCGCTCCGGCGATCTTTCACTGATGGTCATGGTCGCGCTTCTCCAGGTTCGCCTGTGCAAGGTCGGCGTCCCGCTCGCCGTGAGAGATCAGATCACGGTGTTGCCGCAGCACGCGGCGCGCCTGGATGCGCCGCGTGTGGTGGAGGGCTGCGAGGATCGATGCAAAAAAGCTCTTTGGTTTGTGAACTGAAGGGACGGTCGTGACAGGCGTCACGTCGGCTGCAGGAAATGATACGTGCTTCAATGTCGAACTCCGCTGTTCTCAAGGAATTCCCACCCAACGCCGCGCAGACCATTGCCTCAGGCCGGCCCACAAATTTGTGCGCTGCATCACAGTTCAGGAAATCGTGATGGCGTTGGTTCAACCAGCGAGGACGTATCGGCCGCCTTGCCGCCAGCCGCTTGGCGGCGGTCTGGTTTTTTCCTTGGCATTTCCTTGATTTTTCCTTCGCGAACCCCGGGGCCGGCAACGAACGCCGGTTCCTTGACTCAGGCCCCTGCTCCGCCCAGAACGGCGTCAACGAAGGGGAGCCAAGATGTTCAAGGATTTGTTTTCGCTGAAGGACCGCGTGGCCGTGGTCACCGGCGGCTCGCGCGGCATCGGCAAGATGATCGCGGCGGGCTTTCTCGCCCAGGGCGCGGCGCGGGTTTACATCACCGCGCGCAAGGCCGGGCCATGCGAGGCGACGGCGAAAGAGCTCACGGCCGAATATGGCGGCGAATGCATCGCGCTGCCGATCGATATTTCCACGGTCGCGGGCTGCGAACAGCTCGCCGGCGAAATCATCAAGCGGGAGCCGAAGCTCGACATCCTCGTCAACAATGCGGGGGCGGCATGGGGCGCGGAGTTCGACGAATTCCCCGAAAGCGGCTGGGACAAGGTCATGGACCTCAACGTCAAGTCGGTGTTCTTCCTGACCAAGGCGCTGGCGAAACCGCTGCGCGCGGCGGCGTCGCACGAGCGGCCCGCCAAGGTCATCAACATCGCTTCCGTCGACGGCATCTTCGTCAACCCCGGGGAAACCTATTCCTACGCCGCGAGCAAGGCCGCGGTGATCCATCTGACGCGGCGCATGGCCACGAAACTGGTCAAGGACAACATCAATGTTACGGCGATTGCACCGGGCGCATTCAAGTCGGACATGAACCGCGCTGCGCGCGACCGCTCGGACGAAGTTGCAAAGCGCATTCCGGCGCGGCGTATCGGAACCGACGAGGATATGGCGGGGATTGCGATTTATCTCGCCTCGCGCGCGGGCGATTATGTAATCGGTAACACCATCGCGGTCGATGGCGGCGTGGTCTACGCGAACGCGGGCCTTGAGATCGCGGGGTAGAACTTCGCGACCGAAATTATAGCGCCGCGGCTGACGAAAAATCGGCCGCGGCGTTTCTGCAATTGACGCTGGTGTTTACTGGATCACCCGCATGCGCGGGTAATGACAGCCCAGCAACGCCTCAAGTCTCGATCTTCACATATTCAAAATCGCCGGGCTTGTTGTCGATGCCGACCTTCGGCGGCGCGATCCACGGCGCGTACTCGCCGGGCTCGGTCACCGGCGTCATCAGGGAGGCAATGAACTCGCCGTCGGCGATCGAGGGAATCCACTCGCCCTTGCGCCTGTTCCAGGTGGCATCGTCGATCAGGAGGCCGTCGGGCGTCGCGTGCACGTCCTTGAACTCGCCGATGGCGCGGTGGAAGGCGACGTTCGGCAAGGCCAGCTTGAAGTCATAGCCCGCGGTCGAGATCACCTTGTTCCAGCGCAACAGGCCCTTGACGCAGTCCTGGGTGTAGTCGTCGCGCAGGCGCATATTGAGCGCGGTCAGCGCCGGCTCGTCGACGCGCCTGGCCTCGCCATTGATGAGTTTGAGCACCGGGTAGGTGTCATTCTTCAACTGGTGATCGTCCTGGATCTGGGTCTCGTGATAGCGGCCCTTGATGCCGGAATTGAAGGCGTTCGCGGCGTTGGTCGAGACTTCCGAGCCGAACAAATCCAGCGACAGCGAATAATGCAGGTTCAGCTTCTTCTGGATGGTCGGAAGATCGATAACGCCGAGCGCGCGCACTTTCGCGATGTCGGTGGGATCGCTGATGCCGGCTTCCTTCATCGCCTCGCAAGTCCGCTGCACCACGCGGCTGATCCCGGTCTCGCCGACGAACATGTGATGTGCCTCTTCGGTCAGCATGAAGCGGCAGGTGCGCGACAAGGGATCGAAGCCGGACTGCGCCAGCGAATGCAGCTGCATCTTGCCGTCGCGGTCGGTGAAGTAGGTGAACATGAAGAACGACAGCCAGTCCGGCGTCTTTTCGTTGAAGGCGCCGAGCATGCGCGGGCTATCCACGTCGCCGGAGCGGCGGCGCAGCAACTCGTCCGCCTCCTCGCGGCCGTCGCGGCCGAAATATTTCTGCAGGAGGTAGACCATCGCCCAGAGATGGCGGCCTTCCTCGACATTGACCTGGAACAGGTTGCGCAAATCATAGAGCGAGGGCGCGGTCTTGCCGAGATGGCGCTGCTGCTCGACGGAAGCGGGCTCGGTGTCGCCCTGGATCACGATCAGCCGGCGCAGCATGGCGCGGTATTCGCCGGGCACCTCCTGCCAGGCCGGCTCGCCATAATGCTCGCCGAAGGGAATTTTGCGATTTTCTTCCTGGGGGGCGAGGAGGATGCCCCAGCGATAGTCGGGCATCTTCACATAGTCGAACTTGGCCCAGCCGCGCGGATCGACGGAGTAGGCCGTGCGCAGATAGACCAGCGACTGCTGGAAACCATCCGGCCCCATGTCGTTCCACCAGTCGATATAGCCTGGGTGCCAGCCTTCGAGGGCTTTGAGCACCTGGCGATCCTCGGAAAGATTCACGTTGTTCGGAATCTTGGTGGAGTAATCGACGTTCATGATGTTGATGTTCATGGCGTGCTCCTCAAACCCGTGTCATGTCGTATCGCGGCTTCTGGCCGCTGCCATAGCGCCGCAGCGCCCCGTCCTCGCCGACCGCGTTGGGGCGCTGGAAGATCCAGTTCTGCCATGCGGTCAGGCGCGCGAAGATTTTCGATTCCATGGTCTCGGGCCCGACGAAGCGCAGGTTCGCTTCCATGCCGGTGAGGCTGTCGGGCGAGAAAGAGGCGCGCTCCTCGAAGAACACGCGGATTTCGTCGTCCCAGTCGATGTCGTCGAGCGCGAAGGTGACGAGGCCGAGCTCTTCGGCCTCCTCCGCATCGAGCGTCGTGCCGATGGTGGCTTCCGCGCGGTCCAGATCGGATGGATCGGCCTGGAAGCGCGATTGCAGCCGGGTCAGACCATGGCTCATCGGATAGGGCCCGAAATTCATCGCGGATAATTGCAATGACGGCGGCGGACGGTTGTCGCCCTGGCGCGAGCCGATCAGCATGTAGGAACGGTCGGCGGCGAACACCAGTTCGGCCAGCGTGCCGACAAAGCAGGAGCCAGGCTCGACCAGCGTCACCAGCGTGCGCGAGGTGACGTCGATGCGCTTCAACACGCGCTTCCAGAATTGCCTGACCTCGTTGACCAGCCAGTGCGCCTTGTTGGCTTCGAGGAAGGCGTCATGGCTCAGGACATGCGCGGGATCGCCATGCGACTTGAACACCAGCAGCGCGATTTCCAGCTCGTTGATGCGCAGATGCAGGATCGCATCATCAAGTTCGCGCGCGACCTGCAGCGGCCAGAACGACGCGCCTTGCGCGATCATGCCGTCGATGTCGGCGGGCGCAGCCGTCTCCGGCGCCTTGATCGCGATCGTCGCCAAGCGCGCGGTGCGGTCGATGTCGACGGAAACGAAGCCGTAGCGAACGCTGTTTTCATCGATCGTGCGTGACAGCGGCGCGAGCTGAATGCCCTTGCCATTGCCGTTGCGCTTGGACACGGCGGCAAATTCTTTTGTGCGCTCAGCGATCTTGGCTTCCAGCTTGCTGTTCGGCGCGATTTCGTCGACCAGGCGCCATTGCACGGCGCGCTTGCCCTTGATGCCTTCCTCGATGGTGCAGAAGAAATCGGCGTGGTCGCGGCGCACCTTGCGCTTGTCGACCACGCGCGTCAGCCCGCCGGTGCCCGGCAGCACCGCAAGCAGCGGCACTTCCGGCAGCGCCACGGAGGCTGCGCCATCGTCGGCCAGGATGATGTGATCGGTCGCGAGCGCCAGCTCATAGCCGCCGCCGGCCGCGGTGCCGTTGACGACGGTGATGTAGCGCTGCCCGGAGTTTTCGCTGGAATCCTCGAGCCCGTTGCGGGTCTCGTTGGTGAATTTGCAGAAGTTGACCTTGTGCGCGTGGGTCGCGCCCGCGAGCATGCGGATATTGGCGCCGGCGCAGAACACGCGGTTCTTGCCCGACCGGATCACGACGACCTTCACTTGCGGATGTTCGAAGCGCAGCCGCTGCACGGCGTCCGCGAGCTCGATATCGACGCCGAGGTCGTAGGAATTGAGTTTGAGCTGGTAGCCCTCGAACAGGCCGCCATCCTCGTCGACGTCCATGGTCAGGGTCGCGGTGTCGCCCTCGACCGCGAGCTTCCAGTGCCGGTAGCGCGACGGATCGGTTTGAAAATCGATGTATTTCGCTCCCCTCGCGAGGACGCGATCTTCACCGGCCATGAGCCACCCTTGAGCGTATTATGCGTTAACTTACATGCACTATAATGCATGTTCGGGGCGCCGTCTAGCCCGAAACGCCGGAACATGCATTTTGTTTCATGAGCGGCAGACGGCGGCGAAAGCCACCCAATCCGTTTTGGAGAGGCTCGGTCTCTCCATCCGCGCCTTGAGCGTCACGGCCAGCGCCTCGATCGGAAAGTTGTCGGCAAAGCCGTCGCCGGAGGAAGTCGCCTTGCGCTGGCCGAGCGCGCTCAGCCCCTGCGACGCCTCGCCGAACAGCCGCGCCGCCGAGCCCGGCTTCTCCATGCGCAGCCGCAGATTGCCGTTGGCGATCAGGATACAGGCGCGGAGCAGGATGCGCTCGCGTCCGCCTTGCGGTGCAGCCGCCCACACCGCTTCAAGGATTTCGCGCGCTTCCCAGAAATAGCCGTGGTCGTTCAGCGTGAGCCCATAGCGCAGCGCCGGATGGCGCGCCGGCACATAGCCGCGGAAGGCCGGCGGCACCAGCAGCTTTGCCTGCGCGAGCGTCTCGTAGTCGGCGTCGGCCTCGGAGGCCTCGCCGGGCACATAGGCCCATTGCGGCAATGGCAGGTCGGTCATCGCTGCCGCGCCAAAACAAACGCGTCAGGCGGCGCGACCTTCCTCATGCGTGCGCAGCACGGCATTGGCGAAATCCGAGATCGCATTCAGCGTCGCCTCAGGCGCCTCACGATACGGCGAATGTCCGGTACCGGTCAGGATCGTCACGTCGACCGGACAATAACATTCTTCCTGTGCGATCTCGACCTGCCGCAGCGTGCCATATTGATCCTCTGCACCCTGCAGCAGCGCGATCGGTACGCGGATATAGGCGAGATATTCGGAAATATCCCAGCTGCGGAATTCCGGATCGAGCCAGGCACCGTTCCAGCCATGGAAGGCGTTGTCGACGTCCTTGTGCCAGCGGGCGAGCTTCTCGCGCAGATTGGTGGTCTCGTAGGCGGTCTTGATCTCGGCGATCGATGTCACCGAAATATCTTCGACGATGAAATGCGGCGCCATCAGCGCGATCGCGCGCACGCGATGATCCTGCACGCCGCCGGCATAGATCGCAGCGATCGAGGCGCCGTCGGAATGGCCGACGAGAATGCCGCGGCGGAAGCCGATCGCGTCCAACAATTTCGGCAGGACGTCGAGCGCTTCGCGATGCATGTAGTCGAGCGGACGCGGCAGTATGACCGGCGAGGAGGCGCCATAACCCGCGCGCGAATAGACGAGCACGCCGGCGCCGGTCGCGGCCTGCAGCTTCTCCGGAAAGTCGCCCCACAGCGCGGCTGAGCCGAGGCCCTCATGCAGCATCACGAGCGTCGGCGCCTGTTCGGGCGAGGGGCCGAGCAGACGGTATTCGAGATCGCTGCCGTTGATGTGGAGGAAGCTTGGGGATGCAAGCGTCATGCGTCACTCTCTCATTCGTCATGGCCGGGCTTGACCCGGCCATCCATCCCTTCAAAAAAACTCTTGCGAAGATGATGGATGCGCGGGTCAAGCCCGCGCATGACGAGTTGTGTTAGTTCGCCGCCCCATCCCGCAATTTGAAACGCTGGATCTTCCCCGTCGCGGTCTTCGGCAGCGAGTTCCACCGTCTCGATCCAGCGCGGATATTTCCACACGCCGATCTTCTGCTTGACGTAGTCCTTCAGTGCTTCGTCGAGACCATCCTTCTTCGCATCGGGGCGCAACACCACGAACGCCTTCGGCTTCAACAGCCCTTCCGGATCGGCTTCCGGCACCACGGCGGCCTCCAGCACGGATGGATGGGTGATCAGCGCGCTCTCGACCTCGAACGGCGAGACCCAGATGCCCGACACCTTGAACATGTCGTCGCTTCTGCCGCAGAAGGTGTAGCGACCGTCCGCATCGCGGACATATTTGTCGCCGGTGCGAGTCCAGTAGCCCTCGAAGGTCGAGCGGCTCTTGGCGCGCTGGTTCCAGTAGCCTTCGCCGGCGGAGGGCGCATGTACCAGCATCTCGCCGACTTCACCGTCTGCCACGTCGCCGCCATTCTCGTCGACGAGGCGCACCTCGTAGCCCGGCACGGGCCGGCCCGAGGAGCCGTATTTGATGTCGCCGGGCGCGTTCGACAGGAAAATGTGCAGAAGCTCGGTCGAACCGACGCCATCCAGAATGTCGGCGCCGAAGCGCGACTTCCAGCTATTGCCGACGGACTCCGGCAAGGCCTCGCCGGCCGAGGTGCAGATGCGCAAGCGCGTGCCGCAGCGTGCCTCTCTCGTCGCCTCGTCATTGAGCATGGCCGCGAACAGCGTCGGCACGCCATAGAAGATGGTCGGGTTGTACTTGTTCAGCAACTCGAACATCCGCGCCGGCGTCGGGCGATCGGCGTTCAGCACCGTCGTCGCACCGACCGACATCGGAAACGTCAGCGCATTGCCGAGGCCATAGGCGAAGAACAGTTTTGCAGCGGAGAGGCAGACGTCATCCTCGCGGATGCCGAGCACCTGTTTCGCATAGGTATCGGCGGTCGCGGCAAGATTGGCATGCAGATGCCGCACGCCCTTGGGCATGCCGGTCGAGCCCGACGAATAGAGCCAGAAGGCCGGCTCTTCTGCGTGGGTCGCCACCGTCGCAAAGCTGTCGCTCTCGCGCGCGAGCTCTTCGGACAATAATTTGTGCCCATGCGCATTCTTGCCGGAGACGATGACGCATTCGAGGTCCGGCATGCGGCCGACGATATCCTTCACCACCGGATACAGCGCCTCGGACACGAACAGCACGCGCGCGCGGCAATCGGCGAGCACATAGGCGTATTGCTCCGTGGTGAGCAGCGTATTCAGCGGCACCGGCACGATGCCGGCGCGAATGGCTCCCAGGAACACGATGGGAAAATCTGTCGTGTCGAGCATGATCATGGCGACGCGCTCTTCGCGGCGGACGCCAAGACGGCGCAGCATGTTGGCGGCACGGCAGGTTTGCCGCTGCAGCTCGCCATAGCTCAGCTCGGAAACCGTGTCGGTATAGGCGAGCTTGTTGCCGCGCCCCTCCTCGACATTGCGGTCGAGCAGCCATGTCACCGCATTGTAGGAAGTCACGACGCTCCTCCCAGGATTTTAAGAATTATAGTGCATAGAAAGCCATTGGGCTTGCTTGCTGTCAATCTTTCTCGGCATTATGTTGCCGGAATATGACCGAAACCAGCGATCTCGAAATTGGCTTCCTCGACCAGCTCGGCCAGCGCGTCCGCACCATGCGCGCGCTGCGCGGCATGTCGCGCAAAGTGCTCGCGAAAGTCTCCGGAATTTCCGAACGCTACATCGCGCAGCTCGAAAGCGGCAAGGGCAATGTCTCGATCGTACTCTTGCGCCGCGTGTCGAACGCGATGGGCGCGCATCTGGAGGATTTGATCCCCGCGACCGGCTCCGCGCCGGACTGGCCGGTGATCCGCGATCTCCTGCGCAAGGCGACCCCTGGCCAGATCGCGCAGGCCAAGGATGTGCTCGCCGGTCACGGCGCCTCCGCCCAGCGCGCCTCGTTCTCCGGCATCGCGCTGATCGGCCTGCGCGGCGCCGGCAAATCCACGCTCGGCAAGATCCTCGCAAAGAAGATCGGCTGGAATTTCGTCGAGCTGAACAAGGAGATCGAGGCGCAGAACGGCCTCTCCGTCGCCGAGATCATCGCGCTCTACGGCCAGGAAGGTTTCCGGCGCATGGAGCAGAGCGCGCTCAATCAACTGCTGGCGCGGAAGGAGCTGATGGTGCTCGCGACCGGCGGCGGCATCGTCTCCGAACCGCTAACCTTCGATCTCATCCTGTCGTCGTTCTACACGATCTGGCTCAAGGCCGAGCCCGAAGAGCACATGATGCGCGTGCGCAAGCAGGGCGATCTCAGGCCGATGGCGGATGACCGCTCCGCGATGGCCGAATTGCGCAACATTCTGGTGAGCCGCGAACCGCTGTACGCGCGCGCGTCGGCGACGGTCGACACCGCGGGGCTTTCGGTCGATGCCGCCGCGGCGCGGCTGATCGATACGGTCAGGCCCGTGCTGCAGAACGAGGCGCGGTCGTTCGGGCTGCGCAGCGTGGCGGTGTAACATCTCATATCCGGGATGCAGCGCGGCGCGCCATCAGCGCGTTCCCGCGCGTCTTCGCCCGGCGACGCCGCGCGGAGCCTTTGATGAGACCGCGCGCGGCTCGACGGGCACTCTCCGTTTGCGTGCCCTGAAAGTAAGGGACACCTCAATGTCTTCGTCGAGCTTGCCGAGAATGGCGATCATCCGGTCAAGTGTGAAACGACCAAGTTGGGTATTGCGGATGCGAGAAAATTCCGAGTAAGAGACGCCCGTCAGCCTTTCCGCCTCTCGTGTCGAGAGCTTGCGCTCGTCGATAATACGGATGATCTTCGCGGCCGTCATTGCACGAGCCTGCTCGACATCGGCGTTGGGCCGCCCAAAATCGCGATATACGTTGCCGCTACCGCGCACCAACTCCATATCGTCTTTCTTCATTTCAGAGCCTCCTTCAGGCGTCTTAGCCTCTCGCGAATAAGGTCAACCTCCATCTGCGGCGTCTTGATTCCGGATTTCGACTTCTTCTGGAATGCGTGGATCACCCAGATGTCCACGTCGATCTTGACTGCATAGAGCGCGCGAAACGCATCGCCGCGATATCGCAAGGCGATTTCGAAAACACCGCCTTCCACGCCGTGGAATGGCTTTGCCTTCTCCGATTTTCCGCCCTCAGCGGCAACCGTGAGCGCGTCAAGCATATCGCCCTGAACGTCTTGCGGGAAATCCTCAAAATCCTTGCGGGCGGCCTTGACCCAGGAGATCTTTCTGGTGTCTCGCATCCGGAGATGTTGACATATTTGTCAACGATCCGCAAGTCTGTGCCGGCGGCCCGGAGGAACGTCACAACAGCTGGTCCCTTACCCCCTCTGCGCCGGCCCGCAGCAACGGCAGGAAACCCGCGACCATCACCTCGGTCGAGACGCGATCGACATGCGCGCCGATATTGATCGCTGCGACGATGACGTCGTCGTAGCGCCTCACCGGCACCGCGATCGAGCGGAAATGCGGCTCTGCCTCGCGGTCGACCAGCGAATAGCCCTGTTTGCGATCGGCGGCGATGGCGGCGAGCAGCCGCTTCGGGTCGGTCACCGTTTGCGGCGTCAGCGCGTCGCGCCGCATCGCGCCGAGCCGCTCCTTCAATTCGGCATCACTGAAACGAGCCAGCATGGCGCGGCCGACCGCCGTGCAGAAAGAAGGCAGCCGATAGCCGATATCGACGCCGCCAGAGAAGATGCGGGTCGGGCTGGCGCGGGCGATGAATACGACGTCGTCGCCGTCGAGCACGGCGAGCGAGCTGATCTCCGCTGCCTGTGCGGAAATGTCGTCGAGCACCGGCTGCAGCACGGCTGCGAGCTGGTTCGAACGCAGATAGTGGCCGGCCAGCGTCAGCACATGCGGCGTCAGCGCGAACAGCTTGCCGTCGCTCGAGACGAAGCCAGCGTGCTGCAGCGTGAACAGGATGCGCCGCGCGGTGGCGCGCGGCAGGTCGGCGGCGTTCGCAACTTCGCTCAGCGTCATCGGCGAGGTGCGTTCGCCGAAGACCTGCAAGAGCCGCAGGCCGCGGTCGAGGCTTTCGACAAAATCGGTGGCCCTCGGCTCGCCGTCTTCGCGTTTCAACTTGGGCATGGGCGCTTCCGGCCGGGCATTGATAAAGTGTCGCTTGCGAAGTCGATAAGGTGTGTTACCATATTGAACATATGTTCAATAGACGAACAAATAGCCTGAACTGCTTCCCATCGCAAGCCCTTCAAGATGAGGTGACGCGCCATGATGAGCGAGGAACAGAACGACCTGATCACCCGCATCGGTCCGAAGGATCCGTGCGGGAAGCTGATGCGGATGTATTGGCAGCCGGCGGCGCTGGTCGATGAGCTGCAGGGCCCGCGCGCTGTACGGCCGGTCAAGCTGCTCGGCGAAAACCTGGTGCTGTTCCGCGACGCGCAAGGCCGATACGGCCTGATCGATCGCCACTGCGCGCATCGCGGCGCCGATCTCGCTTTCGGCCGGCTGGAAACTGGCGGGCTGCGCTGCGCCTTCCATGGCTGGCTGTTCGACGTGTCAGGCCAGTGCCTGGAGACGCCGGCCGAGCCGAAAAACTCGAAGCTCTGCCAGGGCATCCGGCAGCGCTCCTATCCCGTGGTCGAGAAGAGCGGCATCCTCTGGGCCTATCTCGGCGAAGGCACCCCACCGGCGTTTCCCGAGCTCGACTGCTTTGTTGCGCCCGACAGCCACGTCTTCGCGTTCAAGGGCCACTGGGGCTGCAATTGGTTGCAGGCCCAGGAAGTCGGCGTCGATCCATCGCACGCCTCGTACCTGCACCGCTTCTTCGAGGACGAGGACACCTCGAACGCCTATGGCCGCCAGTTCCGCGGCGCGTCCGCGAGCAGCGACATGCCGATGACGAAGATAATGCGCGAGTACGACCGTCCCATCATCAATGTCGAGCACACCGAATACGGGATGCGCCTGATCACGCTGCGCGAGATCGACGCCGAGCGCACCCATGTGCGCGTCACCAACCAGCTCTTCCCGCACGCCTTTGTCATCCCCATGAACACGGAGATGACGATCACGCAGTATCACGTGCCGATCGACGACGAGAACTGCTACTGGTACTCGATCTTCACCAGCTTCACGACGCCGGTCGACAAGACAAAGATGCGCGAGCAGCGGCTCGCGACATACGAGCTGCCCGACTACAAGTCGCGCCGCAACAAGGCAAACGATTACGGCTTCGATCCGCACGAGCAGGCGACCGCGACCTATACCGGGATGGGCATGGACATCAACGTGCACGACCAGTGGGCGGTGGAATCGATGGGCGCGATCCAGGACCGCACCCGCGAGCATCTCGGCCAGGCCGACAAGGCGATCGTGCAATACCGCCGCCTGCTGCGGGAGCAGATCGAGCAGGTCGCCGCCGGCGAGAAGCCGATCCTCTGTCTGAACGAGGGCAATGCCCGCAGCATCCAGGGACCGGCGACCATGGACGGCATCGGACCGACGCAAGGCTGGGAGATCTACTGGATGGAAGTCGACGTCAAGCGCCGCCGCGGCGCGCCCTGGGCCGCGCCGGTGCCGAGCGAGATCGCGGAGAAGGTGCGGCACCTGTCGCCGGCGGAGTGATGGCTTGTCCAAAGTCGTCATTGCCGGGCTTGACCCGGCAATCCATCCCTTCGAAAAAGATTCTCTATTGATGGATGCGCGGGTCAAGCCCGCGCATGACGAGTCTTAACAAGGGGTAACGGGGTGAGTTTCGTCGAGCGTCATGGGCTGTGGTCCGCCGAGCAGAAGGAAGCGGCGCAGCGCTTGCGCCGCATCACTGAGGAGAAAAATCTCGAAACCATCCGCCTGTCGTTTGCCGACCAGCACGGCATCTTGCGCGGCAAGACGCTGATCGCAGCCGAAGCACTCGCCTCGCTCGAAAACGGCTGCGGCATCACCACCACGATGCTGGCCAAGGACACCTCTCACAAGACGGTGTTTCCGGTGTTCACCGCCGGCGGCGGCTTTGGCATGAAGGAGATGGAAGGCGCCGCCGACGCCCTGATGGTGCCTGATACCACGACCTTTCGCGTGCTGCCGTGGTCGCCGACGTCAGGCTGGGTGCTGTGCGACATCTATTTCGCCGACGGCAAGCCGGTGCCGTTCTCGACGCGCCAGCTCTATCGCTCCGTGCTGAACAAGCTCGGCGAGCGCGGCCTTGATTTCGTCGCGGGGCTGGAGGTCGAATTCCACCTCTTCAGGCTCGACGACGCGCATATGGCGCCGGAGGATGCCGGCCAGCCGGGCCGGCCGCCGTCGGTGAGCCTGCTCTCGCATGGCTATCAATATCTGGCGGAGCAACGCTTCGACCAGATCGAGCCGGCGCTCGACATCCTCCGCCGCGACGTGCTCGCGCTCGGCCTGCCCTTGCGCTCGGTCGAGGTCGAGTTCGGCCCGAGCCAGTGCGAGTTCACCTTCGCGCCGAAGCAGGGCATCGAGCCCGCCGACAACATGGTGCTGTTCCGCAGCGCGGTGAAGCAGATCGCGCGCCGCCATGGCTATCACGCGACCTTCATGTGCCGGCCGAAGCTGCCCAACGTATTCGCCTCAGGCTGGCATCTGCATCAATCGCTGGTATCGCGCGCGGACGGCAAGAACGCTTTCATGGCGACCGACGGCAACGAGGTGCTGAGTCCGCTGGCGCGCAACTATCTCGCGGGGCTGCTCGCGCACGCCCGCGCCTCCACCGTGTTCACGACGCCGACCATCAACGGCTACAAGCGCTACCGCTCCTATTCGCTGGCGCCCGACCGCGCGATCTGGGGCCGCGACAACCGCGGCGTGATGATCCGCGTGCTCGGCGCCACCAACGATCCCGCGACAAGGCTGGAGAACCGGATCGGCGAGCCGGCCGCCAATCCCTATCTCTATATGGCTTCGCAGATCCTCTCCGGCCTCGACGGCGTCGACAACAAGCTCGATCCCGGCCTCTCGGCGGACACGCCCTACGAGACGTCAGCCGATCCGCTGCCGAAATCGCTGCGCGAGGCCGTGTTCGCGCTGAATGACGATCCGTTCTTCCGAAAGGCGCTCGGCGAAACATTCATCGACTATTACGTGCACATCAAGAACGCCGAGATCGAGCGCTTCCAGGCCGAAGTGTCGGATTGGGAGCAGCGCGAATATTTCGAGATGTTTTGACGGCGCGGCTTGCCCGATTGCGACGCCGAGGGCCCTTCACCCCGGCGAAAATGGTGTATGCTTTCGCCACTCACATGATTAAACGGGATCGTCGCCCGGAGTTTTTCAGATGAAGCTTTCTCTCACTGCATTGACCACAGCCCTGTTCCTGTCCCTGCCAGCCAGCGTCGCGCTGGCCCAGACGCCGGCCACCGGCAACGACACGCCCGCGGCGTCGCCGTCTCCCGCAGCGCCTGCGCCCGCGGCGACACCGGCACCGGCCGCCTTACCGAGCGCTGCGGCGCCGGCATCGGATACCACCGAGAAGAAGACCGCGAGCACGAAAAAAAAGAAGAGTGGCGGCGCCAAGATGACTCGGCAGCAGGAGATCGACCATTCGATCGATAGCGGCACGGTGCCCTCGCGCTATCGCAAGCAGGTGCCGAAGGAATACCAGCAGTACATCCCGTTCGAGAAGCAGTAGAGCGCTCAAATCCCGAGGTAGCGGTGCTGCAGGTCGGGTTCCGCCATCAGCTCAACGGACGTGCCGCTCCACACCGTGCGGCCGCGCTCGATGATGGTGTGGCGGTCGCAGATGCGGGTCAAGTGCTCGACATTCTTGTCGATCACCAGGATCGATTGCCCGCGCGCTTTGAGCATCGACAGGCAATTCCAGATCTCCTGGCGGATCAGCGGCGCGAGCCCCTCGGTCGCTTCGTCCAGGATCAGCAGCTTTGGATTGGTCATGAGCGCGCGGCCGATCGCCAGCATCTGCTGCTCGCCGCCGGAAAGCTGATTGCCCATGTTGCCGCCGCGCTCGGCGAGCCGCGGAAACAGCGCGTGGATTTTTTCCAGCGTCCAGGGGTCTGGCGCGTTGAGGCGATTGGCGGAGGCGGCGACCAGATTTTCGCGCACGGTAAGATTGGGGAAAATCTGCCGGCCCTCCGGCACCAGGCCGATGCCGAGCTTGGCGATGCGATACGACGGCAGGCTCCGCACTTCCGCACCCGCAAAGCGGATCGCGCCCGCACGCGCCGGCGTCAGGCCCATGATCGAGCGGATGGTCGTGGTCTTGCCCATGCCGTTGCGGCCCATCAGCGAGACCATCTCGCCCGACTTGATCGACAGCGACAGCCCGAACAGCACCTGGCTCAGCCCGTAGCAGGTCTCGATGCCCTCGACTTCCAGGAGCGCGGTGTCAGCCATGTTGTCAGCCATGGCGCACCACCACATGCTGGTCGCCGAGATAGGCGCGCTTGACCTCCTCGTTCTGGCGGATCTCCGACGGCACGCCCGAGGCGATGACGCGGCCATAGACCAGCACCGAGATACGGTCGGCGAGCGCGAACACGGCTTCCATGTCGTGCTCGACCAGCACGATGGTCACTTCCTTGCGCAGCTCCTGCAGCAGCTTCACCATGCGCGCGGATTCGGTGACGCCGAGGCCGGCCATCGGCTCGTCCAGCAGCAATAGCTGCGGTTTTGTGGCGAGTGCGACCGCCAATTCCAGCTCGCGCTGTTCGCCATGGCTCAGCTTCGAGACCGGCACATTGGCGCGCTCGCCAAGTCCGACCCGCTGCAGCGCCGCCTGCGCGGCGTCACGGAGACCCCTCTCCTTGCGCGCGTCGGCCCAGAAGCGGAACGAATGGCCTTGATGCGCCTGCGCGGCCAGCGCCACATTGTCGGCGGCGGTGAAGTCGAGCAGCAGAGAGGTGATCTGGAACGACCGCGCCAGCCCCAGCGCGCTGCGGCGATAGGCCGGTAAATGCGTGATATCGCGGCCGGCCACGGAAATACTGCCGGCATGCGGCGCGAGATGTCCCGTGAGCTGGCTGATCAGCGTGGTTTTGCCCGCGCCGTTCGGGCCGATGATGGCGTGCAGCTCGCCTTTCGCGACA
>CAWJYQ010000036.1:0-202521 GCA_963847045.1 uncultured Alphaproteobacteria bacterium | reverse complement strand
TTTCCGGCGCAAAATTCGTGAGCCCAAGTGTTGGGGCAGAATCAGCGCATTTGCGATTTTCTGCAAGCCTGGACGGATTTGATTTGACGGTGGCGCGCGCCGCTGATTCACTAACGGAGATGATTCGTGAACGCGCGCTTCGAAAACGCGAGAAACTGGTAGCAGCGCTGCCGATCACCGGCGAGCTTTTGCGCGGGACGCTGTTGGAGCGTGTCGTGCGTCACAAGAGCGGCTGTCCGAAATGCGCGCGCGGCGAAGGCCATCAAGTGTACGTGCTGACGGTCGGTTATGGGCGCGGACAAACGCGACAGATCAGCGTGCGGAAAGAGCGGGTGGCTGAGGTTCGTCGCTGGCTGGACAATTACCAGAAACTGAAGGAGACGATTGAGCAGATTTGCCAGCTCAATCACGATTTGCTGCGTCCCGATCCCACCGTGCCCCACCCCGGGAGGAAGCGGCGTGATTGAGATGCGGCGGGCGCAGCTGAAGTTTGGGGATCACTGGGTCGCCGAGGAAGTGGCCGATCTGCGTGAGGCCTGGATGATCCATGCCGACCAGATCCTGGACGACGAGATCATTGTTGCGGCTGTGTATGAGGCATTGAGCAAGCGACACCCGAAGAGCGGCAGCCGCGGGCGGCATGGTGCGCCGGCCGAGATGGTGCTGCGGCTGCTCATTCTCAAGCATGTCCGCAACTGGAGCTACCAGGTTCTCGAGCGCGAAGTGCGCAGCAACCTTGTCTATCGCAACTTTGCCCGCATCGGCGGCGGCAAGATGCCGGATGCCAAGACCATGGGGCGGTGGGGCCTGGCGGTGGGCCCGGAGGTGATCAAGCGGGTCCACGAGCGGATGGTGAAGATCGCGCAGGATCAAGGAGTTGTGGAAGGCCGGCGGATGCGCGTGGATACCACGGTGATAGAGACCAACGTCCACTATCCGACCGACTCGAGCCTTTTGGGAGACGGGGTGCGCGTGCTCATTCGCACCATGAAGAAGATCACCAAAATTGCCGGCACCACCGGCACCAAGTTGCGCGACCGCAGTCGGAGCGTGAAGCTGCGGGTGCTCGACATTGCGCGGGCTGCCCGATCGAGGGCGAAGCAGAGTTCGCAGAAGCTCAAGCGAGCTTATGGCCAGTTGCTCAACTCGACCAGCCGCGTGGTCGGACAGGCCAAGCAGTTCTCGGCGCAGATCGCCGCGGGAGTGAAGCAGGCCAACACTGCCAAGGGGCAATTGAAGCTCGATCGCTTGCGCCACCAGATCGACGAGATGGTGCCGCGGGTCAAGCAGGTCATGAAACAGACCAGGGCTCGGATCTATCGCGGCGATACGCGCTCGCAAGGTAAGCTTCTGAGCGTGTTTGAGCCCTCGACGGAGGTCATCCGCAAAGGCAAGGCGGGCAAGCCCAACGAATTCGGCAAGATGGTGAAGTTGCAGGAGGCCGAGAACCAGATCGTGATCGACTTCGAGGTCTATGATCAGCGCCCCAACGATTCCGATCTGCTTGTTCCTGCGATTGACATCCATCAGGCGACGCTTGGACGCGCGCCGTACCTCGTCGCTGCCGACGCGGCCTTCTATTCCAGCAAGAACGAGGCCGCTGCCAAAGCCAAGGGCGTCAAGCGCGTCTGCGTCCCCAACCGCTCCACCAAGAGCGTTGAGCGTCGGCGCGAGCAGAAGAAGCGCTGGTTCCGCAACGGTCAGAAATGGCGGACCGGATGCGAGGGCCGCATCAGCGTGAGCAAGCGGCGACACGGCCTCAACCGCTGTCGCTACAAAGGCGAAGATGGAATGAAGCGTTGGGTCGGGCTCGGCGTGATCTCCGATAATCTCATCAACATCGGCCGCGCCATCAACGAGAAATCGGCAAGCTAGAAACGCCGAAGATCACGAACGATTTTACGAGACACCCCGCCATATCGCCGGCAGGGTGTCGTCTTTCCAGTATACGTTCCAAATCACTTCAATTCGAGAAAGATGAATTTTGCGCCGGAAAGTAGCTAGGCGTTGCCAATGATCGACCCGCCTTCCGGAGCCCACCAGGCAAAACCGGAGGTTTTTTTGGGCGGCGGGCGTTCCGACGAAATCATTTTCCAATCGCCGTGAAGCCGTCCGGAAATGATCACCAGCAATAATGCGGATGCGCGTTGCGTGAGTGGGTGATTTATGTGGCTGAGGGCCCTCATTGAGGCAATGGACAAGGTAGCTTCATCGACTGCGAAGCCGCCTGCAGCCGATCGTAAGGCCCTCGCCAATCGCCTAAATCTGCCTGCCATGCGGCCCCCCCGGGAATCCTCAGCCATCCAGGAAACCATCGTCCAGGGGATTCGGCTGCTCGAGCGGCAACCCGCTCGCGACCTGCGCGCGAACCGCAAGGATACCCGAGCGCCGTCGGTAGTTAGCCTCTCTCAGCGGATACTCGACCGCTGCGCGGCTAAGACGGTAACAGCCACGAGCGCGGGGGTTAGGTCGCGCGCCTCCTTATCCCGGTGGGGTTGACGACAAAAATCCGAAATGATGCACTGCGGTTATTGCAGCGCAGTTATTTTGGAGTTTGTGATGAATGATGTGGTTGAACGCATTTTGAACGCCTACCAATCGATACGCCCCGTCGATGCCGATCGAGTTGTGGATTCCAGGAAGAAGATCATCCCGTATATTGAAGCCCTCACGTCTGCTGGCGAGCGCGATGCCGAGCAGCTCATGATATATGGCTTGGCGTATTTGACCGAACTGCACGAGGGGCATGATCCTCGGTTCACCGGCTGCTAGTAGCCCAAGGGCCGCCCCGCTTCGTGCCGGGCGGCCCGATTCGTTTTCAGGGTTCAGCCGCACTCCGGAGCCCGCGGCCAACCCGTTTTTAACCGGTCGGGCGGAACCGCCATCGCGGCTGAAGGCCATAATTGGCGCACAATGCCCGTGAAATAAGCATGCATGAGTGTTGCGTGTGTCAATGAGCGGATAGCGGCGCTCGCTTCGCTGCTGCTGTTGAGCCTCGCGCTCGGCGGTTGTGCGACTTCCACTGCTGGCTCGTCATTGATGGACGCGCGGGCTGAAACGCCGGCACCTTCGAAAACAAGCGCATATCCCTCGGTAGAAGATCTGCCGCCCAACCGCGAGAAGCCCGCGATGACGGCCGATGAGATGTTGAAGCTTAAGAAAGAATTGATCGCCGCGTGTGACCGCCAGTCGGTTGCCGTTAAAGCCCGAGGGGGCGCTGTGCAAGCTGTCAGCCGACCAAATCAGGGGGCTCGACAATGAGGGGCGCGGGCTTCGGTCCCGCGTTTTTCGCATCAGCGAGGGTTCACGGCCTGCGTAGTCAGGAAGATCAGATAATCGACGGTGTTGTCGGCTATGATATCCGCACCGGGCACAGGCTTGCTCCGACTTTGCGGGTATCGCGTGAAATGCGTCTCATGTAGCTCATTCAGAAGATCCACGTTTTCGGCGACGTCGGGATTTTCCGGAAGACCGTAATGGATCGCCAACCGATACCAGCCGACAAGATCGTGCTGTTTGGGCTCCTTGACTGCTGATTTTCCAAGCTCGACGGCATGACGTGCAAAAGCTTTCAACGCCAGTTCGATCGCGTGCGTCAGGAGCGCGTACTTCGGCCAGAATTGTTCGCCGTTAGAATAGTCTGGCAGCCGTACCGCGGCCTCTCGAAACATCCGCGCGCGGTGCAGGTAGTCGAGAGGCCCCGCCTCAATACGCGGACCTGGAAAGATCGGTGGCTTTACCAGCGCAATAGCCTTTTCCCGGTTTGAAGCTGAAATGATCGCAGGGCCTCGTGGTCGGCCGCCGTTGGTTCTCCACGTTCGCGCAGCAGGAACGCTTTGTCTGGGTGTCGTTGCATCAGTTGCGCCGCTTCGGCACCGGTGAGCCCTTCATGGTGTTGAAGAAGAGAGCCGTGGCCAGCGAGAGGATTGTGGATTTCGAGATTGTAAGCACCGTTCGTCACAAAAATTTCCTTTGATTGAAAAATGCGCGCTACGCGCGAATCTCAAGGTGGGGTGAGATCGAGGCCCAGCCTGTGTGAAAACTCCAACGTCGAACTCGCGCGTAGAAAGTTTGTCTCGATTACGTTGAATGGGAAAAGAACAGTACTGGCAGTCGCAGTCGAAAGAGGAAAAGGGAGAAAACAATTCTGCGCATTCTCTGCTCGTCCACGTTTTCACACAGGCTGGACCCACAGCAGAACTCGCGGTCGGGTTGCCTGTTCTTCTTGCCGCTCAGAAGGTCCAGTCCGTTCCGAGGGTGAAGATCCCGCTGGGCTTCAGCTGCAAGCCGACGTTGTCCAGAACGACATCGATCCATGTGACGAGATTGGGGGCGTCGGGCCGCACGGCAATGGCGATCTGGTCTTTCTGCGCGCCCACCAGGCAAAGCTTTAGCTTGATACGCGCCGCCGGGTGCCGGGCGAACAACTGGCGCAACTCGATCTCGCCGCCCAGACCGGCGAGTAGCCCGTCGGTTTCCAGGGCGTCGTGGAGTTCACTTACGGTGTCGAAGACCACCGGATTGATCTTTTTGTCCTGATTGCGCAGCGCCTGTTCATAGGCGCCGCCGCGCGTGACGCCGAGTCCGCCTGGCCGCGCCGCCAGTGCCGCCGCATCGGCAGGCGTGTCCGGACAGGCGACGTTCTCCTGCAAGGCACGCACCCGGTTCAACGCAACAGCCACCGACTGCGTCAGGTACGGGCGCGAAAAGCGCACCGCTTTGGCCCGCTCAACGGTCCGCGTAACCGAAGACACCGCAACGTCCACTTCGCCGGCAGCTACTTGGGCCACCAGCTCATCGTGGGTCGCGGCAGTGCGCACGAGTTGAAGCTCGACCCCCAGGCGCCTCGCCAGGCCCTTGGCCATGGCAACCTCGATGCCGGCAGGCTGACCGTCGCTTCCGGTAACCAGCAGCGGCGGAATGTCCTTGGCGACCAGCCCGACGCGGAGCGCGCCGCGCTCCTGCACCTGGCGGATATCGGGAAAGCTCGAAAGCGTCGCCGTGGCGGATGGCGCCGGCGGCAGTATCGCCAATGCAAGCAATGCGCCCATTATAAGCCACGGTCTCGCATTCATGCGAATTTCCTCGGCTTCGCTGTGATTACGGTCAGCGCGGCCGTACCCAGCACGGTGAGCAGCGAGACCAGCGGCGCTACCGCCGGCTGCGTGGTCGCCAGCACCACGATCGCCAGCGCGTCGGGGATCTGCGCATTCAACAGGATCGGCGCGAGGATCGGCACCAGCGCCGGGCCTCCTCCGACTGCCGCCGCGCCCGAGATCAGGCACGAAACCGCGACGATGACTATCGCGGCCGTGCCAAGCGAAATGCCGAAGACCTGTGCGAGAAAAATGACGGTAAAGGTCAACAGCATCACCTGGCCGTGCTGGTTGGCGAGGACGCCAAACGGCGTTACCGTGTCGACGACGCGGCGGTCTACGCCGAACCGCTCCTGCAGTGCTTCGATCGCGGAGTACAGGGCGGCGAGGGGTTGTCGGTGGCAAAGGCGATGACAAGGGGCTGGCCGAGATCGGACAGTACCCGCCAGGGCGCCTTGCGGCACACGATCGACAGAACCGCCGTCAGCCCGGCTACCGCCACCAGTCCCGCCAGGTAGAAATAGCCGACGTAGCGTACCAGTGCCCCCAGCAACTCCCGATCGGCCTCCGCCACGTGAGCCGCGCCGAGAGCGAAGAGGCCGAGCGGCAGCGGGATCAGCACCCAGTGGAAGATGGTCGCAAATGCCTCGTAGAGGGCGTTCAGGATCCGCAGCGTATCGTCAGCTCCGGAGGACTTGACGACGCCGAGCGCCAGTCCGAGCAGAACGCAGAAAAAAACGATGCTGATGAACTGCGCCCCTGACAGCGCAGCGAAGATATTGGGCGGCACCATGCCCTGCAGGAACGCCATGATCGGACCGCCGGATTCGATCGCCGGCTCGCTGGCGAGCTGCCGGCCGAGTGCCGCGGTGGCGCCTTCGCCCAGGCCTTCGCCCGGGCTGAGAACGACGCACACCAGCACCGCCGCCGCGCTTGGAATCAGCAGCAGCAGCAGATACGACAAAGCCATGCGCGGGAAGAGCGCGCGGGTCGTCTCGTTGCGCAACATCTGTCCGATGCCCCAGGTGAGCGCCGTCACGAGGATGGGCAACATGCTCATCGACAGCAGGGCAACGTAAAGTTTCGCGAACGGCACCAGCGCGTGGGCCGGATTGGGCAGATAGAATCCGAACAGCAGCCCGGAAACGACCCCTGCGATGATGGTCGCCGGATGCGTGACGATTCTGAGGATTTGACCCAGCACTCCTATTTTGTCCCGGCCACTGACTGCGCGAGCGCCTCCTTGCATTGGTCTTTGACGTTGCCAATACTTTTCAGGATGCAACTTCGTTCCTTGCCAGGGCAACTTTCCTTTACATCAGTCGTGCAGGCTTTGCTGATCTCGGCGACCCGCGCAAGCCTCGCCTTACACGCGTCGGAAAATTCTGTGGCGTGTGTTTTCACGCAGTCTTTAATGCGGCCCCCGCCGGGCTTAACGTCAGCACATTTTGCCTTGATATCGGCCGCACAGGCTCCAACTGACCGTGCCATCGCGACCGGTGAGGAGAGAAGTACTACGGCACCAATTACTATGATACTCTTCATCATAGGTCATTCTCCCAGAAGAAAAAAAGATGCGAATGTCTTCACTCACTTGGCCAGCGTGAGATGTGCCCAGACCAACCGGCTCTGTAATGGTGGACGATAAAAACGAGACACTCGATTGATATATGTCAAAGGAGGCGCCTCAAACGCAAAGTGCCGCTCGACAAGTGAGCTCGTGAAAATCTGGATTTGATTCGCGGCGCACAAGCTGCGCAACTTCGGCCTCAAGGTCGGAATAGTCGGCAAGGTGAAGTTTGAGGCCCGCATCCAGGAGCTTGTCGAGACCTTCCCCGACTTGGCGTCACTGGTGGAACCGCTGTTCATCGTCCGGCGGGCGCTATGCGAACAGATCGTCATCCTACACCGCCGCTTGCTGGCCATCGTGCGAGACGACGAGATGTACCGGCACATGGCGCGTGAGCGCGCGCAACGCATTTTACGTCTGGCCGGCCGTCGCCGCGACCGAGTGCCCCTGACGCTTGTTGCCGAGATGCAGGAACGGCACAAGCACAAACGCGAAGGCAGTGAAGGCCGCCGATGAGAGAACGAGCAGGGTCAGGCTGTCATGAAAAACGTGGTCGAAGAGGAACGCGCCGAAAGTGCCGGACAACGAGGTCGATAGATTGATGATTGACATCATCGCGGCAAAAGTGAAGCCCTCCGATCGCGGCGGGCAATAATCGGCGGCAAGCGTGACCGTGGCCACGGTCGCCACCATCGCGGCAAATCCGCTGCAAAAGTTGAGGATGGCGGCGGACGTCTCGCCCGCGAGAAAGACGAACGCCGCCGTCGTCACGGTGCCGAGCGCGATGCTCAGATTGAGAAGCCGCTTCGACGACATATCTTCGAACCACACCCGGTAAAGCAATGCGCCAAAAATCCAGCCGGCGGCCTCGATCGAGCCGAGAATGCCGATATAGCCCTGGGAGAATTTCAGGTTATCGGTCATGTGGTAGTAGAGCGGCGTGTTGAGGCCGGGATTGAAATAATAGAGAAAAAGGAAAAGCCCGACGACCCAAAGCTCGCGTTTGCAAAAAGCGGTCACAAGACTACCGAACGTCGTGCGCAGCGCCGGAAGGTCGATGGGCGTTTTTTTGTCGGGGATGAGAAATACCGTCCCGAACAGGACCGCCAACGGCGCGATCGCCACAATGGCCGCGGCGACATGCAGCGCCGAGGTCGGCGGCAGGCGTTGAGCAAGCGCGCCGCCGGCTATCGAGGCGAACATCGTGGCGGCGTTGAACCACAGCCACTGTTGATTGACGAATCTGCCGCTCTCGCCGAGCCGCTGTCCGTTCTCCACCAGCACGGCGCCACACACCGTGCTCGACATCGCCATGGCGTAAGCGGTGAGCTCAAGCGCCCAAAGGAGCTCGCCGGGCGCAGTCAGCTGGGTAACCCAGAGGAAGGCGCCGGCGGCGACGATGTTGGCGGCTAAGAGGTATGGCTTGCGGCGATAGCCCAACAGCGGCACGAAATCGGAAAAGGCGCCATAGAGCGGCTTTATGATCCATGGAAAATTGAAAATGGTGAGATAGGCGCTGACTTCGAGCGCCGTCCAGCCGTGCACCTCTTTCAAATAGAAGCTGAGCGGTTGGGCGATCAGCCCTTCGACCTGTCCGACCCCTTCGACGACGTAGACCAGCGCGAAAAACACCAAGAGCCGGTTGATCACCCGCCGGTCCTCCGCCTGAACGATGGATAGCTGCGCCGAAGAAGGTCGGTCCATGGCTCCGTTGGATTGATCAGCCGTCGCCTGATAGCGACTCTAATGTCTGTTTCGTTCCGATCCTAACCTGCCGCGCGATCGGTCTCTACTTTAACGTGGGCATATGCGGCTTTAAGTTGGGCATATGCGGCGGCGCAGCCAACGAGGATGAATGTTCCCAGCGCAATCGACAAAATAGCAAATCGTTGGTTTTGCATGAGTACCTCGCCTGGATCGTTGCCGGACCGACATGATCGGACAGCTGACGATGTCGGCTTGGCAAGAGCGGGCTTCGCTGCGCAGCGTCGAAGTGCGCAGCTCATTGTCCAGGATCACCTGCGACTTCCTCCACGAAGGTGCTGGGGCCGGAAGCGCCTGGCTTTGTGTTTTTTTGATCCAGATCAATCTGGCCTCGACGTACCCGCCCGAAATCGAGCAGTCATTCTCGCAGCGCCATTTGGAGACGTTAGAGGCGTCCGCAAATACGGCACTTGATAACCGTCGGTGACGGGTTCGGCAGGTTGTCGAAGTCCAAAATGCTGCGCTGGTCTAAGTGATTGCCGCCGTTTCTGCGACTGCAGCCGCATGCCTCTTTTCATCGGTCGTTCTGCAATGTTTGATGAAGCGCAGCGATTAATGGAGGCGCTCGACGAAGCATGAAGAGGAACGGAAGCAAGCCTGTCGCGCATGAACTGCCGTCCGATATGGCCGGAGGATCGGGAGGCAGGCCGGAAGCCGGCAGGCCCGGCCGAAATCCGCCACCCTTGCTGTCGGGTGCGCGAACGATCCGGCGCCCTGAACTGCATCAGCTTGTCCCTCTGGCGGATTCGACGATCTACGAGATGGAGCAGCGCGGAGAATTTCCGCGCCGCTTCTTCATTACCGAACGCTGTGTGGTGTGGAATCTCGCCGAGGTCGAGGCCTGGCTCGAAGAACGCCGGCGCGCGTCGAACGCCGACCAGGCCAACCGAGGTCCGTCAGTTCGCCCCTACCGCCGCCGGCGGCAACACGATTCCGTCGGAGGCGATTAGCTGCATCGACGGTGGATAAAGGACCGGTGTCCGGTCCTTGCCGTCGAGCCAGGCATCAATGAGGTCGGCCCATTCCTGAAGCATGTGACGGCGCTGCTTTTCGTATTCGGCCTTGTTATAGACGCCACGCGAGCTGCGGCCGTCTTCATGGGCAAGGCACTTCTCGATCCAGTCGCTGTTGAAGCCAAGTTCGTTCAGCAGGGTCGAGCCGGTCCGGCGCAGATCGTGAACCGTGAAGGGTTGCAGCGGCAGCCCCTGCTTCTGCGCCCGCGCGATAACGGCCATGGTGACGCGATTGAAGGTCGCACGAGACATTGGGGCATCGGCCTCGTAGCGCGATGGCAGAATGTAGCGTGAGTTGCCCGCGCAAGTCTTGAGCGCAATGAGGATGTCGAGCGATTGGCGTGACAGGTAAATGTTGTGCGGCTTGTTCCGCTTCATACGTTCCTTTGGGATGCTCCAGACGGCGTGTTCAAAATCCACCTCGTCCCAGACGCCGTCGATGAGCTCGCTTTTCCGCACCATCGTCAGCAGGATCAGTTTGAGCCCCAGCCGAATGGTCGGCAGCGTCGGCACCTCTTCGACAAGGCCGAAGGCAATTCGTATCTCCGACGGCGTAAGTGCGCGATCTTTCGGTGCGAAGGTTGCGATTGATGCCGGTCCGACTTCGTCGGCCGGATTGGCGACCTTGGCGCCATTCGCTCTGGCGAACCCATAGAGCTGCTTGATGATGTCGCGGACGTGAATGGCGGTTGCCGGCGCCCCGCGGTCTTTCACCTTCTTGCAGAGCGACCGCAAATCATCGGGTGTGATTTCGGTTAGTAGCCGATTTTTCCAGGCGGGAAGAATGTCGCGATCATAGATCGACTTGCGCATGGAGCGGGTGCTCTCCGCCATGGGGGCCTCGTCGAACCATCGCTTGCCCACGGCGCCGAAGTTGCCGTCCGCGAGCGACTGTCGCTTGGCCCTTTGTTTCTCCTGGGCGGGGGAAACACCTTGCATGATCGCAGATCGTGCGGCGATGCACATCTGCCGCGCCGCGGCGAGGGAGAGCCCATCCGCCCCGTAGCGGCCGATGGTCAGAGTTTCGCGCCGCCCATTGAGACGGTAGTCGAGCCGGAATGTAATCTGGCCTGAAGGGGCGACGGCGACATACATACCGTCACGATCGGCGACCTTGTAAATTTTACTCTTTGGTTTCAGTGCCTTGAGAGCTGTGTCGGTGAGCATAATCATGCCTCCATTTGGAGAACATAATGGGTACATCACCAAATTTATACCGTCAAGAAAAATACCGTCAAGACAACAGTTATTTCAATAATTTCAGCACTTTACTGCAATCATTGGCGAAGAACGGGTGACGGTATCAGACAAAACAGCGATGACGCCCAAAATCGCATACCGTCAGGAATACCGTCAAATCGCACTGGTCGCCGCCGTTCCCGAGCGACTGCCATCGAGAGACATAATGTATGTTTTTCAATTGTTTATGCCACAAACCCGATAGGCGCTGATAGCGGTCGATTGAAGTGGGCTCACTCCCACTCGATCGTCCCCGGCGGCTTTGACGTCACGTCATACACCACGCGGTTGACGCCCTTGACCTCGTTGATGATGCGGGTGGCGACATTGCCCAGGAACTTCATGTCAAAGGAGTAGAAGTCCGCGGTCATGCCGTCGGTCGAGGTCACGGCGCGAAGGCCGACGACATATTCGTAGGTGCGGCCGTCGCCCATCACGCCGACGGTCTTCACCGGCAACAGCACGGCGAAAGCTTGCCAAATTTCATCGTAGAGGCCGGCCTTGCGGATCGCATCGATATAGACGGCGTCGGCGTTGCGGAGGATGTCGAGCTTTTCCTTCGTGATATCGCCGGGGCAGCGGATGGCGAGGCCGGGGCCCGGGAACGGATGGCGGCCGACGAAGATTTCGGGCAGGCCGAGCTCGCGGCCGAGCGCGCGCACCTCGTCCTTGAAGAGCTCGCGCAGCGGCTCAACCAGCTTCATGTTCATGCGCGCCGGAAGCCCGCCGACATTGTGGTGGCTCTTGATGGTCACCGACGGGCCGCCGGTGAACGACACGCTCTCGATCACGTCAGGGTAGAGCGTGCCCTGCGCCAGGAACTCGGCGCCGCCGATCTTCTTGGCCTCCGCATCGAACACGTCGATGAAGAGACGGCCGATGGTCTTGCGCTTCTGCTCGGGGTCTGTGACGCCGGCAAGCTCGCCAAGGAATTGCTTCGAGGCATCCACATGCACCAGCGGGATGTTATAGTGATGCCGGAACAGGTCGACCACGGTCTCGGCTTCGTTGAGCCGCAACAGGCCGTGATCGACGAAGACGCAGGTGAGCTGGTCGCCGATCGCCTCATGGATCAGCACGGCCGCGACCGCGGAATTGACGCCGCCGGAAAGGCCGCAGATCACCCTGCCCTTGCCCACTTGCGCCCGGATCTTCTCGATCGCCTCCTCGCGGAAGGCGCGCATGGTCCAGTCGCCGGTCAGCCCCGCGACCTTGCGCACGAAATTGCGGATCAGCTTGGCGCCGTCGGGCGTGTGCACCACCTCGGGGTGGAACATCAACCCGTAATATTTGCGCTTCTCGTCCTGGATGATCGCAAACGGCGCGTTGGCCGAGACGCCGGCGACGACAAAGCCCGGTGGCATTTTGGTGATGCGGTCGCCATGGCTCATCCACACCGGATGGCGCTCGCCGGTCGACCAGGCGTTGTCGAACAGGCAGCTTTTCTCTTTCACCTCGACATCGGCACGGCCGAACTCGCGATGATGGCCGCCCTCGACCTCGCCGCCGAGCTGGGCGGCCATGGTCATCTGGCCGTAGCAGATGCCGAGCACCGGCACGCCGGAATCGAAGATGAGCTGCGGCGCGCGCGGCGAGCCGGCTTCGTGCACCGATTCCGGGCCGCCGGAGAGGATCACCGCTTTCGGCTTCATTTCGCGGAAGGCGGCTTCCGCCTTCTGGAACGGGACGATCTCGGAGTAGACGCCCTCCTCGCGGACGCGGCGGGCGATCAGCTGGGTCACCTGACTGCCGAAATCGACAATCAGAATCTTGTCATGCGCCGAGGCCACATCGGGCGTCAGCGACTCCTGTGCTTTCTGTGCGGCTGTCATGGACAGCAGATACGCGACGGGCGGCTCACTCGCAACCGCGGCAAACCGGTGACCCACATTCTTCTGGAGGCATGGACAAAGCGATATATGTCAGTATTATTGACCTAATTTGGTCTGAAAAGAACAGGAGGAAATCATGCCGGCCTCGCACTACCCTGCCTCGCAGCTCGCGGCGCTCGGCCGCGAATGGGTGGAAGCCTGGAATTCCCGCGATCTCGAGCGCGTGCTGTCGCTCTATGCGGAGGATACCGAGATGACCTCGGACCGGATTCCGGCGATGGGTTTCGATCCCAGCGGCACAGTGCGCGGCAAGGCGGACTTGCGGGCCTATTGGAGCAAGGCGCTGACGCTGATCCCCAACCTGCACTTCACGCTGATCGACACGTATGTCAGCCCCGACAGCGTCGTGGTGTTTTATGAGAACGAGCGCGGCAAGAAGATCTGCGAGTATCTGCGGCTCGATGCGGACGGCAAGATCCGGCAGGGGTCGGCGAACCATCTGGTGGATTGATCGAGAAATCGTAGGGTGGGCAAAGCGAAGCGTGCCCACCAATTCGAATTTTGGATTGGAATGGTGGGCACGGCGCTTGCGCGCCTTTGCCCGCCCTACGACTTCCGCAACACCGACACGAAGAATCCATCCGTGCCGGTGCGGCGCGGCGTCATCAGCCAGCCCTCCGGCGATTTGAGCGCGGCTGCCGCGAACGCGTCGGCCTTGTCCCACAGCACACCGGCGGTCTCTTGCGGCGGCACAATTGCAAACTCCGGATGGCGCGCCATGAACGCGCGGACCTGCTCGCCATTCTCCTCGGCCAGCACCGAGCAGGTGATGTAGGCGATCCGCCCGCCAGGCTTGACCATGCGGCTGGCGCGATCGAGCACTTCGATCTGCTCCCTGATGCGGATTTCGAGCGCGCCCGGCCGCATCCGCCATTTGGCGTCGGGGTTGCGCCGCCAGGTGCCGGTGCCGGTGCAGGGCGCATCGATCAGCACGAGATCGGCGGAAGCCTTGATGTCGGAAAGCGTCTCATCCTCGCCTTTCGGCGTACGCACCTCGGCATTGTGCACGCCGGCGCGCGACAGCCGCTCGTGGATCGGCGCGAGCTGGCGCTTGTCGTGGTCGGTCGCGATCAGGCGGCCCTTTCCTCCCATCATCGCGGCGAGCGCCAGCGTCTTGCCGCCGGCGCCGGCGCAGAGATCGATCACCTGCTCGCCGGGTTTTGCCGCTGAGAACAGCGCGGCGAGCTGCGAGCCTTCGTCCTGCACTTCGACAAAACCCTTGATGAAATCCTCTTCCGAGTGGATGCCGGGATTTTTGGCGTCGGCGCCGAGCTCGATGCGCAGGCCGATCGGCGACCACGGCGTCTCGCGCGCGCCGAGATGTTTCAGCGACGCGAGCACCTTCTCGCGTTTGGCCTTGAGCGTGTTGACGCGCAGATCGAGCGGCGCCCGGCTCGCCATCGCGGCCGCCTCCGCCGCGCGATCGTCGCCGAACACTCTTGCCAGATAGGGATCGAGCCATTCCGGATAATCTCCGGCGACCGGCGCCGGTGCGTCGTCCGGCGAACGCGAGGTCAGCGCGCTCCGCTCTGCGTCGGTGAGCGGCTCCGGCGCATACCGGCCGCCGTCGCACAGCGCGGATATCGTGGCGGCATCCATGCCGCGCTCGACCTTGAGCATGCCGAGCACGCGCGAGCGCGGCGTGTCGTCATCCATCACCCAGGCACTGGATGCGCGCCGGCGCAGCACGTCCCAGACCAGGCCCGCAATCGCCGCGCGATCGCCGGAGCCGGCGAAGCGATGCGAGGTGCCCCAGTCCTTCAGCGCTTTCGCAGCCGGCGCGCGCTGCGCCTCGATGGTGTCGACCAGTTCGATTGCGGCGGATAATCGGGCGGCGGGAGTCATTGAAATCCTTCAAAGCGGGAGCAACATCTTCAGCGCGAAATAGAGCCACATCACGAACACCACGATCACGCCGGCAAACCAGGCGAGCGAGCGCGTCCGCACATCGTTGGAAGTGACGAAGATGCCGGCATGCACGAAACGCGTCACCACGAACACCCAGGACAGCATCACGATGATGAGATCGGCATGGCGGAGCGGCAGCGCAAGCGCGATCAGGACATAGAACAGCACCGGGACTTCGAACTGGTTGGCAAAGCAATTGCCGATCTGGGCGGCACGGGCCGGCCAGTTTGGCTGGCGCAGCGCAATGTCCTTGAACCTGGTCTCGCCGCTCTTGAGCGCCTGGCCGCGGGTCACGGCCATGCCCATCAGGAGCGCGAAGGTGAGGAAGATCTGCACGAAGAGCGGCAGCAAAACCATTTGAATCGACACGAGAATCTCCCACAGGGGAACCTGCGCCTCGGCGACCAGCTAATAGCCGCCGCTTAACCCTGTCGCAACAAAGCCGGCCGGTAGCTTTGAACCACAGGACGAAACAACGTGACTAACTGCCGATAGTTCAAGTCGTTTTGGTTTTGGCGCTTGTGCCCATAGCTTTCCGAAGCTCGCGCCCCGCCTGGGCGCCACTCACGCGAACTTCGGAAAGCTATGGGCACCAAAAATCAATGATTCTAGTGTCGCTTTTCGATTTGAAGTCCCTGATCGGACTCGCGGCATGTTGGGCAGGGACTTCAAATCGGCGACACTAGCCAGCGAGATTGCCGCGATGAACATCACCACCCCCCTCCTCAGTGACGGCCCGGACGGCGGACTTGGCCTCGTGATGTCGGGGCTTGCCGGCGCCGCCGCGGCGCTGGCGGTCGCAATTGCACTCACGGTCTATTTTCACACCGGCTACCGCACCCTGCGCGATGTCGTAAAGCACGCCGTCGCCGCAATGGTCGCGCTCGGCCTGGTCGCCTTCGCGGCCTATGACATGCGCCACGCCGCGATGGCCTATCTCGGCATCAACCCCGCAAAACCGGCGGTCGAGTTCGAAATCCGCCTGCCCAAGGCGGCCTTGTCGGCGATCTCGGACACCCAGATCGAGCTCCACACCGACCGGAACCAGCGGCTCGCCCAGCTCGAGGGCGCGCTCGACGCGAGCAATGACCAGAGCGTGCTTCGCGGCGTCGTGACGCTGGACTACCGCACCACCGACCGCGTCGTGGTGCTGAACCTGGCCGGCCGTGCCCAATGCGAGTTCAAGCTGCGGCTTGCGGCCGATCCCAGCCGCTCCGACAAGTTCGGGCCCTGGCATCTCGCCGATCGCATTGCAATTCCTGATGGCGCGACGGCGAGTGCCCATGACGCTTTCGCGATCCGTTATCGCGTGCTTTAGGAAACTCGTCATTTTCTCCGCACGTTTATGAAAATCGCCGTGCGTTTATGCAACACGTTCCCGTATCGGCTCGCGCCTGCCATTGATTTGCTTTCGCGGATGCGATGGAATGGACGTCGAGTGAAATGTCACCGCCGACATTTCCGTGGATGGGGAACATGATGGCACGATCGAACGCCGTTCGCTGGATCATAGGCATTGTCATCCTGGCGGCCTTCGGCGTCACGCTCTGGCTCGCCACGCGCCCCCCGCCGCTCACCATCCAGGGCGAAGTATCGTCGAACCGGGTGGATATCAGCCCGCGTGTCTCGGCTCGCGTCAGCAAGCTCAACGCCGATGTCGGCGACAACGTCGAGCGCGGTGCCGTCATTGCCGAGCTTGAAAGTCCCCAGCTCGTGGCGGCACTCGCCGCGGCCCGCGCCGCGTTGAGCGTGGCCAAGGCGGATCTCGCCCGCATCAACAGCACGCGGCCGGAAACGATCGCCGCCCGCCGCGCCGATCTCGATGCCGCGAAGGCCGACGTGACATTGGCGCAGGAAACCTTCGACCGGCAGAAGCAACTTTTCAGCACCGGCAACGCGCCGCAGGCCAGGCTCGATGAAGCGACCCGCAATCTCGACCAGGCCGCGGGAAGGAAAGACGGCGCCGAGGCAGCGCTGAAGCTCGCGATCGAGGGCGCCAGTCCCGAAGAGAAGGCGCTGGCCGCCACCCAGGTCAAGCAGGCCGAAGCGGCACTCGGCCAGCGCGAGGTCGACGTCGCCGAACTCGTCATCCGCGCGCCGATCCCGGGCCAGGTCACCACGCGCATCGCTCAACTGGGCGAGAATTTTTCCGCCGGCGCACCGCTGTTCTCGATGGTCGACCTGAAGGACGTCTGGTTCACGTTCAATCTGCGCGAGGACCTGCTTGCCGGGCTGAAGGTCGGCGACAACTTCGAGGTGATGGTGCCCGCCCTTCGCGCGGAGCTCATTCCGGTGCGGGTCACCATGATCAATGTTCAAGGGCAATACGCAACCTGGCGGGCGACACGCGCGACCGGTGAATTCGACCTGCGCACCTTCGAGGTCCGCGCGGTGCCGATCAAGCCCCGCGAGGGATTGCGCCCCGGCATGAGCGCGATTGCCTCATGGGCCGGGCGGGGCCGCTGACGATGCGCCCCCGCGCCGCACTGAGACCCGGGTTTGGTCTGGTGTTCTGGCGCGAGCTGCGCTGGCTGCGCCGGCGGCCGCTGCTGCTCATGCTCACGACCTATGGGCCGCTGGCGCTGATGGCGCTGCTCACGGGAATCTTCAGCGCGGGCCTCGCGACACGGCTGCCGATCGGCGTGCTCGATCTCGACCAGACCGAGCTGTCGCGCGCGATCGTGCGCACCGTCGATGCGACGCCGGACGCGGCGGTCCAGATTCATGTGGCCGAGCTCGCCGAAGGGCGGCAATTGATCCGATCGAGCCAGATCTATGGCCTCTTGATGTTGCCGCAGAACCTGCAGCGCGACGTCTTTTCCGGACGACGGCCGGAAGTGGTATTCTTCTACAACACCCAGAAGATGACCCCCGGCAACCTCGTGCTGCGGGGCGTGAGCAACGCCGTGCTGACGGCGGCGGCCGGCATCAAATTGTCGCTGCGCACCTCCGAAGGACAGCCAACTGAAATCGCGACGGCGGATCTCACACCAATACCGGTTCAGACCAACGCGCTGTTCAATCCGACACTCAATTACGTGCATTTCCTGCTGGCCGCCCTGTTGCCGAGCCTGCTGCAGATCGTGATCGTGACGACCTCGTCCTATTCCGCCGGCATGGACATCGAGACCAGCCATCGCCTGCGCATCCTGCGGCGGCTCGGCGGCGGGCTGTGGCCGGCATTGGCCGGCAAGCTGTTGCCCTACACCCTGATCTATCTGGCGCTGCTCCTCGTCACCGACAGCATTCTCTTCCACTACTTCGACCTGCCGCTGCGTGGCAGCGGACCGCTCTTGCTGTTCGCCGGCATCCTTTTCATTCTCGCCTGCCAGTTGATCGGCGTCCTGCTCGCGCTGCTGCTCAAGCCGACCGCGAGCGCGGTCAGCATCGGCACCCTGCTCACCGCGCCCGCCTTCGGCTACATGGGCGTGAGCTTCCCGCGGCACGGCATGAATGCCTTCGCCTATGCCTGGGGCGAGATCCTGCCGGGCACCTGGTATCTGATGGTGCGGATCGACCAGACCATCCGCGGCACGCCGCCGGAGCTTTCGTCAAAACCGGTGCTGGTGCTAGCGACCTTCGTCGTCGGCCTGGCGGGCCTTGTGGCGCTGCTGCTCGACGTCAATCGCGCGCGCAGCGACACCGCAAGGCTGCGCGCCGCCCCGACCGTCGAGGAAGCCCTGCCATGAACGCGACCTTCGGCGTGTTCCGGAACGAATTTGCGCGAATATTCACGCTGCGGCCGGCCTTCTCCGTGCTCATCCTTGCGACCTGCCTCTATGCGGCGTTCTACCCGCAGCCTTATGTCAATGAAGCCTTGCGCGATCTTCCGATCGCCATCGTCGACCACGACGGCACGCTCGGCAGCCAGGAGCTGGCGCGCCGCGTCGATGCGACGTCAGACGTGGCCATCACCATGGCGCTGCCGGACCTCGCCACCGCGCAGCACGAAGTCTATGCGCGACGTATCTCCGGCATTCTCTTCATTCCCCAATATTTCGAGCGCGATCTCCTGCACGGCCGCCCCTCGCCGGTCGCGCTCTATGCCGATGCAAGCTACTTCCTCGCCTATCAGCGCATTAACGGCGGCGTCGGTGCGGTGGCGCGCACCTTCGGCGTGGAGGTCGAAACCGCGCGCCTGATCGCGGCCGGCGTGGATCCGGCGATCGCGACCGCCGCCGCCGATCCGATGCCGCTGACCGCGGTGGCGCTGTTCAATCCACAAGGCGGCTACGCCACCTATGTGCTGCCGGCTGCCTTCATCCTGCTCGTGCAGCAGACGCTGTTGATCGGGGTCGGACTGCTCGGCACGCTGCCCGGCGGACGATTTGGCTCGCGCGAGGGCGAAGCCGCGACGGCCGGTCCGTTTGCGATCGTGTTCGGTAAGCTGCTTGCCTACCTTCTGCTTGAAGCCGTGGTGCTGCCATTCTACCTGATCATTCTTCCCTATCTGTATGGCTTGCCGCGGCTTGGTTCCCCTTCCGGGATTCTCATTTTCGCGCTTCCCTTTGTCCTTGCCGTCGGCGGTTTCGGCATGGTGGTCGCCGCGATTTTCCGCAAACCCATCGCCGTCCAGCTCGCCTTTGCGGCTGTCGGGCTGCCCTTTTTCTTCCTTGCCGGTTTTGCCTGGCCGCCAGAGTCGATCCCGCATGCGATCAGGGTTGCGGCCACCCTGGTGCCCAGCAGCGAGGCAATCGACGGCCTCGTGAAGATCAGCCAGCTTGGCGCGCCGCTGTTCGACGCGCGCGACCAGTTCCTCACCCTGTGGGCGCTGGCAATCCTCTATGGCGGCCTGGCATTGGCGTTCGAGTTCAGGGACCAGCATTTGCCGCGACCGCGCGCCGCAGCGGCGTAAGGAACGAATTTCCGCCAGACGGTTCGGCCAGCGATATGTGAACCGGGCGTCATTTTTCCGATTTCAGCCCGTGCTAGGGTTGGCTCCGGAAAGGATTTCGCATGACCACATTTCGCCTGACGCAAATTTCGGACACGCACCTTGCACGGAAGCTGCCCAAGCTGATCCGGAATTTCGAGCGAATATCAGAACATATCGACGCGACGCGTCCGGACCTCGTCGTCAACAGCGGCGACATCGGTTTCGACGGCCCGACCCAGCCCGATGACAGCGAATTCGCGCGCTCGCTGCACGATGCGCTGCCGGTCGCCTGCCGCTATCTGCCCGGCAATCACGACATCGGCGACAATCCGACCCAGATCGGCCCGGTTCCGACGCAGCCGGTGACTGAGAAACACAGGCAGTCCTTCATTTCCATATTCGGCGACGACCGCTGGCGCTTCGAGGCCGCCGGCTGGTGCTTCATCGGCCTCAATTCGCTGGTGATGAACTCGGGCCTCGTCAGCGAGGCCGAGCAGTTCGACTGGCTCGCGGCAGAACTCGCCAGCTGCAACGGCAGGCCGGTCGCGCTGTTCCTGCACAAGCCGATCTTCCTCAACGCGCCCGATGATCCCGAGCTCGAGTCTTCCGCGATCCGCTATGTGCCGATGCCGGCGCGGCGGCGGCTGGTCGAGATGCTGCGCACGGTCGATGTGCGGCTGGTCGCAAGCGGCCATGTGCATCAGCGCCGCGATTTCACCTTCGGCCACACGCGGCATGTCTGGTCGCCGTCCGCCGGCTTCATCATCTCGGATGCGAAGCAGGAGCGGATCGGGGTCAAGGAAACCGGGATCGTCGAATATCGCTTCCAGGGCGACGGTTTTGAGGTTCGCCATGTCCGCGCGCCCGGCCAGATCGATGTCGATCTCGACGAGATTTGGACCAGGGAGCAAAAAGCGCCCTCGCCTGCGAAGGCGCCGGCGACGATCTAGCGCATGATCCGGAAAAAGCCTGCCCCCACTTGATGCGGGGTGGACACCGGTTTTCCGAAGAGATCGTGCGCAAACAAGAATCTAGATCGCGATGGCGATCCCATCGCGATCTAGGCGAACACCGCGCTAGATCTGCGCGGCGTTCTTCAATTCCTGCTTGATGGACACCAGCAGCGACTGCAGTGCTTCGGTGTTGGCCGGTTTTGCCGGCGCGCTTTCAATGGCGGGCGGCGGCGGAGCAGCGACCGCAACGGGCGCAGGCGCCACCACGGGCTTGGGCGGAAAGACGGGCGCGGGCGGAGTTCTTGGCGAGCGGCATCGGAACACCAGCCGAAGCGGATGCCAATTCAGGCTCCGCCTCCACGAACTCGCCATGCAATACGTCTGCGCGACGGCCCATGATGAAAAGGGTCGCCCAATACCCGAGCGCGAACAGGATTACGCAGAAAACACCGATCTCAAACATCACAGCACCTGAAATTGGTGCAATTTTTCAATGTCTTGGCCCACCCGTCAAGCGACGGGCGGGCCACGATCGTGCCAATTCCGCACCACTGTTGCCGTTGGGATACGCCTTCTCGGGCGGGTTCAGGCCTTGTCCGGCCCGACCCGCACCAGTTGCTTGCCGAAATTGGCGCCCTTCAAGAGTCCCATGAAGGCACCGGGCGCGCTGTCGAGGCCTTCGGTCACGAACTCTTTGTACTTGACCTTGCCCTCGCGCACCCAGCCCGACATGTCGCGCAGGAAGTCGGCGTGACGCGCGGCGAAATCGCTGACGATGAAGCCGCGGATGGTGAGGCGCTTGGTCAACACCGCGCGCATCATCGAGGCGGCCCATTTCGGCGGCTTGGCCTCGGTGTCGTTGTAATGCGCGATCAGCCCACACACCGGCACGCGCGCGAAATTGTTGAGGAGCGGGAACACCGCCTCGAACACGGCGCCGCCGACATTCTCGAAATAGACGTCGATGCCCTTCGGGCAGGCTTCCTTCAGCTTCGCCGCGAGATCGGGATCGCGGTGATCGAGGCATTCCTCGAAGCCCAATTCCTTCTTCACGAAGTCGCATTTATCCTTGCCGCCGGCAATCCCGACTGCACGCGCGCCCTTGATCTTCGCGATCTGGCCGACCGCCGAGCCCACCGCGCCCGAGGCGGCCGCGACCACGACGGTCTCGCCGGCCTGCGGCTTGCCGATATCGAGCAGCCCCGTATAGGCGGTCATGCCGGGCATGCCGAGCACGCCCACGGCGGTCGAGATCGGCGCGATTTTCGGATCGATCTTGGCAAGGCCCTTGCCGTCGGAGAGCGCATGCGTCTGCCAGCCGGCGCGCGCCAGCACGATGTCGCCCTTGGCGAAGCCGGGATTGTTCGAGGCGATCACCTCGTTGACGGTGCCCGCTTCCATGACGCCGCCGATCGGCACCGGCGCTGCGTAGGACGGACCGTCGGCCATGCGCCCGCGCATGTAGGGATCGAGCGAGAGCCAGATCGTGCGCAACAGCACCTGCCCCTCGCCCGGCGTCGGGATCGGGGTCTCCTCCATCCGGAAGTCGGACGGCTTGGGTTCGCCGACGGGACGGGATGCCAGAACGATACGCTTGGCCTGGGCCATGGTGGTTTCCTCCGCTTATTTGTTGTTCGTCATTGCGAGCCAACGGGTCGCACGAACGTGCGCCCGATGACAAGCGCCGCGAAGCAATCCATCGCTCAGCAAGGGGAGCTATGGATTGCTTCGTCGCTTTCGCTCCTCGCAATGACGATTGTGGCGCCTACACCCCGCCCGGATAGTTCGGCGACTCGCGCGTGATGGTCACGTCGTGGACATGGCTTTCGCGCAGGCCCGCGCCGGTGATGCGCACGAACTGCGCCTTTTCGTGGAATTCGGCGATATTCTTGGCGCCGACATAGCCCATCGCCGCGCGCAGGCCGCCGGCGAGCTGGTGCATGACATTGGCGACCGGGCCCTTGTAGGGCACCTGTCCCTCGACGCCCTCGGGCACCAGCTTGAGCGTGTCCTTGATGTCCTGCTGGAAATAGCGGTCGGCCGAGCCGCGCGCCATCGCGCCGACCGAGCCCATGCCGCGATAGGCCTTGTAGGAGCGGCCCTGCCACAGAAACACTTCGCCCGGCGTCTCGTCGGTGCCGGCGAGCAGCGAGCCGACCATGGCGATGTCGGCGCCGGCGGCCAGCGCTTTGGCGAGATCGCCGGAAAATTTGATACCGCCGTCGGCGATCACGGGGACGTTCGCCTTCTTCGCGGCTTCCACCGAATCCATGATCGCGGTGAGTTGCGGCACGCCCACGCCGGCCACCATGCGCGTGGTGCAGATCGAGCCCGGGCCGATGCCGACCTTGATCGCATCCGCGCCGGAATCGATCAGCGCCTGCGCGCCCTCTTTGGTCGCGATATTGCCGGCGATCACCTGCACCTCGTTGGAGAGGCGCTTGATGCGGTTGACCGCCTCCAGCACGCGCGAGGAATGGCCATGCGCGGTGTCGACGACGATGAGATCGACGCCGGCGTCGATCAGCCGCTCGGTGCGCTCATAGCCGCCCTCGCCCACCGTGGTCGCCGCCGCAACGCGCAGGCGACCCCGTGCGTCCTTGCAGGCGAGCGGATGCGCGACCGCCTTTTCCATGTCCTTCACGGTGATCAGGCCGACGCAGCGATATTGATCGTCGACCACCAAGAGCTTCTCGATGCGGTGCTGGTGCAGCATCCGCTTGGCCTCGTCCTGGCTCACGCCCTCACGCACCGTGACGAGCTTTTCATGCGTCATCAGCTCCGACACCTTCTGGCGCGGATCGGTGGCAAAGCGCACGTCGCGGTTGGTCAGAATGCCGACGAGTTTTCCGGGCTTGCCGTTGCCGCCGCCGGTGACGACGGGAATGCCGGAGAAGCCGTGAACCTTCATCAGCGCCAGCGCGTCCGACAGCATCGCGTCGGGGCCGATGGTGAGCGGGTTGACCACCATGCCGGACTCGAACTTCTTCACCTGCCGTACCTGGGCGGCCTGCGCATCGGGGTCGAAATTGCGATGGATGACGCCGACGCCGCCCGACTGCGCCATGGCGATCGCCATGCGCGCCTCGGTGACGGTATCCATGGCGGAGGCGATGATCGGGATATTGAGCGGGATGGCGCGGGTGACGTGGGAGCGGATGTCGACCTCCGAGGGCAGCACATCCGAATGGCCGGGTTTCAGAAGGACATCGTCGAACGTGAAGGCTTCGCGAAAGCCCTGAAATCCCTGCGCCATTGCCAACTCCTTATCCGCGGCCCGGTGGCCGCTGCAAGCTTCTTGGGGATGAACACCGCCTTCGGCAAAACATGGCGTTCCGCCGTCGAATCGAGGCCCATCGGTGGGGTTGACGCTGGTCGATAGCACGGTGCTGTGACGAATCAAAGCACCAACCACAGCCTTTTCATCGCTTACCCGTTCAGCGCGGGTAGCCCGGCGGCGGGTCGTGCTGGCGGATCGCCTCGACCATTTCCCGGTGCCGGCGCTCCTCCCGCTTCATGTGGACCGCGATCACGGCATGGGCGGACGGCACCAGCAGCAGGAAGTGAAAAAACAGGCCCAAAATCAGACAGATTACCAGCAGCACCAGGTTCAGGATCGCCGAAAAGGGCTGCCCGTTCAAAAGCAGGCCGAGCGGCGGCAACAGCGCTGCGAGGAGGTAAATCATCGTTGAACTCCACCGACCATGCGAAAACCGTCAGGCAGGATTTAGGTTTTGTGACGCCTTCCGCAATAGCCAGTCAGACGGGGGGGTGATACAGCGCCCCTCGCGCCCCTACTCTCCTCCTTTCACGCCAACCGCATTTTGATGGACAAACAGCGCGTTATCCCGCTCATCGTCGCCACCGCCCTGTTCATGGAAAACATGGACTCGACGGTGATCGCGACCTCGCTTCCGGCGATCGCCGCCGACATCGGGACCAGCCCGCTGACCTTGAAGCTCGCGATCACGTCCTACCTGCTTTCGCTTGCGGTCTTCATCCCCGCGAGTGGCTGGACCGCGGACCGGTTTGGCGCGCGCCTGGTGTTCGCGCTCGCGGTCGGCGTGTTCATGATCGGATCGATCGGCTGCGCGTTGTCCTCCTCCGTGACCAATTTCGTGTTCGCGCGCATCCTCCAGGGCATGGGCGGCGCCATGATGACGCCGGTCGGGCGCCTGGTGCTGTTGCGCACCATCGACAAGAGCGCGCTGGTGAACGCGATGACATGGGTCACCGTACCGGCGCTGATCGGGCCGGTGGTCGGGCCGCCGCTCGGCGGCTTCATCACCACCTATTTCTCCTGGCACTGGATCTTCCTGATCAACATCCCGATCGGACTGCTCGGCATCTTCATGGCGATGAAGTTCATCGACCCGATCAAGAGCGTCGATCCGGAACGCTTCGACCTCTATGGCCTCGTGCTCGCCGGCATCGGGCTTGCCGGTATAGCGTTCGGCCTGTCGGTGGCAGGCCTCAATCTGTTGCCCTGGAGCGTGGTCGCGGCGCTGGTCGGGGTGGGCTCGGTCTCGATGACGCTGTACGTGATCCATGCGCGGCGCACGGGATCGCCGGTCCTGGATTTCTCACTGCTGCGGCTGTCGACGATGCGCGCCGCGATTATCGGCGGCTTCCTGTTTCGCCTCGGCATCGGCGCGCTGCCGTTCCTGCTGCCACTGCTGATGCAGGTCGGATTCGGCCTGTCGCCATTCCAGTCGGGCCTCGTCACCTTTGCCTCCGCTGTCGGCGCCATGGGCATGAAGACGCTTGCCTCGCGCATCATCCGCGCCTTTGGCTTCCGCAACATGATGACGGTCAACGCCCTCATCAGCGCGATCTTCCTCGGCGCCTGCGCGCTGTTCACGGTGACGACACCGCTGCTCCTGATCTTCATCATTCTGGTGGTCGGAGGCTTCTTCCGCTCGCTGCAATTCACCGCCATCAATACGGTCGCCTATGCCGAGATCGAGCCGGCGCAGATGAGCCGCGCCACCACGCTGGTGAGCGTCAACCAGCAATTGGCGCTGTCGGCGGGCGTGGCCGTCGGCGCGGCCTCGGTCGAAACCACGTTGTGGCTGCATCACCAGACCGAGCTGAGCGCGGGCGTGTTTGCGCCGGCCTTCCTGGTGGTCGCGCTGATCTCGGCGGTCTCGTGTTACTTCTTCTGGCAGATGCCCGATGACGCCGGCCATGAGATCTCCGGCCGCAAGGCGATCGCGATAGCAAGCCGCAAGGGCGCCGCGAAAGGCGCGGCGCAAGAAGCGGCGGTGGCCGCCACCGAGGGCACCCAGGACGCGCGGGATCAGCGGCTGGGGTAAGGGAATTCTCTCCCCGTCATTGCGAGCGAAGCGAAGCAATCCAGACTGCGTCCGCGGAAATAGTCTGGATTGCTTCGTCGCTTCGCTCCTCGCAATGACGAGTTGCTAGAGCCCGCTACTTCGACGCCCCGCGAAACCCCGTCGCCAGCACGTAGCGCTCGGCCGAGTCCTGCCGGCTCGCGGCCGGCTTCACATGCTTGACGCTGGCAAAATCGCGCTTGAGCTGCGCGAGCAGCTCGGTATCGGCGCCGCTTTGAAACACTTTTGCGAGGAACACGCCGCCGGGATTGAGCACTTCGGTGGCAAACGCCACGGCGATCTCGACCAGGCCGACGATGCGCAACTGGTCGGTCTTGCGATGGCCGGTGGTGTTGGCCGCCATGTCGGACATGACCACGTCGGCGCGGCCGCCCATCATCGCCGTCAGTTTTTCCGGTGCGTCGTCGGCGTGGAAATCGAGCTGCGCAAACTGGACGCCGGGGATCTCCGGCATCTCCAGCAGGTCGATCGCGATCACCTTGCCCTTGCCTTCGGCGGCGCCGACGCGTTTGGCCGCGATCTGGCTCCAGCCGCCGGGCGCGGCGCCGAGATCGACCACGGTCATGCCGGGCTTGAGCAGGCGATATTTATCGTCGATCTCCATCAATTTGTAAGCCGCGCGCGAGCGAAAACCCTCGCGCTTGGCCTGCGCGACATAGGGATCGTTGAGCTGCCGCTCCAGCCAGAGTTTTGAGGAGAGCTTTCTCTTGCCGCCGGTCCTGACCGTGACATGCAGCCGGCCGGTCTTGTCCTTTGCCATGGAATCACCAGGCGAGTTGTGGAGCGGATTTGACGTTCGCTCTTCGGTAGCCGCGATCTCTCGTTGCGAACGTCAAATCCATAAGCTCCACTACCATTAACAATTTGCTGGCGGCCCCTCTAATTCCAACAATCGCAAAAGTGCCCGCTGCAATGAATTGCGAATGTTAGAATTGGGCCGCCAGCGCGCCATCCTCGCGCATCATCTCGACCAGCATGCCCTCGCGCAAGCCGCGATCGGCGACGCGCAGCCGCGGCAGCGGAAACGCCTGGCGGATCGCATCGAGAATGGCGCAGCCGGCGAGCACCAGATCGGCGCGATCGACGCTGATGCAATTGTTGTTGGCGCGGTCCTGATAGCTCATGCCGAGCAGGCGGTTGACGGTCCCGGTGATATCAGCGTCTTCCATCCAGACGCCGTCGACCCGGCGGCGATCATAGCGCGCGAGATTGAGATGGATGCCGGCGAGCGTCGTCACCGTGCCCGAGGTGCCGAGCAGGTGCATGCCGCCGATGTCGCCGCCGTGCTCGGCCGCGAACGGCGCGATGTGGCCTGCGACCTCGTCGACCATCCGCGCATAGGATTCTTTGGTCACGTCGCGGCCGCCGTGATGTTCCGCCAAGGTCACCACGCCGAGCGGGATCGACATCCAGGCCTTGATGCGAGGCTCACATGGCTTATCGGCCGGATCGCGCTCGATCCGCACCAGTTCGGTCGAGCCGCCGCCGATATCGAACAGGATCGCGCCGCGGCCTTTGGGATCGAGCAGCGGCGAGCAGCCGATCACCGCCAGCGCCGCCTCGGTCTCGCGGTCGATCACTTCCAGGTGGATGCCGGTTTCGGCCGCGACGCGGTCACGAAAGCAATCGGCGTTGGAAGCCGCACGGCAGGCCTCGGTCGCGATCAGCCGCAGCCGCCTTGCCTTCCTGTGCTGGATCTTGTCGCGGCAGATCGAGAGCGCCGCGATGGCGCGCTCGATGGCGGCGTCGCTGATGCACCCCGTGGCTGATACGCCCTCGCCGAGGCGGATGATGCGCGAGAAGGAATTGACCACGCGAAAGCTGTCGCCGGAGGGACAGGCGATCAGGAGCCGGCAATTATTGGTTCCGAGGTCGAGCGCCGCATAGACCTCGGTTCCCCTCTCGGTTTTTTGGCCCTGCGAAGGCTGCGCGGCTGCGGCGCCGGGCGCCGCTACCGCGCCACCGCCCTGCAGGTCTTCGCAGGGCATCAGGCCGCCACGAAGCCGCATTTCATCGTTCATTCAAACTATCTTTCCGCGGCTGTCACCAGCCGGCCTGGAATGTCTATTCACACAAACTTTAGCAGCGCGTGAGGGGTGTGCAACAACCCCCACATAGGACTATGCCTAATCGGCCATTGTGGTGGCCGGATCGGTGCGTTATCTGACCGGAACGGCGCAAAATCGCACCAAAACAGGCCTTTTCAATGCAAGATCACACTTCGCCCGCCTCTCTCGAAAACGCTATTGCAATGCAAAAATACGGCGTCGGACAGCCGGTCCGCCGCAAGGAGGACGACACGCTGGTCCGCGGCAAGGGCAAATACACCGACGATTTCAGCCTGCCGAAGCAGGCCTATGGCTGGGTCGTGCGCTCCAGCCACGCCCACGGCCTCATCAAGGGTATCGATACGGCAACGGCGAAGGGCATGCCGGGCGTGCTCGGGGTGTGGACCGGCGCGGACCTGGCGGCCGCCAACTACAAGCCCTTCGTCTGTGGCCTGCCGCTGAAGAGCCGCGACGGCTCGGCCCTCCTGCAGACCAACCGCCCGGCGCTTGCGACCGACAAGGTGCGCTATGTCGGCGACGCGATCGCCTTTGTCGTCGCCGAGACGGCGGCGCAGGCGCGCGACGCGGCGGAAGCCGTCGAGCTCGACATCGAGGCCCTGCCCGCCGTGACCGACGCCGCGGAAGCCGCCAAACCCGGCGCGCCGCTTCTCTACGACCACATCCCCAACAACGTCGCGCTCGACTACCATTATGGCGACACCGACAAGATCGAGGCGGCCTTCGCCGGCGCCGCGCACGTGACCAAACTCGACATCGTCAACACCCGCGTCGCCGTGGTGGCGATGGAGCCGCGCGTGGCCCTCGGACATTACGACAAGGCGACCGAACGCTACACGCTGCAGGTGCCGACCCAGGGCGTGTCCGGCAACAAGGCGGTCATGGCGCGAATCCTCAACGTCGCGCCGGAGAAGGTGCGCATCCTCACCGCCAATGTCGGCGGCTCCTTCGGGATGAAGAACCTGGCCTATCCCGAATATACCTGCATCCTGCATGCTGCGAAGGCGCTGGGCCGGCCGGTGAAGTGGACCGACGAGCGCTCGGGCAGCTTCCTGTCGGACAGCCAGGGCCGCGCGCAGAAGATCCATGCCGAGCTTGCGCTCGACGCCGAAGGCAAATTCCTCGCCGTGCGGCTTTCCGGCTACGGCAATCTCGGCGCCTTCATCACCGGCGTGGCGCCGGGGCCGCTCTCGCTCAACACCGGCAAGAATCTCGCCAGCGTCTATCGCACGCCGTTGCTCGGCGTCGACATCAAGACGGTCTTGACCAACACCACGCATATGGGCGCCTATCGCGGCGCCGGCCGGCCCGAAGCCAATTACTACATGGAGCGGCTGATCGACCGCGCCGCCGACGAAATGGACATCGACCGCCTCACCTTGCGCAAGCGCAACTACATCAAGCCGGCGCAACTCCCCTTCGCGGCCGCCTCAGGCGTCAGCTATGACAGCGGCGATTTCGCCGGCGTGCTTTCGAAGGCGCTGGAGATTTCCGATCACGCCAATTTTTCCAAGCGCAAGCGCGAGAGCCGCAAGAACGGCAAGCTCCGCGGCATCGCGGTCGGCTCCTATCTCGAAGTGACCGCGCCGCCGAGCGGCGAGCTCGGCAAGATCACCTTCGATCCCGATGGCTCGGTGACGCTCACGACCGGCACGCTCGATTACGGCCAGGGCCACGCCACGCCGTTCGCGCAGGTGCTGACCGACCAGCTCGGCGTCCCCTTCGACAGGATCAAGCTGGAACAGGGCGACAGCGACCTCGTCCGCTTCGGCAACGGCACCGGCGGCTCGCGCTCGATCACCGCGACGGGACAGGCGATTGTCGAAGCGTCCGCGCTGGTGGTCGAGAAGGGCAAGAAGGCCGCCGCGCACTTCCTTGAGGCTTCGGAAGCCGACATCGAATTTGCCGGCGGACGCTTTACCATTGCCGGCACCGACCGTTCGATCGGCATCATGGAGCTGGCGCAGCGCATGCGCGACGGGAAAATGCCCGAGGGCACGCCCAACTCGCTTGACGTCGATCACGCCACCAAGGATACGCCATCCACCTTCCCCAACGGCTGCCACGTTGCGGAAGTCGAGGTCGATCCGGATACGGGCGTGGTGAAAATCGTACGCTACACCGGCGTCAATGATTTCGGCACCGTGGTCAATCCGATGATCGTGGCGGGCCAGCTCCATGGCGGCGTCGCCCAGGGCATCGGCCAGGCGCTGATGGAGGAAGTGAACTACGACACCAGTGGCCAGCCGATCACCGGCTCGTTCATGGATTACGCGATGCCGCGCGCGGAAGACATTCCGACGGTGGAAGTCGGGGACCATCCCTCGCCGGCCAAGACCAATCCCCTGGGCACCAAGGGCTGCGGCGAAGCCGGCTGCGCCGGCAGCCTCGTCTGCATCGTCAACGCCGTGGTGGATGCGCTGAGCGAGTACGGCATCAAGCACCTCAACATGCCGCTGACGCCGGAAAAGGTCTGGCGCGCGATCCAGGACGCGAAGGCCAAGGCGGCGTAGCGCGACGCTTCTTCGCTTGCCACAACTCCGCTGTCATCGTCCGCCAACGGGTCGCGCGAATGCGCGCCCGATGACAGGCTCCGGCGGACGATCCAGTATTCCAGAGGCGCTGGAGTATCACTGAGAGGCCGCAGCGTACTGGATGACAGTTGTGTGGGTGACGCGGGCCCTGCCCAACCATCATTCGTCATGCGCGGGCTTGACCCGCGCATCCATCAACTTCGTAACAAGCTCTTTCTGAAGCAGATTGGATCGCTGCGATTTCTTTTTGGCGGGATGTTAGCCCATGCGCCTTTCTTCATGGCAAGTTAGCCACAGTCAAAGAGGTAGACGACCAAATGATGATTGCCTGAAGTTAGAGCGTCGAGGTGACTCCCATGGTTTTCTGGATAGCGAGTGTGGTTGGATTGGCGATCGCTTATCTCTTCGGTTCTACGCCCACGGGCTATCTGGCGGGGAAACTGCTCAAGGGCATTGATATCCGAGAGCATGGCTCCAAATCCATTGGGGCAACGAACGTATTGCGAACCCTGGGGAAATGGCCTGCGTTGGTGGTGCTCCTGGTAGATGTGCTGAAAGGTGTGGGGGCGATCGTCTTTGCCCGCTGGTTTTATCCTTGGTTCTATGCATTGCCGTCTGTCACGCCACCGACAGGGCTTGATCTGCAAACCTGGGTGCCCTGGGCTGTTTGCTTGGCCGGACTTGCCGTGTTGTTGGGGCATAGCCGTTCGATTTGGTTGAATTTTGCAGGTGGCAAATCCGCGGCGACAGGGCTCGGCGTGTTGCTGGCGATGTCTTGGCCAGTAGGTTTAGGTGCTGCGACGGTTTTTGGCGTTGTGCTGGCTATTTTTCGGATTGTTTCCCTTAGTTCGATGCTAGCGGCGTTGACTGCGATCGCCCTCATCTGGGGCTTGGAGCAACCGTTGCCCTATCGGTTACTGGTGATTGCAGGGAGCATTTACGTGATTGTCCGCCATCGTGCCAACATTCAGCGACTACTGGCTGGGACGGAGCCACGCCTGGGGCAAAGTAGCCCAGAATCAAAAACGGAATCGCAGATTTAGTACGTGCACTCTACTTCAGGCCGCCGCCTGCTCGCGCGGCTGGTAGATTGCGATGTGCCAGCAATGCGCCAGCGGCGTGGTGCCGTTGGCGACCACCAGCGCGTCGAGCTCGACGAAGCGGTGGCCCTTCTTCTCGTAATTGCCGATCACCTTCGCACGCGCGGTGAGCTCGTCGCCGACCTTGCCGACAGCAAGAAGCTGCATCCTGGTTCCGACATGAATCCAGGGACCGAGGATGGCGTTGTCGACCAGCACCTTGTTCATGACCCGCGGCAACAGGCCGGGATGACCGAGGCCTTCGCGGCCGTAGATCGGATCGGTTTCCCTGATATCGCCGAGATATTCCTTCGCCGCTTCGCCCGCCCATTGGCGGGGCTCGACGCCGAGCCATTTTCCGGTTTCGTAAGAGGTCGCGCCGACCGGCTTGCGCTGGCTGACCGCGGCGACAGCGGTGTAATCGGCGAGCGCGTAGGACGGCCGGGAGGCGGGCAGCGACGCAGTACCGGTGGCGCAGAGTTCGCCCATGCTCTGCACTTCGATCGCGAGCCCGCCGGCTTCCTCGACGGCGCTCACCTCGGCGATCTCGCCGTCATAGACCGGCTTGACGAAACGCGCCTCGATCAGCCCGCGCTCGAGGAAATCGCGGCCCCATTTCGCAACCGGCATATGCAGCATATAGGCCAGCACGTCGACGCCCGGCACGAGCCCGCCCGAAAAGCCGTACTTCCGCGCGACCGTGTCGTCATGGATCTTGTTCTCGGAGAATTTTGAGGTGTTGTAGGCCGAGACGCGGTAGGTTTGCAGGCCCATGGGTTTCCCCTTATTTCCCTGGTTTTTCTCACCGTAATGGTAGTCGAACCGGGGCGCGTGGCAAGGTCAGCGTTTCCCTCGCAATTTTCCGCCTGATGGAGTACAGGCGGGACCATGACGGAAACCCCTCCGACTACCCGCATCTACGTCGATGCCGATGCCTGCCCGGTGAAGGACGAGATTTATCGCGTCGCGATCCGGCTCGGCGTGCCCGTGAGCGTGGTCGCGGGCCAACTCATTCGCGTGCCGCAGGATGCGCTGATCGAGCGCGTTGCGGCCGGTTCCGGCATGGATGCTGCGGACGACTGGATCGCGGAGCGCGCGGGGCCCGGCGACGTGGTCGTCACCGCCGATATTCCGCTGGCGAGCCGCTGCGTCAAAGCCGGCGCCGAGGTGATCGCGCCAAACGGCAAGCCGTTTTCCGAACAATCGATCGGCATGACGCTCGCGGTGCGGAATTTGATGACCGACCTGCGCTCGTCCGGAGAAATCACGGGCGGGCCGAAATCATTCTCGCCGCGCGACCGCTCCGCCTTCCTGTCCGCGCTCGACCAGACCATCCGCCGCATCCAGCGCCGCCGCGCCGAGCAGGCGGCGAGCCAGGACTGACGCGATGGCGCCGCCGCTGATCCAGCTCAAGGACATCCGCCTGACCTTCGGCGGCACACCGCTTTTGACCGGCGTCGAGCTCTCGGTGTCGCCCTCCGAGCGCGTCTGCCTGATCGGCCGCAACGGCTCCGGCAAATCGACGCTCTTGAAGATTGCGGCCGGCCTGGTCGAGCCCGACAGCGGCAGCCGCTTCGTGCAACCGGGATCGACCATCCGCTATCTGCCGCAGGAGCCGGATTTTGCTGGCCACGCGACCACGCTGGCCTATGTCGAGGCGGGCCTTGGCCCCGGCGACGACCGCTACGCGGCGCGCTATCTCGTTGAACAACTCGGGCTTCGCGGCGACGAGAATCCGGCCAGCCTCTCCGGCGGCGAGGCGCGCCGCGCGGCGCTGGCGCGGGTGCTGGCGCCCTCGCCCGACATTTTGCTTTTGGACGAGCCGACCAACCATCTCGATCTACCGACGATCGAATGGCTGGAGAGCGAGCTGGATGGCCGCCGCAGCGCGCTGGTGCTGATCAGCCACGACCGCCGTTTCCTCACCAACCTCTCGCGCGCCACCGCCTGGCTCGACCGCGGCCAGATCAGGCAGATCGACCGCGGCTTTGCCGCCTTCGAATCCTGGCGCGACGAGGTGCTCGCCGAAGAAGAGCGCGAGCAGCACAAGCTCGACCGCAAGATCGTCAATGAAGAGCATTGGCTGCGCTATGGCGTCTCGGGTCGCCGCAAGCGCAACGTCAAGCGGCTCGGCAATCTCTTTGCGCTCCGCGAGCAGCGCAGGAATTATCGCGGCGCGGCCGGCAACGCGAATTTGGCGGCGGCCGAGGCGGAGAAATCTGGCCGGCTGGTGATCGAGGCGAAGAACATCAGCAAGGCCTATGGCGATCGCAGGATCGTCGACAATTTCTCGGTCCGTATCCAACGCGGCGACCGCGTCGGCATTGTCGGACCGAACGGCGCCGGCAAGACCACATTGGTGAATCTCCTGACCGGCGCCGACGCACCCGACAGCGGCAGCGTGCGGCTGGGGGCCAATCTGGAGATGGCGACGCTCGACCAGCACCGCGAAAGCCTCGATCCCAGATCGACGCTGGCCGAGGCGCTGACCGGCGGCCGCGGCGACCATGTGATGGTCGGTGGCAAGCCAAAGCATGTCGTGAGCTACATGGAAGACTTTTTGTTTGCGCGGGAACAGATGCGAACGCCGCTGGAAGTGTTGTCCGGTGGCGAGCGCGGCCGGCTGATGCTGGCGCGCGCACTGGCGAAGCCGTCGAACCTGCTGGTACTGGACGAGCCAACCAACGATCTCGACCTCGAAACCCTCGACGTGCTCGAAGAAATGCTCGGCGATTACGAGGGCACGGTGATCCTGATCAGCCACGACCGCGACTTCCTCGACCGCGTCGTGACCTCGGTGATTGCGCCGGACGGCGATGGAAGATGGATCGAGTATGCCGGCGGCTATTCGGACATGCTCGCGCAGCGCGGCTCCGATTTGAAGCGCGAGGAAGCGAAACCGATCGTTGCCGAGAAAAAGGAAGCGAAGGCCCCCGCGCCCTCGCCGGCATCGGCGCCCAAGCGGCGGCTCAATTTCAACGAGAAGCACGCGCTGGAAACCCTGCCGAAGACGATCGCGAAACTGCAGGAAGAGATCGCCAAGCAGCAGCGGTTGCTTGACGATCCCAACCTCTACGCCAAGGATCGCAAGAAATTCGAGGAAGTTTCGACCGCAGTCGCCAAAGCGCAGCATGAACTGGCCGCAGCCGAAGACCGCTGGCTGGAGCTGGAAGTGTTGCGCGAAGAGATAGAGCAGGCTTGAACATGACCACGCCCCTCGCAGCAATAATCGCAAAAGAATACGGCACGCCTTGCGCCGTCATCGACATGGACAAGGTCGAGCGCAACATCGCGCGCATCCAGTCCGCCTGTGACGCCGCAGGCGTCGCCAACCGGCCCCACATCAAGACCCATAAGAGCCCGTTACTTGCGGAAATGCAGATCAAGGCCGGCGCAAAGGGCATCACCTGCCAGAAGCTTGGCGAAGCCGAGGTGATGGCGGAGGCCGGGATCGACGACATTCTCATTTCCTACAATCTGCTCGGCGATGAGAAGATGGCCCGCCTCGGCGCGCTGCAGGCCAAGGCCAACATGACGGTGGCCGCCGACAATTCCGTCGTGGTCGCCGACCTGCCGAAAGCCGCGGCGGCTTCGGGGCGTCCGCTGTCGGTCGTGGTCGAATGCGATACGGGCCGCAAGCGCGCCGGTGTCGAGACGCCCGCGGAAGCGATCGCACTGGCACGCGAAATTGCCGCGTCAAAGGGCCTGCAGTTTGCGGGCTTCATGCTCTACCCGACCGAGACCGGCTGGGCGGACGCGCAGAAATTCTACGACGAGGCGCTGGCCGGCGTACGCGCGCTTGGCCTTGACGCCAAGATGGTCTCGACCGGCGGTTCGCCGAACCTGAAGAATCTCGGCAAGCTCAAGGGCGCGACCGAGCACCGGCCCGGCACCTACATCTACAACGATCGCATGCAGGTCGCGGCCGGCGTCGCTTCGTGGGACGACTGCGCGCTCAACATCTATTCCACCGTCGTGAGCCGCGCCGGTCCCGACCGCGGCATCCTCGATGCCGGCTCGAAGACGCTGACCTCGGACACCGGCGGCGGGCTCGAGGGCCATGGCCTGATCCTCGAACATCCCGAGGCGAAGATCGCGAAATTCGCCGAAGAGCACGGCTTCCTCGATCTTGCCCGCAGCAACACGCGGCCGAATGTCGGCGATGTCGTGCGCATCGTGCCCAATCACGTCTGCGTCGTCGTCAACATGATGGACGAGGTGGTGATGGTACGCGGCGACGAAATCGTGGGCGTGCTGCCGGTCGCGGCGCGGGGGAAGTTGCGCTAGTTCCCCTCATCCGGAAGAGCTTGCGAAGCAAGCGTCTCGAAGGATGAGGCCACAGTTCGGGCCTCATGGTTCGAGACGCGCTTCGCGCTCCTCACCATGAGGATTGAGCCACCTCAGCGCCCCCCTGCCCGCCGCGGCGCCGGTCGCAAACGACGCCTGCAGCAGATAGCCGCCGGTCGGCGCTTCCCAGTCGAGCATCTCGCCTGCGGCGAACACGCCGGGCAGCTTTTGGAGCATGAAATCCGCATCGATCTCGTCGAACGAAATGCCGCCAGCGGTAGAGATCGCACGCGCGATCGGCGCGGTGCCGGTGAGCTTTATGGGCACATCGTTGATCAATTGGACGAGGCTTTGCGGAGAGAGCGCGGACAGCGACTGACCCGACGAAATCGCCGCCTCCTGCAACAGGCCGATCGCGACGGGCGACAGATTGAACGCCTTGCGCAGAAAGTTGGACAGCGACTGCTTGCCGCGCGGCGCCGAGGATCGCGCGGCCAATTCGTCCCGCGCGAGATCAGGCCGCAACGCGACGTGCAGCACCGCTTCGCCGGATTTCGCAATCGCCTCGCGCAATTCGGCCGAGAGCGCGTAGATCGCGCCGCCCTCGATGCCGCTGCGGGTAATGATGGCTTCGCCACGAAGTGCCTGCGTGCCGAACTTGAGCTCGACGCCCTTGAGCGGCTGGCCCTCGAAGCGGTTGCGAAAGACGTCCGACCAGGCAACGGTGAAGGCGCAATTCGCCGGCCGCAGCGGCGAGATCGCAAGGCCTCTGGCCGCCAGCAATCCGACCCACGTTCCGTCAGACCCAAGCCGCGGCCAGCTCGCCCCACCGAGCGCAAGCACCGTTGTGCGCGCGTCGACCACTCGTTCGCCGTCCGGCGTTTGAAACCGCAATCGGCCGCGCTCGTTCCATCCATTCCACCGATGGCGAAAGGCAAACCGTACGCCTTGCGAATCCAACCGTCGCAGCCACGCCCGCAACAAAGGCGAAGCCTTGAACGCTTGAGGAAACACGCGCCCGCTGGAGCCGACAAAGGTCGGCTGTCCCAGCGCCTCGCTCCATGCGCGCAAGCGGTCTGGCGAAAACTCGGAGATCGCAGGCTCAAGCCGCGGCGTAGCCTCCCGATAGCGCGCGAGAAACGCCGGCAGCGGCTCGCTGTGGGTGAGATTGAGCCCGCCGCGCCCAGCCATCAGGAATTTGCGACCGGCGGACGGCATGGCGTCGTAGACAGCGACGTCAACGCCGCCTTGCGCCAGCACTTCCGCCGCCATCAGCCCGGCGGGGCCGGCACCGATGACGACGGCATGGTTTTCAATTGAAGGCATTGCGTGAGCTTAAGCCAACCCGAGCACCACCAGAAAGGTCGTCATTCCGGGATGCGCCGTCAGGCGCAGGCCCGGAATCCATACTGCCGGTCGTGGTTATGGATTCCGGGCTCGATGCGTTCCGGATCGCCCCGGAATGACAACTTACAGCTTCACCCCAGCCCGCGCCGCGGCCTGGCCGACATACTTTTGCGTTTGCTGGAACGCGCCTTCCAGTGCCTTCGCCTTCGACATGTCACTGATCTCGGCGAAATGCGCGGCGATCGCATCGGGCGTCCATTCCGATGGCGGCAGGTTGATGCCCTCGCTCTCGATAAGCTGGATCACCGCGAACGAGCCGGCGCCCGCGCCCATGATGGTGCGGGTCGGCGCATCCTCGCTGAGCAGGTATTCCACCGCCGGCGTGATCGCCTCGGGCCGCATCAGGGTGAGCGCCTGCGGCGGCAACAGCTCTTCCGTCATGCGCGTCGCCGCGGTCGGCGAGATCGTGTTGACGCGGATATTGTATTTGCGCCCCTCCTCGGCCAGCACGTTCATCAGCCCGACCATGCCGGATTTCGCCGCGCCGTAATTGGCCTGGCCGAAATTGCCGTAGAGGCCCGACGAGGATGTGGTCAGCACGATGCGGCCGTAATTGCGCTCGCGCATGCCGTCCCACACCGCCTTGCAGCAATAGAAGCTGCCGACAAGATGCACGTCCAGCACCTTGGCGAAATCGGCGGCTTCCATCTTGGAAAACGACTTGTCGCGCAGGATGCCAGCATTGGCGCAGAGCAGATCGACGCTGCCCCATTCCTTGGTCGCGCGCGCGACCATTGCCGTCACCTGCTCGAAATTGGAGACGTCGGCGCCGTCGGCCATCGCGGTGCCGCCGGCCTTTTTGATCTCCTCGACCACGGTCTCTGCGGGGCTGAGCGATCCGCCGGTGCCATCGCGGGCGCCGCCAAAATCGTTGACCACGACCTTGGCGCCGCGGCTCGCCAGCCCCAGCGCATGCGCGCGCCCGAGACCATTGCCCGCGCCGGTCACGATGGCGACGCGTCCGTCAAACCTGATTGTCATGAATTGTGTTTCCCGGATCCTGCTGTTCTCGTCATGCCCGGGCTTGACCCGGGCATCCATCCAAAACGAGATGGTTTTTGATCGGGATGGATCGCCGGGTCAAGCCCGGCGATGACGAGACGAATTTACGCAAAATAGATCAGCCCGATCCAGTCCGCCACGATCGCGGGCTTGTCCTCGCCCTCGATCTCGACGGTGACGTTGGTGCGCGACAGCAGCTCGGTCGGCTTGCGCAGCTTCGCTTCCGCCAGCACGAAGCGGCCGCGGACGCGCTTGCCCGCGCGCACCGGCGAGATGAAGCGGAGCTTGTCGAAGCCATAATTAACGCCCATGGTCGTGCCCTCGATGACCGGCATCACCTCATACGACATGATGGACATCAGCGACATCGTGAGGAAGCCATGTGCCACCGTGTTGCCGAACGCGGTTTCGCGTCTGGCACGCTCGGGGTCGACATGGATGAACTGGTGATCCTCGATCACGTCGGCATAGACATTGATCCGGTTCTGATCGACCAGATGCCATGAGGAGACGCCGACTTCCTTGCCGACCATCGCCTGATAGGCTGCCAACGTAATCGGCGGTTTCTTCCAGACTTCATTCATTTAATGTGGCTCCGAACCGGCTGTGCGCACCTTCTGCAGCTCCGGGAAATCCTCTTCGCGAAACTCCTTGCCGCGAAGCGCGTCCTCGCGGTTGTTGTCATGCTCAAGTCGGCGCAATTGCACGCGGCGGATCTTTCCGGAAATGGTCTTCGGCAGCTCCGTCACAAGCTCAAGCTTGCGGATGCGCTTGAACGGCGCCAGCCGTGTGTGCAGGTGCTTGAAGATCGACAGCGCCGTCTCCGGCGAGCGCTCGACGCCTGCCGTGAGCAGCACATAGGCCTTGGGGATCGCGAGCCGGATCGGATCCGGGCTCGGCACCACCGCGGCTTCCGCGACTGCTTCATGCTCGATCAGCACGCTTTCGAGCTCGAACGGGCTGATGCGGTAGTCGGAGGATTTGAAGACGTCGTCGGAGCGGCCGACAAAGGTGAAATAGCCTTCCTCGTCGACAAACACCACGTCGCCGCTGCGATAGTGATCGCCATCGGCGCCGGAGAGTTTTCCGTCTTCGCCCTGGTAGCCCTGCATCAGCCCCGCCGGGCGATCAGCGCCCAGCACCAGCGTCACCTCGCCTTCCTTCGCGACATGTCCATCCGAGTCCATGATCTCGACGCGATAGCCGGGCAGCGGCCGGCCCATCGAGCCGACCTTGACCTTCTGCCCCGGCGAGTTGCCGGCAAGCGCCGTGGTCTCGGTCTGGCCGTAGCCGTCGCGGATGGTGAGACCCCAGGCGGCGCGGACCTGGTCGATCACCTCGGGATTGAGCGGCTCGCCAGCGCCGCAGACCTCGCGCAGGCTGACTTTGAAATCGGCAAGGCGTTCCTGGATGAAGAGGCGCCACACCGTCGGCGGCGCGCACAGCGTGGTGACGCCGCAGCGGCCGATGGTGGCGAGCAGCTGCTTGGCCTCGAAGCGCGGCTGGTTGACGATGAAGATGGTGGCCCCCGCATTCCAGGGCGCGAAGAAGCAGCTCCAGGCATGCTTGGCCCAGCCCGGCGATGAAATGTTGAGATGCACGTCGCCCGGCTGCAAGCCCAACCAGTACATGGTCGACAGCGCGCCGACGGGATAGCTGCGCTGGCTGTGCCGCACCAGTTTCGGCTTCGCCGTCGTGCCCGAGGTGAAATAGAGCAGCATCGGCTCGTCGGCTTTGGTCGCGCCATCCGGCGTGAAGGCTTCCGGAAACTCGGCCGATTGTTCGAATGGCAACCAGCCCTCGACCTTCGAAGCTGCGCCGACGACGATGTTGACGAGCTTGTCGGCACGAAGATTGGCGAACTTGCCGACCTGGTCCTGCGTCGCGACCACCACCCGCGCGCGGCCGCGGTCGAGCCGGTCCTGCAACTCATCCGGCGTGAGTAATGTTGTCGCGGGGATCACGACCACGCCGAGTTTCATCGCCGCCAGCATGGTCTCCCAGAGCGGCACAACATTGCCGAGCAACAGCAACAGATGATCACCGCGCTTCAGCCCCTGCGCGCGCAGGAAGTTCGCGACCTGGTTGGAGCGGCGCGACAGCGTTGCGAAAGAGAGCTTTGTTTCCCGGTCATGGCCGGCATCGACGATCCAGAGCGCGGTGCGGTCTTTACTCGCGGGATCGCGCGCCAGTTCCGCATCGAACCAGTCGAGCGCCCAGTTGAAGGGGGCCGGATCGGGCCAGCGGAAGCCTTTGACCGCGGCGTTGTAATCCGTGCGGTGTTTCAGGAGAAAGGCACGCGCTTCCTTGAACGTCGTCATTAAGCTTTCCCGGCAAGCGCCCTAACGTGCTGGATAATTCCGGAAAAGTCCACGCCGCCATGGCCCGAGGCGTCGAAGGCCTTGTAGAGCTCCTGCGCCTGCTTGCCGAGCGGGGTCGCTGCACCAGCGGCTTTCGCCGCGTCCTGCGCCAGCGTCAGGTCCTTCACCATCAGCGCGGTGGCAAAACCCGGCTTGTAGTCGTTGTTGGCGGGCGAGGCCGGCACTGGACCCGGCACCGGGCAATAGGACGTCAGCGCCCAGCACTGACCTGACGAAGTGGAGACTACATCGAACACCGCCTGATGCGACAGCCCGAGCTTCTCGGCCAGCGCAAAGGCCTCGCCGACGGCGATCATGGAAACCGCGAGCACCATGTTGTTGCAAATCTTGACGCCCTGCCCGGCACCCGCGCCGCCGCAATGCACGATCTTCTTGCCCATCTTCTCCAGCACGGGCTTGGCGGCCGCAAAGGCCTTGTCCTCGCCGCCGCACATGAAGGTGAGCGTCGCGCCTTTGGCACCGCCAGTGCCGCCGGAGACCGGCGCATCGACGGAGGCGACGCCATGCTTCGCTGCCAACGCATGCGCCTGTTTCGAGCTTTCGACGTCGATGGTCGAGCAATCGATGATCAGCGTGCCCTTGGCCATGGCGGGCACGACCTCGTTCCAGACCGAGAGCACATGCTTGCCGGCGGGCAGCATGGTGATTACGACCTCGGCGCCCTTGACCGAGGAAACCGAGCTGTCGGCAATCGCCGCGCCATCACTCTTCGCTTGATCGCGCGAAGCCACGACCAGGTCGAACGCCACGACCTTGTGGCCGGCCTTGACCAGATTGGCCGCCATGGGCCCGCCCATGTTGCCGAGGCCGATGAATGCGATCGTTGCCATGTGTGTCTCCTCCGCGTGGGCTTTTCTGCTTTTTAAGGGAATTTCAGCTCGTCCGCGCCGACCCCGGCGAAATAAGGCGCCACCATCTCTGCCGTCACGTCCTCGATATCAGGCGGCGACCATTTCGGATTGCGGTCCTTGTCGATGACGGCGGCGCGGACGCCCTCGCGGAAATCGTCGCTGCGAAACACTTCCAGCGCGGCACGATATTCCCGCACCAGGCACTCTTCCAGCGTGGAAGCCTGGCGCGCCAGCCGCAACAGCTTCAGCGTCACCACCATGCCGCGTGGCGATTTCTCCGCCAGCGTCTTCAGGGTTTTTTGCGCGAACTCGGAACCATCCTCGCGCAGCACAGCGATGGTATCTTCCATCCGATCATGCGCGAACAGCGCGTCGATCTGCGGCTGCATTGCCGCCACCGGTCCCGCTTTCTCACCGGTCCCAAAGCCCTCGATCAGGGATTTGACTTCGCCCGAGGCGATACCCGGGCGAACCCTGGTCAGGACCTCGCGCAGCGCCGGCAACTTGCTTGATGGCACGACCGCGTCGGCAAAGCGCGCATAGATCGCGTCCGGCCCATTCATGGTCTGCCCCGTCAGTCCGAAATAGGTGCCGATCTCGCCCGGCGCGCGCGACAAGAGATAAGTACCGCCGACATCCGGGAAGAAGCCGAGCCCGACCTCGGGCATGGCGAGCTTGGTGCGCTCGGTGACGACGCGGTGGCTCGAATGCGCCGACAGGCCGACGCCGCCGCCCATCACGATGCCGTCCATGAAGGCGACATAGGGTTTTGGGAATTTCTTGATGCGCGCGTTGAGAATGTATTCTTCGCGCCACAGCACCCTGCCGAGATCGCCCTTTACTTTCGAGTTTTCCCAGAGCGCGCGGATGTCGCCGCCGGCGCACAGGCCGCGCTCGCCCGCGCCTTCGAGCACGATGACCGCGACTTGCGGATCGGCCTCGAACGCATCGAGCGCCTTTTCGATGTCGCGGAACATCTCGAGTGTCACCGCATTGATCGCCTTCGGCCGGTTGAGCCTGATAATGCCGGCCGAGCCTTCACGGCGCGCGATCAGATCGGGTTCCGTCACCGCGTCCATCATCGCGCGCCCTCGATCAGCTTGCGCGCCACGATCAGCCGCATGATTTCATTGGTGCCCTCGAGGATCTGGTGCACGCGCAAGTCCCGCACGATCTTCTCGATACCGTATTCGCTGAGATAACCGTAGCCGCCGTGCAACTGCAGGGCCTGGTTGGCGACCTCGAAGCCGACATCGGTGCCGAAGCGTTTGGCCATGGCGCAGAGCATGGTCGCGTCGGGATCCTTGCGGTCAAGCGCCGCCGCCGCGCGCCAAAGGAAAGTCCGCGCCGCCTCGAGCTCGATCGCCATGTCGGCCAGGCGGAACTGCAGGGCCTGGAATTCGTCGAGCCGCTTGCCGAAGGCCTTGCGCTCCTTCATGTAGGCGCGCGCCTTGTCGAGTGCGCTCTGCGCGCCGCCGAGCGAACAGGCCGTGATGTTGAGACGTCCGCCGTCGAGCCCAGCCATCGCGATCTTGAAGCCGATCCCCTCGTCGCCGAGCCGGTTGGCGACGGGCACGCGCGCGTTCTCAAAAATCACCGCGCGGGTCGGCTGCGCGTTCCAGCCCATCTTGCGCTCGTTGTTGCCGAACGAAAGCCCGGGCGTGTCGCCTTCGACCACGAGCGTCGAGATGCCGCCGGGGCCGTCGGCGCCGGTGCGCACCATCACGACATAGAGGTCGCCGCCGCCGGCGCCCGAGATGAACTGCTTCTGGCCGTTGAGCACATAATGGTCGCCGTCGCAGACCGCGCGGGTGCGCAGCGCCGCGGCGTCAGAACCGGAGTTCGGCTCGGTCAGGCAGTAGCTTGCGATCAGCTCCATGGTGCAGAGCCTTGGCAGCCATTTCCGGCGCTGGTTGTCGTTGCCATAGGCATCGATCATCCAGGACGCCATGTTGTGGATGGAGATGAAGGCCGACACCGTCGGACAGCCTTGCGCCAGGGCCTCGAAGATCAGCGCCGCGTCGAAGCGCGTCATCGCGGAGCCGCCGACATCGTCCTTGATGTAGACGCCGCCCATGCCGAGCTTGGCGGCCTCGCGCATCACGTCGACCGGAAAATGCTTCTCCTCGTCCCAGCGAAGGGCATGCGGCGCGATCTTCTCCGCGGCGAAATCCCGCGCCATCTCGCGAACGGCAATCTGGTCTTCGTTGAGCGTGAACTGCATGCGTTAGATAGCCACCACCACCGCTCTTGCCGTCATTGCGAGGAGCGTGAGCTCCGAAGCAATCCAGACTGTCACCGCGGAGGGGTTCTGGATTGCTTCGCTACGCTCGCAATGACGGAGGAGCCTTGCCAATCGGTTAGTTCATCGTCGGGATCGAGAACTCCGCGCCCTCCTTGACGCCGGACGGCCAGCGCGAGGTCACCGTCTTGGTCTTGGTGTAGAAGCGGATCGAAGTCCGGGCCGTGCTGGTTGAGATCGCCGAAGCCCGATTTCTTCCAGCCGCCGAAGGTGTAATAGGCGATCGGCACCGGGATCGGCACGTTGATGCCGACCATGCCGACATTCACCCTCGCCGCGAAATCGCGCGCGGCATCGCCGTCGCGGGTGAAGATCGCAACACCATTGCCGTAGTCATGGTCCGACGGCAGCGCCAGCGCCTCGGAATAGTCCTTGGCGCGCACGACCGACAGCACCGGGCCAAAAATCTCTTCCTTGTAGATGCGCATATTTTTCGTGACGTTGTCGAACAGACAGCCTCCCATGTAGAAGCCTTTCTCATAGCCCTGCATCTTGAAGCCGCGGCCATCGACCGCGAGCGTCGCGCCTTCCTTGATGCCGATATCGACATAGTTCCTGACGCGCTCGACCGCCTCGCGCGTCACCAGCGGTCCGTAATCGGCGGACGGATCAATGGAGGTGCCGATCTTCAGGCTTTCCACGCGCGGGATCAGCTTCTCCATCAGCCGGTCGGCGGTGGTCTTGCCGACGGGCACGGCGACGGAGACCGCCATGCAGCGCTCGCCGGCCGAGCCGTAGCCCGCGCCGATCAGGGCATCGACGGCCTGGTCCATGTCGGCGTCTGGCATGACGATGGCGTGATTCTTGGCGCCGCCAAAGCACTGGCAGCGCTTGCCGCTCGCGGCCGCGCGCTCGTAGATGTACTGTGCGATCGGCGAGGAGCCGACAAAGCCGATCGCCTTGATATCGGGATCGTCGAGGATGGCGTCGACCGCTTCCTTGTCGCCGTTGACGACGTTGAGGATGCCCGGCGGCAGGCCGGCCTCGATCATCAGTTCCGCGAGCTTCATCGGCACGCCGGGATCGCGCTCGGAGGGTTTCAAGATGAACGCATTGCCGCAGGCGATCGCTGGCGCGAATTTCCACATCGGAATCATCGCGGGGAAATTGAACGGCGTGATGCCGGCGACGACGCCGAGCGGCTGGCGCAGCGAGTAGATGTCGATGCCGGGACCAGCGCCTTCGGTATATTCGCCCTTCATCAGATGCGGCACGCCGATCGCGAATTCCACGACCTCCAGCCCACGCTGAATGTCGCCCTTGGCATCGGGAACGGTCTTGCCATGCTCGCGTGCCAGTAGTTCCGCAAGCTGGTCGTAGTCGCGCTGCGCGAGTTCCAAAAACTTCATCATCACGCGCGCGCGGCGCTGCGGGTTGGTCGCCGCCCATTCGGGCTGCGCGGCCCTGGCATTTTCGACCGCGGCACGGACCTCGGCCTTGGAAGCCAGCGCCACCTTGGCCTGCACGTCGCCGGTCATGGGTTCGAAGACGTCGGCTGAGCGGCCGGACGTGCCCTTCACTTCCTTGCCGCCGATGAAATGTCCGATTGAGCGCATGATTTTCCTCCACGCTTAGCGAATGCCGGTTTTGGCCGGCATCTTGCAGTCTTTATGGCGTTTGGAAAGGGTATATGCGCGATGCGGTGTTGCGAAAATGCCGGCCTGCGCTCGGCCGCGTGCGGGCATTCGACCAACGGCTTAGCCGGATACCCTCAGACGTTGGTTCAATGCCGTACTGATGCCGCGGCCTTTGCCGTGGGCTTCTTCGCCGCTGGCCTGGCCGAAGCCTGACGGCCGAGCGCGGCTTCGCGTCCAGCGGCAAGAATCTCCTCGGAAAACTCGCCATTGCCGGCGATGCGCGACAACACCAGCGTGCCCATCATGGTGGCGAGCGTGGCAGAGGCCTGCTTGCGCGCGGCCTTGCGCGGCAGATCGGGAAGCTGGTCGGCGATCATGTCGATCATCTGCTCGAGCTTGGCCGCAAAGGCCTTGCGGGTCTTGGGGCTCTCGCGGGCGATTTCAGCGCCCAGCGTCGGCACCGCGCAGCCACGGCCGGGATCGTCGCGGTGGATGGTCGTGAGATAGGAGTTGACGATGGTCGCGAGCCGCTTGTCCGGCGGCGTCTCCGCCGCGGTCTTGCGCCAATGTTCCATCGAGCGGTCCATCGCATAGGCAAAGGCCTCGATCACCAGCGCCTCGCGCGAATCGAAATGGGCGTAGAAACCGCCATGGGTCAGCCCCGCCTCCTTCATCAGGTCGGCGACGCCAATGCCATGCGCGCCCTTCTCGCGCAGCCGCACGGAAGCCTTCCGCACGATCCGGGCGTGGGTCTCCTGCTTGTGCTCTTTGGAGTAGCGCATAAGTCGTCCCATGAAATGTTTACAGTCATATAATAGCAGGTCCAGCCCGAAAAAGCTGCCGTTAATTTCGTTAATTCCGCTTCATGCGGGGTTTTACCGCGGCCCTTGACAAGGGCGCATCCTCTCCGGGAAGTAGCATTTCCGCCCACTTCGCGAGACCTTCCATGGATATGCTCAACCAATATTGCGGCGTCGACCGCGACTCCCGCGGCGTCGTGCGGCTTTCCATCTGCAACGCCGGCTCGCTCAACATCCTGGGCTCGGCTGTGATCAACGGCGTCCGCGAGGGCCTGGAACGGCTTGCATCCGATCGGGCGATTCGCGTCCTCATGCTCGCCGGCCAGAGCGAGAAGAGCATGATCGGCGGCGCCGACATCAAGGAGATGGCGACGCTGGAGCAGAAGTCGGCCGAAGCCTTCATCTCGCGCTTGCGCGATCTCTGCGAAGCCGTGCGTGCCTTTCCGGCGCCGGTCATCGCACGGATGCCGGGCTGGTGCCTCGGTGGCGGACTGGAAGTTGCAGCCGCCTGCGATTTCCGCGTCGCCGCGCATGATGCCATATTCGGCATGCCCGAGGTGAGGGTCGGCATCCCCTCGGTGATCCATGCAGCCCTGCTGCCGCGGCTGATCGGCTGGGGCCGCGCGCGCTGGCTGGTGATGACCGCGGAAAATATCGACGCGCCGACCGCGCTCGCCTGGGGTCTCATCGACGTGGTCGCGCCGCAAGGCGGGCTGGATGCGGCAGTCGAGCATGTAATCGGCATGCTGCTCGAATGCGGCCCGGAGGCGCTGCGCTCGCAAAAGGCGCTGCTGCGGCAATGGGAGGAATTGCCGCTGACGGAATCCGTCAATCTGAGCATCGGCGTGTTCGGGAAGTCATTCCTGACCGACGAGCCGACCCGGCTGATGCAGGCCTTCGTCAACCGCAAGCGCTGAGCGCCCGCCCCCGCATCGCTCATCCGACCCCGACATTTTGTCATGATTTGTTGCGGTTGCAATTTTTGCGGCGCATCATATGATGGCTATCATGCAACCCTGACCCGCCATTTCCAGGAGTTCCGCCATGGCCGCAGCCTCCGATCCCGTCGTCATCCTCTCCGCCGCCCGTACCCCGCTCGGCCGCTTCTTGGGCGAGCTCACGCCGTTTGCCGCCCACAAGCTCGGTTCCCATGTCATCGGCGCCGCGCTGGAGCGCGCCAAACTTGCGCCGAAAAAGATCGACGAAGTCTTCATGGGCAATGTGCTGCCGGCCGGACAGGGCCAGGCGCCGGCCCGCCAGGCCGCGCGCGGCGCCGGCCTGCCCGACGCCACCGGCGCCACCACCGTCAACAAGGTCTGCGGCTCCGGCATGAAGGCGACCATGCTGGCGCACGACATCATCAATGCCGGCTCGGCCAACATCGTGCTTTCCGGCGGCATGGAGAGCATGTCGAACGCGCCCTATCTACTGGCGAAGGCGCGTTCCGGCTACCGCGCCGGCCATGACCGCATCATCGACCACATGATGATGGACGGCCTCGAGGACGCCTATGAGACCGGCCGCTCCATGGGCGATTTCGGCGAGGCCACGGCCGAAGCCTATCAATTCACCCGCGCCGACCAGGACGCCTATGCCATGGAGACGCTGACGCGGGCGCGCCGGGCGGTCGAAGGCGGCGCCTTCAAAGCCGAGATCGCGCCGATCACGCTCAAGGAAAAGACCGGTCCACGCCTGATCGCCAATGATGAGCATCCGCTGAAGGTCGATCCGGCGAAAATCCCCGGCCTGAAGCCGGCATTCCGCGCCAATGGCACCATTACGCCCGCCGCTTCTTCTGCGAATGCCGACGGCGCCGCGGCGCTCATTCTGGCCAAACGCTCGCTCGCCGACCGCGATGGCCTGCCCTATCTCGCCGAGATCAAGGGCCACGCGACCCACAGCCAGGAACCGCAATGGTTCACCACCGCGCCGATCCCGGCGATCAGGAAACTGCTCGACAAGGTCGGCTGGAAGGTCGGCGACGTCGATCTGTTCGAGATCAACGAAGCCTTCGCGGTCGTGGCGATGGCCGCGCAGAAGGACCTCGGCATCCCCCGCGACAAGCTCAACATCAATGGCGGCGCCTGCGCACTCGGCCACCCCATCGGCGCGACCGGCGCGCGGCTGATCGTGACGCTGCTGCATGCGCTGCAGGCGCAGAACCTGAAGCGCGGCGTGGCGGCGCTCTGCATCGGCGGCGGCGAAGCTACCGCGATCGCGGTCGAGCGCGTGATGCATTAGCGTTAGTAGTCATAAAATGAGGGAACTACGTCATTTCAGACATGGCTCCCTCATGTCAGAATGTGCATCTCAAGCTAACCTCCTTTCAACAGAGGCTCAATGATCTCGAACTGGCTCGCGGCCGCGCTCACCCGCCGCAACATCCATTACGGCTGGGTGATGGTCGGCGTGACCTTCTTCACCGCGCTGATCTCGGCCGGCACCGTAGGTGCGCCCGGCGTGTTCATCGTGCCGCTGCAGCATGAATTCGGCTGGACCACTGCGGAGATTTCCTCGGCGCTCTCGATCCGCTTCATCCTGTTCGGGCTGATGGCCCCCTTCGCCGCCGCGCTGCTCAATCGCTACGGCCTGCGCAACGTGACCTTGGCGGCGCAGTCGCTCGTGATCTCGGCGCTGGTCGTCTCGCTTGCCATGACCAAGGTCTGGCAGCTGATGCTGTTGTGGGGCGTCGTGATCGGCCTCGGCACTGGGATGACCGCGCTGGTGCTCGGCGCGACCATCGCCGCGCGCTGGTTCGCGGCCCGGCGCGGACTCGTGGTCGGCATCCTGACCGCAAGCGTTGCGACCGGGCAATTGATCTTCCTGCCGCTGCTCGCCTCGATCACGGAGCGCTATGGCTGGCGCATCGCGCTGGCGCTGGTCTGCGCCATGCTGTGCGTATCCGCTTTCGCCGTGTTGATGATCATCCGCGACCGCCCGAGCGATGTCGGCCTGCGTCCGTTCGGCGACAATGGCACCGAGCCGCTGCCGGTCCCCACTCCGAGCAACGCGCCGATCCTCGCCGCCGCGCTTGGCATGCTCCGCGACGCATCGAAATCGACGGTGTTCTGGGCGCTGTTCCTGACCTTTGCGATCTGCGGCGCCAGCACCGCGGGCCTGATCCAGGTGCATCTGATTCCGATGTGCCTCGATTTCGGCATCCCGCAGGTGCAGGCCGCGAGCCTGCTCGCCGCCATGGGCGTGTTCGATTTCTTCGGCACCATCGTCTCGGGCTGGCTGTCGGACCGCTACGACAATCGCTGGCTGCTGTTCTGGTATTACGGGCTGCGCGGGCTGTCGCTGGTGTTCCTGCCGTTCAGCGATTTCTCGTTCTACGGGCTGTCGCTGTTTGCGATGTTCTATGGGCTCGACTGGATCGCGACCGTGCCGCCGACGGTGCGGCTCACCGCACAGCGCTTCGGCGCGGAGCGTGCCAATCTGGTGTTCGGCTGGATTTTTGCCGGCCATCAGATCGGCGCAGGTTTTGCCGCCTTCGCGGCTGGCCTGTCGCGGACGCTGCTCGCAAGCTACCTGCCGGCCTTCTTCGTCGCCGGCGCGCTCTGCATCGTCGCCGCTCTGATCGCGCTTGGGATCTCGCGGCCGCCGAAACCAGTGGCCGCAGTTGCTGCGGCTTGAGGTCGGCTAATACGTAATCGTGGTGCGGACGCCGAGCATGACGGCGTCCTTGATGCGGCGGGTCTGCGTGAGGTCGTTGGGATCGACCACGCCACCGCCGGGATGGGCGATATATTCGAACACCGGCTGCACCAGGAAATTCGGCGTGATCGCGGCCTGATAGGTGATCTCGAGGATCGCCTCAAAATCGCGGATCGGATAGGCCGTGCCGGTGAAGAATTGGACATCCTGGTCGAGCTGCAGCGCACGATCGGATATTCGAGCAAAGGTCGCCGCCACGCCGAACCGGTCGTTCGGCCGCTTCTCGCTGAAACCGGTGAACAGGAAGCCGCCGTCGACATAGGCGCTGATCAGATTGCGGTCGGACGGACTGACGGAAGCACGCAGGAAGAACGCGACGTCCTTGTCCGCATCGAACGGAGAACGCTGCAGCATCTGCTCATAGACCATGAACACGCCGTTGTTGCGCCGCAGCCACAACGGATCGCCGGAGCTGTTGGGATCGGCCAGCGACAAGCCGTCGGCCGAGAAGCGCTGATCGGCGAACGACATCATGTGATACCAGGCGCCGCCCGTGATCGACGCCGGCAGCTTGGTCTCACCGATCTCGAATTTGTATTTGAGCTGCCCGATCCACCAGGGCGGATCGTTGACGCGAAACAGCACGCCATGCGCATTGGCGAGCTGCGGGTCCAGGGGCGAATCCGGCGGCGCAGCGTCGCCGTCGAACAGCGCGAGATAGGCCGTGATGCGATCGGAAAGATCAGCCTTGACGCGGATGCCGGGCACGGCCAATGGCGGCGAAGGACCGCCCGCCGGAAGGTTGATGCCGGTGATGCCGGGCCAGCCGAGCGCGGAGTTGACGAAGATGTCGTCATAGGCACTATCGATGAATTCGATATCGGAGGCCTGCTGGCCGACACGAATGGCGAGCTTGCCGCCGAGCAGCTTCTGCTCGATCCAGAGCTCGTACAGCCGTGTCGATGGCAGCGCCTCGATGCCGCTCACCAGCATCAGATTGCCGATATAGCTGCGCGACAGGCCATCGCCGTGAATCTGGAACATGTTGGCGTGGAAGGTCGCGCCGGTCCAGCCGGCCACCTTTTCGAGATCGATGGTGATACCGAGATCGAGACGGCCGGTGTAAATCCGCCCGGCGCGGACGCCGCCGGAGATGTTTGCGAACCCTTCCCCGATATAGGTCGCGCTGAACCGGATGCCGGCATCGGCCAACGCTTCCCGCGAGTCCTTTGCGCCGGCGTCTTTTGATGCCTTTGCTGGCTCCTCTGCATGCACGGCTTGCGCCGACGCCAAGGCGATCAGTGCCGCGAACACAGCGAGGGCGCGGAAGGGCATGTTGCACATGTCGTTGCTGCCGCGGCTGGCCGGCCTATCTGACGATGCCCGAGCGCCGCATGATCCAGTAGGCGGCCGCGGATGAGAGCACCATCAATCCAGCCGCCCACAGGAAGCCGCTTTCGACGTCGGTGAGCGGGAGCCCCTTGGTATTCATGCCGAAGATGCCGGTGACGAGGGTCGGCGGCAGCAGCATGGTGGTCACGATCGACAGCGTGTGGAGATGCCGGTTGCTTTCCTCTTCCATCTTGAAATGCAGCTCTTCTTCGAGCAGCCGGCTGCGCTCGCGCAACTCGACGATATCGTGATCGAGCCCATCGAGCCGCTGCGCCAGCCGCGCGGCATGCAGGCGCAAGGCCGGGTTGAGTTGGTCGACATCGCGCCGTTCAAGGCGATGGAACAGCACGCGCAGGCCGGTCAATTGCCGGTGCAGGCGGACGCAGGTGCGCCGCCGTCGGCCAAGCTCGGAGCGCATATCGGACCTCACCTCCCCCGCGACAACTTTCTCCTCGATCTCGTCGAGCTCGGTGCCGATGCGATCCGCCATCCGGTCCATGGTGTCGGCGACCTCATCGACAATCTTTTCCAGAAGGTTTGCAACATGCTTGATGCGATAGCCGCCCTCGAGCACGCGGCGCGCGGCGTCGGCGGCGCATAGCGCCTGATGGCGGCCGCTGATCAGGAGCCGCTCGGTCATCGCAAAGCGCAGGAAGCCGGTCTCCTCGGTTGCGGTCTCGATGTCGCGGACGAGGTCCGAGAACACGCCATACACGCAGTCATCGAGAACATGGAGTTGCTGGAAATTGTCGTGCGACAGCAGCAAGTCCCGCGCAAGCAGCGGGATCTGCGCCTCCGCCAGCCATGGCCGCACCCGCGCATCGCCAAGATTGAAATGCAGCCACAGCCGGCCGTCATGGGTAAATTCGATCGGCGTATCGATCGGCAGCGACTCTGCGCCGCCGTCGTTGTGCAGCCGAAAGGCCCAGACCAGCCCTGGAATGGCGGACGAACCCAGCAGGGGCGCCAGCGGTGCGCTGGCGGTCTTCGCATTATCAGGTTCAGTCAGCATGACCACCCCGGCGTTCAAAAGATATCACTGGCAATATTCAAGTCCCGAGAGGCACGACATGACGTCGCCTCCCCGGCTGGATTTAACAGTTGCGCATTACAGTCTGATGTCGGGGCAATAGAGAGCGACATCGCGCCGCAGGGACGGCTTCGGAATATTCATCAGTGTGTCACGAAGGCCGCACGCCGCGGCTGAGCACGGCCGTTCCACACGGCCGGCTATGGCCTGATGGTCATATTCCTGGCGAGCCCTGGCGTGCGCAGGGGCTCGGCGAGGCGCGCGAACTCGCAGAGCAGCGAGCGCGTCTTGCGGGGATCGATGATTTCCTCGACCCAGAATTTTTCGGCGGAGCGGAACGGCGAGCGTAACTTGTTGAGGCGATCCTCGATCTCCTTCAATTTCGCTGCGGGATCGTCCGCCGCATCGATCTCGGCGCGATAGGCCGCCTCGATGCCGCCTTCGAGCGGCAGCGAGCCCCAATAGGCCGACGGCCAGGCGTAGCGGATCGAGAAACGGTCGGCCGGCTGGTGCACGACACCGGCGACGCCGAAGGAATTGCGCACGATCACGGTGCACCAGGGCACCGTGGTCTGGTTGACGGCCGCCATCGCGCGCACGCCATAGCGGATGGTCGCCGACTTCTCTGCATCCAACCCGATCATGAAGCCCGGGCAGTCCATGAGATAGACGACCGGCAGATGGAAGATTTCGGCGAAGTCGACCCAGCGGATCACCTTCTGGCAGGCTTCCGCTGTCCAGGAGCCGCCATAGTGGAACGGGTCGCTCGCGAGCACGAGCACCGCGCGGCCCTCAAGCCGCGCCAGGCCCACGATCATCGGCCGGCCGTAATTGCCGTTCATCTCGAAGAAAGAGCCCTTGTCGACGACGGACTCGATGATCGGCCGCATCTTGTAGACCTGGCGGCGGCTGCGCGGCACCGCCTTGATCAGCGCCTCGTCAGTGCGTTCCGGATCGTCGCTGCAAGGCAAGGTCGGCGGCAGTTCGAACACCGAAGAGGGCAGGTAGGAGAGGAAGCGCCTCGCCTTGGCGAACGCCTCCTCCTCGGTATCGACGGCATCGTCCACGCCGCCGGCGCGGGTCTGGATGTCGGCGCCGCCAAGCTCCTGCTTGGTGAGATCCTGTCCGAGCCGCTTGACGACAGGCGGCCCCGCGACAAACATCGCAGACGCCCGGGTCATGATGGAGTAATGGCTTGCCGCCAGCCGCGCGGCGCCAAGACCGGCGACCGATCCGAGGCCGAGACCCACCACCGGCACATGCGCGAGGTTTTCGGTCGTGTAGCGATACCAGCGGTTGCCGCCGATGCCGCCGGGCAGATTGGCCGCGCCCTTGGTCTCGATGGTCTTCACCGAACCGCCGCCGCCGGAGCCTTCGATGATGCGGATGATGGGCAGGCGGAAATCATGCGCCATCTCTTCCGCCATCAGCGGTTTTGCCGAGATCGACGCATCCGCCGAGCCGCCGCGCACCGTAAAGTCATCGCCGACCACGACGACGGTGCGGCCCTCGACCTTGGCGCGGCCGAACACGCAATTCGCCGGCGTCAGATGTTGGAGCTCGCCGTGCTCGTTATATTCGCCGATGCCGGAGACAGCGCCGATTTCGTGGAAAGAACTGGCATCGACCATCTTGTCGATGCGTTCGCGGACGGTGAGCCGGCCCTGGTCGCGTTGCCGCTTGACCTTCTCAACGCCGCCCATCTCGCGCGCGAACGCTTCGCGCCGAGCGAGCTCGTCGAGTTCGGGCTTCCAGATCATTCGTCTCCTCCGTCTTGATGATCGTCTTGTTGTTATTGGTGCGGACCGGAAGCGGCTTGCGCTCCAGCCGGTTGTTGAAGATATCGCCCTCGGAGCCTTCGAGCAGCCCGCCGACGGCAACTCCCAACCCGATCATCTGCGGCGCAACCTCCTTGTGCAACCGCTTCTCGTCAAACATCGCCGACAGCAGTCCGATCGTGACCACGACGAAGGTCTGGTATTGCGGCGACCACAAGGGCACCGCGAGGCCGTTGATGTGCGGACTCCAGAGGCCGCAGGCGACGACATAGCCGTGCTCTTTCAGGAAGCGGCGGTTGTTCTCGATGCGCGGACGCAGCGTCTTCGCGGCGTCGGGCATTTCGCGCTCCATCTCGTTGAGCAGGGCGTCGCCCATTTCCGGCGCCAGAGCGGCCGTGTAGGCGTGGCCTGCAGCCGTAGTCCCCATGGCGATGCGGCTGCCGGTCGTCTCATGCAGGCCGAGCGCGTTCGCCGCGCGGGCATATTCGAGATAGACCAGATGGCAACGATCCGGGATGACGAAACCGACCGTGCCCGGCAATTGCTCTGCGACGTCCTGCAGGCGGAGCCGGATCAGATTGCGCAGCTGCAGGCCCTTCATCATCGAGGTGCTCATCGCGACCGCGCTCGGGCCGATGCGGTATTTCTGGTCGCGCGGCAGGTAGACGAGCTGTCCCATCCGCGTCAGCGTGTGGGTGAGCCGCGACACGGTCGAGCGCGGCAACCCGCAGCGGTTGGAGATTTCGAGATTGCCGAGCCGGGCCTCGTGGCCCTCGAAGCATCGCAAGACGTCGAACGCGCGCGATACCACCTGAATGACGCCGCCTTCCCCTGCCAAATCGCCGGCGAGCATTCCCTGCCTGCTCAGGCGCTCCGAGCGTCGTCCCATGCGCTCCTCACTTTTTTCCATTATACGGAATAAAATTCCACTTGCAGATGAGGCTACCTCAGGCAATCTGCGCCCACAACAAGAAGCCGGTTGGCATGCCAGATATCAGAGTAGTTACCGAAGTCGCCGGGCGCGTGTGCGCCCTTTCCGTTGAAGCCGGCGCGAGCATTGGCGATGGCGAGGACATCGCCTTTGTCGAATCCATGAAGATGGAGATCCCGGTCGCTTCGCCCGCCGCGGGCACGGTGAAATCCATTCTCGTCGCCATCGACGACGTCGTCGCCGAAGGCCAGGCGGTTGCGATCATCGAAACTTGAATCATTAAGCGGCTTGCCCAATTCGCGAGCCGGTTGCGCGCGCCAGCGTGGCGCGGCAAAACGGTGAGCCATGAAACCGGTCTCTCCCCACGCCGCGGCCTGGACCAGCTCGAAACCGCCCTTGCTGCGGTTTCTCGATCGCTGCCACGCCGATTTCATGCCCGAGACCGGCGGCGAGGTCGCGAGCTACATCCCCGAGCTTTCCAAGGCCGATCCCGATCATTTCGGCATCAGCCTCGCCACCCTTGACGGCCACGTCTACGAGGTCGGCGACACCCGCGTGCCCTTCACCGTGCAGTCGATGTCCAAGCCCTTCGTGTTCGCGCTGGCGCTCGACAGCCTTGGCGCGTCGCGGGTAGAGAGCGTGATCGGGGTCGAACCCTCCGGCGATCCCTTCAATTCGATCCGGCTCAATGCGGAAAACCATCCGTTCAATCCGATGGTCAATGCCGGCGCGATCGCCTGCTCCGGGCTGATCCACGAGGCCAAGGGCGCGGGCGCGTTCGAACATATCCGCCGCGAGCTGTCGCGCTTTGCGGGCCGCGATCTCGACGTCGACGAGGCGGTGTTTGCCTCCGAAAGCGCCACCGGCGACCGCAACCGCGCGATCGGCTATCTCCTGCGCACCAACGCCGTGATCAAGGACAACGTCAGCGCGGTGCTCGAGGTCTATTTCCGGCAATGCGCGATCCTGGTGACGGCGCGCGACATCGCGGTCATGGCGGCGACGCTCGCCAATCGCGGCATCAATCCGGTGACCGGCGAACAGGTCACAACGCCTTACGCCATCGCGCGCACGCTCTCGGTAATGACGTCGTCCGGCATGTACGACTTTGCCGGCGAGTGGATCTACCGCGTCGGCATCCCCGCCAAGAGCGGCGTGGGCGGCGGCATTCTGGCCTCGCTGCCGGCGCGGCTCGGGTTCGGCAGCTACTCCCCTCGCCTCGACAAGCACGGCAACTCCGTGCGCGGCATCAAGGTCTGTCAGGGCCTGTCGGCGCATTACGATTTGCATATGCTCAACCGCAGCGACGATGCCCGCAACTCCATCATCGCCGACTACACCATCGGCAAGAATCCGTCGCGGCGCAGCCGCAGGCCGCACGAGCAGGAGATTCTGGCCGCGCATCATCAGGATGTGCGCGTGTTCGAGCTGGTCGGCACGCTGTCGCTGTCCAATGTCGACTACGTGTCGCGGCAGCTTGCGGCGAAGCCTCGCCCGCAATTCGTCATCCTCGACCTTCGCCGCGTCTCCTCCGTGACGCGCGCCGGTGCGCGGCTGATCGCGGAGGAGTTTCGCGAACTCGCGAGCTTCCATGTCACGGTGGTGCTGTCCGGCATCAAGCGCTCGTCGGCGGGCTGGAAGATCGTGCGTGAATGGACCGAGGGCCTCTCCAACCTGCGCGATTTCTATCTGCTCGATGCCGCCATTGAATGGGCGGAAGACCAGGTGGTGTATCGCTATGGCGGCTCGATCGACTTCCACGACACCACCGAATTGTCCGAGCAGCCGCTGCTGGCGGGCCTCTCGGCGGAAGAGCTGGCGGCGCTGGCCGCGATTGGAACGACGAAGACGTATCGCCGCGGCGAAAAGATCGTGGGCGCCGGCGAGCCCGCGACTTCGCTGTTCTTTCTCAGGAGCGGCGTGGTGCATGTCACCCTGCCCGACGGCGTGCGCCTGGCCACGCTGACCGCCGGCATGGCCTTTGGCGAGATGGCGCTGCTGGAACCAAGCCGTTCCGCCGATGTGCTGGCCGATGCGTCCGCGACCGCGGTCGAAATTGCGATCGCCGATTTCGAGCGCTTCCGCGACGAGCATCCCAGGGCCGGCGAGCGCATCATGCGCAACCTCGCGCAGATTCTGGCCGACCGGCTGATCGTCGCGAATACCAAGGTGAACCTGCTGACGGCGCCGTGAGCTCACTTGCCGGCCGCGACCTTGCGCTCGATCCTGGACTTGCTGGCCTCGAGCAGTTCGGACGGCTTCCTGCCTGAAGCTATGCACAGGCAGGCCCAGTAATAGACGACATCGCCGAGTTCATCGATCATCGCGCCCTCGTCCAGCTTCGAGTCACGCAGCAGCTTCTTGATATGGTCGGCGACCTCGCCGGCCTCTGCGGCAAGGCCGAGGCCGAGATAGGAAAGACGTTCCGCTGTCGGAGGTCTCGAGACCATGGCAACCGCCGCCGCCCAGGCGGCATATTCGTCGATGGTCATCGGCGTTTCCTTCGAGCGGCCGGCTTCTGCCATTCCATCACGACGAACCAGGGCACGCGGCGCTGGCGTTCCTGATGAATCTCAGCGCCCGATACCGCACCCGGCTCGTCGAAATATTTCAGCGTCAGGCCGTTCTCCATGAAGGCGTTCATGTAGGCCGCGAGCGGCCGGTGCCAGTTTTCGATCCGAATCCCGGACCATTCGAGCCAGAACGAAAATTCGTCGAGATAGCGGTCGACGGGATAATGAAGGTGCTGCCCGTCCGCGTCCTTCACCCATCCGCGAGCCGCGCACGCCGAGGTGAAGCCGGTGAGATTTGCCATCAACAGCGAACCGCCGGGCTTCAGCACCCGCGCCATCTCGCGGATTGCGGCCCGGAAATCCGGGATGTCGATCAGCGTGATGTAGGTGACGACGAGGTCGAAGCTCGCGTCGGCAAAATCGAGCTGCTCGGCGCGACCGAGCCGGTAGTCGCCCTTAGGATCGCGCTGCTTCGCCACCTCGAGCAGCTGCACCGTCGCATCGATGCCAATCGCTTTCACGCCGCCTGCCCGCAGCATCCGGCAAAAACGCCCCTCGCCGCAGCCGACATCAAGCGCTTTGCGGAAGCGGCCGGCGGCAACCCGCGCCATCATCACGGGATCGAGGACATGCTGGCGTCCCCAATCCCCGCGGTCACCCTGCTCGCCCATGGATTCGATCCAGGCGATCGCGGAACTGTCCCAACCATTCTCCATGATGCCGTCTCCGAAAATTTTCGTCATCGCAATAGAAACAAAAACCGCTCAACGCAATTCCGCTGCACTGCGCAATATATGTCTTCCGCGGAAGATAACGCTCTTCAACTCCAGATTGCAAGTTTGGTCGCGATCTCGCCAAAAAGACGGTTCGGAAGCGGTCCTGCTAGACCACCTCCGCCGCCGGCTGCATGTCGATTGCAAAGGTTTCCAGGAACTTCGAGGTCATGACGTAGAAGCCGACCGAGAGCTGCAGCTCGACGAGGGCGCCCGGCGTGAGTTTTGCCTTGATCGCGTTGAAGGTCGCGTCCGTCGGCCGGCGCAGTTTCACGATCTCGTCGGTGAAGGCGAGTGCCGCGCGCTGCACTTCGTTGAAACAGGTGGCGGCCTGCCAGTTCTCCAGCGCCTCGTTCTGCTCGTCGGTGACGCCGACACTCTTGCCGATGCGCTTGTGGGCGACGATCTCGTAGGGCGCCTCGCACAAAATGCCGGTGCGCGTGATCGCAAGCTCGCGGACGACCGGATCGAGCTCGCCCCGGTTTCGGATCGCGCCGCCCAGCCGACAATATTGCGAGAGATAGCTCGGCGAATGCGCCATCATGCGGAAGATGTTGGCGTTGCGGTTCTTGCCCAGCAGTTCGCGGGTGCGATCATTGTATTTGTCGGGATCGCTGTAATCGATGCGGGCCATGATTTTCCTCGGGTTTTCCAGCCGTTGATTTATTTTGACAAAACACTATCCGCCGGAGGCCACGGCGGAGTCAAATTGCCGCCGCAATACTGTTCGACGCTGGCACAGTCGACGCCGCCGAGTGGGGACTCTTCAAGGCGGATGCTCGATGTGGGGTGTTCCGAGTAAAAATTCTGACGGCCGTGCGTGCCTGCCGCGCCACGGATCGTCGCGCCCAGGTTTAGGGAGAAGACCGGCATGAAGGAAGCCACCAAGAGGGCAACCTCGGAGGCACTCGCACACATGCTGGCGGTGACAGCCATGCTCGTCATCGCCAGCGTCCTTTTCTATGCGCGATGACCTCGGTCATCGCGAGCGGCGAAGCAGAGAGGCAATCCAGCGTTTGGTACGTCGTCCTGGATTGCTTCGCTTCGCTCGCAAACCCGGTGTTCTTCATCTCGCCCTCTCGAAGAATGGCACGAGGCGTCCGGCGAACCGGACGAAGCGAGCGCTGACGGGGTCGCCGATGGCGAGGTCGTTGGCGCCATGGGCCATCATGCGAAAGCCTTCTTCGGTATCGACCAGCACGATGTTGTAGGGCACGTGGGCGCGGGTTTCCGGCGTTGCGGCGCGCATGACGACGGAGGTGGCGTAGATCGTGCCCTTCCCGCTCGCGCGCTGCTCGGCGAGCTCCGTCGAACCGCAGGCCGCGCAAAAGCCGCGGCGGAAATATTGCGGCCTCTCGCATGCGCCGCAGAGCTGATAGAGGATCGCCTCAAAGCCCGTGGTCCAGTCGGCCGGCTTGTTCATCGGACCCGCTCCAGGAACATGCTGACATGGGACGACAGCACGCCGCCGTCGCCATGGAGCAGCGCCATCGAGGCATCGCGCACCTGCCGGTTGCCCGCGCGTCCCGTCATCTGCAGATGCGTCTCGACCAGATGCGCCATGGCGCCGCCGACGCCGCAATGGCCGTAGCTCAACAGACCGCCATGGGTGTTGAGCGGCATCTTTCCTTCACGGCCAAAATAACCGGCGCGAACGCGCGCAGCCGCCTCGCCGCGTTTGGCCAAGCCGAGGTCTTCCAGCAGCATCGCCAGCGTGATGGTGAAGCTGTCGTAGACCGCGGCGTAGCGCACATCTGATATCGCCACGCCCGACGCCTGCTTCGCTTTGGCGATGGAAATTTCGGCACCGAGCTCGCTCAAGGCAGGCGCGGCGGTGACATGCTGATGGGTATGCGCCTGTGCGCAACCGCGGATTTTGACCCGCGCCGCATTGGTCGGCTCGCGGCTGATGACAAAGGCTGCGCCGCCATCGGAGACCGGACAGCAATCCAGCAACTTCAGCGGCGACGCCACCGGCTTGGAGGCCATCACGTCACTGATCGTGATCGGCTCATGAAACTGCGCGCCGGGATGGGTCAGCGCATGCCTGCGCATCAGCACCGCGAACTCGGCGAGGTCCTCTTCGGTGACGCCATATTCGTGCATGTAGCGGGAAGCGACGAGGCCGTAATAGGCGGGAATGGTCGGCCCGAGCGGCACTTCGTAATCGGGATGGCCGACCTGCGCGAGTGCCACAATCGAAGCGTCGCGGCTCTGGCCGGTCAGGCGGTTCTCGCCGCCGACAACGAGCACATGTTTGACAACACCGGCCTCGACAAGGTGATGCGCCAGCATGGTCATCGCGAGCCCGGTCGCGCCGCCGACCTGCACCGCATGGGCGTATGAAGGACGGATGCCAAAATGCTCGGCGAAGACGGTGGCGAGCATGATGTGCGGCGACACCGTGGAATAGCCGCACAGGATGCCGTCGACCTCGGCGCGCCTGAGGCTGGCGTCGGCGATGGCGAGTTCGGCCGCCTTGCTCATGAGGTCGAGCGAGGTGAGGCCCTCGTGCTTGCCGTAAGAGGTGAGGCCGACGCCGGTGATGTAGGTCATGGGCGTGCAACTCTATCTGCCTTCGTCATTCCGGGGCGCCGCGAAGCGGCGAGCCCGGAATCCATAACCACAGCCTGGGGTTATGGATTCCGGGCCCGCGCCTGGCGGCGCGTCCCGGAATGACGATGTGGAGGGATTTGCACATAAGCTCAATACGACTTCGGCAGGCCCAACGCCTTCTCGGCGATAAAACTCAAAATCAGCTCCCGGCTCACCGGCGCGATGCGCGGGATCAGGGACTCCCGCAAATAGCGCTCGACATGGAACTCCTTGGCATAGCCGAATCCGCCATGGGTCATCACCGCCTGCTCGCAGGCGTGGAAGCCGGCCTCGGCGGCCAGATATTTCGCGGAGTTCGCCGCCGGCCCGCAAGCCAGGCCCTTGTCATATTGCCAGGCGGCCGAGAGCGTCATCAGCCATGCGGCTTCGAGCTCCATCCAGCTTTTGGCGAGCGGATGCTGGATCGCCTGGTTCATGCCGATCGGACGGTTGAACACGACGCGGCCCTTGGCATAGGCGGCCGCGCGCAACACCGCGAGCTGGCCGAGGCCGACGGCTTCGGCCGCGATCAGGATGCGCTCGGGATTCATGCCGTGCAGGATGTATTCAAAGCCGCGGCCCTCTTCACCCAAGCGGTCCTCGACCGGAATCTCGAAATTCTCGAAGAACAGCTCGTTGGAGTCGACGGGCTTGCGGCCCATCTTCTCGATCTCGTGCACGGCGATCCTGTTGCGGTCGAAATCGCTGTAGAACAGGCTCAACCCGTGGGTCGGGCTCCTCACCTCTTCCAGCGGCGTGGTGCGCGCGAGCAGCAGGATCTTCTCGGCGACCTGCGCCGTCGAAATCCAGACCTTCTGGCCGTTGACGACATATCGGTCGCCCTTAAGCACGGCGCGGGTCTTCAGTTGCGTGGTGTTCAGCCCGGTGTTGGGCTCGGTGACGGCGAAGCAGGATCTCTCCTTGCCCTCGACGATGCCGGGCAGCATGCGACGGCACTGCTCTTTGGTCCCGAACACCACCACGGGGTTGAGCCCGAACACATTCATGTGGATCGCGGAGGCCCCGGACATGCCGGCGCCGGATTCCGAAATCGTCCGCATCATGATCGCGGCATCCATGATGCCGAGCCCCGAGCCGCCATATTCTTCGGGGATGCAGATGCCGAGCCAGCCGGCATCGGCCAGCGCCTTGTGGAAGTCGGCGGGGAAGCCGCCCTCCTTGTCCTTCTTCAGCCAATAGGCGTCGTCGAAGCGCGCGCAGATTTTCGCTACCGCATCGCGTATCAATTCCTGGTTGGCGGTGAGCTCGAAATCCATCTGATCAATCCTGTGCAGCAGGTTTCGTGACGCCGTCGCGGACCATTGCCGCGATCTCGTCGGCCGAGAATCCGGCCTGGCGAAGAATCTCCTCGCCGTGCTCGTTGAGGCGCGGCGCGAGCCGCACGGTTTCGGCGGGCGTCTCCGACCAGGAGGCCGACACTTTCATGCTGCGGATCGGCCCTTCGGTTGGATGCTCGACCACAGGGAAATAGCCGGTCGCGACCAGATGCGGGTCTTCCAGCATGCTTTCGAGATCGTGCATGGGCATCACGGGAATGTCGGCCTTGGTCAGCAGTTCCTGCCACTCGGCCGTGGAGCGCGTCTCGAAGATGCGCGCAAGCTCGCCATAGACGGTGTCGATATTGACGGCGCGGCCGGCGAAGGTCGCGAACTTTGGATCCTGCCGGAGATCGTCGCGGCCGGTCGCCTTGAAAAAACTCTCCCACTGCTTGTCGTTATAGACGATGACGCAGATATAGCCGTCGGAGGTCTTGTAGGGCCGGCGATCGCGCGAAAGGTGTCGCGCGTAACCGCCCTTGTCGAGATGCGGCTCGTAGGTGAGGCCGCCCATGTGGTCGCCCAGCACGAAGCCCGCCATGGTCTCGAACATGGGGATGTCGAGCCGCTGGCCGCGCCCGGTGCGGTCGCGATGCACGAGGCTGGCGCAGACCGCGCCGACGGCGGTCAGCCCCACGATGCGGTCGACCAGCGCGTTCGGTACATAGCGCGGCATGCCGTCGCTGGTCTGCGCCATCAGCGCCGGCAATCCGGTTGCGCCCTGGATCAGGTCATCATAGGCGGGCTTCGCCGCATAGGGGCCGTCCTGGCCGAAGCCGAACACGCCGGCATAGATCAGCCGCGGATTGCGTTTTGACACCACGTCATAGCCGAGATCGAGCCGCGCCATGGCCTGTGGCCGCACATTGTAGATCAAGACATCGGCGCTCTCGATCAGCCGCAGCACCGCCTCGCGTCCGGCGGGCTTCTTCAGATCGAGGCAGATCGAGCGCTTGTTGCGGTTGGTGTTGAGGAACACCGGCCCCATGCCGGGATGCCGCGTCGGGCCGATGAGCCGCGTCACGTCGCCCTCGAGCTGCTCCACCTTGATGACGTCGGCGCCGTAATCGCCGAGCATCTGGGTCGCATAGGGCCCCATCAGCACGGTCGTCATGTCGATGACCTTGATGCCTTGCAATGGGCCCATGGCGACATTCACTCCCGGTTTGTTGTGGGGCCAAGTAACGGCAGGCCGGAGCGGAGATCAAGGGCGGAGGAAGTATGGGGGTATGCGGTTTCGGTTCCGGCGTGGCCCGTTTCGTAGGGTGGGCTAAGCGAAGCGAGCCCACCATGTCGCCGCGACCACGGTGGGCACGGCGCTTACGCGCCTTTGCCCACGCTACGGCATCGACATACTTCCGCATTCTCGCGGCACGTTCTGCCCGAGTCTTGCGTCAACCGGACCCTCGAAAGACAGAGGGCGCAGGGAAAGCCGGATGCACGTCGCACCCGCAGCCTCGTGTGCGAGGTAGATAGCGCAAAAAGCACACGAGTGAATACAGGTACGCCGCAACATGCCGGCCTTCCCTGCGCAATGGTTTTGCGGCTTATGGCGCGCTCTCCCCGGTGTCCGGCTTGATAGCCACCGTCGCTTGCCGATCGTTGTCGGCAAACTCGACCCCAGCATCGGGGGATCAGGACCACACGCTTTTGCCGACCGCCGGCCGCATCCCTCGTCAGATGATGCAGCCCGCGTCCATCGCATCCCGTCCGACGTCCGTGACGACGCGTACGCCCCTCAGATCGAGGCGGGATGCGCGCAGACAATCATATTTTTCTGAAAAACGGAAGTTAATTTTTTTTGATGCGGAGGTTGAAGTCGGCGAATTGATTGAGACGGCTCGCGAATTTAGTTTTTCGGCGCAGACGATTTTGCGGTCGGAAGGACCCGCGCGAGCAGCGGTTTGCATGAAAATTGGAAACTGATTGTCCGGTCGTCGGGCAAATCAGACGCAGCTCTCGTGCCCCGGATGCAGCGCAGCGTGTCGCATTTGCGACGTGGTGCGCTGCTGATCCGGGGGCCCAGGTTTGTTCGCGTGTGGGTCCCGGTTCTGCGGTGCATCACTAAGCGGCGCTGCTCCGCGCCCGGGACACGAGAGCCTTCCTATTCCGCACTTTGCTGCCTCGGAGAGGGCTCTATGATAAAGAACAATCTGGATCATACGAACCGGCGAAAGCGTGCCGAGGTTCGTGACGTGTTGGGCGCTGTGATGCAGGTGAAGAGCGAAAGGCCGTCTCTCCTCGACGTGGTTGCATTGCTGACGGACCTCCCCGAGCAACGGCTGGCCCGCGGTCAGGTCGGTACGGTCGTTGAACAATTTGACGACAAAACCTTGCAGGTCGAGTTCAGTGACGACCAGGGCCGGGCCTGCGCGCCCTGCCGCGGCGATGATCTCCTGGTCCTCCACTATCCTCCCGAGGCAGCCTGAAGCCGAATGGTCGGCACGGCGCGCGCGCCTTTGGCCCCATGTTGCACTTGGCATTCGAGTGTCGAATACTGGCACTCGCTGCACCGAAGCAAAGAACAAGGTCCAGGGAGCAAGAAAAATGGCATTTTACCGAGGCATGACCTGCGAGAACGTCACCATCAAGGGCGACAAGGGTACGCCGATTACCGCCTACACCGCAAAACCGTCCGGCGCGGGTCCTTTCCCGGGCGTGGTGCTGGTCCACCACCTGCCGGGCTGGAGCGAGCTTTATATCGAGACGACGCGGCGCTTTGCGCATCACGGCTATCTGGCGATCTGCGCCAACCTCTATGAGCGCGCGGGCGCGGGTAACCCGGACGACGTCGCCGCAAAAGTGCGCGCCGACGGCGGCATTGCCGACGCCCAGATGGTCGGCGACACCGAGGCGGCCGTGAAGTGGATGCGCGCGCAAGCGAACCATAACGGCAAGGTCGGCGTTTTCGGCTCGTGCTCCGGCGGCCGGCACGCCTTCATCTATTCCTGCCAGAAGAAAGACGTCGACGCCTGCGTCGAGCTGTGGGGCGGCCGCGTGGTGATGGGCAAGGAAGAGCTCAACGAGAAGACGCCGGTGGCGCCGATCGACATGACCAGGGACCTCTGTTGTCCGCTGCTCGGCCTGTTCGGCAATGACGACCGGGCGCCGAGCCCCGAGCAGGTCAACCAGCACGAGGCCGAGCTCAAGAAGCACGGCAAGAATTACGAGTTCCATCGCTATGACGGCGCCGGCCACGGCTTCTTCTACTGGCACCGGCCGCTGTACCGGCCCGAGCAGGCCATGGATGGCTGGAGCAAGGTGTTTGCCTTCTACGGCAAGCATCTGGCCAAGTAGGAGGATCGGATATGTGCACGTCGATCATCGAAGTCGTCGGCGCCGAGGGCATGGCCAAGCGCGGGGACGAATGGTTCCCGCTCTCGCACGCCGTGGTCGCCTATGACCACGCCCGCCACGCTCATCTCGGCGACGTCATCACGCTCGATTTTCTCAACAGTGCGCTCGAGCCCGGCGCGCGCGCCGGGGTAGAGCTGACGCTGGAGAGCGCGATCGAGCTGCGCGCCGCGCTGGACCGCGCGATCGCCGCCGCCGAATTCGAGGAGGCGGAAGTGCGCGGCAAGGGAGCGACGCCGGTGATGGTGCGGGCGGCGTGATATCCGACAACCGGCTGCGGGCTCTTTGACGACAATCAATCTTAAGAAGCCCGCAAGCCTGAACCGCCCGGCTGTTCATGCTCATCCAAATCGAACCACCAACTGCCCGACCGCCCGGTCCTCGGGAGATCCTCTCCGATTTCGGCTTTCTCTACGCGGCCAACGGATTTATCGGTTGGCTGTTCGCCGTGACCGCACCGGTGGCCATCATTCTCGCGGTGGGCTCAAACGGCGGACTCTCGGAGACCGAAATCGCCGCGTGGCTCTTTGGCGTATTCTTCGTCAACGGCCTGATCACCATCCTGTTCTGCTGGCTCTACCAGCAGCCACTGGCGTTCTTCTGGACGATTCCCGGCACGGTCCTGGTCGGCCAATCCCTGACCCACCTGACGTTTCCGCAGGTGGTCGGCACCTACTACGCGACGGGAATCCTGATGCTCGTGCTCGGCGCGACTGGCTGGGTGAAGCGCGCCATGGACCTTGTACCCATGCCAATCGTGATGGGCATGGTCGCCGGCGTCTTTCTGCGCTTTGGGCTCGACCTCGTCCGGTCGCTGTTCTCCGACACCGCGATCTCCGGACCGATGGTCATTATCTGGCTGTTGTTGTCGTCGTTGCCGCAACTGGGACGACGTTGTCCGCCCATCATCGGGACACTTCTCGTTGGCGGGCTGGCCGCGATCGTCCTGGGCAGGTTCGATGGCGCCGCACCGCTGCAACTCGAACTGATCCGTCCTGCGTTTCAGGCGCCCGCCTGGTCGCTTGCCGCCATGGTCGAACTTGTCGTGCCGCTCGCGATTACCGTGCTTGTCGTGCAAAACGGCCAGGGCTTTGCCGTCCTCAAGGCAGCGGGCCACACGCCCCCTATCGACGCCGTGACGATCGCCTGCGGCGTGGGTTCGCTCGTCAGCGCCGTCACCGGCGGGGTCAGCACATGCCTCACCGGGCCGACCAACGCCATCCTCGTGGCGAGTGGCGAACGCAAGCGCCAGTACACGTCCGGAATGATCGTCGGATGCCTGGCGATCGCTTTCGGACTGCTCGCGCCGACTTTTACCCGCCTGCTCCTTACGGCCCCGAAATCCCTGGTGACGACACTGGCCGGCCTTGCGATGCTGCGCGTCCTGCAGACGTCCTTCGTCACCGCGTTCAACAAACGCTTCTCGCTCGGCGCGCTGGTTGCCTTCCTGGTCACCGTCGCCGATGTGCCATTGCTGAATGTCGGCGCGGCTTTTTGGGGATTGCTCTCTGGCCTCGCCGTGTCATGGCTGCTGGAGCGGGCAGACTTTGCGGCGGAGCCAAAGTCGTAGCGGCAATCTGTTGCAGCTCTCTCCGCACGGCGCTGATGCGCCTTTGGCCGCCCCGGATCTGCCCTTCCCACGCCCTGCGTCAGCGCTTTCCCTCGATCGCGATCTCGACGAGGTAGGGGCGATTGGCCGCAACCGCCTTCGCCAAGGCCGGCGCGATGTCGTCGGCCTTCTCGATCCTGACGCCTTCGACGCCCATGCCGGCCGCGAGATGCACGAAATCGAATTCCGGTCCGGTCAGGTCCATCTGCTGATAGGGATGCTGGGTGCCGGCCGCAAAATTCTGGCGCCAGACGTCGACATTGTGCTTGAGGATGCGGTACTCGCGGTTCGCCAGGATGACGAACACGATCGCGAGCCTGTGGTGAGCCGCGGTCCACAGCGACTGGATGCTGTACATCGCCGAGCCGTCGCCGGAGATCGCAACCACCGGCCGATCCGGGATTGCGACCTTGACGCCAATGGCGCCCGCCAGCCCCTGCCCGATGCCGCCGCCGCGCCCGCCAAAATAATCGCCGAAGCCGCGATAGTCGAAGACTCGCGCGAGATCGAGGCTCGCGGTGATGCTTTCATCCACGATCACGACATTGTCGGGCAGGCCGCGCCGGAGCTCGGCCGTGACGCGTGGCATCGAGGCCGGCTCGCGGCTCCAGCTCTTCTCGAGGCGGGCGCGATAGGCCTCTTTCTCCCTGGCGCGCAAGTCGGCGAGCGTCGCATTGCGGCGTTGCGCGGCAGCTTTGTATTCCTGCGGCGCGCGCGAGCCAAGCACGCTCACGAGCGCGCCGAGGCTCGCCGCCATGTCGCCGACGACACCGGCGTCGAGCCGGTTGTTGAACGCCAGGCGTTCCGGCGATTCCTCGATCTGAACGACGACGGCGCCCTCCGGGATATGACCGCCGGGCGCAAACCAGATGTCCTCGAAGAACGGGCCGCCCAGCAGCAGGACGAGGCCGGCCTCGCCGAGCGCCTTGCGCACCTGGGCCGCATCGCCCGGGAGCGACGCGCGATAGTTCGGGTGACTGGTCGGAAATGAAGCATGGTGCCGCAGCCCCTCGAACCACACCGGCGCGCCGATCGCTTCGGTCAGTGCGACGAGCCCCTGGGTCGCGCCCGATCGCGCCACGTCGTCGCCGGCCACGATCACAGGGTTTTGCGATTTCAGGAGCAGCGACGCGAGCGCCTCGATGCCGGCGGGATCCGGACGCGTGGCGCGCCACAGCTTGTCGGCGGCGACGGCCTCGACCGATGTCTCCTGCTCCATCACGTCGATCGGCAGCGCGACGAAGACCGGGCCTTGCGGTGCATCGGTTGCCACCTTGAAGGCGCGGCGCAGGATCGGCGCGATCTCGTCGGCGCGTTCGATCTGCACGCTCCATTTGGTGACGGGGGCCGCCATCGCCACGAGATCGTGGCCGAGCGAGGGATGCGTGAGCCGCATCCGCGTATCCTGCTGGCCGGCGGTCACCACAACAGGCGAATTGGCTTTCAGCGCGCCGTAGAGCGAGCCGATGCCGTTGCCGAGGCCGGGCGCGACATGGAGGTTGGCGACCACCGGACGACGGGCGGCCTGCGTATAGAAGCTCGCCGCGCCGACGGCGACGCCCTCGTGCAGGGCCATGATGTAGTCGATCTGCGGATAGGCCGGCAGGCTGTCGAGCAGCGGCGTCTCCGTCGTGCCGGGATTGCCGAAGATGTGGCGCACGCCATGCGCCACGAAGGAGTCCATCAGCACACGACGACCGCGCATTTGTTTCCCACCCTCGCCGTCATTCCGGGGCGCGCGAAGCGCGAGCTATGATGTGCAATTGCACATCATAGAATCCATAACCACAGGCCACTATTGTTTGCACGGCGGTGGTCGTGCCAATCCCAACGTCCTGTGGTTATGGATTCCGGGCTCAGCCTTGCGGGCTGCCCCGGAATGACGAGTTACTTCGCCGGCTCGAGGATCGAGACGTAATTGGCGACCGCAGCGCCGCCCATGTTGAAGATGCCGCCGAGCTTCGGGTTCTTGATCTGCATGCCTTCGGGTGCTTGTCCCGCAAGCTGCATCGCGGTCATCACATGCATGGAGACGCCGGTCGCGCCGATCGGGTGGCCCTTGGACTTCAGACCGCCGGACGGATTGACCGGCAGCTTACCGTCCTTCTGGGTCCAGCCTTCCTTGATAGCCCGCGCGCCCTGCCCCTTCGGCGTCAGGCCCATCGCTTCATATTCGATCAGCTCGGCGACGGTGAAGCAGTCATGGGTCTCGACGAAGCTGAGATCGGTGAGCGCAACGCCCGCCTTCTCCAGCGCGCGCTGCCAGGCGACCGTGCAGCCTTCGAACTGCAGGATGTCGCGCTTGCTCATCGGCAGAAAATCCTGGGCATGCGCGGTAGCGCGGATATTGACCGCCTTGTTCATGGACTTCGCCTGTTCCGAGTCCATCAGCACCAAAGCGGCGGCGCCGTCGGAGACCAGCGAGCAATCGGTGCGCTTCAACGGGCCGGCCACGTAAGGGTTCTTCTCGCTCTCGGAGCGGCAGAACTCGAAACCGAAATCCTTGCGCATCTGCGCATAGGGGTTGGCGACGCCGTTCTTGTGGTTCTTGGCCGCAATCAGCGCCAGCGCATCGGACTGGTCGCCATATTTCTGGAAATAGCCCTGTGCGATCTTGCCGAACACGCCGGCAAAGCCGCCGACCGTGTCGCCGTCTTCCGGCAGGTATGACGCCTTCAAAAGGTTCTTGCCGATCTCGGCCGGCGGCGTGCGCGTCATCTGCTCGACCCCGACCACCAGCACGGTCCTGGCCGCGCCGCATGCGATCGCGCGGATGCCCTGATGCACGGCGGCCGATCCCGTCGCGCAGGCATTCTCGACGCGCGTCGCCGGCTTGAAGCGCAGAGCCGGATCGGCCTGCAGCACCAGGGAAGCCGTAAAGTCCTGCGGCGAGAAGCCGGCGTTGAAATGGCCGAGCACGATCTCGTCGACATCGCTGGCCGAGATGCCGGCGTCCGCCAGCGCCTCGTTGGCGACCTTGACCACGAGGCTTTCCACGGTCTCCGTGTCGAATTTTCCGAATGGCGTATGGGCCCATCCGACAATGCTGGCTGTCATGGCGTTCTCCCTGAATTCGCTTGTATGATTCTAGCGTATCGGCGGAGAGACTTCACGCCGCTTTCGCCGACTTGACCGACCGCTCGCACATGGCGGTTATGCCCGCCCAGTTGCCGGACTTGATGTCCACGGCCTGGCAGAGCCAGGAGCCGCCCACCGCGATCACATTGGGCTCGGCCAGCCACATCGGCGCGTTGGTCTCGCCAATGCCCCCGGTCGGACAGAATTGCACCTGCGGAAACGGTCCGGCCAAGGCCCGCAGTGCCTTGATACCGCCGGCCTGCTCGGCCGGGAAGAATTTCACCACGTCAAAACCATGCGCCAAGGCCTGCATCAGCTCCGACGCCGTCGCGATCCCCGGCGCGAACGGCAGCGAGCTTGCGGCCGCCGCCTTCAACAGCTCCGGCGTCGCGCCCGGACTGATGCCGAATTTGGCGCCGAGCTCTTCCGCGCGGGCGAGATCGTCGGCGTTGAGGATGGTGCCGATGCCGACAATGGCGTCGGGCACGTTGGCGATGATGGCCTTGGCCGCGTCGATCGCGACCGGCGTCCGCAGCGTCACCTCCAGCAAGCGCACGCCGCCGGACACCAGCGCGCGCCCCAGCGGCACCGCGTCCTCTAGCCTGTTGATGGTCAGCACCGGGACGACCCGGGCGGACTTGAACAGCGAGGCGAGCTTTTCCTGTTTCGATGCACTCATGACTTGTCTCATGACTTGGCTCATGACTTGGTTATCTCAAGATTTGGCCTTGCGAAAGGGGGAGCGGATTGGCCGGCATGGCTGAACGCGGAATAATGGCACCGGGATGGCATACCACAACTCCCGCCAGGCTATGGCCGGCGCGCGCCGCTTCGACCGGCCTCTCGCCTGAGAGCCGGGCCGCGAGATAGGCGGCGGCAAAACTGTCGCCGGCCGCGGTGGTGTCGACGACGGGCGCTGTGATCGGCTCCAGCGCGATGCGATGCGCCGCGCCTTCGAAGCGCACCACGCTTCCTTCTGAGCCGAGTTTCAGCACGGTCTCGCCGCAGCAAATCCGCGCCAGCAACGCGTCCGCGCCTTCATCGGGATAGAGCGGCAGCAGGTCCTCGGCTGAGGCCAGCACGATGTCGGCGGATTCGAAGGCCTCGCCAAACACGCGGCGGGCAATGTCGAGATCGGGCCAGCCGCGCGCGCGAAAATTGGTGTCGAACACCACGCGCGTGCCGCGCGAACGCGCGCTCCGCAGCGCCGCCAGCAGCCGGGCACGTCCGCTTTCGCTGTAGATCGACAGCGTGATCGCCGAGAAATAGACGAGTTCGTATCCGCCGAGCGATTGCAGCAGGCTCTCGGTCTCGGGCAGGTCCATGAGCATCCGCGCCGCGGCGACCTCGCGCCAGTGCAGGAAGCGGCGCTCGCCGCTGGCGTCGGTCTCGATCATGTAGAGGCCGGGCAGCTTGTTCTTGAGCCGTGCGACTTTTGCCGTGCCGACGCCCTCGGCGCGCCAGCCTTCGATCATTTCGGAACTCATGGGATCATCGCCGAGCGCGGTGATGTAATCGACGCCGACGCCAAGTCGGGAGAGGTAGATCGCGGTGTTGAGCGTGTCGCCGCCGAAGCCGCGCGAATACAGGCCGCCTCCGGCCTGCTTCAGCTCGATCATGCATTCGCCGATGCAGGCAACGAGCGTCATGCCGCTGGCTCAGTCGACGAACTTGCCGCCGAGTTCGTCCTCGATATGGATCTTGATGATGTCGTCGAAGGTTTTTTCGGCGGTGGTGAATCCGAGCTGACGCGCACGCCTGGCCTCGAAATTGCGCGGCCAGCCGTCGACGATGCCCATGATGAAGGGATCGGGCTCGCGCTTGATGCGGGCGGCGACTTGTTCGCCGGCGACGCGCTTGAGCGCGGCGATCTGCTCGCCGACGGTGGCGGAGAGGCCTGGCATGGTAAGGCCGCGGCGGGGACCGGCGGCGGCGAGGTCCATGGTCGCGGCATGCAGCAGGAAGCCGACCGCCGAACGCGGCGTCGCATGCCAGTGGCGAACGTCTTCGGACACCGGCAGGATCGCTTCCTTGCCGGCGAGCGGCTCGCGCAGGATGTTGGAGAAGAAGCCGGAGGCGGCCTTGTTGGGCGCACCGGGGCGGATGCAGATGGTCGGAAGCCGTATGGCGATGCCGTCCATGAAGCCGCGGCGCGAATAATCGGACAAGAGCAGCTCGCCGATCGCCTTCTGGGTGCCATAGCTCAAGAGCGGCGTCTGGAAGAACTCATCACCGATGGCGTCAGGGAACGGCGCGCCGAACACCGCGATCGAGGAGGTGAACACCACGCGCGGCTTGTAGCCGCCGCCGACGAGGCGAATGGCATCGAGCAGCATCCGCGTGCCGTCGAGATTGATGCGGTAGCCCTTGTCGAAATCGAGTTCGGCTTCGCCGGAGACGATGGCCGCGAGATGGAAGATGACGTCGGGTCGACCGGCGATCAGCTTCTCGGCCGCGCCGGGCACGGCGAAATCGCCGGCATTGACCTCGACCGGAAAGCCCGGCTTCTCGGGCTTGGCGGGCGCCACGACGTCATGCAGCGTCATCTTCGTGATGTCGGACTTGCCGAGCCGGCCGTCCCTCAAGAGACGCTCGACCAATTTGCGGCCGACCATGCCGGCCGCGCCCAGAACCAATACGTGCAAGCGCGAACTCCTTGTTGCTCTTCTTTACGCGCGGCGCGCGGCTATTCCTTCACGGCACCGGTCATCGCCGACACATAATGCTCCACGAAGAAGGCGTAAAGGATCACGAGCGGCAAGGAGCCGGCCAGCGCGCCCGCCATCAGCGAGCCCCAGCGGTAGATGTCACCGTCGACGAACTCGTTGACGATCGCGACCGGGACGGTCTTGTTCGGGGTCGATTGCAGGAAGGTCAGCGCGTAGATGAACTCGTTCCAGCACAGCGTGAAGCAGAAGATGAAGGCCGAGATCAGGCCGGGCACTGCCAGCGGCAGCACGATCTTGATCAGGATCTGCCAGCGGCTCGCCCCGTCGATCAGCGCGCATTCCTCCAGTTCGAAGGGAATGGTCTTGAAGTAGCCCATCAAGAGCCAGGTCGAGAACGGGATCAGGATGGTCGGATAGGTCAGGATCAGCGCCAGCGGCGAATCGAACAATCCGTACTGGAACACGACGGTCGCCAGCGGAATGAACAGGATCGACGGCGGCACCAGATAGGCCAGGAAGATCAGGCCGCCGACGAGATTGGCGCCCTTGTAGCGCAGCCGCACGATGGCATAGGCCGCCAGCACGCTCGCGATGATCGAAAGCACGGTGGCGCCGACCGCGACATACATCGTGTTCCACAGCCAGCGCGGATAATAGCTCTCGAACAGCAGCTTGTGGAAATGCTTGAAGGTGGGATTCCAGGTCCAGAACGGACTGTACTTCTCGAGATCGAGCAGCTGCTCGTCCGGCTTCACCGAGGTCAGCGCCATCCAGTAGAACGGAAACAAGAGGATGATGACGATGATCGAGAGCGGCAGCCAGAGCGTCACCAGCCGCCGCGGCAGCGACTGCAGATAGCTCATGCCCTCGCTGTTATCGACCCGTCCTGGCGTCGACAGGATGGACTTGAGGTCGAGCTTGTTGGCGGGAAGATCAGTCATGGCGCGAACCTCGTCTCTCCCACCGTCGTCCCGGGCAAGCGAGCAAAGCGAGCGCGACCCGGGACCCATAACCACAGGACTTCGTTGTTACGAAGGTCGTCTGCCGTCTTGAGCCCACCGATAAATTCCGCGGTATGGGTCCCCGCTTTCGCGGGGACGACAGGGGGAGATCAGTCATTGTTTTCTCCCTGCTGCCATTTGCGGCGCTGCAGGCCGAACCAGGACACCATGATCGCGGCGAGCAGGAACGGAATCATCGCGCTCGAAATCGCGGCGCCCTCGCCCAGTTGGCCGGCAATGATCGCGCGCTGATAGGACAAGGTCGCCATCAGATGCGTGGCGTTGACCGGACCACCGCGGGTCATGGCCCAGATCAGCTGGAAGTCGGTGAAGGTGAACAGCACCGAGAAGGTCATGACAACGGCGATGATCGGGGTGAGCAAGGGATAGGTAATGTGGCGGAACATCTGCCAGCGCGTCGCGCCGTCCAGGGTGGCGGCCTCATAGAGCGAGGGCTGCACGGTCTGCAGCCCGGCGAGGAGGGTGATCGCCACGAACGGCACGCCGCGCCAGATATTGGCGAAGATCACGCAGATCCGCGCCCAGGTGGTATCGCCGAGGAAGTTGATGTTGTGGGTGATCAGGCCGAGATGCTTGAGCGACCACGAGATGATCGAGAATTGCGAATCGAAGATCCACCAGAACGCCAGCGCCGACAGCACGGTCGGCACGATGAAGGGGATCAGCACCATGGCGCGCAGCATGGCCTTGAACGGCATGTTCTCGTTGAGGAGCAGCGCGAGATAGAGCCCAATCGCGAATTTGAAAGCCGAGGCGATGAAGGTGTAGAGCAGCGTGTTGAACACCGAGAGCCAGAAGATGGAGTCGTCCCACAGCCATTCGTAGTTCTCGGTGCCGATGAACTGTCCGACGCGGCCGATGCGGGTGTCGGTGAAGGAGAGCCAGATGCCGAGCCCCAAAGGATAGGCCAGGAAGAAGATCAGGAACGCCAGCGCCGGCAGCATGAACCAGAAGCCGAGGAAGTTCTTGTTGTGCTTGAGCTGGTCCCAGGCGGTCGCCTCGCGGATTTCCCGCTTGGCGCGCTGGGGCGCGAGGGCAATGTCGGCCATGGGCTAAGTTCCCGAAGTTATGAATGAAACGGGCGGCAGTCGCCTGCCGCCCGCCTCCAACAACGTTATTACGCGCGATAGATCCGCTTGAGCTGCCGCTCGGCGTCCGCGATGGCACCCTTGGCATCCTTCGAGCCGGTGCAGTAATTGGCGAACATATCGACCACGATGAAGTCGGCGATCGCGGTCGCCGCCTTCTCGCCGGGCATACCGATGCCGGAAGCAGGCAGCGCGCGCTTGCTCGCCTCGGCGAACACGGCGTTCTTCGGATCTGCGGTCCACACCGGCGCGGAATCGTACGCATTGAGCGTGTGGGTCAGATAGCCCCGCGCACCCGACAGCCACTTCTCATATTGCTCCTTTTCCAGCATGAAGGCGATAAACGCCTTCGCCGCGTTCGGATATTTGGTGAAGTTGAAGGCGAGGATCGGAACCGCGAGCTGCAATTCCGTCGGCTTGCCGACTGGACCGACCGGCCACAAAGCGTGGTAGGTATCCGCGGCGAGATCCTGCATCTTCGGATCGTCCTTTTCCGCGACGTAGATCGAGATACCGTTGGCGGTGCAATAGAGCTCGCCAGCCAGGAACGCCTTGTTGTTGGAGCCGTCGTTCCACGACGCGGTGCCGGGAATAAAGGTATCGGAAAGCGCCTTGCAATAGTCCAGTGCCTTCGCCGTCTCCGGCGAATTGATAATGACCTTGTCGTCCTTGTCGACGGTATACGCGCCGTGCCCCCACAACACCCAGTGCAACCATGCGTTGGCGTCACCGGTGGCGTGGCCGAGCGCAAAGCCGGCCGGTGTGTTGTTCGCCTTCAACGCTTTGCACATGGCGAGGAAACCCGGGAAATCCTTCGGGAACTCCTTAAAGCCCGCCTTGTCGAGCGCGGACTTGCGATAGGTCATGTAGCCGCCGATGGTCGCAACGGGAATGCCGAGCCAGTCGTCGCCTTTCTTGCAGGTTTTCGCGGCGGCATCAGTCCAGCCGCCGTATTTCTTGCCGAGATAATCGGCGACGTCGTTCATCTTCAGAACTTTGGTCGGGAACAATTGCGGCAGTGTATGCAGGCCCCAGGCGAGATCGAGTCCCGAGCCGGTATTGGCGGCAACGGAAGCCTTCGGCTGCACGTCCTCGAACGACTCGGAGAACACGTTCATCTCGGTGCCGGTCGCCTTCTGGAATGCCGCGACCATCGCGTTGAAAGCGTCGTCTTCCGCCGGCACGAAGCGCTTCCAGCGCATCACCGTGAGTTTGGCGCCGGCTTCCGGCTTCCAGGGCGAATCCGCAGCCCAGGCCTTGGCGAAGTCGAGCAGCGCCGTTCCGGTCAGCGCGCCGGCGGTGGCCAGTGCGGTGCCGCCCTGAAGCAGAGCGCGGCGGGTAAAGTCTTGCATTGCCATTTCTCCCTAAAGTTTCTGGTTTGATTTCTAGTTTACGCGTTGAGCCGTTTGCCGGTGGCATCGTCGAAGAGATGGACCAGCGACGGATCGGGTTTCAGGCGGACCTTGTCGCCCGGATTGAACTGATGGCGCTCGCGGAACACCGCGACCACCTGCTCGCCGCCAAGGTTGGCGAACACCTGGGTTTCCGAGCCGGTGGGCTCGACCACGATGATCTCGGCCTCGGCGCCGTCATCAGCGATAGTGAAATGCTCCGGCCGCACGCCATAGACCGCGGGCCTGCCTTCGGAATTGGAGGGCGCCGACTTCAAGGGAAGCTTGACACCGTTCGGGCCTTCGAAGCCCGCCGAGCCGTTCGCCTTCACCTTGCCTTTGAGGAAGTTCATCGCGGGCGAGCCGATGAAGCCGGCAACGAACTGGTTGTCCGGCTTGTCATAGAGCTCGAGCGGCGAGCCGATCTGCTCGACAATGCCGTCATGCATCACCACGATCTTGTCGGCCATGGTCATGGCCTCGATCTGGTCGTGGGTGACGTAGACGGTGGTGGTCTTCAGCCGCTGGTGCAGTTCCTTGATCTCGGTGCGCATGGCGACGCGGAGCTTGGCGTCGAGGTTGGAGAGCGGCTCGTCGAACAGGAACACCTGGGGGTCGCGGACGATGGCGCGTCCCATGGCGACGCGCTGGCGCTGGCCGCCGGACAATTGCCGGGGATAGCGCTCGAGCAGCGGGGTCAGCGCCAGGATCTCGGCGGCGCGCGCCACGCCCTTCTTGATCTCGTCCTGCCTGGCGCCGCGCAATTTCAACGAGAAGCCCATATTGTCGGCTACCGTCATATGCGGGTAGAGCGCATAGTTCTGGAACACCATCGCGATGTCCCGCTCCTTGGGCTGGACATTGTTGACCACGCGGTCGCCGATCGAAATCGTCCCCGAAGTGATGTTTTCGAGGCCTGCAAGCATGCGCAACAAGGTCGATTTGCCGCAGCCGGAGGGTCCGACCAGCACGACGAACTCGCCGTCCTCGATCGGGATCGACACGCCATGCAGGACTTCAAAGCTACCGAACGACTTCCGCACGTCGCGAATCTGTACGGACGACATACATTCCCCTCCCATTCGTAAAATCTGCCCCGTGGTCAGCGCCACGGTCTTGCTTTTGTTGGCACGGGTCTTACCAGACTTTTTTTGCCCTGTCGTCGGATCAAAGTCGTAAGACAGGGCTCTTGCCAGCGCGATTGCGAAGCAGTCAGCGGCATGTAAAATCAGCCGAAACAAGCGCACAATAATAAGGCGTGTGCGCTGCGGGAGAAAACATGAACAAGCCGCTCACCGGCGTCACCAGGCGCAAACTCCGCTCCAGCGAATGGTTTAACGATCCCACCAACCCGGGCATGACCGCGCTCTATCTCGAGCGCTACCTCAATTACGGCCTGACCCGGCAGGAGCTGCAGTCCGGCAAGCCGATCATCGGCATTGCGCAGACCGGCAACGACCTTTCGCCGTGCAACCGCCACCATCTCGAATTGGCACACCGGGTCCGGGAAGGGATTCGCGCCGCCGGCGGTATTGCGATGGAGTTCCCCACCCATCCGATCCAGGAGACGGGCAAGCGCCCCACGGCGGCGCTCGACCGCAACCTCGCCTATCTGGGCTTGGTCGAAATCCTGTTCGGCTATCCGCTGGACGGCGTGGTCCTGACCACCGGCTGCGACAAGACCACGCCGGCCTGCCTGATGGCGGCCGCGACCGTCAACATGCCCGCGATCGTGCTCTCGGGTGGGCCGATGCTCAACGGCTGGCATCAGGGAGAGCGCACCGGCTCCGGTACCGTGGTCTGGAAAGCGCGCGAGCGGCTCGCCGCCGGCGAGATCGATTACGAGCAATTCATCGAGATCGTGGCCTCTTCGGCGCCCTCGATCGGCCATTGCAACACCATGGGCACGGCCTCGACCATGAACTCGCTGGCCGAAGCGCTCGGCATGTCGCTGCCCGGCTGTGCCGCGATCCCCGCGCCCTATCGCGAGCGCGGACAGATCGCCTATGAGACCGGCGTGCGCGCCGTCCAGATGGTCTGGGAAGATTTAAAACCCTCGGACATCCTGACGCGAAAGGCATTCGAGAACTGCATCGTGGTCAATTCCGCGATCGGCGGCTCGACCAATGCGCCGATCCATATCAATGCGCTGGCCCGCCATATCGGCGTGGAGCTTTCGATCGACGACTGGCAGAAGCACGGCCATGACGTGCCGCTCCTCGTCAACATGCAGCCGGCCGGCTTCTATCTCGGCGAAGAGTATCACCGCGCCGGCGGCGTGCCGGCCGTGGTGCGCGAACTGATGGCGCACAAGCGCATCCATGAGGACGCGATGACGGTAAACGGCCACACCATGGGCGACAATTGCCGCGAGGCGGAAAAACCCGACGGCGACGTGATCTGGAGCTACGACAAGCCCTTGGTGAAGGACGCCGGCTTCCTGGTGCTGCGCGGCAATCTGTTCGATTCCGCGATCATGAAGACCAGCGTGATCTCGAAGGAATTCCGCGACCGTTATCTGAGCAATCCAAAGGATCCGAACGCGTTCGAAGGCCGCGCCATCGTGTTCGAGGGGCCGGAGGATTATCACGACCGGATCGATGATCCCTCGCTCAACATCGACGAGAACTGCATGCTGTTCATCCGCGGCACCGGCCCGATCGGTTATCCCGGCGGCGCCGAGGTCGTCAACATGCAGCCGCCGGCCGCGCTGATCAAACGCGGCATCCTGGCGCTGCCCTGCATCGGCGACGGCAGGCAGTCCGGCACCTCGGGTTCGCCGTCGATCCTGAACGCATCGCCGGAAGCAGCCGCCGATGGCGGGCTTGCGATCCTCAAGACCGGCGACAAGGTCCGCATCGACCTCAACAAGGGCTCTGCCAACATCCTGATTTCGGATGCGGAGGTCAAGCAGCGCCGTGCCGAGCTGAAGGCCAAGGGCGGCTTCCCCTACCCGGCCAACCAGACGCCGTGGCAGGAGCTCTATCGCTCCACCGTGGGCCAGCAGTCGACCGGCGCCTGCATGGAGCTTGCGACGCGGTATCACGACATCGCGGGCAAGGTCGGCGTGGCGCGGGATAATCACTGACCTCACACCGTCATTCCGGGATGCGCCGAAGGCGCAGGCCCGGAATCCATAACCACCATCGTGAGTATGGATTCCGGGCTCGCGCTTCGCGCGCCCCGGAATGACGTAGAAACGATAAGGAGAAGAAAATCATGTCAGACCGCCTCAAAGGCAAACGCGCCTTCGTGACCGCTGCCGCCGCCGGAATCGGGCGCGCCTGCGCGGTCGCGTTTGCGCGCGAGGGCGCGCATGTGTTCGCGACCGATATCGACGAGAAGGGTCTTGCTTCCCTCAAGAGCGAAGGCGTCGCCGAAGTGGCCAAGCTCGACGCCCGCAGCAGCACTGACGTCGCCGTCATGGCCAAACGCGCAGGCCCGGTCGATATCCTCCTGAACGCCGCGGGCTTCGTGCATCACGGCACCATCCTCGACTGCTCCGACGACGACTGGGATTTTTCCTTCGACCTCAATGTCAAGTCGATGCACCGCACGATCCGCGCCTTCCTGCCGATGATGCTGGAAGGCGGCGGCGGCTCGATCGTGAACATCGCTTCCGCCGCCGGCGTGGTGAAGGCCGCGCCGAACCGCTACGTCTATGGCGCGACCAAGGCGGCCGTCGCGGCGCTGACGCGTTCAGTCGCCTGTGATTTTGTAGGCCGACACGTCCGCTGCAACTGCATCTGCCCCGGCACCATCGAGACACCCTCGATGCTGCAGCGCGCGGCAACGGCCGGCCCGGGCGGGCGCGATATGTTCGTGGCGCGGCAACCGATGGGGCGGCTCGGCACGGCGGAGGAGATTGCGTCACTCGCGGTTTATCTGGCGAGCGACGAAAGCGCGTTCACGACCGGTGTCGCGCATGTCATCGATGGCGGCTGGACGCTGTGATCTTCACCTCTCCCCGCTCTTTTGCGGGGAGAGGTTGGATCGCATCGAAGATGCGATCCGGGTGAGGGGCAAGGCACGACTGCTCAATATCGGAAGCACTTGCCGAATCGATAGAGCCCCTCACCCCAACCCTCTCCCCGCGAAGGGCGGGGAGAGGGAGTAGACAAGAGGACGCTTTAGGAAACAGGAACATGGGCAAGAACAAGATCGATCTCAACGGCCGCGCGGCCGTCGTCACCGGCGGCGCGCAAGGGTTTGGCCGCGCCATCGCCGAGCGCTTTGTCGACTCCGGCGCGAAAGTCGCGATCTGGGACTTCGACCAGCCGCTCGCAGAGAAGACCGCCAAGGAAATCGGCAACGCCGCCTCCGCCTTCAAGGTCGACGTCAGCGACCTCGCCGCGGTCGAAGCGACGCGCGACGCGACGCTGAAGGCGTTCGGCAAGATCGACATCCTCGTCAACAATGCCGGCATCGCCGGCGTCAACAAGACGGTGTGGGAAACCGATCTCGACGAATGGCGCAAGGTGATGCGCATCAACCTCGACGGTCCCTTCATCTGCTGCAAGGCGATCGTGCCGGCCATGATCGAGAAGAAATACGGCCGCATCGTCAACATTGCTTCCATCGCCGGCAAGGAAGGCAACCCGAACGCCGCGCACTATTCCGCCTCCAAGGCCGGGCTCATTGCGCTGACCAAATCGCTCGGCAAGGAGCTGGCCGCGCATGACATCCTGGTCAATGCGGTGACGCCTGCGGCAGCGAAGACCGCGATCTTCGACCAACTCACCCAGCAGCACATCGACTTCATGCTGTCGAAGATTCCGAAGAACCGCTTCGTGCTGGTGGAAGAGCTCGCCGCCATGGTGGCGTGGCTTGCTTCCGAAGACTGCGCCTTCTCGACCGGCGCGGTATTCGACATCTCCGGGGGACGGGCGACTTACTGAGGAGACGCCGATAGTTTGGCAGCGCCGCGGAGTTCGCCGGGCGACAAGAACATGCGCTTGAGTGCGCCAAGCGCCCGCATGGCAAAGGCAATCAACGCCGGCTGAGTTTTCCGGCAGAAGGCGAGCTTCTTCACGTGGCCGTCGACATACCACCGGGCATGCGCGCCATTTCGGAACAGGATGACGTCGCCTGGACCATAACGGGTCGGCGCCAGCGTGTCGCTTTCGAGAACGATCGACCCTTCCAGGATCAGGATGGTTTCATCGAAATCATAGTGCCAGTCGAACCGACCTTCGGTGCATTGCCAGACGATGGTCGAAGCCGAGCCGTCCGCACTCCAGGACAGCATGCATGAGCTCGCCTGCGGATCGCCGTCAATGATCCAGGAAGGCTCGATCGGAGAAGGGTTCAACTTCGCTCCGACAGCAGCCGTTTCGATCAATGAAAGGGGCATCGAAAACCTCGTAGTGCTGCGACCAATCATGGCGTCAAGGCGAGGCATGATCGCGTGCGTGCCCTTCAGGTCAGTCAAAATAGAGTGGCGCAAACTAACTTTCTGACATGGACGCGCAAGCAAAGCCCTTCGTTAAGCTTGACGCTGAAGGTTAAGCACGTCGCCGCAGGCGTCGATGGGTCGAGTTCCGCGAGGGCTCAGTGAGGCCTCATGCCAGATCCGGCCGGTCGCCAGCGAGTAGCGTGCGCTCAGGCACGCGCTGGCTGGACGCTGCGGCCCGTGGTCGTCGCAATCCAGATGCCGGCGAACACCGTCACGATGCCGCCGACAAGATTCCAGTGCAGCGGCTCATGGAGCAGCACTGCGCCGACCAGTGACGCGGTGACGGGATTCACCGTCACCGAGATCGCCACGCGCGTCGGCGTGGTCCGTTCCAGCGCAAAGGCCCAGAGATAAAAGGTCAGCGCGGCACCGAAAGCACCGAGATAGAGCGCGGCGCCCCATTGCGGCGGGCCGAATGCCGCCACCGGCGCAAAGCTGCCCCGCCACCACGACAGCAGAACGAGAAACGTGGCGCCGACTCCCATCGACATCGCCGTGAAGGGAATGGGGCCGGAGCGGCGGATGAACGGCCTTGACCAGATGCTGTAGAGCGCCATGCACAGGGCCGCCGCCACCATCAACAGATCGCCGCGCCAGGCGCCAGCCGGCGCATCGGCCAGGCCCGACAACAGCGCGAGCGCCACGCCGCACATCGCGATGAGAACCCCGATCGTCTTGCGCACCGTCAGCGCCTCGCTGCCGAGCACCGCACCGACCAGCATGGTCAATAGCGGCAGCGTTGATAATGCAAGCGCGCCCCGCGCGGCCGTGGTTGATATCAGCGAGGCGTTGAACAGGATCGGGAACAGCCCGAAGTACAGCACGCCAAGTCCGGCCGTCCCCGGCCAGTCGCGCCGCGCCGGCCAGGGGCCTTGCAGCCAGGCGATCGGCAGCAGCAGCAGGAATCCGATGCCGAAGCGGAACGAGCCGATGGCGATCGGATCGATCGCGTTGACCGGATAGCGCGTGGCGCCGATCGAGGTACCGCCCAAGCCGCTCGACAGCACCGCCGCCAATACACCCCAGGTTTCGCCCATTCCGCCAACCCTCAACTTCCAGCTTGCGGGCAGCTATAAAGGGAGGCTAATAATCACGAAATCGAATTTCCTTGATACATGAAATAACGTTTCGTGATGAAGATCCCTGCCCTGGATCCGGAGTTGCTGCAAGCCTTTGTCGCAGTGGCCGACCACCGCTCATTCACGCGCGCCGCGACGCAGCTCAACCGGACCCAGTCCGCGGTCAGCATGCAGATCAAGCGGCTGGAGGATCGCCTCGGCGTTGAGTTGTTCCACCGCACCAAGGCCAATGTCGATTTGAGCTCGGCCGGCGAAGGCCTGCTCGGGTACGCCCGTCGCATTCTCACGCTAAACGACGAAGCGGTGGCGCGGCTGCGCCAGCACAAGGTCGAGGGCGTGGTGAGGCTCGGCGTGATGGACGATTACGGTACCGCGATCCTGCCGCCGCTGCTCGCAAGCTTCCTTGCCGCCTATCCGCTGATCCATGTCGAGATGGAGACCGGGCTCACCTCCACCATGCCGGCGCGGCTGGGCGAGGCCTACGATCTGGTCATCGCCATGTATCCCGAGGGGCGTGGCGAAGGTGAGTTTCTGCGACATGAACAACCGGTCTGGGCGACCAGCGCCGAGCACCCAGTCGAGAAACTGGATCCGTTACCCCTCGCGCTCTATCCGCAGGGCTGCCTGTTCCGGAAATGGGCGATGGAGGCACTCGACAGCGCGAAGCGCCGCTGGCGCCTCGCCTTTGTCGGCCACAGTCTTGCGGCGGTGGAGTTGATCGCGGCGCAAGGGCTTGCAGTGACCGTGGCAAAGCGCGGCACTTTCCCCTCTCGGCTTCGCGCGCTCACCGAGCGCGACGGCATGCCGCCTTTGCCCGCCGCCGACATCTGCCTGCATCGCTCCGCCAACCTGTCGCGCGCGGGCTCGCTGCTGGCGGATCATCTGCACCTGACGATTTCCAATGAAGTCGCGCTGCCGCGCACCTACCAGAGCGTCCGATTGACCGACCGCAACGCGACCGTGGATGGCCTATGAGCATCACCGCCTACGACATCTCGATCTGGATATTGCCGCTCATCTTCGCCATCACCTTCCACGAGGCGGCCCACGGCTTTGTCGCGCACCGGCTCGGCGACGACACCGCCTTCAAGCTGGGGCGGGTCAGCTTCAACCCGCTCCGGCACATCGATCCCTTCGGTACCTTGATGCTGCCGGCGTTGCTCCTGTTCACAGGCTCGCCGTTCCTGTTCGGCTATGCCAAGCCGGTTCCGGTGAATTTCCGCGCGCTCCGCGATCCCCGGATCGGGATGATCCTGGTGGCGCTGGCCGGGCCGGCCACCAATATCCTGCTGGCGCTGACCGCGGCGGCCGCCTTTCATCTGCTCCCCATCCTGCCCGACAATGCCCAGCAATGGGTTTTCGACAATTTGAAGAATGCGCTCGTTATCAACGTCATATTGGCGGTCTTCAACATGATGCCGATACCGCCGCTGGACGGTGGCCGGGTAGCTGTGGGCATCCTGCCGCGGCCTCTCGCCATGCCCCTTGCCCGGCTGGAACCGTTCGGGATGCTGATCCTGATTGCGATTTTGATCCTGCTGCCGCTTGCAGGTTCGCAGTTCGGTCTCAATCTTGATGTTATTTCTGCAATAATGCGGAAAGCGACTGGCGCTATCATTGGATTCATTCTCTTTTTAACCGGTAACGCCTAATCGCAAGGGCGAAAACGACCCGAGGGGCTCTTGGTCAAGGCTGCGGATATGTTGATTGCGCGACGTGCCGATACCAGGGCGCGCGCGGACTTTGCGACCTGGAAGATGATGGCCAAGCTCAATGGCGCCTCCGCGCTGCCGGAGGAAGCCCAGAACTTCCTCGCGAGCTACAGGAAGCTGCTCGGCGAAATGCCGGAAGGCGACGCCACCGAAGCCACCATCCAGCTGCTCTACAAGGCCTATTATGCGGAGATGGGCGGCGTCGGCGCCCCGCCCGACGTCCGGCCGCAGCGCCAGAACGAGCCGGTGGCCGACAACGTCACCGCGTTCCGCCGTCCTGCCCCCAAGCCGAAACCGCAATCCACCTTCGGGCCGAACGGCAAGCCGCAGCTGCCGGTGGCGCTGATCTTCGCCTGCCTGGTCGTGGTCTATGTCGGCATCCGCTTTTTCTGGCGATAGCGGTTGCGGCGTTCTCTAGAGCGCGATGAGACCAGGATAGATCGTCATCGCGCTCCAGATTCTTGTTTGCGCATGATCTTTTCGGAAAAACCGCTACACACTTTTCCGGATCATGCGCTAGCGAGAGCGCATATCTCCCAGATTGAAAAGGCGTTTCGGCCACATCCGCTGCTCCCTAGGCAGCGTGGTCAATGCCGGGCATAGTGGCGCTTCAAAATCGTATTGGAGGGGAAATGAAGCGGTCAATTGCTGCGCTGTTGATGACGGCGAGCGTCGTGTTTGCGGCAGGCGCATCTGCGCAAACCATGGACAAGGTGGTCAAGGTCGGCTCGCTCGGCGACCAGTCCGGGCTTTATCAGGATATCGGCGGCCCGGGTTCCACGGTTGCCGCGCAGATGGCGATCGAGGATTCCGGCTTGCTCGCCAAGGGCTGGAAGATCGACGTGATCTCGGCCGATCACCAGAACAAGCCGGATGTCGGCGTCAATATCGGCAAGCAGTGGATCGACGTCGAGAAGGTCGACGTGTTCGTCGATCTCGCCTCTTCCGGCGTAGGACTTGCGATCGCAAACCTTGCCAAGGAGAAGAACGTCGTCAACCTCAATTCCGGTTCGGCGTCATCCGATCTCACGGGATCGCAGTGCTCGCCCAACACCGTGCATTGGGTCTACGACACCTACATGCTTGCCAACGGCACCGGCAAGGCGCTGGTGAAATCCGGCGGCGACACCTGGTTCTTCCTGACCGCCGACTACGCCTTCGGCCAGGCGCTGGAGCGCGACACCGCGGCCGTCGTCACCGCCAATGGCGGCAAGGTGCTGGGCAGCGTCAAACATCCGCTCAACAATGCCGACTTCTCCTCCTTCCTGCTGCAGGCGCAGTCCTCGAAGGCCAAGATCGTCGGGCTTGCGAATGCCGGCGGCGACACCACCAACGCGATCAAGCAGGCCGCCGAATTCGGTATCGTCGCCGGCGGCCAGAAGCTTGCGGGCATGCTGATGTTCCTGACCGACGTGAACGCGCTCGGCCTCAACGTCGCGCAGGGCCTGAACTTCACGGAAACCTTCTACTGGGACATGAACGACCAGACCCGTGCGTTCTCCAAGCGCTTCATGGAGCGGTTCAAGAAGAACCCGCCGACCATGGTGCAGGCCGGCGTCTATTCATCGCTGATCCATTACTTCAAGGCGCTGGAAGCGCTCGGCGGCAATCCGCATGACGGCCGCGCGGTGGTCGCCAAGATGAAGGAAATGCCGACCGACGATCCCCTGTTCGGCAAGGGCTCGATCCGCGCCGACGGCCGCAAGATCCACCCGGCCTATCTGTTCGAGGTGAAGAAGCCCTCGGAATCGAAATATCCCTGGGACTATTACAAGCTGATCGCGACCATCCCGGCGGACGAAGCCTTCCTGCCGCTGGAAAAGAGCGTCTGCCCGATGGTGAAGAAGAGCTGAAAATCTCGGTTCGTCATGCCCGGGCTTGACCCGGGCATCCATCGAAAGATGAAGCCGCTCTTGATTAGTGATGGATGGCCGGGTCAAGCCCGGCCATGACAACAGCGTGTCTATCGCGGCCTGGTGAAATTCACATCGAGGTTGAAGCTGTACTGCTCGTCGGTAAGTCCCGCCGGCGGCAGCGGCACCGGGTCGGAGCGGTGGATCATCGCGATCGCTTCCTTGTCGAAGACGGCATCGCCCGAGGAGGCGACGACATTGGCCGCCACCACATTGCCGCGACGGTTGAGCACGATCGCCACCTTCACGGTGGTGGCCTTCCTTTGGTTCGGCGGATATTTCTTGTGCAGTTCGAAGGTGGCAGAGATCTTCTTGCCCCATTCCTCCGTGAGCTTCCTCTTGTCCTTGCCAAGTCCGTGAGGGTTCGGCGCCTTGGCGATATCGGCATTGGGCGCATCGGGGTCCAGGGTCTGGCGTGAGGTCGCTTCCGAGGCCTGCTGCTCCGGTGCGGCCTCGGTCTGAACGGCAGCGACCTTCGGATCCTCTTCCGTCGGCTTCTCGGTCTTGTTGGGCGCCACGGCGCGGTCGGCTTCGTCGGTTTCGGTCGGCTTCTCCTGGGGAAGGTCGGTCTGCTTGAGCTCGGCCTTCTGCTCGACCTGCTGCTGCGAGGCCTGCTGCGCGTCGGTGTCCGGCCCTGGCGGCAGATTGTCGTCCTCGACCTTCGGCGAGACCATCTCGACGGCAAACTCGTCGGTATTGGCGCCCAGCCCCTCGTCGTCATAGCGGGGCTGCAGATGCGTGACCGCCAGCGCCGCGCCGCCGAGATGCAGCGCGAGCGCGGCGCAGGCCGCCAAAATCCACAACCGCCGCGGCGGTGCCTGTTCGAACTCGCTGTCAGACATCGCCGTCCATCAGGGTTTTGCAGCGGCGTCCGGCGGTGTCGCCGTCGCAGGCGCGCCCTCGAGAGTAACCAGCTTGTATTTGTTGTAGCCGCCCTGGCGCAGCAATTCCATCAGCCCGATCAGTTCGCCATAGGGCACCGAGCGGTCAGCACGGAGGAAAATGGGATTGTCCTTGCCGAGATTGGGGACAGCGTCGAGCGCAACAATTAGATCGGGCCGCTTGACCGGATTTTCCCCGATCGCCAGCGTCAGGTCGGACTTGATGGTGAGATAGGTCGGCTTGTCCGGACGCTTGATCGGCGTCGCACTCGTGGTCGGCAGGTCGACCGGCAGATCGACGGTCGACAGCGGCGCCGCCACCATGAAGATGATGAGCAGCACCAGCATGACGTCGATGAAGGGCGTGACGTTGATTTCGTGCGCTTCCGCGAACTCCTCGTCGTCGTCAAACCCGCCTTCCGCGATCGAAGCGCCCATGGTTCTACTCCGCTCGCCCTACTCCGCCGCGCGCGAATGCATCACGCCGCTGTTGACGCGGTCGAGGTCGCGCGACAACAGCCGCGCCGCCGCGCCCGAGGCGCGGCTGACCAGTTCGAGATAGGTCTTCGTGCCGCGCGCAAAATGGTTGTAGATGATGACCGCGGGGATCGCGGCCACCAGGCCAATCGCGGTCGCAAGCAGCGCTTCGGCGATGCCGGGCGCGACGACGGCGAGATTGGTCGTCTGCGACTTCGAAATGCCGATGAAGCTGTTCATGATGCCCCACACCGTGCCGAACAGGCCGACAAACGGCGAGGTCGCGCCGATGGTGGCGAGCACGCCCATGCCGAACCGGATGCGGCGCGCCGCCGCGCGCGAAATTTCCGCAAAGCTCGACGCGGCGCGCTCCTTGATGCCGGTATCGGAGGCGATGCCGGCCGACAGCCGCGCCTCATGGATGGCAGCCGCCAGGAACGACGACAGCACGCCGGTCTTCTTGCCCAGCGCCATCTGCGCCTCGGCGAGCGAGCGGGCGTCCTCGACCTTCCTGAGCGCCGACTTCAGCTTGCGCTGGGCCCCGGCAAGCTCGATGGACTTGGCGATGAAGACGGTCCAGGTCACGAGCGAGGCAAAGGCGAGACCGATCATTACCGCCTTCACGATGATATCGGCGGACATGAACATCGACCACGGCGACAATTCGCGCGGCACCTGCAGCGTGACCGGCCTTGCGGACGAGCTGGTGTTGTCGGCGGAAGCCTCGGCCGGTGCAGGCTGAGCGGTCGCGCGCGCAGCCGGGGCTTGCGCTGCGGTGGCGACCGGCAGCGGCGCGCCTTGCGGAGCTTGCTGGCTTGCCGCAGGCGCGGCCTGCTGGGCGGGCGCGGCGTTTTGCTGGGCGAAAGCAGCCGGGGCCAGCGACAAGAGAGCCGCCACCGCCGCCGATTTGAGAATGGTTCTAAACATTAGCGCCCTGTCTCCGGCCGACACGCCCGTCGTTATGCCTGAAATTCCGGCCGTTCAAGGTCAATTCCGGGCAGGAGAGGACAAAAGGTTTTGAGGCGCGCCGGTCGGGAAAATTCCCGAAGCGCGCATCAAGCCCTGGTCCATCTCGATATGGGGATAGTTTAGAGCCGATTTCGTTCCGGTTGAACCAGAACCACTCTAAGTTGGCACATCTCTAGAACCTGTACATGGCCTTCAGACGAACGGTGCGCCCCTGCCCCGGCGAAATGTTGTTGTCGCCGTCGGCGGAGGCCCAATAGTTCGTGTTGAAGAGATTCTCGACCGTGAGCTGCGCCTTCCAGTTCTGGTCGATATTCGCGTAGAGGCCCGCATCGATGCGGACGAAGCCCGGCAGGCGGACCGTGTCGTCGCTGTTGGCAAAGGAATCGCCGAAATAAATGACGCCGACGCCCGCGCTCCACATCTCCGTGAACTTGAACTTGTTCCACCAGGCTATCTGGTTGTAAGGCACCAGCTGCACGCGGTTGCCGGCCAGGATCGGCAGCGCGACAGTGGTCGCCGTGAGATCCTTGGCGATGCGGGCGTCGGTATAGGCGTAGCCGAGTTGCGATTGCCAGTAGTCGGTGACGTAGCCGTTGAGGCTGATCTCGAAGCCGCGGACAGTGGTCGCGCCATTTGGAATGAGTAGGCCGCCGCCTTGCGGCGCCGGGATCGGCTGGTTGGTGCGATCGAGCTGGTAGATCGCGGTTTGCAGCAGGAGCTTGGGATTGATGTTCCACTTCAGCCCGGCTTCCTTGTTCTCGAATTCCTGCGGCGGCAGGAGCTGAGTGAAGGGCGTAAGCGAGCTGAACTGGTCGCCCGTCGAGGGCAGATAGGAAATGCTGTAGGCGCCGTAAATCGAGAGGTTTTCCCTTGGCTTGACGATCACGGCGGCCGCCGGCGAGACCAGATTGTCGAGCCGCGCACGCTGGATATTGGTGTTCATGTCTAGCGCCGACATGTCGAAGCGGTCGTAGCGCACGGCGCCGATCAGTTGCAGGCCACGCGAGATCTCGATGGTGTCGCGGAAATAGCCGGACTGAACGTTCAGGGCGTACTTGCTGTTGGAATCCGCCGCCGTGACACCGTCGCCGTTGTTGGTGGTGGTGAAATGGTGGACGAAGGTCACCGGCCCGAAATAGGTCGGCGCAAAAGGATTCATGGTGATGGTATTGATCCCGGTCGGCGTGCCGTTCGGGAAAACACCGGTATTGCGGATATCGACGCCGGTCTGCCGGCCGAAATCGGTACCGAATCCGAGCGTGTGATGGAACGCGCCGACCCAGGTCTTGTAGACGAAATCGGTCTGATTGAAGACGTTATCGCGATCGGTCTGGTGGTTGTAGGCGCCCAGATTGAAGGCGGTGTCGGCGGGGTTTACCCCGCCCGACAGCGGGCCGTTCGCAGGGTAGACGTTCTGGTAGAATTTCTTGTAGTCGGCGACAATGGTGCCATTCCTGACCGTCAGCCCATTGTTGAAATCATGGTCGATGATGGCCATCCCGGTCTGCACGGTGGTGATGGCCTTGTTCAGGCTTGGGCTGCCGAAGAAGACGGAATAGTCCCCGTTCGGAGCGAAGGGCGTCGTCGGGTTGAAGCGCGAGGGGCCATCAACCAAGACCTGCGAGGGATTGCCGCGATCGGAGGTGCGATCGTCGTGGAAATATTCGTAGGACAGCCGGACCTTGGTGTTGTCGTCAGGCGCGAGCGTGACCGTGGGATTGATGCCGTAACGCTCGAGATGGTTGAAATCACGGAAGGCGTCGGCGCCTTCGTAGAACACGTTGAGCCGCGCGGCGACGTTTTCGTTGATCGCTTGCCCCGCATCCAGCGTGACGCGCCGATCGCCCCAGGAGCCGGTCTGCGCGGTCGCCTCATAGACACGGGTGCCGTCGGCTTGCTTGAGCGTGCGGTTGAGGAGGCCGCCGCCCGAGGCGCGGCCGAAGGTGATCGCCGAAGGTCCCTTCAGCAGCTCGATGCTCTGCGTGTTGTAGATGTCGCGGAAATACTGCACATCGTCGCGGAAGCCGTTGACGTAAAAATTCGCGCTGGAATCGACGCCGCGGATCACCAATTCGTCGCGATTGCCCTCGCCCTGGTGCACGGCGACGCCGGGAACGTAGCGTGTCACGTCGGTGAGGTTCTGTTGGCCCTGGTCGCTGATGAAATCCTTGGTGATGACGCTGATCGACTGCGGAATATTGACCAGCGGCGTGTTGGTCTTGGTCGCCACCGAGGTGCTGTTCGTATAATAGCCGACCGTGCCGGTACGTGCGTCATACGTCGGGCCAAACGCCTTCGGCGCCGGTGGCGCCTGCTCGGTCTGATGCGCGGCCTGTTGCCGCTGCCGCTGCGGGCCACTGCGATCGGCGCGCTTTGACGGCGCGGTCGGACGGGCTGCGCGCTGCGTTTCGGGAGCAGCGACATTGACCGGCGGCAATTGCGCGCCCGGCTGAGGCTGCGCCTCGGCGGCTGCCGTCTGCGCATGGAGCGGCACAGGAGCCGCGAGTGCGCCGAGCATTGCAACCATCGCGATCCTGCTTGCGGCAAGCAGGAATCGTTGTCCTCGAAATCTTCGTCGTCCGATTGCGCGCGCCGACCGTTGCGATCGATCGCGCCTCGCCTGCCCTACCCATCATGTCGCCCTTAAAACCGTTCTAAACTCTTCCGCATCGACGATGCGGATACCGAACACGAGAACCCGTGCCGATCGCCGTCATTCCTGATCGCGCGGTTTGAATTGATCGAAGATTTTTGAGAGCGCGGCAATGGATCGCGGGCCACATCGCGTTGGAATCGATCAATCTGGAATTGGAAAAGGTCTAATTCGGCAGACTGGAATTGGAAGAAGTCTAAACTACACTTCCGCCCAGTGGCGGATGAGGTTGTGGTAGACGCCGGTGAGTTTCACCGTCTCGGGATCGTCGCGACCGAGCCGCTCGACCAGCGACTGGATCGAATTGTCGAGATCGAAGATCAGGCTGCGGGCCTGGGCGTCGCGGATCATGCTCTGCAGCCAGAAGAACGACGCCACCCGCGCGCCGCGCGTGACCGGCGTCACCAGATGCAGGCTGGAGGCGGGATAGAGCACGAGATCGCCGGCCGGCAATTTGACCTCATGCGAACCATAGGTGTCCTCGATCACCAGCTCGCCGCCCTCATATTCGTCGGGCTCCGACAGGAACAGCGTCACCGACAGATCGGTGCGGATGCGCAAGCCGGTGAGACGGTCGCCGCGCACGGCGTTGTCGACATGGATGCCGAAATGATGGCCGTCGGTGGCGGCATAGCGGTTGAACAGCGGCGGGAAGATATGCAGCGGGATCGCCGCCGACAGGAATCGCGGATTGGCCGTCAGCGCCGAAACGATGCGGTTGCCGAGTTTTCGCGCGACCTCGCTGTCGGGCGGCAATTGCTCGTTGCGCTTCACCAGCGCCGACTGCGCGCCGGCGGTGGTGCGGCCGTCTTCCCAATCGCTTGCATCCATGATGCGGCGGAAATCCGCCACATCCGCCTTGCTCAAAACATTGGGGACGCAAACCAGCATCAGTAGCGCGCCGACAGCACCAGATAGGCGGCGCGGCCCGGCGCCTCCAGCACGAACGGTGCTGCGCTCTGGTACAGTGCGTCGTAATAGCGCTTGTCGAAGATGTTGTTGACGAACAGCTTGACCTTCCAGTTCTTGTCGATCTTCGCTTCGACAAAGGTGTCGAACCGCCAGTAGCTCGGGATCGAGGTGCCCTGGTTCGCCGCAAGCAAGGTGCCGCCATAGATCTTCGAGCGGTACACCGCCTGCCCGCCGATCTCCCAGACATCGGTGAGCTGATATTTGGTGAGGAGGCTGAAGGATTGATGTGCCACGTTGGCGAGCGGCCGACCGACATTGGTGGGGTAAAGCACCTGGTTTGGCGAGGGCGCCAGCGACTTCGTGACTTCCGACTGCATCAACACCAGCCCGCCGAAGATGCTCCATTTGTCGGTGATCTTGCCGCCGACGCCGAGATCGATGCCGCGGACGTAATACGCGGCGCCTGCGGTGATGCAGGATACCGTGCCGGTCGTCGCAGGAACGGTGATGGGATAGGGACAGGTGGCGGTCGCCGTTGCGGCGGTGACGTTCTGCGACTCGCGCGCATTGTCCTTGTTGGTCTGAAACAGCGCGGCCGTCAGCAGCAGGTGACGATCGAACAGCTCCCACTTGGTGCCGAGTTCGATCGCCTTGTTCTTCTCCGGCCCAAAAATCTGGTTCGAGGCGCCGTTGAGAACAGGCGAGAGGCCGCCATACGCCGTACTGGTGCCGTCGAATTCGGCGCCGACCGGGTTCGCTGACGTCGCATAGGCCACATAGACGCTGCCGTTCGGCAGCGGCTTGAGCGTCAGGCCAAGGTTGAAGTTCGGAATCCCGAACTCGGCCTGCTGCTGGCCGAACGTGCTCTTGCCGTTCACCGTGCCATAGCCCGACGTGTTGATGTTGTAATCGTCGTAGCGAACGCCGCCGTTCAGGATCACGAGATCGCGGTAGTTCGCGGTATCGAGGACATAACCGCTCCTGGTGTCGATCGCGATCTTGGTCGGCAATCCCGCCAGCGCCGGTGACGATGTGAATGGTATCAGGGCATATTGCGGAGCGAACACGCTGACCTTGGACAGCGATCCGGTGCCGCTGAAGGCGCCGGGACCGACCGCCTCGGAACTGAGCCCGACATATCTGTCGATCGATGAGGTCTCGCGATCGAGCTCCACGCCCGCGAGCGCCGTGTGCTTGAAGCCGATGCCATCGTTGAACTTGTAGGTCGCTTCCGTCTGGTTGGCGAGCACGTCGGTGATCTGCAGGCGGCTCTGCGGGTTGGCGCTGAGGGTGGAGGCCGACAGCGGGTTGGCGATAACGGGCGCTTCGGGCAGTGTTCCGATGTAGTTCTGGGTCGAGCGCGAGTCCCTGATCTTGTTGGTGATAAGCAGGTCGGGCGTGATCTGCAGCTCGGCATTGATGGTGCCGATATCCTGCCCGGTGCGGAAGAAGTCGCGGTTGACGAAACCGTAGAAATTGTTGCGATTGGCGCCGAAATCCGGGAAAGGGCCGCCGGCGGTCGACGCCGTGCTCGGCCGGTAATACGGCACGCCGAAATCCGGGATGCCGGTCAGCTCGGTGTGGATGTAGTTGCCGGTGATCTTCACCGCATCGACCGGCTTCCAGGTTGCCGCGACGAAACCGCCGTTGCGATCGTCGGTGACGTAGTTGCGCCCCGCCACATTGGCGTCCTGGAACAGGCCGCCGGCGCGAAGCGCGAGCGTCGGCCTGATCACCTGGTTGACGTCGAGCGTCACCCGCTTGGTGGCGTCGGTGCCGAGCGTGGTGTCCATGTTGTAGAAACTCTTCTCGGTCGTCGCCTGCTTGGTCACGATGTTGATCGCGCCGCCGGCGGTACCGCGGCCGGCAAAGGATGAAGCCGGCCTGCGCAGGATCTCGACCTGCTCGGTGAAGAAGTTTTCACGCACGCTGACGCCGGAATCACGCACACCGTCGATGAAGACGTCGTTGCGGACGTCAAAACCGCGGATGAAAAAGCGGTCGCCGAAGGCGTTGCCGCCCTCCCCGGTCCCGAGCGTCACGCCGGCGGTCGACAGGATCGCCTGCTTCAGCGTGGTCGCGTTCTTGTCTTCCAGCACCTCCTTGCTCAGCACCGTTACCGTCTTCGGCGTGTTGAGCAGCGGCTCCGGAAACTTGCCGGATGCCTGCAAGTGATCGACCTTGTAGGGCGCGGCGGCATCCGCATAGGGGTTGCGGTCGGCGCGCAATTCACCCGCATTGGGAAACGGCACGGGCGCAGCCTGCTGCGGCTGCGCCCGCCGGGCCGCGCGGCGGAGAGCATCGCGCGCGCGAACCTGATCCGGCGTCGGCTTGGAGGCAGCAGGACGCGGGCGAGCCGTCGGGGCATCGACGTTGACAGGCGGGAGGTTGGTCGATTGCTGCGCTTCGGCGGCTCCGACCGACGCCACGGCGATGAGGCCGGCAACCGCCGAGACCTTCCTGCCGGAGTAATAATCGAAATCCGCTTCGATGCGATTGATCGCGGCGAACGAACGCAGCGATCGCGGTGCTACTGCATGCCCCATTTTTCTACACGCCCCATGACCTGGAAATCTTGTTGGAAATTTCTCTTGGAAATTTTTCTTGATCGCTCATCCCCAAGCAGCGAGCGATGAGAGTTTGGTATCGGGCTAAAAATTCAGGGTCAACGCGACGGCGACCCCTGAGGCACTTGAATATTTCCAGATCAAAGCAATTCTAAAATCGAGATTGAAAGCGTTCTAAAGAATCCTTGTAAGCGTTCCAAAAAAACCCGCATCAGATACCGATTTCTCTCGCATCGGTTGCCGGCCGTTCAATCACTGCTTGGCGGTTTCATCAGCGAGAACAACTCGTCGACCGTCTGCTGCGCGACGTAGCGCACACGATCGCTGTTCTCCATTCCAGCGATATTGACGCCCTTCACGACCGCGCGGATCTCGTCGCGGAAGTCGGTGAGAAATCGCAAGGGATCGCGCTGGTCGTTGGCGACGCGCGCAATCAATCCAGTGATCAGGATCTGGCACGCGATCATCTTTCCGTTCAGCTCGTCCATCACCCGCTCCCCATTGGTCGCGGTCGTATGAACGAGCGACATCCGCCGCGCAACGCAGCCGGATTTGGAAATGTTATTAGAAGCGTTCGCGAGATGCGCGCAGCGGGCGAACTTCGCGCGCGATTTACTTCGCCGCGATGTGGTCGGGCGGATCGGACAGCGCCTTGATGCGGTCCTTGATCTCGTGCAGCGTGGAAAGGCTGGTCTTGATGGCGTCGTCCGGCAGGTCATGCAGCACATCGGTTGCGATCGCATCGCGCAGGCTGTCGAGATCATCGACGAGCTGCCTGCCGCTTTCTGTGAGGAACAGACGATTGGCGCGACGGTCCTTCGGATCGTGCCGGCGCTCGAGCAGACCATGTTCAACAAGACGATCAAGGAGCCGCACCAGCGAGATCGGCTGCAGCTCGAGCACGTCGGCCAGATCGACCTGGGACAGGCCCTCCTGCTGGCGCAACCTGAAAAGAACGATCCACTGCGCGCGCGTTGTCCCACGACTTTTCGCGCGATGATCGATATAATTGCGCAGCAGTCTCGAACTCTCTACGAGCTGCGCAACCAGCTGGCGTTTCAGGTCGAGCGACATGCCCTGGTTAGTCCCTCTAAAGCTTGCCAAATGTTTAGGATTCTCAAGCTATAGTGTGTTTACACATTAATTGCATGCATATTATAGCTGTGCATGCTGGGAACGGTTTTGAAGACCCGCTATTCTTTTTCTGTCAGGGCGAACGGGCCAACATGAAGCGGACGATCCGATGGATTTTGTTGATCGCGGTTGTCGCCGCCGCCGGCTATTACGGCTGGCACCGATATTACGGCCCTGAAGTGCAGGCCAAGGCGGAGGCTGCCCAGAAGGCGGCCGCGCGCCGGCCCGCCATTCCCGTCAGCGTTGCGCAAGTGCAGCAGGCGGACTTTCCGGTCTACCTCACGAGCTTAGGCACGGTTCAAGCCTTCAACACCGTAGTTGTGCGGACCCGCGTCGACGGCCAGATCGACAAGATCGCATTCCAGGAAGGCCAAACGGTAAAACAGGGCGATCTGTTGGCCGAGATCGATCCGCGGCCGTTCCAGGCGGCGCTCGATCAGGCCAAGGCCAAGAAAACCCAGGATGAGGCGAACCTCGCCAACGCCAATCTCGACCTGCAGCGCTACACCAAGCTCGGCGAGTTCGCCACGCGCCAGCAGACCGACACCCAGCGCTCTACCGTCGCCCAACTGACCGCGCAGATCGCGGCCGACGAGGCGGCGATTTCCAACGCCCAGACCCAGCTCGACTACACCCAGGTGAAGTCGCCGATCTCGGGCGTGGTCGGACTGCGCCAGGTCGACCTCGGCAACATCGTCAACGCCTCGAGCGCAACGGGCATCGTGACGGTGACGCAGATCGAGCCGATTACCGTGATTTTCACCGCGCCGGAAGAGCAGCTGCCCTATATCAGCGAGGCCCAGAAAGTGGCCCCGCTCAAGACGATTGCGATCACCACCGACGGCAAGAAGCCGCTCGCGGAAGGCCAGCTTGCGGTAATCAACAATCAGGTTGACACGACCAGCGGGACTATTCGGCTGAAGGCGGTGTTCGACAACAAGAACCATGCGCTGTGGCCGGGCCAGTCGGTTTCGACACGGCTGCTGGTGAAGACGCTGAAGGATGCGACCGTGGTCCCTGACGACGCGATCCAGCACGGCACCAACGGTCTCTACGCCTATGCCGTGACGGCGGACAACAAGGCGGAGATGCGCAAGGTCAAGGTCAGCCAGTCGATCGACGGACGGTCGGTGGTCGATGAAGGGCTGAAGCCGGGGGAACGGGTGATCACGGGCGGGCAGTTCAAGGTCCAGCCGGGTTCGCTGATCACCACGGCGGTAGCAAGCTCGGGCTCTGCGCCAGACAAGGTCAAACCGGAATGAACGCCCAGACCGGCGTCAAGGGAGAGGGCATATCGGCCCCCTTCATTCGCTACCCGATCGGCACCTCGCTGCTGATGGCGGGCATCCTGTTCGTCGGTCTTGTCGCCTATCCGCAACTGCCGGTCGCACCGCTGCCGCAGGTCGACTTCCCGACCATCCAGATCACCGCGTCGCTGCCGGGCGCGAGCCCGGAGACCATGGCCTCCTCGGTGGCGCAGCCGCTGGAGCGGCAATTCGCGCAGATCCCTGGCATCGCGCAGATGACGTCGACCAGTTATCTCGGCACCGCCTCGGTCACGATCCAGTTCGATCTCAACCGCAACATCGACGGCGCCGCCAACGACGTGCAGGGCGCCATCAACGCTGCGAGCGGACAGCTGCCAAAGAACCTTCCTTCGCCGCCGACCTATCGCAAGGTCAATCCGGCGGACGCGCCGATCCTGATCCTGTCGGCGACCTCCGAGACCCTGCCGTTGACCGCGGTCAGTGATGCCTCCGACACCAACCTCGCCCAGCAGATCAGCCAGATTTCCGGTGTCGCTCAGGTTTTCATCGCCGGCCAGCAGAAACCATCGATCCGCGTCCAGGTCGATCCGGCAAAACTCGTCGCCAAGGGCCTGTCGCTGGAGGACATCCGCAGCCAGATCGCCATTACCACCGTCGACAGTCCGAAAGGCAATATCGACGGCGAGAAGCGCGCCTACACCATCTACGCCAACGACCAGTTGCTCGACGCCGACAAATGGAACGACGTCATCATCGCCTACCGCAACGGCGGACCATTGCGGATTCGCGACATCGGCCGGGCGGTGACCGGGCCTGAGGACGCCAAGCAGGCGGCGTGGGCCAATGGCCAGCGCGGCGTATTCCTGGTGGTGTTCAAGCAGCCGGGCGCCAACGTCATCGAGACCGTCGACAAGATCAAATCGCTGTTGCCGCGGTTGGTGGCCGCGATTCCGCCCGCGATCAAGATCCAGATCATCTCCGACCGCACCCAGACCATCCGCGCCGCGGTCGAGGACGTGCAGTTCACGCTGATGTTGACCATCTTCCTCGTGGTCATGGTCATCTTCGTGTTCCTGCGCAGCTTCTGGGCGACCGTGATCCCGACCGTGACCGTGCCGCTGGCGCTGTTAGGTGCCTGCGCGTTGATGTGGGTATTCGGCTACACGCTCGACAATCTGTCGCTGATGGCGCTCACGATTGCGGTGGGTTTCGTGGTCGACGACGCCATCGTGATGCTGGAAAACATCTCGCGCTACATCGAGGAAGGCGAGAGGCCGATGGTAGCCGCCTTCAAGGGCGCGAGTGAAATCGGATTCACCATCGTCTCGATCAGCATTTCACTTGTCGCGGTGCTGATCCCGCTGCTGCTGATGGGCGGCATCATTGGCCGTCTGTTCCGCGAATTCGCGGTGGTGCTGGCGATGACCATCTTCGTCTCCATGATCGTGTCGCTGACGCTGACGCCGATGATGGCCTCGCGCTTCCTGCGTTCGCATCACGAAACCAAGCACGGCAGGCTCTATCAGCTGAGCGAGCGCGCCTTCGACGCGATGCTGCGTGGCTATGAACGCGGCCTCGATGTCGCGCTGAGCTGGAAGCGGACCACGCTCGTGATCTTCTTCGCGACGCTCGCCCTGTCGGTCTACCTGTTCCTGATCATCCCGAAGGGATTCTTCCCGCAACAGGACAACGGCCTGATCACCGCAACCTCGGAAGCTTCGCAGGACATTTCCTTCCAGGCGATGAAGAGCCGCCAGGAGGCGCTCAGCAAGATCGTGATGGAGGATCCGGACGTCGCGACCGTCGCAATGGCGATCGGGGGCAGCGGACGAGCCGGCAATAACGGGAATCTATTCATCACCCTGAAACCGCGCAGCGAACGCGAGGCTTCCGCCCAGCAGATCATCGCGCGGCTGCGGCCGAAACTGGCCAAGGTCGAGGGCGCAAACCTCTATATGCAGGCAGCGCAGGACGTCCGCCTCGGCGGCCGCCCCACCCGTACCCAGTTCGAATTCACGCTGCAGGACGCCAATCTGGCCGAGCTCAATGAATGGGCGCCGAAGATTCTGGCCAAGATGCAGACGCTGCCGCAACTGCGCGACGTCGCGACCGACCAGCAGACCCGGGGCACCACGCTGCAGCTCAGTATCAACCGCGACACCGCCTCGCGCTACGGCATCACCCCGCAGCTGATCGACGACACCCTTTATGACTCCTTCGGCCAGCGCCAGGTCACGCAATACTTCACCCAGCTCAACTCCTATCACGTGATCCTGGAGATCCTGCCCGAGCTGCAGGGCAACCTCGACACCCTGAACAAGATCTATGTCCGCTCGCCGACCACGGGCGACCAGGTGCCGCTCTCGACCTTCGCGAGCTGGACCAGCGATCCCGTCCGGCCGCTGTCGATCAGCCACCAGGGACAATTCCCGGCGATCACCATCAGCTTCAACCTTGGCCAGGGCGTGGCGCTTGGACAGGCAACCGAGGCCGTGCAGAAGGCCATGAACGAGCTCGGCGCGCCGCCGACGCTCAATTCGAGCTTCCAGGGCACCGCGCAGGCGTTCCAGCAGTCGCTCGGCACCGTGCCGCTCCTGATCCTCGCGGCGCTGGTCGTGGTCTACCTGATCCTCGGCATTCTCTACGAGAGCTACATCCACCCGATCACCATTCTCTCGACGCTGCCGTCGGCCGGCGTCGGCGCGCTCGCGATCCTGATGGCGTTCGGGTACGACTTCAGCCTGATTGCGCTGATCGGCATCATCCTCTTGATCGGCATCGTGAAGAAGAACGGCATCATGATGGTCGACTTCGCCATAGCCGCCGAGCGCGATGAGCACATGACGCCGGAGCAATCGATCCGGAAGGCGGCGATCCTGCGCTTCCGCCCGATCATGATGACGACCATGGCGGCGATGCTCGGCGGCGTGCCGCTGATGCTCGGCACCGGCACAGGTTCGGAAATCCGCCAGCCGCTCGGCTATGCCATGGTCGGCGGCCTCATCGTCAGCCAAGCGCTGACGCTGTTCACGACGCCGGTGATCTATCTCTATCTCGACAAGCTCTCCAACGCGTTCGCGGGCTGGGGCCGCTCGAAGGCCGACGACGCCGATGCGGGCGACGACCACGGCTCGGTCAAGCAAGCCGCCGAGTGACCTGACTTTGGTTACTGCCTGGCCATCTGCGCGTTGCCGACGCCTTCGCCGTCGAGCTTCTGGTCGTCATGCATCTTCACGGTGACGCGGTTGAGTTTTCCTGTGAATTCGAACGGCGCCTCGTAATGCGACACCGGGCTGCCGCGATCGCGGCCGATGTCGAGACCCGACCATGAGATGAAATTGTGGAAGGCGAGTTGCGTCTGCATGGCGCCTGCGGCCTCGCCGTCGATCAATAGAGTGTAGGCGCTAAATCCCGTGCGCGCACCCTTGGCCGGCGGCTCGGTGCGCACCAGCCGCTCGACATGCAGGCCCAGCCGATGCGCCCCCGGCGCGATCCTGCGATCCGAGCGCAGGATCTCGTGGCCGCCGCCGATATTGAGATCGTGCACGAGATGGCCGTCCTTGATGTAGAGGCTGTAGCCTGATGTCGCGTCGCCATGCGCGATCAAGACGCCCTCGGCGCCGCCATCTGCGATCTCGACATGCGCCTCGATGGTGTAGCTGCGGCTGCGCACGTCGGGCGCGACGTCGGTCGGCACATGGCCCATGCCGGCGTGGAAGGTGAACTGGTGCCGCGCGCCGTGGAAACGCGCGGCATTCTCGGCAAAGCGCGGGCCGAAACGATCGTCGAGCGGCAGCACGTTGTGCTTCTCGGCCTCGCTCCACCACAGCTTGATCATGTCGGCGAGACGCTCCGGCTCCTTCTCGGCGAGATTGTCGGTTTCGGAGAAATCGCGGTCGAGATGGAACAGCTCCCATTTGTCGTTCTCGAACGGCGTGCCGGAGGGATGAAAGGCGACCGCCTTCCAGCCCTGATGCCAGATGCCGCGGTGGCCGAACATCTCGAAATATTGCGGCGACGATTTCGACGGCACAGAAGCGTCCGTGATCGAGCGCGCAAAGCTCTCGCCCTCGATTGGCATTTGCGGACAGCCCGTGATCGCGTTCGGCGCGTCGATACCGATGAGGTCGAGCAGCGTCGGCACGAGGTCGCAGGCATGCACGAACTGATGACGCAGCTCGCCCTTGGCCGCGATCCGCTTCGGCCAGCTCACCACGAAGGGATCGCGGATGCCGCCGCCATGGGTGTTCTGCTTGTAGCGGCGAAGCGGCGTGTTGGAGGCCATCGCCCAGCCATGCGGGAAATTGGAGTGGGTGTCGGGGCCGCCGATGTCGTCGATGCGGCGGACTTTCTCGGCGATCGGTTCGGGCCGCAGATTGTACGGTCCCATCGCATTGATGAAGCCGAGCGGCCCGCCCTCCTGGCTCGCGCCATTGTCGGACATCACGATGATCAATGTGTCGTCGCGCACGCCGGCGGTTTCGAGGAAGGCAATCAAACGCGTCAGATGCCGGTCGGCATGGTCGAGCATGCCGGCAAAGGCCGATTGCAGGCGGGTGAAGACGCGCTTCTCGTCGTCGCTGTGGTCCGCCCACGCCTTCACGCCGTCATTGCGTGGCGGCAATCTTGTATCTGATGGCACAAGGCCCATCGCCTTCTGTCGTGCGAGCCGCTGCTCACGCTCGACGTCCCAGCCATGCGCGAAGTGGGCGTCATAGCTCTTGATGATGTCGGCGGGCGCCTGGTGCGGCGCATGACAGGCGCCGAGCGCGACCCAGGTCAGCCACGGCAGATCGGGCCGGTCGGCAATGTGGTCGCCGATGAAGCGGATCGCCTGGTCGATGAGGTCGGAAGTCAGGTGATAGCCGTCAGCGTACGTCCCCGGCGGATCAATATGCGTGTTGTCGGAGACCAGCTCCGGCGCATATTGGTCGGTCTCGGCATCGAGGAAGCCGTAGAAGCGATCGAAGCCGCGGCCGAGCGGCCATCCGTCGAACGGCCCGGTGGCGCCGCTCTCGGTCAGCGGCGTCACGTGCCATTTGCCAATCATGTAATTGCGGTAGGCGTGCGCGCGCAGCATTTCCGCAAGCGTCCCCGCCTCGCGCGCGATCTTGCCGCGGTAGCCGGGATAGCCGGAATTGAAATTGGCGAGACAGCCGACGCCGACGGAATGATGGTTGCGCCCGGTCAGCAGCGCCGCGCGCGTGGTCGAGCACATCGCCGTGGTATGGAAGCCGGAGTAGCGCAGGCCTTCAGCCGCAAGCCGGTCGATGGTCGGCGTCCTGATTTGCGAGCCGTAGCAGCCGAAATCGGAGAAGCCGACATCGTCGAACAGTACGACCAGGATATTCGGCGCGCCGGCTGGCGGTTTGGTCGCTTGCGGCCACCATGGCGTGGAGCCGGCGATGGTCTTGCCGATCGTGCCGCCGAATGGCGGCTTCTCGCCTGCGCTCATGGCTTCCTCCCGATATGTTTTGCGACGGCGGTTGATCCGCCGCTCGCGCCGCATGATAGCTCAGGCCGAACCGAGATACGCCTTCTGCACCTGCGGATCCTGCGCCAGTGCCGCGGCGGTGCCCGACAGCACGCTTTTTCCGACCTGCAGCACGGTTGCGAAATCGGAGACTTCCAGGGCGAGCTCGATCGACTGCTCGGCGAGCAGGATGGTCAGACCTTCGCGGTGCAGCCGGCCGAAGGTCTCGTACATGGATTCCACGACGGCCGGCGCCAGCCCCAGCGACGGCTCGTCGAGCATCAGGAGTTTCGGGTCGCTCATCAGGGCGCGGCCGACCGCGAGCATCTGCCGCTCGCCGCCGGACATGGTGCCGGCGCGCTGCAGCCGCCGCTCCTTCAATCGCGGAAAGAATTCGTAGACGCGCTCGAGCAAGGTCGCGGTGCGGGACTTGTCGTGGAGAGGCGTTGCGCCGAGCAGCAGGTTGTTCTCGACGCTCTGCTGCACGAACAGCCGCCAGCCTTCCGGCGACAACGCCAGCCCCTTGCGCACGATGGCAAAGGCGGCCTGGCCGCCGATCTCCTCCCCGCGGAAACTGATCGAGCCGGCATGCAGGGGGATCAGGCCGGCGATGGCGTTCAGCGTCGTGGTCTTGCCGCCGCCGTTGGAGCCGAGCAGCGCGACGACGCTGCCCTCGGGCACTTCGAGGGAAACGTCGGAAACCCCGATCAGATCGCCGTAGCGGACTTCGAGGTGCTCGATCCGGAGCAGCGGTCCGCTCATGTCACCGGTCCGCCCATCAATTCGATCGGGGTGTGGCCGGCGGCGGCTTTCGCCGCGCGGGTGCCGAGATAGGCCTGGATCACGGCCGGATTGCTGGTGACCTCGCGCGGGCTGCCGCGCGCGATCTCCTTGCCCTGATGGAACACCATGACGCGGCTCGCGAGCGACATGATGACTTCCATGATGTGCTCGACGATGACGAGCGTGATGCCGGAGCGATGGATGTCGCGCACGAGCTCGATGGCAAGCTGCACTTCGCGCAACGTCAGGCCCGCCATGGCTTCATCGAGCAGCAGCAGCTTGGGTTCGGTGGCGAGCGCGCGGGCGATTTCCAGGCGCTTGCGGCCGGGCGTGCCGAGCGAGCGCGCCGGCGCATCGGCAAGCCGCGCCATGCCGACGCGCTCCAGCACTGCGCGCGCCTTGCTTTCGGCTTCGGCGCGATGCGAGGTGCGCAGGAACGCGCCGATCATCACGTTCTCCAGCACCGTCATGCCCTCAAAGGTCTGCGGCACCTGGAACGTGCGCGCCAGCCCAAGCCCGGCGCGCGCTTCCGGCGTGAAGTCGGTGATGTCCTGCCCCGCGAACAGCACCTTGCCCGAGGTCGTCTGCAGATCGCCGGTCAGGCAATTGAAGAAGGTGGATTTGCCGGCGCCGTTCGGGCCGATCAGACCGAGGATGTCGCCCTGCTCGAGGATGACGGAGGCGGCATCGACGGCCTTGAAGCTGCCAAAGGTTTTCGTGACATCGCGCGCTTCAAGAAGCATGGCCGGCCTCCGCCGCGATGGCCGCCTCGGATGCCTTGCCGCGCCGCTCCCAGAGCCGGATTGCGAGCGAGAGCAGCCCGCCCGGCTGGAAGCGCGAGATCAGCACGATCATGGCGCCATAGAGGACGAAGGTGAGCCCCGCGCCCGAGCCGCCGAGCCAGCTGTTGGAAAGCTCCTCCAGCGGCACCAGGATCGCGGCGCCCACCAGCGGCCCGAACAACAGGCCGGCGCCGCCGAGCGCCGCCATGATCAGTATCTTCACCGAAATCAAAATGCCGAGGCCCGACTCCGGATCGACAAAGCCGAACATCATCGCGTAGAGCGCGCCCGCGACCGATGTCAGCCCCGCGCTCAGCATGTAGGCATAGAGCTTGGTGCGGGCCGCCGGCGCGCCGAGCGAGCGCGCCGCGCGTTCGGAATCCTTGATCGCGCGCAGGTAAAAGCCCATGCGGCTGGTGGTCATCCACCAGGTGATCAGAAGCGTGATCGCGAGCACGATCAGGAACAAATAGTAGTACGGCAGTGCCGAGACGAAGGAGAGATCGAACACGTTGCGCGGCACTGTCGGGCCGCTCAAGCCCACCGCGGCACCGAGATATTCGGTATTGGTGACGATCAAACGCGACAGTTCGGCAACGGCGATCGTTGCCATGCTGAAATAATGACCAGACAGCCGCAAGGTCGGCCCGCCAATGATGGCGGCAATGGTGACGGCGATGACGATGCCCGCGGGAATGCCGACCATCGGCGACAGCGCGAAATGCGCATAGGCGCCCATCGCGGCATAGGCGCCGCAGCCGAAGAACACGACATGGCCAACCGAGACCTGGCCGGCATAGCCGCCGACAATATTCCAGGCAGAGGCTGCGATGGCGTAGAGCAACACCAGCGCGCCGAGCCGCTGCTGGAACGGCGTCGAGAACAGCAAGGGATAGGCGATCACGAGCGCCAGCAGGACCGATAGCCAGACCAGGCGCCGCATCATGCCTTGCCCATCAGGCCCTGCGGCCGGAACCACAGGAAGGCAAGGAACAGCGCGTAGACCACGATATCCTTGTAGACCGCGCCGATCAGATAGCCCGAGACGGACTCGATGACGCCGATCATAAGTCCTGCGACGAGCGCGCCGGGCACGCTGCCGAAGCCGCCGAGCGAAACCGTGACAAAGGCGACGATCCCCAGGGTCTCGCCGACCGTCGGCACGATGTAGAAGAAGGTGGCGATCAGCGCACCGGCAAGGCCGGTGGCGCCGGCCGCGATCGCCCAGGCGATCGCCTGCATGCTGTCCGGACGGATTCCCATCAGCTGTGCGGCGGTGGAGTCTTCGGCCACCGCCAGCATCTTCGAGCCGAGCGAGGTTCGCGTCAGCAACAGATGCAGGCCGAGCGTGACGAGGAGCGCCACGACGCCCGCGAGCAGTCGCGAGGCCTCGATGCGCAGGCCGAAAATATCGAAGGTGCCGCCGACAAGATTGTTCGGCAGCGACAGGAAATTCGCGCCGAACCACCAGAACACGGAATAGCGCAAGAGCAGCGCCAGCCCGAAGGTGCCGAGGATCTGCGCCAGCATCGGCCCCTTCATGATGTGGCGGATCAGGGCGAAATAGACGATGACGCCGACGGTCGCGAGCAACAGCGCCGCTATGGGCGCGCCGGCCAAAGGTCCCACGCCGAACAGCGTGAACACCACGAAGGCCACATACATGCCGAGCATGACGAAATCGCCATGGGCGAAATTGACGATGTTCATCATGCCCCAGACCAGGGTCAGGCCTGAGGAGAACAGCGCATAAACGGCCCCGAGCAAAAGTCCGGCGACGATCACCTGCACGAGAAAGAAGGACATGGAGCCGCGCGCCGTTGCGAGGAAGAGGTTGCCGTCGGTTCACCTAAGCGAAGGGCGGGAATTGGCATTCCCGCCCGTTGACGATTACCAGCCCTTGTAAGGCAGGATCGGAGCTTTCTCCGCACCGTCCTTCGGCCAGACCGCGACATAGTTCTCGCCGTCCTGGAGCTGGATGATGCGGCCGGAGGCGAGAATGTTCTGGCCCTTGTCGTCGAACTTGACGCCCTTGTAGCCGATCATCAGCTGGTCCGGCTTCAGGTCGGTCGCCTTCAGCGCCGCCTGGATTTTCGCCGGATCGGTCGAGCCGGCCCGGTCGATCGCGTCTGCCAGGACGAGAAAGCCCTGCATCTGCCGCGCGGCGGTGTCATCCATCTCGTCGCCGCTCTTCTTCTTGTACATGTCGGCAATGATTGCGGTCGGCGAGCCGGCAGGGCCGACGCTCCAGGACGAGCGGTTGAACGCGCCTTGCGAGATCTTGCCCACCGCCTTGATGAAGGAGGGATCGGAATAGCCGGCGTCATCGGCAAGCAGAAGCGGCGGCTTGTAGTCCTGCGCCTGCATGGTCTTGGCGAACAGGATCGCATCCGAAGTGTAGGAGATCATCAGCACGACGTCGGGCTTCTTCTCCTTGAGCTGCAACACCTGGCTCTGCACGTCGGTCGCGTTGGATGCGTAGGCAACGTCGAGCGCGATGTTCAGCCCCTTCTCCTTGAAGGTTGTGGTGATGGTATTGGCGACCGAGGTGCCATATTCGGTGTTGTCATGCACCAGTGCGATGCTGTCGACCTTGGCGCCCTGGCCCTTCATGTCGGCCAGGAAATCGGAGAAGACTTTTGCGAAATCGGTCGCGATGGGCGTGACGCGGAAGAACCATTTGAAACCGCGGTCGGTCAGGTTGGCCGCGACCGACTCGCCGTTGACGAAGGGGATGCCGTATTTCTCGGCGATCGCGCTTGCCGTCAGCGTGATGCCGGATTGATAGGCGCCGGTGAGCGCGACGACCTTCTCTTCCGTGATCAGGCGCAGCGCCTGGTTCTGTCCGGTGGCGGGGCTGCCCTGATTGTCGGCAAACACAGCCTCGATCTTGGCACCGCCGAGGCCTGCGAGGCCGGCATTTTTCGCCAGCGGAAAGTTGCCGAGCTCGGGATGCGCGTTGTTGATGATGTCCATGGCGACTTCGATCGCGGCCTTGCCGTGGACGCCGGCGCTGGCGGCGTTGCCGCTCATCGGAAACACCACACCGATCTTGACGACCTTGTCCTCGGCGGAAGCACCGGTCGCGAGGCCAAGCGAAATCGAGGCCGCACAAACCAGCCCGAGCATATTCCTGAATTTCATTATGATGGCTCCGAAGCAAACACGTCGCTGTTGCAAGCTGTTATCGGGCAAGTGCGGCGAAAACACCGCTGCCCGTCCCTGCCCCGTTGTTGCGGTGCGTCAGCATTGCATGGCGGAACAATACGGGCAAGCGAGGCAGGCCGGCCCCGTCGCCGCGCGCGGCTCGGCAATTTGTCGAAGTACGCGCGGCCGCCATGCCCGCGGGACAAGCAACCCGAAGCTGATTTCCGCGCACGAGTGCCCGCGCTGCGAGAGATGTTCTTCGCCGTCGGCTAACCGCTACCGGGTTTGATGATGCAAGCTCGTCGCTTCCAATGCCCGGCGCCGCCCCAGAGGCACCCTTGCCAAGGCCGGGAGCTAGCGGGTAGAAGGGCGCAACGTTTGGCTGCCGATTTGCGCACAAAGGGCATCGCGGCCAATGCCGGACAATCCACTAAACCATTGAAGTTGTTCGGTATTCCGTTGGGGAATGGTGTAACGGTAGCACAACAGACTCTGACTCTGTTTGTCTTGGTTCGAATCCAGGTTCCCCAGCCACCTATAAGACACTGAAACCATTGAATAATTCGGCGTAATTTGAGGCGTTAACTACTCGTTTTTATGTTGCGCCTGTTGCGCCCTATTCCCTAGCATTTCCAAGGGCTGTCCGGAGCGCCCGGCAAATCGGCGCGACACGAGGCGCAACATGCCGTCAGTACATGATGGCGATGCCCCGGCCCGGATTGGCCACCAGGTAGCGGATATTCGCGGCGTCGATGCCCAAGGCAAACAGTGCCTGCATATAGGCGCCTCGGGCTCCGTCACGCTCATAGCGTTCCAGCGCTAGTTGGTATTGCCACACGGATTCGTCGCGCGCGTCGGCATCGTCGCCCGGCATACAGAAGAACCCGTGTTCCTTGGCGTATTCGCGATCGTGCTGCTCGCGTGCTTTCCTGGACGCCCTCTTAGCCATGGTGTGTTTCTCCTATCCGGCCGGCATTGGCCGCACATGGACAATGCACCGACTGGAAAAAACTACCAGTCTTGACCCAAACTAAGTTATTGATATAATTTGGTTATTCGTTGACATTTCGTTTTTAAAGCAATTGTCAACGCCTAGGAACCTATTCTTTCCCGCACTTTGATCCGAGCGCGGTTCCTGAGCCCTCGGCGAGCCGCGTTGGAATGGGTCCCTGGGCTTCGGGCTTACCCGTGGCCTGGGGACTTCCCACTCCCTACATCCGGCCTACATCCGGCACATGCTAAATCTAGCGGCTTCCCGTTGCGTTCGATCGGCGGAATCATAGGGCGTGGCGATCAGACTGATCAAGCACGAGGCCCGTGCCCGGCTGCGGTAGCTTTGAAGTCCGGTTTCCAGATGGGAAGCCGTCAAAGTATTTCTATTGGGAAGACGTTCCGAGCCGTCGCCTAAGGGAACAGATGACCAGCGAAGAGGCGCTGGAGCAAGCGAAGGCGTTCGCGAGGAAAGCCCGCGATGAAGCTCACGGATATTGAAATCCCGCCCGAGGTCGCCGAGCGCTTCGTTGAAGACATGCGCGCCTTCTTCGAGGAAACGAACACCCTCAGAGCCGATGGGATCGCAGCCGCCAACTGCATGCGCTTCGGCAGTACTACAGTGGCAAGCTTCGCCTCACCGACGTGAAAGAGATGTTCCTGCTGATGAGGGATGAGCTATGACGTCCGGTTTTAGTTCGACGCGAAGAAGACCTCGATTGTTCGGCGCCAGGCCACCAACGTCTGGTCTTCAGTCTTGGTCTCGATTCCGACATTGAAAATCTGAAAAGCGCCACTTGGGCGTCGCAATGTCGCGCCGGCCAGTCAAGACAGTGTGAAAAGCGTTTGATCTGTCGATCGGCGCACGGCCTCAAGTTGGGGGTTTTGTACCGCGCTGGTCCCCCCTCTTGAGGCCGTAATTGTGAGTCCGTCTCCGGCCTCTCGCTCCGACCAATACTTAGCCAGATTTCCTCAAGTCAAAAATAAGGCCAGGGTAACGGCCTCTGCCCTGCGATCGATTGAATTAGAACCGTCACGTTCCCCAGCTACGTTCGGCTTATGGGAAATGATTTCTGGTTTCGCGCCACTGTGGTTGTGCTTGGGGTACTGCCGGTCGTGCTGACGATTGTCGCTTTCTTACACGGGTAAGGCCCTCTTCACGCGGCAATGAGGAAGATCGCCGCGGCAAGCAGCAGGGCGACGATCCACGCAACGGAAATGCCGAACCAGAAGTCTGTCATGGCGCTAGGTTGCGCAGTCCCTCAAAACGAACTGCTTGAGACAGATCAAGCATCGCACCCGTTCCGGTACCGGAACACCGTAGTCCTACGGAATGCCCGAAGCCTGTGGATAACCCTATGCTGGCCATTGCCGGGGCTGGATTTCATCCCGAACAATTATTTTAACCGGCAGGGGGTCGCTTAGCAGCGGCCCCTTTTGATTCCGACACGCCTTTAAGTTGCCACACCGCTCCGGTCATCGTTGTCGCGGCGGATTTAGTTGAGTACCGCTGAAGCCCCGTCTCGCGAATTCACCGCTCCCACGGCGCGAGGCGGGGCATTTGTGCTATCTTCCCCGCCCGAATCTGGGGCGGGGTTTTGCTGTGTGGAAAATCATCCAATTCAGCGTCGTCATCGCGGTGCTGTTCTCAAACATTCGGTACGAGTGGACGCCGAACCCATATCTTGCGTCCATTTTGGCTTTTCTGGCTGCATTGCTCGTCAGCACCATCCCCATTGCGATTTCTGAGATATGGGCTGACAGGAAGCGGCGCTAGCCATGCGTGTCATCATCTGCACCTCGATCCTTTTCGCCTTCCTTTGGCTCCTCCGAACCGGGCTGTACGCCGCGCTGGATGCATTCGGGTTCTGGCCATATATCGCGCTATGCGTGGGAATACTCGGGCTCACCCTGGCTGCGGCCTTTGCGTGGGACCGGCATGAGGTGCGGCGGGCGCAACAAGGGCGCAACACGCCATAAATATCCACGCAATATCAATGACTTCAGATACGACGAAGAGAGTTTGAATCTGTTAGTCCCCGGCGCTAGCGCCCCTGCAGCGCATCAATGATGGCCTGCAATTTCGGAAAACGCGCCGCCGCAGCGTCTATGGCGCCTCGGACCTCACCAGACGTCGGCGCGATCCTCGCGATGGTGGTTTGCGGCGTGAGCCCGGCGAGCTGATAGGCCCGGTCATTGACCGCCCCGTAGCCATTGCGATCGAGCCAGTTGCCGGCGTAGGTCCGCACGTCGCCCTCCGAAAACCTATACAACAGCGGTCATTCGGCAACCGAATGAGAGCGCTGCGCTCACAGGGAAGCGAAGCGGCGCGTCGGGTGGAGAGCACAAACGCCGCAAGTCATTTGAAACCGCGTCGCCGCGCGTCTCGTCGTCAGCACAGCAGAAGAGGTGTGCACCATTCGTTGCTCGCCGATCAACTGCGATCAATTGCAAATTCAAACCCGCCGGCCAGGTGCAACCTGGCCGGCACCACACTCGATGGCGACCAGATCAGGCGCTGTAGACGTTGACCATCTCTCCGTGCGCCCACTTGACCGCATCGGCAGGCGACATGCCCTGGATCGCCTTCGCGTACATGTCGACGACGATGTACTTGGTCTGCACCTCGGCGGCTTTCTGGTTGGGTGATCCGGCATAGCCTGCCATCCGTCCCGTGACTGGTATCTGCTTGAAGGGTGCGAGGACAGGATCGACACTCCACACGTGATGATTTTCCCAAACCTTGGTGGGGCCGGAGGTGTAGCCCTGCTGAGACACGAACCACTTGTCGAAGATTTCCTTCGATGAGATCCACCGCAGGAATTGCTTCGCCGCCGCTTGATTGTTTGAGTATTTCATCAGTAGGTTGGTGAACGGCCCGGGAAAATTGAACTGACCTCCGGGGCCGGCGGGAATGCCGGCATGAAGGATATCGTCCTTCATTGGGGTTCCATGCTCGGTCTTGTAGGTGTCCGGTTTTTTCTTGGCCTCCAGGTAGATCGACGCGCCATTGTTGGTGGCGCTGATTGTGCCTGACAGGAAGGCGCGGTTGTTGTTCGTGTCGTCCCAGGCAAGCCCGCCCTCGTCCATCGTCTCCTTCCACAGCGGCACGGCGAACTTGACCGATTCGAGCGTCTCCTTGCTGTCGAGCACGACAGTCTTGCCATCGGCCTCGACCTCCTTTCCACCCCACGACCACAGGTACGGATACCACCATCCAGGCGCGTCGCCGAAGGTGTGCCCAGTAGTTTGGCCATAGGGGCGGCCCGCTTTTTTCAGCTTTTGGCCGGCGGTACGAAATTGATCCCATGTGGCGGGGAACTTACCGTCGAACCCGACCTCGGCCAGCCATGATTTGCGGTAGGCGACAAGTGTACCGCCGACGCACCAGGGCACCCCGATCCACTTGCCATCGACCGTCGAGACAACCCTGCAGACGTCGTAAAAGCCCCCCTGTGCCTTGCCGAGCTCATCGGCGATGTCGCCAACATCGGCGCAACTCTGAGCATAGAGTTGCGGCCAGTTGCCGAGGGTCATGAAGATATCGGGGCCGGAGCCGGACTGGATCGACGAAGTAATGCGCGCCTGGATGTCGTTGGCGTTGATGGTCTCGACCTCGAGCTTGATACCGAGCGCCTTTTGGCATTCTTCCGTGATCTGGCCCTTGAGCAGCTGGTCAGAGGCTGGCACGAAATCGGCCCAGCGCAGCCAATGCACGGTCTTGGCCTGCGCAAAGGCGGGCGCTCGTCCGGTGGCGAGAATGGCAGCGAGGCCGCCGGTTCTCGCTGCGACGGCACCGGCTCCAGACAGTTTCAGAATTTTACGCCGTGTTATGCGTGCCATGTTTCCTCCTGTTTGATGTTGTGCGACGGAATCGCGCCTGCTCGGTCACGCTCTTGTGTGCGCACCGAGGCGTCTAACAGGGCTTCACGGCCGTAGCGTCCAGCCGAGTGCACCCGGATGCGACGCCAGTCGAGAATACGACTATTCGGCCCAAACCGCATCCAGAATCCGGGCGGGGGACGGCGTGCTCGCTCTGGCCTATACCGGTGAGCTGCTTCCAGTGCTGGAGGTCTGCCAGCATCGTCGCGAGCGACTTGGTGTTTACCGCATGGCCGGATCAACGCGAACGAGGAGCGCCGAGAGCGCGCGCCGATGAGTGATCTAGTCGCGGCATAAGAGTCAGATCTGGGCAAACCCGGAAATACTCGCAGGGAACAGATGTTTTCCGCTCCTCACCCGATAACGGACATTGAACATCGGGATCGGCATGTCCGGTTCGTGCCAATCGCTTCACTTCGCACTGCGGCAAGCCGAAAGCCTTTTCGCCCAATTGCCATGACATCCTGATCAATTCACCGCCCACCGGGTGAAGCAGCTATCGATAACGCGGATCCTTGCAGTTATTCGCGTCAGAAAATGCTGGGGGTTCCCGCTCACTGCCCCAGATTTTCTTCCCAGCTCTCTTGGGATGCTGGAGGAAATAGGCATTCCGATCGCCGAAGTATCGATCGATTGCCGCCTTTGCGGCATCCATCGACTTGTAATCACTGTTGTGGATGATCGCACGCGACATGCCACTGAAGACCGACTCGATTACGTTCAAGAATTGAGCGCCTGCCGGTAATGGTGCAGTCTCGATGAGCGGGCCGCCTTTATTGGGAACCGCCGAATTGTGAGCGTCGATACGAGCGAAAAGCGATTTTGAAATGTGCCATGAGGCAGCGTCCCACGATAGATAAAGCTTTCGGCGGTCACTGTATCTATCGATCAATATATCCATCATACGAATCATCTCAGTCGTGTTTTTCTTCGCGCTGTAGAAATGCGTGACCTGGTTGTCGGATAGCTCCAGCGCCGCCGTCATGATCAAGCAGCCGCGCGATTTTTGCCACTGAGGGACAGTCGGTTGAACACCCGGCGCAGACAGTGTGCGTCCGGGTTTGGCTTTGATTGCAAAGGGGCCATATTCGTCAATCGAAAAGAAAGCCTCGTTGGGCTGTAGGCTTGAAAGAATATACCTTATGCGAGCGAGCTTTGCCTTGTAGGTCGGGTCGTTCGACGTCAAGACGGTCTTCGCGTTACGCCACCTGTAGCCGGCCGCCTTGATCATTTTAGCGACGAGCGCCGTGCCGACGTGCGTGCCATTTTCCTTCAAGACCCGGCACAGGAGCGCCATAGTCCAGGACGTTCGATTGATGCCGTGATTGGCTGGCGGCTCGTGAAGCAGTCTAAAAATGGCCCCGCGCAAATTCTCGTTATCGATTTTGCGGTTCGATTTGGTTTGGGAGGCAAACACAAGTTCGGCACCCTTACTATCGAACATGTCTCGATATTTGCGGACAAAGGCTTTGCCGACGCCAAGAAATGCGCAAATCGTCCGGGTTGGGATTTTTCTGCGGCTTGCGAGGACTACCATGGCGCGGTTGCGCATCGACAAGCGACCGTCAGGGCACCCGTCAATACGACGTCGCTGCTCCGCAAGGGCTGGCCAGCGCGTGCCATGGTCCGCGCAAGCCAGAGTGCGGCGCGCAGGGGATGACCGAGGCAGGCCGAACCGCAGCCAACGGACACGATCGTCCCATTGCGCGTCATCGTCATGCCGCAAGCCTCGAGGTCCACGTCAGTCAATCGCCGCGGCGAGGCCCCGAGCACGTAACGCGCGCTTGACCCGTTGTCTGCGACGGTGTCGAGAATGGTGATCTTCCAGTCCCGTATTCGGCTATCAACCACCTCAAGCGCCGGAACGGCGTAGGCGATCGCTCGCATCAATTCGCCAAGTGTAACGTCCTTGCTGGAAAGATCGCGTTCCAGAACGAGTGCGATCTCGGCCTCGACACGCGGTTGGATCAACTGCTTGACCTCGATGGCCTCACCTGTCGGAATCTCCATGTCGGCGAACAGAGCGCCGTAGTCGGGCTGATCCACCCCAAGCTGTTGCTGGACGGCTTTCGAGGTCAGTCCAATCTTTCGGCCCACGAGCCTTCTGCCTTTTTCGATGCCGCGTCGGGTCACTTCCCTCTGAACGGCGTAAGCGACGTCGACCTGCCCCCCGCCGATATCGCCTGAGATCGGATCGATCGGACGGCGGGTCGATTCCGCCTCCTGCAGGCGCGTTGCGAGTTTCTCGACAACCGCGTTCATGGCCGATCCAGGAAGTCGGCGACCAGCGCGTTGAACTCCTCGGCCTTTTCCCACTGCGCCCAGTGGCCACACCTGGGATAGACGTGGAGCTGGGCGTTCGGCATGGTCTTCAGCAGAATGAAGCTGGAGTTCGAGCGGAACCACGCGGTCGTCCCGGCCCCACACGAGCAGCGTCCTGTGCTTCAGCGAGGCGAGATTCTCCCGCCAGATATCGAGGGGCGGCCGCTTGAAGATGTCGATGACGTCCGCACGCGTCGCGGCCTTCAGCCGCTCTTCGAGCAGTTCATCCGTGATCGATTTCGAGTCGAACACCAGAAGCTCGATGACGCCCTTCAGCTTCTTCAGCGACGGTCCCTCGCCGCCATGGAACATCGCCATTCGACGCAGGCCTTCCGTCGGCATCGGCGTGAAGACCGCCTGGCTTCCGCCCGTCCCCATCAGCACCAGCCTATTGACGCGATCCGGCGCGCGCAGCGCGACCATGAGGGATGTTGCGCCTCCAAGGGAATTGCCGACGAAACTCGCCTTCTGAACCCCGATGGCGTCCATGAAGCTACGGACAAATTCGCCCATCGCCTCGAAGATCGGTCCGTCCTTCAGCTTGCCTTCCGTCTCGCCAAAGCCCGGCAAGTCCACGACGATGACGCGGCGGCCGACCGCGAGCGGCTCGACATTCTTTCGATAGTTGCTGAGACCGGATGCCCCCGGACCACCACCGTGGATCAGGATCGTAGGTTCTCCCTGACCGACGTCGTGGTAGCGCGCGCGGGTTCCCGCGACGTCGATAAACTTATCACTCAGATCCACTATTGATTCACTCAGGTCCACTCGTGATCTCCTGTTGATCGCGCACTTGGTCACACCGGCGCTACGCTGGATTGAAGGTAACGGTCCCGTAGTTTCCGTTTGAAGATCTTGCCGCTCGCCTCTCTCGGCAGGGCTTCCTGAAAGACGAAGCGCTTCGGTACCTTGAAGCGCGCGAGGCGCTGTTCAAGGAACGCCATAATGTATGATGGCGCGGGCCTGGCATCCGGTTCGGCCTCGATCGCCGCGATCAGGCTTTCGCCGAATTCTTCATCCGGAACGCCGAACACGGCGCAATCCCGTACGCCGGGACAATTGACCAAGACATTTTCGATTTCGGCCGGATAGATATTGACCCCGCCTGAAATCACCATGTCACGCTTGCGGTCGCAGATGTAGAGGAAGCCATCCGCGTCGAGATATCCGACGTCTCCGCAGGTCACGAGCCCGCTGCGATCGACCTGCGCGCGCTGATCGGGGCGACCGTGATAGGTAAAATCCGAATATGCTTCGGTGCGCAGGTAGATCTCGCCGACGCCGTTCGAAGCCACCTCGGCGCCGTTCTCGTCGTAGATCCTGATCTCGGTCCCCGACATGGGACGGCCGACCGTGCCAGGGTGCGCCAGCCACTCCTCCGTGTTACAGCCCACTGCGGGGCCGGTCTCGGTCGCACCATAGGTCTCGTGAATGACCGGCCCCCACCAGTCGATCATCCGGCGTTTCACGTCCGGCGGGCAGGCCGCGCCGGTGTGCGTCACCCAGCGGATCGACGACAGGTCGTAGCTTAGGCGAATTGCGTCGCTGAGCCGGAGCAGACGAACGAACATGGTCGGCACCATCGTCAGATGCGTGATCCGGTGGTCGGCAATGGTACGCAGCAGATTCTCGGGATCGAAGTTCTGCTGGAGCACAGTCAGGTCGGCATGCTGAAAGGCCTGGCGCGCGAAGGCGCCGGGCGAAGCGTGATAGAGCGGTCCGCAGACGAAGGCCCGCATACCTTTCTCGATGCCGTAGATATCGCGGAGCAGAGCCGCATTCTTCTTGGTCTGCTCTGGCGTCATCGGCGCGCGGCGAACGCCCTTGGGATGCCCGGTGGTGCCCGACGTGTAGATCATCGTGCCCCGCGGCGCGCGCGCCGGCTGCCCCCATCGTACGGCCTCGTCGCGGAACGCCGGCCAGTTCCTGGCATGGGAGGGCCGCGACCTCGAGGCCGACGGATGCCCTGCGTCCGGACTGTCGACGACAAACGTCGGCAAATTGGCGGGAATAACCTGTGCTACCCTTTCGATGAGGTCGAAATGTCCGATCATTGCCCGGGGCGTGCAATCCGAAAGAATGAAGGAGATTTCGTCGGCCGTGCTGTGCCAATTCAGCGGAACGACATAGGCGCCGAGTAGTGCAGCCGCATGCAGAATCTCAAAATAGCAGGCGTCGTTTCGGATCAGCAGCGCGATGGCATCGCCTTCACGAACACCGAGCCCGTCGAGCGCAGTTGCCCCACGGGCACCCTGGTCAAGCAACACCTGTCGCTGCACGTGGTGAGTTCCGACTACGACAGTCCCCGCGGGCATCGCGCTCACTCCAGACATACCGTAACCTCGGCTCGTGTCGCCGGCAGCAAGACGCTATCGAGCAGATGGAAGTCGTCGTCGGTGAGTGCGAGCGGTGCGGAAAAGGTCAGCGCGTCCATGTGGCCGCTGAGAATGGTTGGATATCGCCATTCGGCCCTGGTGACGGTACGGGCCCCGACCCGAAATTCGAATATAAGTGGCTGCGGCTCGCTCGAGCCGTGCCCACTCTGATAGCCATCGCCGATCGCGTAAACCTCGCACTCAAACGCGCCTGGACCACGACGCTGGACCGCAACTTCGACGTCCAGCAAGCCGAATGCAGGGTCTGCCTTCGCGCCATTCTGATAAAAATAGACAAAGGGGATTCGACCGTATTTGCTTTCGCCCCTGGCTGCATCAGAGGGCACCTGCGCGTCGCAGCGGCCGGGCGTCCTCGGAGGCAAAGGACCGAGCAGGCACATTTGCGGCAATGACTGACATTCAGCCACGGGCCGCACTCCCCTGTCCGTTCGTTGCTTCCGCTGCGGCGTGCCCCAGTGACGAGATGTCGTACACCCGGCCTAGAAAGCCAAAGGCATTGTCGGCGAGGACCGCCTCGCGGCCCAGCGCACGCTTGGCGAATTTTCCCGGCTGCTTCTGACGTATCGCAAAGGGATAGTCGGATCCCACTACGATGTGATCCGTCCCCACGGCATTGCTCAGAAACGAGAGCGACACCGGATCATAGAGAATGGTGTCGTACCAGAATTGCCGGGCAAGCTTCGAGGGCGGCTGCGTCATCCGTCCCTTCGCACCAAGCGACCAGCCGAAATCCATGCGCGGCAGAATCCAGGGTAACGCGCCGCCGCCATGGCTTAGCAGTATCCGCAGGCGCGGGAATTTTTCGGGCACACCCGCAGCGAGCAGCGAAACCGAGGCCAGCGCCGTCTCCAAAGGAAACACGGCTGTTGCGGCGAACTCCGCGCTCGCTCCCACTCGCTCCATGCCGGCCGGGTGCAAGGGATGTACAAAAATTCCGAGATCCAACAATTCGGCTTTCTCGTACAGCGGAAACAGGGTCTCGCTGCCGAGCGCGACCCCATCGATATGCGTTCCAATCTCGATCCCGGCAAAGCCGAGCGCCCTGACCTTTTCCAGTTGCCGGATGGCGCGCGGAACATCCTGCATGCAGACCATCCCGATGCCCGCGAAATTGCGCGGGGCCTGCGCCATCATGCCCGCGATCTGATCGTTCATGACGTCGGCAAGATATTCCGCGTCGCCAGCCGGCAACCAATGCGACAACAGCTCGGGCATCGGCGAGAGCACCTGCATGTCGGTGCCGTCCTCAGCCATATCGCCAAGACGTCGCTGGACGTCCCACGAACGTGGATCGATTTTTCGGAACACCCTGCCTGCAATCATCACCGCAGCCTGACCGCCCGTCGCACGGTCAACGCTCGGCCAACGCGCATCCCGCTTCGGGTCTGCGGCCAGCCGCGCAGGCACAACATGGGTGTGAATGTCGATCACCGTACCCAACGCGCTCTCCCTGCTGCTCTTTTTACGAGCTTCTTGTGCGGATCCGCCGCCACGCCGACGGGCGTCACCAGATTTCTCTTTACAAACAGGAATGATTGTTTTTATCTTGGTTGTCAAGACGCCTCTGAGCGTCAAGGCGGCGGTTGGGCGGAAATGCCGCGCGCCAAGGGAGCGAACGAAGTTGGATCCGCTGCAGGCGCGCATCGTCATCGTCGGAGCCGGCCAGGCGGGGGCCCGGGCCGCCGAGGCATTGCGCGCGGCCGGGCATCGCGGCGCGATCACCCTGGCTGGCGAGGAAGAGCACCTCCCCTACGAGCGTCCGCAACTATCAAAAGCCATTCTGATCGATCGCGAGCCCAATCCAATGTTCATCCGCGGGGCCCAGCAGTGGAGCGACCTTGATGTCACACTGCTTACCTCGTCGCGGGTAGTCGCGGCCGATGGCGAGAGGCGTGTCGTCGGCTTGGCGAATGGGCAAGAACTCGAGTTTGATCGGTTGCTGTTGACGACCGGCACCCGCGTGCGGCGACTGGCGGAACTCGACAACAGCCCACTACCCGTCCGCTATCTTCGTGGCATGGCCGATGCGCTCAGGCTGCGCCAGGAACTGCAACCCGGACGGAAGATCGTTCTTGTCGGTGGCGGAGTCGTGGGCCTCGAGGTGGCATCGGCCGCGACTGTCCGCGGATGTCGGGTTACCGTTCTGGAGAAAGCCGACAAACTGCTTCCCCAGATCGGCTCGGTGGCGCTTGGCAAACATGTTCGACAGCTCCATGCGTCCAAAGGCGTGGAAATACTGTGCGGGGCTTCGATCAGGCGCGCCACCTCCGATGGACTGGAATTGAGCGACGGTCAGTTCATTTCCGCCGACTTGGCCTTGATTGGAGTTGGTGTCGACCCCGTCACCGACCTGGCCCGCCAAGTGGGGCTCGACGCCGAACGCGGCATTCGCGTAGGACCGACAGGTGCCACTGCCGCCGATGGCATCCATGCGGCAGGCGACGTCGCCGAGCAGTGGAGCCGATGTCACGACCGCTGGATGCGAGTTGAGAACTGGGCCAATGCGCAGAACCAGGCGATCGCCACCGCGAAGGCCATGGCAGGCATTGAGACCGCCTACGACGCCCCGCCCTGGTTTTGGTCGGACCAGTATGATGCCAACATCCAGATCGTCGGAAATCCCGCCGGTGGAGAAGAAATCGTGAGAGGTGATGTCCTGGGCGGACGCTTCGTCACCATCAGCATCCGCGACGGCGAAGTCGTTGGCGGCATCACCGTCAATTCGGCGCGAGACATGGCGGTGCTCCGGCGTCTCGTCACTTCGCGCAAGGCTGTTCGCAAAACCGATCTGGAAAATCCCACGTTCGAACTGAAGCGATCACTCGCCGCCTAGGGAGAGAGGAAACACCTATGAACCCACAAAGCCAACAGCCGGCACTGCTCGTCGATCCGGCTCAACGGATCTTCAAAGTCGCGCGGCGCAACTTCGTAGATCCCGAGATCTTCAAGGCCGAGAAGGAGATGATCTTCGACCGCTCTTGGCTTTATCTGGGGCATTCATCCGAGTTGCCGAACCCGGGTGATTTCATCACCCGTAAGGTCGCCGGTCGTGGCATCCTCTTCACCCGCGACAGCAAGGGACAGCTCCGCGCCCTGCTCAACACCTGCCCGCATCGCGGCGCTCAGGTATGCCGCGAGCGCAAGGGCAACGCCAAATCATTCCAGTGCTTCTACCATGGCTGGGTGTTCGGCGCGGACGGCAGGCTTCGCAGCCAGCCCGGCGAAGCCTCCTATCCGGAGGGCTTCAAGGGCCGCGACACCTCGAACATGCAGCCTGTGCCGCGATTCGAAACCTACCGCGACTTCAACTTCATCTCGTTCGACAGCAACATCGTTCCGCTCGTCGACTATCTCGCTGGCGCGAAGGAATATCTCGACGTCATCTGCGACCAGACCGATGCCGGAATGTCGATCGTCGCCGGCAGCCAGGAATACTCCATACGCGCGAATTGGAAGCTGCTCACCGAAAACAGCATCGACGGCTATCACGCCTCGACCACCCACGCGACCTATTTCGACATCCTGATGAGTTCGACCGACAACCTCGCCGCCGGCATGGGCGGCGGCGGTTACGGTTACGATCTTGGCAACGGCCATGCGGTCCTGGAGTATGGCGCACCGTGGGGCCGGCCGGTCGCGCAGTGGATTCCGGGGTGGGGCGAAGCGGGCAAATCGGAGATCGGCCGGCTGTACGACAATCTCGTCACGCGCCACGGCAAGGAGCGCGCCGATCGGATCGCGCTGAAGAACCGCAACCTGTTCATCTTCCCGAACCTCGTTGTCAACGACATCATGGCGCTGACGGTGCGAACCTATTTTCCGATCGCTCCCGATTACATGGTCATCAACGCCTGGGCACTCGCCCCGAATGACAAATCGGCGTGGGCGCGAAAGTATCGTCTCAACAATTTCCTCGAATTTCTCGGCCCCGGCGGCTTTGCAACCCCTGACGATGCCGAAGCCCTGGAACACTGCCAACGCGGCTTCGAGAACTCCAAGGAAGCCCTGTGGAACGACATCTCGAAGGGAATGGGCAGGGACAAACCGCATCATGACGACGAACTGCAGATGCGCGCGTTCTGGACCCAATGGAACAAGCAGATGTTTCCTGGTCCTGTTTCCAGTATCAAGGGCGTGGCGGCCTGAGGAGGATGACATGCAATCCGTAAGCCGAGCCGAAGTGGAAGACTTCCTGTTCAACGAAGCCGATCTGCTCGATCAGTGGCGCCTGCCGGAATGGCTGACGCTGTTCACCGACGATGCCAAGTACGAAGTGCCCTGCACCGACCTGCCCGCGGATGCATCATCCGATACCAATCTGTTCTATATTGCCGACGATCGCGCGCGGCTTGGCGAGCGGGTCAAGCGCCTCATGAAGCGCACCGCTCACGCAGAGTTCCCCCATTCGAAGACCAGCCGGATCGTCGGCAACGTCCGGATCCAGACAAGAAAAGGTGACGAGATCGAAGTCAGTTGCGTCTTCCAGACCCTTCGGACCAAAGACGGCACTACCGATCTCTATTTCGGGACTAACAAATACCGGTTGGCGATCAATGGCGACGGATTCCGCATCCGTGAAAAACGCTGCCTTCTCGCCGGCGACGGGCTGCGGCCGAGCGGCCGCATCAGCATTGTGCTCTGATGGGATCGAACCACGTGACTTTTCGCTTCGATGGACAGACCGTCGTGGTGACCGGAGCGGCCAGCGGTATCGGCGCGGTCATCGCCCGGCATTTCGCCGATGCTGGCGCGAATCTGGTGCTGTCGGATGTGGACGGGGAACGCCTCGGAGTTGTCGCCGACAGCATTGTCACCAGTGGGCATGCCAGACCGATCCTGAAAGCTGGCGATCTCGCCCAGGAAGACGTCGCAGGCGACGTCATTAAGGCAGCGATCGAGAAGTACGGGACACTTGATATTCTCGTCAACAATGCGGGTGGCGGCATCATCAAGCCGTTTCTTGAACACACACCGGATACTCTCCGCACCACGATCGATCGCAATCTTTGGACGACGCTGTGGTGTACCTGGCACGCCGTGCCGATCATGAAAGCCCGGGGCTACGGCCGCATTGTCAACATCGGCGCCGATTCGGTACGAAACGGGCTTTGGGATCACGCGGCCTATAACGCTGCCAAGGGCGGCGTGCACGCGATGGCCACGGGATTGGCGCGTGAATTCGCCAAGGACGGGATCACCGTCAACGTCGTCGCTCCCTGCATCGTCAACACGCCTCAAGTGCGGCAGGCTACACTCAAGGCGCCAAAGGCCCTGCAACGATTCGTCGACGTGGTGCCGATGGGGCGCGCTGGCGAGATGGACGAGGTCGCATCGATGGTTTGCTATCTGGCCTCGAAGGAAGCCTCCTTCGTCACCGGACAAGTGATCAGCGTCAATGGCGGAAGCACGATGCTATGATGGATATCATGACCAACGGAGTTCTCGTAGGCACCGTCCAGGACTTTCCTGAAGGGGAAATCCGCCCTGCCACGATGCCCGACGGCACCAATCTGGCCATCTACAATGTCGACGGAACGATATACGCTACGGCGGATCTCTGTACGCATGGCGAGGCCTCGTTGTCCGAGGAGGGCATTTTGACTGGCAGGATCGTCGAATGTCCCTGGCATTTCGGCACGTTTGACGTGACCGACGGAAAGCCGACCGGCATGCCATGCACGATCCCGTTGAAGACCTTCGCGGTCAAAGTGATAGAAGATAGCATCTATGTCGAATTCTGAAGAACCCAAACCGACCTCTCGCCGCACACATGAATCGCCGCGAGCGCCGGGTTCCCGGCAAAAGCTGCGATCTCGCCGGGACAGCACGGCGGAGCCAAAATACGCACCACGGCGGACCCAGGCGGAACGCAGCGAAACCACGCGCAAGCAGCTTCTGGACGCTGCGGTCAAGCTCATTCGCAAGAACGGCTTCGGCGGATTGCGGACGATTGAGGTCGCGGACCTGGCCGGTGTCTCCCGTGGCGCTTTGATGCATCATTTCCCGAGCAAGCACGAGCTCGTGGTCGCGGTGCTGACCTACGTCAACGAAGTCACGTTCACACAAAGCACGCGCCGGGCACAATCCGCTCGACACGATGGCGGCGACCCGATCGACGGTATCATCAAGGACGCTCAGGACTTTTTTTTCGGTGACTATTTCTTCATCGAGCTCGCGATTGGAATGAGCGATGAAAGCACACGTCGGCTCAAGCGCGAGACACAGCAGTTCGCGCGACAGACCCGTTTTTCGATCGAAGCGACCTGGCTTGACACGCTGATATCATCGGGAATTCCGGAGCAACTCGCCAAGGACGTACTGGCCCTGACTCTGAGTGTCGTTCGCGGCTTCTCGGTCAGAATGCTCATCGAGAACGATCCCGAGCATTTCTCTCGCCTGCTCGCCGTCTGGCGCAAAATCATCCGGCAACATATCGAGGACTCCATTCCCAAGCAGTCGAGAAAGCGGACATGACCGGTAAGGACGCGCCAGATATCTCGCCACGGGGGCCGCTGATCGATCTCTGCTACGTCAGGCTCGCAGTCGAGCAGCCGCAGCCGGCGGCGGAGTTCGCGACCAACGTACTCGGCCTGCAGCCGGTGCCTGCCAAGCAGGCCCTGCTGTTCCGCTCGGACCATCGCTACCACACGCTGTCGCTGGTGACGAACACGGCGACGTCATCGATTGGAATTGAAGTGGCTGACGAAGCCGCGCTCGATCACGTGGAGCAAGAACTCCAAAAAGGTGGCTTTCCAGCGCGTCGTGCCGACCAGGAGGAATGCAAGCAGCGGTTCGTTCGCGACGCATTGATCGTGCAAGACGCCAGCGGCAACGAAATCGACCTCGTGTTGCGTCCCGCCCAGAGCGGGCGCCGCTATTTTCCAAGTCGCGACGCCGGTGTCACTGGGTTGCAGGGCGTAGGGCTGCGCAGCGCCGCGCTGAAGGACGACCTGAGATTCTGGACCTTGATCCTTGGCGCGCAGGTCAGCGACTGGGTTGGTGACATCACCTATCTGAGGTTCGACCACAAGCATCACCGGATCGCGCTCTACCCGTCCGAACGGCCGGGGATTCTCTATGTCAACTATGGCGTGGAGAGCCTGGATGCGGTCATGCAGAGCCACTACTTCGTCCAGGAACGTCAAATCAAGGTCGTGCACGGCCCCGGACGCGAGCCGGCATCGGGGCAGATTTTCTTGAGATTCGAGGGTCCAGAGGGACACGTCTTTTCCTACACGCACGGCCTCAACGACATCGAACCCAACCATCACCCCCGGCAGTTTTCTGCCCATCCCTCGTCACTCTGCGAATGGGGCAGCGAATGCCAGGGTGTTCCAGAGCTGCAGCTGGCGAACGACTAACAAACTTCCGAGTGAAAGGAGACGCCACATGATCGAACTGAGGGATCTTGCTTACGTGCGGCTTGGCGTATCCGACGTCGAAGAGGCGCAGAGCTTTGCCACCAAGAGCCTCGGCCTCCAGGTCGGTGAGCAGTCGACGAAGTCGCTTTACCTGCGTTCTGACGATCGGGCTCACACGCTCTGCTATTTCGAAGGCGACCCTCTTGATCAAACTGTGGCATTCGAGGTCGCTGACCAAGCCAAGCTTGAGACCGCGGGGTCAACGCTCGACTCGCTTGGCCACAGTGTGCATGCCGGCACGGCGGACGAGTGCGCTCAGCGCAAGGTGAAGGCCTTCATTCGCTTCAAAGATCCGACGGGCAACCAGATTGAGCTCGTGGTACGTCCCGAACGAAGTGGAAAGCGCTACTTTGCGACTCGCGATGCCGGGATTACGGGCTTCAGCCACGTCGGCCTCTTCACGACCGATCCTCTGCGGGACGAGTTGTTTTGGACCAAGGTCTGCAACGCTCGCGTCAGCGACCGAATTGGTGACATCGCGTTAATGCGGGTCAACGCGATCCATCATACCGTGGCCCTGGCGCCGGGCCGCGGCGCCGGTATTCACCACATCAACCATCAGGTTGAAAGCAACGACGACGTCCTTCGCTCGTATTACTGCCTGTCGAACCAGCGCGTTCCGATCGTATTCGGCCCTGGCCGCCATCCAACGTCTGGGGCGCGGTTTCTTTATTTCAAGGGCCCCGACGGAATGGTTTTTGAGTATTCTGTTGGCGTCGACGAAATCGAAGATGAGGAAACTCACCGACCTCGACAATTTGGTTTTGAGCCGTCAAGTCTCTGCATGTGGGGTGCCAAGTCGGAACGTCCACGATAGCTCCCAGCATCGGGCATCATCTAGCAGGAGCGCCTCTTGGCAACAGGATCAGCGCTCCGCGCACGTCAAGCAGGAGCTTCTCGAAGTGCGAGATTCCGGCCGGCGCGGCGCGCCGTCGGGATCATGTCACGAGGGGCAAGCTCACGGTGAAACGTGCACCGCCCTCGGGGCGATTTTCGGCGACGATGCATCCGCCATGCGCCTCCAGGATCGAGCGGCAAATCGGAAGTCCCATCCCCATGCCGCTCGCCTTGGTCGTGAAGAAGCTTTCGAATATCCTCTCGAGCTGCTCCGGCGGAACTCCCGGTCCATTATCGTCCACCGTTATCACGGCCACCCTGCCATCGCACCGGTCGGTGGAAATGAGAATGTTTCGATCCTCGCTCCTTGCGTCACCCATCGCCTGAACGGCATTGACGATCAGATTGGATACAACCTGCTGTATCTGAATGCGATCGATCAATACCCTGGGTGATCGAGGCGCAAGGTTCAGGGAAACTTGCGCCTTCCTCGCCTGCAATTCAGATCGCAGGAATAGCTCGGACTCGGCAACGACCGCATTCAGCGAATGCGGCACCATCTCCGGCGCCCGCTTCACTGCCATTCCCCTGATCCGCTTGATGATGTCCGCCGCCCTGCGGCCTTCGGCGATCATTCGCTCGGTCAGCCTGCGAATGACGGAAAGGTCGGGCTCGCGGCGGTCCAGCCACAGCAGCGCGGCCTCGCCATTGGTCACGATGGCCGCCAACGGCTGATTGACTTCGTGCGCAAGCGACGCAGTCAATTCTCCCAGCGTCGACAGCCGCGCCGCATGGGCCAGTTCGGCCTGCATCCGGGCCAAGGCTTCCCGCGCCGCGACCTGGGCGGAAATATCGACATAGGCGACCAGAAGCACGCCGCGGACCCGCACTTCGGGGGTAGAGGCGGTGCAGAACAGCGTGTCGATCTCGCATCCATCCAACGTCTGCAGCCGCGCTTCGGCCTGATAGCCCTTTCCCAGAAAACCGGCCCGCAGGGCGTTGCGATATGGTTCATATGCCGTCGGACTCCAGTGGCGCCGTATCGACTTGCCGATGAAGTCGCTGCGGGCGCTGCCACCGAACATGGCGATGGCCTTGTCGTTCACATCGGTGATCTTCACGACATCCATCGCGCGCGTCACGAATGCGGGGTCGGCGTCGACGTAGGTCGAAAGATCAGTGACGCCGCGCGCCCGCAAATCATCGAACATGCCGGTCACGGCGGAGACGTCGACTTCCCAGAAAGCCACCGCCGAGACGTTGAAGAACGTGCGGTAACGCGCGTTCGTTTCCTCGAGCGCGGCGACGGCCTGGTTTCGTTCCGTGAGGTCGATGATGCCGATCAGCATGATCGATGCTGCGGCCCCCTCGGGCGGGAAGCAGACGGTGAACAGCACGTCGAACACCGTACCGTCGAGCTTCCGCAATCTGGTCTCCGCAGAGAAGCTCGGCTTGCCCGAAATGATGGCGGCGACGCTGGCCGCGAAAACATCCGTGCTTTCGTCCGGCCAGAACCGTTCGACGTCTCCCATCAGCTCAGGCTTAGAACCGCGTCCGAACAGCGCGACTGTGCGCTCGTTGACGTTGATCACCTCCGTTGCCATCATCATGGCGCGGACAAAATCCGGATTTTTGGCAAAATAGCCCTCGAGGTCGCCAACACCGCTCTTGCGAAGGCTACGCAGCATCTTGCCGACTTCGGCGAAATCCAGCTGCCAGAACGATGCCGCCATCGCGTCAAAGAGCATTCGGTAGCTGAACTCATTGTCGGTCAGTCTGGCCTCGGTCATCGGTTTGCAGCGTCTTTGTTGGACTTAGGCCGCGAGAGCATTCGCCAGGCATTTGATCAGTTTTCGCGCCTCAAAGGGTTTCGTCAGGAGACAGTACACGCCACTTGCCGCGGCCTGGGCTGGTATCTCAGGTTCGCTGCGTCCGGTAATCAGGATGACGGGAACTTCGCACCCGATCACGAGAAGCCGGCGTTTCAGCTCGAAGCCGGTCATCCCGGGCATGCTGATGTCCGAGATGACGCAATGACAGGACATGGCGTCATTGCTGGCAAGGAAGGCCGTGGCCGATTCATAGGTGACGGATCTGTAGCCTGCCGATGAGAGCAACGTATCGAGGGCCGAACGCAGCGAGGCATCATCGTCGACTATCGCGATCAAGGGAATTTCGGACACGATTTACCTTCGACCGGAGGCCGGCCTGAACGCCCGTGGCGGCCTTTCTGGAGCGAGCCAGACCGCACCAGGAAAAGATAGAGAGCCGCAACGATAGCAGCTCCGCCACGGATGCCTTTCGGGAAACGCGGATTTCTGTCTCGTCCGCACGATCTCCGCCGGATCGGCACGGCCGGCCATGCAAGCGGTCATTCGCGAAAGACAACCGCAGCCGGCTTTGCCATCTGTCTCTGATATCCGCTCGCACCGAGGATTACTCCATGCAAGGGATCCCATCGCCCGGCTTGGCCGCCATCATCCTGCTCTTTGCCGCATCTCCGGCTTTCGCCGGACCCTGCGCGAGCGCGATCGACCAGCTTCAGGCCGAGGTCGATGCCGCCATCGACAGCCGCGCCGGCGCCGGCCCCTCGAAGCCGGAAAGCCTCGGAGCGCTTCGTGGATATCAGCCGACGCCGCGATCGATCGCGGCGGCCGAGGGAACGGCCGGCAAACGCTTCAAGCTCGCGCTGGTGTTGTTGGACAGGGCCCGCGCCGCCGATCGCGCCGATGATCTCCGACGCTGCGACATCGAACTGGACAAGGCCCGGCGCGCGCTGCCGACGCCGTGATCCACGGGAGTCGTCCGACATCGGCGGTTACCTCCAGCTGGTCGACACCGATTTGCTCGATGGCTAGCTCGAGCTGGAGGTACCCGAAAAGTGAGACAGGCGCCTACCTAACCCGCCGCGGAAGTCTGCAGGCGCACGCTTGAACCACGAGGCGCTGGGGAAGCAGTCAGGCCATCGGCGCGACCGGCGTTGCGCCATTGATAGGGCGTGTATCCCACGAAGCGTTTGAAGACGGTTGTGAAGTGAGCCTGGGTCTGGAAGCCGACGGTCAGCGCGATTTCGACGATCGGCATCGCCGAACCGAGCAGCAGCTCCTCGGCGCGGCGAATCCGCTGCCTCAGGAGATATTCATGCGGACGAAGGCCCGTTGCCGCGCGAAACTGGGACGCGAAGTGCATCCGGCTCAGGCCTGCGACGGCGGCCAGCTCAACCAAGGTGATCTTGCCGGACAGGTGATTGTCGACATATTCGAAAACCCGCTTGAGCCGCCATTTCTGCAGGGCCCTGACCTGCCGCACGGCAGAAATCTGTTCGGCCGCCTCGCCTGCGTCCGTCGGGCGTTGGGCTTCCGAGTGTTGCCCGAGCAACCTGATCATCATCGCAAGCCGCACGGCATCGGCGTAGATTCCCGAATGCTGGTCGGAGCCGCGCTCGGCGGCTGCAAGCGCATCCGACAGATGACCGATCACGGGGTCGGTATCCGCCGCAGGAACAAAGGCCAGGGTCTCGACGTCCTCCAGATCTCCGGCGGTCTCGCCTTGTGCCAATTCCGGATGCGCCTCTGCCGCATCGGGCGACGGGCCGTCGCCGGCGGCCGACCGCGCGTTCGCCAGCATGATCCGAAGGCGCTGAAAGGCGAGCACGGGAGTCTTCTCGGCAGCCAGGCCGCCGCGGGACGGCGCGGCCGGCTTGTCGGGATCATTCAGGAAGACCGTCACCGGATCGCCGTCCGGCAGTTCGCGCCGACATCCAGCGCTTGGGTTTGCGCCGATCGCCAGTTTGCCCGGCGGGAAGGTTTCGGCCCTTTGCATCAATTGCGGCTGCGGCATGGATCAATCTCTCTCAGTTGAATCACCGAAGGCCGAAAGCATCCAAAAGCGGCGCGAGACAAATCTTCAGGGATAGCGAACCGTCAGATCATCTTGTCTCGATCGCATCTCTTCGTTGAGGCCTTCCGACTTTGCCTCTTCAGCATATCGAGCCGCATCGCGAGCTCCATCCTACAGGGGTCTCGAATAGGTATATCGTCGGCTAGGCAAGTCATACTTCGGTATGCGCGCCGGCCGCGGGCCAAACGGCGCGTGCTTTCTTGAAATACCGAGCACGCTGCGCCGACTAGTTTGCGCGCATCAGGCTGCCGAGGAGCCGCGGATGCCAGCCCCGCTCACACCATCGAAAATTCGTATCTCTGCCTGCGCGTTGCTGCTTCTCTGCGCGGGAACGGGATGGCGCGATGCTGCCCATGCCCAGGCGAGCACGGCCGTCCCGCCGCTCGGGATTCCCCTGGGCTCGACCGAAATCGCCACACCAGGCATCAGCCCCACGCAGCCCCTGGCCAACACCGCCACGTCCGGCGCGACCGGATGTTCCAGCACGAGCACGGCGCCCGAAGCATTGTTTGACGGCGGCGGGCTTTCAAGCGGCGGATCCCTGCGCTGCAGCCCGCAGCAGTCGAACTCCGTCCTGTTTCCTCCGACGACCGGTACCGCGCGGGCAGGCATTCCGCTCGGTTCGACCGAGCTCAACCCGACGGGCCTCAGTCCGGCGCCGAGCAGCACGAGGCAACAGCCGTGAAACACAGGATCACCATCGCAGCCGCCATTCTGGTCATCGCTTCGGCCGCGAGCGGCTTTTGGTATGTTGGCCGCGAGGTGGCACCGACGCACGCCGCGGAGCCAACGGAAATACCGGTCGTGGCGGCGGCCGTCGGCAGCAAGGACGTGCCGATCTATCTGAGCGGCGTCGGCACGGTGACGGCCTACAACACCGACGTCGTCCGCAGCCAGATCCAGGGCCAGCTCACCGAAATTACTTTCGTCGAAGGACAGACCGTCAAGGCCGGCGACCTGCTGGCCCAGATCGACCCCCGTCCCTATCAGGCGCAGATCGAGCAGCTCACGGCGAATCTCGATCGCGACAACGCCCAGCTTGCGAATGCGCAAGCCAATCTCTCGCGCTACACCCAGCTTGGCGACAAGGGCTACGCCACGCCGCAGCTCGTCGAGACCCAGACGGCGCAGGTCACGCAACTGCAAAACACCGTCAAGGCCGATCAGGCGCTGATCGACCAGGCCAAGGTCCAGCTCAGCTATACGAGATTGACCTCGCCAATCCCGGGCATCACCGGCGTTCGGCAGATCGACGTCGGCAACATCATCCACCCGACCGATGCGAACGGATTGGTCGTGGTCACCCAGGTCGAGCCGATTTCGCTGATCTTCACGCTGCCGGAATCCAACCTGCCGCAAATCCAGGACCAGATGGCCAAGGGTCCACTGAAGGTGATCGCCTTCAGCCAGGATAACAAGATGAAGCTGGACGAGGGCAAGCTGCTGCTCGTCGACAACGAAATCGTGCAGACCACCGGAAGCATCCAACTCAAGGCGGAATTCCCGAATCCGATGCACCGGCTCTGGCCGGGCCAGTTCGTCAACGCCCGCCTGCTCATCGACACCAGGAAGAACGGGCTGATGGTCGCGGCCTCGGCGGTTCAGCAAGGGCCAAACGGCTCCTATGTCTACGTCGTGACGCCGCAAGGCACGGCGCGGCTGCGCCCCGTGAAGGTCGCACAGATCAGCGAGGGACAGGCGCTCATCGACGACGGCCTCAAGGCGAACGAGATCGTGGTCGTCGATGGCCAGTACAGACTGCAGCAGGGCAGCCACGTCAGGGAATTGCACGGCAAGGCCGCGACGCAGACGGACATGCAGAGCGCCGTGCAGCAGGCGATCCCATGAACCTGTCGGCGCCCTTCATCGCGCGGCCGATCGCGACCATCCTGCTGATGGCCGGCCTGTTGCTGTGCGGCCTTGCGGCCTATCCGTTGCTGCCGGTCGGCGCGCTGCCGAATGTCAACTACCCGACCATCCAGATTTCGGCACAGTTGCCCGGCGCCGATCCGCAGACCATCGCATCCTCGGTCGCCACCCCGCTCGAGCAGCAGCTCAGCCAAATTCCGGGCCTGACCCAACTGACGTCATCGAGCGCGCTCGGCGTGGCCCAGATCACGGTGCAGTTCGAGCTCTCGCGCACGGTGGACAGCGCAGCGGTCGATGTGCTGTCGGCCATCAACGCCGCCAGCCCCTATCTGCCGCAGAACATCCCCTACCCGCCGACGATCCGGAAGGTGAACCCCGCCGAGACGCCGATCATGCTGATCGCACTCACCTCCGAGTCGCTGCCACTGACCACGGTCGACGCCTATGCCGAAAACATCCTGCTCCCGAAGATTTCGCAGATTCCCGGCGTTGGCCTCGTCGGCATCGGCGGACAGCAGAAGCCCGCCATCCGCATCCAGGTCAATCCGCAGGCGCTTGCCGCCAGGGGCATCGGTCTCGAGGACGTGCGCAGCGTCGTCGCTGGCGCCAATGTCGATCTGCCGAAGGGCACGCTCAACAGTCCGCGGGTGACCTACACGCTGAACACCAACGATCAGTTGCTGAAGCCCGAGGCCTATGACGACCTCATCATCGCCTATCGCAACGGCTCGCCGGTGCGACTTCGCGATATCGGCAACGCCATCGAGGCGCCCGAAAACGACCTGCTGGCGGGCTGGTACGGCAAAGAGCCGGCCATCATCCTCGCGGTGCAACGCGTACCCGGCGCCAATGTCATCGAGACCGTGGACCGCATCAAGACCCTGCTGCCGCGGATTGGGGCCTCGATTCCGCTGGCCATCAAGGTCTCGATCGCGGCCGACCGCACCACCACCATCCGCGCCGCCGTGGCCGACGTGCAGTTCACGTTGATGCTCACCGTCGCTCTGGTGGTCATGGTGATCTTCCTCTTCCTGCGCAATCTGTGGGCCACCGTCATTCCGGCCGTGACGGTGCCGCTGTCGCTGATCGGCACCTTCGCGGTGCTCTATGTGCTGGGCTACAGCCTCGACAATCTCTCGCTGATGGCGCTGTCGATTGCAGTGGGCTTCGTCGTCGACGATGCCGTGGTCGTCATCGAAAACATCGTGCGCTATCTCGAAAAGGGCATGACGCCGATGCAGGCCGCGCTCAAGGGCGCCGGCGAGATCGGCTTCACCATCGTTTCCATCACGCTGTCGCTGATCGCCGTCTTCATCCCGCTGTTCCTGATGGGCGGTTATGTCGGCAAGCTGTTCCAGGAGTTCGCCATCGCCATCACCGCCTCGCTGCTGCTGTCGCTGGTGATTTCGCTGACCTTGACGCCGATGATGTGCTCGCGGCTGCTGCGGGACGACAGCCACAGGCAGCACGGGCGGGTCTATCTTTTCTTCGAGCGGGCTTTCGATGCCCTGCTCGCGCTATATGCAAGCGGCCTCAGGATCGTGCTGCGGCACCGCTTCGTCACGCTGATGGTGATGATCTGCACGATCCTGCTGACCGGCTATCTCTACACCGTCATTCCGAAGGGCTTCTTCCCGCAGGAAGATACCGGCCAGATCGTGGGCATCACCGAGGCCTCGCAGGACATCTCGTTCCCGGCGATGGCACAGCGCCAGCAGGCGCTGGTCGACACCCTGTTGAAGGATCCCGCCATCGACTCCGTCGCAAGCTATATCGGGCCGGGCGGGCCGACGGCGACCCTCAATCAGGGGCGCATCTTCATCATGCTGAAGCCGAAACCGCAGCGCAAGGCGAGCGCGGACGAGATCATCAACCGCCTGCGGCCGGAGCTCGCCCGCATCCAGGGCATCACGCTCTACATGCAGGCAGCGCAGGACATCACCATCGGCGCACGCCTGTCGAAGACCCAATACCAGTATACGCTGACCGACGCCGACTCGAATGAGCTCACGCATTGGTCGGCGATCTTCCTCGACAAGATCACGAGCCTGCCCTTCGTGACTGACGTTGCGAGCGACCAGGCCAATGCCGGCCCGCGGCTCGAGGTGACCGTCAACCGCGAGATGGCGTCCAGTTTCGGGATCCTCCCCTCCACCATCGACAACACGCTGGACGATGCCTTCGGGCAGCGCATCGTCTCGACCATGTTCACCGCGCTGAACCAGTATCACGTCGTGCTCGAGGTGCTGCCCCAGTTCCAGTACGGCCCCGAGGCGCTGAGGGACATCTACGTCAATTCCGCAACCGGCCAGCAGGTGCCGCTGTCGACGCTGGTGAAAAGCGAGATCAAGCCGGCGCCCATTCTCATCAACCATCAGAGCATGTTCCCGTCTGTCACCATCTCCTTCAACCTGAAGCCCGGGGTTGCCCTGGGTGAGGCCGTGGCCGGTATCCAGCGGATCGAGAACGAAACCGGAAAGCCGGAATCGCTTGCGACGTCATTCCAGGGCAACGCCCAGGCGTTCCAGTCCTCGCTGTCGGGCACGCCGCTCCTGATCGGCGTGGCCCTGGTGGTCATCTACATCATCCTCGGCGTGCTCTATGAGAGCTTCATCCATCCGATCACCATCCTGTCGACCCTCCCTTCGGCGGGCATCGGCGCGTTGCTGATGCTGATGGCTGTCCATACCGACCTCAGCGTCATCGCGATCATCGGCATCATCCTGCTGATCGGTATCGTCAAGAAGAACGGCATCATGCTGGTGGATTTCGCGCTCGAAGTTCAGCGCAACGAGGGCGGAAGTCCGGAGCATGCGATCTACCAGGCCTGCACCTTGCGCTTCCGGCCCATCCTGATGACGACCATGGCGGCTCTCCTCGGCGGCGTGCCGCTGATGGTCGGCACCGGCACGGGATCGGAGCTGCGCCAGCCGCTCGGCTACACCATCGTCGGCGGCCTGCTGCTCTCCCAGCTGCTCACGCTCTACACGACGCCGGTCGTTTTCCTCTATCTCGACAGGCTGGGCGCCTGGTTCGCCGGGCGCAAGCAGCCCTGCGTCGCAAAGGCGGTTCGGATCGCCGCAGAATAAGGGATCAACCAATATGGACGTGTTCGAAAAGGTGAAGGCGGGAATGACGGCCGAGACGACGGTCGTCGTGAGACCGGAGATGACGGTCGGTCATTTCGTCGCGGGAATGCCCCGCGTCTATGCGACGCCCATGATGATCCTGCACATGGAGATGGCCGCCGGAGCCGCCATCGTCGCCGCCCTGCCGGAGGGCTATGTCAGCGTCGGCATGGAGGTCAATGTCCGGCATCTCGCCGCCACGGCGGTCGGACGACAGGTTCGGGCGATCGCCCGGGTCATCGCGATCGAGGGCAAGCAGGTACTGTTTGCGGTGGAGGCTTTCAACGACGAACGCAAGATCGGCGACGGCACCCATCGGCGCGGCATTGTCAATGTCGGGGAATTCGAGAATCGCTACGGCGTCAAGGAAACGATGGCCGTCTGACGGCGACGCTCCAAACCGGTTATGGCGCCAGCAGGAAGATCTCAGCTGGTGGCCGCTTCCGAACGCTCGAGCCTGACCGGAATGCCCTTGGACGACGGGGTGAAGCTCAGGGGGTCGTGCGCATAGAGCGGCACCAGAGGATTGGTCTCGGGATAATAGGCCGCGCAGCATCCATCGGGGAAGGAGTAGCCGACCACGCGGAAATTACGCACCCGGCGCTCGATCCCGTCGGTCGAGAGCGTGACGAGGTCGACCCGGTCGCCGTCAGCAAGGCCGCGTCGGTCCATCTCGGTCTTGTTCAGGAACACGACGTCGCGCTGCCCGTAAACGCCGCGGTAGCGATCGGACATGGAATAAAGCGTGGTGTTGTACTGGTCGTGGCTTCGTACCGTAGTGAGCCAGAGCGCCTGCGGATCATCTACCTGGATGTCCTCGCCGAGACCGTCGAACACCAGGAAATTCGCCTTTCCCGATGGCGTCGCCCAGATCCGCTCCCGCGCCGCCGAGGTGAGATGGAAGCCGCCGGGCACCCTGATGCGGGCGTTATAGCCCTGGAAGATCGGAAACACGTCCTCGATGGCATCGCGGATCCGATCGTAATCGGAGGCAAGCGCCTCCCAATCGACGACGGACCGGCCGGCGAGTGTCGCGCGCGCCATGCCGGCGACGATCGCCGGCTCACTCCTGAGATGTTCCGATGCCGGCTGGTTTCGCCCCGCCGAGGCATGCACCATCGACATCGAATCCTCGACCGTGATGGACTGCGGCCCGCTCGCCTGGATGTCGATTTCCGTGCGTCCGAGGCAGGGCAGGATCAGCGCGTCGCGGCCGTGGATGAGGTGGCTGCGGTTGAGCTTGGTGGAAACATGGACCGTGAGGTCGAGATTGCGCAGGGCCGCCTGCGTTGTCTGCCAATCGGGTATCGCCGCCGCGAAATTGCCGCCCATGGCGATGAAGACCTTCACTTCCCCGCGGATCATGGCCTCCAGCGCCGTGACGACGTTATGGCCGTGGGCGGTCGGGGGCTTGAAACCGAAGCGATGCTCCAGGCGATCGAGAAATTCCTTCGAGGGGATTTCGGTGATTCCGACCGTGCGGTCGCCCTGCACGTTCGAATGGCCGCGTACCGGGCACAAGCCCGCTCCCTCCCGTCCGATATGACCGCGCAACAGCGCGAGGTTGGCGAGCTGCTGCACATTGCACGCGCCGCGCCGGTGCTGGGTAATGCCCATGCCGAAGACGATGATCGCGCGCTCGGCCTTCATGTAAACCCGCGCCGCGTGCTCGATATCCTCGCGCGCAAGTCCGGACATGCGCTCGATCGCCGGCCACTGCGTCGCCTTCAGATCGGCAACAAGCGCATCGATCCCGGCGGTGTGGCCGCGGATGAAATCCCAGTCGAGGATCTCCGGCTGGTCGCTCGCGCGCGCCGCCTCGTCAGCCTCGACCAGGATCTTCATGATCCCCTTGAGGGCTGCGATATCACCGCCGACGCGGACCTGATACAGCCGCGAACTGATCGGCGTCGACGTCAGCGTCACCATCTCGACCGGGCTTTGCGGCGCCTGGAAGCGCTCGAGCGCCCGCTCGCGGAAGGGATTGAAGGAGAGGATCGCCGCGCCGCGGCGGGACGCGTTGCGCAGGCTGGTCATCATCCGCGGGCTGTTGGTGCCGGGATTCTGTCCAAAAATGAAGATGCAATCGGCCTTGTCGAAATCCTCGAGCAGCACCGTTCCCTTGCCGACCCCGAGCGACATCGGCAGACCCACGCTGGTCGCCTCATGGCACATGTTCGAGCAGTCGGGAAAGTTGTTGGTGCCGTATTCGCGCACGAACAGCTGATACAGGAAGGCGGCTTCATTCGACGTCCGTCCCGAGGTGTAGAACTCGGCCATGTTCGGATCGGGCAAGGCATGGAGCTGTCGGCCGATCATCGCAAAGGCCTCCTCCCAGCTCACCGGAATATAATGGTCGGAAGCCGCATCATAGGCCATCGGATGCGTCAGCCGCCCGGCCATTTCGAGCTCATAGTCGCTCCAGCTCGACAGCTCGGTGACACCGTGAGCGGCGAAGAATTCCGGCGTGCAGCGCTTGGCGGCCGTCTCCCATGCAATGGCCTTGCCGCCATTCTCGCAGAATTCGAACGAGGACGTGTGTTTCGGATCGGGCCAGGCGCAGCCCGGGCAATCGAACCCTTCGGGCTGGTTCATGCGGCTCAACGTCGCCGCGCCTTTCAGCGTGACGCCCTGCTCGATCAGATGTTCGCTCAACGCCTTGAGCGCGCCCCATCCGCCCGCCGGCTGATGATAGGGATGAACGGCCTTTCGAATCGCCATCGCAACTGCCTTTGAAGAGATTGATCGATGGTCGACTTAAGAGGCGTCAGGCGTCGAAGGTCTTTCCAAAACGACCTGAGTTTTTCCTGATTGCAGTTTGCGGATTTGGAGTATCCTCGCGACGGCCGCGCCAGATCCGCCGACGCGGCGCGGGCGGCCGTGGCAGTGCGATCCGGGAAAAGCGCCGCCGTTTGGGAAAGCAAAGGCACCCGGACCTGTCTAGCTTGCGTGGGCAGGCTGGCGGCAACGCCAGGCCTGCCTTGCTTTGATCAATCACCTTCAGGAGTGGCATCGATGTTTTCGCGACGAGATGTGTTGGCGGCCTCGGCTCTTGGCGCGGCGATGACCGCGTCGGCGAGCGCCCAGACCTTTGGCAATCCGGATCAGCCCCCTCAGGGCGCCATGAACTCCAAGATACCCGTCACCGATCCGGGACCGCAGAATCCGGCGATCGCCAACCAGTTCCCCTCGGCGCAATCTCCACCGGCCACCGACGTCGGGGGCATGCCGACCACCTGGGCGTCGTTCAACAACGCGCCGAAGCGAATCCAGAACGGCGGATGGGCGCGTCAGGTCACGGTCGACGATTTTGCGATCTCGAAGGAAATCTCCGGCGTCAACATGCGCCTGACCTCCGGCGGCATCCGCGAGCTGCATTGGCATCAGGCGGCCGAGTGGGCGATCATGACCTACGGCAATTGCCGCGTGACCGTGCTCGATGCGCAGGGACGTCCCTATGTCGGCGATTTGAAGGCCGGCGATCTCTGGTTTTTCCCGGCCGGTACGCCGCATTCGCTGCAGGGCCTCGGGCCGGACGGCTGCGAATTCGTGATCTGTTTCGACGACGGCCACGCCGACGAATTCAACACCCTGCTGCTCTCGGACTGGATCGCGCATACCCCGCCCGAACTACTGGCCAAGAATTTCGGCGTGCCGGCCGAGAGCTTTGCGAAAATTCCGCTGCACAATCTCTGGATCTTTCAGGGCACCCTGCCCGGCGATCTCGCAGCCGACCGCGCCGCCGTCAACAAGGCAGCGGCGGCTCCGCCCTACCCGTTCATTTTTCCGCTCGAAGGCTCGAAGCCCGTCAAGGAATCGGAAGCCGGCTCGGTGAAAGTGGCGGACAGCTCCAACTTCAATGTCGCCAACACGATTGCCTCGGCCCTGGTCACGGTCAAGCCGGGTGGCGTACGCGAGATGCACTGGCATCCGAACGCGGACGAGTGGCAGTACTACATCAAGGGCAAGGCGCGGATGACCGTGTTCAACACCGGTCCCAATGCGATGACCATGGACTTTGCCGCCGGAGACATCGGCTATGTCAGGCGCAATCTCGGCCATTATGTCGAGAACGTCGGCGATACCGACCTGCAGTTCGTCGGCGTGTTTCGTGCGCCGCGCCACGAGGAAGTCTCGCTGTCGAACTGGCTCACGCATACGCCGCCGAAGCTGGTGGCCCAGCATCTCAATGTCAGCGAAGCCGATATCGCGAAGTGGCCGAACAACAGTCCCGGCGTGATGCCGAAGGGCTGAGACAAGCCCGTGCCGGTTGCCTGCGCCGGTTCACGATACCCTCACTCTTCCCGGTGAAAGGGCAGCGTGAAGTGGAATGCAGACCCCGGTCCGGACCTGCGCAACGCCGACAATCTCCCGCCGTGGGCCTCGACGATCGACCGGCAAATGGACAGACCAAGGCCGAGCCCCGTGGACTTGGTCGTAAAGAACGCGTTGAACAGCCGGTCGACGTCTTCGGTGGAGAAGCCGATGCCGCAATCTTCCACGACGGCAACGACGTCACCGGCCTGATTGCGCTCGGAACGCATCAACAGCTCGCGCGGCCGGTCGTTTACTGTTTGCATGGCTTCAATGCCATTCATCAGCAGATTCATGATCACTTGCTGGAGCTGTACCCGGTCGGCGTAGACCAACAGCGCGTCCGGCGAAAGCTCGAGGCGCAACAACACCCGATTGTCCGCCAGCTCTCGCCGCAGCAATCCGCTGACCTCGGCGGCCACGGCATTCAGGTTGAAAACGGTGCGCTCGCCGTCGGTCTTTCTCGCCAGCGAGCGGACGCGGCCGATCACCTCCGCCGCGCGATTGACGTCCTTGACAATCCACTCCACCGAACGGCGCGCCGAGCCCAGATGATCGGTGCCCCGGTCAAGCCATCGCAGGCAGGCTTCGGCGTTGGACATGATGGCGGTCAGCGGCTGGTTCACTTCATGCGCGATGGAAGTGGTCAACTCGCCCAGCGCAATCACCCGCGCGGCATGTGCAAGATCCGTCTGCGCACTCAGCAGGGCTGCTTCGGCCTGCGCGCTACGAACGGTCGCGCTGATGTCGCTGGCGACGCCCCGATAACCCAGGAAGTCACCGTTTGCATCGAAAATGGGCTTGCCGCTCAGCGAAAGATGAACGGCGACGCCATCCTCGCGGATGGTTCGAAACCTGAAGTCGCGGAATGGCTCGTGCGCCGCGATGTCAGCAAAATGGCTGGCCCACTTTTCCGGCTCCTCCCCCCGGTCGGCCGCGAAATCCCATGAGGCTGCGCCGATCCCGCCACGCATCGCCGTCGACTCCCGCGACAGGCCGGTGAGACGATGATTCTGATCCGCCTCCCAGAACCAGTCCGATGCCGTTTCAGCAAATTCGCGAAAGCGCTGCTCGCTTCGGCGCAATTCCAGTTCGGCCCGCTTCGCGGCCGTGATATCCATGACGGCGCCGATGAACTCGAATTCGCCCGACGGGTCGTTCGCCGCACGAGCCATGGCACGCACACGCTTGTCGGTGCCATCCGGCATCGTCAGCCTGAACTCGTAGTCAAAATCGCTTCTGTCGCGCAAAGCGACAGCGATGCGCTGTTGCACCATGGGTCGATCGTCTGCATGAACGCGATCGACCACCAGGTCCATGGTCGGCTTGACGGACGGGCTGAAGCCGAAGATCCGAAAGGTCTCCGCAGACCAGATCAGCTCGCCCGTATCAATCTTCCAGCCGAAGCTGCCGGTGTGGCTCAATTGCTGGGCCTCGGCCAGATACATTTCGCTGCGCAGCAATCTTGCTTCAACCTGCTTCTGCTCCTCCAGGGCCGCGATCAGCTGGCGCCGGGATCGCTGCAGCGATCTGGTCACGTTCCTCTGGGCGGCGCTCAGCCAGACCACGAACAGAGCCGTGAAAAGAAACAGGACCAGCCGGGTCAGGTCCTTTGTTTCGACGCTGAAGGAACCCACGGGCGGCAGCAGATAATAGTCGAACGCCAGCACAGCCAGCGCCAACGCCAGCAATCCCGGCCCGAAACCGCCAAACCATGCCGACACCATGATGCCGCAAAGAAACAGGGACACGAATGGCTCGGTGTTCAGAAAGGCGACGCAAGCTTTCGCAGCCAGTATCGCGGCCGCGATCGACAGCACCGCGATCCCGTAGCGTGAGAATGTCGACCAAAGCTGCCCGATCGTATCGGTCCCGTCCTCTGAAAGCGGGATCAGCGCCGGGCGACCCGCCCCCGATGCTTCGACCACCACTGCCGAAGCGCCCGCATCGCTGCTACCGCGGCCCTCGTTCATGTCGGCAATCCTCCGGTTGGAGCCTCAGGCCAGCCTGCGTACGGCGCAAATGACCCAATGTTTCAATTCCCAGCCATTCTTCGCGTGGAGAATAAGACTGCTTTGGAGCCCGGCAAACAGCCAATCCTGGCAAGCTAATCGCCGGATTTTCCTCCACGCGCCCCCCGCAAGGCGATTTCGAGCTGCGCGACAAGACTGCTCTTTTCAAAAGGCTTGGTCAGAAGACAGTGCGCGCCGGCGCCCAACGCGCGCTTCGATACGGCTTCGTCCGGAAACCCGGTGATGAAGATGAACGGGACCTTGTTGCCCCGTTCGCGGATGCGAACAAGCAGCTCGACACCACTCATGACCGGCATATTGACGTCCGCGATCACGCAGTCGGCATTGTCTGGATCGGACCGCAGGAACTCTTCGGCCGACCCAAAGGTGAGCACAACATATCCCATGGCGCTCAGGAGATTTTCAACGGCGGCGCGAACGGACGCATCGTCATCGATGACGGAAATCATCGGAGGCTGCTGCAATTTAGCGATCCTTCGGCAGTGGGCCGGAGACAATCTGCGTACTGCGGATGGATCGCGAAATTATACTTAGGTTTCTCGATAGTCAGGTTTTCACGGAACGTGTCTGGAGGACCTCGGCCATCCTGACCAGATCAGCAAGCGATCGTGCGCCCATCTTCTTCATGACGCGGCCGCGGTGGATTTTGACCGTGATTTCGGCAACCCCGATGTCCGCTGCTATTTGCTTGTTCATGCGTCCCCCGGCGACAAGCGCAAAGATTTCGCGCTCGCGGTCGGTCAGGGTCTCAAACAGAGCGCGCAAGGCAAGGAGCGCCCGTTCCGCATCGCGTCGCCTGCGATCCCGCTCGATTGCGGCCGCGACGGCATCGAGCATGTCCTGATCGCGAAACGGCTTGGTGAGGAAGTCGACCGCCCCGCCTTTCATTGCCCTGACGCTCATCGGGATGTCGCCATGGGCGGTCATGAAAATGATCGGGATGCGAATGTTCGCCTTTGCCAATTCGGCCTGCAGATCCAGGCCGCTCAATCCGGGCAACCTGATATCGAGCACGAGACAGCTCGCCACTTCCGGAAGGCTTGCCCGCAACAGCTCCGTGGCCGAAGCGAACGCTTCCACCTCCAGGCCGACCGAGTGAAAGAGGTTGGCCAGCGCCGTTCGCACCCCTTCGTCGTCGTCGACGACAAAAACCATTGTGTCCAGACCATTCGCTGGATTTGCGGACGGCGTGGACGAGGCTGACGGCTTAGGCATGCGAGACCTCAAGCCGCGTCGCTGCTCCAACAACCGGCCAGGATTTCCCAAGCGAATTTTTTGTGATGGCCATGCGGTTTCCAGGTTCCGGCAGGCCGAAACTAGAACAATCCGGAGAGTGTCCGCAATTCTGCCGTCGGCGTGGCCACCAAGCATAATGTCACATCCCCGTTATGGCATACCAGGGGCGCGCGAAGCTCAATGGGTTGAGAAATCAAACATCGGCCCACGAGGGCCGGATCACGACGTCCGCATGGCCCCGACCAGATTCATGCCGCGTCAGTAGTGGTCAGGCACGGCTCCGACCTTGCCGCGAAAGACGCGGTAACCGATCGCGACGTAGAGCAGCAGCAACGGGAAGACGAAGAGCCCCTCCCCCCAGAACATGAACGCAAGGCTGGAGTGCGGCGCCGCGGCCTCCTCGATCGTGATCTGGAACGGAATCATATGGGGCCAGAATGACAGCGCGAGCGTGCCAAAGGCCGAAGCGAAGATCAGCGCAACCATGCGGAACGGCCAATAGTCGTTGTGGCGTAACAGGCTGGTCGCAAGCGCGGCAGAGGCGACAGCGCCGATCGCGGGAAACACGAACAGATACGGCCGTTCGATCCAGCGATGCAGGATCGGAAGATGTTCGGCCAGCGCGTAGAGGAACACAAGGATCAGAAGGCCGAGCACGGCGACCGCGAGCACCGGGATCTGGCGGCGGGCCGTATCGCGCGCGGCGCCCTCGCATTTGCCGACCAGCCAGCAGGCGCCAAGCAGTGCATAGCCAAAACAAAGCCCGACGCCGCACAATACCGAAAAACCGGACAGCCAGCCGAGCGCGCCGCCGGAATATTCTCCATTGGTGAACTTCAGCCCGTTGACGAGGGCACCAACCATCGCACCCTGCATGAAGCTCGCGGCCAGCGAGCCGCCGGCAAAGCTTGCATCCCATATCCAGGAGGTGCGCTGAACCTTGTTGCGGAACTCGAAAGCGACCCCGCGCAGGATCAGGCCGAGCAGCATCACCGTGACCGGGATGTAAAACGCCGACAGCAACGTCGCGTAGACGACCGGAAACGCGCCCCAAAGGATGACGCCGGCGACAATGAGCCAGGTCTCGTTGCCGTCCCATACCGGCGCGACGGCGCTCAACATCACGCGCCGGCCCGCTTCGTCCTTCGTAAGGCCGAACAGCATGCCGACACCGAGATCGAAGCCGTCAAGGAGCAGATAGATCAGGATCGAGATGGCGAGAAGTGCTACCCAAAACAGCACCATGGCTATTCTCCTGCACCCAGATACGAGCCGATCGAGGCCGGCGGCTGCTCTGCCAGCGACATCGGCCGGTTTGGCGCGGCCGGCGCCAGCGGCGCGCTGACGATGGCGCCGGCAGGGCCCGCCCGCAGCAGGCGATAAATGTAGTAAGTGCCGAAGGAGAAGATGAAGCTGTAAACCGCGCCAAACAGGATCAGCGAACTCATCGCGGCCGGAACGGTGAGGAACGGCGTCACCGCCTCAGCCGTCCGCAATACGCCGTAGACCGCCCAGGGCTGGCGGCCGATCTCGGCCGTGTACCAGCCGGTGAGGATCGCGACGAAGGGCAGCGGGAAGCTCAAAAAGATGAGCCACAGCACCAGACGCGCGCGCTTGATGCGACGTTTGACAACCAGGTAGGAGCCGAACCAGGCCACGACCAGCATGATCAATCCACAGCCGACCATGATCCGAAAGGTCATGAACGGAATGAGCACCGGTGGCCTGTCCCGCGGGCTGAAATCGGTCAATCCGATTTCCTTCGAGGTCAGGCTCATGCTGCCGACGATGCTGCCGAGCACGGGAATCTTCAGTTCATATTTGTTGGATTCGGTCGCTTCATCCGGAATCGCGGTCAGCACTTCGGAGGCCGGCTGCTCGTCGTGCCATCGTGCCTCGATCGCGGCGAATTTCGCCGGCTGGCGGTCATGCACATAATCGCCGACGAGAGATGTCCGAACAGCAATTGCAGCGGAATGAGAGCGGCCGCGAGAAACAGTCCCATGCGAATCATCACCGTCGCCTCGGCACTATACACACCACGTAATAGGTACCAGGCCCCGGTCGCCGCCACGCAGAACGCGCCAGTGAGGAAGGCCGCCAGCAGCATGTGCGGAAAGCGCACCCAGACCACCGAGTTGAAGAGGATCGCGGCCCAATCGTCCGGGACAAACTGACCGTTCTGGACCACATAACCGAGTGGCACCTGCATGAAGGTATTGTTGGTCATGATCCAGAACGCCGAAAGCGTCGTTCCCACCGAGACCATGGCGGTCGAGAACAGGTAGAACCACGGCCGCACGCGCGTGCGGCCGAAGATCAGGATGCCGAAGAAGCCGGCTTCCAGCATGAAGGCCGTGAACGTCTCGTAGGACAATAGCGGCCCCTGGATCGGTCCGGACACCTTCGCCAATACGCTCCAGTTCGTCCCGAACTGGAATGCCATCACCACGCCCGAAACAACCCCGAGGCCGAAAGCGACGCCGAAGATCTTGAGCCAGAACTCGAACAGCGTCCGGTACACGGTGCGCCCGGTTGCGAGGCGTAATGCTTCAAGCACAGTGAGCCAGGCCGAAAGCCCTATCGTGAACGCCGGGAAGATGATGTGGAACGAAATGGCGAAACCGAATTGTATTCGCGACAGGAGGAGCGCCGTGCTGTCCATCTGAAATTTGCTTCCCCCCTCATGCCCGACAGTCGCCGTCTCTGCCATGGCACGGATCTATCAGCCGGGCTCCCAACCAGGCTTCCGCAAACGAACGCTTTGTTCATTCGCATGGGACGAGCGTCTTGCTGTCGCGCGCAACGAGGCGATGATCCTCGCCTGACGCAAAGTCGATACGATCGGGATGGGTGAATACCTCGAAGCCATCTTCGCGAGCGACGGCGATGAGCGTGATTCCGGCGGCATCGGCCGTCCGTATCGCCAGCGTCGTCGGTGCCGAAACCGCGATCAGCACGGGAGCGCCGATCATGGCCGTCTTCTGGACCATCTCAACGGAGACGCGGCTGGTGAGAAGCACTGCGCCGTCGGCCGCGGATGAGCCTCCTGCCGATAGCGCGCCGGCAAGCTTGTCGAGCGCATTGTGGCGGCCGACATCTTCCCGGACCGGGCCGATGCCGGAGGAAGCCCGCCAGAACGCCGCAGCATGAACCGCCCGGGTCTGCCGGTTGAGCCGTTGCCGGGGTGCCAGCGTGCGCATGGCTTCCAGCAGCTCGCGCGCATCAAATTTCGGGCCTCGCTTGACACGTCGGGCGGGGCGTTGCGCCTGTTCGAGGCTCTCTATGCCGCACAGGCCGCAGCCGACCGGACCGACCGTCGCGCGCCGCCGCGCAACCAGATGATCGGCCGGCCGTTCGGCAAGCCACATCCGCATTTCGATGCCGAGCTCGGTGTCGACGCGTTCGACGCTCTCAATTTCGCCGGCGCGCTCGACGATGCCCTCGGTCAACGAGAAGCCGATCGCAAAGTCGGTGAGGTCGGCCAGCGTTCCCATCATGACGGCGTAGGTCGACCCGTTGTAGGTCAGCGCGATCGCCGCCTCCTCGGCCACCGGCCGCGACGATGGCTGCGGATCAGCGCCGCGCCACGTCAGGTTGGCCAGCTCTTCGTAGCCGCGGGAAGCCAGCGTCAATGTGGCGCCCGCGCCGGCGCTTCCCAGCGCAGATTTGATGCCCGTCGTATCCGTCATGGCTCCGGCCCTTCAAACGCGGTTTTCCCAAGTCTGGCTCCTGCGGCCCGGTACCGTCTTTCAAATGGCTCGCGCGCTTTTCCCGGTTCGCACGACTGCCGAACCTCAATGGGGGCTGCGCGGGCCGGCTAGTTCAAAGGAAATATCAGGATCGAGCGCGTCCCCGGCTGTTCAAACTGGACATCAATCGTCCCGCGCAGATTGGCTGCGAGCGCCTCGACGATCTTCAGCCCTCCGCCCGGGTAAATGCCGGCCTCAGACGTTCCGTTGTCGGTAACGCGGCACTCGACCGACATCCCGGATGGCAGAAGTTCGAGCTGGATTTGGCCGGGCCCGCGATGGAACGCGTGCCGCGCCGCATTGGTGATCAGCTCAAACACGATCATTCCAAGATACCAGCAACGCTCCGAGCTCATTCTGAGCGGGCAGAGCCTCAAAGACAGCTCGATGCCCCTGCCCTCGAGCCTGGAGTGGCCGATGGCCTGACACAGCTTGTGGAGATAGGTGGTCGCATCGATCGTCGTGCTGTAGTCAGGCATCTGCAGCGAATGGTGGACACGCGCGAAACCCTGCAGACGATCCCGAACCGCGGCGAGCACAATTCTGGCTTTGTCGTTGTCGCAGCCGGCGGCGGCAACCGAGATCGAGCTGATGGCGAAGGCCAGCTCATTGTTGATCCGGTGCGAGAACTCCCGCAGCAAGAGCCGCTCCGTGACCACCCGTTCGGACAATGCCTGTGTCGAGCCGTTCATTCTCTCACATCGCACCGCTTGTGCTTCACGCTTCCGAATTCATGCGCCTTCGCGAGGTTTCGTAGAGGAACCAGGTGCGGCGCTCCGTCTCGTCGATCCAGTTTTCGATCAGGCTTGCGGTCGCGACATCACGATATTCGTCGCAGAGCTCGTGAACCTGCCGCATTTCCCGGATCAGCTGCTGGTTGTCGCTCTGCAACTCCGCCAGCATGTCCTGCGGATCCACATAGGTCGCATCATTGTCGAGAATGCGCTGCTGGCGCGCAATTTGGCCGATCGAGCGGATGGTAGTGCCGCCGATCTTGCGCGCGCGTTCCGCGATGGGATCGGTCATCGCAAAGATCTGGTCGGATTGCTCGTCCAGCAGCAGATGGTAATCCCGGAAATGGGCGCCGGACATGTGCCAGTGAAAATTCTTGGTCTTGACGTAGAGCGCAAATACGTCGGCCAGCAAGCCGCCGAGCGCGGCGGGAATATCGCGCACCGCTTCATCGCCGAGGTCGGTCGGAGTTTGGAGTTCTGCGCGAACGTGAGAGGCTGTCATGGTACGGTCCTGTCAGTCTGATTGAGAAACGATGCGTCTTCGCCGGGAAGGGAGGCTCCACGCGCTTCGATCCTGTGTGGGGGCGGGGGCGGATCTCGTCGCGTGGAGCCAGGGCCGCATGCGAGCGGGAGGAACTCGCGCGATACGGCAACGGTATCGCTGCGACCGGCATCCGCAGCGGCATGCCGGCCAGCAGCATCTACTTCACTCGTCGTCGGCACACCGAGCTGAACCGCCAACGCGCGAGAAGCTCCGTGTCTGATCTGTTACACGGATTTTAGCGAAGCGCTGACCAGAGATCTTCCGAATACGCACTTGGCTTTCGGCATCGCACTGCGGCGGGAAGACCAGGCCAGGCGAAGGATGCATTTTGGAATCTAAAGCGGCCGCGAGACTGTGGCACGCGGCCGTCCATCTCTCATGAAGCTGGAGGTGGCCTCGATTATTTCTTGCTGTTGAGCCAGGTCAGATAGCCAACGATCGCGCTGACATCGCCGGGATCGACCGGCGCCTTGTAGGCGTTGATCATCTTGTTGACCTCGTCCGCCCAGGCCTGCCGCGACAGCGCCGGCTGGTTCAGCACCATGCCGGCGGAATGACATGCGAGGCAATTGTTGTTGATGGCATCCGAGCCGGGACCTTCGAGGAACATCCGGTCGTTTTCGGGGAGATCGAGCTTGACCGACTTCAGATCGAACGCGGCCGCCGTTTGCGCCGCGAAGAACACCGATGCGGCTCCCAGAAGGGCTGCGGCTAGAAGATGACGAACCATGGCGAGCCGTTCCATCACACTGCAACCACGTCGATCGACTCCGCGACATTGCGCATGAAGCCGGCCGGATTCCAGTTCGGCTTGGCCGGCTGCACCACCCCGATCGCGTTGGCGCAGCGGACCGACAGGCTGTAGCGTCCCGGTGACGGCAGGGTGAGCTCCGTCTGCCATTGCCGGAAGCCATATTTCCCTTCGTCTTTGGCCAATTTCGTCGGCCGCCAGTTCTTGCCGCCATCGATGGAGTAGTCGACCCCAGCGACGCCGCAATCGCCACCGAGCGCGATCCCGCGCAAGACGGACGGCACGCCGGCGCCGATCTTCTGACCGTCCGCGATATTCGTGACAAAGGACCGGGGCACCATCTTGTTGATCGGCACCATGTTTACGCCGGTCTCGCCGGGCGCCATGCTGGCAAAGGGCGTATCCGGAATCGTGTAGGCAATCTTGGTGTAGTAATTGGTGTCCGGTTGATCGAGCACCTCGATGCAGCATCTTGACCCAATAGGTCGCGTACCATCCGGGCACCACCAGCCGCAGCGGAAATCCGTTCACCAACGGAAGTTGCTCGCCGTTCATCGCAAAGGCAATCATGACCTCGCCGTCGCGGGCGTGATCGATGGCGAGCGATTTCATGAAGGGCGGCGCCTCGGAGACCACGGGCTCGTCCAGCCCCTTGAAGCGGACCTGCAACGCTCCCGCCTTCACGCCGGCCTTGTCGAGCACGTCCTTCAGGCGAACGCCGGTCCAGAGCGCGTTTCCCATGGCGCCGTTGGACCATTGCCCACCCGCTACGCGGGGCTGAAAGTAGCCCCGCGAATTGCCGGAACACTGGTTCACGGCGGCAAGCTGGACGCTCGGCAGCCCGTGAAGCAGGTCGTTCAGTGACAGCGTGAGTAGCTGGTTCACATGTCCCCTCACCGTCAAGGTGAACTTGCCGACATCGATGTCGGTCGGGATGACCGCCCAGTGCCAGCGGACATAGAACTGGTCGTTCGGCGTGAACACCCCCTTGTCGAACACCTCGAATGGGGTTTCGAGCAACGGCGGGCGCGTCCGTTGCAGGATCATCGGTCCCTTCTGCGGAAAGTCCTTCGTGATCGTCCGGGACCGCGGCTCGGCGGGTAATGGCAGTTCGACCGCCGTTTGCGCCCAGCCTGGAGGCGTTAGCGCAAGCGCGGCGGCACCCGCCGTCCAGAGCAAGCTCCGCCGTGTCATCGTGTAACGGGAAGAACCAGTCGCGACCATCGATCACATCCTTCGGTTACGCGCGTTGAGATGACTTCTGCAGGCTTCCATTGGGTTCAGGCCGGCACCGGCGGGACATAGGGAAATGACGCAGAAGGCTTCGACGTGACCGATTCCTTGCCGACGCCGAGCCGCACCGGGCTGTTGGTCGCGATCGAAAACATGACGTCCGGCGCATTGTCGGTCAGAGACCGGCCATTCCAGTCGCCGAAGCCGAAAACCGCAGATGTCCCGACCGTGTAGGGCAGCATGTTGGGACAGAGCCGGTGAGCGATCCTCGTCGCGTAGTCTTCGGGATCGCCGGCGGTGCCGTTGGCCCTCACCGCGCCGGCGATTGCGTTGACGACCGACTTGCCGAAGGTCGCAAAATCGTCGGCAGGCCTTCCCGCATTGAGACGATTGCCGAGGTCTTCGTTGTACTGCGTGAACAGCGGATGGATCATCGGCAACCCCACGCGGTTGATCGATCTCCAGCCGCCGGCGTCGGTCGCGAGCGAAGCGACGGCCCATACGTTGATCCTGCCGCTGCCGGCAAATTCCGCATCGGGAACTTCGAGCACCAGGGAGTGAACCGAATGGCCCGCGAACAGGTTCTTCGCGCGCGACGGATCCCAATCCTTCAGATCGACGATCGTGCCGTCCTGCAGCGCGTGGCCCACCGCGTGCAGCACGTCGGGCTCGATCCAGAAGGGATCGCCCGCCCTTCCCGCCCAGATGCGAAAGCCGGCCGGATTGGAAGCGACTTCCCCGCTTGTGCCGTTGAGCAGCAAGACCCCTGGCGCATGCGGGTCGCTCGCCTGCGCCCCGTCGATACGATGAAGCGTCAGGCGCTGCGCCCCGGCGGCGTCCCGTTCATCGAATTTGACGCGATAGGTGATCTCCTCGACGGCGTCGCCGTTGAGATCGACCTTGAACTCATACATTCCTTCGGGATGAAAGCCGGGGTTCGGTACGGGGCCGGCGATCGAATGATAGACGTTGATCACGAACGCCGTGCCTTTCTCGCCGCGGAACAGGTAAAGGTCGGTGATATCCAGGCGGATGTCCTGGCGGGCGATAGGTGAGTCGAGGTGATGCGACATTTGTTTCTCACTGGAGGGAGACGATGGACGTTGCGCTTGCTGCGCGTTGTTCATTCAGCCGGAGCGATCTTGTCGCGAAACGGTACGGGAGCGACCGCATCGCGGAATGGCACGGGAGCGATCGCCTCGAAGACGCCATCCCGCCGGATCAGTGCGTGGAACAGCGCCGCGGCCAGATGCAGCAGCACCAGCGCGAAGAAGGCAAAGGCAAGATAGAAATGCGCATCCCACAGCAGGGAATGCAGGCTGTCGTTCTGCGGCAGGATCGCCGGCAGGCGGATCCCTCCGAACAGCACGACCGGATAGGCGGCGGCGGACAGCATGGCCCAGCCGATTAGCGGCATGACGATCATCAGGGCATACAAGGCAACCTGCGATAATTGCGCGGCGAGCTTCATCGGCGCGGGGATATCGGCCGGCAGCGCCGGCGCCCCGCGAACGGCACGCAGCGCAAGGCGAACGAGCGCGAGCACGAGAATGGCGATCCCGAGCGATTCATGGATCGAGATCAGCGGCAAATATTTCGGCGTCATGGTCGACACCATGCCGACGCCGATGAAGAGCATGGCCAGAACGCAGGCGGCCATCAGCCAATGCAACAGGCGCTGGAGCGGACTGAAACGGTGATGGACAGGGGTCATGGCTTGGCTCCGGCTTCGGTTCTAGGATAATCCTTGGGATAATCCTTGGTCTCTGCGGTACGCAGGTCATAGGACACGCGGTAAGCCGCTGACCGCGCGGCGGGAAACGGATCGTCCGACGTCCGGATGCCGGGCGGCAGGACGGTCGGATCGAAGTTGATGTCGCGGCAGGGACCATCGCGTTCGACCTCGATCTTCTGCACGACCAGCGTGCCGACCTCGATCGTGCGGCGGTCTTCCGGCCAGGCTTTGCTCGGGTCCGCCGTGGGATCGCCGGCGTTGGCGATCGTCACGGTCAGGGTCCAGCGCTGCGGAGCGCTTCTGACCCGATCCGTGATCTCGCGCTCCAGGAAGTCCGGACCGCGTTTCTCGAGATCCTCCTGCGTGATGGCGACCGGTTGTGCTGCCGGCACAAGCGACCATCGCACCACATGGTCCACGTTGGCGGCGTCGGAGAAGACAAAGCTGTTGAGGCTGTTGAAGCGGTCTTCCGCATAGCTGCCGGTCCAGGGCGCGCTGTTGGCCCAGGCGGCGAAATGAGCGAATTCCGGATTGGCCGCGATGAAGTCCTTCAGTGCATTCGGATCCTTGCTGGCGGTTGCCAGCAGCATCCCGTGAAAGGCTTCCGGCGTCGACACCGGGAAGAATGGCGGATCGATCATCGCCGTGCGCCATTCCTGGCCGCTGGGCGGCGAAATAAGCAGTCCCATGCCGCGCACCCGCACGGTCGCATCGGCTGCGTCCGGATTGGGCGTGCCAAGATTGAAACGGCCGAGCGCCGGATATTGACCGCGGGCGAAAACCTCGGCGCGTGAGAGCGCCGACCCGTTGCCATTGGCTTCGAACACCCCGGTAAAACAGATGCCCTTCGCATGGTTGCGGCGATAGCCGAGCGCCGGACCACCGGTCGGCGCCAGCGCCTCCAGCATCTTGTCCGGCGTGAGGCGTTTGGGCGAAAGCCAACCTGCCGTATAGGCGAACGCGGCAGCGCTGCCGCCGACGATGGCCGCGATCAGGACAAGTGATCCAAGCACGGAGCGCGGGGGAATTTGATGGATCTTTTGATGGACCTGGGGCATTCGAGCCTCGCTGTTTGGCGGATGGGCCTGTTTGCCTCCACTTCTGGCGCGAGGTCTTTCGAGCGCAACCAAGCCGTTTCGGAATTGCACGCCGAGTGAAGCCTCAGCCGAGCAGCCGGTCGACGAGACTCCTCGCTACACCTTCATGCGGCTTCATCGTGTCGTGCATCCCCGAAAGTCGCGGCCTTAACTGAAAAGACGAAGGTCGGCCTCTTGGGAAAAAATCGCGCCAACACGGGGCCCGCGACCTGCCTGGATGATCAACAAGGAATTTCTCATGACCGAAAGCCGCCCCCCGTTTCCACCGTTTACGCGCGAGACCGCCCTGCAGAAAGTTCGTGGGGCCGAAGACGGCTGGAATTCATGCGACGCTGAACGGGTCGCGCTCGTCTACACGCCGGACAGCTACTGGCGAAACCGGTCAACGTTCGTACAGGGCCGCGCCGCAATCATCGCCTTCCTTGCGCAGAAATGGGCGAAAGAGCTCGACTACCGACTGATCAAGGAGCTTTGGGCGTTCACGGAGAACAGGATCGCCGTGCGGTTCAGCTACGAATGGCGCGACGATTCCGGAAACTGGTTTCGTTCGTACGGGAACGAAAACTGGGAGTTCGCCGGCAATGGCCTGATGCAGAGGCGCTTCGCCTGCATCAACGACCTCCCGATCAAGGAATCCGAGCGCAAATTCCACTGGGACCGGTCGCGGCCTCGCCCCGCCGACCACCCAGGGCTTTCGGACCTCGGGCTGTGAACGGCTGCTGCACGGCGCCAAGCTTCACGCATCCCGGCCTCTGAATCATCGCGCTTTAGAAACCAAGCTCCACCGACTGAATACCGGGCTTCACCTCGATCGCAAGCGAGGCCTCGAGCGGCCTGCCGTTCGCGGTAGAACGGATGGTGAGCTTGCGGGCTCCGACCGCGATGGCGAAGCCGCGTCGCCCGACCTCCGCCAGGCTTTGACCCAGATCAACGTGGCCGCTACCGATCTCGCCAAGAATTTGGCTTTGAATCCGATGAGAACATCGCCGTTCGAGCCGTGGAGTGTGTTCATGAGAATGACGTCATTGATCGCGACGGTGCTGGTCATCGTGGCGAGCGGGGCATCCGCGCAGTCCGTCAACCTGACCGGGACCTATCGCTGCATTCAGATGTGCCGGGGCGATCTGCCGGCCTATGTCACCCAGAACGGGCCCGACCTCAATCTTCTGACAGAAGCCGGCGTGCCCTACCGCGCATGGCCGGACTGGTTCGCGCCGGCAACGCGGATCTGGATCGATGGCCTTGCCCAGGGCGCCGTCTATTCTCCAGACGGCATGCTGATCCAGTTCGACGGCGGCACCATCTGGCAGCGCGAATTCGAACCACCCCCTCCGCCGCCGCGCCGCCGCTATCGCTAGGCGAACGAAGGATGCGGTTTACTAATTCCTGACCGCGTAGAGTGGCGTGCGGATGGTGAGCTGATAGGCCGGCTTTGGCGTCCAGGCGATCTGCGCGGTGATGCCGAACAGGCGGTTGTCGTTGTCGTCCATTCGATCGAGATCGAGCCGCACGAGCGGCTGGGTGAACGACGGAAACGGCACGAGATTGAGAATCTGCGCGCCGCCGAAGGACTGCACGCCGGCGCGGCCGATGAATTTCCAATTGTTCGGCCATTGGTAATAGCCGCCGACATAGCCGATGTAGTTGGGATTGACGCTGGCCAGAGGTGAATCGACGTCGACGCGGGTGTACTGGACGCCGGCGAGCCATCCCTTGGTCTCGTCCTCGTTCAAGGCGTAGTCGAACTCCAGAATCGTGTTGAGGGACGTCGTTGCCAAAGGGGATTCCGGCACCGATCTCGTGATCGTCGTCTGCAAGGTGACCGTCGGGATTGAACCGCCATTCTGCTGATAGAGATCGGCCTGAAATCCGAGATTCCAGCTCGTGATCGAAAGCGTCGACCAGTCGGACATTCCGCTCTGCAAGGCGCTCGCGGTGATGCCACCATAAAGCGAGACGCGATCGCTGACGTCGACCGTCAAGGGAACGTCGAGCGCGTAGCCCTGGCTCGATGGCGACGACAAGGCGGGCTGGCCCGTCCGCGTCGCGACGGCGCTGTTCGTCAACGCCGCCAGACTTGAAATCGTGGTGGAAAGCGACGGGTTGCTCAAACCGATCGAGAGCGTGTTGGCGGGCAGCCGCGCATAGGTCGTCCTCAGGTCGAGATAGATATTCGGCAGCGCCGAGGCCGTCTTTGCCGACTGGCTGTCATCATCATCGCCCTCCTGTGCGCGGACATGACCGCCAAATGACATCGACAGCAGCAGGGCGACGGTCAAAGCCGTCGGCAGCCGGGCAATCGCGCGCTCGCGGCGCCGCCGCGCCGAACTGACACGATTACTGTAACGCCGTCCCCTCAATGCCGCAAACTCCAGCCCGTTGCCAATGTAGCGGCAGATTTCGACGCTCACAGATCGCTGCTCGCAATCTTGCCATAAATCCGCCCGGCTGTCGCGTCAGCAGAGCCCCCACGGTCTGGCACCAGGCCGATTTCAAGAGTAATTTTGCGCCATAAGATTCGATGCCGAAGCAACCGTCGGAGTTCGCAATGAACTTGCGATGCGTGTACTTCGCGTTTTTGCTGTGTCTGATCCCGCTGCACGCCGGGCACGCCCAGGATGTGCCGCCACGGCATGAACTCGAGGCCATGGTGAGGCAAATCACCAGCAAGCCCGTCCCGACAGCGATTACCTTTCATCGCAGGTCGGGTGCGGTCGACGATCTTTGTCGCCTGGAGCCGGCACGGATGAACCTGACGCGCAACGGCAGCACGGTGCGGGATTTCGCCGTTCTGGTCGATCATGTCGAAGGCGCCGAATCGCCGCGGCAGTTTTTTGCCACGCTTTCGCGCGTCGCGGTCGATGCCGACGGCGCCGGTCGCGCCTATCATCCCGAAGATCCGCTCGGCAACGGCGTCTGCGAGCGAACGATCGGCGCCGACGGGAGGCCGAGCCTCAGCGGAATTTGCGCGCTCGATCAATTCAGCAGCGGCGGCGCCCATGTGTTCAGCGGAACACAAAAGCTCTCGAAGGAGACCTTCGTTTCAAGCTGGCTTTCGATGTGGCCCAAGATCCGCAGCAAATCTCTCAAACCTGTCGTGCTCGCCGATGTCGTTCCGGACGTGCCGAAGGATTTCTATTTCTTCCATTGGCGCGAACGCGGGCTCACGGCTTTTTTCAAGAACAACATCATTCCGAAGGATCGCGAGGGATATCCGTGCCGCTACGGGCCGGCGGACGGGTCGCGCAACGGCTATTTCATCTCGGCCACGACGCTTGAGAACAATACTCCGCATCGGGGGGACGGCTGCGCACCGCACCGCTACCTCGACGCCGAGCGCGTGCCGTTCATCGTGCTGCCGAAGGGCGGCTTTGGCCAGGTGCAGGTCGGCGACATCGCCATCGTATGGCGGAAGGACAAGCTTGTGTACGCGGTGGTCGGCGATGCCGGGCCGGCGACCAAGCTCGGCGAAGGATCGATCGCGCTGAACGCCATGCTGCTCGGAAAATTCGGCGATCCCATTCTCAATATGAAGGCAACCTGGTCGCTCGACATCGACAGCGGCGGCCCTGTCTCGCTCCTCGTGCTCGGCGGCACGCACCGAAGCCTCCACGGCGACTATTCACCGGCAAATGTCGAGGCCGTTGCGCGGCAAGAGTTCGCACGCTGGAACGGCCATGGCGATCCGCTACGCCGGTTTGAAGCCTGCCGTGCGGCAGCACCGGTCAATCCGACAAGGTAATGAGCGGAATCGTCCGGTGGCCATCCAGCGTGGCTATGTCGCCAACGTTTCTCCGCACGGCGCGGATTTTCGCGCGCTGGGATGAGCCGCGCCCTGCCCGTGCTCAACCCGCCATTACCGGCAGTTTTTCGACCGAGCGCAGGCCGGGGCGGCGGCGCCAGCGCACTTCCGAAGGCGCGACGGCGAGCTCGAGGTTGGGCCAGCGCGTGAACAGCGCCTGCAGCGCGGAGACGGCCTCGATGCGCGCGAGCTGGTGACCGAGACAGAAATGGATGCCGGTGCCAAAGGAGATGTGCCGGTTCGGCCGCCGCGCCAGATCGAGCCGCTCGGGATGCTCATTGGCCTCCGGATCCATATTGGCCGACACGATCATCGCCATGACCTTGTCGCCGCGCCTCAGGCGAACGCCGTCGAGCTCGACATCCTGCCGCACGAAGCGCGGCTTTGAGAATTGCACCGGCGAGACGAAGCGCAGGAACTCTTCGACCGCAAGCGAGGCCCGGCTCCAGTCCGCCGCGAGCCAATCGCGCCGGTCGGAATCCTTCAGGAGTTCGAGGACCGCGCCGCTGATGAGATGGGTCGTCGTCTCCGACCCCGCCATCAAGAGCAGGAACAGCATCGACACCATTTCGTCCGGACTGATCTGGCCTCGCTCCTTCTCGACCTTCACCAGCTCCGCGATCAGTCCCTCCCCGCCATGTTCGCGGACGTGCCGCAAACGCTCTTCGAAATAGAGCCGCATCTTGCGAATGGAGGGAATGACGCGCAGAAAGCCGATCAGGCCCGAAAACCGTCCCATCGAATTCGCCCAGGCGATGAACTGTGGCCGGTCCTGCTGCGGCAGGCCGAGCAGCTCCGATATCACCGACAGCGGCAGCACGCGCGCATAGCATTCGACCAGATCGGCGGGACTTCCTTTCGCGAACAATTGATCCGCGAGCCCATCCGCGAGGCCGCGAATATGCGGCTCCATATCGAGCACCGCATGGCGACGGAAGGCCTCGTCGACCAGGCTGCGCAGGCGCGTATGATCTGGCTCGTCCGTCGTCAGCATGTTGCTGGCGAGACTCGTGATCGAAGCGGGCATCCACCAGCGAAGACCGACGGCCTTCCCGTCATCCTCGCGCAGGCTGAATGTCGTGCTTTCCTTCAGCACGCGCGCAGTCGCCTCATAGGTGGTGGTGACCCATACCTTGCCGACCACCGGAAACCGTGTCGCCACCGCCGGGCCGGCAGCGCGCAGCGTCGCAACCGCGGCAGTGGGATCACGGAAGAATGCTTCGCTGGCGAAGTCGACGTTTGCGGCCATCGCTCACTCCGGGCTGAATCATGGGGCGCGAACGCCGGGCGTTTCCCTGCCCAGTCGCTTGTCGAGGAGCCATTGCACCATGGTTGCGTAGGGCTGCAGTGGCGGCACGTCCGGCGGGAGACTGAAATCCTGATGCTCCGCATGCCACTCCGCCTCGATATCGACGATAACGCCGTTCTTTCTGCCAGCACTGAGCGTCTTGAAATCGTCAGGGCCGGGCCGCTCCTCGGGCTTCGGCCACAGCTCGTGCTCATTTGGCTCTAGCAGCCGAGCCGCGGCAGCCCCGCCGCTCCTGAAGCAAATGATCGGCCGTTGCGGTGGTCCCCACTTCTCTTGCCGGCTCAGAAAGACAAGCGCTTCGTCCCGAATGCCCTCCATGCCGCCCACCGCAATCATCGCCAGCGGCGGCCGGAGCTCATTTCTTGCAAACGCTCCGCCCCTAACTTCCGGCAACATGAGCTCACGCATCAATTTCAAGCTGGGATCCCTGGCATTTCTGTCTTCCGTCCATTCGATCGCCGACCATCCCATCCGCACCATTGCGGCGGTTTCATCCGGAAGGTTCTTTCGGAAGAACTCCGATTGGAAGGTCACGACCGGGCGGATCAGACGGGCGGGGTCGGGCGGAAAATATTCACTGGCGATCGCGGAGACGAGCGGCGACACGCTGGGATGGCCGCCGAACAGCAGGCGCCCTTTGCGTGCAAATACCGCGCGCGCGATGCTGATGATCGCTTCCTCGATCTCGGAGGGCTTTGATCCCTCGATCCATTCCTCGCGGTAGGGCACGCTGGCCGACAGAAAGATGACATCGTTCTCCTTCACGGCAAGACTCCGGCAGCAAGCTTGCGGGCGAGTTCCGCCAGGTTTCCTTCATCAAATGTCCTGCATTGGCTGACCTTGTGAAGCCACTCAAGCTGCTCCTGCCGGTCCGGCTCGAGCGCTGCCATCGGCCCAACGATAACGGCTCTGGAGGTAGCTGGTCGGGGCGGCATCTGCCCATAAAACACCCCATGCACAGAACGAAAATCGTCCACCTGCGGTGGCCTTGTCGTCGGCCACAAAACATGGTCGTTCCCGCCATGGGTCACTTTCAAAGGCCCGACGGCGCTGTATGCCACTGTCACTCCCTCCGCCCCAAGTGCCTTGACCAGTTCCGACCGCAGGCGATGGCGACGCAGAAACAGAGCGGCGGCGTGCGCTGATTTGATCTTGGCGATGATACGGTCCAGTGCTTCGCCTGGCTTATCCAACAATTCCTGCCACTGGTTTACTTCGACGCCATCGAGCTTGACCTTCTCCGGTTTCTTCTTGAAGTCGGCACATTCCAGCGGCTCGCGTGCATCGTTGACCGAACGCAGCAGCTCCTCGTCTTTCACGTCGGGCATCCGGAACGCAATCAATCCGAGCCGGCGACGCTTGGCAAAATCGATCTCATGCTGGGTCCATTTCGATGTGCTGAGGTGTTTCGATTCCAGGAGGACAACCATGGACTTTTCTTCCAGTTCCTGCGTGAGCCGGCGCTGGAAATCAACGCCCGGTTCGATCGAGAACCGATCCAGGAAGACATCGAAACGCTCGTGGGTCAGCCGGTCGAACAGCTGGAGCGCGATCGGCAACGTCTCCACCCTGCGGTAGCTGATGAAGATGCGATTGATGGAAGAAGTAACTTCCGCCCGGCCCAGGACGGATGGAACGACCTCAGCAACGTTTTTCGACCAACTTACCGTGTTGATGCGCCGCAACAGGTGCGAGGCGTTCTCCTCGCCACGCAGGCTCGGATCAAAGAAATCCTCGTATGTGCCGGGAGGCAACAGGATCATCAGGCCGGATCGGTTCTTGTCGGAATCCCAATTGTGATACCAGGGCTTATCGGTGAACTTGCATCCCTCGTCGCCGACAAGGACCAGTAGCTTCAGCCGGTCGGCCTGATCCTTGGGCTGCATGCCCGAAGGCGCAACGCCACAGTCGAAGTCCTCCATGCTGACTTCGGGGCTCGATGCCAACAACGCGGTTTTCAGCTCTTCGGCGAGATCGGCGGCGGATTTGCGTCCCGCGGCCGCTCCCGTCGACGTGATGGCGATCCAGCTCCGCGATGCCGCCGGAACGCTGGAAAACCCACGGCAATGGAAGCTGCCGTCGGCCTGTTCGGTCTGAAGCACGATATCGTAGTGAACCGGCATCCCTGACCTCGCCGCGAATGCCGCGGCATCCTTCCGCGGATTTATGATTGCTTTGTGACGAGCCGGTCGCGGTGCCGTTGCGCGACGGCTCAATGACCCCGCGAACGCTTACGCTCCCATAAAGTATTCCCGACGCATCTGCTTGCGTCCCGCCTTGAAATTCTGCGGTACCCAATCCTTCGAGTCTTCCTTGAGAAAGCCGGCATCGGGGTCCTGCTTGCCCTCTGCTTTCAGTTTTTTCACGATATAGCGCGAATACAGGTGATCGAAGATTCGCATGAATTCGCCGAAGTAGATATCGGCGACGCGCTGATTATCGCGGATAACCAGCATGTTCTCGTCATTTTGATATTGCGATGGCCTGCTGAAATTCGCCGTGCCCGTCACGACGATCGGATCTTCCCCCAAGGGATCGATCAGGATGAACTTGTCGTGGATATAGAGGTTCCTGTTGAACCCGGTCAGCTGCTCGCCGAGAAAATTCTCCATATCTCCTTTCTTCAGGATCGCGCCCGGGGCTATCACGGTGTTGTTCACGTGAACGATCGCGTCCTCGAACTCGGTCCCGGGGTTCTTGTCGAACACGGCGTAACGGAGGGTCTTGTCATTTTTCTCCAGGACCTCCACAAAATCCTCGTCAAGATTGAACGCAAAGCTGACGCACGCGATCCGCTTGGCTGATGCGATCAGATCGGCATACCATTGCAGCGTCACCTCATCACCCTTGTCATCGCGCGGACAGAACAGGGTGAGCATCCGATCGCTCGGAGGAGCCGAACCAGGCTCCGGCGTCGGCTCAACTTCGAGATTGGCTTCCTTGAGCTTCGAAGGCTTGACCTCCTCATCCGCCAGGCGCTCCCAGAAGTCCAGATAGCGCTGCGCCAGTTCGTCGTCCCAAATCTCGTGGCCGACGTTGGAATGCCCGAAGATGCCGCCTGCGGAGATGTTGGTGGATCCGGTCCACACCGCGACCGGCTTGTCCTTGTGGATGAGAACGATGAATTTATTGTGCCGAATTCCGGCGCGCGACTTTTGCGCCGTGCAAAGACCCTTGATGCGGGCCTTCTTGATCATCGCCTCGTTATCCTCCTTGTAGGATTGCGCTTCGTACCGGATATCGACATCGGCCTCCGCGTCGGCGGCCTTCTTGAACGCCTGGCCCACCGGCAGATAGTGGAATTCATAAAGCATCGCACGAAGCTTGTAGTCCTTGTTTTTTGCAAGGCCGATGAACTTGATCAGCGCCTCGAACAGGCCGCGCGAAAGCCAGACCATGGCATCGGATTCGGGATCATCCGGATCAAGCTCGAGCTTGCCGAATTTGCGTGCGAAGGCCTGCGATCCCGCGACACCGCGATTGAAGTAGATGTTGTGGCTCGCACCGTTGTTTCCAGCGCCGACCTGCTCGGCCTCGGTGGTGACCTCGACGGTGGTCGAGGAAGCCTCGTCCAATTCCAGCAGCTTCGGCTTGCCGTAGACCGGTATCACCTTGAAACGATATTTGGTCGCTGACTTGGCGGTGTAGTCTCCCCACTGAAACGACTGCACGGGGTGCTCGGATGTCGGCATCGGCGTCCCCGGCGGGAGCCCCTCGTCCTTGAATTTGAACCGCTTGATGCCCCGAAGATAGTATCGCTCGACAACATCATCGCCCTTCAGCTCGGAGCGTTCGATCGCGAAGCCGAGCAAGCCCGTCTTCTTCGCCTCCTGTCCCTCCACAAAGTCCCACGCCAGCGTCACGACATATGAACCGGCGATCGCGCGGACGTTCAGGACAGTCCCCTTTTCCAATTTGCGCATCAGAAGCCCCTTATGAATGGACGAAAGAGTTTAAATCCGGAAAACAACCAGAGAGAGAATAGATTCGATCTAAAACTTGCGCAATACGTCTCTCCCGCGCGGCGGCGCGAAGCGCATCGGAAAGTCGACGTCTCGCAACGCAACGCAACGACTTGCCGGCCGATCGCACCCGCTTGCGGGTCATGCATGTGCGGCCTGAAGCCGCAGCTACACCGGCGGCGTACCGTGGGTGTGGAAGGACTCGATGGTCTTCAAGCCCCAGGCCTGGCCCTTCTTGCGCTCCTCCTCGGTCCAGACGATCGGCTTCCAGTCCGGCGCGAGGATCAGCCGCGCCCCGGCGTTGGCGACCTCGACGCGGTTGCCACCGGGCTCCCAGACATAGAGGAAGAAGGTCTGCTGGATCGCGTGCTTGTGCGGCCCGGTCTCGATATGCACGCCGTTCTCGAGGAAGATATCGGCGGCGCGCAAAATCTCCTCACGGCTGTCGAGCGCATAGGTGACGTGGTGGAAGCGCCCCTTCTTGCCGTAGTGATCGCGGGTATAGGCGAAGTCGTAGCTCTTGTTCGACATCGTCATCCACATCGCCGCTTCCGTGCCGTCGTTGAGCACAATCTGCTCGGTAGTGCGGCAGCCCAGATATTGTTCGAAGAACAGACGGTTGGCCTTGATGTCGACGGCAAGGCAATTGAGATGGTCAAGCCGGCGCACATTGACGCCGCGCGCGGGAAAGCGCTGCGCCTGGTTTTTCAATGCGGGCTTCAGCTCGAGAGGCGCCTGGTACCATTCGGTCTCGTAGTAGAGCTCGATGACGTGGCCATCGGGATCCCGGCAACGGAACGAAGGCCCCTGCCCCATGTCGCCCTCGACCCAGCCGATCTCGAACTCCGAACCCTTCAGCGCGGCGACGCGGCGCTCCAGCGCCTGCGGGCTGCGCGCGCGGAAAGCCATATGCTCCATGCCGGAGGTTTTCGATCCGGTCAGCTTTAGCGAATAGCGCTCGTAATCGTCCCAGCCGCGCAAATAGACGGACTCGCCCTTTTGCCCGCTGACGGTCATGCCCATCACGTCGACAAAGAATTTCAGGCTTTCGTCGGGCTTGGGCGTCAGCAATTCCATGTGGCCGAGATGGGCGAGATCGAAGATGGGCTCGGGGTTCATCGGAGCCTCCGTCAGATGAGCGCACGCGTGACATCGTCGAACAGCTCGTCGACGGCGTAGGCGCGCGGAATCAGCCCCTGCTGGGCGGTGTATTGCGTGATCAGTTCAAGCGAGTGGCGCATTTCATCGGCGCTGAAGTGCGGCGCTGCAGACGATGCCTTGGCGGATTCGGCGAGCAGCCGATGCACCTCGCGCACCGCGTCGGGATGCCTGGCGGACAGGCTCTCACTCACCACGACCATGTGATTGATCGGTCGCACCTTGTGCCTGGCGAACCACATCTTCTCTTCCGCCGCGGCATCGGCAAACAGCGGCTTCAGGTCGGGATGATCCACCTTCTCGCCCAGCACCGCATCGAGCTCCCCATCGACCAGCATCTGCACGATCTGCTTGCCGGCGGGCGCCCGCTTGGTCGTGTCCTTGAACTCGGCGACATGGGCGTCCTCGAAGGTGACCCAGTCGATCGAGTCGAGATCGACGCCATAGTCATTGGCCAGGATGCCGCGCAGCCACGCGCCCGTCGTGGTGGTGAAGGAGCGGATGCCGACGCGTTTGCCGTTGAGATCGGCGGGCTTCACCAAGCCTTGCTTGCCGTTGTAAAGCGCGTAAGCGTGCTGAAACCGCGCCACCACCACATTGGGCAACAGCACCATCGGCTTGCCAAAACTCCTGGCCATCAGATAGGTGACGATGGCCATCTCCGAGACGTCGAACGCCTGCTCGCGGACCATGGGCTTGAAACCCTTGTTGGTCGGCGAGTAGTCGACGAAATCGAACTCGACCAGATCGGACTTGATCGCGCCCTTCTTCAGCGCGCTCGTACCGGGATGATCGCCAAGCAGCGTACGCAGACGCATCGCCATCTCAGTCTTCCGGCGGCTCGTCGACATAGACGAGGCCGGCCTTCTTCAGCGGCTCGCGCATGTTGTACATGTCGAGCCCGAGCACACCGGCGGCGAGCTGCTTGCGCTTGCCCTCCTCGTCGGCGTGGCGTTTCTCGCCTTTGGTGAGAACCTCGGCGGCGTCCTTTGGACTGACGACCACGACGCCATCATCGTCGGCAATCACGGCGTCGCCGGGCCGGACGTTGATGCCGGCGCAGACCACCGGCACGTTCACCGAGCCCGGCGTCGCCTTCACCGTGCCCTTGGCCGAAATCGCTTTCGACCAGACCGGAAAACCCATCTCGCGCAGCGATTTGGCATCGCGTACGCCGGCATCGATCACCAACCCCTTGACCCCGCGCGCCATTAATGAAGTCGCCAGCAGATCGCCGAACATGCCGTCGGTATTGTCGGCGGAGCAGCCGACCACTAGGATATCGCCGGGCTGGCACTGCTCGACCGCAACATGGATCATCCAGTTGTCGCCGGGATGCGCCAGCACCGTCACCGCGGTGCCCGCGGCCTCGCCGCCCTGCCACACCGGCCGCAGATAGGGCTTCATCAGCCCGCTGCGGCCATAGGCCTCGTGCACGGTGGCGACGCCGAGCGCGCCGAGCCGCTTCACCAGATCGGCATTCATGCGCTTGATGTTCCTGACAACGATAGTCTTCATGCCAATTCCTCCACCGCCATCGGGAACAGCCGCTGATAGGCCTCGCCATAGGTCATGGCCTTGCCCGAATTGCGCCCGCCCTGCATGCCCCGCTGCAACGCGACGCGCTCGTAATAGGCCCACAGGTGCTTTTGCGCCGCGAGGATCTCAAAGGTCTTGCGCTTGGTCTCCCAGACCTCGTCGATGTTGAGGATCACCTGCGGCTTGAAATTGCACATCTCCGGCTGGTGCGGCTCGAACAGGAACACCGGCGGCGCGGAATACTGATACTTCGCAGCGGGCTTGTGGCCCATGGCCTGCGCCACCACGCGGGTCTGTTGCGCAAAATGCGCGGCATCGGGATGATCGAAATTATAGGGGTCCTCCAGCGCGTGTGTCAGCACAAAGCTCGGATTGAGTTCCCGGTAGATATCGACCATGCGGTCGAAATGCGTTTCGGTGAGCTTGAGCGGATAGTCGCCGCAGTCGAAGAACTCGATCTCCGCGCCAAGCATTTTTGCCGCGCGTTCCGCCTCGTCCTTGCGGCCGGCCTTCACCGACGCCATCGTTGCGCCCGCCTCCTTCCAGGCGAACTGGCTTTCGCCGCGCTCGCCATAAGACAGGCAGACGATCTTCATGCGGTAGCCGCGTTTCGCATGCAGCGCGATCGCCCCTCCGGCGCGCCAGACGAAATCCCCGGGATGGGCCGTGACGACAAGACCAGTCTTCATGCGCACTCCATTTGGTATCGCGCGGGCTCACGCACCGAATTCGAACAGCCGCGCGGGATTATTGACCAGGATTTTCTCCTGCACCTCCCGCTCCGGCGCGAACAGCGGCACCAGATCGACGAGGTCGCCGTCATTGGGCATCACCTTGACGTTCGGGTGCGGCCAATCCGTGCCCCAGATGACGCGGTCGGCCGCGGTCTCGACGATCTTTCGCGCAAACGGCACCGCGTCGACAAAAGGCGGACCGGCAGAAGAGACCCGCTCGCAGCCGCAGACCTTGACCCAGCATTTCTCGTCGCGCTGCATCAACTCGATCAGCGTCCTGAATGGCAATTGATCGAGCCCGTCGGAGGCCTTGACGCGGCCCATATGGTCGATGGTGTAGCGCACCGGCAGTTTCGCCAGCATATCGGCATATTCGGGGATGTCGATTGCATCGAAATGCAAATCGACATGCCAGTTGAGCGGCGCGATCATCTGGATCACGCGATCGAACACACCCTTGTCCGGCACGCCGCCGAGATGCCGCACGAAGTTGAATTCGGCAGCCGCGAAAGCCGCCGTCATGCAGCTCGCTTAAGGCCCGCTCGGTGATGGTATCATCGATATTGGCGACCGCGCGGTAGGCGCCATCGCTGACCGCGATCGCATCCAGCGCCACGCGGTTGTCGGTGCCATGTACGCTGGCATTGACAATGACGGCGCGGCCGACGCCCAGCTTCCTGTGCAGTGCGCGGAAGTCTTCCAGCGGCGCATCCGGCGGTGTGTAGGGCCGGTCCGCCGCATACGGATATTTCGCGCCGGGGCCAAAGATGTGGCAGTGCGCATCGCACGCCAAGGGCGGCAGCCGAAATATTGGCGTCCTGGTATTCGGGTCAGGCCCCGGAATGGTCGGCTTGAACATGATCTAGTGTCTGGCCTTGCCGCTCGCACGCGACCGGACACTGGCAGGTTCCTCAAGAGCCGGCGCCTGCAGCGAGGCCACGGTTGCGCGCACCAGCTGCTCGATTGCGCTTGCCGCGTCCGAACCATCGGCTTCGCCGCGCGACAGGCGCGAGACGCGCTCGGGCGTAACCAGCGAGTAGTACAGCGCGCCGAGCAGGAAGTGGCATCGCCAGACGATCTCGGTGCGAGGGATGTGCGGCAGGCTCTCCTGGATCGCATCGATGAAGGTGTGGCTGATGTCGTCAAAAGTCTGCGCGATGATCTTGCGCGCCACTTCGTTGCCTTCCGCCGACATCACCGCGCGTAGCCGCGTGAAGCGCGCGCCGCCGCCGGCGAGATCGCTGCCGGATGAAAAGGCCGGCAGCACATAGGCACGCACGATCGCCTCCAGCCGGTCCTGCAGGTCGCGCACGCGTTTGGCCGCGGCCAGGAGTTCCGCGCGCCGATGGTTCATCGGCCCGCAATGGCGACGGTAGATCTCCAGCAGCAGGCCGTCCTTGGTTTTGAAATGATAGGTAACGCTGCCGGGATTGGCGCCCGCGGCCTGCGCGATGTCGCGCACCGAGACCGCGTTGAAGCCGTTGGTAGAGAACAGCTCTTCGGCAGCCGCGAGGATCGCCTCGCGCAGATTCGGCTTGCGGCTATTGGCTTCTTTCCTGGCGGGCCGGTGGACCATGATTTGTACGTATGTACAAATGAACAGGTCCGGTCAACAAGAAATATGGGCGGTGATACGGTGCCACGTGCGCCTCACGGGACCGTGCCCGCACGCCCGTTCAGGCGTCAGAACGTGACCTCGTAGAACAGGGGATCCTCGACCACCGCTTCTCCGTGGGTGTCGGAGGGTTTCGGCTCGTCCACGCGCAAGACGACGCCCTTCGCCTGCTTGTTGAGAGCGGTGACGAGCTCATCGAGCGGCATCTTCCCCCAGCGCTTCTTGAGCGCCATCTCGTGATTGACGGGGATCATGGCGACGCGGAGGTTTTTCATCTCCTCCAGCCCCTTTTCTCTCAGCGTCGCGTTGTGGCTGCCGTGATGGCCGACCTTGTAGAAGATCGCGCGATTGAGCAGGTCCGGCCCTGTCACCGTGGTGTCGTCGACGCTCCACTTCAAATCCTGCCACGACAGCCAGTTGCCGACCTGCGCGTCGGCCGCGAACAACAGCACGTCGCCGCCTGGCGCGAGTTCGACCGCCAGCACGAGGCTGGTATTGTTGGTGAGGCTGTCGAGCTGCAGCGCCATTTCGGATGCGCCGCCGAGCCAATCGCTGTCGATCCGGCGCCAATCGTCCGGGGCGGCTCCCTGCGCCTGCCAATAGTGTTCGCGGAAGAATTGCAGTTCGGGCGCCGTCTGGGCATAGGTAAAGGGAATCTCGAATTGCCGGTCGAACGGATGATCGTCCTCGTCGTCTGCCAGCCCCGTCCCCGCTCCATCCATGAACATCTCGAAACCATCCATCGCCAGGCCATAGGTCTCCTTGTTGACCGACGACGGATTGATCTTGCGCAGCATCTTCTCGTCATGGGGCGGCCCGAGCACATAGAAGCGGGCATTGCTGCCTGATGGCACGACGGGCTGATCGCTCGGCAGGCAATAGCGCGATGCGCTCACCTTGGCGCGGACATTGGCGAGGGCGTCGGCGGTCGTCGGCCCCCTGGCCGCACCGAAAAACTCCAGGATGCCGCCCAGCTCCTCGGCTTCTTCCGAATCCCCTCCCATCTGCAGTTGGCTCAAACCCATGCGCAAGGCCGCCAGCGCACGCCCTCTTTCCTGCTTGAGCTTCTGCGTCAGCGTGTCCTTCGGATCTTCGGTCCAGGCAAGCCAGACCTGCCCAACCTTCAACCGGTCAAAGGAAGGCTTGGCCTGGACAAAGCCCGACACATGATCCCAATGCTCATGGGTGGCGATCAGGATATCGACCTCACCACCCGTGGTCGCAACAATATGGTCCATCACCTTGGTCATGATGGTCCCGGGGTCCGAAGTGCCGAGAACCACGCCGCAATCGATCATGACGTAAAACGGCCGGCTGCTTCCGTCCGTGCGGGGCAGCGAGATCAGGAAGCAGTCGCCGAGCCCCTGACGGTACATTCTGATCTTTGCCCGGTAGCCCGCGGCCCCTGCGGAGCCGGGCTGCGGTCGGGCCTTAATCTGTCCCACCGGCTTCTTTGCCTTCGCCGCGGACCTGGCGACCGATTTCCTGGCCGCGGACGTCTTCTTCGATGGTCGCGCCAATGGACTTCTCCTATCCATGCACGTGATGGATCATCGCAAAAGGTTCGCGGCTGGCGGTCTGGTCGGTGAAATAGTTGGCGCCCAGATCGCTCGCCGCGGCCGCGAATCCGAATTGATTGCCAAACCGCCACGGGCTGTCGACCTTCTTGCGCACCATGTAGCGAACCTCTGCGGTGGCGAGATCGATAATCAGCGTACAGCCGCCGCGGAAACGCGCTCCGGGCATTCCCTTCGGCCGGAAGCTCTGCGTGATCTCGACGACCAGGTCGGACAGGATATTGCCGTCGGGACTGACGCGCCGCACCGGACGTACCGAATGCACCTCGATCCGCCGAAGCTCGCCGTCATGGGTTCCGATACGATAGGGCTGCGGCTTGTCGATCCGGAGCAGTCCCAGCGCCGCGAGCTCTTCGTCGCTTACATATGCGGGGTCCATCAGCCAGTGCCAGAACGTCTTCGCATTCTGGTTCGACAAGTCATATGCGTCCTCGCGTTTACTCTTCAGGTCCCAATCGGTCGACATCTTCTTCAGCACCTCCCGCACCTTGGCCTGTTGCAGCGGCAGGGGTGGCGCTTCCCAACGCAAGCTGCCGGGCGAGAGATGCTTCACGTCGCGCGGATAAATACCGCGATTGCGGAACGCCTCGATGAAGGCAACGCGGTATCCGAGCCGATCATAGGGCACGAGATCGGTGTCGGCGGTGATCAGCGCACGCAGATATTCGCCAAAGACGATGTCGACCGGTGGACAATAGTCGAGGGCGCGGATGCAGATGTTCAGCATCTGGCCCGCCACCTTGCTGGCTTCGCGCGCCAGCCGGTCGACCAGGTCAGTGGAAATCGCGCCTTTCGGCAGGACACCGGTGCCACCGGTGGCGATCCGGCGCAGGTCTTCCGTCCTTCGCTTGTAGATTTGCAGGAAAGCGTCGAACACCGCAGCCACCAGAACCGCACCGACCATATGAGGATCGCCGGTTTTCTGGGCGTCGTCATAGTCGGTTTGCTTCGGCACGGCGCGCACCCATTTCGGCGGCTCGTCGCTACCCTCCTTCTTCTGCATCGTTCCGATATAGTCGCGCAAAGCGCCGTAGCGATCGGTCGCCTCGCCGAACTGGACGGCCAACTGTCCCAGCACGTTCTGCTGCTCGAGATCACCGCGGGTGGCCGCGATCTGTTGCTGCAGCGCTTCCCGCAGCGTGAAGTGCTGGAACAGCGCAATGATGTCGGCGAACGCCTCGTGAAAGGCAAACACGTCCGGATTGGTCGCCTCGCGGAAGCGCCGGTGCACGCCATCCAGCAGGGCGTGGGTCGTCTCATGCGCGACCACGTCATGCGATACTGCCGTAAAGACGACACTGCCCTGTATCAGTCCCTCACCCGTCGAATCCGAGGCCTTGAAATAGCCAAGCAGCAGCGCCTTGTGTTCCGGGCTGTAGTACGCGTTCTTGGCGCGGAGTGCATGGGGATAGATGCGCAGCCGTCGCACATATTTGAGCTCTTTCTTCGGCTCGGCATCTGCGCCGTCTGTCTTCGCAGGCTGCGCTGCCAAGGGCGGTTGGGACCTGGTTTCCGGCGGCATCTCAACTTCACGCGGCGCCCAGAGCGCGACACGGCCAAGCGCCTTCTCGAAATGTTCGATGGTCTTCATCGAAACCGCGTAGACCATCTGCTGGTGGAATTGCGGGCTCGCTTCCGAGGGGGTCAATCCTGACCGCGTCAGGATGTAGGGATGATTGAGGTCGACCGGCGCGTAGCAGCATCGGCTTGCCGGATCGACGTCGATTACCTCGATATATTCACCGATCGGTCCAGGCTCCAGCTCGTCCTCCCACCGAACCTCGAGCGTCGCTTCGTTGATACTGGCGGTATCGAGCTTGGCGCCCAGCGATGGGTCGTAGGCGTAGACGCGCAACGGCCGGACCGCAGGGATCGGGGGGCTCGGATTCTTCGCATGCTCCAGCTGATAATTGAGCACCGCATTGCCAAAGGGCACCGGCGGCGTCGGAGCCGGCTGCGGACCGAGGGGCACGCTGGCAGCCGCATTGTTCAGCGCCTCCCGGAGCGCGTTCGACGCCTGCGGGTGTGCGGCGAGCGCGTACACCAAACGCAGCTGATCGGCTTGCGGCGCATGGGCCAGATCGGGCGGCATCACGGCTTCAATATCGGTGTTTTGCGAAAGCTGCAGCGCCTCCAGTTGCAGCATGCGTTGCCTTGGGTCATCACCGGCAATGCCCAGGTCGCCCAGAACCTGCTCGATCAGCGACGATACCGTGTCGACGGCGGTCTTGCGCAGCGCAGACGCCACCGCCGGCATATGCTTCAGCGCCTCATTCGCGCGCAATTTTCCGCGGCCCAGGTGCAGATCGGGCGTCGCCGCGGGATGGTCGAGCTGCGCACTGTCAAACAGCGCCTTGCGGATCGCTTCGACCCGCATCCACGCTTCCGGATAGGCATCGACGGCAGTGCGGTTCTTCTGCAGCCAGATCGCCGCCGCGGCCGCGACCTGCGGCGTCGCCGCCGACGTCCCCGCGCCGTCGTAGTCGACCAAGCCAGGGCAACCCAGGCGCGCCCACGGCACGTTCGGCGTCGGCGCCGCAATCGCAGTCGACATCTTGCCAGTCGGGCCGTAATTGCCGGCCATCTGGTTCAGCGCGAGATCGGCGTAAGGCTTGCCGTTCGCCATGACACCGCAGGCGGCAACCACGCGGTTGAAGCGCGCGGGATAGACGACGTTGTGGGTCGGCAGATTGCCGTAATTGTTGCCGGCCGCGGTGACGATGAAGACTCCCTGCTCATAGAGCGCATTGACCGCGTCCGCCCAGGCCTGCGAGGCCAGCCCGCCCATGCTCATGGTGATGATGTCGATCCGGGTGCCCGCCGCATTCAGCCCGTGCACATAGTCGAACGCCCTGGCGATTGCGCTATTGCTGAAGAGAACGACGCGGTTGCCGACCCGGACCGGGACCACTTCCGCAAACGGCGCCCCGCCCAGCGTTGTCGCCGGCGGAATGGCGGTTCCGGCCAGGATGCTGAGCGTGCCGGTGCCATGACCGAGATTGGTCAACAGCCCACTGGTTTGATCGCTGGCGTCATTGGGACTGCCGTCATCGACAAAATTGCGCGCGATATCCCGCCGCAGGTGCTTCGGTAATGCATGATGATTTGGATCGTAGCCGGTATCGAAATGGGCGATGCGGACCCTTGGCGCGATATCGGGCCCGCCGATCACTCCCATCGCTGCGTCGAATTGCGAATGCGCTTCATCGCGGAACCAGTAATTGTCGGGGTTGACCGGGAAATCGGGATTTTGCTGATCCCTGAAATCGCAGGACTGCGCCAGCGACTGCCCGCCCTCCGAAGCGCCCCCCGCGATCCATTTCTGGTCGAAGTCCGGCTCGGCAAATTTCGGCGCTCCGACTCCCGCAACGCCAAAGCCTTGCTGCATCAGCGAATGACAGACATCCCACGGATTCTGCTCGTCTAGCGCAGCCATAGCAGCCTTCGGCTTCAGGACGTACCAGACGTCCTCGGCCGCGGCGCCAAGCGCGGATTGCGTGCCGATGCTTTTGAACAGCGGCTCTAGCTCAAAGGGCACAGCCGCCGCGCCGAATGTCAGCTTTGTCTCGGAAAGACCAGGCGCGGCCTTGACCAAAATACGCTGCATCGCAAGCACCACCGCTGACGCAAAACATCCAAAATCAAATCGATCAAAATCAACGTTGAGTGTAACGCAGGCATTTGCGTGGCGCAACCACAGCGAGCGATCTCCGTCAACGCACGGGTTGCGGCAGACCGTCGCTGTGATCGAGATAGGTCAGGCCGCGTGAGCTATTGCCGCGCTCATCGCGCGTTCGCCGGCGCGTGCACCGGCCAGAGGTCGGCACGCCAGTGCAGCGCGATCGCCGCCATGGACAGCAATCCGCATGCCGCATAGAGCGTACCGGTCGCGGTGTAGCCGATGACATCGATCAGGCTGCCGGCGGCGATCAGCCCAAGCGGCAGGCCGTAGATCACCATCATGCGCACGCCCATCACGCGGCCGCGCAGGCGCGCGCTCGCCGTCCGCATCAGGATCACGGCGGCCGAGATCATCGAGAGGCTCTGCGCGATGCCGGCCAGCATCAGGCAGGCCATCGCCACCGGCATCGTCCTGATCTCCACGAACACCAGCAGCATCGCATACCAGGCAAGCGTTGCGCCGATCAAAAGCCGAGCGACGCGCACACCGCCAGCCAGGCTGAGCGTGATCGAGCCAATGAGCGAGCCGGCCGCGAAGCTCGCCGAGAGATAGCCGAGACCGGCCTGGTTGGTGTGAAAGATTTCGCGCGCGACGTACGGCAACAATCCGTTTGTAAAGGGAAATGCGGTGAGATTGGCCAAAAAGGCGACACAGAGCACCGCGCGCATTCCCGGACCGCTCCAGGCATAGACAATGCCCTCCTTGAGGTCGCGCAACAGGGACAACACAAGCAAATCATCCGCCGGGTGATCAGTCGCGCCGCGATGCCTTGCAGGCGGGATCATGCATAGCATCAGGACGGCGGCCGTGAGATAGAGACAGGCAATCGCCACATAGGCCACGCCAATGCCGAGCGCCGCGAACAATCCGGTGCCGCTCAATGCACCTGCGATGCGCGCGCTATCCATCGTCGTCCGCGACAGGCTGATCGCGCCGACCAGTCGCTCCGGCGGCATGATATCGGCGAGCAGCGCGCCGCGCACGCCGAGGTCCGAGGGACGGATCAGGCCCATGATGGCGACGATGATCATGACATTGAGCGGAGCCAGATGGCCGGTCAGCGCCAGCGTCATGATGGTCGCCGAGAGTGCCGTATAGGCGAAGCGCATCGCGACCAGAAGATGGCGATGCCCCATACGGTCTCCGATCATGCCGAATACCGGCGCGATCAGCGTCCCCGCATAATTCAGCGATGCGAGCACGGTCAGCATCAGCACCGAGCCGGTCTCGACCATGATGTACCAGCCGAGCACAAGATTCTCCACCTCGAATGCCCATGACGTGAGGAGATCGGAAGGCCACTGGAAGCGATAATTGCGAATGCTGAAGGGTGCGAGCGCGGATGCCCGCGCGGACCCGCTCAAGACGCGACGACGCGTTTCACGGCGTTCCACCCTGCCCTGTTTCTTGTTGTGTTGGTCGAGAGCGTAGCGTTGACGGGGACGGTGTCAACCCGACCGTTCACATCCCCGCAATGCGAAACCTACCCCGTCACGTGGCGGACCGCCGCCCGCGTAAGAAAGCGCAGCTTTTCGTTCAGGGGGAAGCGGCCGAAATTGGTCTTGACCGCGCCTAACGTGAATGCCGTCTTCTTGGAATAGTCGATGCGCACGCCGACGATGACGGGCCTGCCGCCAGCCGCGATCTCGTTGGCCTTGCCGATTACGCCTGCGATTGCGTCATTATCATTCATCGGCAGATAGGCCGCGCCGGTCGCGATCGCGACGCCCTCGATATTGAGCTTGCCGATCTGGGTGCAGGGCTTGCGGCCGTAGGGAATGGCCTGCGCCTGTCCGATCTGCGCCAGCTCGCCGTCGTTGAAGACGTAATAGACCACCCCGAGATTGTTGGTCGCAGCCGTCAAGATCTCCATGCAGGTCATCATGAAGGCGCCGTCGCCGACGATCGCCTGCACCGTGCGGTCGGGACAGGCAAGCTTGGCGCCGATCGCGGCCGGCACCGCATAGCCCATGCAGTTGAAATCGGTCGGCAGGATCACGCTCTTTGGGGCAAAGATCGGCATCAGTTCGGCGGTGAGGAAAGTGTGGTTGCCGTCGTCGATGGCGATGATGCCATTGTCTGGCATTTGCCGCCGCAGGGCGTCGAAGAAGCGCGCTGGATTGACGATGTCCTTTGCATCGTTCCGATACCAGCTCTCGCGATAGGCCGCCTTGTCCTTCCTGATCTGCTCGCGCTGCGCGCTGTTTGCGTCACGCCGCGGCAGCTTCGCTTCAAGTTCGCTTTGCAATTGCTTCAGCACGACGGCGGCATCGCCGGCGATGGTGACCTTGGCCGGATGATTGGCGTTGAAGACATCCGGATTGATGTCGATGTGAATGAGATTGGCCGGCACCTCGGCGCCATAGCTGCCGGTCGCGATCTCGGAAAACCGCGTGCCGATCGCGATCATGCAGTCACAATTCCTGAAGGCGTTCTGCGCCGCCGGCACCGCGGAAGCGCCGAAGCCGAAGCCGACATGCAGCGGATGATTGGCGGGAAAGACCGACAGTCCCTGCAGGGTTGTCGCGACGGGCGCGTCCAGCCACTCGGCAAGACGAATGAGTTCAGCCGTCGCGTCGCGCGTGCCCCAGCCCGCAAAGATGCACGGGCGCTTGGCGTCTCGCAGCAGATCGACGACACGCGCGATCTCTGCGGCGGCTTCGACGCGCGGCGGCGAAGGCGGCTGAAACTGCGGCAGCTCGCCGCTGACTTCCTCCGTCAACAGGAGAATGTTGACCGGCAACTCCACGAACACCGGGCCCGGCTCGCCCGAGGTCGCGATCCTGTAGGCCTCGAACAGCGTGGGCACGACGTCCTCATGGCGATCGACGCGGAACGTCGCCTTGGTCAGGCCGCTCATGAATTTGTGGGTGTCCATCTGGTGCAGCTGATAGCGGTGGCCGGTGTCGCTGCGCGGCCCGCCCGAGAGCACCAGCATCGGAACGCCGTCGAGGAAGGCCTCGCCGATGCCGCTTGCCGCATGCGTCAGCCCCGCGGCCGGCACCACCGTCAAGACGCCGATGGAATCGGAGAGCCGGCCGACCGCATCGGCCATGAACGACGCCCCGCCCTCATGGGTGACCAGGACTTGCGTGATGCGATTGGAGTTGTTCAGCGCATCGTACAGTTCGGTCGTGTGCACGCCGGGAATCCCGAACGTGAAGCGCGCGCCGATCTGCTCCAGCGCGTAAACCGTGAGCCAGGCTCCCGTTCTCTTCATGGTGGCTCACTCCCTAAGGTTCGTCCGTCGATCGAAGCGGCGGCGATGCGTCCCGAGAGAATGCAGCCGCCGAGAAACGTCCCTTCCAGCGCGCGCAGGCCATGCACGCCGCCGCCGCCAAACCCCGCGGCCTCGCCGACCGCATAGAGCCCCGGGATCGGCTGACCCGAGGCATCCAGCACCCTGCTCTGCAGATCGGTCTGGATGCCGCCGAGGCTCTTGCGGCTGATGATGAATTCACGAACCGCGATCAGCGGCAATGCCTTTGCGTCGTTGATCTCCTGGAATTTGCAGAGCCGGATGCGGTCGCCGCGATATTTTCGCAATGCCGCGATGCGGCGCAGCTGCTCGTCGTTCATCAACTTCTCGCCGCGGGCGATGGTCGCGTCGTAATGATCGACGGCGTCCTGCACCGTCTTTAGCTCGACGGCATTGTCGCCCTGCAGCGCGTTCATCTTCTCGACCAGCTCCGGCAGCGAGCCTGCGGTGACGAAATCCCGGCAACTGCCGATCATCTCGTTCACCAGCCAGCGATTGCCGAACAGGATGTCGCGCAGGAAGCCGAGCTTCTTCCTGTCGCGGATCGAGGGATTGTGCTCGGCGCCGGAGATCGCCAACTCCTTCAGCGCGATCTTCATGTTCATGAGCTGCCAGGAGTATTGTTTCTCCTGCCTGCAGATATCGGTGACCAGCCGCCGCGTGTCGAAACCCGACACCAGCGGCTGCGGCCCGATCCGCATGCCCCGCCAGTTCAACCACAGTGCCGAGCGCGGCGGCACCAGCGACAGGCCATGCATCGGTTTGCGCGGCTTCGGGTGATGCACGCCGGCGGCGTAATTCCACATCTTGTCGAGATGCGTCAGCACGCCGCCCGCTGCAACGGCAGCGTCGTGCAGTTTGCCGTCGGCAAAGCGGTGCGAGCCGGAAAGCAGCGTCTCGGGCGGCTTGCCCCAGTCGCGGTGCCAGTTTGCGCGAACGCGGGCAAGATCGCCGCCATTGATGCCGCCGGCGGCTACCACCACCTGCCCGGCCTTCACGTCAAACGGCGCGCCGGTCTTCTCGTCGACACCGGCCGCGCCGTCGACCCTGCCGCCCCCAAGCGTGAGTCGCTCGACGCGCTGGTTGAAACGCAAGGTCAGGCGCGCCACGTTCCGGTGCCGGCGCAACGCGGCGATCAGCGCCTCCGCCAAGCCCTTGCCGGTGCCCCAGGTCACATGAAACCGCGGCACCGAATTGCCGGGAACGAACTCGCCGCGCTCGACCCAGTTGACGACGGGCAGGAAGCTGACGCCGTGCCGGCGCACCCAGGGATAGACGTCTGCGGAACACCGCGACACGTACGTCTCGGCCCACGCCCGCGGCCAGCGATCCCCAGGGGCAAATTCGGCAAAGCTGCACCAGTCGCGCAATGCCAGGTCGACGGAATCGCGGATGCCCTGGCGGCGCTGCTCCGGCGAATCCACAAAGAACATGCCGCCAAAGCTTTCGCGCGCCAGCCCGCCGAACACGGCCTCCTCGTCGCGGTCGACCAGCAGCACGGATTTACCGCCGTCGAGCAGGTCGAGCGCGGTGGTGATGCCGGCAATGCCGCCGCCGATGATCAATATTTCGGTCCGGTCCATGTCCTGGATTTCGCGTTTCTCCTGTTCAGCCGAGTATCACGGTTTTGCCTGCCTGTGGACCGGCGTTACTTGACCGCGGGCGGCCGCGCCGACGCGTCCTTAAGCCGCGCACCTTCGGCGTTGGTAAACGAGCCGTTAAGGCCAACCCGCCGCGGGAAGATGAAGAAAACCCCGATTTCTCAAGTGTCCTTAACGATCTCGACCCGGCGCGCTACGGCAACTCCGCCAAAATACGACAGATTTAACGGACCGGCGGCTCTGGCGGCTTAACCGTTTGTGCAAGGACGCCTCCCATAGTGGTTGCGGGATCCATCTCATGACTTGCCAGGTTTAGCCCGTGACATCCTTTGGACGTGTGATTTCGGTACGTGGCTCGTTCGCTCGGGTCGGGGTTTTGGCACAAAACCAGATGTCGCTCTCGGAGGTCCGGGGCACCGTCGGCCGCTTCGTCAGCATCCGCTGCGGCACCTCCACCATCGTTGCCATGATCACCGACGCCACCTCGGAAAACGTGCCTGCTACCGCCGACTATATCGCGAGCGCCGGCGTCGATCTGCTCGGCGAAATCCTTGGCGGCGACAAGCCGAAGTTCCAGCGCGGTGTCACCCATTATCCGACCATCGGCGACACCGTCGAGCTGATCACCAACCAGGAACTGCGCACGGTCTATGCGCCCTCCGGCTCCGACCAGATCAATGTCGGCACCTTGCAGCAGGATCCCTCCGTCATCGCCTATGTCGATGTCGAGGAAATGCTCTCCAAACACTTCGCGGTGCTGGGATCGACCGGCGTCGGTAAATCGACCGGCGTCTCGCTGCTGCTCAACGAAATCCTGAAGTCGCGGCCGAACCTGCGCATCTTCCTGCTCGACGTCCACAACGAATATGGCCGCTGCTTCGGCGAGCGGGCGCAGGTCTTGAACCCGCGCAATTTGAAACTGCCGTTCTGGCTGTTCAATTTCGAGGAAATCGTCGACGTCCTGTTCGCGGGCCGCCCCGGCATTCCCGATGAATTGGACATTCTCGCTGAAGTCATTCCGATGGCGAAGGGCATCTACACCCAGTACCAGAATGCCGACCGCATCGGGTTGAAGCGCGCCGATCCCAAACAGATCGGCTATACCGTCGACACGCCCGTGCCGTACCGCCTGGTCGACCTGATCTCGCTGATCGACGAGCGCATGGGCAAGCTGGAAAACCGCTCGTCCCGCATCATCTACCACAAGCTGATCTCGCGCATCGAAACCGTGCGCAACGACCCGCGCTACACCTTCATGTTCGACAACGCCAATGTCGGCGGCGACACCATGGCCGAAGTGATCAGCCATCTGTTCCGCCTGCCTGCCAACGGCAGGCCGATGACGGTGATGCAGCTCGCCGGTTTCCCGGCGGAAGTCATCGATTCCGTCGTCTCCGTACTGTGCCGCATGGCGTTTGACTTTGGTCTCTGGAGCGACGGCGTCTCGCCGCTCTTGTTCGTCTGCGAGGAGGCGCACCGCTACGCGTCCGCGGACCGCAATATCGGCTTCGGGCCGACCCGCAAGGCCATTTCGCGCATCGCCAAAGAAGGGCGCAAATATGGCGTCTATCTTGGCCTCGTGACCCAGCGCCCGGCGGAGCTCGACGCCACCATCATCTCCCAGTGCAACACGCTGTTCTCGATGCGGCTTGCCAACGACCGCGACCAGGCGCTGTTGCGCTCCGCGGTCTCGGACGCCGCCGCGAACCTGCTCTCCTTCGTGCCCTCGCTTGGCACCCGCGAAGTGCTGGCCTTCGGCGAAGGCGTGGCGCTGCCGACGCGGCTGCGCTTCAAGGAAGTGCCGCCGCATCAACTGCCGCGCAGCGACGCCGCGATCAAGACTGTGCCGACGGTGGCGGCCGGCCACGACATGCATTTCGTCAGCGCTGTTCTCGAGCGCTGGCGTGGCGCGACCTCGCAGCGCGACACGCACACACCCAACGACCCCCTATTCGCGGAACGCGCTGCGCCGCGGATACTTTCCCCGGTCGAGGCGCCGATGCTGCAGCCGTCGCAGGGCCTCGATCCCGACCGCTTCTCGCTCTTGAAGAAGCCGCTGCGCTAGAACGCCTTCGCGCTTTGCGCTGATATCGCGCATCCAGTATGGTTTCGGCCTGTCTTCGACATGCCGGAACCCCTTAGATGACCCAACCATCAGCCAAACGCTTCGCCGCGCCCGCCATCGACACGCTGCCGGAGGACATCCGCACGCGGCTGCTTGCCGTGCAGGAAAAATCCGGCTTCGTGCCGAACGTGTTCCTGACCCTGGCGCGGCGGCCGGACGAGTTCCGGGCGTTCTTTGCCTATCACGACGCGCTGATGGACAAGGAAGGCGGGCTCACCAAGGCCGAGCGTGAGATGATCGTCGTCGCGACCTCGGCCGCCAACCAGTGCCAATATTGCGTGATCGCGCATGGCGCGATCCTGCGCATCCGCGCCAGGAATCCGCTGATCGCGGATCAGATCGCCGTGAACTACCGCAAGGCCGACATCACGCCGCGCCAGCGCGCCATGCTCGACTTCGCGATGAAGGTGAGCCGCGCAGCGGAGGAGATTTCGGACACCGATTTCGCCGCCGTGGCGGCCCATGGCTTTGGCGAAGACGACATCTGGGACATCACCGCCATCGCTGCGTTCTTCGCGCTGTCGAACCGCATGGCGAACGTCACCGGCATGCGCGCCAATGACGAATTCTATCTGATGGGGCGCGTGCCGAAATAGCGCATGATCCGGAAAAGTGGGCACCGGTTTTCCGATTAGATCATGCGCAATAAGAACGCGCGTGCAGCGGCGCGCTAATCTTCGTCCGCCGGGCCGCACCAGCCGGGCAGATAGATCGCATCGTGGCTCTTGGCCGCCGCCAGGGCTTTTTCCAGCGCCTTGGAGAAATGGTCTTCGACCATCTTGCGCGGGACCTGGCGGCGCAGATAGTCGGCCCAGAGGAATTCGCTGAACGGCGTCGTGTCCTTGGCAAAGCCGCCGGCGCGGCGCAATTCGCCGGCGAGGCTCCGATACGGGTCGTCCTTGAGATCCTTGATCGACTTCGGCAGATCCTTGAAATGGCGGCGCTCGCCCTTGGCGTCGTAGGGATAGACCCAGCGCTTGTTGTCCATCACGCCCCAGAACGCGTCTCGCTCGACCATTCTGAGATCGCCGATCACGGTGACCAGGATATCCTTGATGCCTTCTTCGTGAAGCGCACGTGCCAGATGATGGTGATCGACGACGTAATAGCGCTTGTCGGGCCCGACGACGACCGGGATCATGTGCTTGCCGATCGTCTTGCTCTGCTTCTCGGCATCCTGCTCGCTGAAGCGCTTGCGCTTCTCCTTGACCTCGCGCATGCCGACGGTCATCTGGGTCGGGCGCAGATCGATGATCGGAATCGGGTGGACTCTTGGCTCGCGCGGACCGGACATCGCTTGCAACTCCCGTAGCTGGCTGCCAAATAATTCCCTGAAATCATTCAATTATGGCACGGCGGCGCGGGCGATCAAAATGGCCTTGCGCACGCTCAAGGGGAGTTGCCTGACATGATGAGAGGCCCAAGCGAGCGGGTGGTCCGGCTGGGCGGACGCGAGATCGTCGCCGAAGGGCTGCAACTCAGCTTCTGGGCCGATATCAGCCATCGCTGCATGACGGCGTCCTGGCCGGCCTTCATCGCGGGCGCCGCCTTCGTCTTCGTCGCCTTCAACGCCGCTTTCGCGGTGCTGTACTGGATCGGCGACGATCCGATCTCCAACGTGCCCCACAAGGCCTATATCGACTATCTCTATTTCAGCATCGAAACGCTCTCGACCGCGGGCTATGGCGACATGCATCCGCAGACGCATTACGGTCACTTCGTAGCTGCCGTCGAGCTCTTCACCGGCATCTTCTCGATGTCGGTCATGACCGGGCTGATCTTCGCCCGGTTCTCGCGGCCTAGCGCGCGGCTCCTGTTCGCCAACAATCCTGTCATCACGAATTACGAGGGCATGCCTACCCTGATGGTCCGCCTGGCCAATGAACGCCACAACATCATCGGCAACGCCACAGCGCGGCTCTGGATGTTCAAGAACGTCGTGACATCTGAGGGGCACGAGGTCCGGCGCTTCTTCGAATTGCCGCTGATGCGAAACGAGAGCCCGGCGCTCGCCCTGAGCTGGACGCTGTACCACGTGATCGACGAGCAAAGCCCGCTCCACGGCGTGACGGCGCAGGATTTCGACGCCTCCGACCTTTCACTCGTTGTGGTAGTATCCGGTTATGACGTTGTTGCGGCGCAAACCGTGCACGCGCGGAAATCCTACGACCATCCCGAGATTCGTTTCGGTCACCGCTATGTGGATGTGCTCGGCACGACCGATGACGGCCGTGTGAGAATTGATTACGGCAGGTTCCATGACACTTTCGAAGGCTAGCCCTTGTATACAAGGCTAACCTTTGTATGCATTGCTGACGCGCCAACATTTCCTGTGTGCGTTGCTGCGACCGTGCTAGATTTTCTCGAATTGCATCCCCAGGTTTCGGAAGCCGAAGCAGTGAAGAACCAGCGGCCCATCGCAGCGGAGGAAGAGCACCGCGTGCTGCAATTCCGGCCGCGCAACGCGCCGCAGGCCCCAGGCTTCCGGGGCAACGCCGTGATCAAGCAGCTGCATCATGATTCGGCGCCCGAGCCGGCCGAGCTGTCGCGCCTCGACCTCTCGCGCTACGAGAAGCCGCGGGAGGAGCCGGACGATTTCCGCCACCGCATGCTCGCCAATATCGCCGCTTTTGCCTTCACGGTCGCACTCACCGTGGTCGGCATCTGGCTTGCCATGAGCATCGCCGACCTGCGCAAGACCCAGGATTGCGTGCTGATGGGCCGGCGCGACTGCGTCCGGATTTCAACCCCTTGAAAACCGGCCCCGAGGGACCTGAGCACCTGCCTCAATTTCGGCCTGAACCGCCCTGTCCGCCTCCATTGAACTAACGGCGGCGCTCCGATATACGGGCACTCAACCCACGGGCGGCGGAAACAGGGTGTCCGGGGCTTGGACAGCCCACGCGCCTCACCAATCCGGAATTTATCTCCAATATATCAAAGGCTTAGTGATGTCATCCACATTCGATCAGGTCGCCACGATCATCGCTGAAACCTGCGACATCCCGCGCGACACGATCACGCCGGATAGCCATGCGATCGACGATCTCGGCATCGATAGTCTTGATTTCCTCGACATCGCCTTTGCCATCGACAAGGCCTTCGGGATCAAACTGCCGCTGGAGAAGTGGACCCAGGAAGTCAACGACGGCAAGGCGACCACCGAACAGTATTTCGTGCTGAAGAACCTCTGCGCGCGCATCGACGAACTGGTCGCCGCCAAGGGCGCAAGCGCTTAAAGGGCGCAGCGCGCGCGTCATGCACCTCGAATATTTCCAGATGATCGACCGTATTCTCGACCTCAACACGGTCGAGAAGACGATCACGGTCGAGTCCCACGTGCCTACGCAGAGCACCATCTTCGAGGGGCATTTCCCCGGCTATCCGATCATGCCCGGCGTGCTCCTGATCGAATCGATGGCGCAGACCTCGGGCTGGCTTCTGGTGGCGCTGATGAAGTTCGAGCGCATGCCGTTTCTGGCCGCGGTCAAGGAAGCCAAGATGCGCGGCTTCGTCTCGCCCGGCGAGACACTCACGATCGACGCCAGCCTCGTTCACGAAGGCTCCGGCTATGCGATCACCGAGGCCAGGATCAAGGTCGGCGGCAAGCTTCGCTGCAATTCGACGCTGACCTTCAGCCACGTGCCGTTTCCCAATCCTGATCTCCGCGGCCATATGGATGCCGTGGCCAAGCGTATCGGATTCCCGCAGCAGGCCTTGCAGCCATGACCGACACGCCCGCGTTGAAGTCGGAACCGGCGGAGGTCTGGATCACCGGCATTGGTCTCGCCACGTCGCTCGGCGAGGGCCTGGATGCGACCTGGGACGCGCTCAATGCCGGGCGCATCAATGTCGACGAGAAGAATTTCGCGCCCTACGTCGTGCATCCCTGGACCCAGGTCAATCTCGACACGCAGATTCCGAAAAAGGGCGACCAGCGCCAGATGGAGGCGTGGCAGCGCATCGGCACCTATGCGGCCGGCCTCGCGCTGGAATCGGCAGGCGTCAAGGGCGACAAGGAAATCCTCGGACGGATGGACATGGTGATCGCGGCCGGCGGCGGCGAGCGCGACATCCGCGTCGACACCACCATCCTGAACGCAAAGGCCAAGGGCAATGCGCCTCCAGGCTTTCTCAATGAGCGCCTGATGAGCGATCTGCGCCCGACGCTGTTCCTGGCGCAGCTCTCCAACCTGCTGGCCGGCAATATCGCCATCGTGCACGGCGTCTGCGGCACATCCCGCACCTTCATGGGCGAGGAAGCGGCCGGCGTCGATGCGGCGCGGATCGCGCTGGCGCGCATTGCTGCAGGCCAAAGCGACATCGCGCTGATCGGCGGCTCGCACAATGGCGAGCGCAAGGACCTGCTCGTTCTCTACGAGTTCGGCGATTACAATCTGAAGGATAAATTCGTGCCCGTCTGGGCGCGCGCGAATGATCCCGGATTTGCACTTGGCTCGGGCGGCGCCTTCCTGGTGATCGAGTCGAAGGAACATGCCCTCGCACGCGGCGCAAAGCCGTTCGCGCGTCTGACCCGCGTGGTCTCCGACCGAAGCCCGCGGCGGAAGCCAGGCGAGATTACAGCCTCACTCAGAAAGTTGTGGTCTGAACTCGGCGAACTCGAAGACGGCGGGGCCGTCCTCACGGGAGCGAGCGGCGCTGAGCCCGCGACCTCGGAGGAGCGGAACTTTCTCGGCGAACATCCGGACTACGCGGTGCGTGCGACGGGTACCCGCTTCGGACACATGCTGGACGCCCAATTCGCTCTGGGACTGGGACTTGCGGCGCTCTCGATTTCACGCCGCTCGCTGTTTCCCCCCGGCGATTCCTCCGGTGTGGAGATTGAAATGTCCAAACCGCCGACCCAGATTGTGGTAACTGCGACCGGGCACTGGCGGGGCGAAGGCATGGCTTTGGTCGAGGCCGTCAGTTAAGGCTTGATGTCGGCGCGAGGGCGATTGCGCCAAGCGCTAGAGCACGATCCGGAAAAGTGGAAACCGGTTTTCCGAGAAGATCATGCTCCAATCGAAGAGTTGAGATCATGATGCGAATCCGCATCATGATCTGGAGGTGGGGACAACATGACAGCACCACGCGACAAGTTCGGCAGACCGATCGTCGTCGTCACCGGCATGGGGGTGATCACGTCGCTGGGCGCCGGCAAGACCGACAATTGGGCCAAGCTCACGGCCGGCGAATCCGGCATCCGGACGCTGACCCGTTTTCCCATCGAAGGATTGAAGACCACGATGGCCGGGACCATCGACTTCATCCCGGTCGAGCCGTTTTCGTCCGTGGGCCTCTCCGAGCGCCTTGCCGAACTCGCCGTCGAAGAAGCCATTGCGCAGGCCGGCATCGGCAGCAAAGGCGATTTCCCCGGGCCGCTCTTCCTCGCAGTGCCCCCGGTCGAAATCGAATGGCCGCAGCGCGAAGAGCTCGGCAAGACCGTCGGCACCACCGACTTCAGCTATGACGATCTCTTGAGCATCTGCGGCGGCGGGAAGTTCGTGCCCTATCACCATCGCTTCCAGATGGGTTCGGTCGCGGATTTCCTCGCGGTCACGTTCGGCACCAAGGGATCGCCGATCTCGCTGTCGACGGCGTGCGCCTCAGGTGCAACCGCAATCCAGCTCGGCGTCGAAGCCATCCGCCGTGGCGAAACCGACGCCGCGCTGTGCGCGGGAACCGAGGCCTCGGTGAACCAGGAAGGCCTGGTGCGCTTCTCGCTGTTGTCGGCGCTGTCGACCCAGAACGTTCCGCCGCAGGCGGCATCGAAGCCGTTCTCCAAGAACCGCGACGGCTTTGTCATGGCGGAGGGCGCCGGCGCCCTGGTGCTGGAAAGCTATGAAGCCGCGTTGGCGCGCGGCGCGCCGATCCTCGGCGTGATCGCCGGCTGCGGCGAGCTCACCGACTCCTTCCATCGCACCCGCTCGAGCCCGGACGGCAAGCCGATCATCGGCTGCATGAAGAAGACGCTTGCGGACGCCGGGATGGAGCCCGCCCAGATCGATCACATCAACGCCCACGGCACGGCGACCCCGGAAAACGACAAGATGGAGTATCAGACGACCTCCGCGGTGTTCGGCGAACTGGCGCAGAAGATTCCGGTCACCTCCAACAAGTCGATGGTCGGCCATACCATCTCGGCGGCCGGGGCGGTAGAAGCGATCTTCTCGCTGCTCACGCTCGAGCACCAACGCATTCCGCCGACGATCAACTACGAAATCCCGGATCCGACCATCCATTTCGACGTCGTCGGCAACAAGGCGCGCGACGCTCGCGTCACCGCCGTGATGTCCAATTCGTTCGGCTTCGGCGGCCAGAACGCTTCGCTGATCCTGACGCGCGAACCGGCCTGACCGGCTTGCGCGTTTCATCAATGCATCCCGTGTTGGCGCTTACGAAGAAGCGGATTCGTGACGCGGCCAAGCCGCTCGGCGAGGCGGCGGTCGGCGCGCTGACGGTTGCGATGCTGCGCACCACCCGCTATTTCGATCCCGACAAGACCGCCAACCTGTTCAGCCGTGTGACGCGCCTGATCGGACCGGCGTTGCGTGAGCAACGGATCGGCCGCGCCAATCTTATTGCCGCATTCCCGGAGAAATCACCGGAGGAGATCGAGACGATCCTCGCGGGGGTCTGGGACAATCTCGGCCGGGTCGGCGCCGAATTCGCCCATATCGATCACATCTGGGATTTTAACGAAGAAAACCCCAATCCGCTGGGCCGCATCGAAATCCCGCCGCGTACCCACTACCTGTTTCATCATCTGAGGCTTGACGGCAAGCCGGCGCTGATTTTCGCTAGTCACCTTGCCAATTGGGAGCTGCCGGCGCTTGCCGCTGTCGCGCATGGGCTCGATGCCGCCATCCTCTATCGTCGGCCGAACAGCGCGTCCGCCGATCGTGCGATTCAAAAGATGCGTCAGGTGAATATGGGAACGCTGATCCCGGCCGGCCGCGACGCGCCATTCCGGCTTGCGGAAGCCCTGCAAAAAGGCCAGCACGTCGCCATGCTGGTCGACCAATATCTCACCGGCGGCGTCGAGGTCACGTTCTTCGGCCGCAAGACCAGGGCCAACCCCATGCTCGCCCGCCTGCTCCGCCAGGTCGAATGCCCCGTGCATGGGGTGCGCATGATCCGCATGCCGGGCAACCGCTTCCGCGCCGAACTCACCGAAGAAATCCCGCCGGTACGCGATGCCGAGGGCAAGATCGACATTCAGGGCACCACGCAGATGATCACCAGCGTGATCGAGGGCTGGATCCGCGAATATCCGGAACAGTGGCTGTGGCTGCATCGCCGCTGGCGATAAATCCTTGAGGCAGTCATTCCGGGGGGATGCGAAGCATCGAACTATGGTTCGCAATTGCGCACCTGAGAATCTCGAGATTCCCCGATGTGCAATTGCGCATCTGAGGTCTGGTCCTTCGAACCATCCCGGAATGACGGAACCTCACCGTCCCGTCTTCACCTTGGTCCAGAGCCGGTTGATGATGCGCTGGGTGGCGGGATCGCGCGCGGTGATCACGAACAGCTTTGCGAGCGTCGCGTCGTCCGGATAGATGTTCTTGTCGCCCAGTATCTTGGGATCGATCAGCTTCTGGCTGGCCAGATTGCCGTTGGCGTAGGACAGGAAGTCGGAATTTTTCGCGGCGACGTCGGGCCGATAGAGATAGTTGATCAGCTCATAGGCCTCCGCGACATGCTGGGCGTCGGCGGGGATCGCGAGATTGTCAAAGAACATCTGCGCGCCTTCTTTCGGGATCGTGTAACCGATCTCGACATCGCTTTTCGCTTCGGCCGCGCGGCTCCTCGCCTGCATGACGTCGCCGGACCAGCCGACGACCAGACAAATCTCGCCGGTCGCGAGCGCGCTCAGATACTCCGATGAGTGAAACTTGCGCACATACGGCCGGACTTTGCTGACGAGGTCGGCGGCCTTCTCCAGATCGGCCTGTTTGGTCGAGTTGGGGTTGAGCCCGAGATAGCCGAGCGCCGCCGGGAAAATATCGTCGGCGGAGTTGAGCATGTGCACGCCGCAGTCTTTGAATTTCGCCAGATTCTCCGGCTTGAAGACGATGTCCCAGCTGTCGATCCTGGCGTCGGGCCCGAGGATCTTCTGCACCATCTTCACATTGTAGCCGATACCGGTGGTGCCCCACATGTAATTGGCGGCGTAGAGGTTGCCGGGGTCGTACGTCGCAAGACGCTGCGTCACGACAGGCCAGACATTGGCGAGGTTCGGCAGTTTCGACTTGTCGAGTTTCTGGAAGATGCGCGCAGCGATCTGGCGTTGCAGGAAATAGGCGGTGGGAACGACGACATCATAGCCGGACTTGCCGGCCATCAGCCGCGTCTCCAGCGTCTCGTTGGCATCGAACGTGTCGTAGACCACCTTGATGCCGGTTTCCTTGGTGAAGGCCTCAAGGACATCCGGCGCCACATAGTTCGACCAGTTGTAGAAATTGACGACGCGGTCTTCGGCGTTTGCCGGCGCCGAGATCAGTGCCACTGCCGCGGCGAGCGCAGCAACGAAACGAAATCGGCTCTCACCCATTGTCAGCCCACCTTTCTCCGGCGATGCACCGCGTCCGACAGACGCTCCAGCGCGGTGTCGAGAGTGGCATCCTTTTTCGCAAAACAAAACCGTACCACCGAGGTGACCGCGTCCTGCTCGTAGAACGCCGACACCGGAATGGCCGCGACCTTGTAGTCATTGACGATGCGCTTGCAGAAGGCCTCGTCGGTCTCGTTGAGGCCGAGCGGCGACAAATCGACCGTGAGGAAATAGGTGCCCTGCGAGCGCAGCACCGGAAAGCCGAGGCTTTCCAGACCCGCCGTCAGCCGGTCCCGACTCTTGGCAAGCTGTTGGCGCATGTCGAAGAAATAATCGTCTGATTTGCCGAGGCCGTAAGCAACGGCCGCCTGCAGATTTGGCGCGGTGGTGAAGGTCAGGAACTGGTGCACTTTCGCGGCGACGCGCAAGAGCGGCGGCGCGGCGCAGACAAAGCCGATCTTCCAGCCCGTCAGCGAGAAAATCTTGCCGGCCGAGCCCACCTTGATGGTGCGGTCGCGCATGCCGGGAATGGTGATCAGCGGAATATGCGCGCGCCCGTCGAAGATCACGTGCTCCCAGACTTCGTCGCAGATCGCGACCGCGTCGAACTCCTGGCAGAAACGCGCCAGAAGTTCGAGGTCCTCGCGGGGATAGACCACCGCGGCGGGATTGAGCGGATTGTTGAACAGCACCGCCTTGGTCTTGTGCGTGAAGGCGCTGCGCAGCATCTCCTCCGATAGCCGCCAATGCGGCGGCTCGAGCCGCAGCAGTTTCGGGATGCCGCCGGCGTGGCGGATGATCGGCAGATAGGAATCATAGACCGGCTGGAACACGATGACTTCGTCGCCGGGCTCGACCATGGCAAGGATCGCCGAGGTCAGCGCTTCGGTGCCGCCCGAGGTCACCATCACTTCGGTCATGGGATCGAGCTTGAGACCATGCCAATGGCCATAATGGGCCGCGATCGCCTGCCGCAGCTCCGGAATGCCCATCATCGAGGGGTATTGATTGTAGCCGTTGAGCGTAGCGTCGGCCGCGGCGCGGCGGATGTCCTCGGGGCCGGGATCATCGGGAAAACCCTGGCCGAGATTGATGGCATTGTTGTCGCGCGCGAGCTGCGACATCGCCTCGAAGATGGTGACGGGGAGGTCCGCGAAGACCTTGTTGGTGGAGGGCATGGAGGTCAGCCGCCGACCTTGGTCTGCAGGCCCGCGGCTTTCCAGCCGATGATGCCGCCGGCAAGATGCTTGTCGTACGGCAGCCCGGCCGCTTGCGCCGCGAGTGAGGCCGTCACCGACCGCTTTCCGGAGCGGCAGGCGAACACCACCTGCTTGCCCTGCGGGTCCGGGATCGCCTTTGGATCGAAGGTCGACAGCGGCACGACCACGCCGGCCGGATAGGCCTCGACCGCGACCTCGTTAGGCTCGCGGACGTCGACCAGGAGATAGCGGCCTTCCGCGATCCCCTTTGCCACATCCTCCGGCACCAAATCATGCACCTTGTGATCCACCACGCTTCAATCTCCCGGCAATTCCTTGATCAGGGGCGCCAAACTCGCCCCAGTTGGCGCAAAAATCAAGCTCCGGAAAGCATTTAGCGCATGATCCGGAAAAGTGGAAACCGGTTTTCCGAGAAAAGATCATGGGCCAAAAAAAGCGCGGGCTGAACCCTAAATCGTAACCTGCGTTCCGACCTCGACCACCCGTCCGCTCGGGATCTGGAAATAGTCGGTGGCGTCGTTGGCGGTTCGCGACAGCGCGATGAACATGTGATCCTGCCAGCGCGGCATGCCGGAATGCGCGGCCGGTTTCAACGCGCGCCGCGACAGGAAGAACGACGTCGACATGATGTCGAACTGCCAGCCCAGCTTGCGCGCGATCGCCAGCGCCTTCGGCACGTTCGGCGATTCCATGAAGCCGAATTTCAGCGCGACCTTGGTGAAGGTCGGGCTGATCTGCTCCAGCCTCACCCGCTCCGACAGGTCGACGCGCGGCGTCGGCGCGGCCTCGATGGTGAGGATGACGTTCTTCTCGTGCAGCACCTTGTAGTGCTTGAGGCTATGCATCAGCGCGGTCGGCGCGCTGACGGGGTCGCTGGTCAGGAACACCGCGGTGCCGGGCACGCGTGCCGGCGGGCGTTTCTCCAGCATCGCCACCAGATCGGCGAGCGGGAATTCCAGCTTGCGCGACTTCTCGAACAGAAGCCTGCTGCCGCGCCTCCAGGTGTACATCAGCAGCATCACCCAGCCGCCGAGCGCGAGCGGCACCCAGCCGCCCTCGAACACCTTCAACAGGTTCGCCGCGAGGAAAGTAAGATCAAGCAGCAGGAACGGCACGATCAGGGCGGCGGCAGCCAGCGGCTTCCACCTCCAGACCTTCCAGATCACGACAAAGCCCATCATGCCGGTGACGACCATGGTGCCGGTCACCGAGATGCCGTAGGCCGAGGCCAGCGCTCCCGACGATTTGAACATCAGGACCAGCAGCATCACCGCGATCAGCAGCATCCGGTTGATGCGCGGGATGAAGATCTGTCCGGAATGGGCTTCCGAGGTATGGCGGATTTCGAACCGCGGCATCAGCCCGAGCTGGATTGCCTGGCGCGTCAGGGAATAGGCGCCTGTGATCACCGCCTGGCTTGCGATTACGGTCGCGACCGTCGCCAGCCCCACCATCGGGATCAGCGCCCAGTCCGGGAACATCAGGAAGAACGGATTTTCGACGGCGCTGGGGTTGGCGATCACCAGCGCGCCCTGCCCCAGATAATTCAGCGCCAGCGACGGCAGCACGATGAAGAGCCAGGCGGTCTGGATCGGCTTCTTGCCGAAATGGCCGAGGTCGGCATAGAGCGCTTCGGCGCCGGTCACGGCCAGGAAAACGGCACCGAGCGTGACGAAGCCGATGATGCCGTGGTGGAACATGAACGAAACGGCATGGAGCGGATTTAGCGCGAACAGGATTTCCGGCCGCAGCGCGATCGCCGGGAAAGACGCCAATCCGATAATCAGGAACCAGATCGCCATGATCGGGCCGAAGAAGGCAGCGACGCGCGCGGTGCCGCGCGACTGGACCGCAAACAGCACGACCAGGATCAGCACGGTGAGCGGCACGACATAGGGATCGAACGCCTTGGTGACGAGTGTGATACCCTCGATCGCCGACAATACTGAAAGTGCTGGCGTGATCACAGCGTCACCGTAGAACAGGGCGCCGGAGATGATGCCGAGCAGCACGATGGTGCCGGCGCCCCTGGTGACCGCGCGTTGCGCCAGCGCCATCAGCGCCAGCGTGCCGCCCTCGCCATGGTTGTCGGCGCGGAGCAGGATGACGACATATTTCAGCGTCACCACGATGATCAGCGCCCAGAGGATCAGCGAAACGACGCCCAGCACCGCCGCCGGGGTGGCCTCGGCGCCGGCGGATGCCGCCTTCACGGCCTCGCGCAGCGCATAGAGAGGACTGGTGCCGATGTCGCCATAGACGACGCCGATGCTGCCGAGCGTCAGCGCGGCGAAGCTTGCGGTCGAGTGGGTGTCGCCATGCCCGTTGGCCGCCGTGGTTTCCGCGGCGGGAGCTACAGCATCGGTCGTCATGGAGTGTTTAAGGCCTTAAATGCTTCACAGCACCATTCGCAACGCGAGGGGCGGCTTATAGTCCCCCGCCAGCCGCATAACCTACCCTCATTTTGCGACGGCGGCATGCGAAAACGCATATATTTTAACCCAGTGGTATTTCAACTCTGGACTTTTCAGGCCAGGCTCATTTTGGCCTTGCTTTTTCAGATCGTGACCTGCGTCCCGACCTCGACCACCCGCCCGGTGGGAATCTGGAAATAGTCGATCGCGTCGTTGGCCGAGCGCGACAGCCCAATAAACAGACGGTCCTGCCATCGCGGCATGCCCGATTGCGCCGAAGGTTTCAGCGCCCGCCGCGACACAAAGAACGACGTCGACATGATGTCGAACTGCCAGCCGAGCTTTCGCGCGATCGCGAGCGCCTTCGGCACGTTTGGCGATTCCATGAAGCCGAACCGGAGCCGCACCTTGGCGAATTTGTCGCTGACGGTCTCCATACGCACGCGATCGGCGAGGCTGACGCGCGGCGTCTGCGCGGTCTCGATGGTGAGCACCACATTGTGCTCATGCAGCACCTTGTTGTGCTTGAGGTTATGCAACAGCGCCGTCGGCGCGAAATTGGGATCGGAGGTGAGAAAGACCGCCGTGCCCTTGACCACATGCGGCGGGCGCTTCTCGAGACTCTTGATCAGGCCGTCGAGCGGCACTTCGGTGCGCCTTGTCTTGTCGGAAAGGATCGCCGAGCCGCGCCGCCAGGTCCAGATCATCACCGCCATCGCCACGCCGAACAGTAGCGGCACCCAGGCGCCTTCGAGTAGCTTCAGGAGATTGGCGGCGAAGAAGGTCAGGTCGACCGTGACCAGGGGAATGACAAGCGCTGCCGCGGTGGCCGCGCGCCAATTCCACAATTTCCAGATCACCACAAAGCCCATGATGCCGTCGGCAACCATGGTGGTGGAGACCGCGATGCCGTAGGCGGAAGCGAGGTTGCCCGACGTACGGAACATCAGCACCAGGAACATGACGCCGATCAGCAGCAGGTTGTTGACGCGCGGCAGATAGATTTGTCCGGCATGCGTCTCGGAAGTGAAGCGGACTTCGAAGCGCGGCAACAAGCCGAGTTGTATCGCCTGGCGCGTCAGCGAATAGGCGCCGGTGATCACCGCCTGGCTTGCGATGACCGTCGCAGCGGTGGCAAGCACCACCATCGGCAACAGCAGGCCATTAGGCACCATGCGATAGAAGGTGTTTTCGATGGCCGCGGGGTTGGAAAGGATCAGCGCGCCCTGCCCGAAATAGTTCACCAGCAGCGAGGGCAGCACGAAATAGAGCCAGCCGGCCTGGATCGGCTTGCGGCCGAAATGGCCGAGATCGGCGTAGAGCGCTTCGCCGCCGGTGACGGCGAGAAAGACCGCGCCCAGCGTCACCAGGCCGATCGTGCCGTGAGACAACAGAAACTCGATGGCATAGAGCGGATTGATCGCGGCCAGCACGCTGGGATCGTCGGCGAGGTGGATGAGGCCGAGGACGCCAAGGGTCGCAAACCAGAGCACCATCACCGGGCCGAAGGCCGATGCGACCCGCGCTGTGCCCCGCGACTGCACTGAAAACAGCACGACCAGAATGAAGACGGTCAGCGGCACCACGTAATGTTCGAGCGCGGGCGCTGCGAGCTTGAGACCTTCCACCGCCGACAGGACCGAGATCGCCGGCGTGATCATGGAATCTCCGAGGAACATCGAGGCGCCGACGACGCCGAGCGCGAGCAGGAACCAGCTTCGCCGGCCGAGCGCACGCTGGCCGAGCGCCATCAGCGAGAGCGTGCCGCCCTCCCCGGCATTGTCGGCGCGCAACAGCAGCAGCACGTATTTCGAGGTCACGACGATCAGGAGCGCCCACAGGATCAGCGACAGCACGCCGAGCACCATGACGCGCGTCACCGGCGCGCCGTGGGCGGCGTCCGCCACCGCCGCGCGAAAGGCATAGAGCGGCGAGGTTCCGATATCTCCGAACACGACGCCGATGCTGCCGAGCGTCAGCGCCCAGAAGCCCGAGGTGACTTGCCCTTCTGAGACTTCGGTGGAGGAGACGCTGACCGCCATGATGAATGGAGAACGCTTCCAATGGTGGGATTGATCCAGGCCGCCGGCTATCGAACGCTTCGCCCTGCCTGTCAATTAGCCAACCATAGCAGCGCAGGCTTCTCCCCCGCGACGTCACCGACGCCGTAGTTTCAATTTTTTCCGGTATTATAGTAGTTGCCGCCTTACGGCTTCAGATTGGGCGGCACGGCCGGGTCTTCGCGCATCAGGGTAATGGTGACGCGGCGGTTGGCCGACAGCGAGGGATCGTCGGGGAACAGCGGCTGGTTATCGGCCTGGCCGGAGACGGCATAGATGTGATTGGCCGGAAGGCCTTCATGCTCGAGGATCTGCCGGATGGCATTGGCGCGATCCGCCGACAGATCGAACGCCCCGTAATTGCTGCGCGCCGGCACAAAGCCCGCGGCGGTGTGGCCGACGATGGAGAGGCGCAGCGGGGTCTGCTTGAGCGGGATCGCGAGCCGCTCGATCAGGCGACGCGTGCGCTCATAGGGTTCCTTCGCGCCGTCCGGGAACATCGAGCGGCCGTCCTGGTCGACGATTTCGAGATTGAGCCCCTGCTTGGTCTCCTCGAACATGATGTGCTTGGAAATCTCGGTCAGCTCCGGCATGTCCTGCAGCGCCTGCCGCAGCGAGGCGGATGCGAGCGCGAATTCGCGGTCGATCTTCAGCTTGGCCCCGGAGATCTTCTGGTTGTCCTGCTGGTCCGGGGTCGGCGTGTTGGACGCGTCCTCCGGATTGACGTGGGCGGTGTTCTTCAGCTTCGGCCGGGTCGGAACGCCGTCGGATTCGATGATGCCGGAGTAGCGCGACTGGGTCTGCACGCCGAAGGCTTCGCGCATGGAGCCGGCGACGATCTTCAGCTTTGCTGCGTCCTGTGTGGAGAAGGCGACGAGCATCACGAAGAAGCTCATCATCAGCCCCATCAGGTCGGCGAAGGTCACGAACCAGCCGTGGCCGCCGCCGTGCGCATCGCCGCGTTTTTTCTTGGCCATCGACTACGCTCCGCCGTGTCCCTGCCCGGTCAGGCCGGGACCGGCTCGCCCTCTTCATGGCGGTGTTTCTCGGGCAGGTAGGCGAGCAGCATTTCGCGGACCAGCGCCGGGCTCTTGGAATCGCGGATCATCAGGATGCCGTCGATGATCAGCGTGCGGTTGGTCTCCTCGTCGAGCAGCTTGCCGTGCAGCTTGTCGGCGATCGGCAGACAGAACAGGTTCGCAACCAGCGCCCCGTACAGCGTCGCGAGCAGCGCAGTCGCCATGTATGGGCCGAGCTTGGATGGATCGGTCATGTTGGCGAACATCTGCACCATGCCGATCAGCGTACCGACCATGCCGAAGGCCGGCGCACAGTCGCCGATGGCGCGATAGATCTTGCTGCCCTCGTCGAGATGCATCAGGAAATTGTCGCGGTCGCGCTCGAGATTGTCGCGGATGAAGTCGAGATCGTAGCCGTCGGCGACGTAGCGGATGCCCTTGGCGAGGAACGGATCGTCGGCTTCGACCTTTTCCAGGCCCACCGGTCCCTGCTTGCGCGCGATCTCGGCGATGCGGGCGAGCTCGTCGACGAGGTCGCGCGCCGAGAGCCGGCTCATCGTGAAGGCGAACTTCATGCCGAGCGGCAGGCCGTGCATCATGACGCCGAGCGGAAAGCGGATCATCGTCGCAGAGATCGAACCGCCGAAGATGATGATGACGGCGTGGTCGCTGACGAAAATTCCGAGATCGCCGCCCAGGAGCATCAGGGTTGCGATAACGATTATGCCGGCGACCAGTCCTGCGCCCGTCATAATATCCATGGGAGACTCCAACGCGTACGCGACCAGCCGGGCATCCTGCACGGCGCGCGGCTCATCCTGAACCGCGTTTTGAGACCCTACGGTGGTGCCATTAAAGACGCGTAAAGGTTAAGTGGATCGGGGCCACGCAACGCGCTTCATCACGGTTAGCGCGGGGTTAATGCGCGCGTCGCGCACGGCAAAACTCCGGCGACGGATTGCTCTGTCACCGGAGTTCACAACCGCAGCTCCCGCGTCAGGGATCAGTAGTTCGCAGCGAACCGCGGTGTCGTGCAGCCGCCGCACACCCAAGGCCAGGACCAGTCGGCGACCTTGCCCTTGTTGGCTTCGACATAGGGGCTCCAGGCCTTCGGCGGCAGCGCCTTGCTCTGGTAGACGATGCTGAACTGCCGTCGGCCTTGATCTCGCCGATCATCACGGGCTTGGCCATATGATGGTTCGGGCCCATCACCACTTCAAAGCCGGACGGCGACTTCACCTTCTGCCCGATCATCGCCTGACGCACCGCGTCGACATTGGTGCTGCCGGCCTGCTGCACCGCCTGCACCCACATGTGGAACAGGATGTAGGCCGACTCCATCGGGTCGTTGGTGACCCGCTTCGGGTTCTTGGTGTAGTCGCGCCACTTGGCGATGAAGGCCTTGTTCTCCGGCGTGTTCACCGACTGGAAATAGCTCCAGCCCGCCAGATGCCCGACCAGCGGCTTGGTGTCGAGGCCGGCCAGCTCTTCCTCGCCGACCGAGAATGCGATCACGGGGATGTCAGTGGCCTTGACGCCCTGGTTGCCCAGCTCCTTGTAGAAGGGCACGTTGGCGTCGCCGTTGATGGTGGAGATCACCGCCGTCTTCTTGCCGGTGGTGCCGAACTTCTTGATGGCGGCGACTTCGGTCTGCCAGTCGGAGAAGCCGAACGGCGTGTAGTTCTCCATGATGTCTTCATCCTTGACGCCCTTGATCTTGAGGAAGGCGCGAATGATCTTGTTGCTGGTGCGCGGATAGACGTAATCGGTGCCTTCGAGCACGAAGCGCTTCACCTCGCCGCCGTCCTTCGACATCAGATATTCCACCGCGGGGATGGCCTTGTTGTCCGGCACCGAGCTGCCGTAGAAAATGTTGTAGGAGGCTTCCTCGCCCTCATATTCGAGCGGATAGAACAGCAAGCCGTTCAGCTCCTCGAACACCGGCAGCACGGATTTGCGCGACACCGACGTCCAACAGCCGAACACGGCGGCGACCTTGTCCTTGGTCAGAAGCTCGCGCGCCTTCTCGGCGAACAGCGGCCAGTTGGAAGCCGGATCGACCACGACCGGTTCGATCTTCTTGCCGAGCAGGCCGCCATGGGCGTTCACGTCGGCAACCTCCATCAGCATCAGGTCTTTCAGGATGGTTTCGCTGATCGCCATCGTGCCCGACAGCGAATGAAGAATGCCGATCCTGATGGTGTCTTCCTCTGCTCTTGCGCTCGAGCCGAACGCCATCAGAAGCGGTAACGCACAGATCCGAAGGTACCGTGCAAAGCTCATGGATCAATCTCCTGTTCAACGCGGCGCGTCGATCCCTGCGAGCTGCCGCATGCAGCCGCCCGTCGATCACCTTTCGCCACGCTCGCATGCGGCAAGGCAGAACCCTGAGAGCCGCGCCTTGAAATTGCGATGGCTCCATTTTGGCGGCAGCACCAGATCGAGCGATTGAACAGAAACTGGACAGCGGAACGTGAAAGAGCCGCTTTGCGAGCAGGGATTTGCGCCTGCGAGCGGCAATCTCGACCGTTCGGAGCTAGAGCCAACGCGGGAAGAGTCCAGTTTTCTGGCTCGGCAAGGGTCCAGTTCCCCTGGATCAGGCCGGTGCCACCGGCGAATACGCCGAAATGCGGCCATGCGCGGCCGGAATCGGCCAAAACTGGACCCATCGGCCGCTTGGCCTTTCCCTTGCATTTCACCGTGACATGCAGCTCCTGATCCTGCTCGACAACACCCGACGGGAAACGCTCACCGAGCAACTCGTCGAGCAAATCCACGAGGCGATCCGCAAGGGCCGGATTGCGCACGGTGCGCGGCTGCCGTCCTCGCGCAATCTGGCCGACCAGCTCGGCATCTCCCGCAACACCGTGGTGCGCGCCTACGAGAACCTGATCCTCGAAGGCCATGTCGAGGCGCGGCCGGCTTCAGGCGTGTTCGTGGCCGAAGAGCCGCCGCCGCTTGCAGTTTCGGCGTCCACGGCAAGCGTCGCGCCGAACCGGCCCTCCGCCACGCAGCCGGCGGCTCCGGTCGATCTCGAGCTCAAGCGCTTTGTCGGGGCCAAGGAGCGGCGGATGATGGTCGACTTCTCGCTCGACCAGACCAGCGCGGCGATGTTTCCGCTGAAGATGTGGCGGCGGCTGACGCAGGATCATCTTTCCCAGGGCGCGGCTTCCAGCCTGTCGATCGGGAGCGATCCGGCCGGTCTCTCCGAGCTACGCACGGCAATTGCGCATTACCAGAGCGCCGCGCGCGGCTTCATGGTCGACCCCGCGCAGATCATCATCACCAGCGGCCGCATCGAAAGCTTCAACCTGATCGCGCGGATGTTCGTGGCCTATGATGCCCGCGTCGTGATGGAGGACCCCGGCTATCTCGGCGCTTATCTGTCTTTCAAGTCAGCGGGCGCGAAGATCGTCGATTGCGCGGTCGACGAAAGCGGGCTCATCGTCGACCATTTGCCCGAGCGTCCATGCACGCTCTTGTACGTGACGCCGTCGCATCAATATCCGACCGGAGCGGCGCTCTCAGCCGACCGAAGGCTTGCGCTGATCGCCTGGGCCCGGCGCAACGATTGCATAATCGTCGAGGACGGCTATGGCGACGAATTCCACGACGAGGGCATGCAGCTGCGGCCGATCCTCCCGGCCGCGCCCGAACGCACGCTCTATGTCGGCGATTTCGCGTCCTCGCTCGGCAGCGGACTGCGGCTCGGCTACCTCATCGTGCCGCTGCGCCACGCCGAACGCGCACGCCTGACCAAGGCGCTGCTTTCGAGCGGCAGCTCCTGGCTCGAGCAGTCCGTGCTTGCCGAGATGATCTCGAGCGGCAAATATGCCTCGCATATGCTGCGCGTCCGCGCGCATTATCGCTCCTGCCGCAATGTGCTGGTCGCGGCCCTCCGCCGCTATTTCGGCGAGGTCACGCTCGGCGGCGGCAATGCCGGCCTGCAGTTGTTCTGGCAGCTTCCGCCCGGCGTGCCGCATGCTCGCATCTTCGAGCATCAGGCCCGCCGCGGCCGCATCGGCGTCTACAGCCTGAAATCCGCACCCGTTCACGCCGGCGAGGACGGCGACATGACCCGGCGCGGCATCCTGCTCGGCTTCGGTGCGCTGAGCGAACGGCAGATCGAAAAAGGCATCGCGCGACTGTCCGACATCGTCGACGACGCGCTCGACGATCATTTGACCGAGATCGGCGAGCTCCTGGTCGACCTGCCGCCGGAGCGGCCGCCGATCCCGACGCCGAAGATCCGCGGCGCTCCGGCCTCAACAAAAAAACACGAGCCGGCTCTAACCGCACGGCGGGAAAGCAAACCAGACTGGCGGCCCGCCGCCGATTTCGTACACGGGTCGCTCATGTCGTTGCTGAAAAGTATCTACCTTTATCCCGTGAAGGGACTGAGCGGTCAGCCGCTTGCGAGCATTGGCCTCACCGAGGGCAAGCCGTTGCCGCATGACCGCCGCTTTGCGCTGGCACGCCCGGGCGTGCCGCTGCAGGCCGACAATCCGAAATGGGCCAAGAAAGGCCTGTTCGTGATGCTGATGCTGGAGGAAGCATTGGCAAAGGTGCAGACGCATCTCGATCCCGACAGTCTGCAGTTCGAAGTGCGCTCCGGCAACCGCACCATCCTCTCGGTCAATCTTGGCGAGCCCGACGCCAGGGCCGCCGTCGAGGAATATTTCCACCAGCTCGTCCCTACGCTGCCGGCGCCGCCGACGCTGATCCGCTCCAAGGACGGCCACTTCATGGACAAGCCGGACAACGTGATCTCGCTGATCAATCTTGCGACCGTCCGCAGCCTTGAGAAGCAATGGGGTGCCGAGATCGATCCCTTGCGGTTCCGCGCCAATCTTTATGTCGACACCGGCCGGCCCTGGGAAGAGTTCGAATGGGTGGAGAAGGAAATCCGCCTCGGCGAGGTCACCTTTCGCGTCGACCGACGCAACGGCCGCTGCGGCGCCACCAACGTCAATCCCGCCTCCGGCGTGCGCGACATGGACATCCCGGGCTCGCTACGTGCCAATTTCGGCCACAAGGATCTCGGCGTCTATCTGACGGTCGCCAAGGGCGGCACCATCGCCGTCAACGATCCGCTGATACGGCCGACCGCGCCGGAGCCGCAGCCGTCGCTGGTGCCGAAGATGAATGCCGGCCTTGGCCGGCGCTTCATCTGCCGCGGGTGCTACTACATCTATTCCGAGGAAGCCGGACTGCCGGCGGAGGGCATTGTGCCCGGCACCACCTGCCAGCAATTGCCGGAGAACTGGCGCTGCCCGGACTGCGGCACCGACAAGGGCAAACTCCGCCCCTACGTCGCCTGACGCCGAACGGCGCCACCGGGGGCTTACCGATCGCGGCCTCGCAGCGTGCCAAAATAGGCGACGATCTCCTCGATCTGGTAATCCGCCAGCCGCGGATTCGGCATGGTCTTGTCCGGGCCGACATAGCGATGACCCGAAGACAGTAGCTGGCGCAGACTTTCGTCGGTCACCGACGATCGCTGCGCAAGCGAGGCAAAGCTCGGCGCGGGAAATCCGGAGGCCGGGTTCTCTTTCGCCTTCTCGGTGACGAAGTGGCAGTTGCCGCAGATCGAATGGGCGAGGCCGCGGCCTTCCGCGACCTGATCGACGAACAGCTCGTTGGTGAACGGCGAGGTCGGTGGAATCTGAATGGTGATATAGCTGCGGCCAGTCGCGCGATGACAGGTGTTGCAGGCGTTCGTGAGCTCGGTATAGGCCTTGACGAAGCCGGCCGAATCCCTGGCGTCGATCGTCGTTTGCAATTGCTCGATCAGGGCGAGTGTTTGCTCCGGCCGCAAATCCGCCGATACCCCCTGCGCTTTCTTCAGCCTGGATCTGACGATATCGAGTTCGTATGTCGCGAGCGGCCAGTTCTTCAATTTGCCTGCAAACCACAGCTTGATGTGCCGCAGCTGGATGCCCAGCATGAGGTCGGACACGCTGGACGCCGCCTCGTCCGGTGCCGCGGCATCCAGCGCCCCGGCAGTCGCGTTCGAGAGCAGCAAAATTCCGCCCATTGCGGCAATCGTGGCGATGCGCAGCCTCATTTCGGCACCCAATAATCCCGATCAGCAGGCACCAGGCCGGTCCGATCCGCTTTGACCAGGATCAACCGCGGCTGCCTCCGGGGAAATACGTAGGGGTTCTCCCCTAAGAAGAGAACCGAAATTTTCAGAACGATCGACCTGGTTAATAAATTGCGCATCGAGCAGCCCTGATGAGGAGGCAGTGAAATGACCGGCGAAACAATCAAAGTTCTCCTGATGCTCTCACTGTTCGGCGTCCTCGAGGCCGCGCTTGTTCTGCCCGAGATGCAGCTCAAGTATCTGCGCGCGCGATCCAGGCGTACCAAGAATTGAACCGGAACAGCAGGGCCACCGGCCTGACATGAATGGTTCTTTCTGCTAACCGTGAGCGACACTCGCACCCGCTCCGGATTATGGTATCTCGTACAGCAACTCCCGCTATTTTGCTTCTCGCCGCCTTGCTTGCGGGCTGCTGGAGCATCGACCGTCCGGCGGTCCAGACCGCCGCGATGAACGCCGCGCCCAGCGTCGCGCCGCCGACCGGTCTCGCCGGCAAATGGACGCTTGAATCGCCCGGCGGCGGCTCCTGCGTGATGAATTTCGGCGCGCCGCCGGACGCGACCGAAGGCACCATCGCGCCCGCCGGCGGCTGTCCCTACAATTTCTTCACCAGCCGCAAATGGACCTACGTCACCGGCGGCCTCGTCATCCGCGACCACAAGGCCGAGACGCTGGCGCAGCTTTCGCCGGTCGGCCCCGACCGCTACGAGGGCAAGACCAGCGACGGCCAGGACGTCACGCTGTCGCGCCAATAAGGCCACGCGCTCCCCTCATCACAGCGACCGCGCGATCAACACCCTTATGATCTCGCGCAGACATCAAGCCGACAAGCCCGTCAGCTTGAGGCTGAGCGCGCGCAGGCGTTTGCGCGCGGCTTCATCATAGGCCTGCGCATTCGCCTTCATCTCGTGCATGCCGTTGAAGAACAGCCCGCTTTTGCCAGCGACGTCGTCGCCCTCGACCAGATGCAGGATCGCCGCCCCGCCCTGCTCCACCGTCGACATCGGCGTGATGCCGCCGGCCCGCACCATGGTGGTGTTCATGTAGGTCGCCGGATGCAGCGAGTTGACGGTGACGCCAGCGCCCTTCAACTCGTTCGCGAGATCGATGGTGAACATGATCTGCGACAGCTTGCTCTGCGAATAGGCGCGCGAGCCCGAATAATTCTTCGTGATCATCACATCATCGAAATCGATCGGGTGCTGGCCGAGGGAAGCGACATTGACAATGCGCGCGGGTGCGGCGGCCTTGATCAGCGGCAGCAGCAGATAGGCAAGCAGGAAGCCCGAGAGATAATTCACGGCAAAGCGCAACTCAAAACCGTCGGCGCTCTCCTGCCGCTGCGGGCCGCTGTTCTGCGATCCGATCCCGGCATTGCTGACAAAGACGTCGAGCTTTTTGTGGTCGGCTTTCACCGCTTCCGCCAACTGCCGCGCGCCCGCAAGCGACGACAGATCGGCCTGATAGAAGCGAGGCGCCGTGTGGCCCTTTGCCTTGATCTCGTGGATCAGCGTTTTGGCGCGCGCGGCGTCGCGGCCATGGATCAGCACCTGAGCGCCCTGCTTTGCCAGTTCGCCCGCGACATATCGGCCGACGCCGTCGGTGGAACCCGTGATCAAAACCGTCTTGCCGTTCATGTTCATGGCGAAATCCTCAGTGAATCTCCGCCGACTTCTTCAGCGCGTCCTTCAGCTTCTCCAGCGAAAAATCCTTGGAGCGCGCGATCTCCAGGATCGGCGTCTCGCGCCGGCCGCACAGCTCGCAGGCGTCCGGCAGTTTGGCCGCGAGATCGTAGGGGATCACGATCGCACCATGGCGGTCGGCATGGATGAGGTCGTCGGACTTCACGGTCATGCCGGCGACGCGGACCTCGCCGCCAAAACTTTCGGCGTGCACCCAGGCATGCGATGGGCCGATCGAGCCCGCCAGCGCCTGGAAACCCGGCGCCCATTGCGGGATGTCGCGGATCGAGCCGTCGGTGACGACGCCGAGACAGCCGAGCGCCTTGTGCACATTGCTCTGCACTTCGCCCCAGAACGCGCCATAGCCGACATCGGCGCCGTCGATATCCTGGATCACGCTGATGCGCGGTCCGAAGCCGGTGCCGACATATTCGTAATATTCGATGCGGCGCTTGGCCTGCTCGGCGGCCGGCAGGCCACTTTTCAACACCGAGCGGATCGCGACCGTGCGGGCATAGCCGACCATCGGCGGCAGATCGGGAAACGGGCAGACCAGCGGCTTGGTGGTATAGCCGATCAGCCGCCGCTCCGGCGCGATCACCTCCATCGCATTGCAGATCGTCGGCGTGTCGTAGCGCGCCAGCGCTTCGAGGACGGATGCGGGTACGGGCGCGGCGTTGGTCACAGGCGTTTCTCCAGATTTTTGAGACGATTTTGATCGCGAAAGCCCTATAGCCGAGATTGGGCGCGAACCCAACTCATGGCTGATATCTTTCAGATGGGGCAAAGAGCGGGTCCACGCCGTGTCCTGATCCTGCTGCATCAAAAGCGGCTCCATCCCCTCATCCTGAGGAGTTTGCGCGAGCAAGCGTCTCGAAGGATGAGGCCACCGTCGGGGCCTCATGGTTCTCCCGGCGATGCGTAGCATCGTCCGGAGACGGCGCCAACGCGCCTCCTCACCATGAGGGTCTTAGAAAAGGATACAGCTTCGCATTCCCGCGGCATGAAATGCCCGAGTGATGGATCGACATTGTCCCTCCCTGGATAAGGAGGGCGCAGGGAAAGCCGGGTGCCGATTGCACCCATGGGCCCCGTGCAACAAAAAAAGCACGGGGGTAGGACCACAGGTGAACCGGAGCAACGGCGGCTTTCCCTGCGCAGTGGTTTACGGCTTATACGTGCTCTCCTCGGTGTACCGGGCTTTTTAGCCACCGTCGCCCGCAGTCATCGCCTGCAGGCTAGATCCCAGCGTCGGGGGATCAGGACCACACGACTTCGCTCGTCCGCATCAACGCCGCTCGCCTGCGCCGCCAACACGTCCACCGCATCCTGCTTCCCACGTCCGCGGCGATTGGCCAAACGCCCCTCCTGGTGGAAGCAGGATGCGCGCATACAATCACAGTTTTCGGAAAAACGGAAGAGAAATTTTTAGGCGATGGGGTCGGATCACGCCAACCAGCTTGAATTGGCTCATAAAATTAGTTTTTGGGCGCAGCGATTTTTCGGATTTCAGACGACAGGTGGTCGGCGTCACCTGAAAAACTGTGAAT
>CAWJYQ010000035.1:0-64505 GCA_963847045.1 uncultured Alphaproteobacteria bacterium | reverse complement strand
GTGATTCCAGAGCTGATTTCAGACCTGTCGGGGACTGCGTTTTCGCCGCTCCCGTGCGCGAAAATGGCAGCGCGCGACAGACCTGCTAAAGGGAGTGGCTAAGCCGATTTCGCCTCCTGCGTTGCCTGGACCCGCCGATGTTGCCCCTGCCTTCTGATCGCTATCGGAGCGATGTCGACGGACTCCGCGCCGTCGCGGTCATGCTGGTGGTGAATTTCCACGGCTTTCCCGACGCGATGCCGGGCGGCTTTATCGGCGTCGACATCTTCTTCGTGATCTCAGGCTTCCTGATCACCGGGATCATCGCGCGCGAACTGGGCGCCGAGCGTTTCAGCCTGATCACCTTCTACAACCGCCGGGTGAGACGGATCTTTCCGGCGCTGATTGTCGTACTCTGCACCGTGCTGGTGCTGGGCTGGCTCTGGATGTTGCCCGCGCCCTATGCGGCGCTTTCGCGCGACGTCGCCGCCAGCGCCGCTTTTTCGGCCAATATCGCACTGTTGCTGCAATCCGGCTACTTCGACATCGAATCCGCCAAAAAGCCGCTGCTGCATCTGTGGTCGCTTGGCATCGAGGAGCAGTTTTACCTGTTCTGGCCGCTGCTCCTGATGCTGGCCGCACGGCTGCGCTGGAGCCTGCTATGGGTGGCGGGGGCGATCGGGGTGGCGTCGTTTGTGCTCAACGTCGCGCTGATCGGCTCCGATCCGGTTGCGACCTTCTATCTGCCGTTCACGCGCGCCTGGGAGCTCTTGGCGGGCGCGGTGCTGGCCTGCGGCTGGAACCGGATCGATCAAAGCGAGGCGGCCGGCAACCGCCGCTCCATCGTCGGCGTCGTGCTGATTGTGGCGGCAGCGGCCGTGCTGAACGTGCATCGCGCCTTTCCCGGCTGGTGGGCGCTGCTGCCGGTGGCGGGCGGCGCGCTGCTGTTGTCGGCGCAGGCCTCATGGATCAACCGGGTCGTGTTGGGCTGGCCGCCGATGGTGTGGATCGGCCTGATCAGCTATCCGCTCTATCTCTGGCACTGGCCGCTGCTGGTGATGTTCGCCATCATCAAGTTCGAACCGCTGACCCTGATCGATCGCGAGTTGATCCTGCTTTCCAGCGCGCTGCTCGCCTGGGGGACTTACTGGCTCATCGAACGGCCCTTCCGCTTCGGCCGTCCCGTTCCGCTCAAGGCGGCCTCGCTCGCCGGCGCGATGGCGGTGGTGGCGATCGCGGGCGTGATCGTCTTCGAAGGCCGCGGCTTCGATTTCCGTTTGCCGGGCGAAATCCGCGCCATGGCCAACGTGCCGGTGCAATCGGCGCAATGGCGCATCCACCAATGCCTGCTTGATCTCGCTCATGAAACGGCGTTTGCGCACGACTGCGTCGATCGCAACCGCCGGCCGCTGATATTGGTCTGGGGCGATTCCACCGCGGGCGCGCTGATGCCGGGCCTGCGCAAGGCGCAGGAAAGCCGCGATTTCGGACTTGCGCAATTCACCGCAAGCTCCTGCATTCCCGCGCTCGATGTCGATATAACGGGGGCGCCGGGCTGTCGCGCCAATAACGACCGGGTGCTGGCGCTGGCGCGCACGATCAGGCCCGACATCGTGTTGCTGCAGGGCACCTGGGAGAAATATCTCGATCATGTCGCCGAGACCGTCACCGCGCTGAAGCAGCAGACGGCTGCGAAAGTGGTCGTGCTGGGTCCGGTGCCCGGCTGGCGGCGCGGGCTGCCGAACGAGGTGCTGCGCTATTATCTGTTGCACCACCGCCTGATCCCCGCGCGCTGGAACGACGGCGGATCGAGCAACGCGTACGATGCCGTCATGCGCGAAGCGCTGGTGCCCAGGGGCGCCGATTATATTTCGGCGCGGGATGTGTTGTGCAACCAGGATGGCTGCCTGACGCGGCTTGGCGAAGCGGCGAGCGATATCACCGCGAGCGATCAGGTGCATCTGACCGAGAAGGCGTCGGTGTTTCTGGTTCAGTCGATCATCGACCAGATATTGCTCCCGCGCACGCCGCCATCGAGCGCATCGCGATGAACTGAAGCGCATCACGGTCGTTCAATTTCCGTCATTGCGAGTGAAGCGAAGATTCCATGGGGAGTGGATAGCGACCAAGTCTGAGGCCAGACTGAGGTTGCGAAACCACTCAACCTGGAGACGACAATGTTGCTCGATCATCGTTCCGACGGACCGGCCGCTATCCGCACACAGTTTGGCGCAATTTTTGTGTCGTTGGAACTGAGCCGTTCGAATTGGCTGATCACCTCGCTTTCGCCAGGCAAGGGCGAGAAGATGTCCCGGCATAGCGTCACGGCCGGCGATGTTGCCGGGTTGAGAAAGCTGTTTGCGGACTTCAGGCGCAAGGCGGAGGCCAGGACCGGCCAGGGCTATCCGATCATCACGATCCATGAGGCGGGGCTGGACGGGTTCTGGCTGCACCGCGTTCTGCAACAGGACGGCATTGAGAGCCACGTGGTCGATCCGGCCTCGATCGCGACGCCGCGGCGGCGCAGGCGCGCCAAAACGGACCGGCTCGACGGCGAGACGCTGCTGCGGGCGCTTCTCGCCCACAAACGCGGCGAGCCACGGGTCTGTGCGATGGTGGTCGCGCCCTCGCCCGAGGAAGAGGATCGCCGGAGGCTTTGCCGCGAACGGCGGGCATTGATCGAGGAGCGCATCACGCATGTGAACCGGATCAAGGGTCTTCTGTTCGCGCAGGGCATCTCCGATTACGCCCCGCTGCGGCGCGACCGGCGGGCGCGGCTTGAGGCGTTGCGCACCGGAGATGGACGGGAGCTGCCTTCGCATCTGAAGGCGCAAATCGGCCGCGAGCTCGATCGGATCGAATTGCTTCTGAAGCAGATCAAGTCGGTCGAGGCCGCGCAGGAAGCTCTGCTGGCGGCGGCGAGAAAGCCTGCAAGCGAACAAGCCGCGCCGGACCCGGTCACGATGCTGCTCGCCTTGAAGGGAATGGGCGCCAACTTCGCCGCCGTTCTCTGGTCGGAGGCGTTCTATCGGAGCTTCGCCAACCGCCGCCAGGTCGCCGCCTATGCGGGCCTTGCGGCAACGCCCTGGCAAAGCGGAGGCATCCGGCACGAGCAGGGCGTGTCGAAGGCCGGCAATCCAAGGCTGCGGACCACGATGATCCAGCTCGCCTGGCTCTGGATACGTCACCAGCCGCAGTCGGCCCTGACGCACTGGTTCAAGGAGCGAAGCCCGCAAGGCCGCAAGCGCGCGATCGTGGCACTGGCGCGCAAGCTTCTCGTGGCCTTGTGGAAGTATGTCACCCAGGGCGTCGTCATCGAGGGGGCCGTGATGAAGCCAGCCGCCTGATCCTGGACCGCACCGAGCGGCGTGCTTCGCCGCCCGCGCGCGACGAAAGAACCATAACCCATCTGCCGAGGCCCGATCAGCCTCGGAAGATCCGGGTGGATGAGCCGATGGATTGCATGGCTTCAAACGCCGCAACGAAGAATGGCCTTGTCCTCTCGAGCCTGCCCGCCGCAAGCGGAATCCTGGTGCGGTCGCCTCGCGCGACGACCGAATGTGAGTTTGATCTGGCAAGCAACCCAGATCGCCGAACCGGCTCGAACCTTGGATCGCAAATGCGAGGATTGCAGATGCCCTGACAGAACCGCCAACACAAGGAGCCCCTGTCGTGCCCGACGGACCAAGCATGATGACGTGCTTGCTCAACTCAAGGCCAAGCCGCTGCGCGGCGGCCCTAAAGGGCCGGCCTTGACTTGATCTGCGCGCGCCATCCTGCACAGCCCGCGGTCGGGACGAAGAGGTGGCCGCTGCAGTCGAACAAAAAGGTGACTACCCATCCTTGACACACACATTCCCCATGTGAGCAATCCACATCGCCGCTTTCGGCACTATGGATTGCTTCGTCGCTTCGCTCCTCGCAATGACGGCTAGGCTCGCCGCGTCACGCGGCCGTTCTCGACGTCAAAGATATCGCCGGAGGAGCCTAATTCCGCGAACGCCGCGGGATCGGCGCCGGTCAGCCACACCTGCGCGCCGAGTTTTGCAAGCTCTGAAAACAGCGCGCTGCGCCGGCTCGGATCGAGATGCGCGACCACTTCGTCGAGCAGCAGCAGCGGCACGATGCCGGTGGTCTCCGCCACCAGCGCCGCATGCGCCAGCACCAGCCCGATCAGAAGCGCCTTCTGCTCGCCGGTGGAGGCATCCCTTGCCGGCATGTTCTTCGGCGCATAGACCACGTGCAGATCGGTGAGATGCGGGCCGTCGAGGGTGCGCCCGGCGGCGGCGTCGCGTACGCGGGCTTCGCGCAGGATCTTGCGGTAACGATCCTCGACCGCGAGCGCCGGCTCGGACAGCAGCGCGTTTTCCATCCAGCCGTCGAGTGCGATCTGTGCCGACGGAAAGGCGGACGCTTGCCCTCGCGTGCGCAACATCGCGGCGAGCTTGACGGCGGTCTGGCCGCGCATCGCCGCGACCGCGACCGCAAGTTCAGCGGTCTCACGCTCGATCGCGTCGCACCAATGGTCGTCGAAATTGCGCACCTCGAGGAGGCGATTGCGCGAGCGAAGCGACCGCTCCAGCGCCGAGACGCGGCTCGAATGCTCGCTATCGATCGCAAGCACCAGTCGGTCGAAGAAGCGCCGCCGCTCGGAGGCCGAGCCCATGAACAGGCCATCCATCGCCGGCGTCAGCCACACCATGCGCAAATGATCGCCGAAGGCCGTGGCCGAGCCGACATTCTCGCGGTCGATGCGGCAGCGGCGGCTGACGGAGGCATCTCCCTGCGGTGCCTCGATGCCGGTGCCGAGCGTGGCGAGCCCCAGCGCGCCCTCGACCTCGGCGGACACGGCCCAGGAGCCGTCGCCCTGGTTGTCGGCGACATCCTCCAGCGTGGCACGGCGCAGGCCCCGGCCCGGCGACAGGAACGAGATCGCTTCCAGGCAATTGGTCTTGCCCGCGCCGTTGGGACCGACCAGCGCCACCATGTCGCGGCTCGCATTGAGGCTCGCCCCGCGATAATTGCGGAAATGCGTCAACGTCAGGCGATGAATGCGGGAAGGGGTCATGTTCAGCTGGCGCGGCGCACTAAAATCGTCATCGCCGGGCTTGACCCGGCGATCCATCGTCCGCGTCAGCGGACAATTTCATCATATAGGTCGCGCCAATCGGGATTGCTCGCCACAACGATCGATGGCCGGGTCAAGCCCGGCCATGACGAGTTTCGCTATACCCGCATCGGCATCAGCACGTAGAGCGCGGTCTTGTTGTCCTTGTCCTGCACCAGCGTCGGCGAGCCGGGGTCGGCGAGCTTCAGCACCGCGACCTCGCCTTCGATCTGGGCGGCGATGTCGAGCAGATAGCGCGAGTTGAAGCCGATATCGAGCGGGTCGGAGGCGTATTCGACCTCGAGCTCCTCGGTGGCGCTGCCGGAATCCGGATTGGTGACGCTTAGCACGAGCTTGCCCGCCGACAGCGCGAGCTTCACCGCGCGGCCGCGCTCGCTGGAAATCGTCGAGACGCGGTCGACGGCGTTGGCGAAATCGGCCCGGTCGACGATCAGTTCCTTGTCGTTATTCTGCGGGATGACGCGGCCGTAGTCCGGGAAGGTGCCGTCGATCAGCTTCGAGGTCAGCACGACATTGCCGAGGGTGAAGCGGATCTTGCCGGCCGACAGTTCGATCGCGACTTCGGCCTCATTGTCCTCGATCAGGCGCTGCACCTCGCCGACCGTCTTGCGCGGTACGATCACGCCCGGCATGCCCTGGGCGCCCTTCGGCAGCGGCAGATCGATCTGCGCCAGGCGATGGCCGTCAGTGGCGACGCCGCGGAGCGTGGCCGCCTTGGCGCTGCCGGCCGAATGCAGATAGATGCCGTTGAGATAATAACGCGTCTCTTCGGTCGAGATCGCAAACTGGGTGCGGTCGATCAGCCGCTTCACGTCGGCGGCCGGCAGCGTAAAGGAATGCGTCATGTCGCCGGCGGCGAGATCGGGAAAATCGCTTTCGGGCAGCGTCTGCAGCGTGAAGCGGGAGCGGCCGGCGCGGATCGCCATCACCGAGCGGTCGCCGTCGCCTTCCAGCACGATCTGCGAGCCGTCGGGCAGCTTGCGCACGATGTCGTAGAACATGTGCGCCGGCACCGTGGTCGAGCCGCCGGTTGCGACTTCCGCGGCGAGCGTTTCCGTCACCTCGAGATCGAGGTCGGTCGCCTTCAGCGACAATTGCGCATTCTCGGCGCGCAGCAGCACGTTGCCGAGGATCGGAATAGTGTTGCGGCGCTCGACCACGCGATGGACGTGGCCCAGCGACTTCAGGAGTTGCGCGCGTTCGACGGTGACCTTCATAGCTATTTCCGCCCGATCCAACAGAACATGTCGTGGGAATGCCGGGCGGGTGGGCCGCGGCTGATGACACCCGGTATCCCCTTAAGGGGGGCGTTCGGGGGGCGTAAAGTGGCGCGGATGGGCCGCCAATTCAAGGGATTGGCGGCGCGATTTCCCACGTTTTGGGCGAAGGTTTCGGCCCCTCCCCGTGGGGGAGGGGCTCGCATGTTCCGGGCGGAGAAAGCGCTTATTCCTGCAGCTGGCGCTTCAGCGACTCCACCTCTTCGGACAGCGCAGTGTCCCTGGCCACCAGGGCCTCGATCTTGCGCACGGCGTGCAACACCGTGGTGTGGTCGCGCCCGCCGAAGCGGCGGCCGATCTCAGGCAAGGAGCGCAAGGTCAGCGTCTTCGCCAGATACATCGCGACCTGCCGTGGCCGCACCACATTAGCGGTCCGGCGCGAGGACAAGAGGTCGGAGCGGCTGACATTATATTGCCGCGCCACCACGCGCTGGATGTCCTCGATCTTGATCCGCTTCGGCTCCTGCGGGCGGATCAGATCGCGCACCTCGCGCTCGGCCATTTCCAGCGTCACCGGCTGATTGTTGAGTTTCGAGTGCGCCAGCAGCCGATTGATTGCGCCTTCGAGGTCGCGGCCATTATGGGTGATGGTGCGCGCGAGATAGTCGAGCACCTGGTCCGGCACATCGAAGCTTGCATGATGCGCGCGGGCCGCGGCAACGCGCGACTTCAGAATGCCGAGCCTGAGCTCTTCGCCGAGCGAGCCCATCTCGACGACGAGACCACCGGCGAGCCGCGACCGCACGCGGTCGTCGAGGCTTTCGAGATCGGACGGCGGACGGTCGGCCGCGATCACGACCTGGCGGCCGGCATCGATCAGCGCGTTCAGCGTGTGGCAGAACTCGGCCTGCGTCGACTTGCCCTGCAGGAACTGCAGATCGTCGATCACGAGCACGTCGATGCCGCGCAGCGCTTCCTTGAAAGCGAGCGCGGTCTGCGTCTTCAGCGCCGCGACAAAGCCGTACATGAATTTTTCCGCGGTGAGATACAGCACCTTGCGTTCGCCCGCCGCATTGCCGGCCCAGGTCACGGCCTGCAGCAGATGGGTCTTGCCGAGGCCCACGCCCGCATGGATGTAGAGCGGATTGAACATCACGGGATCGCCGCGGCGTCCTTCCGCGACTTGCCGCGCAGCCGCATGCGCCAGCGTGTTGGAACGGCCGACGACAAAGCTCGCAAAGGTCAGGCGCGGATCGAGCGGGGAGCCGCCGAGCGCATCATGATTGGCGGAAACCGGCGCGGACGCGGTCGAGCGTAGCTCGAGCGCGGGACGGCCGCCCGCCGGCTCTATTCGGCGCGCTTCCAGCGCGACAGAGGCTTCCTTGGCGGCCGGCATCGCCGCGCGCATCGCCGAGCGCACGGTGAGATCGACCCGGTGCACTTCCGGCATCTCGGCCTGCCAGCACGAGAGCACGCGCTCGGCATAATGCGCCTGGATCCAGCTCTTCAGAAAACGCGTCGGCACCGACAGATGCACGCTCTCGTCCTGCACCCCCTCGAGGTCCATGCGCGCAAACCAGCTGGTGTAGACGTCCTCGCCCACGCTCGTCCGCAAACGGCCTTTGACACGCGACCAGCGATCCTGTTCCGAATTTGTCATTGTCTTGAACTTTTCCAAATAGAAGTAAGCCTGTCTGACGAAACCGCCGCGCAGGATTGCTGCCACGGCGCGACCTCGCGCGGGCTTTCCGTCACCGGACACACCTCTCCCGTTCGGCGCGAACGCCGCCGCTGGAATCAAGGATGTCTGGATCAGAAAGTTTCCCGAGAGGTCAGCGAGTACTCGACGGAATATCGGGAGACCGGCTCGAGGGCCGCAGACGATTGGTGCCCTTGGCGCTGAAATTGATGTGGCTCGAAATGGCTAGTCGTTCAATTATCGTGATGCTTTCGCAAAACATTGCACACCTCCCCGTCCTCACCGAAATCGCTTCCGGCAAGTTGTCCTCTCCAAGTCTGTTCCCAAGGTCGGCGACGTCCGAACAAAACCTGTTCAGCCGCTACGCCGTTTGTCCAACCCGTTCACAACTACCCGCTCGGCTGGGCCGGCTTTCGCCGCTGCTGTCGGCTGACAGACGCCTATTTCCCTAGTTCGAAGCGAACGAGACTTTGGGCCTCGCCTGGGAAATTTGGACACAGTTTTTCGTTACCCATATTGCCATGAGTTCACGATCCGACAATCGCTTGGAAAGTCCCGCCAACGCGCACACCGCCGCCGATTTGCACGTCCGCCCCGTTTCTAAAACCGCGCTGGTCTCAAGATCGTGGGCGCCGCGAGCCATTTAAGAAATACACGATGCGGGATTTCTCGCAATCGCTTTGATGAACGGCTCTGCCGAGTCCTTGTCACCGTTGCAACGCTGCACCTGCTCATTCTGAAAGCAAGTTTTTGAATCACCGCGAGGAATCGTGCGTGTCACAATTCTTGCCGCAGTCGAAAAAAATCTTCATAAAATATTTACGTTGGATTGGTGAACGGACGCTTTTCCAAACGCTTGAACTCGCTATGTGGATAAGTAGTTAGCGAGACGAAGCTTTTCGCGATTCCTTTTTGAGGGTAACCCGCGCGTGCGGCGCGCCGCGACAGGTCAGGCGCTATTCCATTTTCGCAGCGTGGCACAGGGATTTCTTCAAACGAACGAAGGAGTTTCAGGTGCGGCAAATTTGCACCTGTAAAAATACGGCGCGCTGAAAAGCGCTCCGAGTAAAATTTTCAGAGCGCGAGCAAATTGTACGCGCCTGTTTTCAGATCGCAAGGTGGCGCCGGGCTATTATGACAGAAAAATAACAGCCCGGCCGAGGCCGGGCTTGATGGTGCATCGCGGTCCGCTTCGCTTGGTCGCGAAGCTTCTCACTCAGACTACTTATCAGATTACTTGTCAGATTTACTTGTCAGATTTACTTGGCGAGCTTCGCGATCTGATGCGAGAGGCGCGAGACTTTACGGCTCGCATTGTTCTTGTGAATGATGTTGCGCTGCGCTGCGCGTATCAGCTCGGGCTCGGCGCGCGCCATCGCCTTCACGGCTGCGTCGCGGTCGCCGCGCTTGATCGCTTCCTCGACGGTGCGGACGGCGCCGCGCATCTCGGTGCGGCGCGACTTGTTGATCACGGTGCGGCGGGCAATCTTGCGCGTCGCTTTCTTGGCGGAAGTCGTATTGGCCATCGTCTCAAATCCTTCGGCGGTAACCGCCCGTCAGTTCAGTCGCGGATAAGCGCGCCGGCCGCTGCTCTTTAAGTGAGCGTTCGTGCTCTCGCACGTGATCGACGCTGCTGGTTGTTCGGAACGTCTTTGAGAGGCGGTGGCGAGGCAAGCAATCTGCGCGACAGGCCGGCCATGCTCAAAGAAACGCGGCGGCGGGATTGCGCCCGCCGCCATTGGCGCCCTTATAGAGGGAGGGCTTTGCAGCGTCAACGCTTTAGGGACGGGCGAGGGCACCGAAACCCCGGCGTAAGTGGCCCGTAAGGTACTGATGAGGTTGAATTTCGCCCACCGGCCCGGTAAGGGCATGGCGGGCGAGACGGAGTGGGTGGCATATGATCCGCGGTTTTTTCCGGCTGGTAGGGCTGTTGCTGCTCGCCGGCGGATTTATCTTCATGGTCTATGACGGGGCGCGCTGGGTCGCCGACCAGAACCTGCGTTTCACCCAGTTCGGCCAGTTCTGGAACGACATGAACCAGTCGAGCCAGCTCGCGTTCCGCACCTGGGTCGAGGGCAAGGTGCCCTGGCTCTGGACCAGCGTGATCAAGGTGGTGCTCGAGCAGCCGGTCTTTGCCGTGCTCGGCGTGCTCGGGATCCTGCTGATGATCCTGTTCCGGCCGCGCAAGCCGCTGATCGGCTATTCCCGGGACTGATCCTGGCCGCGTAACGGGGCTGCGCTTGGGCCCGTAAAGACCTATATAAAGGCAGCTCCCGGTTGGAAGCGCCCCTCGCTTCCCGCCGGTGTCCCGCCCGGAGAAAATTCCATGCTGTTCATGCGCAAGACCACCGCACTGCCCAGTGCCGCCGAGGCGCTGCCCGGCCGTGCGCAGGCTATCCCGACTGCAACAACCCATTTCGTCAACGGCCACAAGCTCAAGCCGCCTTACCCCGAAGGCCTCGAACAGGCCGTGTTCGGGCTCGGCTGTTTCTGGGGCGCGGAGCGCAAGTTCTGGGAGCTTGGCGACGGTGTCTATGTCACCGCGGTCGGCTACGCTGGCGGTCATACGCCGAACCCGACCTATGAAGAGGTCTGCTCGGGCCGCACCGGCCACACCGAAGTGGTGCTGGTCGTGTTCGATCCGAAGAAGATCTCCTATGACCGCCTGCTGAAGGCGTTCTGGGAGAACCACAACCCGACCCAGGGCATGCGCCAGGGCAATGATGTCGGCACCCAGTATCGCAGCGCGATCTACACCTTCAGTGACGCGCAGCGCAAAGCCGCCGATGCATCGAAAGCGGCCTATCAAAAGGCGCTGTCGGCGAAGGGCCTTCCCACCATCACGACCGAGATCGCGCCGTCAGGCGAGTTCTACTTCGCCGAAGACTACCATCAGCAATATCTGGCGAAGAATCCGGCCGGCTATTGCGGCCTCGGCGGCACCGGCGTGTCGTGCCCGATCGGAGCCGGCGTTTCGGCTTGATTGCCACGTTGTCATTCCGGGTTCGCGGTCTGCGCGCCCCGGAATGACGGCAAAGATGAAATGCGGCCAAGGCCGGTACTCCGCCCCATCGTTGAAAACCGTTTATTAACCATAACGGGTGCAAGACTGGAGCTGTCTCGTTTTGAGGGATGACTCCAGTGCGGTTTGCGCGCGCGTTTTCCTTGCCGATCCTAGCCGCCGCGTTCGCCGTGTCTGGCTGCATGCAGACGGTTGCGCCGGTCGCGATCGCTCCAGCCAGCGATCTCGATGCGATGGCCTATGGCCAGCCCAATAGTGCTGCGCCCGCGGTCGCCGATAACAGCGGCGGCGGCGCGATCAGCGCACTGCGCAATGCGATGAACGCGCCCCGAACCTATACGATGGCGGCGCCGATGCCTGCGCCCGCTGCCTATGCTTCCTATGCCGTAGCGCCGATGCCGGTCCGCTACGATGCGGGCTACCGGCTCGATGCCGGCGACAAGCTCCGCGTGGTTGTCTACGGGCAGGAAGGCCTCACCAACACCTACACCATCGACGCGAGCGGCTCGATCACCATGCCGCTGATCGGACAGGTGCCGGCGCGCGGCCGCTCGCCGGCCTCGCTTGCCGCCGAAATCTCCGGACGGCTGCGCAACGGCTACATCCGCGAGCCCTCGGTTGCCGTCGAGATCGAGTCCTATCGGCCGTTCTTCATTCTCGGCGAAGTGCAGGCGCCGGGCCAATATCCCTACGTGCCCAACATGACGGTGGAGAGTGCGATCGCGATCGCCGGCGGCTTCTCGCCGCGCGCGCGGCGCGACCTCGTCACCGTGACGCATACCGATGCGAGCGGCGTGGCGCGCTATGTGGTGCCGCTCGGCACCGCGCTCGGCCCCGGCGACACCGTGCAGGTGGGCGAGCGGTGGTTTTAGGTCGTCATTGCCGGGCTTGACCCGGCAATCCATCATTCTTCGAAAGAATTCATTTTCGATGGATGCGCGGGTCAAGCCCGCGCATGACGAATTGCGGCTACTGCCACATCCAGTTGCGGCCGTAGTCTTCCTTCCAGCCGGCGAGCCTGCCGTTTTGGAATTGCAGAAACAGGCGATCGTGGTGATTGATCGGCCGGCTGCCGCCCTGGTTTCGAAGCGCGAGATAGATTTCCCCGCCCGGCGGGCCGCCGACATATTGCAGGGGTTGGCGCGGTGCTGCGGAGACTTCCGAGACGTCCATGCCGAACAGCAGTGGGACGTTGTTCGACAAGGTCGCGGTGAAGGGCGGGCGGCCGTCCAGCGTTGCGCCTTGCGCACCCGCGTGGCTGATCGCCATCAGAGACAAGAGCAGAGCGAGAGCCGCGGTCCGCGTTGTCATTGCGCAAGCCTCTCGGCGGTCTTCGGCAGGCCGTCGAGGAACGGCAGCACCGCCTCGATGAAAGCCTGCGGCTGGTCGATGTTCACCGCGTGGCCGGCGGCGGGGACCACGACCTTCCTTGCCCCCGGAATTTTCGCCGCCATGTAGTCGGAGGCGGCAAGGAAGGGCGTATCATCGGCGCCGACCACGACCAGCGACGGCACCTTGATCTCGGGCAACACCTCGATCACCCGCGCATCGCGCTGGGTCAGCATGCCGCGCGCCGCGCGCGCGAGCCCCGTCGCATCACGATGGCTCACCGTCGAGCGCTCGCGGCTTGCGGACTTCAGCACCTCGAGCCCCTCGCGCTCGAAGCGGTCGGCGGTGTCGAGCGCGCGCTTGTTCCAGACCTCGCGCGCATCGTCCTTCTTGAAGCCGGGACCGGTGTCGATGATGAGCAGCGCCGAAACCCGCTCGGGATGGGCGCGATAAAACGCCAGCGACATGTAGCCGCCAAGCGAGAGCCCGCCGACGATCGCCTTCCGCGCGCCGACCGTATCCAGCAGCGCGGCGATATCGCCGACGGTCAGCGCCTCGCTATAGGCCGCGGGGTTTTCCGGATAGTCGGACTGGCCGTGCCCGCGCATGTCCCACAGAATGAGCTTGTGATGCTTCGAGAGCGCTTCGACCTGACCCTTCCACATCGCCGAGGTCGAGGAATAGCCATGGGTGAGGATGAGGGGAGGGCCGTCGCCATGGACCTCGTAGTAGATTTCTATTCCGTCGCGATCGATTTTCGGCATCACGCCTCGCACGCTTCCAGCCCCAAGGAATTGTCAGGGCATTGTAGCGCGATCTTTTCAGCCGTGTGAACTGCCCAACGCCGGCATGCTGCCGCCCGCGTGGCTGCCTATTCCGCACAGCGAAGTTTGCGATCGCGCCATTGTCGCAACGCACAAACGCATTTTGAAAATTTATTCTCCGCAAACAGTTCCAAATCCCGTTGCGCGCACACGGGAGCGCGATCATTCTTGCACGCAAGGCTGGTGCCGACCCGGTGGGTGCCAGCCACCCAAAAGTGAGTTGTCCGCCGTAAGCGGCATCCTACACCGGCAGGGGAAGAAACAATGCCTAACCTGAACATCAACGGACGCAATGTGTCCGTCGATGCGGCGAGCGATTCGCCGCTGCTCTGGGCCATCCGCGAGCAATTGCAGATGACCGGCACCAAGTTCGGTTGCGGCGCCGGCCTGTGTGGGGCCTGCACCGTCCACGTCAACGGCGAAGCCGTTCGATCCTGCCAGACCATGGTGAGCGACGTCGTCGGCAAGAAGGTCGTCACCATCGAGGGCCTTTCCGCCAAGAGCGACCATCCCTTGCAGAAGGCCTGGATCATCGAGCAGGTGCCGCAATGCGGCTACTGCCAGTCCGGCCAGATCATGCAGGCGGCAGCCCTGCTTGCGAAGAACACCAATCCCACAAGGGAAGAGGTGATCAACCACATGGACGGCAATCTCTGCCGTTGCATGACCTATTCTCGCATTCAGAAGGCGATCATGCGCGCCGCGTCTGAAATGCGCACCGCCTCCAACGTCTCCAGCGATCGGAGGGCCACATGAATACGCACGTGAAGATCACCAAGCCTGAGCCCGCCGATCTCAGCCGTCGCTCGTTCCTGGTCGGCACCGCAGCTGCGGGCCTCGTGCTCGGCTATGCCGCCGTTCCCGGTCTCGACCCTGCGCTGGCCGCGACCGCACCGGCCGCCACCAGCTTCGATCCCAGCGTCTGGTACTCGATCGCGCCGGATGGAATCGTCACGGTGACCTGCGGCAAGGCCGACATGGGCCAGCACATCGCCTCCACCATGGCGCAGATCGTCTGCGAGGAGTTGGGCGCGAACTGGAAGGATATGCGGGTGCAACTCGCGTCCAACGATCCGAAATACGATGACCCCACGCTGGGCGCGCAGCTCACCGGCGGCAGCTGGTCGACCATGATGAACTTCGAGGTGATGAGCCGTGCAGGTGCCGCAGGGCGGATCGCCTTGACTGAAGCGGCGGCGGCCGCGATGGGCGCGCCGGCGGGCGAGCTCGTCGTGCGCGACGGCGTAATCACCCATCCGAAGTCGAAGAAGCAGATGAGCTTCGCCGAATTGGTCAAGAGCGGCAAGGCGACGAAAACCTTCACGCCGGACGAGCTCAAGACGATCAAGCTGAAGACGCCGGACCAGTACACCATGATCGGCGTGTCGGTGCCGCAGCTCGACATCCCCTCCAAGACCAACGGCACGGCGAAGTACGGCATCGACGTGATGCTGCCGGGCATGGCCTATGGCGCCATCGTCACCCCGCCGGTGCGCTTCGGTGCCACGGTGAAATCGGTCGACGAAAGCGAGGCGAAGAAGGTGAAGGGCTTCATCAAGGCCGTCACCCTCGACGACAAGACCGGCACCACGACCGGCTGGGTGGTGGCGGTCGCCGACACCTATGCCAACGCCAGGAAGGCGGCGGGTGCGCTGAAGATCGCCTATGACGGCGGTCCGAACGCCAAACTGTCGAGCCAGTCGCTGCTCGATGAGGCGAAGCGCCTGCAGGGCCTCGACGATTCCGGGCAGTTCTTCGTCAAGGACGGCGACACCAAGGCGGCGCTGGGCACGGCGGCCAAGCTGATGGAGGCGGAATACACGACCAACATCAACATCCACGCGCCGATGGAGCCGATGAACGCCACCGCGGAGTTCAAGGGCGACATCCTGCACATCTATTCCGGCAACCAGTTCGCGACGCGCTCCGGCGCGATCGCGGCGGGTGCCGCCGGGATCGATCCGAAGTTCGTGGTGATGCACCAGATGTGGCTGGGCGGCGGCTTCGGCCGGCGGCTCGACGCCGACATGATGGTGCCCGCGGTGCAGGCGGCGAAAGCGGTCGGCCGACCGGTCAAGGTGATCTATTCCCGCGAGAACGACATGACCATGGATTTCTCGCGGCCGCTCACCTATCAAAAAGTGAAAGCGGGGCTCGATGCCGATGGCCGGCTGATCGCGCTCGACCACGACGTGGTCTCGGCCTGGCCGACCGCGCGCTGGGGGATCCCTGACTTCCTGACGCCCTCGGTCGACAAGAAGGGCCCGCTCAACTCGTTCACGGTGAACGGGGCGGACTTCTTCTACACCGTGCCCAACCACAATGTGCGCGCTATTCTCAACGAGATGGCGCACAACGCCACCCCGTCGGGTCAGCTCCGCTCGGTGGCGCCGGGTTGGACCTTCTGGGCAGTCGAAAGCATGATCGATGAACTCGCGCATGCGGTCGGAAAGGACCCGGCGCAATACCGCATCGACATGCTCGACGGCAAAGGCGCCAATGCCGGCGGCGCGCAGCGGCTGCGCAACACGCTGCTCGCGGCGATGGGAATGGCCGGCTACGGCACCAAGCAACTCCCGAAGGGCGAAGGCATGGGCGTGGCCTGCGTATCGTCGCAGGAACGCGCGACCGCCAGCTGGACGGCCTGCGTCGCCCATGTCGCGGTGACGCCTTCGGGCGAGGTCAAGGTGAAGAAGCTGACGGTTGCGACCGACGTCGGCACGCAGGTGCATCCCGACAACATCCGCGCCCAGGTCGAGGGTGCGGCGCTGTGGGGCATGTCGCTGGCGCTGTTCGAGAAGGCGACGCTGAAGAATGGCGGCATCGAGCAGACCAATTTCGACAGCTACACGCCGCTCAGGATGAGCCAGACGCCGGAGGTCGCCGTCAGCGTGATCGCCAATGGCGAGCATGCCACCGGCGTCGGCGAGCCGGCGGTGACGGTGGTCGCGCCCGCGATCGGCAACGCGGTGTTCAATGCGGTCGGCGCCCGCGTGCGCTCGCTGCCGATCACGGCGGACGCGGTAAAGGCGGCGATGAAGGCTTAAGCCTGCTGCAGTGCAACAACAGGATCCGCCGGGGGAGGATTCCTCCGGCGGATTTTTTGTCTCGTTAAAGTTTTAGGCTTTGGGTGAGGGGTGCGTTCACAACACCTGTTAAGCAGGGGGGAACACGTTGCCTGTTAGGCTTCACTTGTCATCACCGCGAGCCTGGTAATTCCATGACCGCTACCGCCAAGAAGCCTTCGCCCCAACGCCGCCTGCTGCTGGCCTCCGATCGCAGCGACCAGAGCAGCGAACTCGCCGACATCCTGCGCGCCGTGGGCGAAGTCGATACAGTTGCCACCTCGGACATTCCGACTGCCCCCTCCGGCCTCTCCGGCGTCATCGTCGACATCAACCTGCGCTCGCCCGAAAGCGTGCAGACGGTGCGCAAGAAGCTGCAGTCCGATGCCTACAGCCAGATGCCGCGGCTGTTCGTGCTCGCCGACGCGCTGCATCACGCCTCGATGCAGGCCTGGGCGCTGGGCGCCACCGACACCATCTCGCGGCCGTTCGATCCCGGCGCCATCCTGCAGCGCATCCGCGCCGCGTTTCCCGACAGCCAGACGTTCGACGAGAGCGATCGCGGCAAGACCCTGAACCGCGGCGTTGCGGCGGCCCATGCGATCTTCGTGAAAATCTTCCAGAAGCTTCCGGCAGGCGTGCCGCTCACCTTCGAGGAAGTGCAGCAGGCCGAGACCAAGATCCTCAAGGCGATCAAGCACTCCTCTATCCGTGAATGGCTGACCACGGTCGGCTGCCACCACACCGACAGCTACCGCCACTGCCTGTTCGTTACCGGTTTTGCGGTCGCCTTCGCGCAGCATCTCGGCATGCGCGAGAACGACCAGCGCCGCCTGACCCGCGCCGCCTTGCTGCACGACGTCGGCAAGGCGTTCGTCCCGCTTGCGATCCTGGACAAGCCGGGCCAGCTCAGCGACGAGGAGAAGGCGATCATCCGCCAGCATCCGCAGCTCGGCTACGATGCGCTGATGAAGCAGGGCGGCTTCCCGCCGGAAATGCTGGATGTCATCCTGCATCACCACGAGTTGCTCGACGGCACGGGCTATCCCAATGGCCTGTCGAATAGCCAGATCAGCGACATCGTCCGCCTCACCACCATCGTCGACATCTATGCCGCGCTGGTGGAGAAGCGCGCCTACCGCCTGCCGTTCACGCATTCGCGCGCCTTCGGCATCATGGAAGGCATGGGCGCCAAGCTCGACCAGCAATTGCTGCAGGCATTCCGCCCGATCGCGTTCGGCTGCTATTAGGGCGCGGACTCGTTAACGCGCAACCATACCTTAATCGACGCAAGCTGGATGAAGGCGAGTAGTTGGCCGCAAGCCTGAATCTTGGTGGTCAGCCCACCGCGAGGCCGGCCCATGGATTGACTTCGCTTGCGGGGGACGCAAGCGGCGTGCTGGCGGACAACTATATGCTAGTCTCGCGTGCCATCAAACGGACGGCGGGTGATAGCAATGTTGGAAACGGACAAGGTGTTCGCCGGCTCGATTCCGGAAAACTACGACCGCTATATGGTGCCGTTGATTTTCGAGCCGTTCGCCGCAGATCTTGCACAACGAGCAGCGTCCTTCTCGCCAAGCGCCGTTCTGGAAATCGCCGCGGGCACCGGGGTTGTCACCCGCGCATTGGCGCTCAAACTGTCCCCCGGCGCGAGCTATGTCGTAACCGACCTCAACCAGCCGATGCTCGACTACGCCGCCTCGCGACAAGCTCCAGACAGTCGCATCAAATGGCGCCAGGCGGATGCTCTTGCGCTACCGTTCGAAAATGCGGCCTTCGATCTCGTTTGCTGTCAGTTCGGCGCGATGTTCTTTCCCGACCGCTCATCTGCCTACCGCGAAGCAAGGCGAGTCCTGAAGCCTGGAGGACATCTTTTGTTCAACGTATGGGATCGCATCGAGGAGAATGTATTTGCGGATGATGTGACGAATGCTCTCGCAGCGATTTTCCCGACCGATCCGCCGCGCTTTCTGGCACGCACGCCGCACGGCTACCACGATACGGCACTGATCCGTAGCGAGCTGGACGACGCAGGTTTCTCCCGCGTGGTGATCGAGACGAGAGCCGAACAAAGCCGTGCATCCTCGCCGCGCCTTCCGGCCATTGCTTATTGTCAGGGAACTCTTCTTCGCAACGAAATCGAGGCCAGAGAAGCAGGAAAACTGGACGCTGCAACCGACTACGCCGCATCGGCGATTGCACACAGACATGGCAGCGGCGAGGTTGCTGCCAAAATTCAAGCACACGTGATTGTGGCTGTGGTCTGAGTGTTGGAATATCCCATTCCGGAACTTCGCGACATTCCGCTGCTACGCAGCAATTGCGTCGCTTTCGGAGTGAAGCGGACGTGAACCGAATTTATGAGTACGCCCTGGCCATTGCGAGAAGCGTTAGCGAAGAAGCGATCCAGAATCTTCTGCGTGGCTTTTTGGATTGCTTCGCTTTGCTCGCAATGACGGTTACTTCTTGGCGGGCGCCTCGAGATTTGCAAAAGGCGCCGCGGCATAGACCACTTCGCCGCCGACCAGCGTCAGCAGCGATTTGATCTTGCCGATCTCCTGCACCGGCGCGGTCAGGTAATCGGCCGAGAGCACCGCGAGATCGGCGAATTTTCCTGCCTCCAGCGTGCCGCGCTTGTCGTCGTCATTGGCCATGTAGGCGGGGTTCCTGGTGTACATCTCCAGCGCCTGGCGCCGGCTCGGGGTCTCCTCATCGCCGCGGGTCTTGGTGCCGCCGATGGTGGTGCCGTCGAGATACCATTGCAGCGAGACAAAGGGATTGTAGGAGGAGACGCGATGCGCGTCGGTGCCGCCGGCGACCGTCAGTCCCAGTTTCATCGCGCTCGCGATGCGCGGCATCTGCTTCGCCGCGTCGACGCCAACCTCCTTCTGCAGCCGTTCGCCACCGAAATAGAGCCCGTCCTGCACGCCCCAGATCAGGCCGAGCCTCTGCATTCGCTTCAGGCTGTCCTCGGAGGCGTTGTAGAGATGCAGCACGCTCCATCTGAGATCGCGGATGGAATAGTCCTTGTTGATGTCCTCGACCACGTCGAGGAGGTCATGGACGGTGCGGTCGGGATTCCAGTGCAGCTGGATCGAATAGCCTTTTGAAGCCGCCCAGCGCAAAAGCTCGGCGAGCCTGGCTTTGCCGTCGGGCGCGATGTCGCCGTCGGTCCAGTCGGCCCAGATCAGGATCTCGCCGGGGCCGTTGAAATGCAGCATGGCGTCGCCGAAATTTTGCGGCAGCAGCTGCGTGAGATTCTGCAAGTCGGCGAGCTCGCTGCCGGGCTTCGGGGCGCAGAGGTGATAGGCGACCCGCACCGTGAGCTGTCTGTCGTGCCAGAGCTTGAACACCGCCTGGTAGCTGGCCGGGTACATGCTGACCCCGCCTCCATCGACGATGCCGGTGATGCCGAGCGAGTTCATCTCGCGGAAGAACTTTTTCGAGCCCTCGACCTGCTGCGCCAGCGTCGCCTTCGGCAGCTTATCAAAAATCTTGCCGAGCGCGTTGCCGCCCGCGTTGATCAGGCCGGTCGGCTTGTTGTCGCCATCGCGCTCGAGCTTGCCGCCGGGCGCAACATCGGCGTCGTCGTGGATGTTGAGCGCTGCCATCGCCTTGGGCGACAGCAGGAGCCAGTCATAGAGATGCTGGATATAGACGGGATTGCACGGCGCTACCTGCGCGATATCCTGCGGCGTGGGCCGGCGCTTTTCGGCAAACTGCTCCTCGGTCCAGCCGCCGGCGACCACGATCCAGCTGCCGGCAGCCTGGCTCTTTGCGGCGTCGGCGATTTTCGCGAGCGCCTCCTTCAGCGTGGGCACGCCGATCCAGTTCACCTCGGTGCCGAAGGTCAGCGCGGCGCGGATGCCGTGGATGTGTCCATCGGTGAGCCCCGGGATCACGGTGCGGCCGCCGAGGTCGATCACGCGCGCATGATCGCCGGCGAGTTTTCTCATCGCGTCGGTGGCGCCGGTCGCGAGCACGCGGTCGTGCGAGATCGCGATCGCCTCGTGGACGGAAAATTCCTTGTCCACGGTGACGATCTTGCCGTTGAACAGCACGGTGTCTGCGGTTTGTGCCGAGGCGCCGGTAAGCAAGAGGCCCGCAAGGACGGCAGCAAGGGGAAGACGCAGCATGTTGTTTCCTTTATTTTAGCCGTCATTCCGGGGCGATGCGAAGCATCGAACTATGGTGCGCAATTGCGCACCTGAGAATCTCGAGATTCCGGGTCTGGTCCTTCGGACCATCCCGGAATGACGCGTTAATGATTAGGCCAGCATCTTGCGCAGCTCGGCTTTCGCCACCTTCTCCAATGTCGAGCGCGGCATCTCGTCGACAAAGTGAATCTCGCGCGGTACCTTGAAGTCGGCGAGCGCGCCGCGGCAAGCCATCATGACATTGTCGTGCAGCTCCTGCGGCAGCCTATCGACACCAGACTGCGGGATGATGAACACGACCGGCACCTCGTCCAGCATCGGATGCTGCTTGCCGACCACGGCCGCCTCGCGCACGCCGGGCACGACCGCGACCACCTGCTCGATCTCGGAGGCCGCGACATTCTCGCCGCCGACCTTCAGCATGTCCTTGGCGCGGTCGCCGAATTTGATGTAGCCGCGCTCGAGCAACGTGACGCGGTCGCCGGTCAGGAAATAGCCCTGCCCGTCAAAGCTCTCGCGCGTCGCCTTTTCGTTGTGGAGATATTCCGCAAACAACGACAGGCCCGGCACGCCCCTGATCGAGAGGTTGCCGGTGTCGCCGACTTCGGTCGGCCGTCCGTCGTCGGTGATGCGGATCGAATATTCGCTGGCCGCGCGGCCGATCGACATCGGAGTGTTGGGCTGGTCGACCTCGCCGACAATGCCGTGGGTGATGGTCTCGGTCATGCCCCACCAGCCGATGATCTTGACGCCGAACACCGCAAAGGGCGGCGGATCGTTCACCGCCGTGCCCCAGAGCCGGAATTTGTGGTTCTTCGGGATTTCGTGTTCGAGCAGCGCCTTCATGCAGAAGGGAATGGTCGAGGTCCAGGTGCAGCCATGCTCGAGCGCCACGCTCCAGAACCGGCTTGCGGAAAAGCGCGGCTGGATCACGCACGTTCCCCCCACCCACAAACTCGCCAGCATCGAATAGGCCAGCGCATTGGTGTGAAACAGCGGCAGGTAGGTCTGGTGCACGTCCTGCTCATGCAAATCCTGATGCGCGGCATTGACCTTGCCGCCCCACAGCGCATTGGCATGGGTCCACAGCACCGCCTTCGGGCGCGACGTGGTGCCGGACGTATATTGCACGCTGCAGGGCGCGAGCGGATCGGTGGCGCGGCGCGGCCGGTCGGCGCTGTCGGCGAGGAGAGCTTCAAAAAGGTCGCCGCGTGAAGCCGGTTTCGCGGGCGCACCCGCGTCGTGCGAGATCACGGCGATCCAGCGCAGGCCCTTGCAGTTCGCTGCGACCAGCTCGGCATAAGCGGGCTGGGTGATCGCGGCGACCGCGCCGCAATGGCCGGCGAAATACTCCATCTCCGCGGCGGCCGAGCGGGTGTTGGTGGTGACCGCGATCGCGCCGAGCTCGACGCAGGCGAACCAGGCGAGCAGCGCCTCGATGCAGTTATCGAGATGAATGAGGACGTAATCGCCCTGCTTGATGCCGCGTTTGGCAAGGCCGGCGGAAAGCGCGCCGACACGCTCGTGAAATTCGCCGTAGGACCACTTTCGCGCGGGTGCGTCGAATGGGGCCCAGATCAGGAACGGATGGTCGTGCCGCACTTCCGCGCGCATCTTGAGCAGCCATGGTACGTCCAATCCGGCAAAGGGCCCAACGATGCCCGGAGCGGCCGCGGAATTGTTCATCTTTCCTCCCGTGCAACCTTGCCGGCTGCTTTCTTGGCTCTTGTGCTCCCTTTTGCCACCGTCAGCGACAATGGGCAAATTGTCGGAAGCTACACCCGCCCCCCGTCATTGCGAGCCAACGGGTCGCGCGAACGCGCGCCCGATGACAGGCTCCGCGATGCAATCCAGAGTGCTACCGCGGTACAATCTGGATTGCTTCGTCGCTTCGCTCCTCGCAATGACGAGTGGGGCCTCAGCGCGTCTCATTCATACGACGAAATCTCGATCAGGCTCCCGTCCGGATCCCGGCAATAGACCGAGAGCAGCGTGCCGCGTGCGCCCTGCTTCCTGGTCGGGCCTTCCTCGATTCTCACGCCTTGCGCGTGGAGATGCGCGACCACCTGTTCGGGCGTGCTCGAGGTTAGGAAGCACAGATCGTCGCTGCCGGCGGCTTCGTGATCGGCGGTGAACCATTCGACCTTGTCGGCATTTTTCGGCCGGACATTGACCTTCTGGTTGCCGAATACCAGAGACGTGCGTTTGGTCTTGCCCTCGCCGGGGTCGAACACCCTGATCTCCATGCCGAGGATCTTGGCGTACCACTCCGCCGAGCGCGCGACGTCGGAGACGTTGATCACGAGATGGTCCAGCGCGTGGACTTTGACCGGCATGACTTATCCTTTCGTACAATCAGATGCGCGCGTGCAGCACTTCCGGCGCCGCGCCCCGCTTGTTACAAGCGCCTCGCCATTCGTTCAACAACAAGCAAAAATGGGAGTTTTCGCAATGATTTCACGCCGCACCGCGCTGGGCCTGATGGCTACCGGCGTCTCCACCTTCGCGATTGGCCGCGCTGCTGCCGCGGACTATCCGTCGCGGCCGGTGCGGTTCCTGGTTGGCTATCCGCCGGGCGGCGCGACCGACATCCTGGGCCGCCTGATCGGCCAGCGGCTGTCGGAAAAGCTTGGCCAGCAATTCGTGATCGAGAACAAGCCTGGCGCCGGCAACAACATCAGCACGGAGGCGGCGGTGAGCTCCGAGCCGGATGGCTACACCGTAATGCTGATCAACCCGGCGAACTACATCAACGCCACGCTCTACGCCAATCTGAAATTCAATTTCGTTCGCGACATCGCGCCGGTCGCCTCCTTCAACCGCGTGCCGAATGTCATGACCGTGAACAAGGACGTGCCGGCCAAGAACGTCGCCGAGTTCATCGCTTATGTGAAAGCCAACCCCGGCAAGATCAACCTGGCGTCATCGGGCAACGGCACCTCGGTGCATTTGTCCGGCGAAATGTTCATGGCGATGACCGGCTGCAAGATGCAGCACGTGCCCTACCGCGGCGCGGCACCCGCCATCACCGACCTGCTCGGCGGCCAGGTGCAGGTGATCTTCGACAACATGCCCTCCGTCATCCAGCACATCCGCGGCGGCGCCCTGCGCGCGCTCGGCGTCACCACCGCCGAGCGGTCGCCGCAATTGCCCGACGTGCAGACGGTCGCCGAGACGGTGAAAGGCTATGAGGCGAGCGCGCTGTTCGGCATGGGTGCGCCTGCGAAGACGCCGAAGGAAATCATCGGCAAGCTCAATGCCGAGGTCAACGCGGTGATGTCCGATCCCGCAGTGAAGAAGCAACTGGTCGAGCTCGGCGGCGAGCCGCGGATCCAGACTCCGGAAGCGTTCGGAGCCGAAATCGTCGCAGAAACCGAAAAGTGGAAGAAAGTGGTCGAATTCGCCGGCCTCAAGGTAGAGTGAACGGGTGAACCTTCTTCGGCATTGTATAGTCTAATCCAGGACAGGCGCTTTTCGGCGCAAAGGAGATGACTATGCGTAAGCTGATATTGGCCGTGATGGCCCTGACCGCGGCCGGTGCCGCTACCGTTGCGACGTCCGCTCCGGCGGCGGCTCATGATTATCCCTGGTGCGTGGTGGGCAGGGACATGGGGTATCCCGGCGACTGCACCTACACTACCTATGCCCAGTGCCAGGCCAGCGCCTCCGGCCGTTTCGCCTATTGCCAGGGCAACCCGCGCGTGGCGTACGGCCTGCAGGTGGCGCCGCGTGGCCGGCGCGGCTATCAATACGATTATTATCGCTGAATTGTGCGTGCGGGCCGAAGCTAGCCTGGACGTGTGAAGCGATCTGGTTTCAGACGCGATCGACCCGCAAGGGTCGGTCGCGTTTGCTTTTGATGGTCTGACACCGCGAAGTTCCCGCAAAAAGAGTTTTCTGAAGGCGCTCGCTTGACATCGTGCCGTGGGCGCCTATACTAAACCATATGGTTAAGTATAGCGATCAAGCCCTGGACCGCACCTTTGCCGCGTTGGCCGATCCGACGCGGCGCGCGCTGCTGGCGCGGCTGTCCGACCGCGACTCGCTCTCCGTCAGCGAGCTGGCACAGCCCTTTGCGATGTCGCTGCCGGCGATCATGAAGCATCTCGACGTGCTGACCGATGCCGGTCTCATCGCGCGCGAAAAGACCGGCCGCGTCGTGGCGTGCCGGCTGACCGCGAAACCGATGGAGCAGGCGATGGACTGGCTCAACCGCTACCAGCGCTTCTGGTCCGACAATCTCGACCGACTTGCCGCCTTTGTGGAGGAAGAAACATGGCCCAATCGTCAAGCGCAGCCCAACTCGACAACCGCCCAAGCCTCACCCTCACGCGGCGCCTCCGCGCGCGGCCGGAAAAAGTTTACGCCGCGTGGAGCGAGCCGGAAAACCTGGTGAAGTGGTTCGCGATGTCGCAGGCGAAGCCCGGCTCGATGCGGGCCGATCTCGATGTTCGCGTCGGCGGACGTTACCGTATCAGCTTCACGGATGACAAGAGCGGCGAATATCACGAGGTCGGCGGCGTCTATCGCGAGGTCGTGCCGAACGAGCGGCTGCAATTCACCTGGGCCTGGCATTCGACGCCGGAGCGCGAGTCGCTGGTGACGGTAGAGATCAAGCCCGATGCAGTCGGCACGCTGCTCACTTTCCACCACGAGCAGTTCGCCGACGAAAAGGCCCGCGACAACCACCGCCAGGGCTGGAGCAAGTTCTTCGACCAGCTGGAGAAATTCGTCGAGTAGGCGTCATTGCGAGCGAAGCGAAGCAATTCACATCTCAGCACGGGGAAAGATGGATTGCTTCGTCGCGGAGCCTGTCATCGGGCCGCGCTTCGCGCGGACCCGTTGGTTCCTCGCAATGACGGAGAATCCAATGTTGAATAGAGGAGATCCCCCATGCGACCGCACAAAATCGTCTCGCGAGAAGAATGGATCGAAGCCCGCAAGGCGCATATGGCCCATGAGAAAGAGCTCATCCGTGCGCGCGACCGCCTGAGCGAGGAGCGCCGCAACCTGCCCTGGGTCAAGGTCGACAAGGATTACGTCTTCGACGGGCCCAACGGCAAGGTCACGCTTGCCGATCTCTTCAGGGGCAGGCCCCAGCTTGTGGTGCAGCACGTGATGTACGCGCCGGAGTGGGAGGCGGCCTGCAAGAGCTGCTCGTTCTGGGCCGACGGTTTCGAGCGCATGGTCCCGCATCTCGCCGCGCGCGACACCACCATGGTCGCGGTCTCGCTGGCGCCGGTCGCCAAGCTCGAAGCGTTCAAGAAACGGATGGGCTGGACGTTCGACTGGGTCTCATCCGGCAACAACGACTTCAACTACGATTATGCCGTTTCGTTTACGCCCGATCAGATCAAGGCGGGGGAGGCGAAATACAACTATGGAACGACGCCGCTCTACGGCCCCGAGCTGCCCGGCATCAGCGTGTTCTATCGCGACGAGGCCGGAAACATCTTCCACACCTATTCGACCTATGCCCGCGGCCTCGACATGATGAACTCCGCCTACCACTATCTGGACCTGACGCCGCTCGGCCGGCACGAGGAGGGGCTGCCCTATCCGATGGACTGGGTGCGCCTGCGCGACCAGTATCAGCCGGAGGCGAAGGCAGCAGCGTGCTGCCATTAGTTGATGCGCGCATTAGCCCGCGCGTCACGGGCAGCTCTCTCCCCTCATCCTGAGGAGCGCGCTTGCGCGCGTCTCGAGGGATGAGGCACACTGGTGCCTCATGGTTCGAGACGGCGCATTCGCGCCTCCTCACCATGAGGGTTGGGGGTCAGCGCTTCGCGTTCTCCGCCTGCTCGCCCGCGGTGCAGGAAATCAGCAACGTGTAGGCGCGCGCATTGCCGGCGATGTCGGCGGTCTTGAGCTCGGTGCCGGGAGAAGCGGTCTCGTAAGCCACAACGCTGTTGTCGAGGAAGTCGCGGATAGCGCCGGTCTTGATCGCGAAATTGATGTTTTCCGGGATGGTGCCGGTGTAGCGGGCGAATTTCAGCGCGTTCAGTTTCGCGGCGACCATGCCGACGATGTCGCCCGAGGTATCGAGCAGCGGCCCGCCGCTGTTGCCGGGCTGAACCGCGGCGCTGATCTGCAGGAAGCGCGTATCGTTCAGCATGCCGCTCAGCGAACTCACGATGCCCGTCGTGACCGTAAAATCCGAGGTCAAGAGGCCGTGATAGGGAAAGCCGATGGCCACGACCGAATTGCCGGAATGGATCGCACGGTCGCGGATCCTTGCGTAAGTCTTGAACGAGGCCGCCGGCCCCTGCAGCAGCGCGAGGTCGTTGGCCTGGTCGCTGTTGACGACCCGCAGCGTGCTCGCGGCTTCTCCGGTGAGATTGCCCTTGATGTCGCCGACGCAGCCGTCGATCACGTGGTGATTGGTGATGATGTGACCGTTTGCGCTGATGACGAAACCTGTGCCGGTCTGGCTGCCGGTCCTGCTGGCTTTGGGATTGCTCGGCGCGTCGCCCTTCGCCGCGACTGGTTTCGGCGCGGTGAACTCGCCGGCGCTGTTGATCCCGCCGGCCTTGACCGTGCTGACACAGTTCGCGAGCACGGCCAATAGGGGTGCTGTCGAAGTCAGGTTGAATTGCAGGGCATTGCTGTTGCCCGTCGTGACCACCATGAGGCTCGACTTCTGAAACGTGCGAGCCACGTTCGGCGGCAGGATGGCGGTGGCCATGATGTCGGAATTGGCGGTGGCGAACAATCTTGCCTGGGATTGTCCGTCGAAGGTGACGTCGACCGGAACCGTGTTGCCTTTGGTCAGGTGAAATCCGGGGCTCGCAAAACCGAGCAGCCACGATTTGCTGGCATTCAACCCGACCACCAGAATGACACCATTGTCGTAGATCGAGGTGGCCCCGCAATGGGAGAACGCGCCGCTACTGTCGTCGGTGAAGGCGCCGCCTTTCCACTGACCGACATGGATGTTGCCGTAAGGTCCCGCGGCATTGGCGATCGAGCCGATCGCGGTCTGCATAAAAAATGCAAGAAAAAATGCAAGAACAAGAAATAGCGCGCCACGCATACTTGATTTCCCCAGCCCGCCGCATTCTACGCGATCGCCTCGCCGGATGGCAACCGGAAGTAGTTCGCCGCTTCGAGGCGCCGCCCCTTGCAATCACTTTGTGATCCGGTATCCTTTGCGATGCAAAGTAAACGGATGCCATGGGGACGATATGGGTGTGCAGACCGAAGAGATGCGCGATCTCGACAAGGCGCTGGCTGACATCATTGCGATCCGCAGCCAGCTCGCGGCCGGCACGGCTTTTGCCGGCTATGGCCCGGCGGCGATCGCGGCGACCGCGGGCGTCGCGCTGGTCACGGCGGCGCTGCAATATTTCCTTCTCAACGATCCCACGCATCATCCGCTGACCTTTCTGTTCGGATGGGCGCTGGCGGCGCTGCTGTCGGGGGCAATGATCCTGACCGAGATGATCGCGCGCTCGCGCCGGCATCATTCGGGCCTCGCCGACGCCATGATCCACCAGGCCGTCGAGCAGTTCCTGCCCGCCGCGGTCGCCGGCACCTTGCTGGCGGTGGTGCTGTGGAAGTTCGCGCCGGAATCGCTGTGGCTGCTGCCGGGGCTGTGGCAGGTGCTGGTGTCGCTCGGCGTGTTCGCGTCGGTCCGCTCGCTGCCGCGCACGGTGGCGATTGCCGGTGCCTGGTATTTCGTCTCGGGTTTTGTCGTGCTGCTGCTCGCAAGCCACAGTCACGCGCTGTCGCCCTGGACCATGGGCCTGCCGTTTGTCGTCGGCCAGTCCTTGATGGCGACGATCCTGTATTTTGCTTCCGGAGAGAGTGATGTCGAAGAGTGAGAGTGCGAGCGCACCGTTTTCCTATGACGGGCTCGACCGCGTCATCCATGAGAAGGCGCGGCTTGGCGTGTTGACCTCGCTGATGGCGCATCCGAAGGGGCTGGCGTTTGCCGACCTGAAGCAGCTCTGCGGCCTGACCGACGGCAATCTCAGCCGCCATTTGCAGGTGCTGCAGGAGGCGGGGCTGGTCGAACTCATCAAGGGCTATGAAGGCAATCGGCCGCATACCTCCTGCCGCCTCACCCGGACCGGCCGCCGCCGCTTCCTCGATTATCTCGCCGTGCTGGAACGCCTGGTGCGCGACGCGGCGAAGGCCGCCGGCAAGGAAGGCTCGCCGCTTTCCCGCCTCGGCATCCTGTCGACCTGATCCATTCCCCCCTTTTTTGCTCCGGAGCTTTGCAATGCAAAGTAGTTTCCCTGCCAAACTGGCATCCAGACTACATGTCGGCATCATCATGGACGGCAACGGAAGATGGGCGACGCGGCGCGGCCTGTCGCGGCTGCGCGGCCATGAAGCCGGCGTCGAAGCGATCCGCCGCGTAGTGGAGGCCGCGCCCGACCAGGGCGTCGGCACGCTGACGCTGTACGCTTTCTCCACCGACAATTGGCGCCGGCCCAAGGCGGAAGTCACGGCGCTGATGGCGCTGCTGCGCTTCTATCTCGCGAGCGAGGTCGAGGCTCTGGTCAAGAACGGCGTGCGCCTCACCGTGATCGGCCGCCGCGACCGTCTGCCCGACGGCATCTCTTCCGCAATCGCGCGCGCGGAAGCGGCGACGGCGCATGGCGAGACGCTGAACCTGCGTATCGCCGTCGACTACTCCGCGCGCGATGCGATCCTCAATGCCGCGGCCAAACTCGCCGGCATCAGCGCGCCGACGCGCGAGCTGTTCTCCGAGCTCGTCACCGGCGAAGCGGGCCTGCGCGACGTCGATCTCATCATCCGCACCAGCGGCGAGAAGCGGCTGTCGGACTTCCTGCTCTGGGAAGGCGCCTACGCCGAATTGTACTTCACCGAACGGATGTGGCCGGATTTCGATGGCGATGCGCTCACCGAGGCGCTGGCGTCGTTCCACCGCCGCGAGCGCCGCTTCGGCGGCCTGCAGTCCGTGCCGCTGGAGCCGGCGCCGAGCTTTTGACGTTGGAGCCAGCCTTTCCGGGGACTAGGGAATCATCTATCGCTGGTGCATGGCGATGCCGGTCGAGCCGCGATGAACCCGCAAGAACACGGCGCCGCCCGGCGGCCCGATGAATCCTCTCCAGCGAAGGAGACGCCAGCCGCCTGGTTCGAGGCGGGGCTTCGGCTGCTGCAGGCCGGGCAACTGGCGCAGGCGGAGCAATGCGGGCGCAGCGCGCTGGCGCTTGACCAGAGCCATGCCGACTCGCTGCATCTGATGGGCATGCTCTGCGTGGCCGCAAAGCAGTATCACCTCGCCATCGAGTGGTTCGTGCTCGCGATCCGGCAAAGCCCCGACGTCGCCGACTATTTTTCCAACCTCGGCATGGCGCTGCAGCGCGAGCGTCGGCTCGACGAGGCGATCAAGTGCTATGACCGCGCGCTGGTGCTCAGGCCCGGCCAGGCCGAGATCTGGTTCCGGATGGGCGAGGCGTTGCAGCAGCTAAAGCGCCTGGACGAAGCGATCCAGTGCTTCGATCAGGCGCTCACGCTGGACCCGCGTCACGCCAATGCGGCACGCGCCAGTGCGATGCTGCATTTCGACGAGGGCAGATACGACCAGGCGATTGCGAGCTTCGACCGCCTGTTGCAGGTCAGGCCGGACCTTTCCGGAGCACATAATCTCCGGGGCGTTTGCCTCTTGGAGCTGAAGCGGCTGGAGGAAGCCCTGGAGAGTTGCACGAGGGCGTTCGAGCTTGCCCCCGACAATGCCGACTTCGCCAGCAATGTCGGGCTGGTGTTGCACGGTCTCGGGCGGGACGAGGAGGCGCTGGCCTATGCCGACAAGGCGCTGGCGCTCAACTCCGCCCTTCCGCTGGCGCTCAACAATCAAGCCCAGTCCCTGCTGGCGCTGCATCGTTTCGACGAGGCCATGGCGGCGCTGGAGAAGGCCATTGCGATCGACCCGGACTTCGACAGGGCCCATTGGAACGTCGCGCTGACGCGGCTGCTGCTCGGCGATTTCGAAGGTGGCTGGGCGCTGCGGGAGCGCGGCCGCGCCTGCCGCGGCTTCTTTGTCGATCGCAAGTTCACAAAGCCGCACTGGTTCGGCGACGAGCCGATCGCGGGCAAGACCATCCTGTTGCACAGCGACGAAGGCCTCGGCGATACCATCCAGTATGCGCGCTACGCCAGGCTGGTGGCGCAAACTGGCGCCCGGGTGATCCTGGAGGTTCCCGCCCCCGTTCATGCGCTCTTGTCCGGTCTCGAAGGCGTTTCGCTGTGCCTGAAGACCGGCGCCGCGCTTCCCGACTTCGACGCTCATTGTCCGCTTTCGGCCTTGCCGCTGGCCTTCAAGACGCGGCTTGAGACGATCCCCTCCGATGTGCCCTATCTGTCGGCGCCGGATCGGCTTCGGCAGGCCTGGGAGGAGCGGCTCGGGCCGCATGACAGGATGCGCATCGGCCTGGTCTGGTCCGGCAGCCCGGCGCACGGCAATGATCGCAACCGTTCGATGCAACTGCGCACGATGGGCAGGATTCTCGACGCCGATGCGCGCTTCTTCAGCCTGCAGAAAGATCCGAGGCCTGACGACAGGGCGACGCTGACGGAGCGGCCCGATATCATCGATCTCACCGCTGACCTCGCCGACTTCGTCGAGACCGCCGCCATGATCTCGTGCCTCGACCTTGTGATTTCGGTGGACACCAGCGTCGCGCACCTTGCTGGCGCGCTGGCGCGGGAGGCCTGGCTCCTGCTGCCCCACGCGCCGGATTTTCGCTGGCTGCTCGATCGCTGCGACAGTCCCTGGTATCCGACGGTACGGCTGTTCCGGCAGAGCGCGGCCCGCGACTATGCGGAGGTGCTGGGTCGCGTGCATGCGGAGCTGAACGCGCGCATCGCGGCTTGGCCCGGGGCCGAACGGTAAGCGTCCAAGCCTTTCCGCGAATTGGGGAATCATCTATCGCTGGGCGATGGCCACGCCAACCCAGCGCCAATGAATTGTCGAGAGCGACGCGCCGCCGCCCGGCAGCCCAGCACTTCGGCATCTCCTTCACGTAAGGAGACGCCCGCCGCCTGGTTCGAGGCGGGGCTTCGGCTGCTGCAGGCCGGCCAGCTCGCTGAAGCGGAGAGATGCGGCCGCAGCGCGCTCGCCCTCGACCAGGGCCACGCCGATTCGCTGCATCTGATGGGCCTGCTCAGCATGGCCGCCAGGCAATACGACCTTGCCATCGAGTGGTTCGTGCTTGCGATCCGGCAGAATTCGGACGTTGCCGACTACTTTATCAACCTCGGCACCGCGCTGCTCCGCAAGCAGCGCTACGAAGAAGCGATCAAGAGTTTTGACCGCGCGCTGGTGCTCAAACCCGATCAGGCGACGCTCTGGTGCATGATGGGAGAGGCGCTGCAACACGAGAGGCGCCTCGACGAGGCGATCCTCAGCTTTGACCAGGCGCTGAACGTCAAGCCCGACTATTGGGAAGCGGCCAACTCCAGCGCGATGCTTTGCTTCGAAACCAGGCGATATGAGGACGCGATCGCCCGCTTTACCCGTTCGCTGGAAATCGATCCGAACCAGCCGGCCGCTTTCAATCTGCGCGGGATCTCCAAATCCCGCCTGAAGCGGCATGAGGAAGCGCTGGAGGATTGCCAGCGCGCGGTCGCGCTGGAGCCTGGCCATGCCGACTTCAACAAGAATGTCGGGCTATTGATGCAGAAGCTCGGCCGCCATGACGAAGCGATCGTCTGGCTCGACAAAGCGCTCGCGCTCAATCCGAATCACGCCTCGGCCCTCAATGACCGCGGCACGTCGCTGTTCGAGCTGCGCCGCTCCGAAGCAGCCTTCGCCGACCTCATCCGCGCAACCGAGATCGACCCGGAATGTGCCGACTATCACTGGAATCTCGCGCTGATGCGGCTTCGGATCGGCGAGTTCGACGCCGGCTGGCTTGGGCGCGAGTGGGGACGAAAAGTCGCCGTGCTCGGCTTTGTCGACCGGAAATTCATCCAGCCGCAATGGCTCGGCGAGCCGATCGCGGGCAAGACCATCCTGCTCCACAGCGATGAGGGGCTGGGCGACACCATCCAGTTCTCACGCTATGCGACGATGGTGTCGCAACTTGGCGCCCGCGTGATCCTCGAGGTCGAGCTTCCGCTGCACGCGTTGTTGACGGGCATGGAAGGCGTTGCGCTTTGTCTGCCAAAGATAGAAGGCGTCGAGCTTCCCGACTTCGACCTGCATTGCCCGCTCTCGAGCCTGCCGCTCGCCTTCAAGACGCGGCTTGAGACCATACCGGTGCCGCGCGCCTACCTGCCGCCGCTGCCGGAAGCGCGCGTGGAGGCGTGGCGGGCGCGGCTCGGCGCGCATGATCGATTGCGCGTCGGCCTGGTCTGGTCCGGCAATCCCCTGCACGACAATGATCGCAACCGCTCGACGAATTTAAAGGCGATGTCGGCGCTCTTTGACGTCGGCGCTCGTTTCTACAGCCTGCAGAAGGAGCCGCGCGAGGCCGACAGGACCGTGCTCGCCGAGCGCAGCGAGATCGTCGACCTCACCGAACATCTCGGCGACTTCACCGATACCGCCGCGCTGATCGCATGCCTCGACCTCGTCATATCAGTCGATACCAGCGTCGCGCATGTTTCGGCCGCGCTCGGACGTCCGACCTGGATCCTGCTGCCCTTTACGCCCGACTATCGCTGGCTGCTCGGCCGCGACGACAGCCCCTGGTACCCCAGCGCAAAACTGTTCCGGCAGGACGAAAGCCGCGATTACACCAAGGTGCTCGCCCGCGTGCGCGAGGAGCTGAAGACGCTCGCCGCGGCGTTCGTGCCCCAGCCCTATGGCAGGATGAGTCCGCACTCCTCTCACCCTCCCCTTGAGGGGGAGGGTCGCCGCTCATGAAATGAGCGGCGGGGTGGGGTGACGGTCTCTCAACGTCAAACAACGCCCGAGTGGAGAGATCACCCCACCCCTCAAGGGGAGGGTAAACAAAGCACCGCATCACTCACTTCCCCGTATATTTCAGAATATACAGGCCCTGGTTCTTGTCGGTGATGTAGATGTAGCCGCGGGTGTCGACCAGCACGTCCTCGGTTTGCGCCACCAGTTTGCCCTTGGGGAACACGCCGTAGCGATGGGTCGGGTCGGGCGGCAGGAAATAGCCGATCTCGCGCGGCGCGGTCGGCGTCGACGTGTCGTAGATGCGCAAGCCCGCATTGAAATAGGTGAGATAGACGAGGTTGCCCTGTGGCTGGACGTCCGGGTTATGCAGCAGCGTGTTTTGATTGTGTGGACCAAAACGTCCGCCGCGCTCGCAGAAGCTTTTGATCGGCCAGCCCGCCGGCGGCAGCGGCAGCGGGAACAGCGCCATCAGCCGTGGCTTGGCGGGATCCGCGATGTCGACGATCGAGGCGTGCTGCAAGGGCTCCTTGCAGTCCTCCGCGATCGCTTCCGAGTTGATGAAGGCAAGCTTGCGGTCCGGCACCGGGATCACCGTGTGCACGCCGATGCTGGAGGCAAAAGGCGGGCTCATCATGAGCTGACCGATCTTCTTCGGCCGCGCGACGTCGGTAATGTCGAGGATGACCATGCCCGCGCCGCCGTAAGGCAGATAGGCGGTGTTGCCGACGATGAAGGGCGGGCCGTGCAGCATGGTGCCGGGAGGAGGGGGCGGCGTCTCGTCGTCGCGCTGGCCTGGCACCCACCAGCGGCCGGCTTCCTTGGGCTTGGCGGGATCGGAGATATCGACGATCACATAGATGTTGCCCTTGTAGCCCGGCATGATTGCCGACAGGTGCATGTACTTGCCGCCCTGGTAGCCGTTGCGATGGGTGCCGAGCGATTTGGTCTTGAACTGGCCGAGCTTTTGCGGATTGAGCGGGTCCTTCAGATCCCAGATCAGCACGCCTTCGTCGAACGGCTTTTTGGGATCGCCGCCCCAGCCCGGCGAGATCTTGGCCAGCGCCGTGATCATCTTGCCGTCGGCGATTTCCATCTGGTCGGTCGCGGTATTGGCGGGGCCCTCGATCTCCTTGACCACCTTGGGGTCCGCAGGCTCGGTGACGTCGACGATCTGCCAGCCTTCGTTCCAGAGCATGCCGAGATAGAGATACCAGCGCTCGCCGACCTTCCGGATCGACATCTTGAAGCCGGGCTTGTCGTTGAGGCTGCTGTAGCCGACCGCCTCGACGTTCTGGCCGACCCCGCCGGGCGGAATCGGATCGGCCTTCGCGGCAAGCGCCATCAGCAAGGCGATCGCGGCGGCGGCAAAATGCAACGGCTTCATGAGTTCCCTCATCGCTCCCATCGGTGAGGGCGAACCTCCTACGCTTTACGGCCGGCCGCAATCTGTGGCCGTATCATGGGAGTGATGCGAAAATCGCCGACAGCACCAGGCAAGGCAATATTCGAGGCCCTACCCGTGGCCAGTGCGCCAAGCCAGGTGGTCTGGCAGGAATTGTTTGTCGGGCACTCTGGATAAGATGGAGTTGCTTTGTTAGAAATTAGCAACCCTTAATGGAGCCTCCGAAGGCGTCGGCTTCACCGACCACTATTGCCTGGCCGGGAATCGACTTTGAATCATTGATGGGTCGAATTGCAATGCCAATGATCTGGGACCCGATTATCGAGTACTTCACCAGAGCGACCGGCGCGGTGGCCGTTCTGGCCGCCACCTTCTGGAAGGGCGATGATGTCATCTCATCGGAAGCCAGCAAGTGGCTGGCCGCGCGCATCGGCGAGCGGATAAAGACGCCGTCGCATGAAGACGCAAGGAATTTGTCGGATATTGTGTCGGCCTACTTTTCCGGCCGTCTGCCTGCCTGGCGCTTCATACGTAACGTATTTCTGTTCACGATCGTATCGATGTTGGTGCTGATGCTTGTTTATGTCCCGCTCACACCCGGCTTCTTTTCGAGCCTTTCAACCGAGCAATTGCAGCGATCGATAGTATTCTCGCAGTTCCTGTTCGAAGGATTGCTGGCAACGTTTGTTGCAAACTACGTTGGCTTCTCCATCTTTGCCGCCCGATCAAGCCGCGATGATTTCGACCCGTTCAAGTCGCTATTCGTTGATGTCGTGGCCAAGATACTGGTTTACATCATGGTCACGGCGCTGATTTACGTGGCCTATGCGCGCATCAAAGGCTCGTTTACGGGCAGCGATCGAGCTGCGTTGGAAGCGGTCGGCCCCACGATCGTGGGAGCTGCAAAATTCCAGAATTTGAGCGCAGTGTATCTTTACTCCGTGTGCATCTCCTCCCTCCCTTTGTATTTGGTCGCGCTGGCGCGTGCCATGGCCGACTATCCGAGATTTTCTGCGGCCATTCGCTCGGTATTTTTCTGGTTGCCATTTGGCGACAAGCCAATCCGGGCGATTGCCGTCGTATTGGGCGTGTTTTTTGCAGCCTTCGCAGTGATTGCGAGCATGTTTGCGGCCGCAATCGAGCGGTGGCACTGACTTGCGCGGGCTAACTCGCTCGCAGCGAGACGTTCAATTCGTGGAACCGCCGCGTCAGTTCGGCGACGCTCTTCCAGCCCGTCTTCTCGCGAGTGCGCCGCAGATGCGTATACACCGTGGTGACGCTGATGTGGCGGCTCTTCGCATAGGCGACCGCCGTCATGCCGGTGCCGAGCGCCTGGACCAGCTGCGCTTCCGCATTCGTCAGGCCATAGAGTTCCTGCAGCATGCGCCCTGCGGCGAGACTCTGCTGCAGCGGGTCGTGCACCAGCAGCATCGCCGCCGCCTCGGGATGGATCTCCTCGCCCGCGCGCTGCAGCGGCCGCACCGACACGGTGTAGGGCGGCAGGCCGTCTTCGCGCGGCACCGCGAAGTCGGTGGCAAGATAGGTGGTGTGCGGGTCGCGGACGCGTTCCAGCGCGCCCAACGCCGTGGCGAAGCGGCAGCGCAGATCCGGCGTGGCGAACTCGACCGCGTTGCGGTCGATGCGGAAATCGCTATTGCGTTCGGCAAGGTGACGCAGCGTCGTGTTGGCGTAGACGATGGCGCCGTCGCCGCGCAGAAGCGCGATGCCGTCGGACAGCAGGTCGAGCGCGTTCTCGAACAAATCTTCGCGGGTGGGGGCGGGAATTCCGAGGCGATTTGTGGTCGCGTTCAGCGCGTCCGATACCGGGCCTTCTCCGGTGCTCCGGACATAAATCGCCTCGATGGCTTGCACTTCGACATCATCGTCCGACATTGTCGCTCCAGAATTGCGCCAGCGGCGGTCCGCCGATCACCCGCCTCCGCCGCTTGTGTAACCCCGGACAGGGGATGCAATTCCCCCGCCGTTAACTCCAGCACAAACCAGCTTCCGCACATTTTCGCATGAAGTTTTCCTTTAGTTTTTCTGGAATTTCGCTCTAGGACGCCACGGCTTCGCTGCAATCCGCAGCATTGGCGCGTTTGTCCAAGCACGGTTCCGCCGCCCGCATTAGGGGTCTGTCAACGATCAGGCAACCATGCGCGAGGACCGGCATGTATGGCTTTCCAGTGATTCCTGCCCATGGGCGACAAGCCGATCGCAGCCATCGGTCGCGGCGGTTGCGCCGTGCGGCCCTGGCCGTACTGGCGGCTTTGCACCAGTCGCGCCGGCGCATGGCGCGGCGGATCGTTCGCGAGCAGTGCGAACTGCTCGACAAGGCCCCCGGCGCCGCTGCGGATCCGTCGGAGCCAGGCTGATGCTGCCATGGCCGAGGCTGCTGCTGCCCGGCGCCTCGGAGCCGGTCTGGATCCGGACCGCGACCGAGCACGACCTCGAAAGACTGGCGGAGTATTTCGAGGGGCTGTCCCGTTCGGCGCGCTACAACCGCTTCATGGGCGCAGCCAGCAACCTTGCGAGGATCGCTCGCGACTGCCTGAGGCCGACGCGGAAGGCCGATTGCTTCACCCTGTTCGTCGAATCGCGCGAGCCTCATGGCGACGTCATTATCGGCGAGGCCTGCTACGGCTTCGATCGTGCCAGTGGAACCGGCGAGTTCGCGATGTCGGTGGCCGATCGCTTCCGGCGCAGGGGCCTGGGTTCGGCGCTGCTCTGCGCGCTGCAGTCCCGCGCGATCAGCCTCGGCTACCTCGATCTGTTCGGCGAGACGTTGAAGGGCAATGAGGAGATGAAGAACCTGGCGCGCAAGGCCGGCTTCGAATTCACGCGTTCGCTCGACTGGCGTGCGGTGCGCTTCGACAAGAGACTGGCGGGTCAGAGCATGATCCGGAAAAGTGTGTAGCGGTTTTCCGAAGAGATCATGCTCAATCAAACCGGCGGCCCGGAGCCGGTGACCGGCCCCGGGCTTCAAGGTCGCGATCACTCCGCGACCGTCTCTCCCGATCCGCCAAACTCTTTCGGGAAATCCTTCAGCTTCGGCAGGCCGTCGCGTATCGGCAGCACGGTTTCGGAACAATTGACATGCACCCCCGGCTGGAAATCCAGATCGGGCAGCGTCGCCGCGAACACGTCGACCAGGCCAAGGGGGGGATGATTGTTCAAGAGATGCCCACCGCACTTGCGGCAATATTGCCGCTGGCTGAGCCTGGTCTTCTGGAACATCGCCACATGTTCGGCGCCCCCCGTGATTCGCACGGTGTCGGGCTTCCAGAGGCTGAAGGCGTTCACGGGGCCGCCCGACCAGGAGCGGCACGACGCGCAGTGGCAATAGCCCATCGCCTCCGGCGCGCCGGAAGTCTCGATCTCAACCGCGCCGCAGAAACATTTTCCAGACAATTTCATCCGAGGAATCTCCCTTGAGCAAAGAGCGATTCACGGATCACGGACGTGACGGGGTGTCTTGGACTGTTGCGACCAAACCTCAGCCTGGAGCGACAATGGCAGTCAAATATTATTTGAGTGTGAGGTAGTTCACATTGTCATCTGATGGGGGGACGCGGGAGGGACGATGATCCGCTAACAGGCCATCGAGGGCGAGGGAATGCTTCAAGCGTGGGGATGCAGGATGACTCCAGCTTTCAGGCCTTACACGGATGACCGATTTTGCACCTCGTATTTTTGAATTTTCGACCGATGGAATTCCCGAGCAGGATCGCATGGCAACATGGCGCGAGTATTTCGGCCATGTGATGCTTCGCGTCGATCTCGAGCCGGCGCCCGACAGGATATTCGAGGCACGTAACCGCTGCCTTGTGCTGCCGGGCCTGCAGCTGATGCAGTCCGCCTCCTCGCCCGTCAGATTATCGCGCGGCGGCCGCTATCTCGCCGACGGCAATGACGACATCGTGCTGACGATCAACCACAAAGGCGCGGCCATCATCAACTCCGGCGGCCGCGAGCAACACCTGCGCGACGGCCAAGCCATTGTGCTGAGCGGTGGCGAGGCCTCCTCCTATCATCGCATCAGCTCTGGAGAAGCCTTCACGCTCCGGGTGCCGCGTGCGACGTTCGAATTGACCGTCGTCAGCGTGGATGATGCGCTGATGCGGCCGATCCCTCTCGATCAGGGCGCGCTCAAGCTGCTGGAGAATTATGCGGGCTGGCTGTTCAATGCTGGGCCGCTCGACGCGCAGCTGCTCAATCTCTCGGTCCGGCACGTCCAGGACCTGCTGGCGCTGACGATCGGCCCTACCGCCGATTTCGCCGATACCGCACGGACGCGCGGATTGCGCGCCGCGCGGCTGAAACTGGCAAAAGCCTTCATCGTCTCGCACTGCCATCGCCGCGACCTCTCGGTCAACAGCGTCGCAGCGAGCCTGAACGTGACGCCGCGCTATGTGCAGCGCCTGTTCGAGGCGGACGGCACCACCTTCTCGGAGTTTTTGACCCGGCAACGGCTGGCGCGCGCGCACCGGCTGTTGTGCGAACCGTCGTCGAGCCCGACCGCCATCTCGACCATCGCCTACGACGTCGGTTTCGGCGATCTGTCCTATTTCAACCGGCGCTTCCGACGCCAATACGGACAGACGCCGCGCGAGGTACGCGGCGACAAGGTGTGATCTGGTTCATGCCGGTCCGATTGTCTGTCGCGGTAAGCCAAGACAGCTGCCGCGCCGCGCAATAGCTGCCGCCCGGAAGGCACGTCTTCTCATTTGATTCGCAATGGAGCTCTCGCATGAGCAAAATGTATTTCGCGACCGTCATCGCCGTATTCGTCACCACCTCGCTCGCCACCAACCTGCTCGTGGTCGGGACGCGCGGACCGGTCCTGCCCGGTATGGCCGTCAGGCTGCACGGCCGCTCGCGCCGCCTGGGCCGCCGGCTGAAGCGGGTCATCGACAACTGGGTGGCAGCAATGGTGGCCAACCGCGAGCGGCAGGCCGCGGTCTACGCGGTGCATCACATGAGCGATCGCGAGCGCAAGGATATGGGGCTCTATCGCGGCAGTCTCGGCCATGTCGCGCGTCCGGACGGAGAGCGCGCCGCATCGTCCATCCCGCCCTTCTGGGACAGGTTGCGATGATCTCGAAGCAGACGGCCTTCAGAATCCTCGACGGCATCTTCGCTGTAGCCACCATGCTGGTGCTGCTGGTGATCGCCGGATTCCCGACGGAGTGGCTGCTTGTGCTGGCCGACCTGTCGCTGCGCGAGGTTCAATGGTTTGCGCTGGTCATCGTCTTTGCAGCGCCCTGGCTGATCCACGCGGTCGCGAGGTCGAACCGGGTGCCGCGAGGGCGCGCGCAGTCAACCGCTCAGCTCAAGAGCAGCGCCATGCCCGGATCGCCCTTCTCCATCGCTCGCCGGTAGGCCGGGCGCGAACTGATGCGCGCGAGATAGACGGGGATGTTGGGGCAGCGCTTCAGGTCATAGGGCTGGAAATAGCGCATGGTCGTGAGCGAAAAGCCCATCATGATGTCGGCCGAGGTGAACTCCTTGCCGGCAAGATAATCGGCCTCGCCTGTCCGCGCATTCACCAGATCGAAGCAGCGGTCGACGCGCGCCTGGGTGCCTGCGAGGATCGGGTTGTCAGCCTCCAGCTTCAGCCGGTTCAGGATCATCAGCCGTCCCATATTCGCCTGCAGCGTGCCGTTGGCGAAATGAAACCAGTACAGGAAATTGGCGAAATCCGGATGGTCCGGCTTCAGCGCCAGCCGGCCGTTGCCGAATTTGGCGATGATGTATGCGACGACAGCGCCGGACTCGGCGAGCACGAGATCGCCGTCGGTGATGACGGGCGCGGCACCGATCGGATGCAGCGCCTTGTAATCGGGCGGCGCCAGCATGGTCCTGGGATCGCGCGCGGTGTGCTTCAGCTCATAGGGAATGCCGAGCTCCTCGCAGAGCCAGACGACCCGCTCGGATTGCGATTTGCCGAGATGATGGACCGTGAGCATCGAAACCTCTTTTTTGGCGCGGCCGGTGCCATCATAATCGCAAATGCATGGGGGCAGGTCGAGCCCGCAGGCTTTGGCCCGGGCCCCTGCTGTCGCTATTTCTCGATCAGGATCGGTGCTGCGATATCGATCCGGTCGTTGGCGGCGAGCTCGATGCCGAGCGCCAGTGACCATTTTCCGGACTCGGCGGCCGGCACCCGCGCCCGCCATTTATCGCCGGCGACCTGCACGGCCGTCGCGGTCAGCGGCACGGCGGGCTTGTCGGGATTGGACAGGGTGACGGAGAGAGCTTGCGCCGCAAGCGGCTGCTCATTGGCGTCTTCGAGCTCGACCAGGATGTCGACGGGGCCTTCGCGCCCGGGCGACACCGTCACGTTCGCCATCACCCGCGTCCCGCAGATATGGGTGAAGAAATCGTCCGGAGACGGCGGGGAAATCGCGGGCGGTGCGGCTTCGGTCGACGCCACGATCATTCGCGGCCCTTTGGCGCCGACGCCTCCGACGTCGAAGGTCACGTCGATCTTGCCTGCCTTCTCGAACATCAGCACGGCGGAGATGCGTGCGCCTTCGTCGAAAGGCGCGTTGATGCCGATGAACATCAGATGGCTGCCACCGGGCGCAAGCGTCACGCTGGTGCCGGGCGGGATGGCAAGGCCGCCATCGACCGGGCGCATCATCATGATGCCGTCGAACGTGGTCATCTCATGGATTTCGACTTTCGCGGCCGCCGTCGACGCCGCGGAGATCAGCCTGTCGCCAACCGCTCCACGATTCTCGATCGTGAGGTAACCGCCGGCGACCTGTGCGCCCTTTGGCGTGGCGCGGCTCCAGGCCTGCTTGATGCCGATATCGTCGGCGGCTGCCGGTTGCACCGCAGACGCGAGCATCAGGATGGAGGCGGCTGCCAGGACCAGTACCAGCCGGCTGAAAGGTCGGACGCGCATTTTAGGAATCTCCCTTGTCGGACGGGAGTGATCATGGCGCGGCCGGCGCTTGTCTTCGTTGCGATGGCGCAACCGGCGGAAAGGAATTCCTCGGCGAGGATCAGGCCGGGCGCGACGTGCAGAGGGCGCGGCCATAGAGCGCGGCGAAGCCGAGAAAGGCCAAGGCCCAGCCGGCGCCGGCGAGAGCCAGCAGGATCGGCATATGAGCGGGTTCGATCGAGGCGCAGACGCGCATCACGGCTGCCGCGATCACCGCGGCGTAGAGGCATTGTGTGCCGGCCGAGGCGCGGAGCAGGCGTCCGGTATGGCCGAGCGTTGCGCGCGTCATCACGGCGATCGTCATCGTGCCGATGGCACCACCGGTCCAGGCGTGAATGCCGGCGCTCACGGGCACGACATCGAAGGCGGCGAGGCCCGCCAGAACATAGCCGGCCGGGATGAAGGCATAGGCGAGATGGAGAATAAGCACGAGGCGATCGGACGCGGTCCGATAGCCGGCCCAGCGCGCGAGCCGGACGAGGTGAAACGCGCCCGCCACCATCAACAGGATGCCGCTTGGCGCAGAGGCGGGTGCGGCGAACCAGGCGGCGAGCGCGATCGTGCTGGTGACGATGACGATGGCGTCGAAACGGCCGAACGGCGCGGGCATGCGGCCGGGCCGCTGTCGCGCCAGCCAGTTCCGGGTGAAGCTCGGCACGATCCGGCCGCCGATCAGGGAGACGAGGGTGATCACCAGCGCGACGGCAAAGCGCGTGGAATATTCGGCCACGCCGCTTGAATGCGCTTCGATGTGGAACGCGACATTGGCGGCGCCAAACAGCGAAACGATCGCCACGACGGGAAGATTGCTCCACTTCCTCCCCGCGACGATCTCGCGCGCCGCGGCGGCTGCAAGCAGCGCGAGGAACGCCGCATCGATGGCGCAGGCGGAAGCCCATCCGATCGATGCCGACAGCAAGACGGCGACGCGTCCGGCAAGCCAGCTCGCAACCAGCGCGGCGAGCGGTGCGCCCTGCAAGGGCAGCTGCCCCGTCCAGTTCGGTACCGCCGTCAGCAGGAAGCCGCCGACGATGGCCGCGACAAAGCCGAACAGCATCTCGTGGACATGCCAGTCGCGCGGCGCAAAGGCGGTGGGAAGCTCGAGGGCGCCCTCGAACACACCAAGCCAGAGCGGGATCATCGCCCCGGCGTAGATCGCGCCCAACAGAAAGAACGGCCGGAAGCCGTAGGAGAAGAGGGCAGGCCCCTGATAGTCGCGAAGCCTCGGTTTCGCCATGCGGGCCTCCTCATCGTTTGAAAATTGCCGAAAGCGGCACCGGGCTGCGGGGCTGGTCATGGCCACAGTCACTGCACATTAACCCTTAGCGGCACATGGCCCGGATCGATTTGAGCTGGCGCAATGTTCCCGGCGAAACCCCGTGGTCAGATAATTATCATGCAGCTGCCTGCGGAGAGAAAAATGCCGGCAATTGACCGTTCTGTCGTGGCCGATGTCCCGTTGTTCGCCGGGCTTGGGCCTGACCAACTCGACGAGATCCTGCGCGAGGCCCGCGCCATCAGATATCCGAAGGACGCCGCCGTGTTCGAGCAGGGAGCGGAGGCGGATTCGTTCTTCGTGTTGCTGCACGGTCACCTGCGGGTCGAGAAGACGACGGCGCAGGGCCACCAGATTGTGGTCCGCTATGTTTCGCCGGGCGAGATTTTCGGCGTCGCCCAGGCGCTGGCGATGCAGCACTATCCGGCGACCGCGGTCGCGGCTGTCGACAGCGTCGCGCTGTGCTGGCCGTCGGCGGCCTGGCCGAGGCTGACCTCGAAATTCCCGCCGCTTGCGGCAAACGCTCTGCAGACGGTCGGCCGAAGGCTGCAGGATACCCAGTCGCGCGTCATGGAGATGTCGAGCGAGCAGGTCGAGCAGCGTGTCGCGCATGCGCTGCTGCGCCTGGCGAAACAGGCCGGCCGCAAGACCGGGGCCGGCGTCGAGATCGACTTTCCGATAAGCCGGCAGGACGTTGCCGAGATGACCGGCACGACGCTGCATACGGTGAGCCGCATCCTCAGCGCGTGGGAGAGCCAGGGTCTCGTCGAAGGCGGGCGCCAGCGCATCGTGCTGCGCAATCCTCATGGATTGTTCGGGCTCGCCGAAGGGCAGCCCCGCTCCGCCTCGAGCTGAACAGTCATCTTCGCCGACCGGGCCGCCACCTGCAGCCGCCCGAAGAATTCCGCGAGATCGACGCCGTGTTCACGGCACGCCTCCTCGACCGAATGAAACGGCGCGATCGGGCAGCCGACGCAGTGCATGCTGAAATCGAGAAAGACGCGGATGGTCGGCGGCCATCGCCGCATGACTTCGTCGACGGTCAGTTCGGTTGTCAGGAGCGCGATCTTTTTCATGATGCCAGTCTGTCCGTCCGGTGTCATCGCTCGTTGCGCTGGCGCAAACAGGGCGACGATTCCTGCCTTGCCGATGCGTCATCGCAGTTTCGAGCGGCTGCTTGCTGTGGAGCAAAGAGCGCGTGCATGAGGTGATGCATTCTCTCCCCATCGAATTGAAGGAGAGATGTCATGATCACCCGAAGGACCGCATTGATGGGTGCCGCGATCGCCGCGTTGCTGGCGACGGCTCCGGCGTTGGCCGACGACCTGAAGCTGCCGCGCCAGCACGTAAATCTCGTCGCGCCGCCGTTCGTGCATCCGCATGAGCAGGCGACCAAAGAGGGGCCGAAGATCGTCGAGTTCAAACTGACGGTGCAGGAGAAGGAAGTCGTCATCGACGACGCCGGCACCAAGTTCTGGGCGATGACCTACAACGGCTCGATGCCGGGCCCGATGATGGTTCTCCACGAGGGGGACTATATGGAGCTGACGCTGGTCAATCCCGAGACCAATGCCATGCCCCACAACATCGACCTGCATGCCGCAACCGGCGCGCTTGGCGGGGGTGCGCTGACCAAGGTCAATCCCGGCGAGCAGGCGGTGCTGCGCTGGAAGGCGACGCGCCCCGGCGTGTTCGTCTATCACTGCGCGCCGGAAGGCATGATCCCCTGGCACGTGGTGTCGGGCATGCACGGCACCGTGATGGTGCTGCCGCGCGACGGGTTGAAGGATGGCGACGGCAAGCCGCTGCACTATGACAAGATCTTCTACATCGGCGAGAACGACCTCTACGTGCCGAAGGACGAGAATGGGAAATACAAGACCTACGAGACGCTCGGCGAATCCTATGCCGATACGATGGAGGTCATGCGCAAGCTCGTTCCGACCCATGTCGTCTTCGAAGGCCGGGCCGGTGCGCTGACGGGCAAGAATGCGATGACGGCCAAGGTCGGCGAGACCGTGATGATCGTGCATTCCGAGGCCAATCGCGACACGCGTCCGCATCTGATCGGCGGTCACGGCGACTATGTCTGGGAGACCGGCAAGTTCAACAACCCGCCGCAGAAGGATCTCGAAACCTGGTTCGTCCGCGGCGGCTCGGCGGGAGCGGCGCTCTACACATTCCGCGAGCCCGGCGTCTACGCCTATGTGAACCACAATCTGATCGAGGCGGTCGAGCTCGGCGCCACCGCCCATATCAAGGTCGAGGGCAAGTGGAACGAGGATCTGATGAAGCAGGTCTCGCCTCCCGGCCCGATCCCGCCGGAACGACTCGGCGCGGCCGATTCCGTTTCACCGGTGGTGACGCGGTGAGATGAAGCTCGCGGCCCGCGGGCGTAACCCGCGGGCCGTTCCTTCGGGGAGAGTGCAACATGCTGATCGCCATCAAGCTCAAGTTTGCGATTGCCGCGGGACTTCTGGCCGCGCCTGTGATGATGCAGTCGCTCGCCCCGGCACCGGTCGCAACCGAGGCCGCCTTCGCGGAAATTTCTCCGGCCGATTTCAGCTATCGCATGGCCGGCGATTTCTCGCGCGCCGGCCGGCCCGTCGAAGGCCCGCATTCGACCGCAAGGCTCGCTCAAAAGCTCAGGATCATGAAACGCCAGGTCACGGTGGCCGAGTATCGCCGCTGCATCGAGGCCGGCGCCTGCCCGAGAGTCACTCTCGCCGTCGCGCTCGCCGATGTCCGTCCGGACCTACCGATGGTCGGCGTGAGCTGGCATGATGCGCAAGCCTATGCCGCCTGGATGAGCCGGACGACGGGGCTGAACTATCGCCTGCCGACCGACCGGGAATGGAGCTTCGCCGCGGCTGAAAGCGTGCGGGACGAGGTAGCGCCGCTGGTCGATCCTTCCGATCCGGCGCAGGCCTGGATTGCCCGCTACGAAGCCGAAATCGGCCCGCGCCGCATCCGTGGTGCTGGCGCCGCAGCCGGCCGGCAGTTTCGGGCGGAATTCGAATGGCCTGCTCGATGTCGGCGGTAATGTCTGGGAGTGGACCGAGAGCTGTTTTGTGCGCGCGACGCTGGACGGCGAGGCCGTTCGCGTCACCAACACCAACTGCGGCGTCCGCGTCGTGCAAGGTGCGCACCGCACCTACATGACGGATTTCATCCGCGACCCCAGGACCGGCGGCTGTGCCGCTGGCGTGCCCCCGGCCAACCTCGGTTTCCGCCTCGTCGTCGAAGACCGATGGCCTGTCATGTCGGGGATGGTCGAAGATCTCATCAGCCTGCTGAGCAGGACGTGACGCGTGGCATTGAGGTTAATGAAGCCTTTACTCTGTGGCGAGGTCGTCGACGTCGTCGATCTTGAGGCTGTTTTCAGGGGTCTGCCTGATCGGAGCGGCCTTTTTAGACGGCCTGGACTCCATCAGCTTCTTGCGCAGCGTGTCATATTTGCTGGGCGGCCGGACGTTCTTGAGATTTTGCTCAAGTAGGGACGAAAACGTGCGCGAAACGGCCATCGACATGCTCCAGACGACGATCCTAATATAGCGGATTCCGGCGATTTTTCAATGCTACGGGACCTGTCCGATCCAGGCCGGCGGATTGGGATGCGTGACCCCATGTGCGGCCCCGAGCGTGAATTGCATCGTCATTTCGCCGTCGCCGCGGCCATCGAGCGTAAACTGCTCCACCAGCCGATTGGTTAATGTCAAGAGCAGCCCGTGGCTCCCCTTGGGCAGCTTGAGCATCTTCGCGCTGCCGTTCGGCTCCTTCCACAGTGCGATCTCCCGGTTCTCCGGATCCCCCGGATTCCTGGAGCGGGCGACCATCCCGAGCGACGTTACCGTCAGCACTGCCGAGCCCGGATCTTCCGCGAGTACCGTCGCGTAGCGGCCCGGCCAGCGCTGCTCCAGCTGGGGCCCGTCCATCAACAGCGCGATGACCAGATTGGGACCGACCGCGTTCATCACCGTGAGCACCGGATCGTAGCGCGCGAGGTCTTCGCAGATCAGCACGCATAGAGTCGCATAGGATCGGAACGACGTGATGTAGCAGGCTCGGTCGCTGACATTGATCTGCTCCCACCACCTGTCGTGCGGGTCGAGCACGTGGCCCAGATGATAGCGGCGGATCTGGTCGTCGTTCAGACACCAGCGATGGTGCTTGGACTGAAACCACATCTGCAGCAGTCGATTGTTCCGGAAATGATACATCGCCGCCAGATTGCGGCCGCCGTTGTGTCGGCTGACAACGCCGGTCAACAGCATGTCTATTCCGCATTCCGCAGCGAGGATTTTGGCCACGTCGTTTGCGAGTTCGAAGCGGAGCGCCGTCTCCGGCATCACGACGGCGTGGACGGGCTCCAATTCCGATGCTGCCGCTTTGATCAGCCCGCACAGAAACTCTGCAAATTGCCGCGCTGACACAGGAGAGCCGAGCTGGTCCGGGTCTCAATTCATCCACTTGTCCGGGTCGAGTGCGAAGGTGGGGTCGCGATCCTTGTCCCGATAGCGCTTTGGCTCGAAACTTCTGCCGGGGATGGAAAACGGAAATGGCACGACGAGGATATTGAAAGGGTCGTTGTGCCGCCGCGGATCCTCGGGAGGAAACCACGAGGTCCGCACATTCGACACTGAGGGCAACAGGGCAAGATTATGTGTGAGCGATCTGACCGTGCAGCCGACGGAAGGGGTCGTCGTTTTTGGCTGCACACATAACAGGCTTGGCGGGACATGCATGCAGAGACTGAAGGGCAGATGTGGAAGCAGGTCTCCGCCGGTGTGATGGGGGTCCTCGCTGGCGCGCTTAATCATGGCGACGTACTCGGCGGAAACGATGTACTGGACCAGGCCCGCCTCTTCCCCGGGGTCCGGCGAAAATCCCACACCTGCGCATACCTCGTCCGCGATCACGAGCAGGTCAAACACGATCGTCTTCCATGCCAGCGCGGCCGGCGAATGATCGGCGATGGGCGCTGATCCATGTTTGCGGACCAGATCCTGCCACATCGTCTGCACCTCTTTCGGAGGCGCGCCTGTAGTCGCCCATTCCTTGCTGATTTTACGGACACCCCTGATCCACCCGCGCTTGCACCTGAAATCGGCCGACCAGGTGGCTGTGAAGGCTTGTTCGGAATACAATCCGGAACGATCGGTGATGAAGGCGACCGCGGCAAACAGGTCCGGCGGCCATTGGTACGCTTTGTCCCATTTCTTCGTGCCGAGCGTGCCGTCCGGCAGCACGATCTTGACGATATCGAATACGGTCAGTGCCCTCGGATCCCTGGCGGTGCCCATGGCGTTCAATCGACGGCCCGCTTGTCGGTGCGCGGCCGTCGCCCCTCTTGGTTGGTCCAATATAAGGCGGCGGAAAATGTTGGTGCCGCTGTCGGGCAAATATGATTTCGATCAATTCCACCGCGATCATCGCCGGACATCTCTGGGTTGTAAAGGGGTACAAGCCCGGGGCTTCCGAAAATTGTCGCCCGGTCGGGCGCCCCGGCCGCGGCGGCAAGATTTGGCAAACCATTCCCGCGTTCGGTCAGGCCCGCTAACTTTTTTTAAAAGCCGGCCCGGGCAAAGTCGCGGGCGACCTCAAGGGGAAATCACGGGGAAGAAAAATGTTGAGCAACGGGGAAGCCATCCTGGAAAACGTCCGCCGCTATCGCGCGATCGCGTCGCTGCATCGTCAGACCGCGGCGTTCCGTCCGCATCAGCGCTGGTCGCTGCTGGACCAGGCGGAGCATTGGGAGCATCTGGCGCTGGTGGAGCTCGAGGCTTATTTCGAGGCCCGCACGGTCGCGGGCCTGCCGACCTATCACTGAACCGTCGGTCGGCCGCGGCCGTCACCCGAGAGCGGCGGCCTTGAGCCGCGGCCGGTTGGTTAAGCAAACGATAGCGCCGCCCGGCGCATGCTTTCCGGGCATCCCACCTTGATCCTGGTTAAGATTTTGGCTTTCGCCGTGGCGCCGGCCGTTCTCGTTTCGCCGCAACCCGGTGCGCCGCCGCCAGCGCCTCGCGAGCCCAGGCGATGAACTCATCAGGCTCGTCATACAGCCGTTCCGGCACGCGCCAGAAGGCGAGGTCGATGGTGCTGCCCTTTTTCGCATAGTTGAGCGGGGGAAAGGACGCGGCTTCGCGGAAGGTTTCGCGGTTGAGATCGTCGACCCTGAGATAGAGCGTGTTCTCGGTCACCATGCCGAGCATCACGCCGTCGCAGAACACACCGCTCTTGCCGAACATGCGCCGCAGGCTCACATGGCCGAGCGGCGCCAGCTGCTCGTGCAGGAATTCGGTAAAGGCGTCGCTGGCAACCATGCCTGCCTCCTGCCTCAGGCGAGGATGCGCGGCGCGGCGGTGGCCTCATCGCCCGTGTTCGGCGTGCCCGTCGGCTCGATCAGCAGGATGTGCACCTCTCCACGCGCCATCGGCCGATGCTCGACGCCCTTCGGCACCACGAACACTTCGCCTGGGTTGAGGGTGATCGTGCGATCCCGGAGCTCGATGTCGAGCGTGCCTGAGAGCACCAGGAAGAAGTCGTCGGTGTCGTCATGCTTGTGCCAGTGAAACGGCCCTTCGAGCTTGGCCACCATGACATCGTTGCCGTTATAGGTCGCAACCGTGCGCGGGGAGAACCGGTCGGTGAAGGTCGCGAGCTTCTCGGCGAGGTTGGCGGGCGTCTTCATCATGCGCTTACTCTCCCGAGTGGGGCAGGCCGGCGGTGTATATGTGGCGGGCGCTTCGATCCTGCGCAACCGTTCGGGCAGTCTCCAGGTCTGTCAGTTTCGATTTCCGCCGCCTTTGGGGGGCAGGACAAGATGCTGATCCAGCGTGGCGCGCCCGACACGATTCGAACGTGTAACCTTTGCCTTCGGAGCAATTTAGGCTGCCCTACGCAAAATTGCGATAGGGCAAGTAATGCTTCGCTATGCTACTAAAATTGTTATGGAAACTGGAATTGGCGACCGCAGCGCCTATCCTGCCGCGCGCCCCAATTTCCTTCCAACTGCTTACGTGGTGCTTACGCGGGAGACGGGCTTCAAGTCGGAAAAATTCGATGGCCAAGCTCACTAAGCGCACCGTCGACGCCGCGGAAGCGCAGGACAAGGACTACGTCATCTGGGATGATGAGCTGCCTGGATTCGGTCTGCGCGTATTCACGTCAGGCAAGCGCAGCTATCTCATTCAATATCGATCTGCCGGTCGTTCGCGCCGCTACACGATCGGGCAGCATGGCGTCTGGACGCCAGAGCTTGCGAGGAAAGAGGCGAGGGTTCAGCTGGGCCGAGTTGCGCAAGGCGACAATCCGGCCGAGGAGCGCCAGCTCGATCACAAGGCGATCACCGTCAAAGAGCTGTGCGACCTCTATCTCAACGACTTGAAGGCGGGCCTCATACTCGGAAAGGGCGGGCGCCCGAAGAAGGCGACAACGATTGTGACCGACACTGGCCGCATCCATCGTCATATCTTGCCGCTGATCGGCACGCGGCGCGTAAAGGATCTCGTCAAGGCAGACATCAACAAGGTCTTGAAGGACATCATGGCCGGCAAGACGCGTGTCAGCGTCAAGACCAAGAAGCTGCGCGGCAAAGCGATCGTGCGGGGAGGCGTCGGCACCGCCACGCGGACCGTCGGTCTGCTCGGAGGCATCCTTACCTATGCCGTGGAGGCCGGCATCATCGAGACAAACCCCGCGCATGGGATTCGCAAACCGAAGGACAGGGTTCGCAGCCGCCGCTTAACCGAAGCTGAGTATCGCACCCTTGGAGGAATCCTGCGTGAAGCGGCTGAGGACGAGAGATACCACATGACGACTGATATCATCCGCCAAATTGCTCTCACCGGATGCCGCCGTTCGGAAATGATCAAGCTGCGGTGGGTAGAAGCCGATATGGAGGCGAGCTGCTTGCGTCTGGCCGAAAGTAAGGAGGGAGTCTCCACCCGGGCCATCGGGTTGCCGGTAGTGGAGTTTTTGGAACGGCGATGGATGACTAAAGCTGGCGATTACGTCTTCCCAGGCCAGGGCGACGATAATGCGTTCGGCAGCTTTCCCAATCATTGGGAGAAGATCTTTCGCGATACGACGCTGGCAGATATCACGCCGCATGTATTGAGGCACAGCTTCGCAAGCATCGCGAACGATCTTGGGTTCACCGAGGTCACTATCGCCGCCCTTGTCGGGCACGCAAAGGGATCGGTTACGAGCAAGTACATTCATACGCTTGATACCGCGCTGATCATGGCAGCGGACACGATCTCGGGTTACGTCCAGGGCCTGCTCGACGGCGTCGAATTCAAGCAGACCACCTACGCTCTTGACCGCGACTCTCGGAAGGCGGCGCTTGCTCGTTTCCTCTGCAAGGCCGCCGGCGAGCCCTTCGCAGACGCCGAGCAAGAACAGCGCGTCGCGGCCTGAGGCCGCCGGTGGCAAGGCTCACCGGACTTCATCGAACGCACCTTTTGGACGCCATGAGACGGGATCGGCGATCCAGCAGTTGATCTCGGATTCATGCCAGCCCGCGCCGTTGGCGCTGATCTGCAGCTGAGCTGGGAATGTGCCATCGGCGATCTTGCGGTAGATGGTGGATCGGGACAGCCCGGTCCTAGCGAGGACTGTCTTCAAACGTATGATGCGGTCTGGTTCGCGCATGGCCGCGCTGCCTCCTGCTGGCTGTTTCTGAGACTAGACAGGACAGGCAGTTGCAGGCGCGCAAGAGCATTTTTCGCATCGCCGTACGATGGCGTTCAGCCGGCGGAAAACAGGATAGGTCAAATTTCGATGCCGCGGCCTCTGCCAAGGTCGATGCCGTGGCTGAAGGCGAGTTCGAGGCCGAGCCGGCGGCCTGATTCGAACGCGATGCCGAGCTCTCGCTTGCGATTGGCGAGGATAAATTCCAGTTGCGGATCGCGCTCCAGGCTCCTGGCCATGTCGCCCATCGCTGACCGGGTCGCCCTATAGCCGGATATGTCGGCCGCCCGATACTGGCGCAGGCTGGTCTGGTCGAGCTCCTGCCAGCGATCTACGAAGCGGTCAGCGCGGCGGGTCGGATCGATGCGCAGTTCGGTTTCGAGTTGGAGGGCGCGGACGGCGCGGTTGACCCGGCCCGACCCAGCCTCGTGGGCAAGCTCGGGGCTCTTCTTGTAGGCGGCTTCTGCATCGTGCGAGCCATAAGGCCGTACCCCCTCGAAGACCTTGCGGGCCTTTTGTAGCTCTTTCACTTGGTCGGGGCTTGCCTCGCCGCCCATCTCCTGCGCCTCGAAGATCGCATCCACAGCGCGGGCATGGCGCACGAGCGCTTGGGTGCGCAACCGGCGCAATTCCTTTTCCGGGTCTTCCGCCAGCTTCCTTTCCGGCGCTTCGGTTTCGCGCCGCTCGGCTCCCGTACCGCTCCTTTCCCTTTCCGGCGTGTCCCGTTCCGACCTCTGTCCGCCATCCGGACCAAGCGCAGTGTCTGCGGATGGGCGCAGGCCGTCGAACATGTTGCGGACCTTTTCCGGCACGACCTTGCGCACGATCTCGGCCACGCGCTCGCGGAAGGTGATGCCACGCCGCTCGGCAAAGCTCTGTGCCGGATCGGCACGGTCGTAGTCCGAGGCCATATCCTTCGCGCGATCGCGCGACAGGGTGCGGACAAGCCGGTCCTGATTGGCAAAATCGTCGCGGCCATAATGCAGGTCCACGCCGTCGCGGTGCCGCGACACGGCGACATAGCTGCCGTGGGCGTCCATGCCCGGCGTCGCCAGCACATGGGTGCGGTCCACCGTCATGCCCTGCGCCTTGTGGATGGTCGCGGCATAGCCATGGTCGATCCGGTTGTAATCCTTGAGTTCGAAGCGAACGGATCGGCCATCGTCGGTCTGCACGGCCATGCTCTGCGCGCTGACCTGCTCGACGGTCCCGAGCGTGCCGTTCTTCACGCCAAGGCCGCGCTCATTTTGCAGGAACATGACGCGATCCCCGCTGGCAAAATTTCTTGCGCCGCGCTCGACCGTCACACTCACCTCATCGCCCAGGTCGCCCGCGGCCCGCATCCGTTCGCGCGCCGCCTCGTTGAGTGCGCGGACTTCGTCGTTGGTGTGGGTGAGGATGATCCGGCTGTGCTCCGGTGCTGACTGCCGCTCCCGATCCCAGCGATCGATCAGATCGCCGCGCGCCTGTTCGCGGGTTTGGGCCTCATGCACCAAGCCGTGGGAGCGGTAGGCTTCAAGTGCAATACCGGTTTTGCCATTGGCGAGATCGCGCGTGGCGTCGCGCTGCCAGTCCTCGCGCTGGCGGCGCACTTCGCCGATTTCCGCGCCGCCATGACGTTCGTGGATCGAGCGGAACGCCGCGCCGGCTTCTATGGCTTGCAGTTGTTGCGGATCGCCGACCAGCACTACCTTCGCGCCGGCCTCTGCCGCATGGGATAGGACGCGCTCCAACTGGCGCGTGCCGACCATGCCCGCCTCGTCGATCACCAGAACATCGCGATCGGAGAGCACATCTCGGCCCTGTTGCCAGCCATGCTCCATGCTGGCGATGGTGCGGGAGGATATGCCCGATCCGCTTTCGAGGCTTTCCGCCCCAATGCCGGACAGCGCCACGCCTCGAACCTCATAGCCGGCCGCTTCCCAGGCCTCCCTCGCCACGCCAACCATCGCGCTCTTTCCCGTTCCGGCATAGCCGACCACGATGCCGAGATCGCGCCCGCCCGTGACATGCGCCAGTGCATCGGCTTGTTCGCCGGAAAGGACAAGGCCGCGCGCTTCCGCACGCGCCAAAGCGGCTTCGCGGTCCGCGTCACGCATCTCATGGCGTTCCCGTTCCGCCATCAGTTCAGCCGCGCGATGCAGGCGCTGTTCCGCCTGGATCATTTCGTGCGTCGTGAAGCGATCCTCGCCGCGAGCGTCCTTGCCGAGTTCGACCAGATCTGGCGCGCCACGCATCGCGCCCATGACCTCATTGAACTGATCAATCCCGTCGCTGTGCCGATGCGCGAACTTCGCCATGTCGCGGCGTGTGAAGGTCGATTGCTGATGTGTGATCGCGTCCAATGCAAGCGACGGATCGGCGATGATGCGCTCGCCATTGCCGCGCGCGATCTCGCGGTGCATCTCGGCGCGGTCGGCTTCAAGCCCTTCGCCTTCGATGCCCTGAACCTCGATACGTTTAGCGGGCGCGCCGATCTGGCTTTGCGGCTCCAACGCGATGCCTTGGGCTTCCAGACTGCGATGGTCAATACGTGCGTCGATGTCGAGTTCAGCCAGGCGCTCGTTGACGAGCTCGGCCCAGCGTTCGCGCCAGCGCTCGACCATCTCCGTGCGGTTCCACTCCCGCACCTTCCGCCCAAAACCGTTCTCGTCCACCGCGCGCATGGTCAGCATGACATGGGCATGGGGCTTGGGCATGCCGTCTTCGCCGATATCCCAATGCACATTGAGGTCGGCGATCATGCCCCGATCCACGAATTCGCCCCGAGCGAAGTCGCGGGCCAGTTCGATGCCCTGTGCCTCACTCATCTCGCGCGGGATGGCGAATTCGACCTCGCGGGCAAGCTGGGCATCTTTGCGGATCTCGAACGCCTCGACATCGTTCCACAGCCGTTTGCGGTCGCTCCATGCCTCCGGCGCCTTCTCTGGCAGCATGACCTCGGAATGAATGACGCCGCGCTTGGCGGAAAAGTCATGGCTGCGGTCCAGGCGCTCGTCGCGCAGCCGTATTCCCGCACGATAGGCGGCGGAGGCCACCGCGCTACTACCGGATTTGCGGCCAATGACCTTGACGTGAAGATGATAGATCGCCATCGCGACCAGATCATCTACACGGCGAGGCGCACGTCGGCACGACGTATAAGCGCGCCCTCCCTCGAAAAATTCTCGGGCGGGATTACACCGTCTCAAACCGTCCCGGGGACCTTACAGCATTATGCCCAGGGCTCGACTACCATCCCCTCATCAACATTGCTGGAGAACGTCATGCGCAAGCCGCGGGATTTCGACGGGGAACTGAAAGCGCTTCAGGACAAGGCGCGCGACCTCAAGAGCCGCAAGGTGCAGCAGCTCGGCGAATTGGTTATCGCCACCGGGACAGATAGCCTCAGCGCCGACGAATTGGCCGGCGCGCTGATCATGCTGGCCGAGACAAAGGACACTGCAAGGAAGGAGGCGTGGGCAAGACGTGGAGCCGCGTTCTTTCAGAGCCGGGCGCGGCGAACTGCACCGGCAGCTGAGCGCCACACTGGCGGCGCTAGGGCGCAACCGGGCGGCGCGCAACCGTCAACAGGCAGCAAGGGCGCGGCATGATATGCGCGCATGGCAAGTCGAGCGCCGCAAGCGTACGCGGCATCTCATTGAACTCGGCGGCCTCGTCGTGAAAGCTGAACTCGTCAGCCTGACCGGCGATGATCGCGCCATCATCCTCGGCGCGCTGCTCTGGATGGCAGACAAGCTAAAAAGCAATCAAGGCGAACAGGCGCGAGCGCTCTGGGCCGCAAAGGGAAAGGAGGCATTCGCTGTGGAACGGGCGACAGATGCGCCCACCATCTCGCAGGAAACGCCACAGGATCGGGCATGACCGATGGCGGGCGGCGCGGAGACCCAAATATCGCAGCGCTGCCCGCCATCGCTCGGCTTGGCGCCTGTAAATCGGCGCGGGGTCCCGACGCCGATCGGCACGTTAAGCTATTGATCCAATTTGCGGTGGAGGGGTCACTCTCGCTTATTCACCCCACAAAGCTGATCGTGCCGATGCTTGCACGATTTTTGGCGACGGACCGGGCATTCGCGAGATCTAGAAAGTTGCGCCAGCAAGGTAATGATTGGCGCAGTCGCAGGTCGATGTTGCTGATACTCGTTTTGCCGCCAAGATCAGACGGCTGGTCGGTGTCGCCGCCGCCCCGGGCTCTCCTGCGCGGCGGACTTCGTAAGATCAAGTAACTGGAGTTAAGTACTTGGAGCGGAGTCACGGCAATGCCGTGCTCGACCTTCATTCGCTCATCAGTATAGAATGGCCCGGCTTAACTGTCGGGCCATTCTTATTGTTGAGCTCTGAGAAGCTGGGCCTAGAAATCCATACCACCCATGCCGCCCATACCGCCGCCCGGAGGCATGCCACCAGCACCGCCAGCGTTCTTCCTAGGCAGTTCGGCCACCATGGCTTCGGTGGTGATCAGAAGCGCCGCCACCGACGCGGCGTTCTGGATCGCCACACGAACAACCTTGGTCGGGTCGATGATGCCCTTGGTGACCAGGTTGCCGTACTCGCCGGTCTGGGAGTCGAAGCCGTAGGCATACTGATCCTTCTCCAGGATTTTGCCGACGATGACGGAGCCGTCTTCACCGGCGTTAATGGCGATCTGGCGAGCCGGCCAGGAGAGGGCCTTGCGCACGATCTCGACGCCAGTCTTCTGGTCGTCGTTCTTGGTGCGCAGCCCCTTGAGGTGCTCGGAGGCACGCAGCAGCGCAACGCCGCCGCCCGGCACGATGCCTTCCTCAACCGCCGCACGGGTCGCATGCATCGCGTCATCCACGCGATCCTTGCGCTCCTTCACCTCGGTTTCAGTCGCGCCACCGACGCGGATCACCGCGACGCCGCCCGCGAGCTTGGCCAGACGCTCCTGCAGCTTCTCACGGTCATAGTCGGAGGTGGTTTCCTCGATCTGCGCCTTGATTTGATTGACGCGCGCTTCGATGTCGGCCTTCTTGCCGGCGCCGCTTACAATGGTGGTGTTCTCCTTGTCGATCATCACCTTCTTGGCGCGACCGAGCATGGCAAGCGTGACGTTTTCCATCTTGATACCGAGATCTTCCGAGATCGCCTGACCGCCGGTCAGAACCGCGATGTCTTGCAGCATGGCCTTGCGGCGATCGCCGAAGCCCGGCGCCTTGACGGCGGCAACCTTGAGGCCGCCACGCAGACGGTTGACGACGAGGGTGGCGAGAGCCTCTCCTTCGACGTCTTCCGCGATAATCACAAGCGGCTTGCCGCTCTGCACCACGGCTTCAAGCAAGGGAAGCAATTCATTTAACTGAGACAGCTTCTTTTCATTGATGAGGACGTAAGCATCCTCCATTTCAACGCGCATCTTGTCGGCGTTGGTGATGAAGTAGGGCGAGATGTAGCCGCGGTCGAACTGCATGCCTTCGACGACCTCGAGTTCGGTCTCGAGCGACTTGGCTTCCTCAACCGTGATGACACCCTCGTTGCCGACCTTCTTCATGGCATCCGCAAGGAACTTGCCAATTTCCGCGTCGCCATTGGACGAAATGGTGCCGACCTGGGCGATCTCCTCGTTCGAGGTAACCTTCTTGGAGTTCTTGACGAGGTCGGCGACGACGGCTTCCACAGCCAAATCGATTCCGCGCTTCAGGTCCATCGGGTTCATGCCAGCGGCAACCGACTTGGCGCCTTCCCTGATGATGGCAGCAGCCAACACGGTCGCGGTAGTGGTGCCGTCGCCGGCCGCATCGGCCGACTTGGAGGCGACTTCGCGCACCATCTGCGCGCCCATGTTCTCGAACTTGTCCTCAAGCTCGATTTCCTTGGCGACGGTGACGCCGTCCTTGGTGATGCGGGGAGCGCCGAAGGACTTGTCGAGCACGACGTTGCGGCCCTTGGGACCGAGCGTCACCTTGACCGCGTTATTGAGAATGTCGACGCCGCGCAGCATCTTGTCCCGCGCCTCAACGCCGAACTTAACTTCTTTACTAGCCATGATGTGTTTCCTTGAAATGTTGTCGGGTTAGGCGCTTAAGCGGCCTTCTTCTTGATGGCGGGCATGTCGGTGACAACGCCCATGATGTCGCTCTCCTTCATGATCAGCAGTTCCTCACCGTCGAGCTTGACCTCGGTGCCGGACCATTTGCCGAACAACACACGGTCGCCGACCTTGAGATCGATCGGGATCAGCTTGCCGGCTTCGTCGCGGCCGCCTGGACCAACCGCTGTGATCTCGCCCTGCGAGGGTTTTTCCTTGGCGCTGTCCGGAATGATGATGCCGCCAGAGGTCTTCTCTTCGGCGTCGATGCGCTTGACCACGACGCGGTCGTGGAGCGGACGGAATTTCATGCAGTCCTCCTATTTTCTAGTCGTTGCTGTTTTGGACTGAATAGCAGTCGAGGCTAGCGAGTGCTAACCACCCTGCAGGTAAGACAGTCAGACTGGTTTACAAGGCATTGTCGAAGCGATTTCGGCTCCGGGCAGCAAGACTATTTGTGCCTGGCCGCGTCTCCGTTGGCATTTGAAGTAGCGAAACCTCCACGCAAGCACAACGCAACGGCATGAGCCGTCGAGGGGAAACCTTGGCGGCTTTTGCGTTTGTCGAAATTTGGACGCCTATTGAGCAGGGTTTATCGGAGGGCACGCACGTAGTCGCTCAGCTCGTCGGTATCATCTGTGTCTTTGAAGATCGTCCGCAGCAACCGCCACAATTCGCGGTGCCCGGCTGTTTGGCCGCCTTGCCTCAGATAATCCGCGATATCCATTGCGGCGGTTTGCATCTCCATCGTGCCGCCAACGCGCGCGTCTAAATGTGCCACCTCGCGCTCGACATACAAGCTTTTGGTGTCCGTATCGAAGACCAGCGCGCAACGATAAGCGTGGGTGACCTCAGGGCCTCCAACTTGACGGTACAACTCGCGTCTTAGGAGGGCCATATTCTGCTCCTGACGATGACGGATTCCGGCAGCAAGCAAAGCTTTAGACGGTCTCGGTGAGGTCGGCGCACCGAGGCCGTTTGTGTCAGAACTGCCGGCTGGTGGGGCGCGCGCCTTGGGGAGGTCGATCCAGCCGAGGGTCCTTGCACTCACTTATAAATAGGCCAGCCTGGCGGCAGTTGCTTGGTGCAGATCAACGCGGCTTGAGAATTCCATTTGGGGGCGATGGTTCTTTCGCCTGCTCATCCGTCAGCAATCTCATAAGTACTTCTCGCTCCGCGTCGGTGTGCGGCTCCGCGAGACGCTTCTTGAAGAGGGTCAGGTTTTGTTGGTGAATGAAGTCCATCAGCGGACCTCCCTGATTGTGCGCAAAGCTACATTTTTGGGGGCGGGAGGCGCCTGCAATCCACCCGCTCAAAACCATCGACTTCAAGGGGTCTTCCGAACTTCCAACCGTCTTGAGGAGGTGCATCGCCTTTGGGCATCCCTCACACTCGGGAAACTCAAACATGCAGAACTCATGGCTCAAATGCGCGTCTGCGGCGGTCATCGCGAACCGGCACCGCACTGGGACGGGCTGCTGCTGGATAGGCTGAATTTCGGGCATGTGATGCGCCCCGCGTTTCGATCAGGCGGGAGCACAACACTCTCTGTCACCGATGGATGCCGAGATCAGAGCGGTGATCAAACTATCATGCCGCAGCCCAGCGCGAGCGAATGGTCAAAATTGCTCATTAATGAAAATTTAACGAATTGGGACTCTGCCATCAGTCATCGGTTCGTCGCGCGCGCTTTGTCGTCATCCTCAGCGCGAAATACCAATGCCGTTTTCCCGCCAATGCTCCCGACGTACGTTTTCACAATAGATCTCCTTTCAGGCGGTCACGTCTGCAATTCATAGGCCTTGTTGAGGCCCGCTACTGTATTCAACTACGCATTCGACGGACGCGCCAAAACCAGTGCGGACCATGCGGGAAATGCACAGCACCGCTACCCGAAAGCGTTTCAAGCAAGCGCGAGCGCATCTACAAAATAAGACCCTCTGAAGTCGATAGTTTGGCGCAACTTTCAGTTCTCCATTCCAGTCCTTCGCGACCGCCACGGCCACGAATGAGGAGACACGATAACTTCTCCCGCCAATTCGACCGTGTGCCTAGAGCCGCGCGCGCGACTTCGCCTGCAACGATAGCCGCGCCAACACTTTGATCCAGATCAAAAGCGGACGAAATGTATTTCAAGGAGGGATCGGAATTACGAAGGAACGACCAGTGCGTGAACAAGTTCAGAATTGCAGTCGCGTTCAATCGCTATCCGCTGAGGTCAAGTCCAGATCATCGGCCGAGTTACTGGAAGGTGACAGACTGTGGCTACAGAAACGATGCCGAAACCAGCAATGCGCGCCGCAACGGCCGGCATGATGAAGGCCCTCGTGTATCAGGGGCCTGGCAAGAAAGCTTTGGAGGACCATCCGAAGCCCGACATCACGGCGCCCACGGACGCGATCGTCAAGATCACCAAGACGACAATTTGCGGTACCGATCTGCACATCCTCAAGGGTGACGTGCCGACTTGCAAGCCGGGTCGCATTCTCGGTCACGAGGGCGTCGGGACTGTCGAGCAGGTTGGATCGGCGGTGACGGCATTCAAGGTGGGAGACCACGTTCTAATCTCCTGCGTCAGTGCCTGCGGCAAATGCGAATACTGCCGGAAGCAAATGTATTCCCATTGCACGACCGGCGGCTGGATCCTCGGCAACACCATCGACGGTACCCAGGCCCAGTTTGTCCGCATTCCCTACGCCGACACCAGCCTTTATCCCATTCCAGACGGCGCTGACGAGGAAGCGCTGGTAATGCTCAGCGATATCTTGCCAACCGGCTTCGAGTGCGGCGTGCTCAACGGCAAGGTTGCACCGGGAACCACCGTGGCGATCGTGGGAGCCGGCCCGATCGGACTCGCAGCGCTCCTCACCGCGCAGTTCTATTCGCCGGCCGAGATCATCATGATCGATCTTGACGACAACCGCCTCGAAGTAGCCAAACGGTTTGGTGCCACAGCAACCATCAACAGCGCCGACGGGAAGGCTCTAGAGACGGTCATGAAGATGACCGGCAAGCGCGGCGTCGATAGCGCAATCGAGGCTGTAGGCATTCCGGTCACGTTTGAACTGTGTCAACAAATCGTAGCCCCCGGGGGCGCCATCGCCAATATCGGCGTGCATGGAAAGAAGGTCGATCTCCATCTGGAGCAGCTGTGGGACCGCAACATTTCGATCACCACGCGGCTGGTCGACACCGTGACCATACCGATGCTGTTCAAGACCGTCGGGGCTCACAAGATCGACCCCAAGCGCCTCATCACGCATCGATTCAAGCTCGACAAGATTCTCGATGCTTACGAGACCTTCGGCAGCGCCGCCAAGACCAAGGCGCTCAAGGTTATCATCGAGGCTTAGGCGCGATCGCCGCGAGATAGAAGCCTCAGCGTCGGGGAAAACGCTGAGGCCGTCATTCATCGGACGCCATGAGTGACCACATCCGGCAGCGCATCGATAGGTCACCGGCATTTAGTTGCCCCCGAGAGGTGATGGTCCTCCCGTTCAGCGCGCGCCAGAGGTCTTGCTGCCACTCCCGTACTCTGTAATCGTTCCCAGCAACGTATCTGCCTTTACGCCTTCGCCGTCTCTCAAGAGAATATCTGACAACACGCCGGTAGCTGGCGCTGTAACTTCGACAGTCGTGCCGTCGGTTTCGATCTCAACCAGCGGTTCATCAAGGCTGACCGGGTCTCCGATCCGCTTGAACCATCGTCCGATCGACGCCTTGGTTGCGGACGCCGCTATTTTCGGTACGCATATTTCCGTCGCCATGGTCGCTATCCCCTGGAGTGTCGACTCAGCTTGCCCTGGTACCAAAAGACTCGAGAAGGTATGCCTTATGTCGCGCCTCACCAAACGCGCGGTCACGGTCAACTTCACGCGATCGTGTTCTGTCTCTTAAATTACTTCAAAAGTTAAAATTAGCGTGCTGGCTATCCGCTCCATTGAGCCATATCAACGACCTCCCTTCGTTCGGTTCTAGGATTTTGCTAGGGTCCGTCGTTCTCTCCCCTTTGCTATTGCAATGTCCGTCGATCTGCGCTGACCAACTGCTTATCCCTTAGCCTCTCCTGACACGTCGTTATCGAGCATGGAGCCATTGGTTCGCCTGATCTCGCCGTTACGAAAAGGCTGAATATGCTCGCACAAGAAGCTGGCAAGGCTCGATCCCTCGGCGCGATTGTCTCGGTCCGCGGTAGTGTCGTGGATGTCCGGTTCGACGAGCATTTGCCGCCGATCTACTCGGTGTTGCGAGCTGGCGATAAGGGGCAGATCGTCATCGAGGTGCTGGCGCAACTGGATGCGCGTCACGTGCGTGGGATTGCGCTGACACCCACGCAAGGTCTTGCTCGCGGCATGGCAGTGCAGGACACGGGTGGCCCGCTAGAGGTGCCAGTCGGCAAAGAAGTTCTCTCCCGCATGTTCGACGTGTTTGGCAACGTCATCGACCGCGGAACTGCGTTGTCGGATTGCCAATGGCGATCTGTGCATCAGCCGTCGCCGCCGCTGGCACGACGATCGACCAAGTCTGAAGTCTTCGAAACGGGCATCAAGGCTATCGATGTTCTCATGCCATTGGAGCGTGGCGGCAAGGCGGGCCTGTTCGGCGGGGCAGGCGTGGGAAAGACGGTGTTGCTCACCGAGATGATTTACAACATGGTCGGGCAACACGAAGGCGTGAGTATTTTTTGCGGCATCGGCGAACGCTGTCGCGAGGGTCAGGAGCTTTACCTTCAGATGAAGGAAGCCGGCGTGCTGCCGAACATGGTGATGGTATTCGGTCAGATGAATGAGCCGCCGGGCGCCCGCTTCCGCGTAGGCCATGCGGCGTTGACGATGGCCGAGTATTTCCGCGACGATGAGCATCGCGATGTGCTGCTACTGATCGATAACATTTTTCGCTTCATCCAGGCCGGAATGGAAGTGTCTGGCTTGATGGGCCAGATGCCGTCGCGCTTGGGCTATCAACCGACCATGGGCACTGAGCTGTCAAGGTTGGAAGAGCGCATCGCCAATACCGACACCGGCGCGATCACCTCGATTCAGGCGGTGTACGTGCCGGCGGACGATTTCACCGATCCGGCGGCCGTGCACACGTTCTCGCATCTCTCCGCGTCGATCGTGCTCTCCCGCAAGCGGGCAAGCGAAGGGCTGTTCCCAGCCATCGATCCCCTGCAATCCAATTCCAAGATGGCCACACCGGGCATCGTCGGCGCTCGGCACTACGCTTTGGCACAGGAAATCCGGCGGACGTTCGCGCAATACGCTCAACTCAAGGACATCATTTCCATGCTGGGTCTTGAGCAGCTTTCGCCTGAGGACCGCAATGTCGTCGCCCGTGCCCGCCGCCTGGAGCGGTTCCTGACCCAGCCGTTTTTTACGACCAAACAGTTTACCGGGCTCGACGGCAAACTCGTCAGTCTGGAGGACGCATTGGACGGCTGTGAGCGAATCTTGCGCGACGAATTCAAGGACTATCCGGAGAGTGCGCTCTACATGATCGGGGCGATCAACGAAGCCAAGGGAAAATCGAAGGCTGGCACGGTTACGGCGGCAACTGAACCTAAGTCAAAGGCCAACGCCGACGTGACCGCGGCGGCCAAAGCGATACCAGAGCTGCATCCTATACCTGGAGCAAAACCTCAACCGACGCTCGAACATGCCGGCGACGCTCATGAATCTTAAGGTTCTCTTGCCCTTCCAAATCTTTGCCGAAAAGAACGGGGTGTCCCGCATCGTCGCAGAGACGCACGAGGGCTCGTTTGGACTCTTGCCGCACCGACTGGATTGCGTGGCGGCGCTCGCACCTGGAATTCTGATCTTTGAGACGAAGATAGAGGGCGAGGCGTACGTGGCCGTGGACGAAGGTGTGCTGGTGAAGACCGGCTCGGACGTGCTCGTTTCCGTCCGGAACGCCATTGCCGGAACGAACCTCGGCCACTTGCGTGAGGCGGTGCAGCGCGAGTTTCTACACCTGGACGAGCAGGAGAAGAATGTGCGCTCGGTTTTGGCGAAAATGGAAGGCGATCTCATGCGCCGCATGGCGACGTTTCACAATGCCTGACGAACCCCAAAACAAGCTCTTGAAGCCGAAGCTGGCGCTCAGTGAGGAGGTTGGTGCGAAGGCGGCACGCAAGCTGAGGGCGCGGCGCCACTCAGCACAGGGCGTCTGGTTCGGCTTGGGCATGATGGGGCTGATTGGCTGGTCAGTGGCAATTCCAACGCTGCTCGGCGCAGCGCTCGGTCTGTGGCTCGACCGGCATTATCCGGGAAAGCATGTCTGGACGCTGGCGCTGCTGGTGGCCGGGCTCGCGATCGGCTGCTTCAATGCGTGGCATTGGGTAGCGAAGGAAGACAAAGCCATGCGAGACGAACGGGAGGATGGCGATGAATGAGGTTTTGCTGCTGGCGCTGTCATTGTCGGCGGGCATGTTGCTGGGCACCATTTTCTTCGGCGGTCTCTGGTGGACGGTGCGCAAGGGTGTTTCGTCGGAGCAGCCGGCGCTTTGGTTCTTCAGCAGCCTGCTGCTGCGGATGAGCATCGTCTTGGCCGGATTTTACTTCGTTTCCGGCGGTCACTGGGAGCGGCTGCTGCTTTGTCTCGCTGGATTTGTCATCGCGCGCCTGGTGGTGACGCGGCTGACCCGCTCGGCCGGAGATAACCAAAGCGTCCCGGTACAGGAAGCCAGATATGCGCCTTAGTCCCGATGAGATGATCTTCTGGCAATACGGGTTATTCAAGCTGAACGGGACAATCGTGTTCACGTGGGCACTGATGTTCGTGTTGGCCGGCGGTTCAAAGCTCATCACGCGCAAGCTTTCCACGGGCCTCGAACGTTCCCGCTGGCAGAGCCTTCTGGAAATCGTCGTCACCG
>CAWJYQ010000034.1:0-73176 GCA_963847045.1 uncultured Alphaproteobacteria bacterium | reverse complement strand
AGCAAGTTCAATCGCTTGTTTGGAAATTGGACGGCGCCGCGAGGTGCCTTTCGTATTTTGGCAGCAGATTTGGCAACGCCAACTGCCCTCGTCACCGTGTGCATCAACGTCAATGTTGCGGGATGCCTATTCGGCATCGCCGCAATCATCAAGGCTCTGATGTAGCGAATTCGGCGGCTGGCAAGAGTCGCCGTTTTCGTTTTCAGACACGAAGACCTTTTGGTCGGGGCCACATAAGCCAGGTAGCAAAAGAATGACCCTAGTCAGGGGCAGGAATTTTTCGCCCGATCCAAATGCACTCGCGACGAGAGCCGCTGCGAAAGAGAAGGGTCAAAATGTCGCGCAGATTGGAGATTGCAAAGAATGCAAACTGGCACCGAACGTTGATTGCGGCGTTCTACCGACATTCATGATTGGAGAGCCGATATGCGAAGCCATCTATCTAAGTCAACGCGATCGTTGAGATTGCTTCTGCTGCTAACCTGCCTGGCTCTGATGCTTGAGCCTAACATTGCTCGAGCGGCTGAAGGCGGTAGCTGCAAGCGGCTTCGCTTCACAATTCCCCACACTCTAAACGCTTCGGACGGACAACAAGAAATCAGCGTGGCTGAAACCGAAACGGGAAAATTGACGGCGCGCCTTCAGGTCAAAGGAAAGGTCGTATCGGGTCGAACCTTCTTTTTGAGAGGCATGCCCATGCAGCGCATTTCCGAGTCTAACGTTCCCAAGGAAGCTGCCGCGTGCCTGCAAAAGTCACGCACGCATCATAAAGGAAAGAAGCATACACCGGTCGTCGATGGATATGTGTTGTGCGATGAACTGATCCGCACCTGCTCCGCGTTTTACTGCGCCGACGATCACGACGTCATAGCTGTGATCGACGATCTCATAGGCTTCGGTCATCGCGATCTCTCCGCAACCGTGAGCGCCATTGCCTGATCGTACTCAATGACTGGCGGCCGGACCAACATGGGCCTGCTCGCGCGGATCGTCGTGCGGGTCGTGATATTCGAGGCCGAGCGGGCCGATCGCCGTCACCTGCGTGACGTATTCGCCGGACTTCGCCCAGTGAAAATGCCAGGTCTCGCCGGGCAGGACGATGACGCTGCCGGGCGGATAAGCCTTCACCTTGTCGCCGTCGAAGGTCTCGCCGAGGCCGATATAGAACACACCCGACATGACCGTGTAAATTCGATCTTCCGGATGCTTGTGCGGCATCAGCTTGGTGCCGGAGGGCACCTTGACCCTGACCACGTAAGGACCGGGTTCAGCGGGATGGCCGACCATGACCGCAAGCCGTGCCCCGGGCGGAAATGCCGGGAACGGTTTCCACTCGATGTCTTCGGGCAGGATCGCTCGGAAAGTCGAACTCGTCTGGCTGATGTGGACGGGACATTGTGTATCTCCCTGTCGGAATGAGCATCGGAAGATGGCCGCGCGATTGCGGTCAGTCTCAAACCTGCTTCAACGCGTTGGCTCGATCGGCATCTTGCGCAGCCGTTTTCCCGTCGCCGCAAATACGGCGTTGGCAATTGCGGGAACGATGCCCGAGGTCCCGGCCTCGCCCATGCCGCCCGGCGCCTCCGAGCTCTTGACGACGTGAACCTCGATGGTCGGCGCCTCGTTGATGCGCAGGATCTGGTAGGTGTCGAAATTGGTCTGTTCGACACGGCCATTCCTGAGCGTGATCTCGCCATAGAGCGCGGCCGTCACGCCAAAATTGACGCCGCTCTGGATCTGCGCCTGCACCGTGTCGGGATTGACCACGGTGCCGCAATCCATCGCTGCGACCACGCGATGGACGCGAACGGTGCCGTCCTTCGCCACCTCGACCTCGGCGACCTGCGCGAGGTAACTGCCGAACGCGAACTGCAGCGCGATGCCGCGGCCGCGACCCTTGGGCAGCGGCTGACCCCAGCCGGATTTTTCGGCGGCGAGATCGAGCACGGCCTTCGCCCGCGGATTGCGGTCGAGCAGCGCGCGGCGATAGGCAACCGGATCCTGTTTGGCGGCAGCCGCCAGCTCGTCGATGAAGCTTTCGGTGACAAAGACGTTGTGCGAGGGACCGACGCTGCGCCAGAACGCGGTCGGAATGCCCGGCGGTTCGACCCGCACATATTCGACGTGGAAGTTCGGCAGGCTGTAGACCAGGTCGATCGCGCCCTCCGTGGTATCGGGATCGAGCCCGTTCGCAAACCCAGGCGGCAGCCAACGCGCAATCACCGAAGAGCCCGCGAAGCGGTTGGTCCAGACCAATGGCTTGCCGTCTTTGTCGAGGCCCGCGGCGATGCGGTCGAACCAATAGGGCCGGTACATGTCGTGCTGGATGTCTTCCTCGCGTGTCCACACCACTTTCACGGGACCATCGACCTGCTTGGCGATCTCGACCGCGCGGACCGCGCCGTCGGCCTCCAGTCGGCGGCCGAAGCCGCCGCCGATCAGATGATTGTGGACGATGACTTTCTCGACCGGCAGGCCGGCAGCGTTTGCGGCCATCGACTGCACCCGCGCGATGGCCTGGGTGCCGAGCCAGATTTCGCATTCGCTTCCGCGGAAATGCACCGTGCAGTTCATCGGCTCCATGGTGGCATGCGCCAGGAACGGCAGCTGATACGTCGCCTCGACCCTGGTCGCCGCGTCAGCCATCGCCTTGTCGGCGTCGCCGATGGTTTGCGCGACCGCACCTGTCTTGAGTGTCGCTTGCTCGAGCTCGCGGGCAACATCCGCCGTGCCGAGCCCGGCATGAGCGCCCTCGTCCCATTCGATCTTGAGCGCTTCCAGTCCTTTCTTCGCGGCGCCCATGTGGTCGGCCACGACGGCGACCGCATCATCGAGCCGGACGATCTGGCGCACGCCCTTGACAGCCTTTGCCGCCGTATCATCCACGCTCTTCACCCGCCCGCCGAACACCGGAGATTGCGCCAGCGTTGCGATCTTCACACCGGGCGGCCGCGCGTCGATGCCATAGACCGCGCTGCCATCGACCTTGCCCGCTATGTCAAGTCGCTTGGCCGGCGTGCCGATCAGCTTGAAGTCTTCCGGCCTCTTCAGCGTCACGTTGGTCGGCACCGGAATTTTCGCAGCGTCGGCGGCGAGCTCGCCGTATTTCAGCTTGCGCCCGGTTGACGTGTGGATTACCTCGCCCTCCTGCGCATGGCAGGATTTGACGTCCACGCCCCAGCGCTTGGCGGCGGCCGCGATCAGCATCACCCGCGCGGTGGCGCCGGCTTCGCGCAGCGGTTTCCAGGCGCCGCGAATGGCGTTGGAATTGCCGGTCGCCTGCACTCCCAGCAGCGGGTTGGCGTAGAGTTTCTCGTTCGGCGGCGCGTGTTCGAGTTTCACCTGCTTGAGGCCGACTTCAAGCTCTTCGGCGATCAGCATGGGGATCGAGGTGTAGGTGCCCTGCCCCATCTCGACATAGGGCATGGTGAGCACGATCTGGCCGTCGCTGCCGATGCGGATGAAGGCGTTCGGCGCAAAATTTTCGATGCCTACGGCTTCGCTCGGGCCGATCGGCAGGCTCAGGCTCAGCACGAGGCCGCCGCCGACAGCGGCGCTACTGACCAGAAAGTTGCGGCGGGAAAGATTGACGTCAGCGGCGCGGGAGGCGATGCGATCGAGGATCATGGTCAGCCTCCTTAGCCGTTCGATTGCGCGGCGAGCTTGATCGCTTCGCGGATGCGGGTGTAGGTGCCGCAGCGGCAGATGTTGCCGCTCATGGCATCGTCGATGTCGGTGTCCTTGGGATGCGGGTTTTCTGCGAGCAGCGCCGCCGCCGACATGATCTGGCCGGACTGGCAATAACCGCACTGCGGCACCTCATGGTCGAGCCAGGCCTTCTGGATTTTGGCGCCCGGGGGCGTCGCTCCGATCGCCTCGATCGTCGTGATTTTGGAGTCGCCGATGCTGTCGAGGGTGGTGATGCAGGAACGGGTGGCGGTGCCATCGACATGCACGGTGCAGGCACCGCACAGCGCCATGCCGCAGCCGAACTTGGTTCCGGTCATCCCGAGCACGTCGCGCAGCACCCAAAGCAGCGGCGTGTCGCCGTCGGCATCGATGCCGTGCGCGGTTCCGTTGATATTGACGGTAAAGGCCATGTACCTCTCCTTCTTGCTGTTGGACCCGCGTCACGTGACGGTCACGCGGGACGGTTCGTCTTACCAAGAGATGTCGTTCGTCATGTCTCAAATCAAATTGAAGACGACGCCGACATTGCCGTGCGTGGCCTTCGAATAGGGACAGAGCTTCTCCGCATCCGCGACCAGCTGCTCGGCGACCTTGCGATCGACACCCGGCATGCTGATGTTGAAGCGTGCACTGATGGAATAATCATTGGCTCCAGCGAGGATCAGATCCACCTCGGCATCGATGACGACGGCGGTCAAGGCAACGTTGTACTTGCGCGCGGCAAAGCCGATCGCGCTTTCGAAACAGGCCGACCAGCCGGCGGCGAACAGCTGTTCCGGATTGGTGCCGATCCGCCGCGAGCCGGGCAGCGACAGCTTGACGTCGAGCCGGCCATCGGAACTGCGGGAGACGCCGTTTTCGCGGCCGCCGATCGTATGGGTCTTCGCCATGTAGATCACTTTGCCGGCGATCTCGGAAGCGGGCGCGTTCTCGGGTTGATCCATTTTGGGTCCGATCTGAAGTTTGACGTTACGCACGTTGACGGTGCCGCAAACTTCGAGAAATTGCCCGTTATCGATTGTTAGCAGTCGTTAGCGGCACAACTCGTCTCGCGGCTCACCGCTTCGGATACGCCGTGAAGACGTAGTCCTTGGCCTGCACAATCGTGTGGCACGCGTAGCCGCAATCCGTGCCGGTGCCCACGGGCTTGAACGTGTCGGAGGCGGCTTCATAGTTGAACTGGGCGTATCCCCAGTTGCCGGAGTCCGGAAATCGCTTGCTGTCCCTCACCATGAAATCGATGTCGCGCCGGTCGTCGTTGATCACCTTGGTGCCTGTTCGCGCGCGCATCGTGCATCTCCCCTGGTTTGGCCGAACGCATCGATGGGTCCGGCTGCCTGCTGTGGGGTGAGACTGGCGCAGGCGCGGCAAAATAGCCCGTTATGGCTTGTTAGAAGCCGTTAGCGGTTACGAGCGGCGGCAAAACGGACCGCAACCCGCGCCCTAGATTCTGGTTTTGCGCATGATCTCCGCGCAAACGCTTCGCGTTTGTCGCGAGGGAAAACCGGTGCCCACTTTTCCGGATCATGCGCTAGCGCGGCAGCAGATTGGTCTTGGCGAGATCGATCACCTCGTCGCCGCGCCCGCTCATCACCGCGCGCAGAATCCAGAGGCTGAAGCCCTTGATTTCCTCCGGCGTGATCGTCGGCGGCATCGAAAGCTCCTGCTTCGCCGTGACGACATCCAGCAGCGCCGGTCCGTCATGGGCGAGCATTTCCTTCACCGCGCCCGGCAGCTCGCCGGGATCCTCGACCCGGCGCGCAAAAATCCCCATCGCCTTCGCCATCGCCGCGAAATCAGGATTTTGCAACTCGACATTGGTGTCGACGAAGCCGGCTGCCTTCATCTCCAGCGCGACAAAGCCGAGCACGCCGTTGTTGAAGATGACCACCTTCACCGGCAGCTTCATCTGGGTGAGCGTGATGAGATCGCCCATCAGCATGGTGAAACCGCCATCGCCCGACAGCGAGATCACCTGACGGCCGGGTTGGCAAGCCTGTGCCCCGATCGCCTGCGGCATGGCGTTCGCCATCGAGCCGTGCGAGAGCGACCCGATCAGCCGGCGACGGCCGTTCACTTTCAGATAGCGTGCCGCCCACACCGTCGGCGTGCCGACATCGAAGGTGAACACCGCATCGTCGCTCGCCTCTTCACTGATGACGCGAGCGAGATATTGCGGATGGATCGGCTTGCGGCCGGGCGTGCCCTGCGCCAGCGAGTTCGAGCCCTTCCCGCGCCTTCTTGTAATGCGCAATCGCGTCGTCGAGATGCTTGCGCTCGCTCCTGGGCTTGAGCAGCGGCAACAGCGCTTCGATGGCCAATTTGACATCGCCGACCACGCCGAGGTCGAGCTTGCAGCGCCGCCCGAGATTTTCCGGCCTGATGTCAATTTGCGCGATCTGGCAGTCCGCCGGAAAGAACTGCTTGTAGGGAAAATCGGTGCCGAGCATCAGCAGGACGTCGCAGGCATGCATGGCCGCATATCCCGACGAGAAGCCGATGAAGCCGGTCATGCCGACGTCGTAAGGGTTATCGTATTCGACATGCTCCTTGCCGCCGAGCGCATGCACCATCGGGCTCTTCAGGGTCTCGCAGAGCTGCATCAGCTCGGCATGCGCGCCCGCGCATCCCCTGCCGCAGAACAGCGTGATCTGCTTTGCGTCATTGAGCATCGCAGCCAGCGCCTTCAAATGCTCCGCGTCGGGCGTGATCCTGGGCGGAGCGAGCGCAAGCGAGCGCGGCGTCGACAGTGCGCGCTTCGGCGGTGCGCGAAAGGCGACATCGCCGGGAATCGCAACGACCGAAACACCGCGCAAGCCCACCGCGGCGCGGATCGCGTTTTCAAGCACATAAGGCAGCTGGCTCGCATCGGAGATGAGCTCGCAATAATGCGAGCACTCCTGAAACAGATTTTGCGGATGGGTTTCCTGGAAATAGCCGCCGCCGATTTCGGCTGACGGAATTTGTGCGGCGATCGCGAGCACGGGAAGGCGGCTGCGATGGGCGTCGAACAGCCCGTTGATGAGATGCAGATTGCCCGGCCCACACGAGCCCGCACAAACGGCCAGCGTGCCGGTCATGTCCGCTTCGCCGGCGGCCGCAAACGCCGCCACTTCCTCGTGCCGCACATGGATCCATTCGATCGTACCCTTGCGGCGCAACGCTTCCGTCAGGCCGTTCAGGCTGTCGCCGACGATGCCGTAGATGCGCTTGATCCCTGCCTGCTCCAGCGTCGCCACAAGAAGATCGGCTATATTGTTGATGGCTGCCATGAACTGCTCCCCAGGATCCGCCCGCGCCAACGCATCCTAGTACGTCTTGCGCGCCCCGCGAGATAGCTTCAGCCAATTTCGCGGCTCAGTCGTGTTAAAGCGCGGCCGGCAAAATTGCGGTGACGGCGGTGCCGCGGCGGCCCGATCGCATGGTCGTCTTCGTCCCGATGCTCCGTGCCAGTGCGTAGAGGATTCGTCCGCCTGCGCCCTGCCTGGCGCCGGTTGTGCCGGTTCTGTTATCGGCAACCGAGCAATGCCAGGAGCCGTCCCAATAACGCGCTTTGATACGAATCACGCCGGGCTTGCTGTTCGGCAACGCAGGTTTTGCCGCATTGGTGACCAGCTCGGTTACGATGAGCGCGAGCCGATGGCATTGCTCCAAGCACAACAGCCCGTCCTCGATCGCCACTTCGCAGCGAGTGCCGCTCGGTTCGAGAATGGCCGCCGACAGTGCGCCACATAGCTCCTCGAAATAACCCACGACGGCCGTCGGCTGGTTGCCGGGGCCGTTCGACAGCAGATGATGGAGCCGACCAAAGGCGAGGATGCGTTCCTCGAAGCGGTCGACTGATTTTGGAAATGTCGCACCACTGCCGCGTACCAAATCAAGGCGTAGCCCCGCCACGAGCAGCGTCAGTGTGCGGTGGTGCGCCTTGCGCAAGGTCACCTCCCAGTCGTCGGACCGCTCCGCCAGGCCGTTCTTCAGACCAGCGATGACGGCATCCTCGCGCATGCAACTTCTCCTCGATCTACGCGCGCGTTCGCACGTCAAAGGTTGTGCGCGCCTCGACCGTATCGTGGACGAATGAAGCCTGCCTGGCTCGTTAGATGTTGCATAATGTTGTTAGAAAGGCTCCGCGCGCTGATTTCTTTCAGGGAACATTTTGTTTCCGACCGGGAATCAGAACGCGCGAAGGACGCCTCGATCACGACTTATTGAAAGCTGATTGTTGTAACCTCACGAAAAGGCTAACGATTAGCCAAACCCTTCCGGGATGCATTTCAAAGCCCGGCGGTCTCAGCAAGAGGCGACAGCGTGCCCCGCGATGGTACCGAGGACGCAGCCATCTCCTTCGGCCCGTTCCGGCTGCTTCCAGCTGCGCGGCTGCTGGAGAAGGACGGTGTTCCCATCCATATCGGCGGCCGCGCGCTCGACATCCTGATCTTCCTGGCCGAGCGCGCCGGTGAGGTCGTGAGCAAGCGAGAGCTGGTCGAACGGGTCTGGGCTGACGTGAACGTGGACGAAGGCAGTCTGCGGTTCCATATCACCGCGTTGCGCAAGGCGCTCGCGGATGGCGCAGACAGTGCGCGCTATGTCGTGAATGTTCCGGGCCGCGGCTACTGCTTTGCCGCGCCATTCACACGTGCCGCGGCGACGAGAGCTCCTCCTCCTGTCGCTGACAAGACGACCAGGGCTTCCTCCCTGCCCATGCCCCTTGCCAAGATGATCGGAAGAACGGAGACGATCGAGCGGATATCTGCAGAGCTTGGACTGCATCGCTTTGTTACCGTTGTCGGGCCCGGCGGCATCGGCAAGACCTCGGTCGCCGTTGCGATCGGACATCGCCAACTCGAGGCTTTCGGTGGCCGGATTTTCTTCGTCGATTTCGGCTCCCTCCGGGATGCTCGGCTGGTACCGAGCGCTATCGCGTCGGGGCTTGGACTGACCAGCGTCAATACGCTGGATCCCGCGCCGGGCCTGCTGGCATTTCTGCGCGACAAGCGCATGCTGTTGATCTTCGACAGTTGCGAGCATGTGCTCGATATGCTCGCGCCGCTTGCGGAAACCCTGGTGAGAGAGGCCGGCGAACTTCATATTCTCGCCACCAGCCGCGAGTCCTTTCGCACCGAGGGCGAGCGGGTCTATCGGCTGCTGCCGCTGGATTGTCCGCCGCAACAGGGTGGGGTCGGCGTCGCTGACGTCCTCGCCTACCCCGCGGCGCAATTGTTTGTCGAGCGCATCGCCGCAAGCCTGGGCGAGTTCGAGCTGAACGACGAAGAGGCACCGCTGGTCGCCGAAATCTGCCGGCGCCTGGATGGCATTGCGCTCGCGATCGAGCTTGCGGCCGGACGGGTCAATGCCTACGGCATTGCCGGCATCGCCTCTCTGCTCAACAGCCGCTTTTCGCTGTTGTGGCAGGGTCGGCGCACCGCGGTGCCCCGGCATCAGACCCTGAGTGCCGCGCTCGGCTGGAGCTACGATCTGCTGCCCGCTGCGGAAGCAGCCACCCTGCGCCGATTGTCGGTCTTCGTCGGGCCGTTCACGCTCGAAGCGGCGTTGGCGGTCGCGGCCGGTGAAGGGGTGAGCGAACCCGAGGCCGTTGAGGCCATCGCCAATCTGGTGGCGAAATCGCTGATCGCAACGCCCTTCGCGGAACGCCTGCTGCGCTACCGTCTGCTCGACACAACCCGCGCCTATGGTCTCGACAAGCTCAAGGAAGCCGGCGAGACCGCGTTGTTCGCGCGACGGCATGCGGAATATTTTCGAAATCTGTTCGAGCAGGCCGAAGCCGAATGGGAGAAGCGCCCGGTCGCCGAATGGCTTGCCGCCTACGGCCGGCAGATTGACAACGTTCGTGCCGCACTGGACTGGGCGTTCTCCCCCGACGGCGACCCTGCGCTTGGCGTCGTGCTGAGCGCCGCCGTCGTGCCGCTGTGGATACGCCTTTCCCTGTTCGGCGAATGTCGCGAGCGCGCCGAGCTCGCGCTCGCCAAGCTTGACGAGGACGCAGCCGACCATGGACGCCTGCGCATGCAGCTTTCGGCGGCGCTGGGCTGGTCATTGATGTACGGAGAAGGCCGCGCGCGGGAGGCGGGCCCTGCGCTTGCAAGCACCCTCGAGTTGGCAGACCGGCTCGATGACAAGGAGTATCGGCTGCGCGCCCTTTGGGGCCTGTGTATCGATCAATTCAACAACGGAGCGTTCGGCAAGGCGCTCGACTTCGCTCATCGTTTCGAGAAAGCTGCGGCAAGCTCCCCCGATCGTACTGACCGGATGCTGGCCGATCGCCTTCTGGCCGTGTCGCTGCACTATCTCGGTGACCAGAACAACGCACGCCGCCACATCGACAGCGTCGACTCCACCCTGCACCTGCTGGCCGAGAAGCCCAGGATATTTCCGCTCGACCTGCGGATATCGACGCATTACTTCCGCGCCCGCATTCTGTGGCTGCAAGGTCTCGCCGATCAGGCGCTGGGCCTGGTCGCGAGCAATATCGAGGAGGGACGCGCGAACGAACACGCCTTGACCTTCTGCAGCGTGCTCGGGCAGAGCGCGTGCCCGATCGCCTTCCTGGCCGGCGATTTTGACGCCGCTGAGCGCCACGGGACGGCTCTGCTCGAACATGCCGAGCGCTACGCAATACGCCTTTGGCGGCTTTGGGCAGGCGCATTCAACGCCATGGTCATCACCAAGCGCGGGGGCGTCGATGACGGGCTGGCGTTGTTTCGCAACGAACTTCACCGGGCCGGCGACGCCCAATTCTTGCCGCGCTTCCTGCTCTTGCTGGGTGAATTCGCGGCCTGTCTCGGCGACGCCAATGAAGTCGGTCAGGGGCTTACGGCTGTCGACGAGACCCTGGCGCGCTGCAAGACCAGACAGGAACAATGGTACGTCCCGGAACTCCTGCGCATCAAAGGCGAGTTGCTGCTGAAGGACAGGGAAAATCCATCACGCGCCGAGCAGTGCTTTGCAGAAGCGCTTGAACTGGCCAGGCAGCAGGGCGCGCGGTTCTGGGAACTACGAAACGCGATCAGCCTGGCGCGGCTGAGGATCGGACAGGAACGGAAGAAAGAGGCGCGGCAGGTTCTAAAGCCGGTGCACGCGTCGTTCACTGAAGGCCTTCAGATCGCCGATATGCGCAAGGCGACCGGGTTGCTGGACGCCCTTTCGCGCTGACGCTTCGACCGAGGTCCGCAGCGAACCTTGATCCCGCAAGAAATATCACGATATATCAATAAGATACCGCCCCAGCAAAGCTCGCAACTCTTAACAACTTCTAACACGCCAAACCGCCACCGAGGCGTCATGGTTGGGAACGACCGGACGGCTGGTCCCTCACGGAATTGGCGCAGCATGGCACTACTTGATGACGCGATCGAAGCCAGCGGCGGGTTGGCGCGCTGGAACGGCTTGAGACGGTTTACGCTGCATCTTTCAATCGAGGGCACGCTGTTTTCCCGCTTCGGACAGTCCGGTCGCTTCAAGGATCTGGTCGCGGAAGGATCAATCTATACGCAATCGGTGCGGTTTACCGGGCTCACCGGCCCCGAACACTCGGCCTTGTACGAGCCGGATTGCGTCACCATCGAAAGTCTCGACGGAAAGGTCTTGCGGACGTGGGACCACCCCAGCCTGACATTGCCGAGCAATGGCAAGGACCCGCTGTCGGATGAACAGCATCTTGTCTTCTTCTGCGGCTTTTCCATCTGGAATTATCTGACCACGCCGTTCCTGCTCGCGCATCCGCACGTTAAGGTCGAAGAACTGACGCCCTGGCATGAGCATGGCCAGGTATGGCGGCGTCTTCGCGCCTGGTTTCCACCCGACATCGTTACGCACTCCTCCGAGCAGATATTCTACTTCGACGAAACCGGCCTGCAGCGTCGAACCGATCACGACCTGTTCGGCAATGCCGTCGCGCACTATTCGTGGGCGCACCAGGCGTTCTCGGGCATCGTGGTTCCGACGCTTCGGCGTTCGCTCATGCGTGCCGCTGACGGAACCGTGATCGCAAAGCCCGCCCCGATCGACGTGGAAATCTTTGATGCTTCATTCCAGTAAGGCGGTGTTTCCATCCACGCCGGCGGTCGCTAAAGTGCGAAACGAGTGTGTGCGTGATAAAGACACGACGCCAACGATGACGCCGGTTGCGCAAGAAAAACAAGCAAACGAAATCATCTCGTTCGGGCCGTTCAGCCTCCTGGTCGGCGAGAGGCTGCTGACACGGGACGGTGCGCCGGTGGAGCTGAGCGGGCGCGCCTACGACATCCTTGCGACATTGATATCCCGTCCCAACGAGGTGATCGGCAAGAACGATCTGCTCGCGCTGGTCTGGCCTGATGTCACCGTCGAGGAAGGCAGCTTGCGCTTCCATATCGCGGGCCTTCGCAAGGCGCTCGGCGACGGCAAGGACGGCGCCCGCTACATCACCACGGCCTCCGGGCGCGGCTATTGCTTCGTGGCGCCCCTCTCGCGCTCGACGGCCGCCGCCCGCGACCATGTGCTCGCGGAAGCCGCGGCGAGCTTTCCGCACGCCAATCTGCCGACGCGGCTCGCACGAATGGTCGGCCGTGAGGAGGATGTGCTCAAAGTCTCGGCGCGGCTGAATGCGACCCGGTTTGTGACCGTGGTCGGCCCCGGCGGCGTCGGCAAGACCACCGTCGGAGTGGCGGTGGGACATCACCTGCTCAATGCCTTCAACGGCGCCGTCCTGTTCGTCGATCTCGGCATGCTCGGCGACCCGAAACTCGTCCCCACCGTCGTCGCATCCATGCTGGGGCTGTCGGTCCAATCCGAGGATGCGAGGGGCTTGACCGCCTATCTCCGGGAAAAGCGCGTCCTCCTCATTCTCGACACCTGCGAGCATCTCATCGACGCGGTGGCGGCCCTGGCAACGCAGATTTTCCAGGCCGCACCCCAGGTCCACATCCTCTCGACCAGCCGCGAGGCCCTCCAGGTCGACGATGAGTATGTCTATCGGCTTGATCCGCTGGCCTGTCCGCCGGAGGACCTGGGGCCGACTGCCGCGGCAATCCAGAAGTTTCCCGCGACACGGCTGTTCGTGGAGCGCGCGGTCGCGAGCGGCGCGCGGCTGGATTTCACCGATGCGGAGGCGGCGATTGTGGTCGGCATCTGCCGCAAGCTCGACGGCGTGGCGCTCGCCATCGAGCTTGCCGCGAGGCGCGTCGAGACCTACGGGCTGGCGCAGACCGCCGCCCTCCTCGACAAGCGCCTGACGCTGCTCTGGCTCGGACCGCGCAGCGCGCCGGCACGTCAAAAGACCCTGCAGGCCACGCACGACTGGAGCTACGGGCTGCTCTCGGACCTGGAACGGACGGTGCTCCGCCGGCTCGCCGTCTTTGTCGGGCACTTCACGCTCGACGCAGCGCTCGCGGTTGCCACCAGCGCCACGCTCGACAACGAACTCGTTCTTGGCGCGATCGACAGCCTGGTCGCCAAATCGATGGTCGTAACCCGCCCCGTCGGCGCCATGATGCGTTACCGCCTGCTGGACACTACGCGCGACTATGCGCTCGGGATCAGCGCCAAGGACGGTGAGCTGACCGATCTCGCCATTCGCCACGCCTGCTATTACCAGCAATGGGCGCAACAGGCCGAGGGCGAGTGGTCGACGCTGTCGACCGGCACCGAACGGATTCCGCATTTTGCCGGTCTCAACAATGTCCGCGCGGCGCTCGAATGGTGCTTTGGTCCGAGCGGCGACGTCCAGGTCGGCGTAAGGCTCGCCGCGGCTGCGGTGCCCGTCTTTCTCTCGATGTCGCTGTTTCCGGAATGTCAGCGCTGGTCACAGCGCGCGGTCCTTGCGCTTGACGAGACAAGCAGGGGAAGCCTCGACGAGATGCATCTTCAGGTCGGCCTTGGACTGTCGACATCGCAGATGCATGGCGACGGCGACGCCGTAAGCGAGGCCCTGAATCGCAGCCTGGCGATCGCCGAACAGCGCGGCGACACGGCCGATCGGGCCGGGCTGCTCAACATGGTGCATTATTTCAATGCCCGCAGGGGCGACTTCAAGGCGTCGCTTCAATACGCGCGGCGTTGCCGGGCCCTGGCCGACACGTCTGACGATCCGGCGCTGAAAGCGGTGGCGCATGCGATGTTCGGGCGGGCGCTGCAGGTGACGGGTGAGATCGGCGGTTCGCGCGCGGAACTGGACGCCTTGATGCGGATATTGTCGGAGTCCCATCGTGGCTCGGTCCTGCTTGGTTTCGATCCCCATTATCGGTCGGGCATTGCACTGGCGCGGACGCTGTGGCTGCAAGGTTATCCGGCGCAGGCGATGAAACGCGCGCGCGAGGCCGTCACGGGGTCGGAAGCCATGGGCCATCCGGCAGCGCTGGCGCTGGTATTGGCCGGCGCGGCCACCGTTTCCCTTTGGTGCGGTGATCTCGACAGCGCGCAGTCCTACACCGATCAGTCCTTCTCCCACGCCGAAGCCAACGCCATGGGCCCGCTGATGGCGGTCGGACAGGCCCGCAAGGCGGAGCTCGCGATGCTTCGCGGCGACACCAGCGACGGCGTGGTGGACATGCAGGCCGCGCTCGCGCGTATCCACGCCGCGCGGCTTGAGACGCTTTCGACCGAGTTCCACATGGCGCTCGCCCTGGGGCTCGCGGCGATCGGACGGGCCGCCGAGGCCATGAGCTTCAACGACGAGACCATTCGGCAGGTCGAGCGCAGCGGCGAGATGTTCTACATGCCTGAATTGCTGCGCGTGAAGGCCGGGCTGTTTCTCTCGCTGCCGCAGCCGAGCGCCGAGCATGCGGAGCGCTGCTTTGTGCAATCGCTGGAAGTGGCGCGCAGTCAGGGTTCGCGCGGATGGGAGTTGCGCACGGCGATCGGCCTCGCCTCACTGCTGGCCGACCAGGGTCGGCGCGAACGCGCGAGCTCCCTGCTCCAGGACGCATTCGGACAATTCGATGAAGGCTTTGAAACCGCGGACCTCAAGGCGGCTCGCGGTCTGCTGGCCAGACTGGCAAGTTGAATCCGTCGGCGCGAAATTCGGCAAAGTCGCTTGCGCTTCAAGCGCGATTTGGGCAGTCCGGCTCCGTTCCGCGGCTCGCAATAGCTAACGAGCGCTAACAACCCTTAACGAGCCAATTCGCGAAGTTTGCGCGAATGTGATGCGGCAGCGGGCGCGATGTGAATTGGCCGGACTGGTCCGCCGAATAGTCTTCACATCCGAGGATCGTCAACCGACAGGGAGAAGAAGAAGTGTCAGACCAGATCAACCATCAGCGCCGCCGCCTCCTTGGCAGCGCCGCCATGACCTTGGCCGCTGCCCAATTCGCCCTGAACGGCGCTTTCGCCGCGCAACCCGCCAAGTCCAAGCCGGCGAGCCTGCGCACGGTGAAGCCGGGAACAAACACCTCGTTCGCCGCGCTGAAGCAGATCGATGCCGGCGTGCTCAATGTCGGCTATGCCGAGGCCGGTCCGCCCGACGGCCCCGCCGTCATCCTGCTGCACGGCTGGCCCTACGACATCTACAGCTTCGTCGACGTGGCGCCCCTGCTCGCGGCCGAAGGCTATCGCGTTATCGTGCCTTATCTGCGCGGTTACGGCACCACGCGCTTCCTTTCCGACGCCACCTTTCGCAACGGCCAGCCCGGCGCGCTTGCCACCGACATCATCGCGCTGATGGATGCGCTCAAGATCGAGAAGGCGACGGTCGCCGGCTTCGACTGGGGTGCGCGTACCGCCGATATCCTGGCCGCGCTCTGGCCGGAGCGTTGCAAGGCCCTGGTCTCGGTGAGCGGCTATCTGATCTCGAGCCAGGAGGCCGGCAAGATGCCATTGCCGCCAAGGGCGGAGCTGCAATGGTGGTATCAGTTCTATTTCGCGACCGAGCGCGGCCGCGCCGGCTACGAGAAATATCGCCGCGAGTTCTCGAAGCTGATCTGGCAACTGGCATCACCGAAGTGGAATTTCGACGACGCCACCTTCGAGCGTAGCGCGAAGGCCTTCGACAATCCGGACCATGTCGCGATCGTGATCCACAATTACCGCTGGCGGCAGGGCCTTGCCGAGGGCGAGGCGAAATATGACGACATCGAAAAGAAGCTCGCGCAGGCCCCCGTTGTCACCGTGCCCACCATCACCATGGAGGGCGATGCCAACGGCGCGCCGCATCCGGAGCCGTCCTTCTACGCCAACAAGTTTTCCGGCAAATATTCGCACCGGACCATCAAAGGCGGCATCGGCCACAACTTGCCGCAGGAGGCGCCGCAAGCCTTTGCCGAAGCCATCATCGACGTCGGCGCCGACAGCTGACGTTGGGCGGCTAGGCGCGGCGCAACGTTCTGAAGAAGCTTCGCACCTCCTCCACGAACAGCTTCGGCTGTTCGAACGCGGCGAAATGACCGCCCTTCGGCATTTCGCTCCAATGCCGGATGTTCGGAAAATTCTCCTCCATCCAGTGCCGCACCGGCGGGACGATCTCCCTGGGAAATACCGCGACGCCCGTCGGCACCATCACCTTATTCGGCCGCACGCGCCCAAAACTCTCCCAATACAGACGCGCCGAAGACGCGGCGGTCTGCGTGACCCAATACAGCATCACATTGTCGAGCAGCTCGTCGCGGTTGATGATGTTCTGGGGATCGCCGTCGCAATCGGTCCAGGCCCAGAATTTCTCCAGGATCCACGCCGCCTGCCCGCTCGGCGAGTTGGTCAGGCCGTAGCCCACCGTCTGCGGACGCGTCGATTGCTGCTTGGAGTAACCGGAATCCCAATCGCGATAATATTCGATGCCCTTGAGTGCGCGGGTCTCCTCCGGCGTCGGCTGCTCGCCGACCTTGGGCCGGGAGCCCATCGCCAGCGTGATGTGGATGCCAAGACAGTGCTCGCCATCGAGCGCGCCGAGCGCGGTCGTGACCGCCGAACCCCAGTCGCCGCCCTGCGCGCCATAACTGGCGTAGCCGAGACGCGCCATCAGGCTCGCCCAGCTCGCGGCGATGCGCTCGACGCCGAATCCCCTGGCCTTGGGTTTGTCGGAGAAGCCGAAGCCGGGCAAGGAGGGGCACACCACGTGGAACGCGTCGGCGGCGTCGCCGCCATATGCGGTGGGATTAGCGAGTGGCTCGATCACCTTGGTGAATTCGACGATCGAGCCCGGCCAGCCATGGGTGATGATCAGCGGCACGGCTTGCGGATGCGGCGAACGCACATGGAGGAAATGCACGCCGAGCCCGTCGATCCCGGTCACGAATTGCGGAAAGCGGTTGAGCTTGGCTTCGCGGGCGCGCCAGTCATATCCTTCTGCCCAATAGCGGCAGATCTCCTGGATCCATTTGAGTGGAACGCCCTGGCTCCAGTCGTCGACCAGTTCTTCTTCCGGCCACCGTGTGTTCCGCAACCTCGCCTTCAGGTCGGCGAGCACGCCGTCCGGGACTGAGATGCGAAACGGCTCGAGCGCATCACTCATGTCGGCCTCCCACCCTGTCGCAGCCTGTTTCATCCAGCCTGCTGGTTGCAGAACGCCTACGCGATCAGGGAGTCCGCATCAAGACATCAAACGCAGCCTTGGCTCACACGGGCCGCTTGCAAACCAGATCAATTTCGATCAGCGCATCGTAGGCAAGCCCGGTAACGCCGACGCAGGTGCGGGCCGGCAGCTTGTCGGCGGCAAAATATTGCCGGTAGGTTTCGTTCATCGCCGCATAATCTTCCCTGAACCGCGTGAGGTAGACCCGCGCCATCACGACATGCTCGAGGCCGAGCCCGATACCCGCGAGCACCACTTTGAGATTCTCCATCACGGCGCGGGTCTGCGCGACGATGCCATCGGGCAGGATGCCGGGCGTTGCCGGCGTATCCGGCATCTGTCCAGTGACGAACACAAAGCCGTCGGTCTCGACAGCATGGCTGAACGGCGCGACCGGTTTCGGCCCGCCCTGGATCATATGGAATTTCAATGCTGCTGGTCCTTTGATTGGAAATCAGGGCGCGTCCTGAAACAGCCGCTTGCTGAGGATGGCGTGCACGCCCCAATTGCCGTCGACGACTTGCGTGACACCAAAATCGACCGCGGCCGACATCAGCGCAATCGCCTCGTCCTCGCTAAGGCCTTTGGTGTTCATCAGGAAGCGGCGCATTTTCCGGAACGCATCCTTCATGGCGAGATCGAGCGAGGACGTCGCATAGACCTCGCTTTGCCCCTGCGCGCCGAACTCGGCAAGATAATTCGGATGGCTGAATCCGGTCAGCACCCAGTCGGTCTCGGTCTCGATCAGGGGATAGCTGAGATCGGCGAACGGGGCGCCCGCAAGCCGGCTCTTCTTGTGCAGGATCACCTGGAACGTGCCGGTCATCGAACATTCGATCGCGGTGCCGCTCAATTCGCCATCACCCTGTGCCGCATGGGGATCGCCGACCGAGAGCAGCGCACCCGGCACCGAGACCGGAAGATAAACCGCCGAGCCCTTGCCGAGGCGCCAATTGTCGAGATTGCCGCCGAAATAGGACGGCGGAATCGAGTCGACGAAATCCATCTCGCGCGGCGCCAGCGCAATCACGCCGAAATGCGGACGCAGGGGAATGCTGATGCCATCGAGCACGACATGCCGGCGCTTCACCGAACCTGCTGCTACGGGCACGCCGGGATAGTCATAGGTGGTGTGGGTCACGCCGGATGGATCGGTCTGCGGCTCCCAGCGATAGGAATAGATCGCGCGCGCGTGCGGCGTCTCGCAGGAGTTGAAGACCTCGTAGATCGTCACGGTCTCGCGCGGCTTCGGGCCGCCGAGGAACTCGTTGTAGTGATAGCCCCACCACGCCGCGACGCTGGAACCGAACACCCTGCCCTCATATTGCGGATGACAGCTCGGCCGCGGCACGATGTCGAGGATACGGACCTCGAGCACGTCGCCGGGCTGCGCGTCCTTCACCGCGACCGGGCCGGTGCAGATGTGTACGCCGAACCCCTCGCCGGCCCCGCGCCCGAACACGGAAGCATCCATCGGACCGGCGCCGCGCCGATCGACATTTTTTCGCGTTGCTGTCCAACCAAAGACACTTTCGGCACCAGCGTCGCCCGCGATCATTCGCTCGGGGTCATCGGAGGCGTGTTGCGTCAACGTTTCGATGGTGATGGTGTCACCGGAATTGATCTCGGCCTGCGGCGCCAGCGAGCGGCTGAAATAACCCCAATGCACGCGCGCTGCTTCCACCGCGATGTGATGATGGCTCGGTCCGGCAGCGGCTTTCGGATCGCTTGTCGCCAAGTCAGCGCACGCCGCACTCGCCTTCACAACCGCCGACGGTTGATGCGTGCGCGACTGCGCCAGCGCTTCCTGCGGCCACCCACGCTGACCGATGGTGGGCGCGGCCGCCCGCTCCGCCTCCTGCTGCCGGAATTCGCGCGGCGGCAATCCAAAACGGTGGCGGAACGCGCGGCTGAAATGCGCGGAGTCGCTAAAGCCGTAGCGATAGGCGATTTCGGAAATCGATTGATGCGCTTCGGTCGGACTGGACAGGTCGGCCCAGGCCCGTTGCAGCCGGCGCTCCCTGACATAATGGGTGAAATTGTCGCCCGCGCTTTCGAACAGCTTCTGCAAATAGCGCTCGGATATCCCCTCCGCCTGCGCCACGCGCGCGGGCACGAGATCGGGATCTTCAAGCCGGCGCTCGATGGTCTGGCAGATCCGGTAGAGGATCGCGGCCTGGGTCGCGCTGTGACCGGCTTCCGACGCCGGCGCCGACAGACGGTGCGTGAGCGTGAGCAGAATATCGACCAGGCTTTGCGCGACTGCCGCCCATTCGACGTCGCTGAGACTTTCCATCGTCCGCGCCGTGGCCTCCAGCAGTCTGGAGAACACATCAGCTATTCCGCCGGGCGCGACCACCTGCGCCTCGCTGAGGCGCGGCTTGCCGGTCAGGCGACCGTGCAGGGCTTCCGAGGTGATCGACAGCACCACCGCGCGCAGGTCGCGCTGGAACACGACACTGCAATCGCCGTTTCGCGGCAGCAGCAGGAAATGGCCGACCGGCACGATGCGATGGCTGGCGCCGCTCCGCAGCACCACGCCATCCTCGATCGGCATCACGGCGATCGGCAGATCCTCGTTCGACAGCGGCTGCGGCGCGATCGCCTGCGAACCCGCCGACAATCGGCCGAGCGCTACGCCAACTGTGTTCCGATGCGAGGCCGTCGCGTGGCCGTCATAGAAGGGACTCGAGGCGGCGGGCCGCAGACCGACAGCACCCAGCACGTCCCGCCAGGCTTCCGGGCGGTCGTCCTGCGCGTAGGATTTGCTTGTGAACGGACGGAAACTCATGCGTCGGCACCCAACACGGGAGAGGAAAAAGCAACCCCCGTGCCAGAGGCGCCACGGCCGGGCGGCGCAAGGCAGCGTCAGATCAGCGCGCATCACTCATGCCGGCGGCAAAAGCCGCTATGGCTCAACGCATTAGTCGCATCGGAACACGTTCTTCCGGATCGTTCCATGAACGCCCCAATTGGCGTCCACCACCTGGGTGACGCCGAAATCGGCGCCGACGGACATCAGCGAAATCGCCTCATCTTCGCTCAGCCGGTGCACAGTCATGAGGAAGCGGCGCAGCTTGCGGAAGGCGTCGCGCATGGCGCGGTCGAGGCTCGAATGGTTGGCGATCTCAACTTGCGCGTTGGCGCCGAGCTCGGCGAGATAATTCGGATAGGTGAAGCCGTAGACCGACCAGGCCTGCTCGGTCTCGAGCAGGGGATGGCTGAGGCCCTCGAGGCTGGTGCCGCCGAGATCGTTCTGCTTGTGCAGGATGAACTCGAAATCGCCGGTGAGCGAGGTCTCGATCGCGGTGCCGCCCAACTCGCTGTCGCCCTGGGCGGCATGGGGATCGCCGACCGAAAAATACGCGCCGGGAACAGCGACCGGATAGAACATCCGCGCGCCCTTGCCGATGCGCCAGTCGTCGATATTGCCGCCGGTATAGCTCGGCGGAATCGAGCTGACGAAATCGGCTTCCGAGGGCGCAAGTCCCATCGTGCCGAAATGCAAACGCGCCGGCACCTTCACGCTCGTCAGGATGTTTTCCCGCTTGCGGATGGTGGCGTGGTCGACGCGCACGCCGGGATAGTCGATGGTCGCATGCACGATCCCGTCAGGATCGGTTTGCGGGGTCCAGACATAGTTGTAGACCGCCTTGGCAAAGGGCTCGCCCGACGTGTCGAGCTCGAAGATGGTGATGACTTCGCGCGGCTTCGGCTCCTCGATCAAATCGTGGTAGTGAAAGCCCCAATTCGCAGCGGCATTGGAGCCAAAGCATTTGCCGGCATGGCAGGCGCTGCAGCTTGGCCGCGGCCTGATGTCGAGGATGCGCACTTCGAGGATGTCGCCGGGCTCCGCGCCTTCGATCGCGACGGGTCCGGTCAAGAGATGTACACCGAGGCCCTCGCCGGCGCCGCGGATGAACGGACCTTCGGTCGGGCCGGAGCCGCGGCGCGCCACCGCCTTGTGCTCGCGGGTCCAGTGGAACACGCTTTCTGCGCCCGCATCGCCCGCGATCATCCGTTCGTAATCGTCATTGGCGTGATGGGTCAGCGTCTCGATGGTGGCGCGATCGCCGGAGCGCAGCGTGAGCGCGGGCTCGACCTTCTTGCTGAAATAACCCCAATGAACGGTCGCCGGCGACACCGGCAAGGTGAAGTGCCTCATGGAATTGCCTCTTTCAGGAAGCGGTCGGAACATGGAGCGAGCGCTGCGCGCATGATCTATCGGCATCTGGCCATCTCCGGTGTCCGGTCGGCGTCCATCACGCTGAGGAAACGGGCGGTGAGCGGATGACGGGGGTTCTGCAGCACGTCGTGTGCCGGCCCCTCCTCCAGGATCGTGCCGCCACTCAGGAACGCCACGCGATCGGCGACCTCGTCGGCGAAGCGGATCTGGTGCGTCGAGATGATCATGGTGAGCCCGTCATCGATGGCGAGGCGCCGGATCACCTCCAGCACCTCATTGACGAGTTCGGGATCGAGCGCCGAGGTCGGTTCGTCCAAAAGCAGCACACTCGGGTTCGGCGCCAGCGCACGCGCGATCGCCACGCGCTGCTGCTGCCCGCCGGAAAGATGCCGCGGCAGCGCGTCGGCGCGGTGGCTGAGGCCGACCCGATCGAGCAATTCGTCGGCGCGGCGCTCGCTGTCGATCCCCGCCATGCCGTGCACCCAGCGCAAGGGTCCGGCGATGTTCTCCCGCGCCGTCAGATGGCTGAACAGGTTGAATTGCTGGAACACCATGCCGACGCCGAGGTCGGCGCGCTCGTTGGCGATATCGCGCGGCGACAGCTTCCGGCCGGCCGCACTGAATCCAAGCCGGCGGCCGCCGACGTGCACGGTGCCGGCCTCCCAGTCTTCGAGATGGTTGATGCAGCGAAGCAGCGTCGACTTGCCCGAACCGCTGGCGCCGAGCAGCGCCACCACTTCGCCAACGCGGACGGTCAGGTCAAGGCCGTTCAGCACCGCCTGCCCGCCGTAGCTCTTGTGCAGGTCGGTGACCTCGACCGCGATATTGTTGCGAGCGATCGTGGCGGCGCGGCGCGCGCGGCCCTCGCGCGTGAGCGCCAGTGGCGGCGTATCGGCGAGCTCGGCCGGCGCGGCCGGCTCGGCATCGAGGGCCGGTGCATTATTCTCGGCAAGCTCGAGCTTGGTGAACGTATCCACCCGCTGCCATGGCAGATAGTCGGAGAGCTTCCGCTGCCGCGAGGTGCGATCGAGATCGAGCAGCCATTCGAAGCCGAGCTGGATGGCGCTGACCGCGCCGGTCAGCACGAGATAGAGCAGGCCCGAAGCGAAGAAGATCGAGAAGAAATCGAAGGTCGAGGACGCGAGCTGCGTACTGCGCAGCGTCAGCTCCTGTACCGCGATCACCGAGGCGAGCGAGGAGTTCTTCAGCGCGCTCACGGATTCGTTGCCGAAGGCCGGGATCATGGTGCGGATTGCCTGCGGCGCGATCACCCGTCGCATCAGCACCACCGGGGTCATGCCGAGCGCCTGGCCTGCGGCGATCTGCCCGCGATCGACGCCGAGCACGCCGGCGCGGAGCATCTCGGCGATGAAGGGCGCCTCGTTGCAGGCGAGCGCCAGGCCGGCAGCCATGATGGCGGGAAGCTTGATGCCGACGTGAGGCAGGGCGTCATAGGCAAACACCATCTGCAGGATCAGCGGCGTGCCGCGGAAGATCACGGTGTAGCCGCGGGCGAACACCGCGAGCGGCCAGAAGCGGCTGAGCTGCATCCATGCGAGGATCAGGCCGAGGATCAATCCGCCAAGAAGCCCGAGGGCAGTGACCTGCAGGGTCAGCTCAATGCCCTCGAGCAGATACGGCAGACTGAGGTAGTGCAGAAACAGCGACATCAGTCAGCCGTAAGGATGTCCGGCTCCTTGAAGTTGTTCACGTCGAGCTCCCACTTCTTCAGGAGATCCATGTGAATCCCGGCCTTCTGAACCTCGATCAGCGCGGCGAGCACGGCAGCGCGGAAGGCGGGCTTGTCCTTCGGCACAGCGATGCCGACCGAATACGGGATCGTCACCGCGATCGCCTTCTCCAGTTTGTCGGGATTCGCCTTCACGGCATTATCGACCGTGTTGACGTCGTTGACATAGGTGTCGGCGCGGCCGGCGAGGATCGCCTGGATGCAGTTGGCGTTGTTGTCATAGAGCTGCAGCGTCGGCTCGGGCTTGCCGGCCGCCTTGCATTTCGGACCGAGGTCCTGGACCAGCGGCACTTCGACAAAGCCGGTGTTTTCGGCCGCGGCCGCGCCGCACATGGTCAGATCAATGCCGTGGATGCCCTTCGGGTTGCCCTTGGCGACCAGCACGCCGTCGAACACCTTGGAATAGGTGATGAAGTCGGCTGCCTTGGCACGCTCCTTGGTGGCGTAGATATCGGAGATCACGATGTCGGCCTGGCCGCTTGCGAGCGTCGTCAGCAGTGCCGCGAACACCACGGGCTTGTAGGTCAGCTTGAAGCCGAGGCAATCGCCGATGGCTTCGCCGAGATCGATGTCGAAGCCGACATATTTGCTGGGATCCTTGGGATCGATCGCTTCATAACCGGGTGTGTGCGGGTTGATCGCATTCACCAGCGTCTTGCCCTTGAGGTCGGGATATTTCGCCTGCAGCGCGGCGCAGCCCGCCGGCGTTGCCGCCTGCGCCCCCAGCGGCATCAGCAATGCCGCGACAATCGCGCCCAGCGCAGCCAGGCGCCACACGCGCCCTGGTTCAACAGAAAGCCATTTCCGCATGTTGCCAGCTCCTTCGAATGTGTCATGGCGCCTGCCATGTTCCAAAGCTCGAAGGGAAGCCTAGGGTGAGCATGTGCGGAAAAGCTTGTCCGAGGGCGTACAAAAAATTGGATCAGCGCCATCCAAGATTTGGGCAGACCTGCACAAAAACACGCCGAGACGCTACAGGCAGCGCGCTCGTTGTCCCGCGCTTCTCCGCAGCATATCCACAGCCATCAAATCAGCCAATTTGTAACGCCCGCAGTGACTTGCTGCGCACTCGTCCACAGCCGCGCGAACGGGCAAGCCGGAAGCGGATCAATATCCGTTCTGGTCCATCGCGGCGCGGCAGGCCGCGCTCAGATTGCCCTTCTGCCGCTGCAGGCAGGCGGTGATAGCGCGGACGTTCGGGATTTCGCCGGCGCAGAGCCGATAGACGTCCGGCGTGCAGGCCCGCCGCTGCTCCGCGGTACCCTGATAGGCGGAAGCCGAGCTGACGGAAGCCAACATGAGTGTGAGCCCGAGCGCTGCCTTGAGGCGATGAGAGACCGAAAATGCAATGATCTTTGCGCTCATGGCAGCATTCCCCTTCAATGGTTCAGACCCTTCTGCTAAGCTGTTGCGATACGCGAAAATTTTTTGAGCAAACGTGATTTTTGTCACACTTTCCGCGCGCGGGAAGCTCTTAGGGTGCGCGCGGGAACTTGAAAGAAATCAGTAACCAAGAGAACCGTGAGAGTCGGATCGATACAATTTGAGCGATCCCGGCAATCCGGAAAAAAGACAGTTTTGAGACGGTGCGCTCCTGAGCCTGGGAGCGCCCGACCAATGAGTGAAGCCGAGTTCGATCTTTTGCTCGACGCCGTGCAAGCGGCGATTGCGCCTGTGCCGGGGGAGGATGTCATGTTGGCCCGTCAGACGATTTTCAATGCGCCGCCGAAGGCCGCCAACGACAACGGCCGGGTCTGGCCACTGATTCCGTTTCCGGAAGGCTGGTACGCCGCCTGCTGATCCCGCCGCGTTGCCCCTCCGCGTAGCAAGCCTTAGAAGCTCCGCTCGACGGCCACAGCTATCGTTGGCGGCGCATGCTCATGACCAGTCGAGTCCTGTTTCTCTGCAACGGAAACTACTATCGCAGCCGCTACGCGGAGGAGGTCTTCAACTTCCGCGCCGGCACCGAGGGCTTGGCTTGGCGAGCCCTTTCAAGGGGACTGGCCGAACAAAGTCCACCCGAGAATGTCGGGCCGATGTCGCGCTTTGCCCTTGACGCGCTCGAGACAAGAATGATCGCACCGGAAGGCGCGGCCCGCTTTCCGTCGCCGTGTTCCCCGGCCGACTTCGACCAGGCTTCCCTGATCATTGCTCTCAAGGACGCCGAGCATCGGCCGATGGTTGAACAGCGCTTCCCGCACGTTGCGCACCTGGTCGAATATTGGCACATCGATGACATCGAGTTCGCGCCGCCCGAGGTCGCGTTGCCCAGCATCGATCAAGCGATCGAAAAGCTGATTCTACGCCTGCAGCGACAAGGAGCCGGGCCCGCTGATTGAGCCGATGCTTGGACGCGGCGTCAAAGGCCGGGCGGGCGCCAGGCGCAGCGGATCGAGAGTGACGAGATGCCGCTGACCATGGTGGAACAGGTACGTCGGGGCGGCGCGGCGAGCTCAACCGACTCCAGCCGCGGCAGCAAGGTCTTCAGCAGCGCTCGCATTTCAAGCCGTGCCAGATGAGCCCCGATGCAGTGATGCCGACCCAGCCCGAAGGCAAGGTGGGGATTCGGGCGGCGGTCGATCCGGAACTGGTCCGCGTTCGCGAAGACCGTCTCGTCACGGTTGGCGGAATTGAAAAACAGCGCCACGGCCTCCCCGGCCCGGATCGTTCGGCCACCGAGTTCGAGGTCCTCCGTCGCGGTGCGGACGATGTGCCGGCCCGGCGTCGTCCAGCGCAGCATTTCCTCGATCGCGGTATCGATCAGGGACGGCTCGGCGCGGAGCATGGCCAATTGTTCCGGTTGTTCGATCAGCGCGAGCATGCCGCCACTCAGGCAGAAGGCGATCGTGTCGTGGCCGCCGGTCGCGATCATGGCGTAATAGGAGAACCGCTCGTAGTCGGGCATCGGCTCGCCCTGCACCTCGGCGGTCGCGATGACGCTGCTGAGGTCATGGCGCGGACAGGACCGGCGGTCGGCGGCGACGGGATCGAAATAAGACTGGAAACCGAAGCCGGCCCGGCAGATCGCCGTGGTCGGATGATCGGCCAGGCGGCGCACGGGATCTTCCGGTCCCGTCAGCCCCCAGGACAGTTTCAGGATCAGATCGTCGTCGGTCTCCGGCAGGCCGAGCAGGCGCATGATGCCGCGGATCGAAAACGGGACCGCTATCTCCCGGGTGAAGTCGAACGCCTCGCTGCGGCCAGCGATACGGCTGACGATGTGGTCCGCCCAGCTTTCCAGCCACGGTTCCATCGCGGCGAGCGCGCCCGGCGTGAAGGACGGCTGCGCCACGGCGCGGTAGGCGGCATGATCGGGGTCGTCCATCTGCAGCAGGCCGCGCAAAACGTAGGGCTTGCCGAGGATGCGCTCGAGACGCTCCTCGGCCATCTTGCTGGTGAGGAAGGTCCGCGGGGCCGCGGTGAAAGGAGTGCCACGACGCTCCACTTTGGAGATATCGCCGTGGCGGCTGAGGAGCCAGAACGGGCGCAGGCCCGGGGTGTCGACCCACAGCACCGGCGCCTCGGCGCGCAGCAGCTTGAACGCAGCCTGAAGGCTTGCGTCGTCGGCGTGGCCGTCGGGGGAGATGACGAAGCGCGCGGCCTCGTGCAATTGGATGTCCATTGCCGCAGATGGCGGCAACTGGCCATCACGGCCGAGGTGCGAAGTCGCGAGCTCGGATTCTGTGATCACCGGGCAATGCATATTCATTCGCCACCTTTTCTTCAATCGTGGTGAGAGGCGAAGGCGAGTCGATCACGCGGAGTCCGTCCTGCGTATCGAAGTATCCGCCAGACCCAAGTCATCGTCAACGTGGCAACGCCCCCGGGTCAGCGCCTTGTGACGAAGGTGATCGCAGCGTTCAACCTTCGTGGACGTCACTTCCGTCGCGAGGGGTAGCGACAACACTGTCGATGCCGCTACCCCTCGCCTCAACTACAACGTTCTGTCTATTGTGAGGTCACGAGCCTGGAGCCGGCGACCGCCACGGGTGGCGGAATCTTTCGCCACCGCCTTTTCTTCAATCGTCGTGAGCGGCGAAGGCGAGTCAATCAATTGGAGCCCGTCCGGGGCATCGACGTAGCCGCCAAACTCGTGAATGACCGTCAACGTGGCGACGCCCTGGGTCAGCGCCTTGTGACGAATCTGCGCGATCGTGTAAATCCTTTGCGGCCCTCTCGGCCCGGCGCCCAGCCGCCTCAGATATGCGGCCCATCCATTGATGTCCGCAACGCCAGCCGTTTTGTAGGCGTCGATCAGGGCTCGATAGTTGCCCGCAAGATTCTTGATCGCCCCGAACTTGTTGTGGCTCTGTGCGAACTTGTACCTGACGGAATTCGGATCGTTGAACACAGCGTTCAACTCGGCGAGCACATCACTTCCGTCGCAAGGATTGATGTCACTGTCGATACCGCCACCCATAGTTATCTCCTCTATGATGTTATACTTTCAGCTGTTCGATACCTGCAGGGCCGGCTTCGCGGCCGCCTTTTCCTCAATCGTCGCGATAGGCGCGGGCGAGTCGATCACGCGAGGCGATGCTGCAGGACGCCAGTCCACGGCACGCTGCTCGGCTGCGCGCGGTTTGATTCAGGATCTGCTGTAGATGATGAGGCGAGACGGTCGCGCTATTCCAGCGGCTTCGCAACGCGGCCACCACCCCCGTCGTCAGGCCGGTAGCCGCCGACGTTCCAGGTTAATATTGAAGCCATCATCATCCTCACAGAACTGGCTCGTGGGGCAGAAATCGGGCTTGGCCCTTCCCAGACGTTGCTGCCCCGGACCCTGGTGGGCCCGACGAAGTCCGCTAAGTAGCCAAAAGACGGCATGCCCTGCCTACGTGATCACCTCGTCGGCGCGGGCTAGAAGTGTTGCTGGGATCGGTAGCCCGGATGCCTTGGCGCATGACCGCGACTTCGAGCAACTGCGCTGCGCTGAACGCAACCCCGGATTGCCACTCAGCCGATATCCAGTCCCTATCTGCGACATGGTGGTGCATGTGGGAAGCTAAGCAGCGATGGAAAAATGTTGCGTCCTCACGCCGCTCATGATGTGCTGGCGGGCGAACCGCTGTAGTAACAACGCAACGTATAGGTGGCGCGATGGGCCCTCTTGTCGGTCGGGTGACGCACTCAAGAGTTGAACGTGTGTTTGGCGATCCAGAGTCCAAGGAATACGCCACCGCGCAGAGCAAAAAAGACCTCTTTGAGGGGATTGGGGTCGGCGTGGGCAACTGGCAGGATCTTGTCGCCGCCTATAAGGCTGTGGGAGTTACAGTCGGCCCACCTTGGGAATCTTACCTCCAGAACCTGAGCCCGGAGAATGTTTATGCAATCGCCCAGGCGCGCTTCGACGGCCTGACAAGGGGCGTGGCAATGAAAGTAAGAACACATGCACACGAAGGCGCAAACAAAGTCAACGTGTCGCACGAAGCAGACGGATCGATCATGATCAATTCACCTTTCTAGCCCCTGGTTCGGTAGAGGAGACAGACGACGCCCACGCGCGCGAGCCGCTGCGCCTGACTTTCGAGATGTCGCCACGGCGGCTGAGGAGCCAGAAGGGGTGGAGTCCTGGGGTATCGACCCAAAGCACCGCGCCTCATCAAGGGCTCGACGAGGAAAGGCCTCGTTCGTCATTGGCTTGCGCTCGCACTCGCAGCAACATCGACTCATAGGCCCTTGCGCCCGTTTCACCAATGAGTGCATCGACACGGCTCAGCAAGCCACGTGCCTCCTCGGCGTATTGGCGACCCCTCCGCGTTTGAGCTATGGCAGCAGAGACAAGGCTTGCGTGGCACTCGGCCATGCGATCCGCCTTCCGTCGCGCCACGTCAATTGTCTCGGTGGCAAGTTTATTGGCGCGCTCCAGATTTCCCGCGCGCATGAGACTGTCCGCCTGGAACGCCAGTATTCTGGCCTCGAACTCAAGGGCAGCCCTGCCGTGGCGCGCGGCGTCCAACGCTTGCTGGAAAAAGCCGTCGGCCTCAGAGAAATCGGCTGCCGTCGAGGCCGCCAAGCCTCGGCAGAAACTCGCTAGCACCATCCAAAGCGGAATTGCCGCCTGGGTTGCCATACGGGCCACCTGATTGGCGTGGCGTGTTGCCGCGAGCGGGTCGTTGCGAAACCAGGCCAGTTCGACGGCATAATAATGCGGGATGCCTTGGTGAAGTAGCTCGGCTTCAGTCGGATCAACCTGGAGCAGCCTGGCCAGCCGCTCATCCGCGTCGGAAAACCGGCCGAGCATGACCAGCGACCTGACCTCAAGGCATTTTATCCAATGCGGAATATCGAAGCCGACCATTTGGCCGACGGTTAGGCCAAGGACGACGGCCGCATCGCCTCGGCGCTCGCGGTCGATCATGTCCAAGGCAACGCTGATCGCCTTGAGTGCATCGCCGGCGAAGCCCGCGAATGCGCTGGCCTGGCAAAGCAACCCATTCAGTAGCAGCGCCTCCGCGGGGTTGGCCTCTGCATCCAGCACTGCCAGCGCTTCACGAACCAATCGAATATACTCGTCTGCCGAACCGTTGGCCGCGATGATCCGTCCGTACCCTGCGATCAGCAGCGCCTCGTGGCGCCGGTTGCCGGCTTCTCGCGCGTAGCCCAACGCCTCATCGACATAGATCTTAGCTTCTTCGACCGGCATCCCCTCGCGCCAGCCAAAGGTCAACAATTGTCCGCCGGCCAAAGCCCGCAATTCATCGTTTTCCCTGGACCGGGGCTGATCCTGCATCATCTTGCGGATTTTCTTCCAATCCGCTAATGCCCGCCCCGAGTTTGTCCGCCCAACCCAACGCGCCGAGCGCTGTAAATGCATCGCCGCGGCAACCATATTCCCCGCGGCCTCGTAATGATGCGCCAACAACCCGGCGAACTCGTCACGCCGTCCCCACTCCTGCCCTTCGATCGCCTGTGCCACGGCGGCATGCAGGCTCGTGCGCGTGGACCGCAGTTGCATCGCGTAGGCCACTTCCTGAATCAAAGGATGACGAAACGCGAAGCTTTCTCCCATCGCCGTTTCCCGCGGCTGGATCAGTTCGGCCGCGCGAAGCCGCCTCAGCAGCGGCCGAGCGGCCGTATCCGGCAGGCCGATGACCGCTCGAACTACCTCGAACGGAAATTCCTTTCCTATGATCGCAGCGGTCTGCAGCAGGGTCTTTTCGGATTCGGGCAGCAGATCGATGCGCGCACCAATCACCGCCTCGACGGTCGTCGGCAGGGTCGGATTTTGCCAGCCTGACGGTGCCAGACGATAGCGGCCCCGCTCCCCCACCAAGACGCCGCTTTGCGCCAGCGAGAGGATCAGTTCTTCCGCGAAAAACGGATTGCCATCGGATCGTTCGGCGACATGCGCCACCACCTGGTCCAGTCCGGCGCCGTCTCCGATCAGATCGCAAATGACCTGACCAACCTCGCCCAGGCCAAGCTCCGGCAGAGCCAGTTCACGATACGAGGCCGGCCGCGAAGGCAGTGACCAATCCGGCCGGAAGGTCAGCACCATCAAGACCCTGGTGCCTTCCACTGCCGCCATCCAGGTTTCCAGAAAGTCCTGGCTGGCTTCGTCCAGCCAGTGCAAATCCTCAATAATGATCACCGAGGTCTGCGACCATGCCGCCTTCACGATCCGGCCGATGCTATCGCGCAACCGCATGCGTCGCGTCGCTGTGTCGATGGCCCGAGACGTCGGCTCCGCCTCCGCGCATCCCAGAAAATCCGTCAGAGGCGGAAGATGCTCGGCCACCGGCAGCGCGAGCATCACAAGGGTCTGCTCGATCCGCGTACGCGCCACTTCGGCGGGCATATCGGGCTCGATGCGGAAAAAGGCGCGCAATGCTTCCAGCACCGGCAAGAGCGGCGTCGCCCGGCTGTAAACCTGCGCACGTGCTTCCAGGACCTTGATCTGACGTTCGCGGCACCACTCACCGAACTCGAAACAAAGGCGGCTTTTGCCAACGCCGGGCGGCCCGGACACACCGATGACCCTGGGCGAGCCTGGCGCGGTGTCCAGCAGCGCACATTGCAATGTCTCCAGTTCCACGGCCCGCCCGCGCAAAGGCAGCAGCGACGCGCCGCGAAAATGCTCGCTGTTCACGGCCGGTTTCAAGCCGACCAACCGAAAGATCTCAACCGGATCGGGAATACCCTTCAATGCGCGCGGACCAAGCGGCTCGGTGTCGCAATAAGCTCCGAGCAGAGTCTGGCAATCGCGGCTCAGGCAAATCTCGCCGGGCGGGGCTTCCTGCTCGATCCGGTTGGCCAGATGCACGGTGAGACCCGTCACATCTTGCTCGACCGTAGAGCCAGCATAGAGTTTGCCCGAAACGACCTCCCCCGAGTGTAGGCCGATCCGGATCATCGGAGCGTCCGGCAGCGCAGCAACAGCCGTACGCATGGCAAGTGCGGCATGGCAGGCAAGCACCGCATGCGCCTCGCGCGCGTGCGGCACCCCGAACGCGGCCTTGAGCCCGTCTCCCAATGTGCGTAGCACCGTGCCATCGTAGCGGTGTACCGCACGCGCCATGACCATCACGATCGGATGCAGGAAATTCATCGCGCCTTCGGCGTCGAGACCGGCGATCCGCGCGGTTGAACCGGCGACGTCCGCAAACAGAACGGTCGCCTGCTTGCGTTCGCCCAGCACGTCGGCCACGGAAGCGTCAGGTCTTCGCGGCTCACCGCACCAGGCGCAGAATCGGGCCGTTTCCGGGAAATCCCGCCCGCAGTGGGCGCATACTGGAGCTAAGGAGACACCGCAGGCCACGCAGAACCTGCTCGCGGCCTCATTGTCGTAAGCGCATGCCCGGCATCGCATTGTAAATCCGCCGTCTACTGGACCACCTCGACAGCTCAATATGAGGCCTGCGATCTGCGCGGAGTACTACCATCTTGGCGCTTAAAAAGCCATCAGGTATCAAGGCGGTAGCCTTGCTCAACTCTTGACCGTCAACGGTTGAAACCACAACGTTTCCGGGCACGCAGTCTGTGTGTCATTGGGTCCCTAAAACAATCGAACAGGGAAGTGACGCCTAAAAAACCGATATAGAAATTGAGATTAGAAATTGAGATGGTTGATGGAGGCCACGACCAGAATTGAACTGGTGTAAACGGTTTTGCAGACCGCTGCGTAACCACTCCGCCACGTGGCCCCATTGGGCGCTTCTTATACGGCCTGTCCGGGATAGGCAACCAGACCCTTAGCCCCGTTTTCGACGCCTAAAATCGCGTTTTTGCCTGGGTTTTGGCCGCGGCGCGAGCTCGGAATGGGCCGCCTGCACCTGCCGGAAACGCGCCAGCATCCGCTCGAAACTGGCATTGAGCGTCTCCGCGATGTCCGGCCGCTTCTCCACGGCAGCGAGCAGCATGCCCGCCGCCTCGATGGTCGAGAGCCCGTCACGGCGCGGCTCGCGGCGCAGATCGCCATAGCGCGATGGACGCTTCGGTCCGAGAACCATACGCTGGCATTTCAGCATCCAGGGATTGCGCCACCACAGCGCCTTGGCCTGGCTCCAGGTGCCGTCGAGCAGCACGACGCCTTCGATGCGGTTGAGGATGCCCCGCTGGTCGGACTCGATCGCGCCCTTGCGGTCGATGGCGACGACATCCGCCTTGGTGTCGAGATCGGCGACCTTGGCGGAGCCGAGATAGAGCACCGCCCAGCGCGACGGATCGGCCACCGGCCGGCCCAGCGCCTTGGCGAGGCTCGGCCAGGACAGCCCGACCTTCACGACCGCCTTTGCAAAATGCTGCGCCGTCAGCCGCGCGGTGCCGAGCGCCCTGTCCTGCTCCTGCGGATGTTGCAGGATCAACAGCGCGATGCGGTTGTCGATCGGCGTGACGCTGTCGCAGATGCACAGCGGAAGCGGCTTTTGGCAATGCGGACACTCTGCGGCCGCGACTCCTGCCTGGCCAGACGGGTTTGACATCAGGCGCCTATACGCCCCACGGCCCGCAGCATCAACAGCGCTATTCCGCCGGCGCCGCGATCGAGCTCCACAGCCGGTCGGTCGATCGATCACCCGCGGCCGTTGTAGTTCGGTGCCGGGCCCATCGGCACCATCATGGGGATGCCAGCGGACAGCGCCGCGTTCCCGCTGAAACCCGGCATGACCCCAGCCGTATCTCCCCCAACACAGGACGAGGGGGATCTGACGGATGCGTGTCGCGGTCATTGGAACGGGAATAGCCGGCAATGCCGCGGCCTGGACCCTCTCGAGACGCTATCCGGTGACCGTCTACGACCGCGACATCCGTCCCGGCGGCCACAGCCACACCGTCATCATCGACTATGATGGGACCGAGATCGCGGTCGACGTCGGCTTCATCGTCTATAACGAGCTGAATTATCCGGGACTAACCGCGCTGTTCGACCATCTCGGCGTCGAGACCGTGGAAAGCTGCATGACCTTTGCGGTCACCGCGGATGCCGGCAAGTTCGAATGGAAGGGCGGCGGCGACAACTGGATCGAGACGGCAAAAGGCCTGTTCGCCCAGCCCAAGAACCTGCTGTCGAAATCCTACATCTGGATGCTGCGCGACATCCTGACCTTCAACCAGCAGAGCATCGCCGACCACAAGGCCGGCAGGCTCGCTGGTATCACGCTCGGCGACTATTTCCGCCAAAACCATTTCTCGCCGCGGCTCCTGACCGACTATCTCGCGCCGATGGGCGCTGCGATCTGGTCGGCGCCGGCCGCCGAAATGCTGAGCTTCCCGGCCGAGAATTTCGTCGCCTTCTTCTCCAACCATCGCCTGCTGCAATACGACCGTCCGGTATGGCGCACGGTGAAAGGCGGCAGCTGCCGCTATGTCGAGAAGCTCACCGCCGCGTTTCGCGACCGCGTCCGGCTCGGCTGCGCCGTGACTTCTATCGAGCGCACCTCGCATGGCGTGGTCGTGCAAGACAGCCATGGCCGCAGCAACACCTATGATCACGTCGTGATCGCCTCGCACAGCGATCAGGCGCTGGCGATGCTGAGCGATGCCGACCATCGCGAGCGCAGCATTCTCGGCGCGATCGGCTACGCGGCGAACACGGTCTATCTGCATCGCGACGAGCGCCTGATGCCGAGGCGCAAGCGGGCCTGGGCCTCCTGGAATTTCCTGCGCTGGCAGCGCGAGGACGCCATGGCAAACGACGTCGCCGTCACCTACTGGATGAACAATCTGCAGGGCATCGATGCCGAGAAACCCCTGTTTGTCAGCCTCAACCCGCCCTTTGCGCCCGCCGACGAAAAGACCTTCGGCAAATACACGTGCGAGCATCCGCAATACAACCAGGCGGCCTTTGCTGCGCAGAAGCGTCTCTCCGAAATCCAGGGACGCCGCCATACCTGGTTCTGCGGCGCCTGGACCGGCTATGGTTTCCACGAGGATGGCCTGCGCTCGGGCCTCGAAGTGGCCGAAGCGCTCGGCGCCTATACGCCCTGGCGCGAGACGCCACTGGCGCTCGCGGAGGCCGCGGAGTGACGATGACGGCCCCCGACACCCGCCATGCCGCGTCGCTTTATTTCGGCGAGGTCATGCATGCGCGGCTTAAGCCGATAGGCCATCGCTTCAGCTACCGCGTCATGAGCCTGTTGATCGACCTCGACCGGCTGAAAGAGGCCGACCGGCAATCGCCCTTGTTCGGGGTCAACCGCGCCGCGCTCTACAGCTTCCACGAGGCCGGCCATGGCGAGCGCGATGGCTCCTCCTTGCGCGCCTATGCCGATCGCCGCGCCGCCGAGCACGGCATCGATCTCGCCGGTGGTCGGGTGCTGCTGCTCTGCTACCCGCGGCTTCTCGGCTACACCTTCAATCCGCTCTCGGTGTATTTCTGCTACCGCGCCGATGGCTCGCTGGCGCTCATCATCTACGAGGTCCGCAACACCTTTGGCGACATCCACGCCTACGTCCTGCCGGTGCGGCCCGGGGAGCTGAGCCCCGCCGGCCTCCGGCAGGCCCAGGACAAGCAGTTCTATGTCTCGCCCTTCGTGGAAATGGCGATGCGCTATCATTTCCGCCTGACCCCGCCCGGCGAACAGGTCAGGTTGCGCATCCTGGAGATCGACCGTGAGGGTCCCCTGCTCGCCGCAACCTTCAGCGGGCGCCGCTCTCGCCTCACCACTTCTGCGCTGCTGCGGTCGTTCGTCGCCCTGCCCCTGGTCACCCTGAAGATCATGGCCGCCATCCACTGGGAGGCGCTGCGGCTCTGGCTCAAGGGGGCCCGGCTGGTGCCCCGAACGCCTGCCGCAACTGCGAACGCGGATAATACCTCCTTGGCGAGCGGCAAAAGCCGCGCTTATATTACCTGAGCGCTAACCGACCGCGGGGGCGCGCTCTGGTCCGGTGATGGCCGATGGGCCCGGCCAATCACGCGAGAGGAAAGCGGACGCAGAGCCACAGCGGTTGATGGACTGCCATGGGCGACGTGATCCAGGTTACACCTGAGAATGCAAGGACGACGCTTGCCGGACTGCCACGCATGGTGCAGCTGGCACTCGGCTTTGCGGCAAAACTCAAACGCGGCACGCTCGACGTGACGTTGCTCGACGGCCGCGTGATGCGGTTCGGCGGCGTCGAGCCGGGCCCGGCGGCGGCGATGACGCTGCACAGCTACGGCTTCGCCTCGCGGCTCATCAAAAGCGGCGACATCGGAATTGCCGAAGCATACTTGCGCGGCGACTGGGACACGCCCGACCTCACCCAGTTCCTTTATCTGTTCTGCGTCAACCACGAGCTGATTCAGTCGATGCTGAGCGACAGGCCGCTGGTCCGCTTCGTCCAGACCGTGCGGCACTGGTTCAATCGCAACACCAAGCGCCAGGCCCGCCGCAACATTTACGCGCATTACGACATCGGCAACGCCTTCTATTCCGCCTGGCTCGATCCGAGCATGACCTATTCCTCGGCGCTGTATGAGGACGACACGCCCGATCTCACCGCCGCGCAAAACAACAAGTACCGCCGCCTTGCGGAAGCGATCGACCTGCAGCCGGGCCAGAAGGTTCTGGAGATCGGCTGCGGCTGGGGCGGCTTCGCGGAGTATGTCGCAAAGACCTTCAACGCCAAGGTCGTGGGTCTCACCATCAGCAAGGAGCAGCGCGACTTCGCGCAGAAGCGCATCCACGACGCCGGTCTCACCGACAAGGTCGAGATCAGGCTGCAGGACTATCGCGACGAGCGCGACCGCTACGACCGCATCGCCTCGATCGAGATGATCGAGGCCGTTGGCGAAGAGTTCTGGCCAAAATATTTCTCGCAATTGCGTGACCGGCTGCTGCCCGGCGGGCTCGCCGGCATCCAGGCCATCACCATCCAGGACAGCATGTTCCAGAGCTACCGGCGCGAAGTCGACTTCATCCAGCGGTATGTGTTTCCGGGCGGCATGCTGCCCTCGCCGCTTGTGTTGAAGAGCCTCGGCGAGCGCTTCGGCGTACCCGTCATCCGCGAGCGCATTTTCGGGCAAGATTATGCCAAGACGCTCGCGACCTGGCGAAATAACTTCCGCGACGCCTGGCCGAACCTGCGGCCGCTCGGCTTCGACGAGCGCTTCCGCCGGCTGTGGGAATATTATCTCGCCTATTGCGAGGCGGGATTCCTGTCCGGAAATATCGACGTGCGCCAGGTGGTGTTTGCGAAACCGCGCTGAAGCCACGCGGTTTCGTCGGCTTGTGCCGCCCCACATCGTCGATTAGGTTCGCTGGAAACTCGTTTAAGGAAACGTCCAGCGGATTCCCCAAAATGACCTTCAACAAAGACGTCGTCGAAGCCATCGGCAATACGCCGCTGATCAAGCTGAGGCGGGCTTCGGAAGCGACCGGCTGCACCATCCTGGGCAAGGCCGAATTCATGAATCCCGGCCAGTCCGTGAAGGACCGCGCCGGCAAATGGATGATCCTCGAAGCCGAGAAGCGCGGCGAGCTCAAGCCGGGCGGGCTCGTCGTGGAATCGACTGCGGGCAATACAGGCATTGGGCTTGCGGTGGTCGCGAGCGCGCGCGGCTATCGCACGCTGATCCTGATTCCCCAAACCCAAAGCCAGGAAAAGAAGGACATGCTCCGGCTGTGCGGCGCCGAGCTCGTGGAAGTGCCGGCACTGCCCTACGCCAATCCGAACAACTACCAGCATGTCGGCAAGCGCCTTGCCGAACAGCTTCGGAAAAAAGAGCCCAACGGCGTGTTGTTCGCCGATCAGTGGAACAACCTCGACAATGCCAAGGCGCATTATGATTCCACCGGCCCCGAGATCTGGGAGCAGACGAACGGCAAGATCGACGGCTTCATCTGCTCGGTCGGCACCGGCGGCACGCTCGCCGGCACCAGCCGCGCGCTGAAGGAAAGGAACAAGGACATCTTCGTTGCCTGCGCCGATCCGCATGGCTTTGCGATGTATGAATTGTTCAAGAACGGCACCGCCAAGTCGACGCCGGGCGACTCCATCACCGAGGGTATCGGCCTCGGGCGCGTCACGCCCGTCATCGCGACCGCTGAGGTCGACGACGCCTTCCTGATCTCCGACGAGGAAGCCGTGACCGTGATCTATGACCTGCTCGAACACGAAGGTCTGTGCCTCGGCGGCTCGACCGGCATCAACGTTGCCGGCGCGATCAGGCTCGCCAAGCAGCTCGGGCCCGGCAAGACCATCGTCACGATCCTGGCCGATTCCGGCAACCGCTATCAGTCGAAGCTGTTCAATCCGGATTTCATGCGCTCGAAGAAGCTGCCGGTGCCGGAATGGCTGGAGAAGCGCACCGAGATCGACGTGCCGTTCGAGAAGGTGTGAATTAGTGGACCCTCATCTTGAGGAGCGGCGTCTTCGCCGCGTCTCGAAGGATGTGGCCCGCATCTTGGCCTCATGGTTCGAGACGCCGCTGCGCGGCTCCTCACCATGAGGGATAGAAATCACCGCAAAATCTGGCTCAAGAACAGCTTCGTCCGCGCATGCTGCGGATGGGCGAAAAACTCCTGCGGCGTGTTCGATTCGATGATCTGCCCCGCATCCATGAACACGACGCGGTTGGCGACCTCGCGCGCAAAGCCCATTTCGTGGGTGACCACCAGCATGGTCATGCCCTCCCTTGCGAGGTCGACCATGGTGTCGAGCACTTCCTTGACCATTTCGGGATCGAGCGCCGAGGTCGGCTCGTCGAACAGCATGACCTTGGGGTTCATGGTGAGCGCGCGTGCGATCGCTACCCGCTGCTGCTGGCCGCCCGACATCTGGCCCGGATATTTGCTGGCCTGATGCGGAATTTTCACCCGCTCCAGATATTTCATCGCGGTCGCTTCCGCATCCTTCTGCGGGATGTTGCGCACCCAGATCGGCGCCAGCGTGCAGTTCTCCAGGACGGTCAGATGCGGGAACAGGTTGAAGCTCTGGAACACCATGCCGACTTCGCGGCGGACTTCGTCGACGCGGCGCAGGTTCGGACCCAAGTCGATGCCGTCGACCACGATCTCGCCTTCCTGGAATTCCTCCAGCGCATTGATACAGCGGATCAGGGTGGATTTGCCGGAACCTGAAGGCCCGCAGATCACGATGCGCTCGCCCTTGCCGACCACGAGGTCGATGTCGCGCAGCACGTGGAAATCGCCATACCACTTGTTGAGGTGGGCAATGCTGACAATCGAGTTTTCCGCCATGCGTTTCCCCCTCAGTTGCGCCGATGCGCGTTCAGCCTGTTCTCGACGAACAGCGAATAGCGCGACATGCCAAAACAGAACGTGAAGTAGATCAGCCCGGTGAAAGCGAAGCCGGTGAACAAGGTCGTCGGCGTCGCCCAGTTCGGATCGGAGAAGGAGGCGCGCAGTGATCCGAGCAGATCAAACAGGGCGACAATGGACACAAGCGAGGTATCCTTGAACAGCGCGATGAAGCTGTTGACGAGGCCGGGAATGACATGGCGCAGTGCCTGCGGCAGCACGATCAAGAATGTCGTCTTCCACCAGGACAGCCCGAGCGCGCTCGCCGCCTCGTCCTGCCCGCGCGGGATCGCCTGCAGGCCGCCGCGCACCACTTCGGCCTGATAGGCGCCGGCAAACAGCGCGGTACCGATCAGGGCTCGCACCAGCCCGTCCACGGTGAAATTGCCCGGCAGGAACAGCGGCAGCATGTAGGTCGCAAAGAACAGCACCGTGATCAGCGGCACGCCCCTCCAGAATTCGATGAAGGCGATGGAGAAGATCCGGATCAGCGGAATGGTCGAACGCCGCCCGAGCGCCAGCGCAATGCCGATCGGCATCGAGGCCACAATGCCGACCACCGAGATCACCATGGTCACCAGCAGCCCGCCCCACAGCCGCGTGTCGACGATCGGAAGCCCGCCGCGGTCGAGCCGCATGATGGCGATGACCAGCGCGATGCCGGCAAAGGTGATGAGGCTCGCAATCAGCGGCCTTAAGCCGCGGCGCAAGCCGCCCGCGAGGCAAATGACAAGCGCCGAGATGACGACGGCGGTGGCCACGAAATCCGCCCATACCGGCTGGCTGGAGACCTGGATCTGATCGCGCAGCCATGAGAGCGGCCAGATCAGCAGCGAGACCGCAATGCCGATCAGCACAAAGAGTTTTCCGATCAGCCACAGCAACGGGCCGATCACCGCGCTCGCCGCTCCGGCCCGGATCAGCGCATTGCCGGCGCTGTCGAAGCTGCCGGCAAATCCCGACAAGAGGTTCGCGGTCCAGCTCACGCCAAAGCCGCCGAGCCCGCCGCCATGGAGCAGGAAGAACGCCACGACGGGAAAAGCGAGGAAGAACAGGGAAGCGTTGAGGCTCTTGGCCGGCAGGCGCGGGATCAGGAGCGGCAACAGCAGGATGGCGCCCAGCAGGAAGGTCAGATTGACCCGCCAGCGCTCCGGCTGCGGATAGAAGCCATAGATGAGCTGGTCGAATTTTGCGGAGATATAGGGCCAGCAGGCGCCGACGGGATGGCCGGCGTTCTGCTCCAGGCAGGCGTTGCGATCGGCTCCGTGCCAGACCGCGTCGACAAAAAGGAACCTCAGCGCCGGTACGACCGTGAACCAGATCAGGAGCGCGCCTACGATCGTCAGCAGGATGTTGGTCGGCGAGTTGAGCAGCCGAGTGCGCACGAAGCCGACAAGGCCCGTGGTCTTGACCGGCGCCGCCCGCTCCGCGACGAGGTCCTTGCGCACGAAGGTCGGCATGGCGACGTCGCTCATGTCTGAAGACTCCGGCCCAGCCGCCAATTATAGAAACTCATGATCGCACTGGTGATGAGCGATAGCGCGAGATAGACGCCCATGGTGATGGCGATGATCTCGATCGCCTGGCCGGTCTGGCTCAGCGTCGTTCCTGCAAACACAGAAACCAGATCGGGATAGCCAATCGCAACCGCGAGCGAGGAGTTTTTCGTCAGATTGAGATACTGGTTGGTCAGCGGCGGCAGGATCACGCGCATGGCCTGCGGGATCACGATCAGCCGCAGCACCGAGCCGCGGCCAAGCCCCAGCGACAGCCCCGCCTCCATCTGCCCTTTGTGTACCGACAGAATGCCGGCGCGAACGATCTCGGCGATGAAAGCTGCGGTGTAAGTCGAGAGCGCTACGACGAGCGCGACGAATTCGGGGATGACGCGCACGCCGCCCGCGAAGTTGAAGCCCTTCAGTTCGGGCAATTCGACCTTGAGCGGCACGCCGAAGATGAGCGTCGCCAGCAGCGGCAGAACGATCAAGACGCCAAGCACGTAGGGCCATGTCCTGATGGCCCTGCCGTACAGGAACAATTGCCGGCGCGCATAATAGTGAAGAACGATCGAGGCAGCGATCGCGACCAGAATGGCGATCAGAAATGCATCGAGACCGCCCTCGCCGATCGGGCGTGGAATAATCAGGCCGCGATTACTGAGGTAGAAGACGCCAAGCAGCGAAATACTCTGCCGCGGTCCCGGCAGCGCGGCCAGTACCGCGAGATACCAGAACAGCATCTGGAACAGGACCGGCAGGTTGCGGATCAGCTCGACATAGCCGCCGGCGACGCGCGAAATCAGCCAGTTCGGCGACAGGCGCCCGAGGGCCACGATGAAGCCGATCACGGTGGCAAAGAAGATGCCGATGACCGCGACCAGGATCGTGTTGACCAGCCCGACCAGGAAAACGCGCGTATAGGTATCGGAGCCGGAATAGGGAATCAGGCTCTGGCTGACATCGAAGCCTGCGGTGTTTTTGAGGAAACCGAAGCCGGAGGCGATCCGCTGGGTTTCCAGATTGGCCTTGGCATTGACGAAGATCTCGTAGCCGATCCAGATCAGGACCAGCGCAAACAAGACCTGCAGGAAGACGCCGCTCCACCCGGCCCGGCCGCCGAGCGCGCGTTTCAGCCGAAACGCGACCTGCTGCGGTGGGGACCGGGCTTCAATGCTCATAATGCGGCCAGCCGCGAGAGTGCGCGGCGATCAGCGGATCGGCGGCGCGTACTGAATTCCGCCCTTGTTCCAGAGGTTGTTCAGCCCGCGCGAAATCTGCAGCTTGGAGCCGGCGCCGACATTGCGGTCGAAGGATTTGCCGTAATTGCCGACCGCCTTGATGATGCGACCGAACCAGTCCTTGGTGAGACCAAGCTGTTCGCCCAGATTGCCGTCGATGCCGAAAGCGCGTTTCAGATCGGGCTTGTCGGATTTCGCCATCTCATCGGCGTTCTTCTGGGTGACGCCGAGCTCTTCCGCATCGACCATCGCAAACAGCGTCCACTTCACGACGTCGAACCACTGATCATCGCCATGGCGCACCATCGGTCCGAGCGGCTCCTTGGAGATCACCTCGGGCAGCACGACGTGATCGGCTGGGTTTGCCAGCTTCAACCGCTCGGCATAGAGCTGCGAGACGTCGGAGGTGAACACGTCGCAACGGCCGGCCTCATAGGCCTTGACGGTTTCGTCGGCCGAGGTGAAGGCGATCACCTCGTACTTCATGTTGTTCCCTTTGAAGTAGTCGGCGAGATTCTGCTCTGTTGTGGTGCCGGTTTGCACACAAACCGAGGCGCTGGAGAGTTCGAGCGCCGAGTTCACCTTGAGTGACTTCTTCACCAGAAAGCCCTGCCCGTCGTAATAGGTCACGCCGGTGAAGTTAGCGCCGAGCGCGGTGTCGCGCGACAGCGTCCACGTGGTGTTGCGCGACAGCACGTCGATCTCGCCCGACTGCAGCGCGGTGAAGCGATCCTTGGCCGACAGCGGCACGAACTTGATCTTGGTCGGATCGTCGAAGATCGCAGCGGCAAGGGCGCGGCAGATGTCGACGTCCAGCCCGGTCCAGTTGCCCTTGTCATCGGGCGAGGAGAAGCCCGGCAGGCCCTGGCTCACCCCGCAGGACAGCTGGCCGCGGTCCTTGATTGTCTTCAGCGTTTGGGCGCTCGCAGATTGAGCTGCGAAGCCGGCGGCGAATGCGAGGGTGAGTACCAGGGATACGCGTTTCATGGGCTGGGCCTTTCAAGGAGTGCTTTGGAGGTCGGCGCTGAAGGTCGGCTCGAAAGTCGGCTTTTAACTCGTCTTGGCAACGTCCGCTTTTCGTCACGCAACGTCAGACGGGCCCACCCCTAATGATCCTCGAATGCAAGCGCCATGCCTCAAAAGGTAGCGCTGTCAGGCCAATCGTGGATCGAAGGTCGCGGCAAGCCCCTCAACGTGCGGCGACAGAATAGCTGAATGACATCACAGAACGACTGGCGAGCCGGGTCAAGGGGTTGACGGGCCTCTTCCTTGTCCTGTTATTAACGGTCCCGGCCCAAATCAGGCTGGTGGCAACAAAATCAAAGCAATAACGGCTGAGGGCATGGATTCTCGCAACCGCCGGGCGCACAAAACCCGCACAAAGCCGAAACGCGGCTGGTCACGGCAGGCCGCGACACCAAAGGGCAAAGGGGCTTTGTCAATCCGCCCGTTTTCCACGGTTCCACCGTGCTCTATCCGACGGCAGCGGATTTTCACGCCCACCGGAGCGAGTTCCAGTACGGCCGCCACGGCACCCCGACCACCCGCGCGCTGCAGGACGTCTTGATGGCCCTCGAAGGCCCGCAGTGTGCCGGCGTCGGGCTCGCGCCATCGGGCCTCGCCGCGATCTCCACCACGTTGCTCGCGGTGGCCAAGGCCGGCGACCACCTGCTGGTTTGCGACAACGCCTACCGGCCGACCCGCAATTTCTGCAACGGAATGCTGGCGCGCTACGGCGTCGTGACCACCTATTTCGATCCCTTGATCGGCTCCGGCATCGACAAGCTGTTCAAGCCGAACACCCGCGCCGTGCTGGTCGAGGCGCCCGGCTCGCAGACCTTCGAAATGCCCGACATTCCCGCCATCGCGGCGGTGGCGCATGCGCGCGGCGCGCTTGTGATCGACGACAATACCTGGGCGACGCCGCTGTTTCACCGTTCCCTGGAGCTTGGCGTCGACATCAGCATGCAGGCCGGCACCAAATATATCGGCGGCCATTCCGACATTATGTTCGGCACCATCTCGGCCAATGCCGAGGCCTGGCCGATCATCGCCGAAAACATCCGCCTGCTCGGCGTCTGCGCCGGCCCTGATGACGTCTATCTCGCGCTGCGCGGCATGCGCACGCTGTCGGTGCGGCTGACGCGGCATTACCGCTCCGGGCTCGAAATGGCGCGTTGGCTCCAACAGCGTCCTGAGGTGCAACGCGTGCTGCATCCGGCGCTGGAGAACGATCCTGGGCATGCGATCTGGAAGCGCGATTTCACCGGCGCGTCCAGCCTGTTCAGCATTGTGTTGCAGCCGAAGCCGCAAAAGGCGGTCGACGCGATGCTGGACAGCCTGAAGCTGTTCGGCATGGGCGCTTCCTGGGGCGGCTTTGAAAGCCTCGCCATCCCCTTCGACTGCAGCGCCTATCGCACCGCCACCAAATGGGCGCCGGGCGGGCCGACCCTGCGGCTGCATATCGGGCTGGAGAACACCGACGACCTCAAGGCCGATCTCGACCGCGGCTTTGCGGTTTTCAACGCGGCCTGATCAGCTATCCATCGACTCCGATCCGCGAGCGTGATGCCTCCAGATCAGCATGATATTTCTGACATAGATGATAGTCGCCAATGCCTGTCCGACAATGATGATCGGCTCGCGCTTCACGAAGCCGTAGACCAGCGTCATCAGGCCGCCGCCCATCGAGCAGAACCAGAACGCCATCGGCACCACGCTTTTTCCCGCGCGCTCGCTCGCGATCCATTGCACCAGGAAGCGCGCGGTGAAGAACAGCTGCGCCACGAGACCGAACGCCAGCCAGAAATCGAACTTGGCGACGAATACTTCGTAGAGATAATTGTTCAGCGCCTGCCCGTATTGAATCCACATCACTTCACCTCGATCGCAACGGGCGTCGGCTTCTTGCGCCGGATCAGCCACCACACGCCGGCGACATCCATCATGCCAATCCACAGCCGGTCGAAGAAGCCGTAGTTGGAGACACCGGAGTGGCGCGGCCGGTCGATCACGTCGACATATGCGATCTCAAACCCTTCCCGGCGCGTGAGCGCCGGCAGGAAGCGATGCAGCCCGTCGAAATAGGGCATCATCAGGAACACCTCGCGGCGGAACGCCTTCAGGCCGCAGCCGGTATCACGCGTGCCGTCTTTCAGGATGGCAGCGCGAAAGCGATTGGCAACGCGCGACTGGAATTTCTTGAAGCCGGTATCCTTGCGCCCGACGCGCTGGCCGGCAGCGAGGCCGACGCGTTCGCCGCCGTTCTCGATCGCCGAAATCAGATCCGGCAGGAACGCCGGGTTGTTCTGCCCGTCGCCATCGAGCGTCGCCACGATCGTGCCGCGCGCCGCGCGCACGCCGGTCCTGACCGCCGCCGACTGTCCTGTCGATCTGGCATGATCGATCCGGCGCAGATTGGCGCGCTGCCTCATCGCCGCCGCAAGCCTATCGGCGGTCGCGTCCGTCGAGCCGTCATTGACATAGATGATCTCGTAGGCGAAGCGGCCGTCGAGCGCGGCCGCGATCTCCGCAATCAACGGCGCGATGTTCTCCGCCTCGTTCCGGACCGGAACGACAACGGAAACCGTGACATCGGTGTCGGAGGGAGACAAGTTAATGCTTCTAGCCCGTCGAGAGAATTGAGGTCTGCGCGATGAGGTACCTTCGCCCGCGCGCTTATCGCGTCCGGACGACCGTCGCAACCCTTTTGATGCTTGGCCGGCCAGCGGAAAATCGAAGAATTCGGCCGGATTTTCGACCAGAATCTTCCTTCGTTCTTGTTCGCTCGTGAGACACGCCAACAGCTCGAACGCATCCGCAGACCGTTGCCGCAACACGCGGGCGCCAGTCGGGCGCCTCGCTATCTCGTGGGCTTTCCGAAGCAGGCGCGATGCTTCGTCTGGAATAACCAACTATCAGTCTGGTTACATTGTGTTTGCTGGTGATCTGAGCTAGCTTTTTGCACCTTAACCGACACTTCTGTGCATGCCTGCAAGCGAGAACAACGCATCCGAAACCCTAGCGGACCGCGCCTACAACGCCATTGCCGACGCCATCGTACGTGGTGAACTGCTGGCGGGCGCCCGGATCAGCGAGGCAGCCCTCAGCAAGCGGTTCCAGATCGGCCGCGGGCCGCTGCGCGAGGCGCTGCGGCGACTGGAAGGGCGACGGCTGGTCATCACCAGGCCGAATGCCGGCGCCCGCGTCGTGTCGCTATCGACCCGTGACATGGTCGAGCTGTTCGAGATCAGAGAGGTCCTGGAAACCAGGGCTTGCCAACTCGCTACGGAGCGGATGCTGGACGGCGAGATCGACGCGCTGGAAGCCCTGCTCGACAGGGGTCCCAGATCCGCGCGCGCCGCCGCGGCGCCGGATTTTCATGCGGCCATCGTCCAGGGCAGCAAGAGCAAGCAGCTTATCGATCTCCTGTGCGGCGAGCTCTGGGACCTGCTTCGGATCTATCGCGTCAAATCCTCCCTTGATATCGGTCGCATCGAGGCGTCGGTTCAGGAGCACCGCGAAATCGCGCAAGCCATGCGCCAGCGCGATGCGGAGCAAGCGGCGTTCCTGATGGGTCGTCACATCCGCAAGGAGCGTTGCAACCTTTTGCGCCTGCAAGGCATCACGCCGCTGTCGAGTGCGTCGGAACTGGACGATCGGGCGGGCGTCGAGCGCGCACGGAAAAATGCGCCGCGTGCGGTTTGAACGCTGATTAGCGCGCGACGATCTTGCCGTCTTGTCCGATGGCAAATCCGAGATCACGCGCGGCGAACCAGTAGCGCACGGCCAATGCACCGACGAGGCCGACCGCCGCGCCCCCAACGACGTCGCTCGGATGATGCGCGAGCGTCACAAGGCGGCTTGTTGCGATCAACAGCGCATAGATGAACATGGGCACGCGCACCCGTGGCCAGATCGCGGCCGCGCCAAAGGCGAGCGCAAACGCTGTGACGGAATGCGCCGACGGGAAGCTGAAATAGGGCTCGGCGCCGTGGAAGGGGTGGAAATTGAACGGGTCGGCCTTGCCGCCCACAAACGGCCGGCCGCGGCCCACCACGTTCTTGACGAGCTCGGCAAACGCAACCGGCAGCGCCACAGCGAAGAACAGATATTCGACATGGCAGGCCGAGCGCAGCAGCCGGCCGCGCGAGGCGCCGCGCAGAAACGGAAACGCCAGCGCCATCGCGATCAGCACCGCTCCCAGCGACGTCAGCACATAACTGTCCTTGCCGAAATCGGTGATGAACCGCGCCGGCCAGGCGCCGGGCGCCCCGCGCGGCGGCATCAGGCTGATCTCGGTCGCGTCGAAGCCGAACATCAGCGCCACGACCAGCGCGGCGCCGACCCCGATCAGCCACAAGGACTGCGCCCGCAAGCGGCGGATCGCTTCCACCCGACACGGCGCCTTCGGCCGCCGCATCAGTTGCGTGGCGGAGCCTCCGATCAAGGCCGAGAGTTGCGCGCCGTAGCTCAGGCTCTCGGCGATGGCGGGCGGCGCGCTCATCACTGCGTGCCTTCGGAGCGATAGATCGCGATCAAGACCGGCCTGCCCCGCGATATGTTGTAACCCTCGAACCGGATGGCGACGTTGTAGCGCAGCCCGATCGCTTCGGCCCGCTGGACGAAGGTGCGCTCGGAGCGCTGCTCGACCAGGGCGAAGCGGCAGCTGCCTCCATTCAGGAAGTCCGCGGCGCCCGAGCCGTCCGTCAGCACGGTCGAGGTGTCGGTCATGAACACCAGGCTCGGCTCGTCGAAGCCGGCCGAGGCCAGTCTCGGCTTGACGCAGACGGCATAGCGCAGCGCGCGCGCGATTTCGGCGCTCGGAAACAGCGTGTTCAGCGACGGCAGCACCACGCCAAAGACCGCAAAGGCGAGGAACAGTGCGGCGGCGACCGCATTCAACAGCGAGCGCTCGGCGCGGCCGTCTTCATAGAGCCACCAGGCGAACAGGCCGAAGATCATCGCGGCCCCGAGCAGCGGCCAGGCCAGGAACGCTGGCTGCCGCGTCAGCATGATGGCGCCGACCACGGCGAGGATCGAGGCCAGCGCGGGAATGGCGAACCACCAGGCGGCGCCCTTCATCAGCCAGGAGCGCGACAGCACCCGCCGCTCCAGCGCGCCGACGGTGAGGATCGCGATCGCCGGATAGAGCGGCAGCACGTAATGCGGCAGCTTGGTCAGCACCAGTTCGAACACGATCCAGGACGGCACCAGCCAGGCCAGAAGAAATTGCGCTCCGGGCTCGCGCCGCGCCCGCCAGATCGCGGGTACCGCCATGCCGGCGAGCGGCGCGCCGGGCCAGAAGGTGATCCAGAACAGCAGGAGATAAAGTCCGGGCGGCGCGCCGTGCGACTCCTGGGCTGCGAGCTTGCTCAGCATGTCGCCGCCGACGGAATCCGTGAAGAAGGTGCCGCCGGCGCGCCAGTAGATCGCGATGAACCACGGCAGCACCAGGATCAGCGTCCACATCAGCCCCCAGACCGGGCGCAGCCGCCACAGCCAGGAGGCGTTGCGGTCGAGAATGCCTAGCGTCAGAACCGTGAGCCCGGCGAACATCAGGATCAGCGGCCCCTTGATCAGGATGCCGGCCGCGAGCGCGGTCCAGAAGATGATGGGCCAGTTCCAGGGTGGACGCTCGGGGTCCTCGCCGCGCTGCCAGGAGAGATAGACCCGCGCAAGCGCCCCCATCGCGGCCACCACCGTGAGCAGCAGCATCGCGTCGGTCTTGGCGAGCCGCGCTTCGGCAGACAGCAGCACGCACGAACACATCATCAGCGCGGCGAACACCGCGCCGCGCCGCGTCACGAAGGCGAGCGCCGCCCAATAGGTCAGGAGTACCGCGCCGACCGCGCCGATCAGCGATGGAATGCGGTAGATCCAGATGCGCACATCGGCCTTCGGCAGGCCAAGCGCCTTCAGGCTTTCAACGGCGGCGGCCTGCATCCAGTAGATGCCGACCGGCTTCTTGTAGCGCACGTCGTCCTGGAAGCGGATGTCGACGAAATCGCCAGTCTCGACCATCTGCTTGGTCGCCTGTGCAAAGCGCGCCTCGTCGCGGTCGACCGGCGGGATGCTGAAGAAGCCCGGCAGGAAGAACAGTGCACCGCACACCAACAGGAAGGCGATGCAGCGCGCTTGGCTGGCGGTGACGAAATCGATCATCCGCACCAACCGGCTACCCGGATTGACCAGGTTTTTCGGCTCGCGGGGGCTGCCAAATCGGGGGCGGGCGTAGGTCTCGTCCATTGGTTCCGCATACGCCGAAACCATCGTACGGACAACCGGTTAGGACAGGCCTATTGTATTCTCACAACAACTGTGTCCGCCGCGCCCGTGGCGTCAATGACGGTGAGACGCGCAAAGCCCGGACCCGGGGGATCGATCAGGCGCTGCCTGCGGCCGTCGATCTCGCCAACCGAGCGGCCGTTGACCAGCACCGTCATCGGCAGCGCCCCGCCGGCGACCCTCACCGGCATGGGCGTGGCGTCACTGCCGCCCGCGCGATCGACATCGATCCGCGAGCCGTTGAGCGGGAACTGGATGTGCAGCGCCTGCTCGCCGCCGCTCCGCACCAGTTCGCCCATGGCGCGGAACCGCCTGAGGGGTAACGGCAGTTTGGCGTTGGAGGCGATCAGTGCGCCCTTCGGCGCCTTCGGCAACGGCGCCGGCAATTTTCCTGATCGCGCGAAGGCATCGAACAGGATCGGCGCCGCGGCGGCCCGGCCGATCAGGCCCGGAACCGGCGCGCCATCGGGGCGGCCGACCCAGACGCCGATGGTCATGTGGCCGTCGAAACCGACCGACCAGGCGTCGCGATAGCCGTAGCTCGTGCCGGTCTTGAACGCGATGCGGCCGCCAACGCCGTTCTCGGGCGGCGGCGTGCCCATCAGCACATTGGCGACCTGCCAGGCCGCGACGGAATCCATCAGCCGCATCGACTCGCGATCGTCGGGCCTGCCATCCATGATCTCGCGCAGCGATTTGGTGGTGCCGAGGCGCGGAAAGCCGGCATACACCGTCACCAGATCCTGCAGCGTCACGCCGACACCGCCGAGCCCCATCGCAAGGCCCGGCGCCTCGTCCTTCGGCAACACCAGATTGGCGCCGGCTTGCCGGAGCCGCGATGACAGCCGGCTCGAGCCGACGCGGTCGAGCAGCGCGATCGCCGGCACATTCAAAGAAAGCTGGAGGGCGCGCTTGATCGGCACGGTGCCCTGATAGGTCATGTCGAAATTTTCCGGCGCGTAGGAGCCGAAACGAATGGGGCGGTCCTCGATCAGGCTTTCCGGATGCACAAAGCCATCCTCAAAGGCGAGGCCATAGATGAACGGCTTCAGCGTCGAGCCGGGCGAGCGCACCGCGCGGGTCATGTCGACCTGCCCGGCCCGGCTGGCATCGAAATAGCCGGCTGAACCTACGCGCGCGAGCACGTCGCCGGTCGCGTTGTCGACCACGATGATCCCGACCGAAATGTTCTGACCCAACGCAATCGCGCGGTCGCGCGCCAGCGGCTCCAGCACCTTCTGCAGGTTGGCATCGAGCGTCAGCTTGATGACGGGCGCATCCTTCACGGTAGCCATGGCCTGATCGGAAGAATGCGGTGCCAGGATCGGCATTGGCTTGCGCATTTTCGGCACCGGCGTCGTTTTGGCCTGCGCTGCATCTTCCGCCGTGACGCGATGCTCGGAGATCATGCGATCGAGCACGCGGTCACGCGCCTCGCGTGCCCGCTCCGGATAGCGGTCGAGGCGCCGCGTTTCCGGCGATTGCGGCAGCGCCACCAGCAGCGCGGCCTCTGCGAGCGACAGCCGCTTCGGCTCCTTGCCCAAATAAGCGACGGATGCCGCACGGATTCCTTCGAGATTGCCGCCGAACGGCGCCAGCGCGAGATAGAGGTTGAGGATCTCGTCCTTGTTCAGTTGCCGCTCGATCTCGATCGCGCGCACGATCTGGCGAAGTTTTGCGTAGAACGATCGATGATGGCCCGGCTCCTCCATCAGCCGCGCCAACTGCATGGTGATGGTCGAGCCGCCGGAAACGATGTGGCCACGCGTGACGAGCTGGAACGCGGCCCGCCCCAGCGCCAGCGGATCGACGCCGGCGTGTTGGCGGAAACGCTGGTCTTCATAGGCGAGCAGCAGATTGAGATAGGTCGGATCGACATCCTTCCTGGCATCGACCGGCAACCGCCAGCGGCCGTCAGCCATGGCGTAGGCCCGCAGCAGTTTTCCGTTGCGGTCGATGACGGTGGTGGAGACTTGCCGCGCTTGTGCCAGCGGGAGTGGACCGAGCGAGGCGACCCAGGCGGCGAAGACGCCGGTCATGATCAGGCAGGCCACGCCTGCAAGGATCGCCGCCTTCTTGACCCGCGACCGGCGCGGCGCAACCGCCGCCGGTGCTATCGCCGCCTCGTCGCTCATTTCGCCGCGCGCACCTCGACCGATCCGGTGCCGCTGCGGCCGTAGCGCGAGGGATTGTACATGTCCTCGACATAGGCCTGCGGCAGTACATATTTGCCCGGCGTCACCGCGCGCACGACATAAGCAACCGTGAACACCGCTTTCGAGTCGGTAGCGCGGTCCAGCGCCGCGGTGAAGCGGTCATCGCGGAAGTCGGTGTTGACAGGATCCTGCCCGTCCTGGATCCAGTCCAGCGTGCCGCTGTCGCTCGACGACACCAGATGCGGGTTGTCGATCTCCAGGCCAGCCGGGAGATAATCCGATACCATGATGTGTCCGTATTCCGGCTTGGGCTCGGTGATCTTCAACACGACGGCGAAGCGGTCGTTCTGTTTCGCGGTCGAAATGTCGACCGGTTTGCCATCGAGCGTGAAATAGCTGCGCTCGATCTTGAAGCCGTTGGAGGCGGCCGGCTCCGGCGTTACCGGTGAACCGGAGACTGAAACCACCGCTTGCACTGCCGCATCGCCGGTATTGGTGATCTTCAGCGGCTGGCCCGTCAGCTCCGTGGCCTTGTAGTTGCGATAGAGCGCAGTCTTGATCGCGGTGCCGTTGAGGTCGAGTGCCATGGTTTCCTTGGCGAGCGCGCGCGCCGCCAGCACCATCCATGCATTCTCCTGGGTGGAGGTGTAAGGCGTGAGCCCGCGCGCGGCTTCGACCCGCATCACGGCTTGCGTCAGCGTCGCACGCGGCGCGTTGCCTTCGGAAGCAAGCGAGACCAGCGCGGCGGCATCACGCAGCGACGAGCCATAATCGACGCGGCCGAACACCAGCACCGGTTTCGGGTTCAGGTCTTCGAGCGCCGAGGCATAGACGCGTTCCGCGCGGTTGCGGTCGCCGACCAGCGCCAGGGCGGCGGCGAGTTGCGACTTGGCGATCGGAGTAGCCAGATCCTTCAGTTTGGTGTCGGCAAGGTAGCGGAGATCGCCGATCGGAGCCGCGCCATTGCGCGCCAGCACATAGAGGCCATAGGCGAGATTGCGGCCGCCGTCCTTTTCCGGCTCGTTGGCGTTGACGACCGAATTGCGGATACGATCGAGCGCGGTCTTGAACAGCACATCCGGCACCGCAAAGCCCTTCTCGCGGGCGCGGGTCAGGAAGTCCGTGACGTAAGCATCGAGCCAGGCGTCGTCGCCGCCGGCCGACCACAGGCCGAACGAGCCGTTCGAGCCCTGGCGCGCGAGCAAGCGTTCGATCGCATCCTTGATGCGCTGGTCGAGATTCTCGTCCTGCGCCAGCTTGGCGCCGGCCGCGAGCTCGTTGACATACAGCAACGGCATGGCGCGGCTGGTGATCTGCTCCGAGCAGCCATGCGGATAGCGGTCAAGCGCCTGCAGGATGGTCGCGGCATCAAGCGCGGTGGACAAGCCCACCGAGAGCGACACGCTGCCGGTGCCCTGCACGAGATCATTGAACATATCAGCGGTCAGCGTCAGGCTCTCGCCTTTCGCGAGCGTCCGGATCGAGCGCCGCGCCAGCACCTGCGTCGCCGGCTTGACGTCCAGCGCATAGTGCCGCGCCAGCGAGAGCCCGTTCGGCCCCTTGATCGAGACGTCAAGCTCCGCCTTGCCGGCGCCGCCGGCATCGAGGCCGAGCGTCATCGAGCTGCGCTGTTTGGCGTTGAGCTTCAGCGTGGTCGCGGGATTGCCCGACACCTTCACAGTGCCCGATGCTGCAACATTGACGACATAGTCGCCGGCACTGCCTTCGACATTGTCGAGGTCCATGCTCATGGTGCCGTGGTCGCCGGTGAGCAGGAAGCGCGGCAGGGTCGCCGTCAGTACCACGGGATCGCGCACGATCACGTCGGTGGTGGCGCGGCCGAGCTTGGTGGCGCTCCACGCCACCGCCATGACGCGCGCCGTACCGGCGAAGTCCGGAATGTCGAAACTGATCTCGGCAGTGCCGTCGGCGCCGACCGTGACAATGCCGGAATAAAGCGCCAGCGGCTTCTGCGTCGGCGGCGAGCCCTGCAGCTCGGCGCCGGCGTCACCACCGGTCTTGATCTGGCCACGCGTGCCCTGCATGCCGTCGATCAATTGCCCATAGAGGTCGCGGATTTCCGCCGTCAACCGCTTCTGGCCGAGATAATAATCATCGGGCGCCGGCGGCTTGTAGTTGGTGAGATTGAGGATGCCGACGTCGACGGCGGCAATCACGACCTTCGCGTCCTCGCCGGGATTGAGCCCGCCGAGTTTCACCGGAATCTTCAAGGATGTGTTCGGCCGCACCAAAGCGGGCGGCGAGAGAGTGACCTGCAGCGTCCGCGTCTGCTTGTCGATGCCAAACCATTTCAGGCCGATCGCCCGGCCCGGCATGCGCTGCGCGGCCGCATCCAGCGGACGGCGCAAGGTCGCCATCACATAGGCGCCGGTGCCCCAGTCGTTGCCCACAGGGATTTTGACGTGGCTGGTGCCTTCCTTGACATCGACGCTCTGCGTCGTGAGCAGGCGGTCGCCGAGCACGTTGACCGTGAGCTTACCGGCCGTGCGCGCATTGACCGACACCACCATGGTGTCGCCGGAGGCATATTGCGGCTTGTCGATCGAGGTCTCCAGCAGATCAGGCGTGTCGGCGCTGCCGTCGGAATACCAGCCGACATCGAACTGCACCGAGGTGATCGGACCGTTCAGGTCCGTCGATTTGACATCGAGCCGATAGCGGCCGGGCTGCGGCGAGAACGAAAGATGCGCCGGCTTGTCGACGGCGACAGCCACATCGCCGTCGGCGACACGCTTGGTGGTCTTGACCAGCTCATAATCCCAGGAGGAGTTTTGCCGATACCACTGATAGCGCGACTTCGAGCTTGAGCAACTCGTAACGCAGGTCGCTGCGCGAGAGCGTCTTGCCCTCGGGCGAGACGAACACGACGTCGAACTCGGCCTTGTCGCCTTCGGCCACGCTCTTGTCGCCAAAGGCCGGCTTGATGCCGATCAAATTGGTGGTGGGCGCCACCGGGAGGGTGATCTTGCGTTCCACCGCGCGGCCGCCGGTTTCTGCCATGCGGATGAAGACCCGCGCTTCCTGCGGCCGAGTCGAGGTCGGCGGCTTGGCGAGGCTGACCGGGAAGGTCGCGTTGCCCTTCTCGTCGGTTTCAGGGAGGCCCTCGATCGGCGTGCGCTCGTTCGAAGCGGTTTCGGTGTCGTCGACGCCGAACTGATAGCCAGAAAAGCCCGGACGCTCCGCGGCGGGCGCGACCAGCATGTCGCCCTCAAGCTGGAGGTTGGAAGCCGGCGCGCCATAGAGGAAGTGGCCGGCGATCTGAAGCTCCACCGGAGCTTCAGCTTTCATGACCTTGTCCTTTGATGTGACGTCGAATTCCAGCCGCTCGGGGATGTAATCCTCGACCATGAAGGTGGTCTCGCCGACCGATTCACCCTTGGGATCGGTGAAGACACGCACCCGCCAGGTGCCGCTCGGCACCGCGGAATTCAGAGAAATGGACAGAGAACGTCCGCCCGCGCCCTGGTCGGCCAGCACGGCGCGGCGGAACTCGACGCCATCGGGCCGCTCGACCACCATGGTCAGCGGCGTGCCGGTCATGGCGTTGCCCTGGCCATCGCGCAGCAGCGCGGTGAGATAAACGGTCTCGTTGGAGCGGTAGACGCCGCGCTCGGCATAGACAAAGGCATCGGCGTCGCCGTCGGGCGTTTCGCGCCCGGCGACGCCGCGGTCGGTGAGATCGAAGGCATTCGATTTCAAGCTGAGGAAGGCATAGTCGGTCTTCTCGCCTGACACCGTCAGCATCGCCGGCGACAAGCCGCCATCGCCGCGCGCGAGCCCCGCCTCGAACAGCACATGGCCGGATTCGTCGGTCTTTTTGGTCCCAAGGATCTCGTTGTTGCGCGCGACCAGCCGCACTTCCGCGCGCGGCACAGCGTCGGTCGTCGCCAGCGAATTGACGAAGACATGGATACCGTCATTGCCGGAGAAGGCCGCGATGCCGAGATCGGAAACGATGAACCACTGCGTCGCAAGCTGGTAGTCGTCGTCGCTGCCCGGCGTCTTGGCCGCCGCCGTCATGACATAGACGCCCGGCTGCAGGTCGCCGAGCGCCTGGTCGACCGGGAATGCGGTGGTCACGTCCTGGTTCAGCGTGGTGGCGGTGGCGAGTTCACCGGACCAGACCTTCATGCCGCGCTCATTGCCGAGCTCGCTGAGCTGGTAGCGGCTAATCGCCTGCTGGAAGTCGCTGTCGACGACGGTGTTGATCAGATTGCGGTCGCCGATGCGATAGACGTTGATGGCAACCGCCGGCGTGTTGACGCTGACCACGGGGATGCCGCGCTGGCCGGTGCGCGGCAGCACATAGGCCCGTCCGGTGAAGCGCACGAACGGCTTGCGGTCGCGAACATAGATGTTGAACTCGGCCGATTTCGGCAGGCCCTCCTTGACCTGCGACGGCAGGCCGGCGCGCAGATTGATGTTGTAGCGCTCGCCGTGCTTCAGCCCGTCGACGCAGAGCTGTCTGTCTTCGGAGGTCAGCGCCGGCTTGTCGGTGCCGGCGAGCGTCACGAACGGCGTGAAATCGGTGCGCTTGGCGAGGTCCTCGGTGAACTGGAAGCAGACCCGCGGCGAAGCCGAGTCCGAATTGACGCTGTAATCGGCCAGCTTGAAGCCGTGATCGTCGCGCAGCTTCTCATATTGCGCGCGGACGTCGGCGACCTCGCGCAGCTCCAGCGACATCCGCAGCGTATCCAGCGCCGGGCGCCACATCTGGCGGTCGGAGAAGGCGCGGCCGAGCACTGCCAGCGCATCCGCCTCGTCCTGCGGATTGCCCGCGCGCTGGTAGGCGATATAGGCCGCGGTCGAGGCGCGCTCCAGGAAGAAGGTCTGCTCGCTTTGGGTTTGCGGCCTGATCTGGAAGATGGTGCGGGCGAGCCGCAGCCAGTTGCCGCTGTCTTCCGGGGTAGTGGCGGCGATCTGGCCCAGGATCTGAAGGCCGGAGCGGAAGTCGTTGCGCCTGAAGGCGGCATCCGCATCGCCGCGCAAGGTCGCCGGCGATTTCGAGACCGCCCCCGCCTCGCTCTTGATCTGGGCTTCCAGCTTGATCGCGGCGTCGGAGAGATCGTCGCGTTTGAAGGCCTTATCCGCGGCAAACGCTGAGGAGAGGCCAAGCGCCAGCGTCGCGCAAAGTGCTGCGGCGCGAACCAAACCGATCATGGGGGAGCTCCTTCGCGGGCAAAATCCGCGTCGTGATAAGAAATGCGCGAAATGGTGACGGACTGATGGCAAGGGACTAGCAAGCGAACCGGCGTAGCAAAAAGTCGCATACGGCAAGGCCATAAGCAAAGTCCCGACCTCAGCCGTTCAGCTAGATGAACGGCCCGATGGCATTAAAGGGCATGATCCGGAAAAAGCCTGCCCCGCACTTGGATAGCGGGGTGTGAAGCGGTTTTCCGAAAAGATCATGCCCAAACAAGAAGCCAAAGCGCGATGACATCGTGCTTTGGCGGCAGACCGGACGCAGTCCCCCGCTCCGCTTAGTCGCGGCCTGCCAAAAACCGGTTCGAGGGGGTTTCCGGGAAAAAAGGATTTTTCATATTGAGGGTGTTATGTAGCGTGACGGCGGTCACCCCGCCCCAGGGCAAGGTCTCGAATCGGGCTATCCCGCCTCTGATAAGACCAGGCTCAGGCAAGACGGTCCCGTAGCTCAACTGGATAGAGTAGCGGATTTCTACTCCGCGGGTTGCAGGTTCGAGTCCTGCCGGGATCGCCAACTCATTTTCCTGCTCCAGTGTTTTCAATAGGTTGCTCGTCGATTTGGCTCACCGGATCGATAGGTGAGCCAATGCCTGTTCCTGAAATGAGCTTCCCCGCGGTCTGCGCCATCCGCCTCCGGTTAGCGGACTTGGTGTAGACCTGTGCTGAAATCGAACTCCATCCGAACCACGCCATCAGCTGGTGGTCGGTGGCGCCCTGCTCTGCCAGATATGTCGCGGCGGCCTTGCGCAGACCATGTGATGTGCATCGCTCCGGCAGTTGTGCCTGTCGGCAAATGTCTCGGAACCAATTACCGAAGCCGGCCGCACTGAACGGCTTACCCTGCCCCGTAATCAGAAATGTTAAGTGCTTCTTTCCTGCCTCGTCGGGTGGCATCGCATCGATCGCCGACTGTAGCCGCGGCATCACCTCAACGTAAAACGGCACATCCGTCTTTTGTCTGCGCATCGACATGGTGCCGGCGCGTATGTGCTGGCGTCCCATGCGAACGACATCACAGCGGGACTGACCCGCCTGCAAAAGTAACTCATAGGCCAGACGCGCTCGTGTGCCGAGAGCATGATACGTCTCGAACTGCTCACACTCGGAAGCTTCCCATGGATGATGGCCCTTCGACTTCACCTTGAGCAGCTTGATGCCGGCGAGCGGATCCAACCTGATCAGCTTCTGTGATAGGCAATGGTCGATGAACCCGCGGAGCGCCTTCTTCCAGTTCTTGGCTGACGCCGGCGTCTTGCCATCGAGAATGTTTTGCAGCGCTGTGCCGTGCATCAAAGCGATCCGCTTATCGCCGTGGTCCAACCGGAATTTTTCGAGGATGGCCCGACGACTGGTTCGCGTGCTGTCAGCGATCCCCTTTGTGAATGCTGCCGATTGGTAATACCCGACGAGAGCTGCATTGACCGTCCCGGGCAGCGTGCGCCCGGCACCTATCGACAGTGGTGACGCCTCACCGGCCTTTGCGGCCTCATAGGCCGCCATGAACTCTGGCGATCCTGGGTTTCCCCTCAATCGAAGCTTGCGCTGTCCTGATCGGCGAAAATAGAAGACCGCCTTCCCGTGCCGGTTAATGTATCCGTGAACCTCGGACGGCAGCCTCCACCTCATTTCACCAGATCCCATTCGTTTCGGGCAGGTGGCTCTCCGTCAGTCTTGTCGGCGATAACAACGAACTTTCCCTCGGCGGGGCTTACCTCGATAGACCGCACATGAAAGCCGGCGGCGACGAAGGCTTTAATCACCTTCGTGACATCGCTTTCTCGGAACCTATGGTGGCCACGGGACACTAGGCCACCCTCCACAGCTGGTTACTCAGCACCTTAGACTACTCCATCGCTCGCGCGCCGCGGCTATGCGGCATTTAACGGGCATTTCGTCCCGCTCGTTACGCGAGCCCCGATGGCTCTAAGACCCAGTGGGATGGCCTATAACTTCGATTATGATCACTTTCTTCCTAAAAGCAAGCTTTTGCCGCCAAACCCGAGATAAGGTTCGGCTTGGCTTGGCGGAACCGGCAACTTCTCGGCCGGCGCAAGTGAGCGCGGCAATCAGATGCTCCTGATCCGCTTCAAATCGACGGCTGGCCGGCGGCCGCCAAACAGCCAGATGTTCAATGATGGGCACTTCCGTGGTGATGCCAGCCGCGCCCTGCTTTTTTGTGCGGAAATTCAACACATTCTGGAATACCGCCCCACGATCCGCCCCACCTTGGTCCGCGCGTTGCTCTCCTGGTCGACAGCTTCCCAGAGTTCTTCTGTGGACGACTTCTGATCCCTCACAGGGCGCTTCGGCTATGCACGAATAGCCGCCACTATTCGAGCGAACGCTGGCGGACCGCTGGCTTTGCTATTGAGAGGCCGGGGTCGGAACGCCGCCATGCCTCAAGTCTCCGCATGCTGTACCAGTTGGCGCTTATCTAGCCGCTTAGTTCCACGGTCGATTTGTGTGAAGGCTCAATCGCGTAGCCGGAGAGATACTCACGTGGGCAGGCCACTCGGATCGCCGAATAAGGAAAAGCCGTTCCGGCAAGCTCTCAACATCGCGCTTCACAGCCGTCCCCTTGCTTTGCGCAGGATCGCTGACCGACTGCTCGACAGCGCTGAAAACGGCGACCTCCATGCAGCGTGCGAAGTTATCGACCGTCTCGACGGGCGACCCGCGCAGGTTATCGAAGGCTATGACAACGTTCCCATTGAACGGACGAACAGCTTTACGCAACCCTGTCACGCAAACTGTCAGAACCTGACCCGGTGTTGAAGGTCCTGCCGGCCCCGCGCGGCAAGGCCTAGCAGCGCTCCCAAGCGCACGCCCAAACGAAAAGGACCACAGGAGCGACCGATGGCCCTTTTCCTTGCCAGCTAACTGCGGACAGACTGGCGGCCGCCGCAGGGGTTGATACTCGCTTTGCACTGGCCGTTCGGACCCTGGCCTTTGGAACCGTTAGCCGTTTGGTCGTTGTCGGCACTCGTCACGGTTGGCGCGGGATGGTGCGAGAAACCTCGATCAACCGAACGATCCAACGCTCGACGAAACCGCCGCTTCCTTCCATGAAATTCAGGGCAAGTTGGCTGTCAGACCGCACCCAGCAGTTCTGCGGCGGCGTGAGGGATTGTACTGAGGTACATGGCACCTTGGAGCAATTGAACCAACGGCGGCATTTTAGTTCAATGTGAGCGCGCAGGTCTCCACCCAAGACCCCACGCACCTCTCATGAGAGTGGCAGCCCCGGTCCCCCAGCCGGGGCTGTCCGTATTAGCTGAGAGAAGCCGCAATTGAGCTTGAGCGATGAACAGCCCGCTTTACTTGGGGTGAAGCGCGGCCTTCTGGCGCTCCATTTTGTTCAATCATCTTGTGTGCTCATCCTTCAAGCCACTAGCCAGCGCCTGCAGATGCATGATGAACCTCCTCCGAACTGATGGACACCTGTAGTAGGCTCGAAGAGCCAGGAGGTGTCGGATGGAAGGACGTCAACGTCGGTCGTTTACGGACGACTACAAGCGGCAAGCGGTTGATCTGGTCGCATCGAGTGGCCGCTCGATCGGATCGGTGGCCAAGGAACTTGGTCTGCGCGATTCCGTGTTGCGGCGGTGGGTAGAGCAACGTGGGGCCAGGCGGGAGCCGACGGCGGCGTCGCGGCGCCCCACGACGCAGGCGACGCTGCCGTCGGCGGACCACGCGGCAGAGATCGCCCGTTTGCAGCGAGAGAATGAGCGACTGCGTATGGAGCGCGACATTTTAAAAAAGTCCATTGCGATCTTTGCTGGAGTTCAGAAATGAGATTCCGCTTCATCGAAGATCGCCGCGCCGACTATCCGGTGACGATCATGTGCGACGTGCTCGGCGTCTCGCCTGCTGGCTATTATGCTTGGCGGGCGCGCCCGGAGAGCCCGCGAGCCGCCGCCAATCGTGAGCTCGTCGACGACATCAAGCGGGTTCATCGCGACACCAATGGCCGCTACGGCAGCCCGCGCGTCCATGCTGAGTTGAGAGCTCAGGGCCGCGGGGCGAGCCGCGGTCGCATCGAGCGATTGATGCGCCGCCACGGTATCAGGGCCGTCATGGCGAGGCCACGACGGGTGCGCACCACCGACAGCCGTCACGACTTCCCGATCGCCCCGAACCTGCTCGAGCGCAACTTCGTCGCCGCCGCGCCGAACCGGATCTGGCTCGCCGACATCACCTACGTCGAGACTGATCAGGGCTGGCTTTATCTGGCCACGGTCATGGACCTCTACAGCCGCAAGATCGTCGGCTGGGCGATGGCGGATCATTTGCGCGCCGAACTGCCATTGGCGGCCTTAGCGATGGCCATTGCGACACAGCGGCCTGGTGCCGGCTTGATTCACCATTCAGATCGTGGCGTTCAATACGCCTCGGCTGAGTATCGCAAGATGATGCAGTCCGCCGGCTTCCGGGCTTCGATGAGCCGCAGGGCCGATTGCTATGACAACGCTCCGATGGAGAGCTTCTTCCACACGCTCAAAACAGAACTCGTCCATCACCAGCATTATGCAAGACGGGAGGACGCCACACGTGATATCTTTGCTTACATCGAAGGATTTTATAATCGAACGCGTCGCCACTCGGCCATCGGATATCTCAGCCCGATCGAGATGGAGCTAAAAGCAGCTTAACCCTGTCCATTTTTTCGGGGGAAGATCATGATCCTACGGTCTATGTCATTACACCGTGCACACATAGCGCCAGTTCCGCATTCGCGCATTGGCCGCCTAAAGGGAAATACGGCTGCGCAGCTGGTTTGTTTCAAAGCACAACTGCCTCGGGCCTCCTGCGGCAATTTAGGACAGCACGACGGACTAAATTACCTCCCTGTCCGCCTGAAATCTGATAAAGGGTACAATCGAGAGTAGGATGACGGGTAGCGCGTTAGGGGAACACCCTTGCCGGGGCTAGTGCATGTTGTCGATGACGATGCGGCGTTCCGAACGGCGATTGAACGTCGCTTGAAAAAAGCTGGCTACGAGGTCGCGACCTATTCGTCGGCCCAGCAATTGCTGGATAGCTTGCCCAGCGAAAGTGCACTGGGCTGCATTCTCCTCGATGTGCGCATGCCGGAATTGAGCGGACCAAAACTGCATGATCGCCTTCGCGAGCTTGGATCAGTCTTGCCCATCGTGTTTCTCACAGGTCATCCCGATATCCCCATCACGGTGCAGGCCATCAAGGCGGGTGCAGAAGACTTTCTGACCAAGCCCGTATCATCGGACCAGCTTCTTCGCGCAGTCGAGCGGGCGGTAGCGCGTCATGAAGTAGCGCATGACCGGAAGGTCAGGCTGGACATGGTTCGCGCTCAAATCGCCAGATTGACGCCGCGTGAGCGGGAAGTCTTCGAACTCATCGTTCGCGGCAAGACCAATAAGGAGGTCGCACGTGCGATAGGCGGGACCGAGCGCACGATCAAGGCCCATCGCCAAAGGGTGATGGAGAAAATGCAGGTCCAATCCTTGGCCGAACTTGTCACCCTTGCCGAACGGGTCGGTGTTTTGGGCGATGCGTCGGGTAATGGATCGACGGGTCCTAGCCGAGTTTGCCTAAAGCCCTCTGCTGCTCTTTCAAGCGGTTCTATTAGCGACTTGACCGAGAACGGCTTGGTGAGATAGGCGAGGCACCCGGACTGAAGCGCAGACGTGCGAACGGCAGGGGTATCGTTCCCAGTCATGTAGATAACAGGCACCGTCTTTCCAGCCGCCTTGAGACGATGCCTCAGTTCGATGCCTGACCCCTCGCCCAAGTTGATGTCGAGCAGAACGCAAACCGCCTCGTCGAAATCAGTGTGCTTTGAGAAGGCTTCCGCCGAGGAAAACAGCATGCTTGTGTAGCCGAACTGCCGCAGCATTCGAGCTACACTCCGCAACATGCTGGGATCGTCATCGACGACAAAGACGACATTTCGATTTGGCAAAAGCTCTATCCCTTGGCCTGTGGTGGCCAGTGCGACGCTCGGGCCGCAGCGATTACGGCTCGTAGCGATCAAGGTACAAGTAATAACCAGATCGCCACACCGCAGAAGGCGACAAACCAAAAAACCGAAAGCCAGAATAGTGCGTCGTCTCGGTTCATCGTCGGCTGCTGCTCGATTGGTTTGGCCGCGAAATGCGGTGCGACGCGAGGCTGATGCGCTACCTGAACTCCTACATTCAGTCTTGTTATTGCGCGCCAATGATTTGTGCTTTCGGGCCTCGTCGCGCCGGTCCACCCGAAGGCGATGCCGGTGATCCTCACGACGGCGGAGGAACGCGACGTGTGGATGCGCGCGCCGTGGGATGAGGCGAAGGCGTTGCAGCGGCCATTGCCAGATGACGCGCTCAAGATCGTAGCGCGCGGGGAAAATAAGGAAGACATCGCGAGCGCGGCGTGATCGCAGGAGACGGGAGCTTGCGATAGCCGCGCTCATGTTCTTCGCTCGTTAAGACGGGGATGGCTCACATGCCACTACCACCACCGCCGCCACCACCGCCAGCTCTGGAATTATCATATGTGTAATCTTTGGGTGCGCTGGGCGGGTAGCTGGAGGCTCCTGGATAGCCCGCCTTCGCGCCCTTGGCGTGCACCACACGCCACGGCGCGTAGCCGGTGACGACCTGAGGCCGCTTCTTGAAAACCTTATGCTGCTGGTCCGGTGTCTTGCTTGATATATTTTGGGCAAGCACGGCTGGAGCGGCGGCGATCAGGGCTGCGGTAGAAAGTGCGATTATCGTTGTCTTCACTTTTCCGGCCTCCTTCTTGGATAGCATCGAGGTGGCTCATCGCGCGTTCCAGCGAGATGGCCGATCCATCAGGCTCCCTCTGACTTCAACACCGAATAAGCCGAACTCCTCCTTCGCAATCTCAAAAGTGTCACCCTGCGGGCGCCCTGCCAAAGTTCAACATCATGGCCGCTCGACAGATTTGCCAAGCTAATCGATGCCTTCTCCGGGCGTATAAGGTCGCCGAACTCGACGACCGCATTGCGCGCGTTGAGCAGATGAGCGACACCGAATTGTTGCGCATCGCCATGGGCGGACACACTGCGGAAACCACCACGCCAATCTCTCGCCTATTGACGGTGCGCTCGCGGTAGCGCAGGGGCCGAAAGGCGGCATCGCCCGCTGGGGGGAGGACCGCGCGGTTCTCACAGCACCCCGACAAGGCTGCTTCGCAGCCAGAGGAGACGAGGCGAAACGGCCTCATCGAGGGCACGCGCTGGCATCGATCACCATGCTTGTCAAAAGGGCCGGATCATTGACCTAGGTCAATCGCCGATGATGCAGTTCACCGCCTAGGAAACCCATTGTCTGCCTTGGAACGCTAGCGACTAACCAAGTGATTGGTCTGTATCGCTGCCCATTGCGTGACGGCAGAGCATCAGCAACCTGAAAAATAAAAACTGCACTCGCCATCGCCACAGTTGCGGCAATCCGGCGGACGATTGTGACTTTGCTGATTTGCAAGCTCAGTTTGAGCGTCAAGATTTTGCTCTCTCCCGCGTCTCAGTGAGACGCCGATTGATTGGGGGTGACATGGGGTCTGAGCCGCGTCGACTGTCATCCATAGGGCCGCGCCGAGGCGCGACGTCACCGGCACGCGCCGGAGGCAAATTTGTCTCCTCCAGATTGCTGGCGGCAATCGCGCTTTTCACCGCATCGACAGTCTCGACACACGCCCAGGTCACCAATTGGACCGGAACGGTCTCCAATGGCTGGTTTAAGGCTGAGAATTGGGACGCCGGTGTTCCGACGGCGGCGACCAACGCAAACATTGACACTGTGACGCCGTTTTCGACGGAGATCAGGGGCGCGGGCGCAGCCGCCCTAAATCTCGCCGTCGGTCAAAACGGAACAGGAATGCTCGTCATCGTGAACGGCGGGACCTTGACCGATGCCTTCGGGACGATCGGCAATTTACCGGGCGGGCGGGGCACGGTGACCGTATCCGGCGCGGGCTCCACCTGGACGAATACCGGCGCCGTCGTGGTCGGCGGTTTAGGAACGGGGACCCTTACAATCCAAGAAGGCGGCACGGTGAACAGTGGCGCCGGCGGCTCCGTCGGATTGTCTGCCGGCTCGACTGGTGCGGTCTTGGTGACCGGCCCGAGTTCCATTTGGAACAACGGTCCGGGCGGCGGGCTCAATATCGGCAGTTTTGGCACAGGCGCACTCACGATCACGAACGGTGGGATGGTCATCAATAACACCGCCTTCACCGCGAACATCGGCAATGGTGTAGGCTCACTGGGTACGGTGAGGGTGGCCGGCGCGGGCTCCACCTGGAGCAACAGTTCGGGGGTGAACATTGGCAATCTGGGCACCGGCACGCTCACGATTGCGGAGGGCGGCGTTGTCACCGCGCCTACTGTTGTGATCGCGACGAACGCTGGTGCCATTGGAATACTCAACATCGGCGCGGGCGCGGGCAACCCGGCGGCTGCACCCGGCACGCTGAACGCGCCGAGCGTCGCATTTGGCGCCGGCACCGGCACGATCAACTTCAATCACACGTTCGCCGACTACGTGTTTGCGCCTGCAATCACCGGCAACGGTACTGTCAATGTGTTCGCGGGCACCACAATACTCACAGGTGCCAACACTTACAGCGGAGCGACGAACGTCAACGCGGGCACGTTGCGCGCAGGCGTGCCAAACACGTTCAGCCCGAATTCGGCGGTGACGGTCGCAAGCGGTGGAACGCTCGATCTCAATGGCTTCAGTCAGACCGTCTCCAGCCTCACCAATGCCGGCCTGGTGAATATGGGCACGGGTACTGCGCCGGGCACGGTCTTGACGACGACCAGCTACATCGGGATTGGCGGAACGATCGCGATGAACACGTTTCTCGGCGCCGACGGCTCGCCGTCGGACAAGCTTGTCATCAACGGCGGCAGCGCGACCGGCAATTCCTTCTTGCGCATCACCAATGCGGGCGGCCCCGGTGCCGAGACGGTGGCGAACGGCATCGCGGTAGTGCAGGCGATCAACGGCGGCACGACGGTGCCCGGTGCCTTCACGCTCGCTGGCGAAGTGCGCGGCGGCGCCTTCGACTATGATCTCTTCCGGGGTGGGCTCGGCGGCAGCAGTCCCAACGATTGGTTCCTCCGCTCGACCTTCATCGTCGGACCAATACCGCCGGAGCCGCCGATCCTGCCGCCGACCTTGCCTACCGAGCCCCCGCCGCAGCCGCTTCCGCCGGGCGTTTTCCCGATCATCGGGCCGGAGATCGCGACCTACGGCGTGGTGCAACCGATCGCCCGGCAATTGGGGATGACGACGCTCGGCACATTGCATGACCGCATCGGCGATACTTCGTTGTTCGCAAATACGGGGACGCCATGCCCAGCCGACGGCGACGCGCGGGACGGGATCCTGCGTAAGGCGCCGGCGAAAGCGCCGACCGATTGCCTGAACGCCGGCTGGGGGCCCGCGGTTTGGGGCCGGGTCCTCGGCCAGCAGATCGACAACCATTACAGGGCCTTCGCCGATCCCCGCGCCTCCGGCCAGTTGCTGGGCTTTCAGAGCGGCATCGATCTGTGGCGTGGCGAATGGATGCCGGGCCATCGCGATGCGGCAGGCGTCTACTTCGGCTTTGCAAGTGCCAATGTCGACGTGAACGGTCTCGTCACCAACGAGGCGGCGACCACCTATGTGCTGCGCAAGACCGGCAGCCTCAATCTCGATGCCTGGTCGGGCGGGGCTTATTGGACGCATTACGGCCCGGGCGACTGGTACCTCGACGCCGTGGCACAGGCGACGCGCTATCAAGGCGCCGCGTCCACGCAATTCGCCAGCCTTGCGACCACCGGCTTCGGCTTCCTCTCTTCGCTGGAGGCTGGCTATCCGATCCGGCTGCCGGTGTTCGGGCCGGGCTTCGTGCTGGAGCCGCAGGCGCAGATCCTCTGGCAACGCGTGTCGTTCGACGACGCCAATGACGGCTTGGGCGACGTCGCGCTCGGCACGACGTCAGGCGCGAGCGGTCGGATCGGCCTGCGCGGCAAATGGACCATCGTCAGCGACAGCGGGCAGGTATGGCAGCCTTATGTGCGCGCCAATCTGTGGCGTGACTGGGGGGCGCAGGCGACGACGGTGTTTTCCGGCGCCGATCTGGTGCCGCTGCTGGAGCAGGCCACGCGCCTGCAACTGGGCGGTGGCGTGAGCGTGAGGATGAACGCCAATGTCAGCCTCTACGCCAACGCCGACTACCAGTTCGCTGTCGGCAACAGCGACGGCGGCAGGCGTGACGGCGTCCGCGGAGCCGCTGGTGTGCGATATATGTGGTGACCGTGCGTCGAACCTGGCTACAGGCCGATCCCGTCTGCCAAAACTCCACGTCGCGGCTGTCGATGAGCCAAGGAAGATCGGGCAGCGGCGTAGATGGCCCCCTAGTCGCTCGTCAGGTGTTTCAACATCGCGTCGCAGGCGGCTTCGGCCTCGTCGAAAGTCTTAAAGGGCGAGCCGGTGATCCTGATCGCATGACGGCCTCCATAAACCAGACGCCACGACGCCAAATAACCGGCGCGTCCATGAAAGCCCGGACCGCTGGGGCTTTCATAGCTGATCACGAACGAGTAGCCCTCGCTGGTTGCGCTCCATATTTCCATGTCCTCGACGGCACGGTGGAATTGCAGGGGCATTGCCAATCGGTCTGGGGTCATTCAGTCGATCAACAGGCTGAGCATTTCATCGGCGATGCCTCATCGATCTTCACCCGCCGAAAACGTCCCGGCCAAAACCTTCCTTCGCAATCTCAAAAGTGTCACCCTGCGGTCGCCCAGCCAAAGTTCAACATCATGGCCGCTAGACAGATTGGCCGCTCGCCGTTTCGCATCGTCGTCATCCGCGCAAGTCAGATCGATGGCCGTCCAAACGTGCCCGTTCTCCATCAGGTACGCGCGATAAAGAGGCATGACGGTTCCCTGTGTGGAACGCCCTGTTCTTCATAACGAAAGCCGAGGGCGAAGGGTTCCCGTCCGCCTTGCGCGTCTCAATAAGGTTTACCCCCACGAGACACGGCGATGAGACGCAGAAGTTGTCTCAATAGGGTTTACTATTCACTTTTGAGACAGCACTGTCTCGTGGTCTAGACCCTAACGAGACAAGGACCTGATATGCCCATCATCGGCTACGCCCGCGTGAGCACCACCGACCAAAACCTCGAACTGCAAGAGAGTGCTCTCCGCGCAGCCGGGTGCGAGATCATCAGATCAGAGAAGCGCAGCGGCACCACCACGGCGGGACGCGATGAACTGCGGACTGTCTTGGACTTCCTCCGCAAGGGCGACGTTCTCATGGTCACGCGCATCGACCGGCTGGCGCGGAGTATCGGGGACCTGCAAGACATCGTCCGCGCTGTGAAGGCTCGCGGCGCGTCTCTCAAGGCTACCGAGCAGCCAATCGACACCAGCACGGCGGCGGGGAAGTGCTTTCTCGATATGCTCGGCGTGTTCGCGGAATTTGAAACTAATCTTCGGCGCGAACGACAGCTTGAGGGGATCGCGGACGCTAAGGCGCGTGGCGTCTACAAGGGCCGCAAGGCGAGCATCGATCCTGCGAAGATCATACAAATGAAGGCCGAAGGCATAGGACCGTCTGCGATCGCCAAGGCACTCAAGATTGGTCGTGCTTCCGTCTACCGAGCGCTCGCGGAGTGATTTGCTCTGCGCTACCAGTAAGCATGCTTTCGTTCGCATGACCGGGGGAAGGGAAATAATTTCGAAATGGGACCCATTATTTCTTGAGCGTCTTCCTATTGGGTCGGTGGCTACGCGAGTAACGCGTTTGGCAATCCCTCTGATCCGCCGTAGAGTGGAGCTGTAGGTCGGATTGCATGCCATGGTGCAAGAACCGCGAATAGCCCGCCACGGCGGCCATCGTGGCCAGATATAAGCCGATTACCAACCACTGGTTCGTTTCGGTTGAAACGCCGAAACACTTGCGCTTGCGCCTTTTTTCTTCTTCTGCGGATCCTCGTAAGAGAGAGACAAAATCATTTCCGACTGAAATCGAGGCCAAGCAATTTGCGAAGGCGATGTTGTCAGAAGGACGAAAGGTCACTGCGGGCACCTTGAGCCCTCATCAGCCGATACGACGTACTGTTACAGCCTCGGAAATCTATCAATGGATTGAGGAAGAGGAATAACGGGCTGGCGAGCCGATCGTTAGCAGACAGACTTTTGAAACATCTTCGCTCAACAAAAAGGCCGACATTTCTGTCGGCCAAGTTGCTGGAAAATGTAAATCGAGGTCAGTAACGGGCGACGACCGGGCTGGTGCCCCAGCCAAACCGGTAGTTCACACGCAGCGTGAACATGTCCACGTCCTGTCTGATCCGGTTGTTGAGTATGCCTACAAGGCGCGGATCGACCGCGGTGAAGGAGTTGTTTGAAGTCCCCATGAACAGATGGTCGTATTCAGCACCGAACGACCAGTTCGGTGCAAAGCCATACTCAAAGCCGACACCCACGGTGCCGCCCCAGCGCGTCGCACTTGACGATACCAGACCGGCCCCCGTGGCCGTGTCCAATATGGAGAAGCTATTGCTGGTTACAGCCGCGCCGCCCTTGATGTAGAACAGCGCCGCAGTCCACGCCGCCCAACCGATTTGGCCCGTGAAAAGGCCGATGCCGTCAGTTTTCACGCGGGTTGAGAGCGCCGGGTTGAGCAAGCTGACGCGCGTGTTGCTGAGGTCGGCCCAATCGCCTTGCGCTTCCAATCCGAACACAAACTGATTGCTTTGCCAGCGATAACCGACTTGCCCGCCGATGACGCCTCCGGAACGATCACGGCAGCCGTCGGTGAACACGGGTCCGGCGAGAAATACGAAATCCCAGCAATTGCGGCTCTGAGCCCAGCCGCCATTGGCGCCGATGTAGAAGCCGCTCCAATTGTAGATCACCGGAAGCGGGGCCGGTGGCGGTGCCTTGACGGCCATGTCAGCGGCCAAGGCCGGGGCTGCCATGCCCAACAAAGCTACTGATCCGACCATAGCCAACAAAAATTTCTTCATCGTCTCTTTCCCCATCCCGTCGCCTTGTGAAGTGCAATCCGAATTGCAGGTTTAAATTTGCATGATTTTTCCCGGAAAATCCGTGACTTGGGGGCAACAGTCCGTTTTTTAAAATGTGACAGTCCTGTGACGGGTACAACGCGGCAGGGCATCGGACGATATCCGGAGATCCGATCCCCAAGCCACGATGGGGGTGCGCGCTAACGTTTTGTTAGCCATAAGCGCTCAGCCTGACCGCACTGGTTCGGGCAAGCATTTTGCAATACCAATACCGTCACGCGCTGATCCCGACACCAGCCGCTTTTTGATCGTTCATCCTTGGGCGACGGGCAATACCCGTGGGGCTCGTGGAGTAACGGCATGTCTGGACGTGAGTTGAGTTACGAAGGAAATTTGCTTTCTGCCTTCGCGTCGATAATTGGTGGTGCCATCTGTGTTGGCGCTCCGTTGGCGCTAGTCACCATTTGGCTTTGTTCCTAAAAGCCTGGGGAGCAGGCCGTAGCAAATCAATCAAGCAGTGCTTGCCGCGTGTGCATCACGACCGGCGAGATACGGTCTTCGTGCAGCCACCGCTTCCGCGATTGTCGAACCGAAAAGATTTCCTTGGCCACCGCCCCCTGGGGAGGAAAAAATTCGATTTGGGACCCACTAGTTTCGTTCGTGCTCCTGCTCGATACCCTGAAGGTCACTGGCGCGCGATCAACCGCCCGGTACTGGCCTGCCCTGCCCTGCCGCACCAGACCGCGTAGCTCAGGTCAGAATGGCATTCCGTCCCAACGGAATTTCCCGTCAATTAGCAAGTTCGGAAAACTGCAACTCGGCAACCGATCAAATTCATCGGAGCGATATTGATGGCCAGCGGCATCAGTGATGTGAACCTGCCATCCTTCTTGCAAGAGCGTCTTCGCTTTCTCAACACAGACCGTTGGTCTGATCCGGACTGTTGTGATCGTCTGTCCATTTTTGGACGCTTGGATCGTGAAAGCTGTCATCTCGCACCGCTCTTGTGCCGCGACCATGGGGGAAGAAACAACTTTAGGACCACCATGTTCGGACCGGTTGCTCGCTGGCACCTCGACGAGACTGCTCCGCAGGGGGTTGGAGGGGGGCGTAGCGAAGCAGCCTCAGCGATGGCCCGCGCTGTCCTATGCTCGAAGAGCCTCTCCAGCACAGTGCCCGACATGAGATCAAAGATTTCCACGGGACACTATTGTCCTCGCGGCCAATAAGCGCCGCACCGGCGTGAAGATCATCACGGCGGGCTTGCGGCTATTTTTTGCAATCCTTGATGGGCTGCTCCCGAATACTTAGTACTTGCGAGCCTCAAGCAAGCAATCACCAGATCGTCGGTCCAAACCAGCCGAATGGTGAGCGCCGCGCCGCCAGCCACACAGGTTTCGCGGCGTGCTTCTTTGCAAACTTATGCTGCGGCTTTTTCGGATTGACAGGCTGCGGCGGCAGTTCAGCCAATGCTTCGCGCAACTTGGGCGAGGCAACAGCAATCATAGGCGGCGCCGAACCGGCAGCCTCAGGATTTGCGGCTGGCGCAGATCTGACCATCGTGACGCTGGTATCGTAGACAATGCGCTCCGGCCATTTCTGATCGGAATAAATACGAATGCCGGGTGGGAGCGCGGCGGTTTTCCCGGCAGTTGGCAATTTTGGCAAACAGGCATCGGCGACGAAGAGCAGCGCGAGCAATACGCTGGCTACCGCAACAAAATAGCGCATCAGGGGCATTCGTTGCTCCACGCCCCCCAATTGATTTACGTCCAATTACCGGCAGCCAATGCAGCGCGGCGCGCTGACATCGACCATGATGCTAGCCAGCACTCAGGTCGAACGACCTTCGTGTGAAGGTTCTCTACATGAGATCAAAAATTTCCACAGGGCGATATTGTCCTCACGGCCAATTGAGACAAAAACCGGGGGAGAGGAAATTTCGGCTTGGGTCCCCCAGTTTTTTATTCTGCGTCGGCGATAATCGCGCGTACCAATTGCGGCCCGGCGTTTTCGCGCTCACCACGCGGCTTCCTGACGGACGTGTGACGCACCGGTGTCCTCAAGCGGGCCGTACCATCCGGACGACCCAGATCAGCAAGACCGCGCCGATGAAGCCGGAAATCAGGTAGCCGATCCATCCACCAAGGTGGACCCCGAAGTAACTCAAAATGGCGCTAGCAATCGCCGCACCGACAATGCCGAGCACAATATTCATGATCATCCCCATGCTGCTCTTCATGAATTGCTCTGCTAGCCAGCCTGCGATCCCGCCGATGATGATGGCTGCTATCCAGCCCGCTCCAGCGTCATTCATGGCCGATCTCCTCGTTGCTCCTTGCGCTGGAGGACGTTGCGTCCAACGTGTGACTGACCATTGATCTGCATCAACGGGGTGGGCTTTTTGGGATGGGCGGATTTGTCTGGGGCGTTGTCGAAATAAGCATGTTCGGAGCGCCCGTGAGACCTTGGGCATCAAGCCGGAGAAGTCGGGGTTCGAGGGCGGTTGGGTATGGGCACTCCCGAAGATGCCCAAAGAGGGCCGAAGATGCCCGTGTCGAGACGTGGGCACCTTCGCACACCTTGGGCATCTTTGGAGGTCGCGCGACGCGCCAGTGCCGGATATGCCCTCCGCAGGACCGAAATCGGAAAGTAATACGCTGACCGGGCTCGGCGTCCCGGACGAACCCCACCGGGGAGGGAAAAATTCGCCGGAAAGCATGCTTATTTTTGGCAAAGCCGTCTACAAAGCCGACCACCAAATCAACTCCGCGAACATGTGGGTGCCGGGTAGTGCCTCACTTCGAAATTTGGTATGTCGAATACTTCCCGATAACCTTTGTTTGCTCAGAAGCAATTGGAGGATTTATCGATGGCTGACGCTCGATGCAGCTGTGGTGCAGTCACGCTCTCGCTTCCAGAAGAACCATCCAAGCTAGTTGTCGCTTGTCACTGCATCGACTGCCAACGCCGAACCGGCGCGCCGTTCGGTGTAGGCGCTTATTACCCCGTTGATGTTGTCACAATCTCAGGAACCTCAAAAGAGTTCACGCACGCCGCCGCAAGCGGCGGGAAAATCCATAACTATTTTTGCCCACAGTGCGGCTCGACAGTCTACTGGAAACTCAGCAATCTGCCCGCACTGATCGCCGTTGCAGTCGGCGCGATGGCAGAACCAAGATACCCAGCTCCCGTCATATCGATTTTCGAACAGTCGAAACATGATTGGGTTCAAATTGATGGTGCCGTGGAGCACTTCCGGCAAAGCAGCCCCCCTCCCACAATTTCAAACTGAGACGGCACCGAAAATTCTCGTACGAGAAATTTGCCCATCAGCGGTTGAACGACGCTTTTGCGGTCGTCTGCGCGCTGGCGCGCTCGACGTGGTGATGACGCGACGACGTGATGCCGTCCGCTATCGGTCGCCTGCCCGCGCCGGGACGATAAAAAAGCCGCCACCCAGACGAAACGGTGACGGCTTCTTTCTCGCTCGTGACCCGCGAAACAAGCCTTTACCGCCGCACCCCAACGCGATTGACGCCACCATTTAAGTTGCCACCGGCGTTATGACGGACCGCAGCGCGCGCCACCGGACGAGGCGCGAGCACGACGCCGGCCCTCGCCACGCAACCGTGCGGATACTCAACGTACTGGCAGTAAACTACGGCCCTAGCCGGTGCTGGACTGAGAGTGAGACCCGTAAGCCCCAACAGGACGCTAGCAGCAATCCCGGCAACTGTCGCTGACTTGATCGAAAGACGCTTCCTCGGATGCATGGCGGACTTCCCTCTTCGCGTTTGCAGAACTGAAAGGTGGGAGCCGCCTCAGGTGCGGCTGGACATAGCGTGAGCGCCAAAGGATCGCTGACGTTGACCTAGCTAGATCAACGGAGGGCCTGACGATGGCGACCCTCCGCAATCGGGAACATCGTCGCCAAGGTACTGTGGAGAGC
>CAWJYQ010000033.1:0-22573 GCA_963847045.1 uncultured Alphaproteobacteria bacterium | reverse complement strand
GGCCGCCGAGCTTCATCGCGCCGGCGTCAACGCGCGCCTGATGATCGATGCGAGCCATGCCAACAGCGGCAAGAAGCCGGAGAACCAGCCGAAGGTCATCGCCGACATCGGCAGCCAGGTATCGGGCGGCGAAAGACGCATCATCGGCGTCATGATCGAGAGCCATCTGGTCGCCGGACGGCAGGATGTGGTGCCGGGCGTGGCGCTGACCTATGGCCAGAGCATCACCGATGGCTGCATCGACTGGGAGACGACCGTGCCGGCGCTCGAACTGCTGGCTGACGCCGTGGCGGCGCGGCGGGAGACGACGGACGGCGACCTCAGAGAATGCTCAGCCTGAAGTCCTGGATGGGCTCGCGGGTGGCATTTTGGTAGGCGGCAGGCAAGCGAACCAAGCTATCCGTGCAATTGCGCATCGGCTAAAATCGCGCTGCGGGAATTGTCAGCGATGCTGACAATTCTGCTGCGATGATTGGTACACGCGAATTTTTCAAAATGGAGGTGAATATGTTCGACCTCGAGCAATTTACCGCCGATTGCCGAGCCGCCCTGAAAGCCGACTCATCCCACAAATCGGTCCGCGAAGTGATCGCGCGTGCTGTTTCGGACCCGGCCAGCGTCCTCAAGGCGCTTGGCGAGCCGAAACGCGCCGAGGTTCAAAAGCTCTACCATGCGCCCGACCTTACCATCCTCAACGTGATCTGGGCGCCCAAGATGACTATCATGCCCCACAATCACCAGATGTGGGCGGTTATCGGCATCTATAGTGGCCGAGAGGACAACGTGTTCTGGCGTCGCTTGCCCGACGACCACCGCCGCGTTGAGGCCGCCGGCGCCAGATCGCTTTGCGTCGGCGATGCTGAACCGCTCGGTCACAACATCATTCATTCCGTCACCAACCCGATTCCACGGCTGACCGGCGCCATCCACGTCTATGGCGGAGACTTTTTTGCAGCTGAGCGCAGCGAATGGGACCCGGAAACGTTGCGGGAAGGTCGATACGACGCTCAACGCGCAATGCGCATGTTTGAGGAAGCCAACGAGTCCTATAAGCATTTCGCAAGCTGATCATTTGCGCCAAGCAGCCGCGCTTCACCAAGTTTCAAAACGGGGGAGTGCTGCGATGCATCATCCGGAGCGTTGCATGGCAGCGATCGACGGTGTCGCGTCGGCTTCGCCCAAAGTTATTGCGTACAGTGGCGCGCGCTCCTCTTGTCATACCGAAGGCGCGTGACATACTGCCACACGCGAATGACACGACAACGTGCAGCGCCGGGGGGCCGCAAATGATGCGGCATGGGACTTTGGCGCGAAGTTCTCGCCGCCATCAAGGCGGAGCGTCATCGCTTCTTTTTGAATTTGGAATTACGGATGCCGGCTTTGCGCGTCCCGAAATTTTCGGGCGGTGATGACGGCTGTCCGCACGCAGCAAATGGAGAGTGCATTCGATCCAACCAACGGAGGAACGCGAGATGACGATGACGGCTGACGTGCCCGGTCAAGTGCCGTGGTGGAAAGAACCCACCAGGGACCAGTGGCTGGCCTGGTGGGCGGCCTGGCTGGGCTGGACGCTGGACGCCTTCGACTTCACCGTGTTCCTCCTGATCATGGTGCCGATCGCCAAGGAATTCGACGTCCCGCTGGCGGCGGTTACCGCGGTCTTCGCGGTGACGCTGTGGATGCGCCTGCTCGGCGCGACCGCCTCGGGCTGGCTAGCCGACCGGATCGGACGCAAGGCCCCGCTGATGATCTCGATCGCGTGGTACTCGGTGTGCAACTTCATCGCGGGCTTCTCGCCGAGCTTCTGGTTCCTCTTCCTGTTCCGCGCGCTTCTCGGCGTCGGGATGGGAGCCGAATGGCCGGCCGGGGCCTCGCTTGCGATGGAGTCGTGGCCCGCGCGCTCGCGCGGGCTGATGAGCGGGATCCTGCAGGGCTCGTGGAGCATCGGCTTCCTGCTGTCCAGCCTGGCTTACGGCCTGCTCTACGAGCATATCGGCTGGCGCGGTATGCTGTGGATCGGCATCCTGCCTGCGCTATCGCTCGTCTATGTGCGCTACTTCGTCAAGGAGCCCGAGGTCTGGCTCCAGAACCGCAAGCTGCAGCGCGAGCAGAAGCGTGAGGTTCGTGTGCCGCTGCTGAGCATCTTCAAGCGGGGCTTGCGCGGGAATACCCTCACCGCGTGCTGGTGGATGGCGAGCGCCTTCGTCGTCTACTACTCGATGTGGGCGCTCTTCGCGACCCACCTGCAGAAGGATCTGCACCTGTCTCCCGCGCTGGTCGCCACACCGATCGCCTTGGCCAATCTCGTGGCCTTCCTGGCGAGCGGCTTCTGGGGGTGGGTCGCGGACCGCATCGGGCGCCGCTGGTCGATGATCATCCCGGCCACGATCGGGATGTTCGTGGCGCCCATCTATCTGCTGACGACCGACATTACCTGGATTGCGGTGGGATTCGTTCTTCAAGGTCTGTTCGCCGGCGCCATCTATGGCCAGAATCCGAGCTATCTCTGCGAGCGCTTCCCGACCGAGGTACGCGGCACCGCCAGTGGCTTCTGCTACCACCAAGGGGCGATCTGGGGCGGCTTCACCGGGCCGATACTCACCTACTTCGCCGCCAGCCAGCCGCTCGGCTTCACCATTCCGATGCTGATCGCAACGACGGGGGCCGCGATCGTGTTCGTGATCACCCTGCTCTACAGCCCGGAGACCAGGGGCAAGGAGTTGGTGCCTCAGCTCACCTTGGTGGAGACGCCCGCCTGACAATGCAATGGCCGCGGCCGTCTTCGGGCGGCCGCGGCCAATCCACGTCGAAAAACTGTTCGGTTCAGCACCCCCGGCAGATGCTCTTGATCTTCTTGTCGAGCAGCGCGTCTTCCTTGTTGATCGGATCGTTCGGATTGGAGAGATTTTTCTCGCTCGGAACGTCGCCCGCACGCGGCTGACGGTGGCCGATCGGCGCTTCCGGAATGCTTCCGCTCTTTGTCGTTCCCGGCCCTCCCGGGTTCTTGCTCTGCGCCATGGCCGCGGGCGTGCCGATCAGCACCAGGAGCGCCATCGAGATCATTGTCTTTTTCATTGTTGCTCCTCCCGTCCGAAAACCCCGCCACGCCTCACGCCGGCGGATAAAGATGCACGTCGCCGCAATAATCGGTGACACGATAGCGCGTTTCTTCGCCAACTTCACCAAGGCCTGCAAGAGAATCTTGTGACGAAAGGTAGCGTGGGCCGACCGGCGATTTCCCGGCACCGCCGGGGATATCGAGCACGTAGTCCGGCTGACATAGTCCGGACACCCTGCCCCGCAGGGCCCGCATCAATTCCTGGCCGTGAGCAAGCGTGGTGCGCAGATGCGCCGTGCCGGGCGCCAGATCGCCATGATGCAGATAATAGGGCTTTATCCGGCATTCGACGAAGGCGCGCATCAGGGCTTCCAGTGCGGCAAAATTGTCGTTGACGCCGCTTGAGCAACACCGACTGGCTCACAACCGGAATGCCGGCGTCGATCAGCCGCGCGACCGCTGCGCGCGCCTCGCCGGAGAGTTCACGGGCGTGATTGGCATGCAGCGCCACCCAGGTGGTCGCGCCAGTCACTTTCAGCGCCGCGACCATCTCGGCGCTGACGCGCGCGGGGTCCGCGACGGGCACGCGGGTGTGAAGGCGGATGATCTTCACGTGCTCGATTGCGGCGAGATCGGCCATGATCTCGGCGAGCCGCCGCGCGGATAGCATCAGCGGATCGCCGCCGGTCAGGATGACCTCCCGGACGGCGGGGTGCGCCTCGAAAAAGACCAGAGCGAAGGCAGCATAGAGTTGCCGCCTCGGTCGCAGAGCACGCCGTCCCCCCCAGGGCCGACATGCTCGCGCCGAAAGCAGGAACCGGCGATACACTGGGCGGGAACCAGAACAAGCAAGATTTCAGCGACGCGCGGTCGGCGTAGCGATGCACGACGCCTTTGACCGGAGCGAAAACGCATCATCGCCGATCGGATCGGGGTGCCTCGTGCAGCACAGTGATAGATTTCGTCGGCGCTCGGGACGAAACTCACGCGCGATCAGATGGTCCGGATTTGCGCGGCAGAGCGCTGTCGCATGCTCGGCGTCAGCACGATGGCGTAGCGCGCGGCGACCTTTTCCAGATCTGCGAGATCGGCTGCGCGCGCAAGGCCGTGGGCCACGAGTTCGCCGGGCTCGCGCAGCGTGCGTGCCAGATTGGTTCTGTTCATGCTCTCTCCTGCCGGTGGCGTCCATACCACCTGATCGATCCGCAGCGCCCCGCTTGCCAGCATCACCAGCCGGTCGAAACCGAGCGCGACGCCGCTGGCCTCCGGCATCCGCCCGACCGCCTCCAGAAATTCCTCGTCCAGCGGATAGCGCTCGCCATAGCGCCGCGCCTTCTCTTCCATCGCGGCCGCAAAGCGGCGGCGCTGCTCGGCTGCATCCGTCAGCTCGCCAAAGCCGTTAGCAAGCTCTACCCCGCAGGCATAGACCTCGAAGCGCTCGGCGACGCGCGGATCGGAGGCCTTGACCCGCGCTAGCGCCGCTTCGGGGGCCGGATATTCGAACAAAACGGTCAAACGCCCCTGCCCCAGCCGGGGTTCGACATGCTCGACCAATATCTTGCTGAAAATATCGGACCAGGTGTCGTCACTTTGCTATCCGCACCTTGCCGTGCGCGGTGAACGCCAGCGCTGCGCGATCGCCTTCGCCGCCGGCAATGGTGGCGAGCAGGTCGATCCCGGCAAAGCGCTCGAAGGCGGCCGCGACCGTGATCAACTCCGGCTCGGCAAAGGGGTCGCAGACCCTGCCGCGGAACGAAAACTGCGCTATGCCGGTCGCCTGCGCCGCATGGGCCGTCACCACGATGGCATCGGCCATGATGGCATCGTAGGCGCTGTCCGCACGGTACCATTCCAGCATGGTGAACTCGGGCAAATGCAGGTCGCCGCGCTCGCGATCACGAAAAACTCGGGCGAATTCGAAAATCTTGCTTTCGCCGGCCGCCAGCAGCTTCTTGCAGGCAAATTCCGGCGAGGTCCGCAAATAGCGGGTCGCCCGGCTGCCGTCGGCGCGAAAAAGCTCGGTCCGCGGCGCATGCAGGTGGGTCTCGTTACCAGGCGAAACCTGCAAAATCCCGGTTTGATCTTCATGAATCCCTGTTCGGCGAACCAGGCCCGCACCGCGCGGGTGATCGCGCCCCGCGCGTTGAGAACTGGCCTGATGTCGGCGTGCCGCTCGGCCGACCACCAGGGCGAAAAGGGCGTCCGCGCCGGACATTCAACAAGCCGCCCGAAAGGAGCGCAAAAGGCTGGCGCGGAATCCAACCCGTACGTTGCGCCCCGAAACTGCCTCCGGCGCCCCCGAACGCCCCCGCACCTCGGGGTGCAGGGGCAAACCATCAGGAAAAACCGCTTTGAGAGTCATCGCCAGTTCTATTCGCAAGGGCAACATTATCGAGCAAGACGGCAAGCTTTACGTCGTTGTCAGCGCCGAGAACATCCATCCCGGCAAGGGCACGCCCGTCAGCCAGATCGAAATGCGTCGAATTCAGCGACGGGGTAAAGATCTCCAGCGTTACAAGACCACCGACCAGGTCGAGAAGGCCACGGTGGAAGAGCGCAATTTCAACTATCTCTATGAGGATGGCGACGGCTACCACTCCCCCGAGACCTACGATCAGGTTCAGGTGTCCAAGGACATCGTCGGCGACGCCGCGGCCTACCTGCAGGAAAACATGGTCGAAAAACTGTCGCTGCACGACATGAACCCGATCTCCGTGGCGCTGCCGCAGCGCGCCACCCTAGAAGTCGTGGAGACTGGAGCCGGTGACCAAGGGCCAGACCGCCTCCTCCTCGGAGAAGGCCCGCCGGCGCTCTCCAACGGCGTCCGCACCGCCGTACCGCCGCATGTGGCTGTGGGGACACGGATCGTGGTGATGACCGAAGACGGGGTTACGTCGAGCGCGCAAAAGACTAAACTGTTCTCCCGGAGATGTTTGCGCCGAGGGGACGACGCAGTGACTGGGAGAGTGTCTGGGATTTGTTGCACGCTTGCTGGCGGCGCTTTCGTTCGTCCCGGCGTGCGCGGCCTCGCTTTCGGCGGACGAGTTCCAGACCCCCTCGATCTCGGCGGTACGCGTCGAATGGCGCGCGGTGCTGGATCAGCTGCGTTCGGAGCTTGATGGAGCGCCTGTCGCGGCCTCGAATTTCACTTTTGCCGGCCAGCGCCGCGTCAGCGCCTCCGATCCGCGCTCCATGCCGGCGCTGGTGCAACTCAATGGCGTGACCTCGCAGATCTTCAACGGCATCGGACGCAGCCCGGTACCGGTGCTGCTGCCCTTCGACACCGCCGGCTATCTCGACGCGCGGCTGAACAGCGCGACGCCGGAACGCGTGCTGCAGCGCTATCAGGCGGATTTCCGTCCCGTCGACCTCTTCGATGCCGGCCCCGCCGGCTATGACGCGGTGTTCTCGCTCGAGGCCGGCGCAGGCTTTGGCCTGCCGTCGCGGACCTTTGCCAAGCCGATCGAGGTGCAGATCACGGGCTCGCTCCTCACCTACGACATCGCTGATCCGCAAGGCGGCAAGGGCGAGCCGGTGAAGGCGCTGGCGGCGCAATATCCGGACATGCGGCGCTTCATCCGCGAAGGCTATGTGCGCTATGCCTTCACCCGCTTCGGCGTGCCGTATGTGGTATCAATCCAGTGCCTCGATTCCGCGCCGCGGGCGAAACGGCTTGCCTGCCGCGAGGCCTATCCGGTGGCCGAACGCTTCCTGAAGGCACTGCGGATCGCCGGCGGCCTGCCGGCGCGGCCACGACTTCTCGACATCCCCTCACAGGCGGCCCAACGGCCGACCGAACGCTCGGCAGAATTTACCTTCCGCCCGCCCGGCGACATCATCGCGGGCACCGGCTATCACCGGCAAAGCGGCCGCGCCGATTTCAATGCCTATTCGCAAATCCGCTTTCCGCTGCAAGCGCCGGCTTTCATTCATTCGCAAAAACGAAGGTCCGGCAGCGACAAGTCTGATTTGCCGAGCAGCGGATACCCCTGGCGCGATAATTTCTGCGAGGCGCGCAGCTTCAGCGTTGGTCATGTGAACGGCTATGGCCACCAGGGCGAGGATGTGCGCCCCGGCGCCTGTCCCACGCGTGTCGAGGGCGGCTGCGATCCCATTCTTCGCCGTGCGCGACGGCATCGTGGACCCGCTCGCTGAGGCAGCAGGCGGCAACGCTGCAGATCAACACCCGCACCGAGCACATCCGCTTCCGTTACATGCACATGAACCCATCGGTAATGGATGCCGACGGCCTCTTGAACGGGCGCTCGGTTGCCGAGGGCGAGACGATCGGCGTCGTCTCGAACTATCTCGACCATCCCAACGGCACCACGCGCCACGTGCATTTCGACGTGCAGGTGTTCACCCGCGACGGCTGGATCTGGGTCAATCCCTACGTCACCCTGGTCTCGGCCTATGAACGGCTGATCCGCGGCCGCGGCCGCGCAGATCGGCCCCGACATCGCCGCGGTACCTGCGGTGGTACATGCGTCGCAGGAGGACGCGGCCCATCCCGCCGACATGCAGGAAGGTGCGGAGAACTAGCCCTGATCTCACACGGTCTTGGCATAATGTCTCAGCTGAGCGGAGGATTTTTCCCGCGGTTTCAATGAGCGCACGTTGCCGTGGCGCCGCGAGGCGCGAGGAGATGAGGGACATTTCCCTGGCTGCGGCGGCAGCGTAAAAGCGATCTCGGTGGGCCTGGGGATGTTGCCGCGAATGTAACGCGTGCGGCGGCGCGTGTCAGATCGGCGAGCCGCGCGCGCGTGCGGCGGCATTGAGACGAATGGCTGCACCTTCCCAGACCTGAGCAGCGGGACAGCCTGAGGCCATGGCGAACTTGATGCGGCGAACGCTGATGCGGACAAGCGCCCCGATCTTGAGCAGCTTGAGACGGATGGTGCCGCAAGTGGCCTCGCTGAAGGGCGTGTGTTGCAGCCCGATCCGGCGCAAGGCGCAGACCAGCACGTAAGCCATCGAGGCGAACCACAGGCGAAGCTGGTTGGCTCGCATCATCGCCGTGGAGGTGCGATCGGCATAGAGGTCGAGCTGGCACTCCTTGATCCGATTCTCCATCTCGCCGCGCGCGCAGTAGAGCTTCTGGTACACGTATTTGGGCCGGAACTTGGCAGGCTTGAGCGAGGTGACGACAAAGCGCGGATTGGCCTCGCCGCCGGTGAACTCGGCCTTGGCGATCACTCGGCGTTTGCAGCTCCAGGTCGTGCGCGTCCGCCACCTGAAGTCTGTGTAATAGCGCGCCGGCTTGCCGGTCAGCCGGCTCTTCGCCTCGGCCCGCGCCAGGTCGTCGCTGATCTCGGCGACCAGCCGGGGATTCTGCTGCAATCCCAACAGGTAATTCACGCCGTTGGCCTCGCACCAGGCCATCAGCTCATCGCGCGCGAAGCCTGAGTTGGCGCGCACCAGAATGCGCACAAGCGGCCAACGCCGGCGAATGTGAGCAATAATCCGCGCCAGCTCCTCCACCACGCCGGCGGCCGCATCGACACCCGCCGACCGAAGCTTGGCGGCCAACAGGTGGCGCCCGCAGAACACGTAGAGCGGCAGGTAGCAGTAGCAGTCGTAGTAGCCGTGGAAGAACCGTCCTTCCTGCTCGCCGTGCACCGGATCGTCGGTCGCATCAAGGTCGAGGATGAGCTCGCTCGGGGGGTGCTCATACGCCTCCAGGAACAGGTCCACGAACAGCCGCTTGATCGCGATCGGATTGTGGCTGATCTTGTGATAGCGCGTCGGCTGCAACCGGCTCAGCTCGAGCCGGTTCAGCGTCGATTTGCCGGCAACCGGTGCACAATCCTCGCGCCGCGCCTCGAGCTTGCCCGCCAACACGGCCATCATCGCATCGTGGCGCAGCTCGTCGTGGTCGTTGAGATCTTCATAGCCGAGTGCGATGCCGAACACCCGTTGGCCGACCAACGTCACCACCTCGTGCTCGATCAAGTCCTGGCGCCGCTCGTCGTGAAGCACCCCGCCAATCGATGCACTAACCCGATCGCACGATCCGTCGCCCTCAGCAGCAATCCGCCAGCATCCGACGTGATCGCCCCACCGTCGAAACCAGCCACAACTTCCCGCCCTTCGACGGGTGCAAATCCGAACAGATCCGCGCTACACTCTGTCGGCATCGGGGCGCTCCTCGAATCGTCTGAAAGTCGTTGTCGCAAAACAACTTTCACTGATTCGGCGCCCCAATGCGCCATTTAGGATGAGATTTCCGGGCTAGCCCCACTGCATCAAAACCCCCATGGTGAGGAGGCGCGTCAGGGCCGTCTCGAACCGTGAGGCCCGACAGTGGCCTCATCCTTCGAGACGCTTGCTCGCGCAAGCTCCTCAGGGTGAGGGGATATAGCCGTTTGTGACGAAGGGCCGCGCGAGCGGCCACTGCCGCACGTCGACGAATCTCCCGGCAATCGCGGCGGCGGCCGCCATGGCCGGCGACACCAGATGGGTGCGGCCCTTGTGGCCTTGCCGACCCTCGAAATTGCGGTTTGACGTCGACGCGCAGCGCTCGCCGGGATTGAGCTTGTCCGGATTCATGGCGAGGCACATCGAGCAGCCCGGCTCGCGCCAGTCGAAGCCGGCGCTCAAAGATCCGGTCCAGCCCTTCGGCCTCGGCCTGCTGCTTCACCAGGCCCGAGCCGGGCACGACCATGGCGGAAACCCTGGCGTTACCGCCTTTCCTTCGACCACGCGCGCCGCCTTGCGCAGATCCTCGATGCGCGCGTTGGTGCAGGAGCCGATGAGACGCGATCGATCGCGACGTCGGTGATCCGCTCGCCGCCGGTAAGCCCCATATAGGCGAGCGCGCGCCTGGCGGCCTCGCGCTTGTTGCCGTCGGCGATATCCTCCAGCCGCGGACTCTGCCGCTGATCGAAGTGACCTGTTCCGGGGTCGTGCCCCAGGTGACGAGCGGCGGAAGGGCGCCGGCGTCAAGCCGTATCTCAGAATTGTATTCGGCGCTCTCGTCGGAGCGCAGCGTTTCCCAATAGCGCATGGCGTCGTCCCACACCTTGCCCCTGGGGGATTTTGGCCGACCCTTGAGATATTCGAAGGTCTTGTCGTCGGGCGCGATGATGGATGTCCTTGCACCTGCCTCGACCGACATGTTGCAGATCGTCATGCGGCCTTCCATGGAGAGCGCGGCCACCGCCTCGCCGCCAAACTCGAGCGCACAGCCGATGGCGCCGGCCGCGCCGATCTCGCTGATGAGGGCCAGGATCAGGTCCTTGGCCGTGACGCCTGATGGCAGCGCGCCGTCGATGACGGCCCGCATGTTCATCGACTTGCGCTGGATCAGCGTCTGCGTCACCAGCACATGCTCGGTTTCGGAAGTGCCGATGCCAAGCGCGAGCGCGCCGAAGGCACCGTGGGTCGAGGTGTGGCTGTCGCCGCACACGATCATGATACCTGGCAGGGTAAATCCCTGCTCCGGCGCGACGACGTCGCAGATGCCCTGGCGGACGTCAACTCGTCAAAATATTCGAGGCCGAACAGTTTTGCGTTTTCAGCGAAATAGACGATCTGCGCCGCGCTCGCGGGATCGGGGTTGGGCTTCCTGCGGTCGGTGGTCGGCACGTTGTGGTCGACGACCAGAAGCGTCCTTTCCGGAGCTTTGACAGGCAGGCCGGACTGGCGGAGCGCGGCGAAGGCCTGCGGACTGTCGACTTCATCCACGAGGTGGCGGTCGACATAGAGCAGGCAGGTGCCGTCCGCCTCCTCGTGCACGACATGGTCGTTCCAGATCTTGTCATAGAGCGTGAGGGCCAAGACCACCTCTTAAGCCAGCCTCTTGCACACGGTCAGCGGAGCGTCGGGCCGGTTGATATTGCCGCTCCAACTGCCATCGTTGCCGCGGCATCGGCAAGCAAATATAGCTGAGGCAAGCCTCAGCAAAATTGAGCTTCGATGCGTCCGCTTAAGGCTTTGCGCGACCCATCGATGAGGTCAAAGCGCGCGCGAACTCGGCGCCAAAAGCGCGGCTCGGAGCTGAATTTCACGGTTTTCATGGGTCTGGACCGGCGTTTTTTGCGGGGAAATTGGACTAGTATTATGAGACATGCCGAGTTCCATCCGGCGCGGCCTGCCCGCGAGCGATCGTTTCGGGGAGCACGTGCCCGTGACCAGGCTGCAAACTTCACAGCTGTTTTCCGCAAAATTGCCTCGATCTGGGCTCGATCGAGCACCCGCGCTTTTGGCCAAGGTGTCCATCCGGATCAGCAATTTGGGACAGGATTATTGTCCGAGTTCCCGGCCGAACTACCCTAAGTTATTCCACAGGCTGTATTTTATAGTACAATATTCACAGGCTGCTGAAGAACGCGTGAAATCGCTATCGGAGCCGCTAGCAAAGTATGACCAGCAAGTCGCCAGTACCCACGTATATCCTGCAGAGCGACGGTCTCTTCCGCGAAGGCCTGCGGCTGATATTTTTGAAAACGCGTTTCCGTCCGCAGGGTTGCGCCATTGATCTGGAAGATCTCGCGGAAGTCCCCAACGACAGGCCAATTCTGTTCATCGTCGGAGTGGGCGCAGATCACGCCGTGATTTGCAGCAAGATCAGGAGCCAATTCCGCTCGCTTTCATCGTAGCCGTTGCCGATGAAAGCAATCCTCGCTCCCTCGCCAGCGCGCTGGACGATGGAGCGAACGAGCCATCTTCAATTCAGTCAGCCCGGACGATCTCGTCAGCACGCTGCAGGCGGTGGTGAACGGAAAGCTCATCCTGATCGACGCCCGGCTCTGGCCCCTCGAAATTCGCCCGAAGGCCGAAGAGCGGCTGGCGCCGCCGCTGGCTCACGAGATTGCCTGGGAAACCGCGGAGGAACCGCAGGAGCCGCTGACAAACAAGTTGTCCACGCGGGAGATCGCGATCCTCCAACGCATCGTTCGGGAGACTCCAACAAGCATGTCGCGCGATTTTTCAACATCGCGGAGCCGACCGTGAAGGCTCATGTGAAGGCCATCTTCAGAAAGATCGGCGCGAACAATCGCACCCAAGCGGCGATCTGGGCGCTGAACAACCACCTGTTCGATCGATCATGTGACCCGGCGGGCGATCTTCCCGTCCTGATTCCCGACGGCACGGGCGGCTAAGGCATGATCCGGAAAAAGCCTGCCCCGCACTTGATGCGGGGTGTGAAGCGGTTTTCCGAAAAGATCATGCCCAAAGAAGAAGGTAAGGCGCGATGACAATTCATCCTCAGGTCATCGCGCGTTAGCCTGCCGGCAGCATCAATGGGATTTTCGGTCGGGCCACCGGGAACGCCGAGCGCCGGTTCCGCGCCGCAGCGTTGCGACCTCGACCACGGATACGGTCGCAAGCACGAGCGAGACGAAGAGCGCGAGTTGGACCGCGTTCGCGAACGGTTCCGGCTGTGGCTCCGACGGTGAAACATTTTCGGGCTCGAGCTCGCGCAGTTCGACCTGAAGCAGCTCCGTATCGTTCCAGCGGTCCATCAGCGCCGGCTCGCGGCGCGGCATGATGGTTTCCGGCACCGAATTGGGCACCTCGGCGCGCGGCGGATGATGGTCATAGGTCCAGCACCCGTCGGCGTCTTTCGCCAGCATGCGCGTCGGCCACGTCCTTGCCGCTTCGGCGTAGTCAAGGCAGTGGCGGGAGGCGTAGGCCGAGGGTATGCCGGCCAGCAACAGGATGGCCAGGGCCGCGGCGAGCGGCGGAAGGCCGTGCCGGAGGCGGACGTAGTTTCCGATGCCCGCGGCCTCCGTGGAGGCGGCCAGATCGTTGTCCGGGTCGCACCATTGCGCGAAGCACTCCCGGCAAATCCGGGCCTCGCCGTGCCAGAACGAACTCCTGACGTAGTCGACATCGCGCCGACAAGACTCACAGATCATCGCTGTGCCTCCCCAACGATGCGCCGCAGCTCTTGGCGCGCCGCGCGCCGATCGAGCTCCCTGATCAGCTCTCTGCCGGTCCCTCTGTTCGGGTCGGAATAGAATTGCGCCCGATCCAAGGGATCATCGGCATTCCTTGTCATCGTGCAGCCGCTAATCAGGACGGAGAGCAGCACGATGACGGGTGGCGCCGCGACCAACAGGTAGGGCACCGCCCGGTACATCGATCACGCCTTCTCGGCGGCTTTGGTTTCGATCTTGTCGCGGAAAACTCGCACAGCCGGCGGACCTCGTCCGTCGCACTGGAGCAGGATTCGATTTCGTTGAAGACGCGCTTGCCTTCCTTGCGATATTGCGACGCCGTGGCCGCGATTTCCTTCAGCGTGGAGGAGGCGGACGCGGCGAGTTGCTCGCAGCGCTTCACCATGTCTCGCACCATTTCGCCCATCGCTTCGATCTCCTTGGCCGTGACCTCGTATTCCCTGATAATGGCCTCGGCCGAGAGCTTGCCGATCTCGGTCACGTCCTCGCGATGGCTGACATATTCCGGAACCGCCGGCGTCGGCGTCGGAGCCCGCGGCGGCGGCTCGATCGGCTGGATGTGCGGCGGTCTGTACTGAACCGCCTCCCTTATATCACCCTCGATCTGACTGACATCGAAGGGCCTCGCCGCTGCGTTCTGGACTTTCATTGGTACTCACTCCTTTGCTGACTTCACACGCCGTGGGCCGGTGGCCTTGCCACCAGCCCACGGATCGTCGGGCCATACGCAGTGGGGCGAGAGCGTATTCCGACCCGTCAATTCCCGGATGTCTTCAAGATGGTGGATGTACTGCTTGGTTCCCCAACATGCCCGAACTCGTAAATCCTTCCCCAATTAGCGTTGAGCCATCGTCCCAAGGGCACTGTCCCTCAACATGATCGTGGCGAAGCTGGTGGAATTGCGTCTTTTCACCGGGGCTTGTTGACTAGTCCATCCGGAGTAGCGAGGCTGCGCCCGTCCGCGAGCGGCGGCCGAGATGATTGAATAAGCGCCCCAGGGTCGGCTGATGAATTCCCTTCAACGATCGCCTGCCGCAAGTAGCCTGCGGATCCGCAACATGCGGCCGGACGAAATCGCGATCGCCGTCGACTGGGCGGCGGCTGAGGGCTGGAATCCCGGCCTTGCCGACGCGGCGTGCTTCGGAGCCGTCGATCCGCAAGGTTTTTTCATCGGCGAGTTCGACGGCGAGGCGGCGGCCACCGTCTCCTGCGTGAATTACGGTGAAAACTTCGCCTTCCTCGGCTTCTATATCGTGCGCAAGGATTTGCGCGGCCGAGGGCTTGGCCTGCGCATCTGGCACGCGGCCATCGCGCATGCGAAAGCGCGCGTGATCGGGCTCGATGGCGTGGTGGCGCAGCAGGAGAATTACAAGAAGTCCGGCTTCGAGCTCGCCTACGCCAATGTCCGCTACGGCGGCACAGTCGCGGCAGTGGATGCGCCGCGCTCCGGTGTCATCGCGCTCGGCGAAATTCCGTTGGCGATGGTGGAAGCCAGCGACGCGACCACCTTTCCGGCGCCGCGGCCCGCGTTGCTGCGCGCCTGGATCGGCGCGCCGGGGCATATCGGTCGCGCGCTCCTGCGCGATGGCGAGCTTGCCGCCTGGGGCGTGATCCGTCCATGCCGGCAGGAATTCAAGATCGGCCCGCTGGTCGCCGACGATCGCGCCGCTGCGGAAGCGGTGCTGTCGGCCCTGCTCGCAGCCATCGGCGGCGGCGAGATCTTCCTCGACGTTCCCGCCCCCAACCGCGACGCGATCGCGCTGGCGAAGAGCCTTGGCCTTGCGCCGGTGTTTGAGACCGCGCGCATGTATACCGGCGCGATACCGCCGTTGCGGCTGGAGCGGGTGTTCGGGGTTACGACGTTCGAGCTGGGGTAGTGCGTACGCAACGCGGAGGCCGCGCGTTGATGTTGCATCGACATCCCACGCACATCACATCAAGCGAATTGCGCGAGGCCGTGGCCGACGGACCAATTCTCTTTCGCTGCGTCGAGAACGTTCACGAACACGTCCTCCGGACGGATGCCGGGGCTTTCGCCGAGCAGCTCCGCAATCCGGCGGAACAGCGCCTTCTTTTGCTCCGGGGTGCGCGAGTTGAACACGGTGATCCGGATGTAGACGACATCGGCGCTCCGGGCGATGCCGTAGCCGTCACCGGTGCGGAAGTTCGCAGCCGCATGCTCGCTGATGGTCATGAACTGGTCGTCTTCGGGCACGTTGAGCGTTTCGCGCATCGCGCGGTAGAGCCCGTCGAAAATCGCCTGCCGGTAGGCCTCCGGCTTTCCGGCGCGCAGCGAGATGTGAATCAGAGGCATCGCAAATCCTCTTGCATTCTGTCCTGACCTACTGCGTCAAAACCCTCCTGGTGAGGAGGCGCGAATGCGCCGTCTCCGGACGATGCTTCGCATTGCCGGGAGAACCATGAGGCCCCCAGTGTGGCCCCATCCTTCGAGACGCCGCTACGCGGCTCCTCAGGATGAGGGGGAGAGAGCGCCTACGACGCAGCAAGGAAGGCGGCTCCCGCACGGGCGGTTCACCCCATTGACGAAATGAGCTATCAACCCCTGTTTGGTTTTTGACACGATGTCGAAAATGAAAACCACATTCTTGACGTCGTGTCAAATACCTTTTGGCGCGCGTTGGCACGTGATGGAATTCAGCGTGAGTTGAAGCCGCCGGGCTCGGTCTGCTCCCTCGCCCCGCTGTTCGCGGGGAGAGGGTTGGGGGTGAGGGGCTGTTTCCGCGAAGGTGGTGAGAGATCAATTCGGAGAGGCTCCGCTCACCCGAAATTGGCGCAGAGGAGAGAAACGTGAGGCCGCGAGAGTTTGACCACGACGACGTCCTGCGCATCGCGTTCGATCAATTCTGGCGCAAGGGGGTGCGTGGCACGTCGCTTTCGGACATCGCGCGCGACGCGGGCGTCCAGCGCGGCAGTCTCTACAATGCCTTTGGCAGCAAGGAAGCGCTGTTTCTCTGCGCCTATGAGCGCTATGCGAGCGAATATCTAAGCTCTCTGCAAAAGGTGCTCGGCGCGGGGACCTTGCGAAAGCGCCTCACCGCGTTTTTCGATCTGACCATCAAGAACTTCCGTTCCGGCTCGCCGCCCCGCGGATGTCCCACCACGCGGGGACTGATGGAGCTGGGCTCGGCCGAAGGTGAAGGGCTGGACGAGAACGCGCGCCAGGCCTTCGCGGATCTGATCGCTCGCATCACCGCTCTCGTTCAGGACGCCTTGTCGGAGGGCGCCGAGCGAGGCGAGTTCAACGGAGACCCCGAGATCGCCGCACACCACATCGTCACCGTGACGCGCGGATTGGCCGTGCTCGAACGCGCCTTCGGCGATGAGGTCCAGTTGAGGAAGATTGCCGCACACACGGTTGATCTCGTGCTCGGCTAGGAAGGCGGCTGGGGCACAGCCACGCTCGTCCGTTTCATGCAATAGCGAGCCCGCGAGATGGATCGGCAATTCCATTTCGAAATGTTAATTCCCTGTCCAGCGCAGCGTAAGGTGAGAGCTCCCATCTAGGGCGTCATGATGGCGAGCCTGGCGCGCTGAAATCTCTTGAAGTTCTTCTCATGACGGGTGCCGCCCGCCGCCAAACCTCGTACCGATGACTGAGGCTACTCAATAATGGCTAAGAGCGGCGAGATTGAACGATCAGCCGGTTCACGTTCAGGACCGACGTGGGCTTATGCGTGGCACCTTTGGACTGTCATCGTCCCAAGGCGGTCGATCTCGGGTCAACTCGTTTGGGGAACGGTATGGCGGCGACGCAGTGGACGACGTTGGACCTACAAAAAATTCGTCGAGTATTCCGACAATGGTGATCAACCCAGGTAGTGGTGCCGCCGGCAGCACACCAGGCTTTCACAGGCGCCGTCTCCTAAATCCAGGCGCCCCCGGCCGCCGTTCAGTCTCTGACAGCCATCGCCGACAGTCGTCGCCCAGTGAAGTGCACGCCGGCCGAGGCAACCGGTATTCACAGTTCCGAATAGAGAAGCTCCGAGGCTCGACCGTGGGCAAGACATCCGACAACCCATTCAGCAAATTGCGAATTACGCGAGCCTACATCAAGCTCCTGTGCATTCCGGAAGACGAAGCGAGAATAGTTTCGCTTGCGCAAATCGGGAATTCCGAATTCGCATGCTTGAGGTTTCGAAAGCCGATATCGCCGATGGTCCGCTATTCTTGATAGAACTCTTCGATCACGACGCACAATCGGCAGTCGACAGCCGCCTCTGCGACGACGTTGACGAGGGGGTGGCCACGTTCGACGATTTCGTTTCGCGATGAAGGGCTGGATGAGAACGCGCGGCAGGCCTTCGCGGATCTGATCGCTCGCATCACCGCTCTCGTTCAGGAAGCCTTGTCGGAGCGTGTCGCGCGAGGCGAGTTCAAGGGAGAGCCCGAGATCGCCGCACACCACATCGTCACCGTGACGCGCGGATTGGCCGTGCTCGAGCGCGCCTTCGGCGATGAGGCCGAGCTGAGGAAGATTGCCGCACACACGGTCGATCTCGTGCTGGGCAAGCAAAGCCGCTAACATTGCCTAGGGCGGACTCAAATTCGCGGCCGAGCGGCGGTGGTCTAGACCCTCCCGGAAATTCACCCCTTGAGGAGACCCACTGCACGGAGCGCATCTACGAAACGGGCGCGCTGATCCGGCAACATGAAAGGATAGGTATCGTCGATGTAGCCGACATTGAAAGTCGGTTGCATTTTGGCGAGTTCTGCCGCGGCGGCACGGGCCCTGTCTTCCAATCCTCTCGCGCTCAGCGCCGCGACCAGCCGCTGCCGGGCCCGTACGTTGCCGACATGGGCACGAACGGCTTTCTCCGCCGTTGCGATCGCCTCGTCGATATCGCCGAGCAGGAAATGACAGAGACTTTGGTCGGCCAGAGCCAGCGAGCGGAAGCGGTAGTGCGGGTCAAGCCGCAGCACCGTTTCGAGATGCGGCAACGCCTCTTTGGGCCGCCCCGAGAATTCCAGCACGCAAGCAAGGAAGTGACGCGCGAGCGGCGCACTTGGATTGAGCGCCACGGCCTGCTCCACGCCCTCCAGCGCCGAAGAAAAATCGCGCTGCGTCCAAAGCCGGCCCATGCCCCAGAGACCATGCGCAAGCCACTCGCGGTCGTCGTGCGCCAGCGCCTGTTCGGCGGCATCGAGCGACAATTGCAGGGCGCGGCCGCGATCTTCGGCCCAGCCAAGGATTCCCTCGTGATAGTGACAGAGCGACAACAGGGACCATGCCCGCGCCGAGGTCGGTTCGAGTTGCAAGGCCTGCGCAAGCTGGCTGCGCGCTTCAGCGTGGCCGGCCGGCGTCATGCGCTCCTGCAGCGCCAGCGCCTTCAGGGCATGATCCCAGGCCTCGAGGTCCGACGGATGCTTTCGCTCGATACGGCGCGCTTCGGCGCGGGCGATTTCCGGCTCGATCGACACGCAGATGCGTTCGGCAATTTCGTCCTGGACCAGAAACACGTCAGTGATGCTGCGGTCGTAGCGTTCGGCGTACAAGTGATGGCCGGTGGCTGCCTCGATCAGCTGGATCGTGATGCGGATCTGGTCGCCGGCGCGGCGGGCACTGCCTTCGACAAGATAGGCCGCGCCCAGTTCCTTGCAGATCGCGGTGACGTTCTTCGGCTTGTTCTTGTAAACGAAGGTCGAGTTGCGCGCGACGACCGGAAACCATCGCCAGTAGGACAGCGCAGTGATGATGTCTTCGGTCAGCCCATCAACGAAGTACTCCTCGCCCGGATCCTTGCTGAGATTATCGAACGGCAACACCGCGACCGCGCGAGTATCTTCGAAGCCGCCGGAGCCGCGGCGCGGGCTCGTTGCCGGTTGCGTCATGGCAACCCGGAATATTTGTACCGGGCGCGCTATGTTCTTTAGCGATCGTTCGCCAAGGTCCACAAAATCTAAGCTGACCTTGTCGCGTACCTGATCATGCGCGGCGCGCGAAAGACAGACGCCGCCGGGATCGGCCAGGCCTTCCAGGCGAGAGGCGACATTGACGCCATCGCCGAAGACGTCGCCATCCTCGATCATGATGTCGCCGACGTTGACGCCGATTCTGAGTTCGAGCGGTCTGGCTCGCTCGCGGTTGATTTCACCGAGCCGGCGCTAAATCTCGACCGCACATTCGATCGCCTGGACGGCACTTGCGAATTCGAACAAGAAGCCATCGCCGATGCTTTTCACGAGACGCCCGCTACGGATGGCGATGGCAGGCAGAATTACGGTCTCGCGCAAGGTGCCGACAGCCGCCAACGTGCCGGGTTCGTCGTCTCCCATCAGACGGCTATAGCCCACGATGTCGGCAGCAACGATTGCGGCGAGCCGGCGCTCCATTTTGTCGCGCTCTCGAAACGGATCTCGGTTCAAATCGACACGTCAGATATGGCTCAAGCTATCTCAGGATCAGGGTGCTGTCGACGCAGGCAAAGCGTCGCGGCGGGTGGCGGGCCGATGCTATTGCGCCCTTTGCTAGGCGCGCATCATTTCGGTCGTATTCAGAAGGCGCCGGAAGCCGGGTGCGAAGCCGCGCCGAATTTTTTTTGCGCGGCCAACACGCGGGATGGGATGCCGGCGCTGAATGCGATCAAGCCACTGATCTGATTGTATTTTCCTTCAACTGATTTGCCCGACCGGGTCGGCTCCGCGAATTCCCGTCAAGCCCCTCCGCGAAAAATATTTCGCTTTTTCCGAAACCAAAATCAGGTGTATGTTCCGCGCCATCCCGCGCCTGATCCAGAGGGGCGCTTCGCGATCGTCACGAACGTTGGGTGCGGGATGCGATGGACGTGTTGGCGCAGTTGACGAACGCGGCCGATGCGGACGGCGAAGGCGTGTGGTCCTGATCTCCCGATGCTGGGATCAAGCCCGTGGACTTTCTTCACGGGCGACGGTGGCTAACAAAGCCCGGACACCGGGAGAGCGCGTTATACGCCGTTAAAACCGTTGCGCGGGGAATGCCGGTTGATACGGCTGAACCTGTGGTGACTGCCGCCTGCTTTTTTGTTGCAGGCGGGCCATGGGTGAGGCCATCACCCGGCATTCCCTGCGCCCTCTCTTCTCGAGAAGGGACACGCGACGATGCACAGCTCGGGCAAATCATGCCGCGGGAACGCGGATGCACGTCTGGTGCGCTGTTTGAAAATTGAATCAGGAAATCCAGCCGCCCGGTTTCGCCGACCGCCGTCGTGCGAAGGCGGACGCCGGCGCACGTTCCAAGCTGACGCTCCGCGCGATTGCCATCAAAGCATCAACCCCTGTATGCTTTCAGCATGAGGACGACGTTGACCCTTGACGCCGACGTAGCGGCGCAACTGAAGCGCCTGCGCCGCGAGCGCGATGCGAAATTCAGGGAACTCGTCAACGAGGCATTGCGGCGGGGCCTGCGAGAAATGAACGGGGCCCCGCAAAGGCGCAAGGTGTTACGCACCCGAACGTTCGATATGGGCGAGCCGCTCGTCAATATCGACAACGTCGCCGAAACGCTTGCGAATCTCGAAAGCGAAGGCTTCAAGTGATCTTCGCCCTTGCGGTCTCCGCGCGGCTGCGCGCCGCAGCCTAGGAAGGAGTCTACATCGCCCACCTTCGCTAGTTGGCTACGATAGACCGAAATGGCTTGCCGAGCCGGAGGAGCCAGAACGGGTGGAAAAACCATCATTTCCACCGGCTTGGACGGGTGGACAGGGCCGCCCGGCCCCACTATAACCCGCCGGCTCGTTGGCCCTTGGGCCGCGCAGCATGCCCAGGTAGCTCAGTTGGTAGAGCATGCGACTGAAAATCGCAGTGTCGGTGGTTCAATTCCGCCCCTGGGCACCAGCGGCCTTTCCGGCCCCGTTCTTTCTCGTCCGCGCCCGTTCGCCGATTAGCAAAAATCCTCGTAAAATTAGGCATTCCCTCATATATTGACGCCCGGTACGGTTCGTGACCGTCCAAGGGCATCCGGCGTCTCCGGGTACACTGTGGGTACACTGGAAGAGCCGGGTACACTAATTGGCCGCCCGATTGCAAGGGGAGCTTTCCCATGGATGAACTGAGCGACACGAAAATCCGTAATGCAACGACGGCGGACAAGGAATACGCGATTGCAGACGGCCAGGGCCTCAGCGTCGTGGTGCGGCCCAATGGGACCAAGCTGTGGCTCTACCGCTACCGTTTCGGCGGTAAGCGCAAAAATATGTCTTTTGGCACCTTTCCCGGCGTCGGACTCAAGGCCGCGCGCGAAAAGCGCCACAACGCAGAAAAACTGCTCGATCAGGGCCAAGATCCAGTCGCAGTGCGCGAGGCCAAGCGACAGGAAGACGAAAAGCTCAAGCACACCTTCCGGGCAGTCGGGGAAGAATGGGCGACCACGAAGCTCGAAAAGGAGAACAAGGCCAAGTCGACGATCAAGCGGGAACGCTGAAATCTCGCTCAGCTCAATCGTGAGATCGGCGACCGACCGCTATGCGAGATCGCTCCGCCGGAATTGCTGACTGCATTCCGGCGTGCGGAGGCCCGTGGACGGTACTCCACGGTCGGACGCCTACGCTCGACCGCTTCGCAAGTCTTCCAATTTGCCGTAGGCGCCTCGTATTGTAGCAGCGACCCCACCCGCGACTTGAAGCACGCGCTCACCAAGGCACCCAAGGGTAATCCGCGCCCTGCGCTGACCGATCCCGACGACGTGGGCGACCTGATGCGCCGGATTGAGGTCTATGACGCCAAGAACGGTGGACTGGTGCGCTACGCGCTCAAGCTGATCGCCTTGACTATGGTGCGGCCCGGCGAGTTGCGGCTGGCCGAGTGGACCGAGTTTGACGAGAAGAACCGCATATGGCTGATCCCCGCCGAGAAAATGAAGATGCGTGATGATCACGAAGTGCCGCTCTCCCGCCAAGCGTTCGCTATCCTTGCCGAGCTGCGACCTCTGACTGGCGGCGGCCGCTACTTGTTCTCCCACGACGATGATGTGCCTATGTCCGACAACACGATCAGCAAGGCCCTGCGGATCATGGGCTACGACACTGGCCCCGGTGGCGACCACTGCGCGCATGGCTTCCGCTCAAGCGCCTCGACCTTGCTCAACGAAGAAGGCGCATTCGATGGCGATGTGGTGGAAGCTCAGCTCGCCCATGAAACGGAGGAAAAAAAGAGGCGGCGCCGCGACGAGGTGGTGCGGCGCCAGCTTGCCAAGGGCGACAAGAACAAGATTCGCGGCATCTACAACCGGGCAGCCTATTGGAGCGAACGCGTGCGCCTGATGCAGCATTGGGCCAATCGTCTCGACCGCCTGCGCAAGGGAGTTCCCATGCCGCTGCGCAAATCGGCCTAAAGCATAGCCCGTGATTCAACGCGTGGCAGCGAGCATGATATTCATCGATGCTATCGAGATCGATGACGTCTTGCCTCCCATCTTGTAGGCCCTGATTCGCTCCTGCGCGATCAGCTCATAAGCTTTCGTTTTTCCGAATTTTCCATAGCGGCACGCGTCCTTAAACTCGGCGAGCCGGCGCCGCTTATTGTCTTTGTTGTCAGCCATGGTTCATAGAGGTGCTTCGATGATCTTTACGATAAGGGGATAAGGATCGGGCGGCATAAGTTGGGGTTTGCACAGGGT
>CAWJYQ010000032.1:0-149753 GCA_963847045.1 uncultured Alphaproteobacteria bacterium | reverse complement strand
TGGTGGGCGCACCAGGGCTCGAACCTGGGACCCGCTGATTAAGAGTCAGCTGCTCTACCAACTGAGCTATGCGCCCGGAGCCACAAGGTCCGGAAAGCCTTCGAAGGCCGGTCGTTTAGCAAAGCGACCCCCCAATGTCCAGCAAGGCAACGGGATTTTTCCCGGCCTTTGGATGACGCGCCAGGCCACTGAAAAGCCGCCGGAATCCGGCGGCTTTTGGCTTCCGAAACGCCTGCCGCGCGTGCCGTCAGAGCCGCTCGGGCCCGCCCCTGTCGCGGTCGCGATCCCCGTCATGATCGCGCTCCATCCAGCGGTGGCGCCAGCCGCCCCCCTCGCCGCCAAAACGGCCGGCATGGGTCAGGATGGTGAGGCGGCGCTTCTGGGCGTCGTCCAGCGTCTTGTAGAGGGGATCGGCGGCATCGGCGATCTTCTTCATGGCGGCAGCGGACGCCGCCATGTTGTCGGCGCGCTCGCGCAGGCGTGCGACCGGGTCATCCGGCTTCTGCTGGCTTTGCGCGTCGTCCATCTCCTTCATCCGCGCATTGGCGCGATCGATCCGCAACTTGGCGAAATCCCGCACCGCACCCTCGACCGGCGGCCACAGCTTCTCCTGGTCGGGAGTCAGCTTGAGGCCGGCATGGACGGCCGCAATGCGCGCATCTGCGAAGGCGGCGCGGTCCTCCGGGCTGATCCGCATGTGCTGCCAGTGGTCGCGCAGCCACGGATGGTACTGCGCGTAGACCGCGGTCGAGCCGGCGATCGCGAGCACCGCGACGGCAGCGATGGTGAATTTCCTCATGGAAACCTCCTCCAGAGCATTGACCCAAGGATGAGCGCGCCGGGGCGTGTAATCAACTTACAGTTTGGATAAAGACCCTTCCCTTACGAAGATGTAATCCTGCTTTGTTGATCAAATTTATTGATTTAGATCATCCCCAAGAGCTTCGGCAGCCACAACGAGATCTCGGGCACGTAGGTGATCAGCCCCAGAAACACCAGCATCGCGCAAAGCCAGGGCAGCACCGCGATGGTGATCTCGCTGATGCCCATCTTGGCGATACTCGAGGCGATATAGAGGTTGAGGCCGACCGGCGGATGGCAGAGGCCGACCTCGGTGTTGACGATCATCAGGACGCCGAGATGCACGGGATGGACGCCGAGCTTGGTCGCGAGCGGATACAGGATCGGCGCCATGATGAGCAGGATCGACGACGGATCCATCACATTGCCCGCGGCGAGCAGGATCAGGTTCACCACCAGGAGGAACACCCAGATCGAGAAATTCTTGTCGATGATCCAGGCCGCCATCGCCTGCGGGATCTGCTCATGCGTCATCAGGAACGAGAACAGCACCGCATTGGTGATGATGTAGAGCAGCATCGAGCTCATGCTCGCCGCCTGCAGCAGCACCTTGGTCACGTCGGTGAGCTTCAGCTCCTTGTAGACGAAGACGGTCATGAAGAAGGCATAGACCGCAGCGCAGGCGGCGGCTTCCGTCGGCGTGAAGATGCCGCCATAGATGCCGCCGAGCACAATGACGATCAACAGCAGACCCCACAGGCTTTCGCGGAACGCCGTGAACTGCTGGCCGATGGTGGCCTTCTTCATCTTCGGATAGCCGTTGCGCCAGGCGACGGCCCAGGTCACCGCCGCCAGCATCAGCGCGAGGATCACGCCGGGCACGATGCCCGCCATGAACAGCGCGCCGATCGAGGTGTTGGTGGAAACGCCGTAGAGCACCAGGATGATCGAGGGCGGCACCAAAATGCCGAGCGCGCCCGAGGTCGAGATCACGCCGACGCCGAAGCGGCGCGGATAGCCATAGTCGACCATCGCCGGCATCATGATCGAGCCGATCGCCACCACCGTCGCGACGCTCGAGCCCGAGATCGCCGCGAACATCGCGCAGGCCGCAACGCCGGCAAGGCCAAGGCCGCCGGGCAGATGTCCCACCAATGAGGTTGTGAACGCGATCATCCGTCGCGCCACGCCACCGCGCGTCAAAAACGTGCCGGCGAGGATGAAGAACGGGATCGCCATGATGCCGAAATTGTCGAGGCCCGAAAACAATTTCAGACCGACGCTTTCGATCGGCACTTCCGTCATCGTGAACAGGAACGTCAGGACGGTCAGGCCGAGCGAAATCGAGATCGGCATGCCCGTCAGCATCAGGGCAAACAGCAGTCCAAAGATTAGCGCCGCACTCATCACGCTTCTCCGAGCGCGATCGGCGCTTTTTCGGAGGTCTCGATGCCCTCGACATGGGTCTGATCATGATGCGGCAGATCGCCGGTGCGGGTGTAGGTCCACATCACCTGCAGGAAACGGAAGCACATCAGATAGGAGCCGAGCGGGATGCAGGCATAGACGATCCAACTCGGAATTTCGAGGTCAGGCGAGACCTGATCGGTGTGCATCAGCTCGATGACGAATTTGGCTCCCATGGTGCCGACGATCGCGGTGAACAGCGCACCGCCGAACAGGCCGAACAGGATCACCCATTTCCGCCATTGATCGTTGAGGCGGTTGATCAGGACGTCGACGCCGACATGGATGCCGGTGCGCACGCCATAGGCCGCGCCGAACTTCGCCATCCAGATGAACATATAGATGCAGAGTTCCTGCGACCATGCGAGGTTGATGCCGAACAGATAGGGATAGAGGACGGGCACATCGACCAGGTAGCGATGGACGACCGTGACGAAGGTGAGCACCGTCGCCGCCCCCATCAAGGTCGCGATGATGATCTCTTCCAGCCGGTCGAGAATGCGCAAAAACATCGGTCTCCCCGTCCCCCTCTGACGGTTCGGGCGGCCCACCCGGCCGCCCGTCGTTCAAGTCCTTCGCGAGTCGCGTCTGCGGCTCGCATCCGTTATCAGTTCATCGGACCGCGGCCGGTCTCCTTGAGGAATTCGTCGATCAGGGGCTGGCCGACGCGCGAGGCGACGTCCTTGTAGACCGGCATCATCGCCTTGCGCATCGCCTCGTCCTGCTCCGGCGTGAGCGCGACGATCTCGGTCTTGCCGGCCTTCTTGACCAGCTCCAGCGCATCGTCGTTTTCCTTGGCCGACTGGCTGTTGCCGAACTCGGTCGCTTCCTTCATGGCCTTGTCGAGCTGGGTGCGGATATCCGCCGGCAGGCCGTCCCAGAACTTCTTGTTCACGACCACGACGTAGCCGATGTAGCCGTGGTTGGTGACGGTGGCGTATTTCTGCACCTCATGCATCTTCTGGGTGTAGATGTTCGACCAGGTGTTTTCCTGGCCGTCGACCACGCCGGTCTGCAGCGCCTGATAGACGTCCGAGAACGCCATCACCTGCGGGATCGAGCCGAGCGCGCGGAACTGCGCTTCCAGCACCTTCGAGGACTGGATGCGGAATTTCAGGCCCTTGTAGTCGGCGGGCGAGAGCAGCTTCTTGTTGGCGGTCATCTGCTTGAAGCCGTTGTCCCAGTAGGCGAGACCGGTCATGCCCTTGGAGTCCAAAAGCTTGAGCAGCCTGGCGCCGAGCGGGCCGTCGGTGACCTTGCGCAGCGTCTTCAGGTCGGGGAGGATGTAGGGCAGATCGAACACCTCGAATTCCTTGATCCCGATCGGGCCGAATTTCGAGTTCGACGGCGCCAGCATCTGCACCGCACCGAGTTGCAGGGCCTCCAGCTCTTCCTTGTCCTTGTAGAGCGTCGAGTTCGGATAGACCTCAACCTTGACCTTGCCGCCGGTGTACTTCTCGGCCAGCTCCTTGAACTTGTCGGCCGCCTTGCCCTTCGGCGTGTCGGCCGCCACGACATGGCTGAACTTGATGACGATCGGCCCATCGGCCGCCGAGGCCGGGCCGACGAGCGCCAGCACCGCGATCGAAGCCGCGGCCATGATCAATTTACGCATGTTTCCTCCCGCGTATTGGGAGACACGCGCACCCTGCACCGCCCCCATGTCAAATCCTGCCGCACCAATACCGAGAAGAGCGGCCGAACGCATTGCCCCTTTAGCAGGGGCTATTTGTGATTGTTGCTGCACTGCAAAACAAGGCGCGGCGAGAGATCGCGCAGGTCATTCCGGGATGGTGCGTAGCACCAGATGCGTAGGGTGGGCAAAGCGAAGCGTGCCCACCACCACGAGCGGAGGTGGGCACGGCGCAAGTGCGCCTTTACCCACCCTACCATTCTCGCAATGACGACGCCCAACCGTCACCCCGCCGCCTTCGAGGGCACGGCGTCGCGCTGGCGCTTCATGACGATCTTGTTGAGGGCGCCGAGATAGGCCTTTGCGGAAGCCACCAGCGTATCCGGGTCGGCTGCGCGCGCGGTCATGGAGCGGCCCTCATGGGCGAGCCGGACCGAGACTTCCGCCTGCGCGTCGGTGCCTTCGGTCACCGCATGGACCTGGTACAATTCGAGCTTGGCCTCATGCGGCACCAGCGCCTTGATGCAGTTGAAGACCGCATCGACCGGACCGTTGCCTTCGGCTTCCTCGATCCTGATCTGGCCGTCGACGTCGAGCTTCATGGTCGCGCGCTGCGGCCCGTGGGTGCCGGCAATCACGGTCAGCGAGGTCAGCTTGATGCGGTCGTGGGCGGCCGCCATCTCCTCGTCGATCAGCGCCTCGATGTCCTCGTCGTAGATGTCCTTCTTGCGGTCGGCGAGCGCCTTCATCCGCGTAAAGGCATCTTCCAACTGGTTGGCGCCGAGCTTGTAGCCCATCTCCTCCAGCTTGTGCACGAAGGCATGGCGGCCGGAGTGCTTTCCCAGCACCAGCGAGGACTGTTTCAACCCGACCATTTCGGGCCGCATGATTTCGTAGGTCGAGGCATCCTTCAGCACGCCATCCTGGTGGATGCCGCTCTCGTGGGCGAAGGCGTTGCGGCCGACGATCGCCTTGTTGTACTGGACCGGAAACGAGGTCGCCGCCGACACCAGCTTCGACGCCCGCGTCAGCATGGTGGTGTCGATCTTGTTCCACCACGGAAACACATCGTTGCGCACATTGATCGCCATCACGATCTCTTCCAGCGCGGCGTTGCCGGCCCGCTCGCCGATGCCGTTGACGGTGCATTCGACCTGCCGCGCGCCGCCGGCGATGCCGGCCAGCGAATTCGCGACCCCCATGCCGAGATCGTTATGGCAATGGACCGAGAATACCGCCTTGTCGGAATTCGGCACCCGCTCGATCAGCGTGCGCATGAAGCGCTCATATTCCTCGGGCGTGGTGTAGCCGACAGTGTCGGGAATATTGACGGTGGTGGCACCGGCCTTGATCACCGCCTCGACGATGCGGCAGAGGTAATCCATCTCGCTGCGGGTGGCGTCCTCGGCCGACCATTCGACATCGTCGATCTGATTGCGGGCGCGGGTAACGTTGGCGATCGACAGATCCAGCACCTGCTCCGGCGTCATGTTCAGCTTGACGCGCATGTGCAGCGGCGAGGTCGCGATCACGGTGTGGACCCGGCCGCGCCTGGCGAACTTCACGGCTTCCGCGCAGCGGTCGATGTCCTTCGGATGCGCGCGGGATAACCCAGCGATCACCGCGTTCTTGGAGCGGCGGGCGATCTCGCTCACCGCCTGGAAGTCGCCTTCCGAGGTGATGGGGAAACCGGCCTCGATGACGTCGACGCCCATGTCGTCGAGCATCTCGGCGACCTCGAGCTTTTCCTCGAAGGTCATGGTGGCGCCGGGACATTGTTCGCCGTCGCGCAGCGTGGTGTCGAAAATGATAACGCGGTCCTTCTCGGACTTTTTGGCGGTGGTCATTGCAAAGCTTCCTTTTGGGTCGGTGCGCTATTTTCGTGAGCGCTGAAGGGTTTTGGTGTTCTCGCGCAACCCCTGAGTGCCCAGGCGCAAACCGCCCAGACGGCCCTCAGGGGCCGATAAGAAGCAGAAGCCCGCCAAGAGGGAGGGTGGGCAGCGTCGCAGCCGGGATCGCAGGGGGGGCTAAAGCCGCTCCACCCCGAACTCCCAACTTTTCGCTGCAAATCAGCATTGCCAGACCCTGTGAGGCGCCAAAATCTTCGGCCAAAACCGTTGACGGTTCGTTGCAGGCCGACGCGCCGTGGCGACTTTCTAGACGAGAAGGGCAAGTGGCCGCAATGCCAAAAGATGGTCAATTGGGCTGACCTATCCATTCACGATGTCATCGCCCGGCTCGACCGGGCGACCCAGCCGTAGGGTGGGCAAAGCGAAGCGTGCCCACCATTTCACTCTCCGAACGATCCGGCAATGTCCATCAAGTCACCGCCCCAATCGATGCAAGCAACCCTCGTTCGACAAACCGATGAAAGCTTGTGTGGGGCCAGTCCGCGACACGCGTCACGTGACCATGCTTCACCGGATTAAAGTGAATGTAGGCCACATGACGTTCAAAATCTGCGTCATCTCGAATGGCGTGCTCCCAATACCGGCGCTGCCAGATCCCTTTCTCGCGCTTGGACGTCTTGCTTTGCGAACGTGGCCGCGCCTCGATGCCGCGTGAAAAACCACCCTTGATGAGATTCCATCGGGTCGAGAAATCCGGGTCATCCTCCGGCAATGCCCAAAGCGCGTGTATGTGATCAGGCAAGATGCAAATGGCGATGGTTTCAAAGGGACGACGCTCCTGAACGGTGCGATACGCCTGTCGCAAGCGATCAATTTCTTCGATCAGCAGGTTGCTCGAACGGTCAGCAAGAACGACCGTGAAGAAGAAAATGCCCCCTTTGACGCTTGTGCGACGATAGTTCGACATAGCCCGCTCATATCACGCCTAACGATGGTGGGCACGCTTCGCTTTGCCCACCCTACGATTCCGCATGCGCTCGCATTCCCGCGGCACGATCTGCCCGAGTTTTGCAAAGTGCGTGTCCCTCCGAAATCAGAGGGCGCAGGGAAAGCCGGGTGCCGATTGCACCCATGGGCCCCGTGCAACAAAAAGCACGGGGGTAGGACCACAGGTGAACCGGAGCAACACCGGCTTTCCCTGCGCAGTGGTTTTACGGCTTACTTCGCGCTCTCCCCGGTGTCCGGGCTTGATAGCCACCGTCCCCCCGGGCTCTTGACCCGGGGGTTGATCCCAGCGTCGGGGGATCAGGACCACACGTCTTGGCCGTCCGCGCCGGCGCGCTTCGTCGTTTGCGCGCCAACGCGTCCACCGCATCCCGCGCCCAACGTCCGTGACGATCGCGAAACGCCCCTCTTGTGAGCGCGGGATGCGCGAAGACAACCACATATTTCTGAAAAACGGAAGAGAGATATTTGTTGCGAAGGGGCTTGACATGGCTTCCGATAAAACGAAGTGATTTGCCCGTCGTGGCTGGGCAAGTATTCAGAACGGCAGTCAACCTGTAGAAAGTCATTCTCTGCGTTGCTCACACGAGCACAGCAATAGAAATTTTCTACGTGCCATAGCGTCGGACTGCGAATGGATTTCTAGCGCGTCGAGAGCCGATCGAGTTCTTGCCCAGCCTCGTCGGGGCTTGCTCCTGCGCAGGCCACGGTGTCGGCCGATTGACGCCACGAACGCAAACAGACTTTTCGCGGTGCGCACAGGTTGCGCCGATCGATCTGTCATTTCCGGTGTGATAAAGGTCTCTGGAAAGGGCTCGCGCTTACGCGCCGTTCTGCAACCAAACCGAACCAGGACGCGGCCTCACTAACGCGCAGCCATCTGCATATGGACGGACGCAAGCTGGATGAATGCAAGAGAGTTGGCGGCGCGCTTGTCGTAGCGGATTGCCGCACGGCGACGGTGGACCATCCGGCTGACCTCCAGCGTCCCCATGTATGCGATGGGACGCTGGAGGTCATGTTTTAGTGCGGGGTTATCCCCACATGTGGTGGAAGTGATGCGCCATCTCGGCGAGGTGGCTGTGGATGTCCGCGATCGTCGGAGCGGCATCATGATGTGTACCGGTGTCGGCGGCAGCGACCGTCGCCGCCGGCGCGGCGGCGGCCGGAGCGGCCGCGGCGACAGCCGGAGCGGCGGCGGCAGCCGGGGCTGCGGCAGCAGGCGCTGCTGCGGCAACAGCCGGTGCCGCAACTGCCGTCGACAGCACGTCGGCCACGGTCGCACCGTCGGTGTTGTAAGTGCCACCGGTAACCGGAACATTGTTGCCGCCGACATCGGCAGCATTGGCGTGCATCTGTTCGGCCGCGGCGGCGACCAGGGCCTTATTGCCGTTCTGCAACCCCTCGATCATCTTGGTCACCTCGGCGCCAAGCGTACTCGTGTCGCCGAGCAATTCGTTGTCGAACCGCGCCTCGAAGATGCCGCCTTGTGCCGCGTCGAAGTTGGTGACATCGGTCTGGAAGGTGTGCAGGTCGGCGATGACCGTCGCGGTCGCCGCTGTATCGTGAGCGCCCACAGCCGCGATTGCCCGTTGTCCCAGCGAATTCGACTGGGCGATGAAGTCTGCCCAGAAGGTCGTCTGCGCATCATTGTCCAGGTATGCCGGCGTCGGCTTCAACGCGTCCCCGAAAGGTGTAAAGCCGGACACGCCACCCTGGTTTGCCATGTTCGCCAGGTTGGTATCGCCCTGGACGATATCGATGATATCCAGCAGATTGTCGTTGCTGGCCCGTCCCGCATCGGGTGAGAACTCCGGCCTGGTTGATATAGTTGAGCTCGAGTTGCATCTGCCGCACCACCGCTTCGGCATGGATGCCGGTCAACCCGCCGAACAGCATCGGGTTGCCGGTCATCAACGCCTGCATGTCGGCGATGATCGCGTTCGTATCGGCTGTGGCATGAGCGGAATTGTCGGCATTCAAGCCACCAAGGGAAATATTGGCGAGATCGTTGAAGATGGCGCCGATCTCCGCAAGATTCGCGTGAGGAGCGTCCGCGGCTGCGGTCCCGGCCGGCAACGCCGCAGGCGCCGCCAGAAATCCGGTCGCGCCGTTGGCGGTCGCCGCCGTCGTGAGGTTGGCGTCGGTATTGACGATATTGAGGATATCGAGATGGGCCGTGTGCAACGCCGCTTCTGCGGCGGCGACGCTGCCGAACGTTCCGCCTCCATTGACCGAGGCCGTGGCGGCCGATAGAGCGGTCGTAATGTCGGCCAAAATCGTGTTGACATGGGTCAGCGTGTCACCGGTGAATTGCCCTGCGGCTTTCTCCGCCTGAAGGCCCGTCTGCACGTTGGTGAGATCGGTGGTGTATCGCCCGATGCTGCCAAATCCCTGGCCACCTTCCTCAACCACATTCTGCCACAAACCGCCTTCCAGCGCGCGCGTTGCGTCATTGAACGTCAGGCCAAGGTCCGAGAAAGCCGGAGCAGAAGATGTCGGAGGCGTTGGATCGGCAGGAGGCGTCGGATCCGCTGGGGGTGTCGGGTCGACCGGAGGAGTAACAACCGGCGGCGTGTGATCGTGATGATGATGATGGTGAGCCATTCTTTCTTCCCCTGTTTCGTCAGTATCTTCTAACTGATGAGCGCTATTGATCCCCCAGGCAGCAGCGAGGTGCGCATGATGAAGGATCATTTACTTTCGTGGCGTCATTCTGCCGACACCGCGGCCAACGCGCGCGGAAGCAAGGTGATAAGCAGACGAATGTATGATGCTTGATGAACTCGTCTGTGGCTTGCCCGCGCCGACAAAGTGGTCGGACGGAGGCAGCCATGCCGCCGTGGTGGCGGCGGCGCAAGCGGCCGCCGTGACGCCGACAGGCGGCGCAGGTATTCAAGGAAGTTTTCGAAAAAAATCCGCGCTGAGAGAAACAAAAAATGCACCATGTCGTCGTCAAGCTGCATTCGGGACGATCGGAACAACAGAAGGCGCGGCTCGCGCAGGAGATTGCGGAGGTCGTGTTGGGCGCTTGGCTCGGCCGAAGCGTCCGTTTCAGTCGGGATCGAAAACGTCGAGCCGAGCAACTGGACCGAGCAGGTCTACAAGCCGGATATCCTTGGCAAGATCGGGACGAGCTACAAGAAGCCGGGCTATAATCCGCTCCGAGCGCGGGCGGAGGATCACGCGAAGAGGGCTTCTCGTGACAAGCGGCATCGCCGCCCGCCCCGCGCGACGGAAAGGAACGCAAAGATGGAGATCAAGCGAGCCGGTTCGCAAGCCTCCCGAAAACCGCCGGAAGACTATTTCACGGGGAATGTCCGTCTCGATCCACTGTTTCAGGCCGCCGCGCCGGGCCGCGTCGGCGGCGCCAGCGTCACCTTCGAGCCCGGCGCGCGCACCGCGTGGCACACCCATCCGCTCGGCCAGACCTTGATCGTCACCTTTGGACTCGGCTGGGCGCAGCGCGAGGGCGGGCCGATCGAGGAGATCCGGCCGGGCGATGTGGTGTGGTTTTCGCCGGGCGAGAAGCACTGGCATGGCGCGACACCGACGACGGCGATGACCCACATCGCCATCCAGGAAGCGCTTGACGGCAAGGCCGTCGACTGGCTGGAAAAGGTCAGCGACGCGCAATACCGGAAATGAGCATGGCTGCCGGGCCGTCAGACCCTTACGTCCGCGTCGCCGAGATCGAGGTCGATCCCGCAAGGCTTGAGGCCTATCGAGCCGCGCTGAAGGAGGAGATCGAAGCGGCCGTCCGGCTGGAGCCGGGCGTGCTGGCGCTTCATGCCGTGTGCGCGAAAGACAATCCGGCGCACGTCACCGTGTTCGAGATCTACGCCGACGAGGCCGCCTACCAGGCGCATCTCAAGACGCCTCATTTTGCGAAATACAAGGCCGCGACGCAGGACATGGTTCGCTCGCTCAGGCTTCGCGAGGTCGCTCCCAATGCGCTGGGCGCGAAGACGATGTGAGGCGCCGGCGGCACGCAAACAAGCTGGTTTGCCGCCATGCGACTTAATCCAACTGCGTCACAAGCGGCTGTATCCCCAGGAGCTTGCGTTACAAAGCGTCTCGAAGGATGAGGCCACAGTCGGGCCTCATGGTTCGAGACGGCGCTAACGCGCCTCCTCAGCATGAGGGTTTTGACGCAGTAGGATTAGTCGGGCCCTTGCTCTCCGGCCGAAGCAGCCATGACGGTACGAACGAGGTCGACCGTGTTCCTGGCGCCGAGCTTTCGCATCAGACTGGCGCGATGATCGTCGATGGTGCGCGGACTGATACCCAGGTTCTTGGCGGCTTCCTTGCTCGATGCGCCATGCATGCACTGCTCCAGCACGTCCATCTCGCGGCTGGTAAGGCCAGCAAGGTTGCGCGGCAGAAGCTGTGACGGCGGCTGTTGATGGCAGACCGCGACGGCCTCTTTCAACCTCACGACGACGTCATGTCCACGCAGCGGTTTCTCGATAAAATCAGAAGCGCCATGCCTGATCGCATCGACAGCCGTCGGGATGTCGGCTGTGCCGGAAATCATGATAACCGGCGTCGAATGGCCCTCCGCACGGAGTCTCTTGAGTACGTCGAGGCCGGATTGGCCGGGAATATTCAGGTCCAGGAAGATGCAGACAGGTTGCCTGTTTCGGTTTGCAGCCAGCAACGCGCTGCCCTCCGCGAAAAAGACGACGTCATAGCCCTCCCGGGAAAGAAGAATGGAAAGGAGCTCACGCACGACCGGATCATCATCTACAACATGAATTTCGCCGCGCATCTTCCGTCCTGTCGGCATCATATGGTTGCCATCATCGCCCAAAGCGAATTGAACGCATTGATGCATCTCAACATGACGAGAACCAATTTGGCGCCAAGTGATCTATCGGAATCCGGCAATCATGCTGGACGAGTGCTGAGGAGAGGTCTGGCGCTTTACGCCATGGAGGGACCCACGGCATACGCACTGCCGAAACGGCACCGGTCAGTTTGGCCCGCCAAGCCGCATCTCACAAACAAAGGCTGAGCAACTTGATGCGGCAGTCGGTGGATTTCCGCTTGCTGGACGAGACGACCTCACGTTTCACCAGCGGCCCTTCTTTGGCGTCGGCGGCGATGATCCTGCCGCCTTCGCCCTTGCCCGGTTTCGGCTCGTAGTCGCCGGCGATCTCCATCGCCCAATAGGTGCGCTTGCCGCTGGCGTCCTTCGCGCTGGCGATGCCGACACGCGTGGCCTTGGGCAACAACAGGTTCTTGCGGTGCTCGCTCGAGTTGATCCACTGGCCGAGCGTCTTCTCGAAATCATCATAGCCATAGGCGATGTTCTCGGCGGCGCGGCCGGCGAGCGACGGCGCGATCCGCCTGGAGAATGCCCCGGCCGCCTCGTGGCTGAGACTCTCCTTTGCCGCCATGGCGCGGGCCTGCTCGAGCGCGATGCGGTCGAGCGTCGCGTCCCTGACGACGCGAACCTCGCCATGCTTGAGGCGATAGCTCGAGATCAGCTCGGCGGGCTGCTCCGCGGCCGCCGGTGTGGACACCATCAGCGGCGAAATGACGACCAGCGCGCAGATGGCACGAGGTGTCATTTTGTTCGGAAGTCGGGTCATCCGGGGAACCAGGGGCAGGCCTCGTTTGCCATTCGCGCGGGCTGCCCAGCCGACGACCGGCACGCCCGTTGATCAGGAGAACTGCAGACATTTCGTGCGATTGCAACATTTTCGGGGCAATCATGTTGAATGATGGCTTTAGCCGCTGGCGGTACGGGGTCCTTCAATGTCCGATTTCGTGATCGAGGAAGGCCTGCCCTATCCGCTGGGCGCGACCTGGAGCGGCAAGGGCACCAACTTTGCGGTGTTTTCGGCCAATGCCACCAGGGTAGAAGTCTGCCTGTTCGAGGGGAATCGCGAAACGCACCGCTTCGAACTGCCAGAATATACCGACCAGGTCTTTCACGGCTATATCTCCGGCGTCGGCCCCGGCACCTTCTACGGCTACCGCATCTCAGGCCCCTACCAGCCGGACGCCGGCCATCGCTTCAACCCGAACAAGCTGTTGCTCGACCCCTATGCGCGCGCCCATGCCGGCTTGCTGAAATGGGACCCGGCCGTGTTCGGCTACAGGATGGAGACGGGTGACGACCTCACCTTCGACGAGCGCGACAGCGCGCCCTTCATGCCGAAATGCGTGGTGGTCGACCCGGATTTCGACTGGCGGGCGGAAGCGCACCAGCAGGACGTCCACTGGGACGAGACCATCGTCTACGAGACCCACGTCAAGGGTTTTACGAAAAAACACCCTGATGTGCCCGAGCACCTGCGCGGCACCTATGCCGGCTTCGCCTCGCCAAAACTGATCGAACATCTCACTTCACTCGGCGTCACCTCGATCGAGCTGCTTCCCGTCCACACCTTCATCAGTGACAAACTCCTCATCGAGAAGCACCTGCGGAACTACTGGGGCTACAACACCATCGGCTTCTTCGCCCCCGACCCGCGCTACGCCGCCGACGTGCCGAACAGCCTGCGCGAGTTCAAGGAGATGGTGTCGAAGCTGCATGGCGCGGGACTGGAGGTGATCCTCGACGTCGTCTACAACCACACCGCCGAAGGCAATGAGCGCGGGCCGACGCTGTCCTTCAAGGGCATCGACAATGCGAGCTATTACCGCCTGCAGCCCGACAAGAAGCGCTACTACATCAACGACACCGGCACCGGGAACACCGTCAATCTCTCGCATCCGCGCGTGATCCAGATGGTGATGGACAGCCTGCGCTACTGGGCCGAGCACATGCATATCGACGGCTTCCGCTTCGATCTCGGCACCATTCTGGCGCGCGAGGTCTATGGCTTCGACGAGCAGAGCGGCTTTCTGAAAGCGATGGACCAGGATCCCCTGCTCTCGACCATCAAGCTGATCGCCGAGCCCTGGGACACCGGCCCCGGCGGCTACCAGGTCGGCGGCTTTCCCCCGGGCTGGGCCGAGTGGAACGACAAGTTCCGCGACACCGCGCGCGACTTCTGGCGGGCCGAGGCGCCGCCCGCGGCGCTGGCGAAACGGCTGCTCGGCTCCGCCGACGTGTTCAACCGCGACGGGCGGCGAAGCTGGTCCAGCGTCAACTTCATCACCGCCCATGATGGTTTCACGCTGAACGACTGGGCGAGCTACAACGACAAGCACAACGAGGCCAACGGCGAAGGCAACAAGGACGGCAACTCCAACAACCGTTCCTGGAATTGCGGCGTCGAGGGGGTGACCGACAACAAGGATGTGCTCGGCTTGCGCGAGCGGCAGAAGCGCAACATGCTGGCGACGCTGCTGCTGTCGCAGGGCACGCCGATGCTGCTCGGCGGCGACGAGTTCGGCCGCACCCAGCAGGGCAACAACAACGCCTATTGTCAGGACAACGACATTTCCTGGCTCGACTGGAACATCGGCGAGCCGGGCCAAGAGCTTCTCGCCTTCACCAGGCGCGTGATCCAGCTCCGGCGGGACTATCCGATCCTGCGCCGCAGCCGCTTCCTGATCGGCGAGCATGACAAGCAGCTCGACATCCGCGATGTGGTCTGGATCGCGACTTCCGGGGCGGAGATGACGACGGCCGACTGGAACACCGGCTGGATCAGATGCTTCGGCGCCCTGCTCGACGGCCGCTGCCGCAAGACCGCGATCAAACGGTACGGCGACGACGACAGCGTGCTGATCATCCTGAACAGTTTTGAAGGCGAGGTCGACTTCAAGCTGCCGCACACCACGGCCGGGCCGGAATGGTCGCTGTTGCTCGACACCAACCATACGGATGGATCATCCGGCGCGGCCTTCGCGTTCGACAGCATCTACAAGGTGCCCGGACGGTCCTTCCTGCTGTTCGTTGCCGGCGAGATCAAGTGACCAGGCTTCAAGAGAAGCGCCGCAACGCTTTTTGCCCGCTGCATGGAACCAAAAGTTCCCTCTCCCCGTTCTCAGGAAAAAGATGCTATGGGGCAAGCGGCGAGACAGCTGTAAAATCGTCGCTTCGATCAACTTGCAATTGACGGAGCTCCGAATGCAGAAACCCCACGACAACAGTAAAGCCAGTCCCGCCGCCTTCATGCAGGATAACACACTGATCGCGGTCATTGAACTCGGTCTATCAAGCTGGCTGGTCGCCGGGCTGATACCTGGTGTTAGCCGGGAACCGCTGAAGAAATTGGAGCCGAACCCGGAAGACCTGCTGAAACTGCTGCATGGCTGGCGGGACGAAGCAATTAAGGCCGGAAGGCCGATCACCCGAATTGCCGTGGCGTACGAGACTGGGCGCGATAGCTTCTGGCTGGCTCGCTGGCTGCGGGAACGCGGCATAGATGCGCATGTCATCCACGCCACCAGCGTGGCCGTATCCCGCGAACATCGGCGAGCTAAGACGGATCGGCTCGATACGGCGATGTTGAAGCGCGGCTTCCTTGGTTGGCTACGTGGTGAGCGTGGCCATTGCACCATGGCGATTGTCCCGACCATGGAGGAAGAGGATGCCAAACGCCCGCATCGTGAGCGCGAGGGATTGGTCCATGAACAAACCCGTGTGGTCAATCGCATGAAATCAGCCTTGATCCAGTTTGGCGTCCGTAACTTCAATCCCAAGCTACGCAAGGCAAGGGCGAAGCTGGAAACTGTTCGCACACCAGAGGGCAAGTCCTTGCCGCCCAACACGATCGCCGCCCTTCGACGGGACATGGAGCGGTTGAAGATCATCAAGGAACAAATCAAGGCAATCGAGCAGACCCGGCTGCAGCAGTTTGAACAAAAGCCGGAGGCTCTTGCGAACAGGATGGTTTATCTGCTGGTACGGATTTACGGGCTTGGTTGGGAGACGGCCGATCTTTTGGTGCATGAGCTTCTGTCCCGAACATTACGCGACCGCAAAGCTGTAGCCCGTTATGCCGGATTGACCGGCTCACCGGATGAAAGCGGTTCGAAGCGACGAGAAAAGGGCCTTTCCCGCTCGGGCAACGCGCGGGTACGTAAAATCATGATCCAGCTGGCCTGGCGCATGGTGAAGTTCCAGCCCGACAGTGCTCTGGTACAATGGTTCAAACAACGCACCGAGAATGCAAAGGGATCACGCAAGCCGATGATTGTAGCGCTTGCCCGCAAGCTCATCATTGCCCTGTGGCGCTATGCGAATGACGGCGTCATACCGGAAGGCTTCAGGCTGCATTCAGCGGCGTAATCGGCAACAGGAAGGAAGAAGAAATTTTGGCACCTCGGCGCGCATAGCGACGAAACGGCCAAAAAACGATCCGAGGTAGCGGCAGCCCGCCGTCCCCCCATGGTTTCTGCACCGGGAAAAAGAATGGGCTGCTGCTGCTTCGGAGCCTCGCCTTCGATGCGCATAGTTGCATCATGGTTCGGATCCAACGGATCCACCGTATATAAGGATGTGGCGGTCGGTTTTTTTTCAACCATCGTCAACTTGAAGCGGGCTCCGCCTCGTGTCGCTTTGTTGTCTTTAGGTCAAGTGATCGGCCGCCGCCGCCTGAACTCGTGGGGGTCGATCGGCGTCGGCCGATCACCACCAATCGCCAATACGAATGGCACGAAAAAAGGAAGCACCATGAAATTAGCACTTGACTTCAAACGTCCCATATAAGGAGGGGGATATGCGCAAGATCATTGGAGAACTGGATGCCGAGCAGCGAGCGGCGCTGCTCTATCTCGCCGACTTCGGGATTGCGATATGCGCCTCGGGCCTGATCGTCGGCCTGCTGAAACTGGCGTGCGAGCTCTGATAGGTGTCCGGCTGGTGGCAATTCGCGCGCGCCTGCGCCAGCGTGTCCGATGGAAATTCGCCGAAGAACGCGCGATAGGTCTGCGAAAATCGCCCGAGGTGCCAGAAGCCGTAATCGAACGCGATCGTCTTGACGAGGCCGCTCGCGCCGCCACGCAACAGCGCGGCGCGCGCGGCCCACAGGCGGCTGAGGATCATGAATTTCTGCAGGCTCATGCCGCGCACCGCGATCATGGCGTTATGCAGCGTGCGGATGGTCACGCCGGCCGCGGCGGCGACCCCGGCGCTGGAGGGCAGGCCCCGTGCGCCGGAGTTGATGAACTCCTCCGCGCGATGACAGATGCGAACGTAGTTGCCGACGGCGAGCCCGGAGGCCCGCTCTCCCGGCGCGGTGAGATAGGCGTGGTCGATGGTGCCGAGCAGGCTCTGCTGCATGCCCGCCACCACGCTCGCTTGCGAAAATCGCCGCGGGTCGCGCGAAGCCAGACGGGTGACATCGACGATGATCGAGCGCAACTGCTGCAGCACGGCGGCCTGGATCGCATCAACCCTCGCCGCCTGGGTTCGCCCGGGCCAGCCACGGTCCGCCTTGGCGGCCGGCAGGAAGATCGCGGCGATGGTCAATTCGCCGGGCTGGAAAATGCGATGGGGGACGGACAATCCGTGGGTCACCAGCGCCGGCGGCTCCAGCGACACGCCATCCAGCTTCAATCCGCCCGAAGCGCCCATCGACAGCGCAATCCCGACCTGGCGCGGATCGAGGTAGCCTTCCGAAGCGCAAGGCGGACGCTTCACCGTGACGAGACGAAGCGCCCCGAGCTGCAACTCGGCCTGGAAGAATTTGAAGTCGCCGGAAAGCGGCAGCAGCCGGCGCCTGATGCCCGGCAGCATGGCGGCCGCCGCCTCCGGATCGGAGCAGCGCGCGGTCGAGAGCACCGGCGATGAAGAAAGGGAATCCAAATTCGTCACGGCCGGCGATGACCGAAATCAGGGATCAAGGATCGAGTTTCCATTGAAGCGTGCATTGGATGTGGCGAAATTTCATCGGCACCCCTGAATGTCAGGGGTACCCCTGAATACCAGGCGATCGCGGCAGCGCCAGCCCGCAATGCCTCCGTAGATCAACGGATATCCGCATCCGGCTTCGGAAAATCGGACGGACCGAAAATGGAAAATAAGTGGGCCCCGGTGCACAATGGCATCGCGGGGCCCGATATTGCCCTGCTATGAGGGACTTCTGGTAAATGCCAGTCAAATGTCAGCACTGCAAAGCACTTGGCCTTTGCGCTTCAGTGCTGCGGTGAGGTTCAGATTTTCGGCGGCGCGATCTGCGATGAGCAGCTGCTCTCACCTCACTTCGCGCCGTGACCCTGCGGTCGAGCAAGGTCGCTGGCTTCTGCCCGGTGGCGTCATGCTCCTCTCCTGGAGTGGCTCGACGGACATCTGTCCGCATCCGCTGCCTGCCGTTCGACGACATCATCGGCCGACAATTCCTGCGAGGTAAGGAGCCGCGTGCTCCATGACCTCGGTCAGGTACAGCACATCGAAATGCTGCGGCAGATGCGCTCCCGTGTCAAGATTTGGTTGACCGGGTTCCGGTTCCAACGTGTTTCACGCATTGGACATATGCGCCAGATATTCATAGAGCGCGCGCAGATCGTCGTCGCTCATTCGTCCGATCACCTGCCACGGCATCTGCTTGCCGATCTCATGTCCGTAGGGATCGACGCCGGTGCGCATGGCCTTGAGGAACTCTTCGAACTTCCATTCCTTGATGAAACGCAGATCGGGGCCGAGCGGCGGCAACTGGCCGGGCACGCCGCCGGTCAAATCCTTGCCGTGGCATTCGCGGCAATCCTGCGAGATGATGTACTCGCCGTACTTCGCGGTCGGAGATTTTGCCGGCGCGCTGACCACCATGGTCGAGACCGGCTTTCCCGTCGGCAGCATGCCTGCACCCAGCATCAGAAGTCCGAGCGCGCTGAAATCGATCGGACGGGCTCGGCGTCGGCTGCCCTGCCGCGGGCAGGCTGCGCAGATAGGCGATCACCGAGCGCGTGTCCTCGTCACTCAGCCGGCTGGCATTGGTGAGGGTCATGACGAACAGCCAATGGCCGTCGCGATCAACGCCGTTGCGGATGGCGCGGAAGATGTCGCCATCGGTCCAGGAGCCGAGCTGCGTGAGATTCGACGACACGAACAAGCCGACATTGACGGGGAAATGCTCGCCGATATCGACGCCGCCGGTGAGCGTGCCGGTCCTGGTGTGGCACGCGCTGCAGAAGCTGTCGGTGATCTCCTGGCCGCGCCGGATCTGTTCCGGCGTGCCCTCGACCTTCATGACCAGCGTGGGCGCGCTGCGGGAGTGAGCCTTGAGCAGGCCCACGATCAGCATCACGCTGACGATGGCGGTGACGGTTGACAATAGCGCCGCCAGGCCCGCGCCGCCCCATTTCAGGAAGCGGTTTTCGGCGCGCCAGGCCCGAAGGCCCGACCAGGACAAAAGCGAGGTGATGAGAAGCGAGGTCGCGGGGTAGAGCAATGCGAACATGAGTCCAATCCAAAATCTGTTTTGCCCTGACGGGCGGATTGAGGTTGTGAAAATGCAGAGCCGGCTCGATGGGCTGCGATGGCCATCGCGGGATCAGCAAAGCGAGGGACAGATAACCGGCCGCGTCATGCAGAATGATTTCGCCGCAAGCGCTATTGCGCTACGGCTGTAACAAAGCGGCCGCGCGTTACGACGAATTAACGCGTCCGACAGGAGATATTAATTCTCCCGACAGCGTGCGGTAATGAGCCGTGCGTTAGCTCTCCATGAGGCCATACCGGCCCAACATCTTTCGGAGAGGACACTCATGACTGCAACCAATGCAAACCCGCAGCGCCGGATTCTGTCCGCGCGGCGCCTGACGCTGCTCGGCTCCGTCGCCATCGTTGGCGCGGCGCTGGCGTTTGGCGGACCGGTCGGACATTTTGCCGGACCGGCCTTCGCCGCAACGACCCAGGTGCAGCAGGGACCGGCCGGCTTCGCCGACCTCATCAGCAAGGTAAAACCCGCCGTGATCTCGGTGCGGGTCAAGGTCGAGCAGACCTCGGACTCCGACGGGCCGCAGATGCGCGGCGAGGAAGGCATGCCGTCCTTCGAGGGCACGCCGTTCGAGAAATTCTTCCGCCAGTATGGCGAGAACGGCCCCCGCACGCGGATACCGCACCATGAGATGGTGACCGGCGTCGGTTCCGGCTTCTTCATCTCCGCCGACGGCTATGCCGTGACCAACAACCATGTCGTCGACCACGCCAAGTCGGTCGAGGTCACGACCGATGACGGCAAGACCTACACCGCCAAGGTGATCGGCACCGATGCGAAGACCGACCTCGCGCTGATCAAGGTCGAAGGCAAGAGCGACTTCACCTTCGTCAATTTCGAGACTGACGCGCCGCGCGTCGGCGACTGGGTGGTCGCGGTCGGCAATCCCTACGGCCTCGGCGGCACCGTGACCGCCGGCATCATCTCGGCGCAGGGCCGCGACATCGGCTCCGGCCCCTATGACGACTACATCCAGATCGACGCCCCCATCAACAAGGGCAATTCGGGCGGGCCGACCTTCGACACCAAGGGCAACGTGATCGGCGTCAACACCGCGATCTATTCGCCGACCGGCGGATCGGTCGGCATCGGCTTCGACATCCCGGCTTCCACCGTGAAGATGGTCGTGGCCCAGCTTAGGGATAAGGGCTCGGTGACGCGTGCCTGGCTCGGCGTGCAGGTGCAGCCGGTCACGGCAGGCATCGCCGAAAGCCTCGGCATGAAGAACGCGTCCGGTGCTCTCGTCGATGAAGCCCAGCCCGATACCCCCGCGGCGAAGGCCGGCGTCCAGGCCGGCGACGTCATCACCGCGGTCAACGGCACCGCGATCAAGGACTCGCGGTCGCTGGCGCGCGAGATCTCCGGCATGGCGCCTGGCAGCTCGGCGAAGCTCGACATCCTGCGCAAGGGCGAGCAGAAGACCATCGACGTGACGCTCGCGACCATGCCGAACCAGCCCGAGAAGCAGGCCAAGGCCGGCGACAACGGCGCCATGCCCGGCGTGCCGCGTCTCGGCCTGTCGGTAGCGCCGGCAAGCGAGGTTGCGGGCGCCGGCAGCAAGGGCGTCGTGATCACCGCGGTCGATCCCGACGGTCCTGCCGCGGAACGCGGGCTCAAGTCGGGCGACGTCATTCTCGACGTCGGCGGCAAGAGCGTCGGCAATGTCTCCGAGCTCCGCAGCGCGCTGTCGGAGGCCAAGTCCGGCGGCAAGAAGGACGTGCTGATCCGGGTGAAGACCGCTGATAACACGCACTTCGTGGCGGTGCCGATCGGCTAAGCCCACGGCGCCACAAGCGGTTCTATCCCCTCATCCTGAGGAGCGGCGTCTTCGCCGCGTCTCGAAGGATGAGGCCACCACCGGGGCCTCATGGTTCGAGACGGCGCTCACGCGCCTCCTCACCATGAGGTTTTTGGACCAAGCGACACTACGCAAAAATACCCCAGCCATGGGGCGGCAGCGCAATCTCGGTGCTGCCGCCCTTTTTTGTGATCACGGCGTTGCCGGCGAGCTTGTCGGCGCTTGCGCCGATCGTGCGCGTCACGGACGCGTCCGCGATGTTCAGCGCGACCCACAGCTTCTTCTCGTCCGCGAACGCCTCGAACAGAAGATCGGTGTTGCGGAGCTCGATCACGCGGCTCTGCGCGCGATGCAGCCACGGATGCTTTCGCCGCACACCGATCAATTCCTGATGCAGGCGATAGATCGGCCAGCCGAATGGCGCGAGATCGGCCGGCGTTGCGGGAAAGGCGGGGCGGATCGCGTCGTCCCCGCCGGCGCGATTTTCCTTGGTGCCGCGAAACGCCTGTTCGTCGCCATAGTAGATCGACGGCGTGCCGCCGCAGGTCATGAGAATGACGAGCGCGTGCGCCAAATGCCGCTCGTCGGTGAGCTGGCTTGCGATGCGCGTGACGTCGTGGTTGCCGACAAAGGTCTGTGGCACGAAGGCTTCGAGGAAGGTGTTGTGCCGTTTCAGCGCCCAGGCGAGCTCGAAGAAGTTGCCGGCATTGAGAGAGCTCCAGACCGCCTTCCACAATTCATATTGCGTGACCGCGTCGACGCTACTCTCATGTACGAAGGCGGTGTAATCGCCATGGATCACTTCGCCGAAGATATAGGCGTCCGGGTGCTTGGCCCGCACCGCCGGCAACACCTTGCGCCAGAACTCGCGCGGCACCGCGTAGGCCGCATCGAGCCGCCAGCCGTCGGCGCCACGGTCGAGCCAGTGGTTCATCACGCGTGTGACGTAGTCGACGACCGCGGGCTCCGCGTGGTTCAGCGCGACAAGCTGCCGGTGCCCTTCGAAGGTCGCATAATCGGGCTCGCCGCCCTTGCCGGGCTCCGGCCAGGTCAGGCGAAACCACGCGCCCTCCTTCGCTAGCGGGCCGCCCGCGATCGCGCGCTGGAAGCGAGGAAATTCCTTTCCCACATGATTGAACACGCCGTCGAGGATCAGCCGCAGCCCATGGCTTCGCATCTCCTTGACCAGCGCATCGAAGTCGGCCTGATCGCCAAGCCGCCTGTCGATCTCGAAGTGATCGGTCGTGTCATAACCATGGGTGGACGACGAAAAGATCGGCGCCAGCAACAGGCCGGACACGCCGAGGTTCACGGCATAGTCGAGCCAGTCGCCGATCCGCCCGAGCCGATGCTGGACCTCAGGACACGCGGACGCTTCACGTTCGGCACCGACGAAGCCGAGCGGATAGATGTGCCACCACACGGCATGTTCAACGAAATCAGCCAACGGCCTTTACCTCGTTTGCGCACGCACTTTTCCGGATCATGCGTCAAGTCCGCGCCGCCTTAGCACAAAAAAGAAAGCCCCGCGCGAAGCGGGGCTTTCATCAATTCGGAAGGCGCAAGCCTCAGTAGCGCGCGACGATCGGGCCGCCGAAGCGGTAGTTGACGCGCACCGTGACGAGATCGGCATCCTGCTTGATGTCGATGTTGCGGGTGGCGAAGCCGCCGACCGGAAACACGCTGTTGAAGCCGTAATTGTTCTTGCCCATGAACAAATGGTCGTACTCGATCGCGGCCGACCAGTTCGGCGCAAAACCGTATTCGACGCCGGCGCCGACCGTGCCGCCCCAGCGGGTGTCGCTGGCGCGATCGGTCACGAAGCCGCCGAGCGTCGCAAGACCCTCATAGCGGTTGTCGGTGACCGCGGCGCCGCCCTTCACATAGAAGAGAGCGTTGCTCCAGGCGTAACCGACCTGGCCGGTGAACAGACCGAAGGCGTCGATCCTGGTGCGGTTGGTGGCGAGACCGCCGAACAAGAGGCTCGCATTGGATCCCGAGAAGTCAGCCCAGTTGCCCTGCGCTTCGAGGCCGAACACCCAGGGTCCCGCCTGCCAGCGATAGCCAACCTGGCCACCGACCGTGCCGCCGGACGAGTCATGGCAACCTTCCGACACCGCCGCGATCGCGACGCCGGCAGTCGCCGTGCGCGTCCAGCAATTGTGGCTCGTGCCCCAGCCGCCGTTGATACCAACGTAGAAGCCGCTCCAGTCGTAAATCGCGGCCATCATCGGCGGCGGCGCCTTGTAATAGCGCGGCGCGAGATCGGCGGCCGAGGCCGTGGCGGTGCCAAAGGCAACGATCGATGCAGCAAGAACCAACTTCTTCATGATGACTACTCCCCCGTAAAATGAATGTCCCGTGGTCGGCGCGAACGTCGCATCGACAACGCACCAATCCGTTAATTCGGTGTGGCGCAAAAATCACAGCGACGGGAATTGTGGAGTTGCGCGTTGATGACGTCGCGGATGGTAGGGCCGCGTTAACCTTAAGAGGGTGAGCGCAAGAGACTCACGAGTTCCGGCTGCCGTCCCGTGCCGGTCTTGGAGAACACCGCCTTGAGCTGCACGCGGATCGTGTTCGGCTGCACCGACAGCAGTTCCGCGATGGCCTTGACCGAATGCCCCTCGGCGATCATGGCGGCGACGCGCGCTTCGGCCGGCGACAGATCGAACAGCGCCTGCAGGATTTCGGGCGGCGGACCGGCCTGCTGAATGACGGGCGTCAGATACAACAGGAGTTCCGCGCCCGAGAAAATCTCCCGTCCGCGTCCCCGCATCGGCACGACATGCGCGACAAAGGCGGACCGCGTCGGCGAGCGCGGAACCGGCACCGACGCACCCGCGCCGAACTGGAGCGAGCGCCCCGCCCAGGCGCTCACGAACAGCGCATGCGCATTGTGGTTGGCGAACTCGACGCGGTCGCCGGCCGCGATGCGGATGTCCGGCGCATAGGCGAGCAGCGCCTGGTTGGCGGCCAGTACCTTGCCCTGGTGCGCGAGCACGGCCGCCGGCAGGCCGATCAGGTTCAGCCCCTCAACGGTGGCGCGCGCCCGCTCCAGGCCGAACCGCGCCGACAACAGCGCGGCGCGGGCGAGATGCGGCCGCAACGGATCGAGCCGCGCCGCGACCTCCGGCGGCACGGGCCCCCTGGCGTTGGCCTTCTCGATCGAAAACACCAGCGTGTCGCCGGACGGCGAATGGATCGACGTGCCGACGCACCAGCCGAGCCCGCGCGGGCGCAGGAACTCGGTATAGAACACCTCACGGTCGAGCTGGTCCGGCGTAAACGCGTCGAGATCGGTGAGGAAGCGCACTTCCCGCGTCGGCACCAGATGCTGGCCTCGGGGATTGTTGATGTAGAAGGGGCTGTCGACCCAGGCCTGGATCTGCGGGCGAATCTGCTCGGAGCATAGCCAGCGCGGCTGTCCCGGAGCTGCGGCGAACAGAAGCGTGCCTTCGGCATCCGCCAGCTGCGCCAGCTGATCAAGCACGCCGAGCCAGCGCTCGGGGATCACGGCCGCTTCGTAGATATCGTCGACAAACCGATCGAAATTCATTCGAGCGCGAATTAACGAACGGCTCGTTGGAAGGTCAATCCTGCATTCGTCGATGTGATCGGTACAAAGGCCGTTTTGCGCGACCGCGAGAAGCGCCTCACTGCGAGGAGAGACCGGGTGGGCCGCCGGCATAGGCAATCGCCGACGGCCCCAGCCGACCACTTCCAATTGCCCTGCCTTCAACAGAAGCGATGACCGACCAAGTACTTAGCCTAGAGTCATGCAGGCGCAGTGTCATACCCCATTTGGGTAAAGGCCGCGGGTTCCATGACATCTCTGGCGTTAAGGTTTCTGCGCCGGCGCAGGCGTTTTTGTCCGCTTCCGCGGCCGGCGACTGCCTTCACGTTCCAGCGCTTCGCGCACCCCCGCAAACTCCTGCTGCGAGGCCTTGTCGACGGGGGGGAAGCGCAGGTTGAGGCCGTCGAGTGCCGCTACGATGACCGAGCCGATCACCACCCGCGCGAACCATTTATGGTCGGCCGGCACCACGAACCACGGCGCATGCGGGCTTGCGGTGTGGCGGACGATGTCCTGATACACCGCCTGATAGCGCGGCCACCACCCGCGTTCGGTGATGTCGTTCATGGAAAACTTCCAGTTCTTCGCCGGCTGATCGAGGCGGTCGAGGAAGCGCTCACGCTGCTCCTGCTTCGATACGTTAAGAAAGAACTTCAGGATCACGGTGCCTTGCCGGCACAGATATCGCTCGAACGCCGAGATATCCTCGAACCGCTCGCGCCAGATGTTCTTCGTGATCAGCCTGGGTGGAAGCTTCTCTTTCTGCAGAAGCTCGGGATGCACGCGCGTGACCAGGCATTCTTCATAATAGGAGCGGTTGAAGATGCCGATGCGGCCGCGCTCGGGCAGCGCGATCACATTGCGCCACATGAAATCATGATCGAGTTCATGGTTGTTCGGCTGCTTGAATGACGTGACCTCGCAGCCCTGCGGATTGACGCCCTCGAACACCGCCTTGATCGCGGAGTCCTTGCCCGCCGCATCCATGCCCTGGAAGATCAGGAGCAGCGACCAGCGATCCTGCGCGTAAAGTTTTTCCTGGAAGTCGTTGAGCCGCCTGCGGTTGGCTTCCTGGACCTTCTCCGCCTTCTCCTTGTCGAGCCCGCCCTTCTCGTTGGTCTTCCGGGCGGCGAGATGGAATTTGCGCGAGCCGTCGACGCGGAACGGCGCGACGAAGGGATCGAGCTCGGCGCCGAGCGATCGCGAAGGCTTTTTGCTCATGACAGGGCTCCGCTGGTAGCGAACGCGTGCTCGAGAAAGGCCGTGACGAAGCGCGGCATGCTTGCGCTGAGATCGCTCGTCGCACGCACGAGATGGATCGCCGACAATTCGGGATTTGCCTGCCGCGCAAGGTTGGCTTCGATGCGCACCTTGAGCGCGTCGCCCGGCATGTCGACCTCGAGTATCCTGATGATCGCGACCGACACGCCGACCGCCACGCAATGCCAGTGCCGGCCTGCCCGATAATCGGCTGCGGTCAGGCCGGTCTCCTCCTCGATCTCGCGCGTGATGCTGCCGGCAATGTCGAGCGTATCGCCGACGATATCGTCGGGGTCGGGCGTGCCGGCCGGAAAATAGATGCGGCCGGCATTCACGGTCTTGCCGCCCATCTCGCCGAGCACGAACGCGCCGTCGGAAGAACGAAGCGCGCCCATGCCAAAGCCGTTGAAGACCTCCCGGTCCGGAAAGCCCCAGTCCCGCCACGCAAGGAAGCTCGCGAAATCCGTCTGGAAATAGCTGGACGAGAGCCGTTCGCCCGAGAAGGTGGCATTGCGCGCGAGCAGCACCTGGCCGTTCCAGATGCCCGGCTTCTCGCGCTGGCGCATCGCGAAATGCGCGTCAATGTCGGCGCGCCGGGACAGGGCCCACGGCCAGGCCCCGGACTCGACCTTCAAATCAAGCGCGGAGAGGCGGCGGATGACCGCGTTATCGGGCATTCATCCCCGTCGTCTTCTTCGCCTGCTCGACATATTTGTTGGTGAAGGTCTTGCTGACGTCGACATTGGCTTTGGCGACGTCCGGCGAGCCCTCGCTGAACACCGCCAGCACGGCGTCGGCGCCCTTCGGGTCCATCTTGCCGGTCTCCGAATACATCGGGATCGTGTTCTTCAGCGCGGCCAGATAGAGCGCCTTGTCCTTGCCGACCATCTCCTCCGGCATCTTGGCCATGATGTCCTCGGCCGAATGCGAGTGGATCCACGACAGCGTCGAGACGATGGCGTTGGTCAGCGCCTGCACTTCCTTCTCATGCGAGTTCACCCAGGCCGCCGTCGAATAGAGCGCGCCGCCCGGATATTCACCGCCGAACATGGCGAGCGTATCCTTTTGCGTGCGGGTATCGGCGAGGATTTTCAGGTCGGGATGGCTGCCCTGCAGCACCGTGACGGAAGGATCGAGCATCACGGCGGCATCGATCTGGCCCTGCTCCATTGCCGCGACCGCGGTGGCGCCAAGGCCGACGCCGATGACGGCGGCGCTGGTGGGATCGAGGCCGTTCTTCTTCAACAGGAACTTCAGGAAGAAATCGGTTGAAGAGCCCGGCGCACTGACGCCAACCTTCTTGCCCGCCAGATCCTTGATCGACTTGATTTCGTTCGCATGCGAGGGCGACACCACCAGCACCAGCCCGGGATAGCGGTCATAGACCACGAAGGAAACCAGCTCCTGCTTTCTCGCGGCGAGGTTGACGCAGTGGTCGAAATAGCCGGAGACCACGTCGGCGCTGCCGCCGAGCACGGCTTTCAGCGCATCCGAGCCGCCCTTGAGATCGACCAGTTCGACACTCAGGCCGGCCTTGTCGAACTCGCCGAGCTGTTTCGCCAGCACCGTCGGCAGGTAGCACAGGCAGGAGCCGCCGCCGACCGCGACCGTGATCTTGCTCTGGGCCTGCGCCAGCGGCGCTGTGAGCATCAGGGCGAGCAAGGTGCCGGCAAGCTTGCCGATCAGGTTTTTCATTGGGTTTCTCCGTTTCCTCGACCCGCAACATAATGCAGCGCACACGCCTTGAGAAGGCGACTTTGGTTGCCACTTTGCGGCGCTGCAAAAAGCTGATCCGTCAGCCTCTATTCCATGGACGCGTCGCGATCTTTTTGTCGCAACGGCATGGCCAGCGCGAGATTCGCGGCATCGCCGGCACAAAAAACACCTAAGGGGAGGCCTCACCATAAATCGTATCACTACCACTCTGTCGATCGCCGCCGCGTTCGCGGCCGGTTGTGCGGTGACCCACTTCCTGCGGCCCGCCTACGCTGCCGACACCATCACCGCGCAGGTCATCCACACCGCGGACCTCGAAGGCGACGCGCTGTCCGCGGCCAATGCCTCCGGCATGCGCAACAAGCTGTTCGTCTCGCTGGACGGCATCACCGTTGCGATCCAGGACGGCAACACGCCGAAGCATCTGCACGCCAACGCCAACGAAATGCAGTACATCCTCGACGGCACCGGCACGATCTGGCTGGGAGACAAGGAGGTGCCGGTGAAGCCCGGCGATCTCGTCATCATCCCCAAGGGCACACCGCATGGCGGCACCAAACCCGACGGCCGTACCTTCAAGGCGATTGCGATCAAGTCGCCGCCGCAGGCGCCGGATGATATCAAGCTGTTGAATTGACGGCCGCCGGTAGATCGTAGGGTGGGCAAAGCGAAGCGTGCCCACCATTCCAGCGGGAACGCGAAAGATGGTGGGCACGGCGCAAGCGCGCCTTTGCCCACCCTACCCTCTTCCGTCAGCCGCGGCCGGCCGCCAGACCAAGAGCCGCCGCTCCACCAGCGTCACCGCGACATCGATGAGGATCACGAAAATCGACAGCACGAACATGCCGGCGAACACGCCGGCGACGTCGAATATGCCCTCGGCCTGCTGGATCAGATAGCCGAGGCCCGCGGCCGAGCCCAGATATTCGCCGACCACCGCGCCGACCACGGCAAAGCCGACCGAGGTGTGCAGCGAAGAGAACATCCAGGACAGCGCCGACGGCCAGTAGACATGCCGCATCAGCTGACGCTCGCTCATGCCGAGCATGCGGCCGTTGTTGAGCACGGTGTGGCTGACTTCCTTCACGCCCTGATAGACGTTGAAGAAGACGATGAAGAACACGAGGGTAACCCCAAGCGCGACCTTGGACCAGATGCCCAAGCCCAGCCACAGCGTGAAGATCGGCGCCAGCACCACGCGCGGCAGCGCATTGACCATCTTCACATAGGGGTCGAACACGGCGGCCACCGTCGGCTGGAGTGCGAACCAGAAGCCGACCGCCACGCCGCCGAGCGAGCCGATCACGAAGGCGAGGATGGACTCCCACAGGGTGATGCCGAGATGTTTCCAGATCACGCCTGAGGAAAACCATTTAAACACCTGGCTGAACACGTCGATCGGGTTGGAGAAGAAGAACGGCGGCAGCAGCATTTTGCCGAACACCGGCACCGTGGCGAAGAACTGCCACAGCGCCAGCGCGACAATGGCGACGAGCAATTGCAGCGAGAGGAGCCCGATTCGCGACATCTTCATCCGCTCTTCATTTGCCCCGTGCCGGTCCCACGAAGGTGCCGAACAGGCCGGTCGCGGCCATGGCGTGGCCCTCCAGCGCCTTGACCAGCTCGTCCCGCGTCAGGCCCTCCTTGAGTGCCTTTGGATCGAGGTCGGTCGCAAACAGCGTGAACACATAGTGATGCAGGACGCCCGGCGGGGGACAGGGCCCGCGATAGATCAGGAGCTTGCCCGTGTTGATCCCGCCGACGAACTTGTCGCTCGGCTTCGACATCTCGCCCTCCGCGAAGCCCGTCACCTCGGCCGAAATGCCATAGGCGATCATGTGCGCAAAGCCCGAAGGTGGACGGCCGTCCGGATCCATGAACAGCAAGGCGAAGCTCTTGGTGCCTTGCGGCGGATTCGACCAGGCGAGCGCCGGCGAAATGTTGTCGCCGGCGCAGTTCGGGTTGGCGTTGTCGTTGCCGCCGTATTTCAGGGCGATCTCACTGCCGTCGTGGAAGCTTGACGACGACACGGTGAAGGCACCGGCGGCCGAGGCGTGCCCCGCGCCGAGAAGAGCTGTCCATGCCAGTGCAGCCGCCAAAATCCATCCATGCTTCAACATGACGTCTCCTGTCCGTCGAGTTCTTTGGCTGTGCGCCGCGGCAACTCAAGCCGTCGCCGATTGCGCGTATCCCTTCAACACCTCTGCCTTCAAAACACTCCATATCTCCTGGTGAAGAGAGTGAAATTCGTGCTGGAGGCGGACCTCGAAAATATCGCGCGGGCGCGGCAGGGGCACCGGCCAGTCGCCGATGATCCGGGCGCTCGGCCCGGCCGACATGATGACGACGCGGTCGGCGAGCGCGATCGCCTCTTCCAGATCGTGGGTGATGAACAGGACCGCCTTGCGGTCGGCGTTCCAGAGGTCGAGCAGCAGATTGCCCATGATCTGGCGGGTCTGGGCATCGAGCGGCCCGAACGGCTCGTCCATCAGCAGGATTTTTGGATTGCGGATCAGGACCTGTGCCAGGCCCACGCGCTTGCGCTGGCCGCCGGATAGCATATGCGGATAGCGGGCGGCGAAGCCGCCGAGGCCGACGGAGGTCAGCCATGCTTGCGCGCGCGCCAGCGCCTCGCCGCGTGGCGTGCCCGCCACTTCCAGCCCGATCGCGACATTGTCGAGCGCGGTCTTCCAGGGAAACAGTGCATCGGCCTGGAACAGATAGCCGGCGTCGCGGTTCAGCCCAGAAAGCCGCTGATCGAAGATTTTGGCGGCGCCGGCGGCCGGCTTCAGCAGGCCCGCGGCGACATTGAGCAGGGTCGATTTCCCGCAGCCGGTCGGACCGACAATGGCGACGAACTCGCCCTCGGCCACCGTGAGGGACGCCTTCTCCACCGCGGTGTAGACGCGGCCATTGCCGAGCCCAAAGGCCACCGTCGCATCCTCCAGCGTGACCGCATTCGGCACAGCCCTGTCCAAGCGTCCCCTCCCCGATTTGGAAGATGGCTTAGCCGCTTGCGCGGACAAGTTCAACGAAGCCGTGCTGCGTGATTGCCTTCGGATTTGAGTAGCGGAGGCTTTGGCTTGCCCTCTTTTGCAGGGCGCGTTAGTTTGACGCCACTCGAGCGAGAAAGGAGGGCCGCGCGATGACGAATTTCTTCCGGCATTATCGCCAGCGCGGCCCCGTGCACGCCCTGCAAATGCGTTTGCAGGGCTGACCAGAGGCCTTTCACAGAACCTGTTCCTGGTCTGCCCTTCGTGGCGATGCGGCGTTGCGCGCTCTGGCGCTCGCGCCTGCATCATAACTCACCGCCGCGATTGACACCGACATACGACGATGGCTGCGTGCCTTCCGATGTCGTGATCACCGGCAAGACCTGAGAACGATCATGACACTCATCACCGTCCGCAATCTCGGCGTAACGCTGAACGCGCCGCTGTTTTCCCGATTGAACCTCGTCATCAATGCCGGCGACCGGATCGGACTGGTCGCCGCCAACGGTCGCGGCAAATCCACCCTGCTGCGCTGCATCGCAGGCACCATGGAAGCGAGCGAGGGCGAGATCACCCGATCCCGGGGGCTGACGATAGGCCATGTCGAGCAGAATGTGCCGGATGTGCTGCTGGAGCGGCCATTCTACGCGACCGTGCTTGAGACGCTCTCCGCCGACCGACGGCGCGGCGAAACCTGGCGGGTCGACGTGGCGCTGGAATTGCTTGAGGTCCCCGAGGCACTGCGGCAGAAGCCGCTGAAGCAGTTGAGCGGAGGATGGCAGCGGCTTGCCATGCTCGCCCGCGTGCTGGTGACCGAGCCCGATGTGCTATTGCTCGACGAGCCTACCAACCACCTCGATCTCGCCCGGATCGACCAGCTTGAGAATTGGCTGAACGCGCTGCCACGCGACCTGCCCGTCGTCCTGTCCAGCCACGACCGCGCCTTTCTCGACGCGACCACAAACCGGACGCTGTTCCTGCGGCCGGAACAATCGCAGATGTTTTCATTGCCCTATACACCGGCACGCGCTGCGCTGCGCGAGGCTGACGCATCGGACGAGCGGCGCTATCAACGTGACCTCAAGGCCGCCCAGCAACTCCGCCAGCGTGCGGCAAAGCTCAACAACATCGGCATCAACTCCGGAAGCGACCTCTTGTTGTCGAAGACCAAGCAGTTGAAGCAGCGCGCGGAGAAGCTGGAAGATGCGGCAAAGCCTGCGCATCTCGAACGATCCGCAGGGTTAGTCAGGCTTGCCAATCGCGGAACGCATGCCAAAGTTCTGATCGCGCTGGACAATGCCATGGTCGCGACGCCAGACGGCAAACTGCTGTTCAGGACCGGTAAGCAGTTCATCTGCAAGGGCGACCGGATCGTGCTGCTGGGGCCAAACGGGGCGGGCAAAACCCGCCTGGTGACAATGCTGCGCGGGGCAATCGAAAATCCGGACGCCTCGCCGGGCGGCATCAAGGCGACGCAATCGCTGGTGCTAGGCTATTGCGATCAGGCGCTGGCCGGTCTTGCCGACACTGAGACGCCGATGCGCTCGATCGTCCGCCGCTTCGAGGTCGGCGACCAGCGTGCACGCGGGCTGCTCGCAGGAGCCGGCCTCTCGATCGAGATGCAGGGCCGCCCGATCGGCAGGCTTTCCGGCGGACAGAAGGCGCGTCTCGGCATGCTGTTGCTGCGGCTGGCCCAGCCAAACTTCTATCTCCTCGATGAGCCGACCAACCATCTGGATATCGAAGGGCAGGAAGCCCTGGAGGAGGAATTGATGGAGCATCAGGCAACCTGCCTGCTGGTTTCACATGACCGCAACTTCGTGCGGATGGTGGGCAACCGATTCTGGCTGATTGACGGGAAGAAGCTGGTGGAACTGGAGGGGCCGGAGGGGTTCTTTGCTTCGGTTTGCGGATAGCGCCGCAGCATAAAAGATCCGGCGCCCGGCTCGCGGCCGCCAATTTATCGGCTATCACTGTACCGTTGGGAAAACCGAGCGTATTGGGGACAAGGGGTTGAGGCCGCATCACATGCCCGCACCGCCGCTGATCGCCTACGCCCAGGTCGGCAAGATTTTTGCCGGACGCGGCGCCGAGCGCGTGGTGGCGGTCGATGATGTTTCGCTTGAAGTGGCCGGAGGCGAGTTCCTCGCCATTGTCGGCGGCTCCGGTTCGGGCAAGACCACGCTGCTGCGGCTCGCGAACCGGCTGATCGAAGCCGACCGCGGCACCATCACGGTCGAAGGCAGTGATGTGCGCGCGCTCGACCCCGTGCTGTTGCGCCGCCGCATCGGCTATGTCTTCCAGAGCGGCGCGCTGTTTCCCCATATCAGCGTCGCCGGCAATATCGGTGTCACGCCGAAGCTGCTGGGCTGGGCGGCCGAAGAGATTTCCGCGCGGGTCGATGAGCTGCTCGAACTGGTGCGGCTCGACAAGACCCATCGCGACCGGCTGCCGCATGAGCTCTCCGGCGGCCAGCGCCAGCGCGTCGGCGTGGCGCGCGCGCTTGCGGCGAAGCCGCGCATCGTGCTGATGGACGAGCCGTTCGGCGCGCTCGATCCCCTGACCCGCGACGGACTCCGGGACGATTATCGCGCGCTGCACGACAAGCTCGCACTGACCACGGTCATGATCACCCATGACATGGCCGAGGCGCTGCTGCTCGCCGACCGCATCGCGGTGATGCATGCGGGAAAGCTGAAGGCGCTGGGGACACCGGCGGAGCTGTCGAAAAGCAATGACGCCTATGTGGCCGAGCTGCTGCGCACACCGCGGCGCGAGGCCGAACGGCTCAATGCCGTGCTGCCGCGGGGCGGCGCGGCATGAGCCTGTTCTCCGACGCGCGCTGGGGCGAGGCGCTGACGCATCTCAACGACTATCTCGGCAATCACGTGCGGGTCAGCGTCACCGCACTGGCGATTGGGCTGATCGTCTCGCTGCCGCTGGCGATCGCCGCGCGCAACCGGCCACTGTTCCGCAACGTCCTGCTCACCCTTGCCAGCATTGTGCAGACCGTGCCGGGGCTGGCGCTGCTGGCGCTGTTCTATCCGCTGCTGCTGGCGCTGGCATCCGTGACGATGGCATGGCTCGGCTTCGGGTTTTCCGCCTTCGGATTTTTGCCCGCCGTGCTGGCACTCGCGCTTTATTCCATGCTGCCGGTGCTGCGCAACACTATCACCGGGTTGAACGGCGTCGATCCGGCGCTGCTCGAAGCAGCCCAGGGCGTCGGCATGACCTCGCGGCAGTCGCTGTTCACGGTCGAGCTGCCGCTGGCATTGCCGGTGATCATGGCGGGCATCCGCACCTCCGCGGTCTGGGTGATCGGCACTGCGACGCTATCGACGCCGATCGGCCAGACCAGCCTCGGCAATTACATTTTTGCCGGGCTGCAGACCCAGAACTGGGTGTTCGTGCTGTTCGGCTGCCTTGCCGCTGCGGTGCTGGCGCTCGCGGTCGACCAATTGCTGGCGCTGATCGAGAACGGCCTGCGCAACCGCAGCCGCGTGCGCGCCGCGCTCGGCGGCCTCGGCATCGCGGCGCTGATTCTGGCTACGCTGGTGCCGACGCTGGCGCGCTCGCCCTCGAGCTATATCGTCGGCGCCAAGACCTTTACCGAGCAATATGTGCTGTCCGCGCTGATCGCCGAGCGGCTGCGCGCGGCGGGCTTTTCGGCGAGCTCAAGAGAGGGACTCGGCTCCAGCGTGATCTTCGACGCGCTGGCCGCCAACGATGTCGACGTCTACATCGACTATTCCGGCACGCTCTGGCTCAATCAATTCCACCGCAGCGACATGCTGCCGCGCGAGCAGCTGCTTGGTGAGCTGAAGAATATCCTGGCAAAGCAGAACATCACCCTGTTCGGCGAGCTCGGTTTTGAAAATGCCTATGCGCTGGTGATTCCGAAGAAGCGCGCCGAGGCGCTCGGCATTCACTCGATCGCCGATCTTGCCGCACACGCGGCGACAATGTCGATCGCGGGCGACTATGAATTCTTTTCGCGCCCGGAATGGGCCGCGCTGAAGAGCGCCTATGGCCTCACCTTCCGCACCCAGCGCACCATGCAGCCCGACTTCATGTATGCCGCGGCGGCATCCGGCGAAGTCGACGTCATCGCGGGCTACACCAGCGACGGGCTGATCGCAAAATACGATCTCACCGTGCTGGACGATCCCAAGCACGCGATCCCGCCCTATGATGCCATCGTGCTGCTGGCGCCCAAGCGCGCGCACGATCAGGCCCTGCAGGCGGCGCTGAAGCCGCTGCTGGGCAAGGTTGACATATCAGACATGCGCGCGGCCAATTTGCGCGCCGGCGGCAATGACGCAGCCTCCTCGCCCGATGCGGTCGCGCGATGGCTATGGGAAAAGATCGAAAAGCGCTAAGAGAGATCTCATGAAACTGATCGCCCGCACACTTCTCGCCGCCTCGTTCACCGCCGCGCTGCTCGCGGCTCCCGCAGCACAAGCGAAATATCCGGATCGATCGGTGCGCATCGTGCTGCCCTTTGCCGCCGGCGGCGTCGCCGACATCACCGCGCGCATTGTCGCCGAAAAGCTCGGCGACAAGCTCGGCCAGCGCTTCTATGTCGAGAACCAGCCCGGCGCCGGCGGCATCGCCGCGGCGCGCACGGTGATCTCCTCAACCCCGGACGGCAGCACGCTGGCGCTGCTCTCGAACGGCACCGCGGTCAGCGTCTCCCTGTTCAAGAAGCTGCCGTTCGATCCGCTCAAGGATTTCACAGCGATCTCGAGCCTCGGCTATTTCGACTTCATCTTCGCGACCGGCGCCGGCGCGCCGTTCAAGACGCTGTCGGAATTCATCGCGGCCGCCAAGGCCAAGCCCGGTACGCTGAATGTCGGCACCATCAATGTCGGCAGCACGCAGAACCTTTCGGCCGAGCTGTTCAAGACCGCGGCCGGCATCGATTTCGCCATCATCCCCTATCGCGGCACGCCGGAGATCCAGGTCGCGCTGCTGCAGGGCGATGTTTCGCTGATGATCGATAGCTATTCGTCGATGAAGGGCAATCTCGCCGACGGCAAACTGCGCGCGCTCGCCTCCTCCGGCGGGCATCGCTCGGAAGCGACGCCCGAGATCGCGAACGTCACCGAGAGCGGCGTCGCCGGCTATGATGTCGTTTCCTGGAACGCGCTGTTCGCGCCGGCCGGCACGCCGCCCGAAATCATAAAGACGCTGAACGACGCGTTGCGCGAGATATTGGCCGATGGCGACGTCAAGAAGCGGCTGCTGGAGCTCGGCATCGAGGCCAGGGCGAGCACGCCCGAGGAGATTTCGGATCGCCTCAAGTCCGACATCGACAAATGGGGCAAGGTGATCGACAAGGCCGGCATACAGAAGCAATAACGCGGGAGATGTGCATGACCCCTCCGAAGCAACGGACTATCGGCCTATTCCCAAAAACGCACCTGAGCCGGCGCGGGGGCACACCGGCTCAGGGTCGTTAGGGCGCGAGGCGTGGAGGAATGATCCGCCGTCAGGCCCTTACCTCTTCACGCCCTCACCTCCTGGCGCTGGAAGATCACGTAGCCAACGACAAACAGCACGATGGTGCCGGCAATCAGGCTCACCATCTGCGGCCAGGCGATCATCACGCTTTCACCGAAGGGCAGCGGCGCGCCCATGACGGCGCCGCGCAATTGCTCGAGGAACACCGCACCCAGCGTCCGCGTGCCGGGCGACAGGATCGCCTGCATGGCTTCCGCGAACAGGTCGTTCGGCGAAATGCGGAGCAGGAATTGCGCCCACAGCCCGGTGTCGGGGGTCTCAAGGCCAAGCGCGGCGTAACGCGGATCGGGCGGCGCGATTATTTGCGCGATCGCGGGCGCCAGCATCGGCCACAGCACGGTGAGGAACAGCCAGACGCCAAGCGCGACGAGGGCCGCGGTCGCGGGCGAGCGGAACACGATCGACAGCAGCATCGCGAGCGACAGCCAGACGCCCGCATAGAAGATCGCGACCACCAGGAACACCAGCGAGCGGGCGATCTCCTCGCCGCCCGGCGGCACGCCGAGGAAGATCAGCCCGAGCCCGATCACCATCAGCCACAGCGCGGTGAGGCTGACGCCGAGCGTGGCGAGGCCAGCCAGGAATTTTCCCATCAACAGCGCGTCGCGATAGATCGGCTGCGCCAGGATGCGCGACAGCGTGCGGCGGTTATGCTCGCTGTTGACGGCATCGAAGCCGAGCCCGATCGCCATCAAGGGCACGATAAAGCCCAGCATCGCGACGAACGACGGCAGGGGATCGCGCGACAACGTGAACAGCCGCAACAGCAGGAACGGATCTTCGGCGGTGTTCTGGCGGAGATTGTCGATCGCGCCGTAGAGCGCGGCGAGCGCCGTGAGCAAGACCAGCAATTCCAGCACCAGCATGCGGACGCTGGAGATGTTGTCGGAGAGCTCCTTGACGAACACCGTGCCAAGGCCCTGGAACGCGGAACCCTCACGCCGCATGACGTACCCCCTCCCGCTTGGCCTGGAAGGTGCGGGCATAGATCGCTTCCAGGCTCGGCTCATCGACCGAAAGCCGCTTCAGCGCGCCGTTGACCGCAACGACCGCGCTCGCCGCGTCCGACCGCACGTCGCGTTCGGCGGTCATGCGATAGCGATCGGCCGAAACGGTCTCGACCTTCGTCACGCCCGGAATGGTCGAGAGCTTTCGCGCAATGCCATTGCCCTCGGCTTCGACTTCGACCACGAAGCCGGCGCCTAGCACCTGCACCGCGAGTTCGGCGACCGATCCCATCATCACGATGCGCCCGGCCTGGAACAGCGCGACGCGGTCGCAGATGCGCTGGACCTGGTCGAGCAGATGCGACGACAGCAAGACCGTAGTGCCGCCGCGCTTGAGCTCAGCGATCAGCTCGAGGAACTCGATCGTGGCCTGCGGATCGAGGCCCGACGTCGGCTCGTCCAGGATCGCGATCTCGGCGCGCTTGACGATGATCTCGGCAAGCCCCAGCCGCTGGCGCATGCCGCGCGAGAAGGTCGAGACGCGCTTGTGCGCCACTTCCGTGAGGCGCACGCGCACCAGCGCGTCCGCGATGCGCTCGGTCCGTTCCCGCAGCGACAGTCCCATCAGCTTCGCGGTGTAGGCGAGATTCTCCACCGCGGTGAGGTTGTCGTAGAAACCAACGGAGTCCGGCAAATAGCCGACGCGCCGCTTGACCTGCAGCGGCGCGCGCGCCGGATCGAAGCCGAGCACGCTCACCTGGCCGGATGAAATCTCGGTCAGGCCGAGCATCATCAGGATCGTGGTGGTCTTGCCCGCGCCGTTGGGCCCGAGCAGGCCGAACACCTCGCCTCGCTTGATGCCAAAGCTGATGGCATCGACCGCGCTTGCGCTGCCATAGCGCTTGGTCAGATTCTGCGCTGAGATGACGATGTCGGGCGGAAGGGCCGCGTTGTCGTTCCTGAGATCGCTCATCGCCGTCCGAACCTCGCCACGGCGCCGAGCATCAAGAGCAGCGCGACGCCGATCACGCCGGCGCCGGCCATGCCCCACACGGTGGAGGTCGAAACCGTGATGCGGAACTGACTGGAGGCGCTTTCGCCGCGCGAGTTGGCGTTGACCGAAACCATGTAGTCGCCGGCGAGCGACTTTTCACCGGGGGTGATCAACGCCTGCACCTCGGCATCCTTGCCGGGCACCAGGCGCTCGATAGTCTTGGGCTCGAAAGTGATCTTCCACCCCGTGGGCGCCGATGCATTCAGCGTGACGTTTTCGGCCGGCGCCGTGCCGCCGTTGGTGACGACGATCGGCACCGAGCTCTGCTGTGCCGCGACCGAGCGCGCACTCAACAGGCCGTCGCGGCCCGCGACCTGCAGCTGCGGCTGGCCGACGACGTCGAGCGCGAGATCGGCTTTGGCGGAAGCGTCATTCGCCTTGACCGTTACAGTCACCGGAAAATGCCCAGCGTCGATCGTGCTCGGCGGCCGCACCTTCAGCTTGATGTCCTTGGACTGGCCGGCCTCGATCGGGATCGAGGATAATTCCTGCGTGCCATAGGCCTCGGTGAAGGAGGTCTCGAAATTGTTTGGCGCCTCTGCCGCGAAGCTGGTGGTGAGGTTGCGGCCGGAGTCGTTCTTGATGGTCAGCGTGTATTCGAAATTCGATTTCGGGCTGCCGCGCAGCTCCGGCAGCTTGGTCGTGAGCGTGAGCTTTGCCGGCAATTCCCTGGCGAGCGACACCGCGAGCGGCAGCGAAGCCTGGTTGGAGCCCTGCCCCTCCGCCTTGATCGTCAGCGTCTGCGCGTTGAGACCGGCGTTCTTCGGCACATCGAGGCGAAGCTGCAGCGAAACGCTGTTGTCGGGCGCGGGCATCGCGGCGGCCACGGGCTGACCGCCGCCGAGGATGGTGGCGGTCCAGCCGCTCGGCACGCCCTCGACCGAGAGCTTGTACTCTTCGGGACCGAGGCCGTAGTTCTGCAGACGCAAGGGAATGTTGGACGTGGTGCCCGGGCGAACCGTGATCGCCGGGTAGTCGGTCATGAGGTAGAGGCCTTTGATGTCGCGCGGGGGATCGGCGGCGTGGGCGCTCGGCAGCGAGGCCAGAGGGATCACGAGTGAGAGGGCAAAAGCAAAACGCGCGACATCCAGCGCTCGCATGGGCAGACACTCCCGCAAGTTATTTTGGGTCAGGGTGCTGCGCTCGGCCTCATTTCCAACCGTGGCAGCGGTGCGCCGAATGATGGAAACAATCGTGACGAAGTCCGGGCGAGCCGATTACAAATGCGTAATCTCGCGTCAGACTTTAGGCTTCAGACTTTTGGTGAGATGCGAGGATCGCAGCGGCTACGAATTGTCATTGCGAGCCAACGGGTCGCGCGAATGCGCGCCCGATGACAGGCTCCGCGAAGCAATCCAGAATGCAACCGCGGAGGCGGTCTGGATTGCTTCGTCGCTTCGCTCCTCGCAATGACGGTGGCCAAATCAAGCGAACGCGGTCGCAAGAAACGCAGCGACGATGCCGCCGATCAACAGATACTTCACAACGTAATAGACGCGCTTGTTCCACGCCTTCATGCGCTTGCCGACGAGGCGGACGTGATAGACATAGCCGAAGACGCGGTTGATCCAGCCGACGCGCTCGCCCTCTTCGTTCTGCGTCGCGCTTTCGTTGATGATGTGTTCAGAGACCCAGCGGTTGACCGCGGTCATCGCGCCGGTCTTGAGCGGGCGCTCGACGTCGCAGAACAGGATGATGCGCTCGTCGCTGGTGGTGTTTTCGGCGTAGTGCAGATAGGTCTCGTCGAACAGGAGGTCCTCGCCGTCGCGCCAGGAATAGACATTGCCGTCGATGATGATGCGGCATTCGCCCGGCGACTTTGGCGTGACCAGACCGAGATGGTAGCGCAGCGAGCCGGCATAGGGATCGCGGTGCTGCACCAGCTTGCCGCCCGGCGGCAGGTTCGCAAACATCGCACCCTTCACGTTCGGGATCGAGTTCAGAAGCTCGACCGTCTTCGGGCAGTTGGCGAGCGCGGACGGCAAGGGCGCGCCATACCATTTCAGATAAAAGCGCTTCCACCCGGTGCGGAAGAAGGAGTTGAAGCCCCAGTCGTTATATTTATCGGCGGCCTTGATCTGCCCCTGCGCGAACAGCTGCTGTGCTTCCTCGCGGATGGTTTGCCAGTTGTCGCGCAGCACCGACAATTCCGGCACCATGCCGACCTGCAGGATCGGGCGGTTCGGCACCGCCGAGAACATGTACATCAGCACGTTGTAGGGCGCCATGATGGTGGAATGGTCGGAGACCTGGCGCCAGAAGCCGAGCCGCACCTTGCCGCGGAAATGCACGGCAACCGCGGAGGCGATAAAGGCCCACACCACAAGGAACTGCGGCGCAAAAAGACGCATCACCATGGCAGATCATCCGGGAAACGGGTTGGTTGGCCCGCGTTTTAGCGGTTTGCGCCAGCGCGCTCAAGGCGTGGTTTTTGCGGTCTGGAACCTTGACCATACCGCCAACGGCTGACTTTAACCCCTCATCCTGACCATGAGGCTCAGGCCAGCAACTCGGCCTTACAGCCCGCGAATCAGGCCGGCATCGAGCAAAAGCCGGTTGAAGCGGCGGGCTTCCGCGCCGTTTTTGCACGCGTAGAACATCCCGCCACAGCGCAGCATGATCTGCTTCTGCTCGGCAAACGACGGATCGAGGGGAATGCCGGCCGCCTCCTGGATCACCAGCGGCAGATAGGGCGCATCGATCGTGTCCATCACGGCCGGACTCTTCACCGGCTCGAAATTGACGGCGTCGATGGCGTAATAGGTCGCGAAGTAGCGCGGATCGTAGCTCTCGAGCTTCCTGCCGATGCCGGCCTCGTCGAGCTTGGGATCGAGCAGATGCGGCGAGAACTCCGGCTGATGATCGCCATAGCGCACGATCAGGAACGGCTCGCCGGCGAACTTCTTCTTCAAGGAAGCGATGAAGGCGGAATAATCGGCCGCGCTCATCGCCTGCCGGCGCAGATATTCGTCGACCACCGGCTCATTGCCCGGCGCGCGCCAGCCCGGCGTCAGATCGGGACGGAATTTGGTCTCCCAGGGGAAATGATTGGCGGCGAGGTAGACGAACATGAAGAGCGGTTTGCCGGGCGCCTGGTCCGACATCAGGTTGAGCGCGGAGTTGTAGAAGAAGCTGTCGGGCTCGACATCCTTGGCGCCGAGATCATGCGCGTCGTAGAAATGCTCGATGCCGGTCGTGGTCTGGAAGTCGCGCGCGCCCATGAAGGCGCCAAAGGCGGGATAGAGCGAGAGCGTCTCGTAGCCGCAGCGGCGCAGTGCGAGCGGCAGGCCGCGCTCGACATGGCCTGACGCCAGGCGCGTGACGAAATAGGAGAAGCGGCCGTACGAGCGCGACGACAGTCCCGCGAGCACATTATATTCGGTGTACCAGCTCGGGCCCCCATTGCTCTCGGCCAGAAAGGTGCGCTCGCGGCCGTCGAAGGATTTGAAATGGCTGCCATAGCCCGCTGGCACCTTCACGCCATTGGCGGCGCGAATGTCGAAACTCGATTTATCATGGATCATGATGATGTTGGGCCGGCGGCCCGCGGGATGGCAGGAATTGACCAGCGGCACGTTGAGCCGCGACGTCGCCGAGGCGTCGGCCTCGAGCACACCGTATTCAAAGAGGTCGGAGATGGCGGTGACGCCGGAGCGCGCGAATTTCGAGAGATAGCCGTCGTCGTAATAGCCGCGCCAGGCTTCATCCGGATGGGCCAGCGAATAGAAGGTGAGCGAGGCGAGACAGGAGAGCGCGCCGGCGAGCGCCGGCAGACGTCGGATACGGAAGGGATCCAGCCACCACAGCGCATACATCAGGGGAATGGTGACGAGGCCCGCCGCGATCACCGACCAGCGCAGGTCGGGAAAGATGGTGAACAGGAAGGCCACGGTATCGCGGTCGATCAACATCAGGTCGACGAAGTTCACCGTCATCTGCGCCACGTCGTGCTTGAAGCGCGACAGCAGCACCAGCACCACGACCAGCGTCAGCGACAGCGCGCCCGAGAGCGCGGGCCGGCGCAACAGGGCGATCCAGATGAAATTCAGGATACCCCAGGTCAGCAGGAAGCAGAGGCGCGCGCTGAAATCGTTCTCGGTCTGGAACATCAGCCCGAGCGCGGCGAATTGAGGCGCTGCGACCGCAAGAAGCCGGAAAAGGCCGATCGAGGAGAGGCCGGAGGCGACGGCCGCGTTGGACGGACCTGGATTTGGCACGGGCGCCATAGGACGACGACGCTCAACTAAGTGCCCGGCCCTGCCCCAGCCTTGATCTGGCGCCGGCCAGGAGGCACACGCCGCAGCCGAGCCTGCAGCACGTCATAAAACTGTAGTGGAACCGTCATGAACAGGCAATGAAGGCGCCGCTCAGACCTTCGCTTAATGTTACCGTGCAACTTCGCCTCTCCCCGTCTGCGGGGAGAGGTCGGATTGCGAAGCAATCCGGGTGAGGGGAACTCACCGCGAGTCCCGATGTCGAGGCAGCCCCTCACCCCACCCTCTCCCCGCAAGAGCGGGGCGAGGGAGATCAGGCAGTCTTCGCAATTCCTTCGATGAAGAGATCAATGATCGCCTCGGCCATCCGACCGGCGTCGGCCTTCGCCACGCCCCAGCGCGGGAAATGGCCGTCGACATTCATCCGGGCAAAGCCATAGACCAGCGCGCGGCCGGCAATCTGTACCTGCTTCAGATCGACCTTCCTGAGCTGGCCCTTCTCAAAGGCACCCGTGAGCATGCGCTCGGTCAGGGCGATCAGCTCGGCATTGTCGCGGGACAGCGCGAGGGCACCGTCATGATCGAAATGCCGGCCGCTCGAGATGATCTCGAAATGCGCGGGATTCTTCATCGCCCAGCGCAAATAGGCGAGCCCGAAACTGCGGAAGCGCTGCAGCGGATCGTCCGCCGGCGCCTCGGCCAAAGCGCGCTCGATCTCGGCGCGGAAGCGCCGCTGCGCCTCTTCGGCGACCGCGGTCATCAGCGCGTTGCGGCTGTCGAAATGCCGGAACGGCGCCGCCGCCGAGACTCCGGCGCGCCGCGCCGCCTCGCGTACGCTGACCGCCTCGGGACCTCCCTCTTCGGCGAGTTCCAGCGCGGCGTTGATCAGCACCCGGCGGAGATCGCCGTGATGATAGGGCTTTGACGCGGCTGGCTGCCGCCTGGGCCTTGCAGGCATGGGGGCTTTTGTTTGAGCATGATCTCCGCGCAAACGCTACGCGTTTGTCGCGAGGGAAAACCGGTTCCCACTTTTCCGGATCATGCTCTTGTTTGAGCATGATCTTATCGGAAAACCGGTTCCCACTTTTCCGGATCATGCTCTAGCATCACCCGATCGTGAATGTAAGCACCGATTACACCGTTGATCACCGGAGCGCGCCTCTATGTAATCGATGATTACATAATAACGGAGGAAGGCGATGCGGCAAACCTGGTTCGAAGGCTGGCGGTTGTTTGCGCTGCTGACGCTGACCCTGATCGCGCTCTGCATCTGGATCGCCGGCATGCGGCAGTTCGAGGTCGAGGGTGTGCGCATGGTGATCCGCTTCACCGCGCGGACCTCGCTGTTGTTCTTCTGCCTCGCCTTCTCGGCGGCCGCGCTGGCCCGGCTCTGGCCCAACGCCTTCACTCGCTGGCAGCGCCGCAACCGCCGCCACCTCGGCGTCACCTTCGCCGTCTCGCACGCGCTGCATGCCGCGGCGATCATCACCTTCGCGAACATGGACCCGGCCGGCTTCGCGGCGGCGACCAACCTCGCCGGCTATATCTTCGGCGGCATCGGCTATGCGTTCATCATAGCGATGACCGCGACCTCGTTCGACGTCACCGCCGCATCACTCGGCCCGCGCGCCTGGCGCGCGCTGCACTTGACCGGCGGCTATTACCTGCTGCTGCAGTTCACGGTCTCGTTCGGCAAGCGCGTTCCCGAGATGCCGCTCTATGCGCTATTCCTGATCCCGCTCATGGCGGTGTTCGTTCTGCGGATGGTCGCCATGGCGTCGCGCCAAACACCGCGAACCGTCGAAGCGAGCTAATCTCCGACCAGATGGAATTGGCGGCCGAGCTGGTGATGCACCGTGATGACGGCGCGGTCGATGTCGCTGATCAGGCTGTCGCCGAGCAGGACGCTGGGGATCTCCCAGTTGCGGCCGCCACGTGCATGCGGCAGGGCCGCCAGCGCGACGACGCGCGCGGTCTCGCAGCCGGGCTGAGTGCGCAGCGCCTCGTTGGCGATTTCGGTCAGTTCCGACTGGCTCTTGCCTGTCGTCGACATCATGGCTCCAGTGACGAGGGAATAAGGCGCCGATCACGCCTGCGGCATCAGGCCAAGACGCTTGGCGATGATCTTGTCGACCATGCGCTTGGGCAGATAGGTCGTCACCAGATGCCGCATCGGATCGGGCGCGACCTGGTAGCGCACCTTGGGCTTCGGCAGGGTCAGCGCGTCGTACACGACTTCGGCGATCTTTTCCGGCGGCAGGCCGATCGAGTCGAGATGCTGCATGAAGGCGCTCACCTTCTGCAGCGCCGGCAGATAGGGCGAGTTCTGGTACTTGGACATGTCGACGTCTTGCTGACCCTTGCCCCAGATCGGCGTCTTGACCGGGCCGGGCGCCACAATGATCACATCGATGCCGAACAGCATCAGCTCGCGGCGAAGACTCTCCGACAGCCCCTCGATCGCGTGTTTGGAGGCGGCGTAGGCCGGCGTCAGCGGGTTGCCGTTCTTGCCGGCGACGGAGGAGATCATCACGATCCGTCCCTTCGGGCCCTTCAGTGACGGATCAGCGCCGAGCAGCGGGGCGAAGGCCTGGGTCGAGATGATCGGCCCGATGACATTGACGTCCATCTGGCGGCGGAACTCGTCGGCCGACAGCTCAAGAACCGGACCCGGCACCGCGATGCCGGCATTGTTGACAAGACCGGCCAGCGTCTCGCCGCCCAGCGCAGCCCGCACCTCGCGCGCAGCGGCCAGCACCGCAGCCTCATCGGTGACGTCAAACAGCAGCGGGGTGAAATTGGCGCCGAACTCGCCTACCAGGCGCTCAGCATCGCTCGGCTTGCGGACGCTGCCGAACACGCGAAAACCCTTGTCCAGCAGCAGCTTGGCCGTCGCCCAGCCGATGCCGCTCGAAGCGCCCGTGATGACGACAGATTTCATGTGTGGTCCCGCCCTCATAATGCACTGCATGCATCATGTAGGTGGGACCACGAGAGCCGTAAAGACCGTCCCTACTCCGCATGCCCGTCGATGATGGGGCCGAACAGCTCCCACTTCTCGCCGGAGAAGCGCATCATCTGCACCTGCTCGATCGGATAGAAATCGGTCGGCGTGGTCTTGATGCGGATACCGGGGATATAGGTGTTGATCTCGAAATCCATGTTGGCGACCACCTTCATCACGTTCTCCCGCGTGAGGTTGTCGCCGCACTGGGTCAGCACATGGACCAGCGCGGTCGAGAGATTGTACCCCGTGAGAGGCCCGCTCTCGGACTTATCGGCTTCCGGATAGTACTTCGCCATGAAGGCGCGGAACTTCTGCATGCCGGAATGGCTGTCCCACTGCGGATCGGTGACGTCCATCTGGTAGCCGGCGCTCAGGATGCCCTTGGAATTTTCCAGGCCCGCCGGTTTGAGCACGGCGCCGACCGAGGCCGACACGTTGGTCATGATGTGGATCGGGTGCCAGCCGAGCTCGGCGACCTTCTTGATCGCCTGCGCTGCGAATTTCGGGGTGCCGATATTGATGAAGATGTCGGCGTTGGCGCTCTTGATCGCCACCACCTGGGAATTGACGGTCGGCATCGCGACCTCGTAGGAAATCTCGCTCACGACCATCTTGCCGTATTTATCGCGCAGCACGTCCTTCAGGCCGAGCACATAGTCCTTGCCGAAATCATCGTTCTGGTAGAGCACGCCGAGCTTTGCGTCGGGATTATGCTTCAGGATGTAGGTGGCATAGACCCGTGCCTCGGCGCGGTAGTTCGGCTGCCAGCCGATGGTCCAGGGGAAATGCTCGGGATCGCCCCAGCGCGAAGCCCCGGTGGCAACAAACAGCTGCGGCACCTTCATGTTGTTCATGTATTTCTGGATCGCCGCGTTGCTCGCGGTGCCGAGCGAGGCGAAGATCAGGAACACCTCGTCGCTCTCGACCAGCTTGCGCGCCTGCTCCACCGTCTTGGGCGGGCTATAGGCGTCGTCATAGGAGATGAAATTGATCTTGCGGCCGTTGACCCCGCCATTGTCGTTGATCATGCGGAAATAGGCGCTCATCGTCTTGCCGATGATGCCGTAGGCCGAAGCCGGTCCCGAATAGGGCATGATGTTGCCGATCTTGATCTCGGTGTCCGTGACGCCGGTGTCGTATTTCTTTTGCGCCAGCGAAGGAGAGGCGAAGAGGCCGAGGAGAACCAAGGAAAGTGCAAGCTTTCGAACGAGATGCGGCAGGGTGAGACGATCCTGGACAGGCGACTTCGCACGGCACTTCATGGGCTTCCCCCTTGGGTTGAGCTTGATGGCGGCAGTTTCCTCGATTGTTTTTCTTAGGATGACGGACGATATCAGCCGCACCGGACAACAGGAAGCAACGATCGGGGATTTGCAAATTGCCGGAGACGATTTGTCGCGCGTAAATTCCGCGACGTGAGGCAAGCGGAGGAACCATGCGGCGGATCTGGGTTTCCACCATCGTGCTCGCGGTGATCGGGCTGATCTTCGGCAGCCTGTTCCGCTACATCATCGATCCCGAGAACGAAGCCACTTTCGCCAACTACCTGCGCAGCAGCCTGCATGGCGCGGGGCTCGCGCTCGTTGGTTTTGCAGTGCACCTCTATTTCACCTCGCGCAGTGCAGCATGGGTGAGGCGCTGGCCGCTCGCCGTCGAGCTCTTCATCCGCTCGGTGGTCATGGCCTTCGTGGTGGCGACGGTCGCGATCATGCTGGAGGCGATCCTGTACCGGCACGGGATCGAACCCCATTGGCTGGTCACCGACTACCCCAAGATCGTCATCATTGCCTTCGCGCTGGCGATGACGGTGGGTGCACTCTATGAGCTGATCCGGCTGGTCGGCGGCAAGGTGCTGGTCAATGTCATGCTCGGCCGTTACCGGAGGCCCACCCGCGAGGAGCGGATCATGCTGTTCCTCGACCTGGTTGGCTCGACCACACTGGCGGAACAGATGGGAGAACTCCGGGTGCAGGAGCTCCTGACCCGCTTCTTCTTCGACATCGACGCGGCGATCGTGGCCCATGGCGGCGAGGTGCACGCCTATGTCGGGGACGAGGTCATTGTGACCTGGCCGGTCGCGACGGGGAAGGAGCGGCGCCCGATCGACTGCGTCTTTGCGATCCAGGACCGCATCGCAGAACTCGCCGATCGCTACTTCGGCGAGTTTGGCCTGGTGCCCAACTTCCGCGCCGGCCTCCATGCCGGTCCGGTGGTGATCAGCGAATGCGGGGAGTCCCGCCCGCAGATCGCCTATTTCGGCGACACCATGAACGTGACCGCGCGATTGCAGGAGCGCTGCAAGGAAGCCGGGCGCAACCTGCTGGTCTCCGGCGTTCTCCTGCGCCTGCTGGGTCCCGGCAAGGACCTTGCCGTCGAGGCGCTGGGGCCGACGCAGTTGCGCGGACGCACAGCCGAGGTCGAGGTGTTCGCGGTCGCGCGCGCGTGAGAGGCGGCAGCGGATCGCGATGGGCAAGAAGGCGCTTTAAAGATCAAATCTTGCGAGGTTGAAGTGCTTCATGCGCTTCGAGCGAGTTGCGCAGGAGACGAGAACGCGGATGAGGAGTTGGCGCTTCGAATCTGAAACACCACGGCTTTTCCGACTTGAGAGTCCGCGCAAAGCCGCTCACATCAAGAATGTGATCGAAACTCAATTCTTCGTTGCGGAGGCGGCGCGTGAGGCGCTGAAGAATATGAATGACCGAGCAATGCTTCGACGAGACTGAAAAAGCGAGACCGCGTTTTTGGCGATCTCGCTTCCTTATAGCGATCAAGACTTAAAATCTTATGTCGCAGATACGAAGGTCAGTTCTTCGTCTTGTCGACCAGCGCGCCCTTCTTGATCATCGAGATCGCGCCTGCGCGATCTCGCAATCAAAACGTGGATCAAGCCCTAGTTCTTCGTCTTGTCCACCAGCGCGCCCTTCTTGATCCACGGCATCATGTCGCGGAGCTTTTCGCCGACCTGCTCGATCGGGTGCTGCGCGAGCTTGGCGCGGGTCGCCTTGAACGAGGTCTGGTTGACCTTGTTCTCCAGCATCCAGTCGCGGGCGAAGCGGCCGGACTGGATGTCGGCCAGAACGCGCTTCATCTCGGCCTTGGTCTCCGCGGTGACGATGCGCGGGCCGGTGACGTATTCGCCGTACTCGGCGGTGTTGGAGATCGAGTAGTTCATGTTGGCGATGCCGCCTTCGTAGATCAGGTCGACGATCAGCTTCACCTCGTGCAGGCACTCGAAATAGGCCATCTCGGGGGCGTAGCCGGCTTCCACCAGGGTCTCGTAGCCGCCCTTGATCAGCTCGACCAGGCCGCCGCAGAGCACCACCTGCTCGCCGAACAGGTCGGTCTCGCACTCCTCCTTGAAGGTGGTCTCGATGATACCGGCCCGGCCGCCGCCGATCGCGGAGGCGTAGCTGAGGCCGAGGTCATGGGCGTTGCCGGAGACGTCTTTCGCGATCGCGATCAGGCAGGGCACGCCGCCGCCGCGCTGATATTCCGAGCGCACGGTATGGCCGGGACCCTTGGGGGCGATCATCAGCACGTCGAGGTCCGCGCGCGGGTCGAGCAGGTTGAAGTGGACGTTGAGGCCGTGGGCAAACACCAGCGCCGCGCCCTTCTTCATGTTGTCGTGGAGATGCTCGCGATAGATGTCGCCCTGCAGTTCGTCCGGGGTCAGCATCATCACAAGGTCGGCCCATTTGGCGGCTTCGGCCACCTCCAGCACCTTGAAGCCGGCGGCTTCGGCCTTCTTGGCCGAGGCCGAGCCCTTGCGCAGCGCAATGGAGACTTCCTTGACGCCGGAGTCCTTGAGGTTCAGCGCATGGGCATGGCCCTGGCTGCCATAGCCGACGATGGCGACCTTCTTGCCCTTGATCAGGTTCAGGTCGGCGTCGCGATCGTAATAAACACGCATGGTCGTTTCCTTGAGGTGAGGCCGAAATCGGCTGGTTAATCAGGCTTTTAGGTGGTGGATGGACCGCCGGTCGCCCGTGAGTTTCCGGCGCTGTCTAGAACATTTTCGCCGGGTCTGGAAACCCGTTTCTGCATGGCGCGGTGCGGCATTCATGCTTCCATGAAGACCGGAATGAGCGAGGCGAGCAGCAGGATCGCCATCACGATGTTGAAGATCCGCACGGCCCTCGCAGAGGAAAGCATCGGCCGCAGCGCGCTGCCGAACACCGCCCAGGCCGAGCAGGAGAGAGCACCCAGGATCAGGCTGATGGCGACCTGGATCGCGATGTTGAGGGGAAACGTCGCAATCGCGGCATAGGCGGTGATGGTCGAGATCACCATCACCCAGCCCTTGGCGTTGATCCACTGGAACATCGCCGCGCCGAAGAAGGTCATCGGCCCCTTGCGGCGGCCAGCCCCGCCCTCCTCCGGCTGCACCGGATCGGCAAGCGCGATCGCGGCCGCGAGATAGACGAGGTAGGCGACGCCGCCCCATTTCAGGATGGTCCGCAGGATCGGATAGGCGATGAAGACGGTGCCGAGCCCGAGTCCCACCGCGCCGACCATGAAGGCGAAGCCGAAGGTGATCCCGAGAATATGCGGCACGGTCGGCCGGAAGCCGTAGGTGAGCCCCGACGACAGCAGCATGATGTTGTTCGGTCCGGGCGTGAAGAACATCACGGTGGCGAACACCACAAAGGCGAACAGGAGCTGGTGCGACATGCTCATGCTCCGGCGATTTCCGGCAAGGCTTTTGCCCGCCTGGCCAGCAGCATGATGGCGATGCCGCCGATCACAGTGACCATGCCGCCAAGCCGCAATGTCCCGAACTTCTCGCCGAAGACGATGCTGGAAGCGGCGGAGCCGAAAAACGGCACCAGCAGCGCGAACGGCACCACCTGCGCCGCTGGATGGTCCCGCAACAGCCCACCCCACAGCCAATAAGCAATGCAGGTCGAGACGGCGCCGACAAAGACCATGCTGGCGATGCCAAGTAGCGACATATGCGACAGCGCCTGCCAGGTCGCCCCGGGTCCGATGGTGAACAAAGTGAGGCCGAACAAGGGAATGGCGGCGTAGAGGCACAGCCAGGCGAACAGGTCGAACATGCGCGCTCCCTGCGCCGGCCGCAGCAGCAGATTGCCGATCGCAAAGGCGATCGGCGAGATCATCAACACCGCGAAGGCCGCGACGCTGAAGTCATAACCGACGGTGCCGCAGATCATCAGCAGGCCGATGGCCGCAATCGCGATGCCCGCGCCCTGCATCGGCGTCGGGACTTCCCGGAAGACGATCGCGGCAAAGCCGATGGTGAACAGCGCCTGGCTCTGCACGATCACGCTGGCGAGCCCGACCGGCACGCCGCGTGCGATCGCAACCGATTGCGCGAGAAACTGGCCGAGAAACAGGCTGGCGCTGATCCCGATCAACAGGAGCCACGACACCTTCGGCTTGCGCACGAACAGGCAGGGCAGCGCCGCGATGGCAAAGCGCAGTGTCGTCATCAATTCCGGCGGCAATTCGTCGAGCGCGAACCGGCTCGCGACGAACCCAAGCCCCCAGATGACCGCCACAACGACGGCGATAGCAACGTCGGCCGGCTTCATTCCAAACTCCCTAACCTCCCCCGCAAGCGGGGGAGGTCGCATCGCATCGAAAGATGCGATGCGGGTGGGGGCCGCCACTTGCTACGGCGTTCGTGGAGACACCCCCACCCCAACCCTCCCCCGCAAGCGGGAGAGGGAGCAGACCTGCGCTCCGGTCGATGGCTGGACCGTTTCTCACGATGTTCAGCCCCGGCTGATCGGCTTCTGCAGCAGATAGGTGCCGTGCAACGGCGCATGGTAATCGGCGGAGAGGAGCGTGAAACCGACCTCGGTCAGCATGCGCTCCATCACCCAGCCGAAGGTGGAATATTCGTCGCGCATATGGGTGACGACGCTGTCGCGGGCGAAGTCGTGGTTCTTGATGTTGAAGTCGGCCCATTGCTCGACGCTGCGATCGCTGCCGTCGGGCATGCTGACGAACACGATGTCGCGCAGATAGAAATTCGCGCCGGGCTTCAGCGCGGCAAAGATGCGCGCCATCGCCACCGCTTTCCAGAAGTCAGGCAGATGGTGCAGCGTGAACTCGCTGACGATGAGATCATAGGAATTGGGCTGATAGGCGAAGCTCAAGAGGCCCGCCGACTGGGTGCGCACCGCCGCCTTGCGGTCGCGTGCATAGATTTCGGCAAGCCCGAGCATCGCCGGCGAAATATCGATGGCGTCGACCTCGGCCCCCATCAGCGCGGCTTCGGTCGCCAGCACGCCATTGCCGCAGCCGATATCGGCAACCCGCCAGCCGCGTTGCACGCCCAGCGTCTTCAGCGTGGCGCGAGCCCGCCGATCGTTGTCGTCGTCCCGTCCATAGATCGAGGCAATCGCCGGTTCGAGCCCGATCCGACCACGTTCGTTGTAATACCAGTCGCGTGCCAGCATGGTTCACATCCCTTCGGGCCCGCGTCCGATCGCGGCGACGCCGGTACGAGACACCTCGACCAGGCCAAGCGGGCGCATCAGGTCGATAAACTGGTTGATTTTCGCCGTGTTGCCTGTGATCTCGAACACAAAACTTTCCGTCGTCGCATCGATCACCCGCGCGCGGAACGCGTCCGCCAAACGCAAGGCCTCGACCCGGTTGTCACCGGCGCCGCGCACCTTCACCATCGCGAGTTCCCGCTCGATCGAGCGGCCCGCGAGCGTCATGTCGACCACGCGGTAGACCGGCACCATGCGGTCGAGCTGATGCTTGATCTGTTCGATCACCATCGGCGTGCCCGTAGTGACGATGGTGATGCGCGAGAGATGCTTCTGGCTCTCGGTCTCCGAGACCGTGAGGCTTTCGATGTTGTAGCCGCGGCCGGAGAACAGTCCGATCACGCGCGCGAGCACGCCGGGCTCGTTCGCCACGAGCACCGAGAGCGTGTGCGTCTCGTTCGGGACGTGGCGCTCTTCGAGGAAATAGGCGGATGCGGGCTGGTTCATGATGTCCCCTTCATTCTCCTCACGCGACCGCCCGTTGTCTCGGCGCCGCAGGGTCCGTTCCAACCCATTTCTGGAACAGATCGAAATCGATATTGCCGCCGGTCAGGATCAAGCCGACGCGCTTGCCCTGCAGCCGGCTTCTTTCCTGCAAGGCGGCCGCAAGCGGCGCGGCTCCGGCGCCCTCGGCAAGGTTGTGCGTATCGGTCCAATAGGCGCGGACCGCCGCGGCGATTTCGTCGTCGGTCACCTGCACCATGCGCGAAGCGCCCTTGACGATGACCGCGACCGCGTCCGCATCCGGAAAGCGCGTCGCCACGCCGTCGGCCCGCGTGTTGCTGGTCTCTGTCGTCACGACCCGGCCCGCCGCAAACGACAGCGCATAGGACGGCGCTTCGGTCGACTGCACGCCGACGATCTCGGTCGTCAGGCCAAGGAGATCGCGCGCCAGGATGCAGGCGCAGATACCGGAGCCCTGCCCGATCGGAACGTAGAGCACGTCGAGATCGCCCGCCGACCGGAACAGCTCGAGCGCATAGGTCGCCACTCCCAGAACCAGATCCGGATGGAACGACGGCACCATATGCAGGCCGGCGAATTGCGCGCGGCGCACGGCCTCCTCCCGCGCAGTCTGGAAATCGTCGCCATGCTCGACCAGCTCGGCGCCGAACGCGCGCAACGCGTGGTTCTTTTCGACCGAATTGCCGCGGGGCACATAGATCACCGCGGGCACGCCGTGACGGCGTGCCGCGAACGCGAGAACTCTGGCCATGATTGCCGGTGGTCGCCGAAATGATCCCCGGCACATTCGGCCGCTCGCGCTTCAGCCGGTCGAGATAGACCAGGCCGCCGCGCACCTTGAAGGCGCCGGTCGGCGTGTGGTTCTCGTGCTTGACGACGACATGCGCACCCAACCGCTGGGCGAGCAGCGGCCAGGCATGTGCCGGTGTCGGCGGCACGGCGGTGCCTACCATCTCGTGTGCGCGTTCCAGCTCCTTGAGATCAAACATCGGCTTGCTTCCCGAATAAATGTTGCGCCAGCCGCGAATGCGGTGAGCCCCCTCTCCCCGTTCTTACGGGGAGAGGGTTGGGGTGAGGGGGAGTCTCCGCGGGGACGGTGAGAGTCGAACTCGCGGAGAGTCCCCCTCACCCGGCGCTACGCGCCGACCTCTCCCCGCACGCGGGGAGAGGTGAAAAGAGAGAGCGTGCCAAGCGCGCATCATGATCACACCAGCGCCTTGCCGCCGGCAAAGGCGGTCGCGGTTGCTTCATCGTTGGCCTCTTCCGGCAACAGCATCTCGTTATGCGCCTTGCCCGAGGGAATCATCGGGAAGCAGTTTTCCAGCGCCGCCACGCGGCAATCGAACAGCACCGGCTTCTTGACCGAGATCATCTCCTTGATCGCGCCGTCGAGATCGGAAGGCTTGATCGCCTGGATGCCGACGCAGCCATAGGCATCCGCGAGCTTGACGAAATCCGGCAGCGCCTCGGAATAGGAATGCGACAGCCGGTTGCCGTGCAGCAGCTGCTGCCACTGCCGCACCATGCCCATGTATTGGTTGTTCAGGATGAATATCTTGATCGGCAACTCATGCTGAACCGCCGTCGACATTTCCTGCATCGTCATCTGCACCGAAGCATCGCCCGCGATATCGATGACGAGACTGTCGGGATGCGCCACCTGCACGCCGAGCGCGGCCGGCAGGCCATAGCCCATGGTGCCGAGCCCGCCGGAGGTCATCCAGCGGTGCGGCTCCTCGAAGCCGAAGAACTGCGCGGCCCACATCTGGTGCTGGCCGACTTCGGTCGTGATGTAGGTGTCGCGCCCGCGCGTCGCCTCGAACAGCTTCTGGATCGCGTATTGCGGCAGGATGATATCGTTGTTCTTCCTGTAGGACAGCGAGTTCCGCGCGCGCCATTGCGCGATCTGCTGCCACCACGCTCTTAGGTCGGGCTTCTTCGCTTCCGCCTTGAACACCTGCAGGAGGTCGCCGAGGATGTTGCCGGCATCGCCGATGATCGGCACGTCGACGCGGATGTTCTTGTTGATCGAGGAAGGATCGATGTCGATATGGATCTTCTTCGATCCCGGCGAGAACGCATCCGTGCGGCCGGTGATGCGGTCGTCGAAGCGCGCACCGACGCACAGCATGACGTTGCAATCATGCATGGACATGTTGGCTTCGTAGGTGCCGTGCATGCCGAGCATGCCGAGCCAGTTCTTGCCGGAAGCCGGATAGGCGCCGAGCCCCATCAGGGTTGAGGTGATCGGAAAGCCCGTGACCTCGACCAGCTCGCGCAAGCGTTTCGACGCCTCGCGGCCCGAATTGATCACGCCGCCGCCGGTGTAGATCACCGGCCGCTTGGCGGAGGCGAGCAGCGCGACCGCCTTGCGGATCTGGCCCGCATCGCCCTTCACCCGCGGCGCGTAGGAAATATGCACATCGGATTTGCGCGCCGGATGATAGGTCCCGGTCGCAAACTGCACATCCTTGGGAACGTCGACCACGACAGGTCCGGGCCGGCCCGTGGTTGCGACATAGAACGCCTCATGCAGAACTTTCGCCAGATCGTTGACGTCGCGGACCAGCCAATTGTGCTTGGTGCAGGGACGCGTGATGCCCACCGTGTCGCATTCCTGGAAGGCGTCATTGCCGATCAGATGCGTCGGCACCTGGCCCGTGATGCAGACCAGCGGAATGGAATCCATCAGCGCGTCCGTCAGCGGCGTCACCATGTTGGTGGCGCCGGGCCCCGACGTCACCAGCACCACGCCCGGCTTGCCGGTCGAGCGCGCATAGCCTTCGGCGGCGTGACCGGCGCCCTGCTCGTGCCGCACCAGGATGTGCTCGACCTCGCTCTGCTGGAAAATCTCGTCATAGATCGGAAGTACCGCGCCGCCGGGATAGCCGAACAGGTGCTTGACGCCGTGATCGATGAGCGCGCGGACGATCATCGCGGCGCCGGTCATCTGGTTCGGATCGTGACTCTTCTCACTCATGGTCTCTGTCCTGATCATGCTGTTGTCAGCGGCTTGTTTTTGCTTTGGGAAATAAAAAAGGGCCCCAAGAGGCCCCATGCGCACCGTCCGTATCCGGATGGCAGTCAGCCACCCCCGGCGGTGCGCCTGGGTACGACGACGATAAGGAGTTTGGTAATAATGTTACGCATCAAGGGCGCCTAGCTTCCCAAAGGTTGCGCGAACATAGCGGCCAAACCGGTAAAGTCAAGGCTGGCGCTGTCCGAACGCGTTTTTTGGAGTTTAGCGGGGTTCCCAGCGTTCGGCGAGGGGGAATTTGCTGCAAATGCGCAAAAAGCGCGTGAGGTGGCGGCCGGTCCTCAGGCCACTTCCAAGGTCGGGATCGCCTTGATCTTGTCGCCGAGCTCCTGCTCGGCACGGTGCAGATCATACCGCTTCTGAAGGTTGAGCCACAGGTCGGGACCATTCCCGCACAATTTCCCAAGCCGCAGCGCCATGCCGGGCGTCACCGGCTGCTTTTCGTCAAGAATGTCATAAAGCGTCTGGCGCGATACGCCGAGTAGCCTGGCAATCTCGGTCTTGGACCGGTTCAGCGCCGGCAAGATCTCCTCGCGCAGGAGTTCACCAGGGTGCATGGGCGGCAGGCCGCGCTTCGGGAGCTTCTTGGTCATCGAACGATACCTCAATGATAATCTTCCAGATCGACGTCGGTGGCCTCGCCCTCCGTCCAGCCGAAAGTGATACGCCAGTTTCCGCTCGCGTTGACCGCATAGCGGCCCTTGTCGCGGCCGACCAGCGCGTGAAAGCGAAAGCCGGGCAAGTTCATATCCTCAGGTCGCGAGGCGTCATCCAGCGCACGCAATATGTTGGCAATCCGCCGCGGGTTTTGCACGCTGAGCCGGCGCCCGTCTCCTGTGGCGAAGAAGCGCTCCAGCGCCTTGTTTCGGAACGAGCGGATCACGGCAATATGTAAGACATTGCCTTACATATTGTCAAGGATTGGCTTACAACTCTCTCGCCTCCAGCCACCCCCTCGCCGCCTCCGGCGGCACCCATTCGAACTCCGGCAATTGATGCCTGAACCAGGTGAACTGCCGCTTGGCGTAATGGCGGGTGTCGGCGCCGCCGATCTGAGCGGCTTCTTCCAGCGTGAGTTCACCATTGAGATGCCGGATCAATGCCGGCACCCCATGCGCCTTCGTCGCCGGCAATAGCGGATCGAGGTTGCGCGCGGCCAACGCGGCGACCTCTTCCAGCGCGCCGGCCTTCAGCATCGCGTCGAACCGCGCGTCGATCCGCGCATAGAGCGCGTCGCGATCGGGCGAGAGAAACAGCGCGGAAAATTCGCCAGGCGGCAGGATCGGTGGCAGACCCTCGTGGTGCCAATCGGTCAACGAACGGCCGGTCGCTTCCACCACTTCGAGCGCGCGGGCGATGCGGGTGCGGTCGCGTGGTCTCAAGCGCTCGGCGGAAACAGGATCGCGGCGCGCGAGTTCGGCATGCAGCGCCTCGACGCCGTCGCGCTCGAGCCGCTCTCGCACGCCTTCGCGAATTTCGGGTGGGGTCGGCGGCACCGCCGATAGTCCTCGCGTCAACGCCTTGAAATAGAGACCGCTGCCGCCGACAAAAATCGGCAGACGGTTTTGTGTGCGCGCCTCCGCCAGCACCTTGGCGGCGTCGGCAACCCAGGCGCCGGCGGAAAAATTGATCGCCGCGTCGACATAGCCATAGAGCCGGTGGGCGACGGCCGCCTCTTCTTCCAGAGAAGGCCGCGCGGTCAGCACACGCAGGTCACGGTAAACCTGCATTGAATTGGTATTGACGACCACGCCACCGGCCTTTTGCGCGAGCTCGAGCGCCAGCGCCGACTTGCCGCTGGCGGTCGGCCCTGCGATAAGCACCGCCTTGGCTTTGGTCGTCTCAGCAGTCACCGATGTCTCTCGTCGCAACGCTCATCTGCAACCCCAATAACCCCGCGCTCGATTCCACCATCCTGGACGGCGCGCGCGCGGTGCTGCCCCAGGCCGGCCCTGCGCACTGGCTGTGGGACGAGGTCGCGGCCGACATCCCCTTTGACAGCCCGCTCAGGAGCAGGGAGGACCTCCGCGCCATCGAGAATCGCCTCCGCGCGGCCCGCGGCGACCTGCCGATCGATATTGTGGTGCAGCCTCTCGCTGCGCGGCGCAAGAAGCTTTTTCTGGCGGACATGGATTCCACCATGATCGGCCAGGAATGCATCGACGAGCTCGCCGACTTCGCCGGGCTGAAGGACCATGTCGCCAAAATCACCGAGCGTGCGATGCGCGGCGAGATCGAGTTCGAGCCGGCGCTGCGCGAGCGCGTGGCCCTGCTCAAGGGCATGCCCGTCAGCGTCGTCGATGAAGTGCTGGCCAAGCGCATCCGGCCTACGCCCGGCGGCCGCGAGCTGGTCATGACCATGCGCGCGCATGGCGCCTATACCTGCCTGATCTCGGGCGGCTTCACGCTGTTCACCCATGCAGTCGCGGCGAAGATCGGCTTCCAGGAGAACCGCGCCAACGAGCTGGCGGTGCGCGACGGCAAGTTCACGGGCGAAGTGAAGGAGCCGATCCTCGGCCGTGCGACCAAGCTCGCGACCCTGATCGAGCTCACCGAGTCCTTCGACCTCGACGACATCGACACAATGGTTGCGGGCGACGGCGCCAACGATCTCGGCATGATCGAGAATGCGGGGCTGGGGGTCGCCTACCACGCCAAGCCGGCGGTCGCGGCCACTGCCACCGCGCGGATCGACCACGGCGACCTCACTGCGCTGCTCTATGCGCAGGGGTATCGGCGCGAGGAGTTTGTGGGCGGCTGAGGTCTCACTCGCTCGTCATGCCCGGGCTTGACCCGGGCATCCATCACCTAGGAAAGAATCTTGCGAAGAAGATGGATCGCCGGGTCAAGCCCGACGATGACGATCCAGCTTTATTACTGCACGCCCAGCGCCACAAAACGCAATTCGCCGTCGCCGTTCGACACCAGCAGCAGCACCGACTTCTTGCCGTCCTTCTTCAACTGGTCGATGCGCTTCTTGATGTCGGCGGCGCTGCCGACCGCTTCCTGCGCCACCTCGACGATGACGTCGCCGGCGGAGAGCCGCTTGTCGGCGGCATCGGACGTGCCGTCGACGCCGGTGATCAGCACGCCCTTGACCGAGTCCTTGATCTTGTACTTGGTGCGCAAATCCTTGCTCAGCGTCGCAAGATCGAGCCCAAGCGCCTTCTGCGTCACCGGCTTGTCGGCGGGCTCGTCCTTCTTGACCGAGGCGGGCTGCGCCTTGTCGGTGTCCTCGAGCCGGCCGAGCGTGACCTTGTGTTTCTCCTCCTGGCCCTTGCGGATCAGGGTGACGTCGACCTCCTTGCCGACCGCAGTGTCGGCCACCACGCGCGACAGATCCTTCGGCTCCTTGATGTCCTTGCCGTCGAAGGTGACTATGACGTCGCCGGGCTCGATGCCGGCCGGCTTGGCCGGCCCCTTGTCATCGACGCCGGCAACCAGCGCGCCGCGCGCCGGCTTGATGTTGAGGCTTTCGGCGATCTCGTCGGTCACCTGCTGGATGCGCACGCCGAGCCAGCCGCGGCGGAGCTCGCCGAACTGCTGCAGCTGCGACACGACGCTCGCCACCGTCTTCGAGGGCACCGCGAAGCCGATGCCGATCGAGCCGCCGGAGGGCGAGATGATCAGCGTGTTGACGCCGATCACCTCGCCGTCGAGGTTGAACAGCGGGCCGCCGGAATTGCCGCGGTTGATGGCGGCGTCGGTCTGGATGTAGCTGTCATAGGGGCCGGAGGATATGTCGCGGTTCTTGGCCGAGACGATGCCGGCCGTCACCGTGCCACCGAGGCTGAACGGGTTGCCGATCGCGACCACCCAGTCGCCCAGCCGGAGCTTGTCGGAATCGCCGAACTTCACCGCGGTCAGCGGCTTCGGCGGCTTGAACTTCAAGACGGCGAGATCGGTCTTCTTGTCGATGCCGACGATATCGGCCTTGATCTTGGAGCCGTCATTCATGATGACGTTGATCTCGTCGGCATCCGCGATCACGTGGTTGTTGGTGACCACGATGCCGGACGTATCGATGATGAAGCCTGAGCCGAGCGAGTTGGTCTTGTGCGGCTGCAGGTCCGGCCCGCCGCCCTTGCCACCCCGGCGGTTCTTGAAGAAGTCGTCGAAAAATTCCTCGAACGGCGAGCCCGGCGGCAATTGCGGAACTGTGCCGCGGCCGTCGCCGGCCTTGGCCTCGACCGTCTGCGAGGTCGAGATGTTGACCACCGCGTCGATCACCTTTTCGGCGACGTCGGCGATGCCGTCCGGCCCGCGCGCCAAGGCTGGCGCGGAGATGAGCGCGCCGGCTGCGCCAAGGCAGATCGCGGCCAGCACGGGACGCAGGCGCTGACTTAAGGCTGTGGTCGCAGCAGTCATGTCGGCTTCTCTCCAAAAGAATCTGAATTTGGTGCTCACCCTGCGCCCGAAAGGGGCGGCCGCGCAAGCGTTGTCGCGTTCGGATGGCATCGCCATCAATGCTACTTAATACGGCAAAAAGCCGACGTTAACCCCTCACGATCACGTTGTTCCAAACCAGCCGTCATTCCGGGGCGTGAGCGAAGCGAGCGAACCCGGAATCTCGAGATTCCGGGTCTGGTGCTGGCGCACCATCCCGGAACGACCTTCGGTCAGATCGGGCGGCGGACCACCCAGATCAGGATCAGCCCGATCACCGCCGAGCCGATGCCGACCGCACGCAGGATGTTGTCCGGCGTCGCCAGTGCGCTTTTCATCGCCCGGCGCATCCAGGCCGGGCTGGCCGCGAACATCAGCCCTTCAATCACGAACAGAATGCCCACACCGATGAGGAAGTCGGCAAACGCAATGGACCTCATCGGACTGGAACCTCCCGTGTCATTCTTCTTCTGATGCCGCGGGAACGAAGCAATCGCGTCGCCTCACTCCTGTCAACTCAATAAGCTTGCGCCCCCGGAGCCTTACGGCTTGGGTGCGGCCGGCATGGCTGGCGCCGCCGCGGTCGAACCCGCCGCCGGCTCCGACGTCCCCGCAGCCGGCTTGCCCGACGGATTGCCGAAAAATTTGAAGAAATTGGAATCCGGCCGCAGCAGGAAGCGGGTATCGGCGCTCTTCAGGCCAGTCTCATAGGCCGTCATCGAACGATAGAATGCGAAGAAATCGGGGTCCTTGCCGTAGGCCTCGGCAAACAGCCGGTTGCGCTCGCCATCGCCTTCGCCGCGGATCTGCTCGGCTTTCGAATTGGCTTCGGCCACGATCACGGTCGCCTCTCGATCGGCACTGGAGCGGATCTCCCGCGCCTTTTGCGCGCCTTGCGCGCGGAATTCGGCGGCCTCGCGCTGGCGCTCCGTCTTCATCCGCTCATAAACCGCCTGGCTGTTCTGTTCCGGCAGATCGGCGCGCCGGATCCGCACGTCGACCACCTGGATGCCATAGCCGTCGGCTTCCTTGTCGAGCTGCTCGCGGATGCGTCCCATCAAGGTTTCGCGCTCGTCGCGCACCACCTGGATGAAGGTGACTTCGCCGAGCACGCGGCGCAAAGACGCGTTCAACAGCGTGGTGAGCTGCAGGTTGGCGGCCTGGATCGAACCGACGCTCTGGTAGAACTTCAGAGCGTCCTTGATGCGGTAACGTGCGAAGGCATCGACCACCAGCCGCTTCTGGTCGGACGCGATGATCTCCTGCGATGGATTTTCGAGATCGAGGATGCGCTTGTCGATCGGGATCACCGTATCGATGAAGGGCGCCTTGAAATGCAGGCCAGGCTCGGTCGCGATGTCGACCGGCTTGCCGAACCGCACCACCAGGACCTGCTCGGTCTGCTGCACGGTGAAGAGCGAGCTATAGGCCACGATCGCGACAAGAAAGAGCAGAACCAGCGTGACGATGCCGGTGACGGGCGACCTCATCGCGTGACTCCGCTCGGTTGTTGCTGCTGGCCTGTCGTCGCCTGACGCCTGGGCGTCAACTCGTTCAGGGGAAGATAGGGCACGACGCCCTGGCCCGCGCCGGCGCCGCCGTCATAGATCAGCTTCTCGGAGCTTCCGAGGATACGTTCCATCGTCTCCAGGTAAATCCGCTCCCGCGTCACGTCTTTCGCCTTGGCATATTCATCATAGACTTTCAGGAAGCGGGCGCTCTGGCCCTTGGCTTCCGCGATCGCCTGCTGCCTGTAGCCTTCGGCGACCTGGAGGATCTGCGCGGCGCGACCGCGCGCATCCGGCACGACCTTGTTGGCGTCGGTCTGGGCCTCGTTCTGCAGCCGCTCGAAGTCGGCGCGGGCGGCCTGCACGTCGCGGAAGGAAGCGATCACCTCGGCAGGCGGGTCGACCTTCTGCATCTGCACCTGCGCGATCTGGATTCCCGAGCCGTAGCTGTCGAGCGTCTTCTGCATCAATTCCTGCACGCCCTGCTCGGTCGCGGTACGGGCGCCGGTCAGGATCGGCTGGATGTTGGAGCGGCCGATCACCTCGCGCATCGCGCTTTCGGCCACCGCCTTCACGGTGCCTTCGGGATTCTGGATGTTGAAGAGGAAGTCGGCGGCGCCCTTCGGCTTGATCCGCCACAGCACGGTGAAGTCGACGTCGACGATGTTCTCGTCGCCGGTCAGCATCAGGCTTTCCTCGGGGACGTCGCGCATGGTGCGACCGCGCCGCGTCGGGTCGTCGATCAGCGTCATGCCGATCGAGATGGTGGAGACGCGCAGCGCCTTCGGCAGCAGCACGGTCTCGATCGGATAAGGCAGGTGGTAGTTGAGGCCCGGCTGGGCGTCGCGGACATACTTGCCGAAGCGCAGCACGATGCCGAGCTCTTCCGACTGCACGCGGTAGAAGCCGGACATGGCCCAGATCGCGAGCGCCCCGACCAGGATCAGGGCAATGCCGAGGCTGGAGAAATAGCCGCCCGGCAGCAGCTGCTGCAGCCGGTCCTGGCCGCGGCGCAGAAGATCTTCAAGATCGGGCGGCCTCGGGCCGACCGGTTGCGGGCCGGAGCCCCATGGCCCTTTCGGGCCGGAGCCCCACGGGCCACCGCCCTGATTCTTCCACGCCATTCGACGCTCTCCTTCGCAGGGATTTTGGGGCGTAACGCCCGGCCCTGCCCATCCGGCAGGCTTATAAGGGACGCTTCCTGCCCTTACAACGCAAGCTTAGGTCTGATGCAGCTATGCTTGCCGCCATATTTGTCAATGTAAACATTACCAAATGCGGTTAATGCGGCGCCATTCGACGGCGATATGTCACATAGGAGTAGTCGGCCGTATCGTCCGCGGATGCCGCGTGCCGATGCCGAACGGTCTCCTGCCAGGCCGAAGCATCGATGGCGGGAAAACGCGTATCCCCCTCGATCTTGGCATGCACTTCCGTGATCTCGAGCCGGTCCGCGATCGGCAGCGACCGCCCATAGACATCGACGCCGCCGATGACGAAGATTTCGCCGACGCCGCGCCGCAGCGCGTCACCGCGCGCGACCGCGAAGGCGTTCTCGAGCGAAGTGGTGACGACCGCACCCGATGCGCGAAAATCCGGATCGCGGGTGATCACGATGTTGGTGCGCCCGGGCAGCGGCCGCCGCAGCGATGCAAAGGTCCTGCGGCCCATGATGACAGGCTTGTTCAGGGTGAGCGCCTTGAGGCGCTGCTGGTCGGCCTTCAGCCGCCATGGAATCGTGTTGTCGCGGCCGATCACGCCGTTCTCCGCGACCGCGACGATGAGGACGGTTTCGATCACGACTCAGCCCTCGCCAATTGCGCGAGTGCCGCCCCGTTGACGCGGCACAGCTTCCACTCGTCCATCATCGTGGCGCCGAGGGACTTGTAGAACTCGATCGACGGGGTGTTCCAGTCCAGCACGCTCCATTGCAGCCGCGACCAGCCGTTCTCGACACAGAGCTTTGCCAGATGAACCAGCAGCGACTTGCCGATGCCCTTGCCGCGAAAGGCAGGACGCACGAACAGATCCTCGAGATAGATGCCGGGGCGCCCTGCGAAAGTGGGGAAGTTGAAGAACCAGACCGCAAAGCCGGCCGGCTCGCCTTCCCACTCCGCGATCTCGCAGAACAGAATTGGATTCTTGCCAAACAGCGCATCGGCAATGCCGGCTTCGGTCGCCACAAGCTCGTGCGTGAGCTTTTCGTATTCGGCGAGCTCACAGAGCAGGGAAAAGATCAGGCCGCTCTCTTCCGGGCGCGCGCGGCGAATCGAGAGTGACATCCGCTCACACCGCGACTTCGGCCTTGATGTGCGGGTGCGGGTCGTAGCCCTCGAGTTTGAAGTCCTCGTAGCGGAAGGAAAAGATGTCCTTCACCTCAGGATTCATCTTCATGACAGGCAAGGGCCGCGTCGGCCGCGTCAGTTGCAGCCGCGCCTGCTCGAGATGGTTGGAATAGAGATGCGTGTCGCCGAGCGAGTGCACGAAGTCGCCGGGTTTCAAACCCGTCACCTGCGCGACCATCATGGTCAGCAGCGCATAGGAGGCGATGTTGAAGGGCACGCCGAGGAACACGTCGGCCGAACGCTGGTAGAGCTGGCACGACAGTTTGCCGTTCGCGACATAGAACTGGAACAGGCAATGACAGGGCGGCAACGCCATCTTGTCGACCTCGGCCGGATTCCAGGCGGTGACGATCAGCCGGCGCGAAGTCCGGATTTTTCCTGATCATCTCGACCACGTTCTTGATCTGGTCGATGTGGCCTCCGTCCGGCGCCGGCCAGGAACGCCACTGCGAGCCGTAGACCGGTCCGAGATCGCCGTGCTCGTCGGCCCATTCGTCCCAGATGGTGACGCCGTGCTCGTGCAGATATTTGATGTTGGTGTCGCCCTTCAGGAACCACAGCAGTTCATGCACGATCGCCTTCAGCGGCAAGCGCTTGGTGGTTAGCATCGGGAAGCCGGCCTGAAGGTTGAAGCGCATCTGATGGCCGAAGATCGACAGCGTGCCGGTGCCGGTGCGGTCGCTCTTCTCCGCGCCGTCGGCAAGGATGCGTTCGAGCAGGTCGTGGTACTGGTTCATGGCGTGCCTTTGTCGGGAACGCGAATTAAGCGGTCCGCTGGCCTTCGATAGCCGCGATTCGGCCCGTCGGCAGCGATTATACAGGCAAAAGTGTAGGTTTTACCCACAAACAACAAGGGCGGAACCTGCGTCCCGCCCTCGTCCCGGAAGCCATTTTGAGGCGTTCAGCCCTCGGATTCCACAAAGACCTCGTCGCGCTTCTTGCGCAGGTTTGGCAGCACCGCCAGCACCAGCAGGCCTGCGGCGGCGGCCATCAGCACCGCCGACAGCGGACGGGTGATGAACACGCTCCAGTCGCCGCGCGAGATCAAGAGCGCCCGGCGCAGGTTCTCTTCCATCAAGGGTCCCAGCACCATGCCGAGCAACAGCGGCGCCGGCTCGAACTCGTGCTTGATGAGCCAGTAGCCGACAAGGCCGAAGGCGCCGGCCAGGATGACGTCGACCGGCGCATTATTGATGGAATAGATGCCGATCGCGCAGAACACCACGATCGAGGGGAACATCAGCCGGTAGGGCACGCGCAACAGGCGCACCCAGATGCCGACCAGCGGCAGGTTGATGATGATCAGCATCAGATTGCCGATCCACATCGAGGCGATCATGCCCCAGACCAGATCCGGCTGCTTCTGCATCACCTGCGGGCCCGGCACGATGCCGTGAATGGTCATGGCGCCGACCATCAGCGCCATCACCGCGTTCGGCGGGATGCCGAGCGTGAGCAGCGGAATGAAAGAGGTCTGGGCGGCTGCGTTGTTGGCGCTTTCGGGCGCCGCCACGCCCTCGATCGCGCCACGGCCGAACTTCTCCGGGTTCTTCGAAATCTTTTTCTCGAAGGTATAGGCGGCGAACGAGGCGATGACCGCGCCGCCGCCCGGCAGGATGCCGAGGATCGATCCGAGCACCGTGCCGCGGAGGATGGCAGGGAACGAGTCCTTCAAATCCTTTTTGGTCGGCATCAGCCCGGAGATCTTCTGCTGCACCAGGTCGCGGTCCATCTCGGCGCCGGCGTCGAGGTTGCGGATGATCTCGGCGAAACCGAACACGCCCATCGCCACCGTGGCAAAGCCGAGGCCATCGGCGAGTTCGGGGATGTTGAAGGCCATGCGCGAGGCGCCGGTCTCGATGTCGGAGCCGACCATCGAGAGCAGGATGCCGAACGCGATCATCGCGATCGCCTTCAGCACGCTGCCCTTGGCGAGCACCACCGCGAAGATCAGGCCAAGAACCATCAGCGAGAAATATTCGGCCGGGCCGAAAGCGAGCGCGAGCTTTGTCAGCGGCGCGCCGAGGACGGCAATCAGCACGGTGGCGACGCAGCCGGCGAAGAACGAGCCGATGGCGGCAATGGCGAGCGCCGGACCGGCACGGCCCTGCTTGGCCATCTGGAAGCCGTCGAGCGTGGTCACCACAGACGTCGCTTCGCCGGGAATGTTGACCAGGATCGACGTGGTCGAACCGCCATATTGCGCGCCGTAATAGATGCCGGCGAGCATGATCAGCGCGCCGACGGGTGGCAATCCAAACGTGATCGGCAGCAGCATCGCCACGGTGGCGATGGTGCCGATGCCGGGCAGCACCCCGACCAGCGTTCCGACCAGGGCGCCGATCAGGCAGAGCAGCAGATTGATGGGGCTGATGGCGACACCGAAGCCGAGCGCGAGATTGTGAAATAGATCGGCCATCTCGCCCTCACTGCACCAGGAAACGCGGGAACAGCGGCATCGGCAGTCCCAGAATATAGGGGAACAGGATCGCGCATCCGATCGTCAGGCAGACGCCGACAACGATCGTCTCCACCCAGCGGGTTTCGTGCGTGCCCATCGCCGAGATCAAAAAGCTCGCAAGGCCTGAGACGACCAGACCGAGCGGACGTATTGCGAGGGCAAAGAAAACGATGGCCGCCATGACAAAGAGCGGGCCGCGCCAGGCATAGGCCTGGACGTGCGGGCCTTCCTGCAGGACGCCGACGAGCGCAACTGCTGCACCCAGCCCCAGCAGCAGGGTAGCGAACATGCGCGGCGCGGTGCCGGCGCCGAAGGAAAATCCGCGCATGCCCTGCAGGTCGCTACACGCCCATAATGCGAAGATTGAAACAGCCACCAGCACCAGGCCGCCGACAAAATCCTGCGGGCCCTTGATCCATGTCGGCATGATGGATTTGCCTGGCCCCTGGCTCGGCGTATCAGTCATCGATTTCTCCCCCCGAAGCCGGGCTTCCCGCCCGTTACTATTCGGATTAGCGTGTTGACCCCGCCTCTTATTGCGGCGGATTTCACATTCGCTCCTTGTTTCCGCGAAACGCGAAGCGAATGTCAAATCCAAAAAACCACACCAGTATTCAATATTTGCTGGCCTTCCTGCCTAGCGGCTTTCCTCAGATAACACCAGCAAAACCCAAAATGCCCCCGGCCAGCAATAAGTAGAGAGGATTGAGCCGGGTAGCGTAGGCGAGCGCCGCCACCGCTAGCGTCAGCATAACCGCGGCCCAGTTCCGGTCCGCCGCCTGCGCCACGATCAGGGCGGAGGCCGCCATCAGCCCGATCGAAAGCGGCACCAGGGCTGTCTGGATAATGGACGGCCAGCGCGAGTGGCTGGACCGGCCGAGCAAACCGCTCACATAATAGGCAAGGGCTGCGGTCGGGACGCACATCGCAAGCGTCGCCGCCAGCGCACCGCCAAATCCTGCCACCGCATAGCCGATCAAGGTCACGATCAGAACGTTCGGCCCGGGCGAAAGCTGGGAGATGGCATAGATGTCGGCGAATTGCCGGTCCGTCATCCAGTGATTCACCTCGACGGCGATGCGGTGCATCTCCGGGATCGCGGCATTGGCGCCGCCGACCGCAAACAGCGACATCAGCCCGAAGGTGGCGACCAGCGCCCAGATCGGGTTGGAATCCTGATTCATGCCGAGGCCCGCCGCATCAGAACGAAGGTGATGGCGAGCGAGACGGGGACGGCCACCAGCAGCACCGCCTGCAGCGGCAGGCGCAACAGCCCGATCGCGACGAAAACGGCAACCATCACGAGCAGGCCGACCACATCGCGCCGCTTGACGAGCGGCATCAGCATCTTGGCGACCACGGCGATCAGCAGGCCGACCGCCCCGCAGGAGATGCCGGCGAGAATGCGACGCAGCACGTCGATCTGGCCGAAATGGGCGTAGAGCACGGCAAGCACCATCACCAGTGCCATCGGCGGGCCAACCAGCCCGGCAAAGGCCGCAATCGCGCCTGGAATGCCGGCGAAGCGCGAGCCGAACACGACGGACAGATTGACGATGTTCGGACCGGGCAGGAAATGGCAGAGCGCAAAGGTCTCGTTGAACTCGTCCGCGGTCATCCATTTGTGCTCTTCGACGATGCCGCGGCGAGCAAAGGCGAGCACCCCGCCGAAGCCGGCGAGCGACATCTTGGCGAACGCGATGAACAGCGCGATCACGCCAGGCGGAGGGGTCTTGGTCGGGAGGGGCAGATCCGGCGCTGGAGGGGCTGCCGGCGGCGATTCCGGGGACATTTTTGAGGTTTAGAACGCTGGCCAACGGCTGGCCAACGCAAATCGCTGTGTTCTCACCCGTTTTGGCGAATTTTGGCCTCTGGATGCGGCCGATCCGCCACTGTCTTTCTCAACCTTTGCCCCCTATATTGGGGCTGCCGGTTCGCCGGCTATGGAAATAAATCGCCGTCGCAATAAACCATTCGGACCCGGGGGCAGTACCCGGCGCCTCCACCAAAACCCGTAAGGCTTTGCGGGTTTCGGCGGGGGCGAAACAGGATCGACGAGGGCGTAAAGGGCGCGCTTTTTCCCGGTATTGTTCCGCCGTTATCGGGCTACTGCAATAGTTGCCAACGACAACTATGCTCCGGTTGCTCAGGCTGCGTAACGCAGTTTGAAAGACCACTCTAAAGTCCTAGCGGGTTAAGCTCCGATAGGCGGGGTTCGGAGGCACCTGGCAACAGAAGCCTCCACTTTATTTGCCTCATCGGCGGGCCTCGCAAACTTCACCCGCTCACGGTTGCTGATTTCGGAGCGCAAGCGGAGTAGCATGCGACCAAAGGCCGAGTCGGGCGGGCCATACCGCGGCCCCGATGGGACGGGATTCTTAGGGTTCAATAATGGCGACCGATCATATTCGTTATGACGTCCTGGCGCGTGACGCGCTGCGCGGCGTGTTGCGGAAGGTATTGAGCGACGCCGCCGCGCATGGGCTGCCGGGCGAGCATCATTTCTTCATCACCTTCCTCTCCCAGGCCGAGGGCGTGAAGCTCTCGCCGCGGCTGCTCGCGCAATATCCGGAGGAGATGACGATCATCCTGCAACACCAGTTCTGGGACCTGGTGGTGTCGGAGGATCGCTTCGAGGTCGGGCTGTCGTTCGGCGGCATCCCGGAGCGGCTCGTGGTCCCCTTCAGCGCGATCAAGAGCTTCTTCGATCCGTCGGTGCAATTCGGTCTGCAGTTCGAGCCGGCCGAAGGTGCCGCCAGCGAGTCGCCCGCGCCGAACCTGCCGGGATCCCCTGCCCCCGCGCTTGCCGTGCCGGCCGCGGCATCGGCGCCTGCCGCGCCGGAAGAGGCCGATGAGCCCGAGAAGCCGAGCGAGGGCGCCGAAGTGGTGCGGCTGGATCGCTTCCGCAAGAAATGAGAGGCGACGCGCTCGTCCGCGTCGCTGTAACCTGAACATGCCGCCGCTGTGCCCAGCGGCAAACATATGGACGTGTTCATGGCCCGCTCGACCACCGCCTCCGGCGCCAGACCCACCCGCACCGAAACCGACAGTTTTGGGCCGATCGAGGTCCCGGCCGACCGCTATTGGGGCGCACAGACCGAGCGGTCGCGGCAGAATTTCCGCATTGGCCAGGACCGCATGCCGATTGCGATCGTCCATGCGCTCGGCATCGTCAAGCTGGCGGCAGCCGAGACCAACCGCGAGCTCGGGCTGATCGACGCACGCCGCGGTGGCGCCATCATCCGCGCCGCGCGCGAGGTGATCGAGGGCCAGCTCGACGATCATTTCCCGCTGGTGGTGTGGCAGACCGGCTCCGGCACCCAGACCAACATGAACCTCAATGAGGTGATCGCCAACCGCGCCAACGAGTTGCTCGGCGGCGAGCTCGGCGCCAAGAAGCCGGTGCATCCGAACGATCACGTCAACATGAGCCAGTCGTCGAACAACTCGTTTCCGACCGCAATGCATATCGCGGCCGCCATGCGCATCACCGCCGATCTCATTCCGGCCTTGAGCGAACTGCACCTTGCGCTACGCAAGAAGGAGAAGGCGTTCGCCAGGATCGTCAAGATCGGCCGCACCCACACCCAGGACGCGACGCCGCTGACCCTGGGGCAGGAATTTTCCGGCTATGCCGCGCAGGTCGAGAGTGCAATCACGCGGCTGCGCATGGCCCTGCAGCAGCTCTATCCGCTGGCACAGGGCGGCACCGCGGTCGGCACCGGGCTCAACTCGAAGCCGAAATTCGCGCGCGCCTTTGCCCGGCACGCCGCGAAAATTACCAAACTTCCCTTCACCAGCGCCGCCAACAAGTTCGAGGCGCTTGCTTCCAACGATCCTTACGTGTTCGCGCATGGCGCCATCAACTCTGTGGCGACCGCGCTGTTCAAGATCGCCAACGACATTCGCTTCCTGGGTTCAGGGCCGCGTTCGGGACTGGGCGAACTGATCCTGCCCGAGAACGAGCCGGGCTCATCGATCATGCCGGGCAAGGTCAATCCGACGCAGTGCGAGGCGATGACCATGGTGTGCTGCCAGGTGTTCGGCAATCACACCGCGATAAGTGTGGCCGGCAGCCAGGGACACTTCGAGCTCAACGTCTACAAGCCGGTCTTGGCATATTGTATGATACATTCCATACAATTATTGACAGACGCCGCGCGCTCCTTCACCGAGCATTGCATCGACGGAATACGCGCGGACGAAAACCGCATCCAGGAACTCATGCAGCGCTCGCTGATGCTGGTCACCGCGCTCGCGCCGAAAATCGGCTACGACAATGCAGCGAAGGTGGCTAAATCGGCGCATGCCCGTGGAACAACGTTGAAGGAAGAGGCGCTGCGGCTCGGCTTCGTGTCTGCGGAGGAATTCGACCGCCTCGTTCAGCCGGACAAAATGACACACCCGGGCTGATCAACACGCATGTACCCGGGAAAGTACGGATCGCTAATTCGTTTACGGCGACGCGATATAATTATAAATCATAACGCCTAAAGGCTGATACCGTTTGGACTGTTGTCGTTACGCCCGGCTGTGATACAGCACGAAACATTTCGTTTTCGCAGAGCGGAACATACTTTTTGATGCTATCACAGGGCGTTTAGCAGGGATTTCTACAATGACTACCGTACGGGCCGGTGCGCGTTCTGGCTTTGCGCAGCACCCGCTATTTTTCAGAATTGTCGCGTCTTCCAAATCCGTTTCATGAGGGATGGTTATGGGGGAAGTCGTCAATCTCAAACGTTTCAAGAAGCGCAACGGGCGCGAACAGTCGGCGCGAGAGGCCGAGGCCAATCGTGCGCGGTTCGGACGCAGCAAGGTCGAACGCGAAGCGAGCGCACGGCGTGCGCAACGCGCGAGCGATCTGCTCGATCAGCATCGCATCGACGGCGGAGATGAGTCATGAAGTCACCCGTCGTCAAACGTTCGATCGTCGTCGCCGGCCACAAGACCAGCGTCAGCCTTGAAGAAGCGTTCTGGAACGGCATGAAGGAGATCTCCGGACTCCGCAACATGACGTTGTCGGAATTGGTCGGCGAGATCGACAGCAATCGCCAGCAAGGCAATCTGTCGTCGGCAATCCGGCTGTTCGTGCTGGATTACTTCAAGAGCCGCGCGACGTCCACGCCGCCTGAAGCGAAGCTGCAAAGCGAGCACCGGCCGCAAAGCTGAATTGAAAAAGCAAAGGGCGCGTCAGCGAGACGCGCCCTTTCTGTTTCAGTGCTTATTTGCGCATGATCTTTTCGGAAAACCGGTGCCCACTTTCCCGGATCATGCGCTAGTCTAGTCGCACGCAATCAGTAGACGAGGCCGGTGCCCGGCGGCTGCTCCAGCGCGGCAGCAAGCGTGCGATACTCGGTGCAGTCGGTGCCGCAGATCTCGGCGATGCGGCTCAGATGATATTCCGCCTGCTCGCGGTTGCCCTGCTCGATCTGCCAGAAGCCGTAATAGTTCCAGGTCAGGACGTGGTTCGGATCGGATTTCAGCGCGCGCTCGTACCAGACCTGCGACAGCTTGTAGTCGCCGAGCTTGCGGTAGGAATAGCCGATCAAATTGGCGACGTTGGCGTAGTCGTCATGGCCGAGCGCCTTGAGCTGTTCGAGCGCCGACGCATAGTCGTGGCGATCGTAGATCGTCGCAAAGGCTGCGCGATAGCCCTGAATGAACGAGGGGTCGCTGAGGAAGGATTGCTTGGCCGCCTTCTTGGCCCGATGGGTCGAAGGGGGTGTCGGCGCGTTGGAAGATCGGCTATCGGGCGGCGTCCCGGTCGGCCGCATGATATCTCCGCTGCTGGGATCGCCGCCGCCTCCCCCGGCCGCAAAGGCCGTCTTCATCATGGGAGCGGCGACGAGCGCGCCCAGAAACAGCGTCAGCGTCGCTAATTTGACCGAATATCTGATCATGCAAGCCTCCTCCTTGCGCGCGTCTTGCGTCAACGCACCACGCACCCTCAGTACCCCGTCTGTTGGCGGCTATTCCGGACAGCGGCTTGCGCTCACCTGACTGTGAGGAGGCCGGGGGCTTCGGTGGGCCGGCGCCGATCTCTCGCGCCACAAACACGCCGTCTTTAAAATCGCTCTAAGGTAAGCCCCGTGGCGAGGGCCGCGCTTGACCTCGCGCGCCGCGATTGAAAATAGAGATGATGACCGGACAAACCGAAGCAAAACCGCCCCTGCCGCTGGGATTGGCCAAGTGCGGCTATTCGGGCGTGATTCAGCATCTCGCCGCCCATGACGCGGGCTCGACGCTCTCGGACGTCGAGCTCGAAAGCCGGCTGATCGAGCTCGGCTTTGTCGAAGGCGCGCGTGTCGAGGTGCTGCATGAGGGCATTGTCGGCGGCGATCCGATCGCGGTTCGGGTCGAGAATGTCACCATCGCGGTGCGCCGGCGCGAAGCCATGGCCATCATCGTCGCCTGAGGCGACCGGATATAGTCGAGCATGGAAGCCCCTCTGATGCATCTCGCCCTGGTGGGCACGCCGAACAGCGGCAAGACCTCGCTGTTCAACGCGCTGACTGGCAGCCGGCAGAAGGTCGCGAACTATCCGGGCGTCACCGTCGAGCGCAAGGAAGGCGCGTTCGTGACGCCGCAGGGCCGGCAGGTGTCCGTGGTCGACCTGCCCGGCACCTATTCGCTGCGCGGCCGCAGCCCCGACGAGGAGATCACGCGCGACATCGTGCTCGGCCGTACCCGGGGCGAAGTCCTGCCCGACCTCGTGCTCTGCGTGGCCGATTCCACCAACCTGCGGCTGACCATCCGTTTGCTGCTTGAACTCAAGAGCACCGGCCGGCCGATCGCGCTGGTGCTCAACATGTTCGACATCGCCACGCGACGCGGCGTCACCGTCGACGTGCCGAAATTGTCGGAAGCGCTCGGCGTGCCGGTCGTCACCTCGATCGCGGTGCGCAAGGGCGGCACCGCCGACCTGTTGCGCCTGACCGACGAACTGCTGGCGCAGGCGTCGACCAAGCCGCGCGAAAATCTCTGGCAGCCGCTCACCGTGTCCGAACTGCGCGCGACCCAGCGCGAGGCCGACCGCATCATCGCCTCCAGCGTCAGCCTGCCGGCGCGGCCGGACACCTGGACCGCGCGGATCGACGCGATCGTGCTGCATCCGATCGGCGGGCTTGCGATCCTGCTCCTGATTCTGTTCGTGATGTTCCAGGCGGTGTTCGCCTGGGCGCAGCCCTTGATGCAACTCCTGTCGTCGGGCTTCGACTCGCTCGGGGAGTTCGTGCACGACACGCTGCCGGCCGGCCTGTTGCAAAGCTTCCTGCAGAACGGCGTGATCTCCGGCGTCGGCAGCGTGATCGTGTTCCTGCCGCAGATCATCATCATCTTCCTGTTCATCCTGCTGCTGGAAGATTTCGGCTACATGGCGCGTGCGGCGTTCCTGATGGACCGCATCATGGGCGGCGCCGGACTGCATGGCCGCGCCTTCATTCCGCTATTGTCGAGCTTCGCCTGCGCGATTCCCGGCATCATGGCGACGCGCGTGATCGACAACCGCCGCGACCGGCTGACCACGATCCTGATCGCGCCGCTGATGACCTGCTCGGCGCGCATTCCCGTCTACACGCTGATCATCTCGGCGTTCATTCCGCCGAAATTGATCGGGGGCTGGATCAACCTGCAGGGGCTCGTGATGTTCGGCCTCTACGCCGCCGGCATCGTCAGCGCGCTCGGCATGTCCTTCCTGATCAAATTCTTGATGTGGCGCGACTATCAGCCCGCGCCGTTCATGCTGGAATTGCCCGACTACAAGATGCCGCGACTGCGCGGAATTGCAATCGGCATCTATACCCGCGCCAAGATGTTCCTGCAGCGCGCGGGAACCACGATCTTCTCGATGATGGTGCTGATCTGGTTTCTGGCGTCGTTCCCGCAGCCGCCTGCGGGCGCCGAGGGGCCTGCGATCAACTACAGCCTCGCGGCCATGCTCGGAAAGGCGATCGAGTCGCTGCTGCTGCCGGTCGGCTTCAACTGGCAGATCGCGGTGGCGCTGATCCCGGGCATGGCGGCGCGCGAGGTTGCGGTGGCCGCACTTGGTACGGTCTATGCGATCGAAGGCGGCAAGGAAGCGGCCGCGCAGATCGGCGAGGTGCTCGCCACCAAATGGAGCCTGGCGACCGCGCTGTCGCTGCTGGCCTGGTACATTTTCGCGCCGCAATGCGCCTCCACGCTCGCGGTGATCCGCCGCGAGACCGGAAGCTGGAAATACATGGCGCTGACGTTCGGCTATATGCTCGCGCTGGCCTACGCCGCGAGCCTTGCGACCTACAATATCGCCCTGGCCCTTGGGGCGGGCTGATTACCTGAAATAGTGGACGACCACCTGCAGGTCGGCCTGCGCGGCCTGCATGCCCTTCAGGTCCGCGTCGATAACCCGGCGGCAGGCCTCCACGGTCGCCTCGTCGCCGAGGTCGTTGGCGGCCTCGAGCACGAGCCAAGCCATCTCCGAGGCAGAGCGGTCGAGCTGGCCTTCGCTGGCGTTGCCGCGGAGAAGAGAGCTCATGGTCGTATCCCCTGCCTGTTCCAAGCCTTCAGTTCACGGCGAACTGAACTTCGCGGCCCGCGCCTGGCTCGCTCGAATCGGCGTCACGCCGCGTGCGGTAGAACTCCAGGATGCTCTTCGAGGTCGCGACATTGAGCCGGCCGAATTCGCGTTCGAGGTCGGCGAGATCCCTGGCGGTGATGCGGTGGTCCTTGGCGCCGAGGAACAAGAGCGCCATGGTGGTGCTCCATGAGAAGCTCAGCGCCTTGGCGAGGATCAGAAGCATCTGCCGGTCGCGGTTGATCAGCACGCGCTCGATCACGTCGACCGGCAGGGCGCAGAGCAGCGACAGGCCAATGGTGACTTCCTCGACCTTGTGCGAGAGCGCATAGCCGGAAATGCTGGCCTCGTTCAGATTGCCGGAGCGATGCTGGCTCGTCACCACGCGCTTGGCGACGAAGTAAGTCCGCGACACCGGGCCGAACTTGGACTGCAATTCGCCGGCGACGTCGACCACGGAGGCGCCGATCTCCCCCATCATCTCCGGACGTTCGTTCTCGAGCCGCTTGCGCACGTCATCGGTCGCCTTGGCGATCAGCTGCTGGAACAGCTGGCGCGGGATGTCCTTGCGCAAGCCGAGCTGCTCGGCGAGGATCGAATCGCCCTCCGCACGCTTGACCATGTGCAGCAGGCTGGAGTTCGAGAAATTGGCGCCGCCGTTGCCGGCAAGCGAGTTCACTACGGCGCGGTTGCCGCGTGCGACCAGCACGTCGGTGACGGCTTCTCCGATCGTCTGGCGCTTGGAGATCGCCAGCATGTGCGCCTGGCTCTTGCTGCGCACGTTGGCGATCAGGGTTTCATCGTCGAGCCGGGTGGATTCCTCCAGCACCGGCCGCGCGACCTCGATCGCATCGTCAAAGGCGAGCTTGTGGATGACATTGGCCGGCGCGCCGTCGAAACGCGCAAGTCGCTCGGAGAGCTGGGCGCGGACTTGGACCTCGATCTCGTCGGCGAGCCGCCCGATCACCTTTCCGAAAGTCAGAACCTCTTCCTCGCTGTAGCTGCCCGCGATCAAAAGGTCGGTCGCATGCCACAGCGCACGCTCGCGGCTCTCGGCCGATCCGCGCGAAATCGCGTCGTCGAGATCCTGCAGATAAGATTTTGTCAGCCCCATACGACAACCTTCAAGCGCGACAGATCCGAGCAAGCGCGCGACGGCTCCACCTATAGCAACGGGTTGCGATGATTCGGTAAAATCGATCGGCGAGGATTGCGCTCAAATGCGATTCCTTGCGTTCATGCTTCGGTAACGCTCGCGGCCTGCACGAAATAGTAACCAGTCGTCAGGCCGAGCCGGTGGTCGGTCTCCGTCAGGCTGGCCCGGGCCGAGAAGGCGCCGACAACGCGCGCCGCAAGGAACCGCCGCCGCTCGATCTGTTGCTGTTCCAGCGCGGCATGCCCGCGCCGGAGCTGGCCGCTTGATCTGCGCCGTCAGAAGCCGTTGAACGGCCTCCCCGTTTTTGTTTTGATTGGAAACTCTAAATGCGGGGGATCGCGAGCGGCCGCACCTCCCGCGCCTGCGCCGCCAGCCGGATCGCGGCATTGGCCGCGCCAAAACCCTGGTAGTTGCGCCGCTCCACGATCTCGAAGAAGAAGCGTTCGTCGAAAATGTGGGTGTAGACCTGGAAGAACTCGCCCTCGCCTTCGCGGTCGTAGAGGATCTGGTTGGCACGCAGCGCCGCCATGGTGGCGGCATCGAGGTCGTATTTGGCCTCGATGTCGTCGTAGTAATTGCCGGGAATTTCGAGAAAGCCCGCGCCGCGCCCTCGCATGTCGGCCACGGTCGCAAAAATGTCCTCGCAGGAAAATGCGATGTGCTGCACGCCCGAACCAAAGAATTCCGAGATGAATCGCGCCGACAGCGTCCGCGTCGCCGCCGAGCCGTTGAGAACAAGGCGAAGGCTCTGATCGGTGTTGATGATGGCATGGCTCTGCACCAGCCCGCGCGGGTCGGCGATCTCCTGCTGCGGCAGCCGCCTGAGATCGAGGATGCCGGTGTAGAACAACAGCCACGACAGCATCTCGTCATAGGACATCGAATGTGAAATGTGATCGACCGCGCGGAGGCGGTCTGCATTGGCGCGGCTCGGAAGTGCCTCGAAGTCGGTGTCCCAGTTCTTGCCCTCGGTATCGAGGAAGTAAAGCAGACTGCCGCCGACGCCGTGGATCGCCGGGATTTCCAGCTCGCCCGGCCCGACCGGCGTATAGAAAGTGCGCGCCTTCAAGGCCTCCGCGCGCGCCATGGTGCGACCGGCATCTTCAACGTCGAGCGCGATCGCACAAACGCCGGGACCATGGGTGACGTAGTGCGAATGCGCAAAGCCGTCGGTCTCGCAATTGATCACGAGCTCGACCTTGCCTTGCGACCAGCGCTCCACCGCCTTGCTGCGATGCTTGCCGGTCTTGCGGAATCCGAGCTGGCCGAACAGTGCGGCCAGCTCGATCGCCTTCACCTCATTGACGGCAAACTCGACAAAGCCGACGCCGTGGCTGTGCGCCTTCGGCGCGATTTGCGGTTTGGCCGCGAGCCCGTCCTCCAGCAGGATCAGCGAACGCATGCCATCGATCGCGGTGCGAGCCGCGGAGCCGGCGCGGAACTGGTCGTTGAAGATTTCGAGCGACAGCGGCCCGGCATAGCCAGTCGCGGCGATCGCCTCCATGAAATCAGGGACCGGCAGCTCGCCCTGCCCCGGAAAACAGCGGAAATGCCGGCTCCAGGACAGGATGTCGAGGTCGAGCTTTGGTGCGTCGGCAAGCTGAACCAGGAAAATCCTGTCGGCGGGAATGGAACGGATCGCCGAAGTCGGCAGGGCGCGCGCCAGGATGTGAAAGCTGTCGAGGATGACGCCGATCGACTTGTGGTCGGCGCGGCGCACGATCTCCCAGGCGTCGCGGTAATCGCTGACATGCCGGCCCCAGGCCAGCGCCTCATAGCCGACACGCAGGCCGCGTTTCGCCGCCGCCTCGCCAAGTTCATGAAAATCGGCGGCGGCGCGGTCGATGCCGCCGAGCGAGGCCGGCGAGACATTGCTGCAAATCAGGAGCAGATCGGTCTGCAGCTCCTGCATCAGATCGAACTTGCGCTCGGCACGCGCAAAGCAACGGGCGCGTTGCGGCTCGCCCATGCCCTCGAAGTCCCTGAAAGGCTGGAAGGCACAAATCTCGAGGCCCAGATCGTGGCAGAGCTTGCCGACGTCACTCGGGCGTCCGGCAAAGGACAAGAGATCGTTCTCGAAAATCTCGACCGCCGAAAATCCTGCCGAGGAAATCGCGCGCAGCTTCTCGTCGAGCGCGCCTGACAGCGAGACGGTGGCGATCGAGCGCTTGTTCATGCCGCACTCTCCTCCATGGCGCCGCCGAGGAACAATTGTCCGATGCGGGGATCGTTCAGCACATTCTCGGCCCGGTCGAACAGGCGGGTGCGGCCGAGCTCGAGCACGATGCCGAAATCGGAGTACTCAAGCGCCGTGCGCGCGTTCTGCTCAATCATCAGGATCGAGACGCCGCGATCGCGCAGCACCTTCAGCATGCTGAAGGTCTGCAGCACCATCAGCGGCGACAATCCGATCGAGGGCTCGTCGATCAGCATCAGTTGCGGATTGAGCAGGAGGCCACGGGCGATTTCGAGCTGCTTCTGCTCGCCGCCCGACAGGGTTGAAGCCTGCTGCTTCGCCTTTGTGCGCAACACGGGAAAGCGGTCGAGCGCCGCGTCGATCCGGTCGCGCAGATCGGTGATGTCAGGCGCGACAACCGCGCCGAGCTCGATATTGTGGCGCACCGACAGTTCCGGGAAGATGTTGCGGCCCTGCGGCACATAGCAGATGCCGGCATTGAGCAGGGCGCGCGGGCTCAGGCCTGTGACGTCCTGGCCGCGAAAGATCACCTTGCCCTCGCGCAGCTTCAACAGCCCGAAGATCGCCTTGAACACGGTGGACTTGCCGGCGCCATTGGGGCCGATGATGGTGGTGATCGATGCCTTCGGCACCGAAAAGCTGGTGCCGTTCAGGATGGTCATCTTGCCGTAGCCGCCGACGAGATTTTTCACATCCAGGATCGTGTCGCTCATGGCGCCCTCAATGTCCGAGATAGGCTTCGATCACGGCGGGGTTTTTGCGGATTTCATCCGGCCGCCCCGTCGCCAGCACCTCACCCTCTGCCATCACCATGACGCGCGAGCACAGCGACATCACGAATTCCATGTTGTGCTCGATCACCACGAAGGTGGCACGGCGCTCGCGGTTGATCGCGGCGAGCCGTTCCTTGAGGTCCGACAGCATCGAGGGATTGACGCCGCCGGCGGGCTCGTCGAGCAGCACCAGCCGCGGGCCGCCCATGAACGCCATCGCAGCATCCAGCAGCTTCTGCTGGCCGTAGGACAGCCCGCCTGCGGGCTCATCGGCGAGATGGTCGAGCTTGAAGAAGCCGATCATCTGGTTCGCACTGTCACTCAGCCCTGCATCGGAACGGCCGAACAGCCGCGACATCATGCTGCCCTGATGCTCCTGCCCCGCCAGGATCAGATTCTCGCGCACGGACAATTTCGGGAACACCTGCAGCAGCTGAAAGGTGCGGCTGACGCCGAGGCGGTTGAGTTCGGATGGCCGCAAGCCCGTGACGATCTTGCCGTCGACCTTGACCTCGCCGCCGCTCGGCGTGAGCTGGCCGAGGATGCAGTTGAACAAGGTCGACTTGCCGCAACCATTCGGTCCGATCAACCCGAGAATTTCCCCTTCCTGCACGTCAAAACTAACGCCATTGACCGCGGTGATGCCGCCAAAGTTCTTTTTGATGTTGCTGACCTGGAGCACCGCCCTCATTGCGCCGTCTCCAGTCTCGATTTGGCGACGGCGCGGAGCGCGGACGCCGCCTTGGTACGGCGATTGGCGCGATAGCGGTCGAGGATTCCCAGAATGCCGGTCGGCGACCAGATCAGGAGCAGGATCACCGCAAGCGCATAGAGCATGAGGTAATAGCCCTCGGTGAAGCGCAGCCATTCCGGCAGCAGCACCGCGATCATCGCGCCGAGGTAAGGACCGAAGAAGAATCCGGAGCCGCCGACGATCACCATCATCAGGAGATCGAGCGAGAGCGAGAGGTTGAACGGCACGGGGTCGATATATTGCGTCAGCGGCGCATAGATGGTGCCGGCGACGCCGCCGAGCGCCGAACCGATCGCAAACGCCATCAGCGTGTAGCGGCGGGTGTCGACCCCGAGCGACTGCGCGCGCAATGGATTCTCGCGCAGCGCCATGAAGGCGCGGCCCCAGGGCGAGCGGATCAGCCACCACATCGCGGCGGTGACGATGCCGAGCATGCCGAGGCAGACATAATAGAAAGGCAGCGGCTTGCCAGTGGCGAGGCCGAAGATGTGCGGCCGCGGGATGTTGGAGATGCCGTAGGTGCCGCCGGTCAGCCAGCTCTCGTTGCGGAACACAAGAAATGCGAGCGTCGAGAAGGCCAGCGTGACAAAGGCGAGGTAATGGTGCTGCACCCGAAGCGCGGGATAGCCGAGCACCCAGCCGATCGCAAAGCAGAGCAGGATCGCAACCGCCAGTGCCGATACCAGCGGCAGGCCGTGGGCGGTCATGATCGCCGCGGTATAGGCACCGATGCCGACAAAGGCGCCCTGCGCCAGCGAGACCTGCCCGGCATAACCGAGCGTGAGATTCAATCCCATCGCTGCGATGGTCATCACCGCCCACTGGCTCAGGATGAACAGGCCATAGCGGCCGAAGTTCATGGGAACGACGATCAGCGCCGCGATCACGGCGATGCCCAGTATAGCCCACAGAATTTTGCGGACGGCGTTCATACCGTGCGCTCCTCGGCGCGGCCGAGCAGGCCCTGCGGGCGGAACAGGATGATGACGATCAGGAGGATGATCGGCACCGCGGCGCGGTACTGCGTCGAGACATAGGCCGCGGATAAATTGTCCACTATGCCGATCAGCAGACCGCCCGCGATCGCCCCGCGCACCTGGTTGAAGCCGCCGACAATGGCCGCGATGAAGGCGGCCTGCCCCAGCACCTCGCCACTGGAGAATTTCGCCAGATAGATCGGCGTGATCAGGAGCGAGGCGACCGCGACCAGAAACGCGTTGATCAGGAAGGTCAGCAGGATCATCCGCTCGACGGGAATGCCGATGATCCGCGCGACATTCGGATTCTGCGCCACCGCCTGCATCTGGCGGCCGATCGAGGTGCGGTTCAGGAGCGCCGTCAACCCGATCACCGCAAGGATCGCCAGCGCCAGCACGCCGAGGCTTTGCAGCGACACGGCGCGCCCGAGGATCGAGACCTCGCCGGCGGGCACCACGGAGGGAAACGGCGACGCCTCGGCGCTGAAGAACTGCTTCACCGCCTCCTTGATCCCGATGGCAAGCGCCATGGTCGCGATCGCGAGCGGCAGCACGCCGTGGCGCAGCATCGGGTCGACCAGCAGCAGCTTGAAGCCGAGCCCGAGCAGGATCATCGAGAGGATGATGCCGATCAGGATCGCGAGCCAGAACGGCGCGCCGGCATGCATGACGGCCAGCATGAAGAAGGCCGGCAGCATGACGAACTCGCCCTGCGCGAAGTTGATGGTCTGCGAGGTCTGCCACAGCAGCGTGAAGCCGACCGCCACCAGCGCGTAGATCGCGCCGGTCGCAAGCCCCGCCACCAGAAGGTCGAGCAGATCAGACATGGCTCGTTTTTCCCCGGCCGCAGCCGGAACAGGCCCGCAAGCTCCGAAGTTTTAGTGGAGCTTCGGCAGCACCTGCTTGACCACCTGCTTGCCTTCGACGACCTCGACCAGGAATCCCTGGCGGTCGATGTCGCCGTTCTCGTCGAACGTCACGTCCATCAGCATGCCGGGTTCGTCTGACGCCTTGATGGTCATGCCATGCAGCGTGTTGGCGATGTTCCTGGAATCGAGCTTGCCCATCTTTTCGGTCGCCGCCTTGACCATGTAGACCGAAAGATAACCCTTGATGCCGTTGTGGTCAGGCACGTAGTTGTACTTCTTCGCGAATTTTTCGCGGAACGCCTTGATCAGCTCGACCGGTGCATCGGTCGTGAGACCGACATGTCCGCGCGCGCCATTGGCGGCATCACCGGCCAGCTCGATGACCTTCTGCCCGACCAAAGTGGTTTCGCCCATCAGGGGCACGGTGACGCCCTGGCGCTTCAATTCTTTCAGGATGCGCGCGCTCTCTTCCTCATTGAGATAGATGAAGACCGCTTCCGGCGCGGCGGCCTTGACCTTGGCGACATCGGCGGCGAAGTCGGCCTGTCCCGCTTCGGTGGAAATGTCGGCAGCGACCTTGATGCCGAGGCGGCCGAATTCCCTGGTGATGACGTCGCGTCCGCCGCGGCCGAAATCATTGTTGACCCAGACCACCGCGACCGATTTCGCCTTCAATTCATCGTTGATGTATTTCGCGACCTTCGGCATCGAGGATTGCTGGCCGAAAGAGGTGCGGAAGATGAATTTGTTGCCGGCCTGGGTCAGCTCGGCGGCTTCGCCGCCCATAATCTCGGTGATCCCCGCTTCGGCCGCGAGCGGCGCCGTCACCTTCACCGAACCGGAATAGCCGGGCCCAAGCAGCACATAAGGCTCGCCGTCGAGTGCCTTCTGCACCTGGGCGCGGGCGACGCCGGGATTGGATTGCGAGTCGGCATGGGTGACTTCGATCTTATGGCCCAAAATGCCGCCCTTGGCGTTGATCTCCTCGACCGCGAGATCGATGCCGTTCTTCCAGTTGGTGCCGACGGTGGCGCCGCCGCCCGAGAGTTCGGCGACGTCCGCGAGCTTGATCGATTGCGCGGATGCCGCGCCGCTCGCGATGATCGCCAGCACCGCGCCGGCCCAAATGATTGGCTTCATGCGTCTCCTCCCTTTCACTTCTCTTGTTCTGTTCTCTGGCGGCCTTGTCCCGGCCGCCTTGTCAGGCTGCGTACGAGGCGTCGCTCCGCTCCGCCATCACACGATCAAAGGCATTTCCCATTACTGCTGCCGATGGCGCAAGTCCCGTGAACAGCTCGAACGCGTCCGCCGCCTGGCAGATCGCGAGTTCCCGCCCGGTCATGATCCGCGCGCCCTTCGCTTTCGCGGCCAGCAGCAGCGGCGTGTGCAGCGGCGAATAGACGGCGTCCGCGACCCACAGTTCCGGCCGCAGCAGCGTTTCCGGCACCGGCATGCCGCGGCTCGGCAGCATGCCGACCGGCGTGCCGTTGACGAGGCCGACGGCGCTTCTGAGCGCGGCCTCGACACTGTCGGCGACGACGATGCCCTTGTGCGCGCCGAGCAGGCTCGCAAGCTTTTCCGCCTTGGCGCGCTCGGTATCGAAGATGCGGACTTCGGACACGTTCAGGCTCGCCAGCGCAAAGGCGATCGCCTTGCCGACGCCGCCGGCGCCGATGACCGCGACGGAGCCATGGCCGGAATCGGCGACGAGATCGGCAGCAGCCCGCGCAAAGCCCGTGGTATCGGTGTTGTAACCGACCAATTCCTGATCGCGCACCACCACGGTATTCACCGCCTGCATCGCGGCCGCACCGGGCGCGAGTTCGTCCAACAGCTCGACCACCGCTTCCTTGTAGGGGAAGGTGACATTGACGCCGGCAAAGCCGAGTCGACGCACGCCATCGAGCATGGCGCGCAAGCCGGCGCGGTCGGCGCCTGCGACTTCGATCAGCTGATAATGGCAGCGCACGCCCAGCGCGTCGGCGGCCTCTTCATGCATCGCGGGCGATGCGGAATGGGCGATCGGCGCGCCGATCAGTCCGGTCAGGAAGCGGCGGCGGGATGGGCGCGTGGGCACGGTGGCGGTCGGCTCTCGTTTTAAAGGAAAAGGCCTCACGCCGCGCGCGAGGTCATGTCAGTCCCGCAAACGATAGTCTTTCCCCCGTCTAACACAATTACCCATTTATCGCATGAACATAACATCATGTTATTTTCTGCGCCCGCGCGAAACGGCAACCTTTGCAGCCGTCCGGCCGGGCTCGAGCGCGCGCATTTCCGAGCGCAGGCTGTCGATGAAATACTCGACATGCAGCGACAGCGAGCCGCCGCGTTTAACCGCGATGTAGGTGTCGAACCGCGTCGGCTCGGCGATGCGGATCAGCTCGACGCCCGGGTAGCCGCCATGCGCGACGGTGAACTGGTCGATCACGGCGATGCCGAGCCCGGCCTTCACCAGCGCGCAGACGGTGGTGCCGAACCGCGCCTTGATGGTGATGTCGTAGCTCAGCCTGTTGCGCGCAAAAATCCCGGCCATGATCCGGCCATAGGGATCGTTGGGATCGATGCCGATCAGGGGATAGCGCGTCATCTCCGCGGCGGTGACCTGCTTGCGGCCGGCGAGCTCGTGGCCGAGCGGCACGATGCAGAACAGCTCGCCCGAGGCGAGCGGCATGAAGTCCAGACCGGAATGATCGAGCCGGTAGCTCATGGCGACGCAGTCGCCCTTGCCCAGCATCAGATAGTCGATCGCCTCCTCGATCTTGAGGATGTTGATGTCGATGCCGAGATCGGGATAGCGGCGGCGCACACGCTCGATCGCGCGCGGCACCATCACCTGCGAGATGCTCGGCACCGAAGCCACGCGCAATTCCGACAGCGCGCCGTGACCGATCTTGGAGATGATGCCGGAGAGATCCTCGACCTTCTTGTAGACGCCGTTGATCTGCTCAAAAATGTTCTGCGCTTCCGAGGTCGGGAAATAGCGGCCGTTCTGGCGCTGGAAGAAGCGGATGCCGAGCGAGCGCTCGGTGTACTTCACCAGCCGGCTGATGCCGGGCGCCGACACGTTGAGCAGTTTTGCCGCCCCGCCAATGGTGCCTGTCACCATCACGGCGCGGATGACCTCAACCTGGCGCAGCGTCATCATGTCCCGAGAATCCCCGCGAGGGCCAAGCCTAACCGCAAAGCCGCCCGGTTGGCGAGCATAGGCGGAAGTCCTGCGATCTCAAGAGTTCTTGCGATCTCAAGAATCTTGCGATCTCAAGCTTCACGGCTGCGTGGGCGGAGGCGTCAGCACCATCGGCGGGCGCGGCGGTGGCCTGGGCCTGGGAGCAAGCGGCGCCGGTCCCGGTGGCGGCCGCACCTCGATCGGTGGCGGCAAGGGCGGCGCAGCCTGCTGGCTCACCAGCGGCGGCGCGGGTGCCGGTGGCACGATTGGCGGACGCGCCGGGATAACATTTGCCTTCGGCGGCAGGCGGCGCGGATCGCGGCCGGGCATCGGCGCCTCGGGCGTGGCCGGCGACGGCAGGGCCGCCGTCGACGGCGGCACGGATGGCTCGAACGGCGGCGGCTCCCCGCGCTCGATGGCGTCGAGCCGCCTGGTTTCGCGATCGATGGTGCGCACGGCAAGCCACGAGGACAGCGGCGTCACGTCGAGGATCGGCGTCAGCGAATCCGGCGTGCCCGCCGCGAACAGCTGGATTTCCGGCCGGCTCGTCGCCGACCCGATTGCGTTGGTCGAGAAACTCAAGCGAACATCCGCCTGGTCGGCCAGCATGTCGTATCCGCCGGAAACAATGGCGCGGGCATTGCCGGCATCGAGCGTCGTGGCGTCGATGCGCAGCCGTCCGTCGCGAATGTTGAACGGGATTTGCGCGGTCGCGATCGGCAGATTGCCCCCGGCCAGCACGGGAGCCACGATCTGCTTCAGCCTGTTGTCGTCGGTGACCTGGCCCGCATCGCTGGCGCGGATCGCGACCTCGAAGGCGCGCGGGTCAAGCCCCGGGATGCTGGCGGATTCCAGCGTGATGGTGCCGCTGCCCGACAACACGCCCGCCAGCGCCGCGGCGCTGCGGCCCCGGCTCATCAGCGTCATCTGCAGCGAGGTGCGGCCGGACGGCATCTTCAGATTGCGATAGCGCAGCGCTGTGCCGTCGACGCCGGAGAAATCGAGCCGCGAATTGATCGCGATGCCGTTGGGATCGGGCCGCGCATCGATGGTGGCGACCGCCTCGCCGCCGCCGAGCTTGCCCTTGAGGTTCTCGAAGGTGAGCGACTGGCCATCGCTCTTGACGGTGCCGCTCACCGGGCGCAATTCGCCGCCGCCCGGCAGCGCGCCGCGCAGCGCCTGGAACGCGACACGGCCGCGCCAGCCTTTCATCAGGCCGGAGGTCAGCGGCTCCGTCGTGTCATGGCCGGCGGCGCCGATCGCCAGCGCAAAGGCCGGCGCGAGATCGATGGAATCGAGCCCAACTTCGCCATCGACCACTTTCTCGTCGTCGAGCGTCAGCGCCAAACGTCCGCGCAGGCGCGAGCCGGCGGCGACGCTATCGATGTCATCCAGGGTCAGCTTGTTGCCCGCGAGCGAGGCCCGCGCGAACAGCCGGATGTTTTGCGCGAGAGGATCCGACGGCTTGAGGCCGAATGTCGGCGCGAGATTGATGCTGCGCACTTTCAGATTGGCGCTGGCTTTTGAGAACATTGCCCATGGCTCGGCCGTACCCTGCAGCTCGGCGTCGATGCCGGCGCCCCAGATCTTCGCACTCAGCCGCAGCGGCGCTTTCCACTCGCCGGTCACCGATCCCTCGAATTGCGCACCGCCCTCGCCGGCCGCAATCGCCTTGTCCAGTCCCAGCACGGCGAGCAGCGCATTGGCCCGCTCGGCGGAGAATTTCGATTCGAGCGTCAATTCGTTGCGGCCGAGCTTGTCGACATCGAAGGCGCGGAGTGCCGCGATTTCCGGCTTTGCAGTGACGGTGATCGTGCCGCTGAGCTGCGGAGCGTTCAGCTCGAACGCGGCGCGGGCATCGGCGAGTGTCGCCTTGCCGGCATTCTTGGCGATATCGAGCTGAAGTTTCAGCCGCGCGGCACCGGGGACGGTCGCGGCCTGATCGAGCCGCGCGGCCAACCCCGGCGCCAGCGGCGCCACCATCGAATTGATCTGGCCGAGCGAGGCAGCGCTCGCGTTCAGAGCCAGATGCCCGGTCGCATCGCTGCGATCGAAATTGCCGGAGCCTTCGACCACGACGCCGCCCGGCTGGCCGAATTTCAACTGCGCAAGCGACAGCGTCTTCGGATTGTAGCCGAACTTCGCCGCGAACGGCCGCAGTTCCTGCCCGGCGGAAACGGCATTGCCGATGTCGAGCGATACCGCCGCTTCGTCCGGCCAATTCGCATCCGGCCCCGCCAGCGATCGCACAAACGTCGCGGCCGCATCGAGGTCGAGGCGTTCCGCCTTCAGCGCCGCTTCGACACGGGCGCTTGGACCGGGCGACAGCGACGCCACCGCGACACGGCCCTCGACCGTGCCGCCTTCGATCTCGGCCTTGAGCTTGTCGATCGCGACGCGATCGTGGGTGACACTGACATCGCCGTTGAGATGCAGCGGCTTCTGCGTGCGGCGGACCACGTCGTTCTTGCCCTGCAGCCAGGCCAGAAGCACGTCGGGATCGGAGGAGCCGATGTCGAGCGCGCCGGAGAAGCCATTGGCGGAGCTGGATGCCGCCCCGACATTGGTGAAGGAGACTTGCGTTGAGCCGGGCGCGCGGAAATCCATGCGGTCGATCGCCCAGGGCGCGGCATCGCCGTGCATATCGACCGATACGTTCTGCAGCGGGCGGCCGCCCAGCATGATCTGCTCGGCGCTCGCCTCGATCCTGGTCTTGATCAGCGCGCGCGGCAGTTCGGTGAGCCAGGCATGCAGCGCCGGCACCAGATGCGCCGGCTCGGGGCCGGAGTCCTTGTCCCTTGCAAGGAACTTGTCGGCATCGAGCTGACGCGCGGAGAGTGCAATACGCAGCAGCGGCGAGGCACCGAACCTGACATCGCCGGAGCCCGCGAGCTTCATCGCGCGATCTTCCGCGCCATAGCTCGCCTCGATCTGCTCGAACTGGGCCGCGGAATGATCGGCCTTGACCCTGGCCAATACGCGCCACGGCGTGGCGGCATTCTCGGCGCCCTTTTTCGGCGGCGGCTTCGCCACCGCGGCCACGCCGTCGAAGCGCGGCGCGCGCGCCTCGAAGCTGAGCATTCCCTCGAGATCGATCGCGAGCGGCCGCTCGCCGGGATCAATGATCAGGTGAACGCGGGTACTGTTGCCGTCCGGGCTCTGGCCGGAGGAGACGCGGAACGGATAGCGCGTTCCTTCGACGACGAATTTGCCGTCGCCGCGCACCGAGCCCGCGAGCGAGCGCACGTCGCCGGAAAAGGCGATGTCGTTCAGCTCCAGCGTAGAGCGGCTCACCGCATCATGCAGCGCGACGCGGCCGGTAAGATTCAGCCGGTCGATCGCGAGCGAAGCAAAATTGAAGGTGCCGTTCGAGGCCGGCCAGTCGATCCGGCCCTGCGGGTCGAGGCCGAGATCAAGCGCCAGCCCGTCGACGGTGAGCTCGTTGGCGCGCCATTCGCCGCGCATCAACTCGCCGAGCGAGAATTCGACGTCGAGCTTGTCGGCGCGGACCTTGCCGAGATCGTTGGCGCCGCCGACCACGACCGAGCGCAGCCGCAAGGTCGGTGTCGGCAACAGCCGCGCATCGAGCGCGCCGGCCACCCGCACCGGGGCGCCGATCACCTTGCTCGCCTCAGCCTCGAATTGCGGCCGGAACTGGTTCCAATCGACGAAATACGGTCCGACCAGCGCAGCTATCAGCGCAAGTATGAAAGCAATCGCCAATCCGAGCAGGGTCGTCTGCACGGGGTCTCCTCACAGGCAACTTCCGGCAGCGGCGGCCAATCCGCGCCTCACCGCCGGAGCACACCATATATAGAGACAAGTATGGCGAAGTCACAGCAAGCTAAAGTGACAGCTTGACGCCAAGATTTTTACCAGCTTGCGGGGAGCCGCTTCAGGCCACGCAGCACGAAGGTCGGCCGCCATTCCGGGTTCTCCGCGTCATCCAGCCGCAGCTCCGGCAGCCGGCGCAACAGGCTGGAGATCGCGACCTCGGCCTCGATTCGGGCGAGCTGGGCGCCGAGGCAGAAGTGGATGCCGCCGCCGAAGGACAGCGGCTTGACGTTGGGCCTTGTGATGTCGAGCCGGTCCGGCTGGTCCGGATAGACCGCCGGATCGCGGTTGGCGGAGCCGAGCAGGCAGAGCACGCTCTCGCCCTTCGGGATGCGTTTGCCGCCGAGATCCTCGATGTCCTCCAGCGTCACCCGGCCGGTCAACTGCACCGAAAAGTCGTAACGCAGGAATTCCTCGATCGCATTGCCGATCAGGGAAGGATTGGCTTTGAGCAGCGCGAGCTGATCCGGGTTGCGGCAGAGCGCCAACAGGCCATTGCCGATCAGATTGACGGTGGTCTCGTGACCGGCGCCGAACAGCAGGATGATGTTGGCGGTGAGCTCCTCATTGGAGAGCTTGTCGCCGGCCTCTTCCGCCTGCACCAGCTGAGTTGTCAAATCATCGCCGGGGTTGCGCCGGCGCAGCTCGAACAGCTGCTCGAAATACATCCGCGCCATCGCGCCGTTGGCATTCGCCGCCGCGATCTCCTGCGGCGTCAGCGGAACGGGATCGAGGATGCGCCCGCCGTCGCGCGAGCCCTTGTAGAAAACCTCGCGATGCTCCTCGGGGATGCCGAGCATGTCGCAGATGATGGTCACCGGCAGTCGGAAGGCGAAATCCTCGATCAGGTCCATGTGGCCCTGGTCCACGACGGCATCGAGCGTCTGGTCGACCACCTGCTGGATGCGCGGCCGCATGTCCTCGACGCGGCGCGCGGTGAACGCCTTCACCACCAGGCCGCGCAGGCGGGTATGGTCCGGCGGATCCTGCTGCAGCATCCAGTGGCTCATGCTGCGGAAGATCGCCTCATTCATGATGTTGGGGCCGTAGCGGCGGATGGTGCGCTCGACAAAATCCTTGCCGAAACGCTTGTCGCGCAGCACCAGACTCACCTCGGCGTGACGGCTGGCGACGAACGCGCCATGCGCGTTCAGATGCATCGGATCGGTGGTCCGCAGCCGCTCGTAATGCGGATAGGGATCCCGGATGAAATCCGGCGACAGCGGATTGAACAGCGGCTCGATTGCAACGGTCTGCGCATGCTCGTTCATGGTGACCTCGCCCGGCTCTCTGCAATTCGATACACTGTTGTATCGAATTGCATTCTGCCCTAAAATGCGCCGATGTCAAGAGTTCGAACCAGACCGACCCGGGATGAGACCCGCGACAAACTGTTCGAGGCGGCCGCCCGCGTGTTCGAGGAACAGGGCATCGGCGGCGCCAGCGTCGAGGCGATCGCAGCCGCCGCAGGCTTCACGCGCGGCGCTTTCTATTCGAATTTCGCGAGCAAGGACGAGCTGATCATTGCGATGCTTGAAGATCACGTCGAGCAAGCAATCCGGCGCTGCCTTGATCTGCTGGCGAAGCACAAGAATCCAAAGGATTACCTCGAGGCATTTCGCACCATGGATCGCTCGCAGCAGGACCCGCTCGGCCGCTCGCCCCTGCTGCACATGGAAATGATCCTGTTCGTGGCGCGCGCCGAGAAACGCCGGCCGGAGCTTGCCAAGCGCCTGCGCGCGCGCCGGCAAATGGTCACGGAGATCGTCGCGATCACGTCCAAGCACAGCGGCAGAAACTTTGAGGATCCGGCGTGGGTGGGCGCCATCCTGCTCGCATTGGAGGACGGCTTCCGCCTGCATCGCCTGATCGATCCCGAAACCACGCCGGCTGACAGTTTTGTGCGCGCAGCCAGCGATTTGCAGCAGGCAATCGGCGTTGCATTCGACGTCAAGTGACACAGTGCGTGCACCCTACCTTTGGGCCAGCTTGCCGGCTACCGCACGAACCTTGCCGGGCGCGGCACGCCAGATCGCGAACGCCGACAACAGACTGACCGCGATGCCGATCGAGAACGCGATCGTGTAGGTGCCGGTCAGATCGTGCAGCAGGCCGGTGACCCATGGCCCCGCGGCGCCGCCGGCGAGCGCCGAGAGCATGATGCTGCCGAAGATGCTGCCGTAATTCCGCCCCTGGAAAATCTCCAGCACCACCGCGCCCATGATCGAGGTGAGGCCGTAGCCGAGGGCTCCTTGCGTGAACACCATGAGATAGACCAGCCACAGGCTCGGCTCGTATTTCAATGCGACCAGAGCGGCGAAGCAGATCGCAAAGCCAAGGCACGAGATCGCCCAGATCGCCTCGCGGCCGATACGGTCGGAGGCATGGCCGAGCACGATCTGGCCGGGAATGCCGAGCAGGCTGACGACGCCGAGCGCCCAGACGCCGACATTCGCGGAAAAGCCGATATCGAGCAGGAATTTGGTCTGGTGCACCTGCACCGCATACCAGATGTACAGTCCGCAGAAATAGCCGAGCGCGATCCACCAGAACCGCGCGGTGCGCAGCGCGAGCGGCAGGGTCCAGTCGGTGCCGGCCCAGATGGGATCGACGATGTTCGAGACCGGCTTGGCCGACGGATGCGGCGCGGCGTCGCCGTCCGGCCGCAGCCCGATGTCTTCGGGGCGCTTGTGCAGCAACAGGTTGATCGGCGCGAGCACGATCAGCACCATCAATCCCATTGACGTGCAAGCGGTGCGCCAGCCGGTCTGCTCGATCACATATTGCACCCAGGGCAGAAGCGTGACCGAGCCGATGCCGACACCGGCAAAGGCGATACCCATGGCGAGGCCACGGCGGCGGATGAACCAGTTCGGCAGGAATAGTGATTGGCCGGAATAACCCAGACAGACGCTGCCGGCGCCGACCATGACGCCGATGGTGACGTAGAGATGCCAGGGCTCGTGCGTCAGCGGCGCGAGCAAGAGCCCGCCTGCCATCAGCACGACGCCGACTTCCATCACCGCGCGCGGACCGGCGCGGTCCATCAGCCCACCGATCAGCGGACTGACGATGGCGGAAACAATGAAGCCGAACGAGAATGCGCCGGCGGTGATGCCACGCTCCCAGCCGAACTCGGAAATGATCGGCGGGAAGAACAGCGAGAACGCGGTACGTGCATTCACCCCGATCGCCATGGTGATGAACGTCACGACGACCACGACCCAGCCATAGAAGAAGGGAAGCCGCGATGTTCGCGTCATGGCCGCCGCGTCCAGTGCTCGGTGTTGACGGCGCCGACCGGCGCTTCGCCCTTGATGATCGCGGCGACCTGCCGCACCGTTTCCAGCGCCTGGTGCTCGATCGCCTGCGGCGTCAGCCCGCCGATATGCGGGGTCGCGATCACGTTGGGCAGCTTTGCAAGCTCCGGCATCGGCATCTGGTCCGGCGCGCGGCCGACATCCATCGCCGCACCTGCGATGCGGTTTTCGCGCAGCGCCGCGGCAAGTGCGGCCTCATCGACGAGGTTGCCGCGGGAGAGATTGATGAAGAAGGCGTGCTTCTGCATGCGAGCCAGTGCCGCAGCGCCGATCAGGTTTTCGGTCTGCTCATTGGCGATCGCAAGGCAGACAACGTAATCGGCACTAACGAGCAGATCGTCGAGCGGTACGTGCTTGATGTCCGGATCATCGACGGTCGCGAAGGGATCGGCGACCATCACTTCCATGCCTAACGCCTTCGCCAGCGGCGCGAGATAACGCCCGATGCTGCCATAGCCGATGATGCCGATCCGGCTGCCGGAAAGCTGCCGCCCCATCCTCACTTCAGGCTTGCGGCCGGCGTGATAGTCCGCGCTCGCCAATGAGACGCCGCGCGACAGATCGACCATGAAGCCGATCGCAAGCTCGGCGACGGCCGGCACGAATCCCGGCGAGGCGCGCGTCACCAGCACGCCGACTTTGGACGCGGCCGCGACGTCGATATTGCGGATGTCGACGGCGCAACGGACCACGGCACGCAGCTTTGGCAGTTGTGGAAAGATTTCGCCCCTGCCCTCCGTCACGCGATCGGCAACGATGATGTCGACATCCTGCGCCGCCCTGACCAGGCCGGCGGCCTCGAGCGCATCGGCGCCTTCATGCAGCTTGACCTCGGCGATCGCCTGCAATCCTTGCAGCGCGCGCTCGCCGTAATATTGCCGCCGGAAGTCAGGCGTGGGAGTCAACAGGACTTTCATGGTTCCCCAAGCTCACGACGCCGCAGGCTGATCCTCCAGCGCGTGGCTCTCGTGGCCGAAATAGGCGCGCTCCAGCCGCTTCGGCAGATCGTGCTCGCTGGTCGGCGCTTCCAGCGCGATGTTGCCCTGGACCAGCGCATAGACGCGGTCGGCGGCGGCGAGCGCCTTCTCCAGAAGCTGCTCGACCAGCAGCACCGCGGTTCCCTGCTTTTTCAATTGTCCGATCACATTGAGCACGCGGTCGACCAAGACCGGCGACAGGCCGGCCGAGGGTTCATCGAGCATCAGAAGCCGCGGCCGCCGCACCAGCCCCTGCGCCACGGTCAACATTTGTTGTTGCCCGCCGGAAAGCGCGCCGCCGCGCTCGTGCCGCTTCTCCGCAATCTCGGGGAAAAACGACAGCGCCTCGTCGAGGCGCGCCGCGCGCTCGTTTCGCGGGAGATCGTAGCCCGCGAGCAGCAGATTGTCGGTGACCGAAATCTGCGTGAACACGCGATGGCCTTCGATGACGTGCACGAGGCCCGCGCGCGCCGCCTCGCGCGGCGTGATCCTGGTGATGTCGCGCCCATCGAAGCGCACGGTGCCGGCATTGACCGGCAACAGGCCCGACAGCGCCCGCAGCAGCGTGGTCTTGCCGGCGCCGTTCGGCCCGAGCAGCGCCACCACTTCGCCGGCCGCTATGGAGAGATCGACGCCATGCAGCACGCGGATCTTGCCGTAGCCGGATTCAAGCCGCTCCACGGTGAGCAGGGATTCAGCCGCCGAGGTAAGCACTGACCACCTCCTTGTGGACGCGAATTTCGGCGGGCGTTCCGGCGGCGAGCGTGCGGCCGAGATTGAGCACGGTGACCTGGTGGCAGATGTCGAAGATCAGGTCAGCGTGATGCTCGACGAGGAGAACGCCGGTACCGCGGGCGGTGATTGCCTTGATCAGCTCGGCCAACCGTTCGATCTCGTCGTTGGACAGACCGGCAGCGGGCTCGTCGAGCAGGAGGAAATCCGGATCGAGCATCAGCGCGCGGGCGATCTCGATGAAGCGCAGCTCGCTGTGCTGCAGGCGGTCGGCGCGGACATCGGCGAGGGTCTCGAGGCCGACGACGCCAAGCAGCGCGCGCGCCTTCCCCGCCAGCATCCGCTCGTCCTGCGCATTGCGCGGCAGCGCCAGCAGCGCCTCGAGGAACGTCGCCCTGCCCTCCACGGTGCCGCCAATCATCACGTTCTGCAGCACCGAGGCTTCGCCGATCACGCGCGGGGTCTGGAAGGTGCGGGCGATGCCGCGCGTCGCGCGCAGCGCCGGCATTCCCGGCGGCAGCGCGTCCGCGCCCAGCGTCATCGTGCCGGCCTTGGCGGCGTAATAGCCGGAGATGACGTTCAGCGTCGTGGTCTTGCCGCTGCCGTTCGGACCGATCAGCCCGTGGATTTGCCCCGGCGCGACATCGAGGTCGAGGCCGTCGATCGCCTTCACATTGCCAAAACTCAAGGAGACGCCGCGCAGTGCCAGCGCCTTGTCGGCCTTGCTCCGGCGCACGATGTCGGCGAGCGCGGCCGGACGCGGTACGATGGCGCGGTTGCTCGCGAGCGGACGGCGATTGCGGAAATCGAGCAGGGCTGCGATGCCGCCCGGCATCACAAGCACGATCAGGAGCAGCAGCACGGCATAGAGGAAGGTCGACCAGGCCGCCAGGGGCGCCGCGATCTCCGGCAGGATGGTGAGGATGATGGTGCCGAGCATCGGCCCCATGATCGAGCCACGGCCGCCGATCAGGATGGCGATGAAGAACAGCACCGAAAGGTCGAAGGTGAAGGCATCCGGGGTGATGTAGGTCTGCAGGCTCGCGAACAGCCCGCCCGCGACCGCGGCGCAGGCGCCCGCGAGCAGGAAGATCGCGATCAGCATCTTCGGCTTGTAAATGCCGGTCGCCTCTGCCGCGACTTCCGCGTCGCGCACCGCGATCAGCGCGCGGCCGAAGCGGCTGCGCGCGACGTTTGCACTTAACCAGGTGGTGAATGCGGCGATCGCGACGCAAAGGAAGTAGAAACCCCAGGCAGTGTTGAACGGCGCGGGAAATTCCGGACCGGCGATGCCGATGCCGCCGCCGGTGACGCTCTGCCAGGCCAGCGCGATCTGCGTGACGATGGTCGCAAAGCCCAGCGTCGACATCGCGAAATAGAAGGTGCGCAGCCGCAGCGCCGGCAGGCCAACAATGACGCCGAAGATCGCGCCGACGATGGCCGCGATCGGCAGCGCGGCAAATACCGGCACGGGCGGCATCACATTGCCGGCGACCAGCACGCTGGTGGTGTAGGCGCCCAAGGTCAGCAGCGCGACATAGCCGATGGCGAGGTGGCCGGCGAAGCCGACGACCAGGTTGAGGCCGGAAACCAGCACCCAGTAAATCGCCATGCGGGTGCCGATCAGCGCCCAGTAATCATTGCCGATCAGCGGCAGGATCAGCGCCAGCGCCAGCATGCCGAGGAACGGCGCGACATGCGGCAGCGTCGCACGCCAGGTGTTGGCTTCGACTCTGTTCCCTTCGATTCTGCCGGCTTTGCTCCGGCCGGCTTCGCTCCGCTCGGTCGAGGCAGTGACTGAAGTCATCAGACTCTCCGCACGGTGGCGCCGCCGAACAGGCCTTGCGGCGCCGCGAGCAGGACCACGATGAACAGGGTGAACACGGCGACGGAAGAGAAGATGCCGCCGACCAGGAAATTCGCGGCCTGCTGGAACAGGCCGAGCGCCAGCCCGCCGACGATGGCGCCGCGGTTGTTGCCGAGACCGCCGAGCGCCACCGGCACGAAGCCGTAGAAATTCAACAGCGCGCCATTGGCGAAGAAGGCGAGCAGCAACTCGCCGCCGGAAAATCCGGCAACGCCGCCGATGATCCCGGCCAGCGCGTAGCTCGCGATGCGCAAATTGCGCTCGGGCAGGCCGAGCGCGCGGGCGGCGAAATTGTCCTCGGCGATCGCCACAAAGGCGCGGCCGACCAGGGTGCGGCGGTAGAGATATTCGAGGCCGACGATCGTGATCGCGCAGGCTGCGACCGGCAGCCAGAATTTCTCGTCCCACACCCCGCTGCCGAGCCCGATCAGCCGCGGAAAGGGCTGCGGCTCGGTGCCCCATTTGATCGCGGCGACCTGCTGGATCATCAGCGCGACCGCCAGCGTCGACAGCACGTAGAGATGTTGTTCGAGGCTTTTCAGCACCGGGCGGACCGCTACGAACTCGGTGATGATGCCGATGATGGCGCAGCAGACGAGCGTCAGCAGGAAGCCGGCGAGGAGCGGCATGCCCATCTTCAGCGTGAACAGCGAGCCGAACACGCCGCCGAGCATGGCGAGCTGGCCCGCGGTAAAGCTCATCACCCGCGAGGTCGAGAACATGGTGTTGTAGGTGACGCCGACGAGCGCGTAGATCGCGCCCGACGCCAATCCCGCTGCGATGATGGAGGCGAGCATGGGTGTGCCCCTCGCCGATCTATCACGAGTATCCCGGCGCCAACGCGAACGTGCCGTTCTTCGCCGTGCTTGCTTCCGACATCACGACCTCTTCGGTCGGATAGCCATTGTGCTGCGTCGGCGTCCAGGTGTAGGTGCCGAAATAGCCGGGATATTTGTTGACCGTATTGAGGTAGGAGATGATGCCCGCCCCGTCGGTCGAGCCCGATGCCTCGACCGCCTTGGCGGACAGCTCGATCGCGTCGACGCCGCCCGCGATCCACCAGAGCAGTGTGTCGTTGAGCGCGACATTGGCCTTCTTCAGCCGCGCGACCAGATCCTCGCTCTTCGGCGGCAGCTTGCCGGAGGCATCGTAGCTGCAGCTCTTGTAGCCGATCGCGTAAACCTTCTTCCAGTTCTCCGGCTTCTCGACCAGGCCGGCGATCTCGCCCGACGCCATCGAGGGGTGGCCGACGAACGGCACGTCCCAGTTCATGGCCGCGCGGGTGTTGAACATCCGCGACTCCCCGCCGGTGGAGACGCTCCACACCACGATGGCCTCGGCGCCGGTATTCTTCATGCGCAGCATGTCGGGCGTCATGTCCGGCTGGGTGGCATCGATATTGGCCGAATAGACCACGTCGGCACCGTCCTTCTTGAACGCCGCCACGGAAGCACCGACCGCGCTGACGCCGTAACCGGTGGTATCGCCGACGACCGCGACCTTCTTCACCTTGAGGATGTTCAGGCAGTAACTGCGCACCGCGTCGTCCCACTGGCTGTTCGACGGCGCCATGCGGAAGGCATTGGGATATTTGGTGACGTCGATCAGCGTCTCGACCACGCAAGGATGGATGTTCGGCATTTTCGCGCGCGCCATGATCGGCGTGGTGGCGAGTGCCTCGCCCGAATTGAACGGCCCCCAGATGCAGTTCACCTTGAGCTGGCTGATCATTTCCTGGGTGGCGTTCACCGCCTTGGTCGGATCGCCCTGGGTATCGCGCATCACGATCTCGAGCTTGCGGCCCTTGACGCCGCCGGCGGCGTTGATGGCGTCGACCGCGAAAGCGACGCCGCGGTTGAAACCCTGCGTCGGCGCCGAGGCCGGGCCGGTGATCGCCGCGAGATTGCCGATCTTGATTGTTTCAGACTGGGCGATGGCGGGAGCGGGGAAAGAAGAAAAGGATGCTGCGCCCAATGCCCCGGCGCTGCCCAACAATACGTCACGACGTGAAATAGCCATTATAATACTCCCGTTCGTTTCCTTTTCGGCGCCCGTCTTTGGCTCGCGGACGTCCGTTGCGCTTGTTCTTAGCCTTATCCCTGGCCCCAAATTTCGGCTGAGGCCGGATTTATCTGGCGGACCAAGTTGAGCCTGATGCGCGGCGAATGTCCAGAGCCTACCGATTGCGGAAAGCGCAGCCGGTTGGGTTACGACAATTTCGAATTTCGAACAGGTCGTCGCCGCTGTCATGCCCATCCAGTAGTATATCTGCGCATAGGCACGACGCCTCGGGAATACTGGATGGTCCGCGGCTACCTTCGAACGTCGTCATTCCGGGGCGCGGCGAAGACGCGAGCCCGGAATCCATAACCACGATCGTGAGTATGGATTCCGGGCCCATCGCTGCGCGATGTCCCGGAATGACGAAGCGGAGAGAGTTCGTCCGCTCTCGACCTTGCAATTCGAATTTCAAACGGCTGAGGGGATGTGACTCCGCATTCTCGCGGCAGGATTTGCCCGAGTTGTGCATCGTGTGTGTCCCTCGAAAACAAGAGGGCGCAGGGAATGCCGGGTGATGGCCTCACCCATGGCCCGCCTGCAACAAAAAAAGCAGGCGGCAGTCACCACAGGTTTAGCCGGATCAACCGGCATTCCCTGCGCAATGGTTTTAACGGCTTATGACGCGCTCTCCCCGGTGTCCGGCTATTGAATGCACACATCTCTGTTGCAGAGGCGGGCGAAGACTGATTCCCTGCGTGTGTCGGTGTTTGGAGGGCGATCCATGCGGGAGGAGATTGGGCTGGGGCGATTTGGCGATCGCCGCCTTGAAAAAGATGCTATGGGGCAAGCGGCGAGACAGCTGTAAAATCGTCGCTTCGATCAACTTGCAATTGACGGAGCTCCGAATGCAGAAACCCCACGACAACAGTAAAGCCAGTCCCGCCGCCTTCATGCAGGATAACACACTGATCGCGGTCATTGAACTCGGTCTATCAAACTGGCTGGTCGCCGGGCTGATACCTGGTGTTAGCCGGGAACCGCTGAAGAAATTGGAGCCGAACCCGGAAGACCTGCTGAAACTGCTGCATGGCTGGCGGGACGAAGCAATTAAGGCCGGAAGGCCGATCACCCGAATTACCGTGGCGTACGAGACTGGGCGCGATAGCTTCTGGCTGGCTCGCTGGCTCCGGGAACGCGACATAGATGCGCATGTCATCCACGCCAACAGCGTGACCGTATCCCGTGAACATCGGCGAGCTAAAACGGATCGGCTCGATACGGCGATGTTGAAGCGCGGCTTCCTTGGTTGGCTACGTGGTGAGCGAGGCCATTGCACTGTTGCAATTGTCCCGACCCTAGAGGAAGAGGATGCCAAACGCCCGCATCGTGAGCGCGAGGGATTGGTCCATGAACAAACCCGTGTGGTCAATCGCATGAAATCAGCCTTGATCCAGTTTGGCGTCCGTAACTTCAATCCCAAGCTACGCAAGGCGAGCGTAAAGCTGGAGACTGTCAGCACACCAGAGGGCAAGTCCTTGCCGCCCAACACGATCGCCGCCCTTCGACGGGACATGGAGCGGTTGAAGATCATCAAGGAACAAATCAAGGCAATCGAGCAGGCCCGGCTGCAGCAGTTTGAACAAAAGCCGGAGGCTCTTACGAACAGGATGGTTTATCTGCTGGTATGGATTTACGGGCTTGGTTTGGAGACGGCCGATCTTTTGGTGCACGAGCTTTTGTCCCGAACGTTACGCGATCGCAAAGCTGTAGCCCGTTATGCCGGATTGACCGGCTCACCGGATGAAAGCGGCTCAAAGCGACGAGAAAAGGGCCTTTCCCGCTCGGGCAACGCGCGGGTACGTAAAATCATGATCCAGCTGGCCTGGCGCATGGTGAAGTTCCAGCCCGACAGTGCTCTGGTACAATGGTTCAAACAACGCACCGAGAATGCAAAGGGATCACGCAAGCCGATGATTGTAGCGCTTGCCCGCAAGCTCATCATTGCCCTGTGGCGCTATGCGAATGACGGCGTCATACCGGAAGGCTTCAGGCTGCATTCAGCGGCGTAATCGGCAACAGGAAGGAAGAAGAAATTTTGGCACCTCGGCGCGCATAGCGACGAAACGGCCAAAAAACGATCCGAGGTAGCGGTAGCCCGCCGTCCCCCCATGGTTTCTGCACCGGGAAAAAGAATGGGCTGCTGCTGCTTCGGAGCCTCGCCTTCGATGCGCATAGTTGCATCATGGTTCGGATCCAACGGATCCACCGTATATAAGGATGTGGCGGTCGGTTTTTTTACAACCATCGTCAACTTGAAGCGGGCTCCGCCTCGTGTCGCTTTGTTGTCTTTAAGTCAAGTGATCGGCCGCCGCCGCCTGACTCGTGGGGGTCGATCGGCGTCGGCCGATCACCACCAATCGCCAATACGAATGGCACGAAAAAAGGAAGCACCATGAAATTAGCACTTGACTTCAAACGTCCCATATAAGGGGGGCGTTATTGCACGAGGCGCTGGTTCGAAGGCCCTGTTCGTGTATTCGACGTCTTGCTGGGAACCGAGCGCGGGAAGTTCAGTTCACGCGCTTTCTGCGCAACAAAAGGGTAGGTATCGCCGAGATGGCGAGCCATGCGGCCGCGCGCACGGCGGATCGTGTTGCCGGTCGCGAGGTCATCGTTGTTCAAGATACCAGCGAACTATTCCTTGGGGGGCGGCGCGCGAAGGCCAACGGATATGGTCCTGTGGGCAAAGGCGGCGGAACACGCGGGCTGCTGCTGCATGCGGCGCTTGCGATTGATGCCGGCAATGATGCGCTACTGGGGCTTGTCGATGCACAAGTCTGGAATCGCGACAAGGGCAAGGTGACGGCTCGCCGCTCGCGCGCAACAGCGGACAAGGAGTCCCAACGATGGCTCTCGGTGGCGGCGAAAGCTGGTGAGGCTCTATCGAGCGCGCGCAGCATAACCGTCATCTCCGACCGGGAGAGCGACATCTACGAGCACTTCACACGACGTCCGGCGAATGTGGAACTGATTGTCAGGGCCTCCTGGGACCGTCAGATCAAACTGGCATCAGGGAGGTCCGCGCGGCTGTTTGCGTTCAGCGACCGCTTGCCGAAGGTCGCCCGGTTCAGCGTGACCATTCCTGCGGCGCCGGGCCGCAAGCAGCGGACGGCTCAGCTTGTTCTGCGCTTCGCGCCTGTGACGTTGTGCAGGCCGCGTCCAAGTCCTGCCCCTGATTTGCCCGAGACGGTTGGTCTTATCCTGGTGGACGTTCGAGAAGTGGCATCGAGGCGTGGCGGCAAACCGATCCATTGGCGGCTGCTCACGACAGATGTTCCGGCTAATCCGGATCAAGCACGCCGGATTGTCGATCTCTATCGCAAGCGCTGGATCATTGAAGAGTACTTCCGCACGCTCAAGACCGCAGGTTTTGATATCGAGGAGGCCGACATTGGAGCCCCAGAGGTCATGACCAAGTTTGTGGCCGCAGCCGCTGTGGCAGCGGTCACGATCATGCAGTTGGTTCGTTCCCGGGACGGAATGACCCAGGAAGAGATCGCCGACGCTTTCGAGCCCGGTGATCAGCCAGTGCTCGAAGCGTTGTCAGTTCAACTCGAGGGGCCAACCATAAAGCAGAAGAACCTGCATCCAAAGGGTACGCTCGCCTTCGCCGCCTGGGTCATTGCCCGGCTTGGAGGGTGGACTGCCTACTATGGAAAACCCGGCCCCAAGGTGATGCGATTCGGCCTCGAAGCCTTCCGCCGCATCAAATACGGCACGACTCTGAGGCTCCAAAATGTGTGAATCGAATAGCCGGTGTCCGGGCTTGATAGCCACCGTCCCCCCGGGCTCTTGACCCGGGGGTTGATCCCAGCGTCGGGAGATCAGGACCACACGATTTCGCCGCACGCATCGGCGCCACACGTCCGGTGGTGCCGCCACGTCCATCGCATCCCGCACCACGTTTCGTGACGATCGCGATACGCCCTCTTCATCAGGCGCGGAACGGCGCAACCATACAACTGATTTACGCTTCTGAAAAAGCGAAATATTTTTTCGCGCAGGGCTTGACATGATTTCGGAAAATCAGCTCGTCGGGCAAATCAGTCCGTGTGGGCGCCGCGTGAAATCGACCTGGCAGGCCAGGCCGACATCACGCCAACACTACCTCTGATTGCTCGCCGGCCATGAGCACGGCACCGTGCATTTGAAGGAAATTTTGCACGATCTCTCAGTGGCGCTGTGCCGCAATGGCAGGACCCAGGCCTCATTGCCAGCGGGCATTTTTCAACCTAACGTAATCCTGCGTCAGGTGGATCGACGTTGACCAGAGAGACGTGTCCTTCCAGGCGATCGAAGCATCGCGGAAAGTGAAGGTGATCGTGCCCCAAACAAGGATAACGCTGACCTGATCGGCCGCGCGGGAGCGCCCGAGCGATGGCCTTTGGCCCCCTCTAGAAAGCGTCCGCTCTAGAACAGAGCAAATTGCAATCCTGCCCGATGTGTCGGACGGGTGTGTTTTGTGCTGTCGACGGATCATTCGTGCCGCCGACGGCGGTTGCTGTCCAAGAACAATGCACCCAGCCAAGTCGCGTGGGAGGAAATGGTACAGTTGCAATCAGGGATCGGGCACGACGAAAGACAGCCGGCCCAGTTCGACCCGGAAGACATGGTCTGGATTCCCGGCGGAACCTTCCGCATGGGCTCGGATCATCATTACCCCGAGGAAGCGCCGGCGCATCGCGTCACGGTCGACGGCTTCTGGATCGATCGCACGCCGGTGACGAACAAGCAGTTCAAGGCCTTCGTCAAGGCGACCGGCTACGTCACCACGGCGCAGATCCCTCCCGACCCGAAGGACTATCCCGGCGCGCTGCCGGAGATGATCTATGCGGGATCGCTGGTGTTCGCGCCGCCGCCTCATGTTACCAATTTGCGCGACTGGAGCCAGTGATGGACCTTCATGAAAGGCGCCGACTGGCGGCACCCCTACGGGCCGAAGAGCAACATCAACGTGCTCGATCATCATCCGGTGGTGCACGTGTCCTTTGCCGACGCGCTCGCCTACGCCGGATGGGCCGGCAAGGAGCTGCCGAGCGAGGCCGAATGGGAATTTGCCGCGCGCGGCGGGCTCGACGGCGAGGAGTTCGCCTGGGGCAATGCGCTCACTCCCGGCGGCAAGCACATGGCCAACACCTGGCAGGGCAATTTCCCGAACCAGAACCTGTGCGAAGACGGCTATGAGCGCACCGCGCCGGTGTCAGCCTTTCCGCCCAACGGATATGGCGTCTACGACATGATCGGCAATGTCTGGGAATGGACCGCCGACTTCTGGTCGGAGAAGTACGAAGGCGATGCGCCGAAGGCGTGCTGCATTCCCGAAAATCCGCGCGGCGGGCCGGAGAGCGCGAGCTACGACCCCTGCATGCCCAACATCAGAATTCCACGGAAAGTGCTGAAGGGCGGCTCGCATCTCTGCGCGCCGAACTATTGCCGCCGCTACCGCCCGGCCGCGCGCCACGCCGAGCAGGTCGATACATCCACCAGCCATGTCGGATTCCGCTGCGTGGTGCGGAGGCCCGCCAACGTCCATCTCCAGCCGTCATGAGGAATTTTCACACCATGTAACGGAGTGTCAAAATGAGCGATCAAGCGGCACGCGTTGCAGGATGCCATCAAGGTCGAGCAGCCAAATCCAGGCAAGTTCGAGGTGCCGAACTGGGATCAAACCAGCCAGAAGCAGGTGCGTGACGCGCTGCTGCTGCTGGCGGCCCACACCGGCGGATTCAGGAACGCGTTCGGGAAAAAGGGACAGGTCGATCCGGTCAGGCATCTGATCGCCACCGCTGCCGGCTGGGGCGGCAATCCGGACAAGGACGCGAGCTATCTGAGCTTCGATCCGGCGAAGAATGACGGCACCACCGTCTACAAGCTCACCGTCCCCGGCGACGTGCCGGTCGACGCGTTCTGGTCGATCAGCCTCTACAACAAGGTGGGCTACTTCCAGAAGAACGACCTCAACGCCTATTCGCTCAACAACATCACCGCGAAGAAATCCGCCGACGGATCGGTCGCGGTCCAGTTCGGCGGCTGCGACGGCAAGATCGAGAACTGCCTGCCGATCATGCCGGGATGGAACTACACCGTGCGGCTCTACCGGCCGCGCGAAGAAATCCTCGACGGCGCGTGGAAGTTCCCCGAGCCGCAGGCGATGAATTGACGCTTGGCTGAGGTAATTTGGCCAAGTCAAACCGAATCTTACGCGCGGATCATCTTGGAGCGAAATGCCGGTGCCGTAGACGGTGATCGGCCCGACATGCTGGGTGCAACTTCGCACCTTAGACCCGGGATCGGCCGCCGCCTCCCGCGCCCTAACCACGGCATCCGGAGGCTGCCCATCGCCGAAAATGCTGTAATCTGGCCCTTCAAGGGTTGAAGGGAGGATTCGCAATCCGATGGCGCAAGATGCACGGGCGCAAAAATCCTGGCCGCTGTTTTCCTCGCTCGCCTCCTGGCGGCCCGCCTTCCTGCCGGGCGATCTGATCGCGGGACTGACACTGGCGGCGATCGCGATCCCCGAGCAGATGGCGACGGCGCGGCTCGGCGGCTTTGCGCCGCAGATCGGCTTCTTCGCCTTCATGGCGGGCTCGGTCGGCTTTGCCATGCTCGGCGGCAACCGCTTCCTCTCCTGCGGCGCCGACTCCACCATCACCCCGATCTTCGCCGGCGGCCTTGCCGCCATCGCCGCGACCGGCTCCCCCGACTATCAGGCGCTCGCGATCGCGCTGGCGCTGATGGTCGGCGTGATGATGGCCGCAAGCGGCATCTTCCGGCTCGGCGGCATCGCCAACCTCTTGTCGGTGCCGGTGACGGTCGGCTTCCTCGCCGGCATCTCCGTGCACATCATCGTGTCGCAATTGCCCGGCGTGCTCGGGGTGGAATCGCCCGACGGCCCGACGCTGGATCGTATTGCTGTGCTCGCGCGCGAGCTCGGACACGCCAACCTCTACACCGTCTGCATCGGCTTCGGCGTGCTGGCGGCGGTGTTCGTTTGCGAGGCGATCAATGCCAAGATTCCCGGCGCGCTGATCGGGCTGGTCGCAGCAACCTCGGCGGTGATCTTCGCCGGTCTCGAGGCCAAGGGCGTGAAGGTGGTCGGCACGGTGCCGGCGACGCTGCCGAAGCCGACCTTTCCCGACCTGTCGCCGGAGCACTGGGTCCGCCTGGTCCCGCTCGCCTTCGTGATCACCGTGGTGGTGATGGTGCAGACCGCCGCCACCACGCGCTCCTTCCTCTCCGATCCCGATCAGCCCGCCGACGTCGACCGCGACTTTCTCGGCGCCGGCGCCGGCAACGTGCTCGCCGGCATCTTCGGCGCGTTTCCGGTGGATGCCAGCCCGCCGCGGACCGGCATCGTCGCCGAGACCGGCGGCAAGTCGCAGGTCGCCGGCCTCGCCGCCGCGGCCATCGTGCTCGCGCTGCTCGCCTTCGGCACGGGACTGTTGCAGCGGGTGCCCGACGCGGCGCTCGGCGGCATCCTCCTGTTCGTGGCGCTGCGCATCATCCGCGTGCAGCAGATCGTCACGATCTTTCAGCAGTCGCCGGCCGAATTCCTGCTGATCCTCGCCACATCAGCCCTGATCATCGTACTGCCGATCCAGCAGGGTGCCGCACTCGCGATCGTCCTGTCGCTCTTGCACGGCATCTGGAGCACGACGCGCGCAAAACTCGTCGAGTTCGAGCGCGTCCCGGACACCACGATCTGGTGGCCGGCACATCCGCATATCGCGGGCGAGCGCGTGCCCGGCGTCGCCGTGGTCGGCCTGCAGGCGCCGCTCTCCTTCCTCAATGCCCCGAGCTTCCGCAGCGACGTGACCAGTGTCATGAAGGCTGCGCAGCCGAAGCTCCTGGTGCTGGAAGCGAGCGGCATGGTGGAGATCGACTTCACCGCCGCGCAGGTGCTGCACGATCTGCTCAAGACCTCGCGCGAGGACGGCGTCACGGTCGCGGTGGCGCGGCTGGAGTCGATCCGCGCGCAGGAGGCGTTCGAGCGATTCCGGATTTACGACGCCCTGCCGAGGGAACACGTGTTCCACAGCGTGGAGGAAGCGGTGCGCAAGCTGGGGAAATAGAGTGACGATCTCAGGCGAAGACAAACCACATGCCCGCGCCGAGCAGCAGGACGAACCAGACGATCGAAATCTCGAACCAGTAATCCCTGCGTTTCACATGGCCTCTTCGAGGTGAGTGACAATTGCCGGTCAGGCGACTTCCACTCCAACCGGACACTCTTGAAAAGGGGCGCAGCGCGGGATTTTCCGAAGATGGATATAATTATCCGCCGATTGCAGGGGTGAGCGAGGCCTTTACGGCCGCAGCGCCGGAAAATCGCGCAGCACGGGGTCGCGGATCGCAGGCGACTGGATGGCGCGGAACAGGATCTTTGCCGTCTTCAGGTCGCCCGCCTTGAGGCACAGCTCGACGATCTCGCGCACGGCGGCGTCGCGCATCAATTCGTCCGACACCTTCATCGCCAGTTCCATCGCGGCCTTGGCGGCGCGCTGGTAACGCTCGCTCTCGACCTCGTACTTCTTCTGGACCGACTTCTTGCCGCCTTCGGCGCGGGCGGCGACAGCGGCGGCACTGTCGGCGGCAGAACGGCAGATGTTGCGGATCCTCTCGGCGGCCTCGATGTCGCCAAGCGGCGACGGGGCCGCTTCTTCCCAGACCTCTTTGGGCTTTTCCTTACCGAACCAACGCATTGCTCGCCCCGCCATGCCATGATTTTGCAATCACCGCATCGCCTCGCCGCCGCAAGGGATGAGCATAAACGACGGCGCCGTTATCGGCGAGCCGCTTTTCTGGCGCAAATTGGCTTGACCTCGTCAGCTCGTGCGCTTTGCCCCCATCGTCTCGAGTTGAGACTTCTGTTCGTCGCTCAGCGTTGCAAGGAAATTGTCCAGCGCCGGCTGCAACCACTTGATCGCGTCCAGCATGGCGTCGAGCCTTGTGTCGGCGGTCGCAAGCCGGTCGGGCGGGGTGAGGTTATCTTCCGGCTGGCAAGCGAAATTCAGCGTGTTTCTGGCGAGCGCGTTCATGCGGGAAAGCACGTTCAGCGCCTCGCGCTGCGCGTCGCTCAAGTGCAGCTTCGCCTCGATCTCGCCAGCCGGCCATGGCAGCGTCTCCGGCGGCGTGCAGCTTTGGGCAGCGGGGACCTTGGGCGCGAATGGCGCGCGCTGATCGTTCAACGCGGCAAGCTCCGCTTTCTGGTCGTCGTCCAGCTGTTCGTAGAATTCCTCGAATGGCGTCCGTATGCGGGCGATCGCGGATTTCATCGCCTCCAGGCGCTGCTGCATGCCAGCCAACCTGCCTGACGGCGTTGATGCAGCCTCGGTCGGGCAGGCCGCATGGATGATCTGGGCGGCCTCGACCGATGCTTTGCGGAGATCGTCCAGCGTCGAGTGCTGCTCCTCGCTCAGCCGCATTGACTGCCTGATCTGCTCGACCGGAAGACTGGCAAGCTCGCCAGCGTGATCGCTGCAGACTCGCTCGAGCGAGGGGAAGCTGCGAAACTTTCGGCCCTGCGGAGGCGAAACGTAACGGGCGAGTTCATCCTCGTCGTAAGGCGTGAAGATCGCGGCGTAGATATCCCGATAGCCGTAGCCCCAGAAGCCCATGCCGTCGCCCCAGAAGGCGTAGTCCCAGATGTCGTAATAGGCAAACGGCCAGAACAGCGGACCCACCCAGCCATACCCGCTATCGCCGTGCTGCCACCATCCGCTCGCGCCACGTTGGCCATGCCAGCCGGCCAGCGCGGCACCGGCCGCGACCTGCACCCGCGCAACCGGCCGCGTGATCCAGTCGGGGCCGCGGGTGACGTCCGTGCGCGGCAACGAGCCGGTCGCCTCGGCGTTTGCCAGTCTGACGCGCCGACCGTGCCGGCCATGCAGGCCTCCCAGCGCCAGTGAGGCAACGGATCTCACAACGCCGATCGGCCCACCGCCAATGCGGATACGCAGACCCCTCGCCTCGGCGGTGCCCGATGGCATGGTCGCCACAAGCAACAAGGACGTTCCCAACGCGGCAATTCCAATCCGGAATTTCCACACGGCACCCTCCCGTGCCAGCGCCCTTCAGAACAGGCCTGTCACCAGCCGAACGCCCCATGGAACCAAAAGTTCCGGGCAGAAGCTAGGCCGCCGGCACAATCTTTCCAGGATTGAAGATGTTTTGCGGATCGAGTGCCTTTTTGATCGCACGCATGGCGTCGAGCGCCTCTTCTCCCAGCTCGGCCTTGAGATATTTCTGCTTGCCCTGCCCCACGCCATGCTCGCCGGTGCAGGTGCCGCCCATGGATTGGGCACGCTCGACCAGACGATGCATGAACTCTTCCCCGCGCGCCATCTCGTCCTTGTCATCGACGTCGCAGAGCAGCGAGCAATGGAAATTGCCGTCGCCGACATGGCCGACGATCGGCGACAGCAGATTGAGCCGCTTCAAATCCTCTTCGGTCTCGGTGACGCAATCGGCAAGCCGCGAGATCGGCACACAGACGTCGGTTGCGACCACGCCCGCGCCCGGCCGCAGCGCCTTCACCGACCAATAGGCGTCGTGCCGCGCCTGCCATAGCTTGGTGCGGTCCTCGGGCCGCGTGGTCCAGGTGAACTCGCCGCCGCCGCATTCTTTGGCGATCTCGCCGAAATTGCGCGATTGCTCGGCGACGTCGGCCTCGCTGCCGTGGAATTCGAGCAGCAGCAGCGGCGTCTCCGGCAGCGAGAGCTTCGAGTAGTTGTTGCAGCAGCGCACCTGCTCGGCATTGAGCAGCTCGATGCGCGCCACGGGGATGCCGGTCTGGATCGCCATGATGGTGGCCTGGCAGGCGCCGCGCACGGTTTCAAACGAGCAGGCGGCGGCCGCGATGGTCTCGGGAATGCCGCGCAGCTTGATGGTGAGCTCGCTGATGATGCCGAGCGTGCCTTCGGCGCCGATGAAGAGATGGGTGAGGTCATAGCCGGCGGATGACTTCTTCGCCCGTGTGCCGGTCTTGATGATCTCGCCGTCACCGCGCACGACTTTCAGCGCCAGCACGTTCTCGCGCATGGTGCCGTAGCGCACCGCGTTGGTGCCCGAAGCCCGGGTCGAGGCCATGCCGCCGAGCGAAGCATCGGCGCCGGGATCGATCGGGAAGAACACGCCCTGGTCGCGCAGATGCTCGTTCAGCGCCTTGCGGGTCACGCCGGGCTCGATCACGCAGTCGAGGTCGTCGGCATGGACCTCCAGCACCCGGTTCATGTCGCGCAAATCGATGCAGATGCCGCCGGCGGGCGCATTGACGTGGCCTTCGAGCGACGTGCCGGTGCCATAGGCGATAACAGGCACGCCGTGTTTGGCGCAGATCCGCACCGTGTCCTGGATGTCCGATGTTTCCTGCGCCATGACGACGCCATCCGGCGGCTGCGGCGGCAGCCAGGTGGTGGTATGGGCGTGCTGCTCGCGCACGGCCAGCGAGGTGATCAGCCGGTTGCCGAATCGCGCCGCGAGCTGCTCCAGCGCGCTCGCCAGCGCCTTGGGCTCCGGCCGTTTCAGATTATTGGTTGTTGTTGCGGCCACGAAAGGTTCCTCCCGGCTTTGGGCGACGGTGGCAAAGGATATATAAGGGGTCAAGACAGCAAAGGGATGGAAATGACCACCGCAACTCGCCCGAAGGATATGCCGCTACCGCCTGCGCCGTTTTTGTCCTCGGTGATGCAGCTCGAGCCGCAATGGATCGACTACAACGGCCATCTCAACATGGCCTATTACAACGTGATGATGGACCGCGCCATCGACGAATTATGGCTGCAGCTCGGCATCGGCCCGACCTATATGAAGGAGCGCCATGGCTCGACGTTTACCGCCGAATGCCATGTGCGCTACTTGCGCGAGATTCATCTCGGCGATCCCGTGCAGGTCTCGGTCTGGCTGCTCGGGGGCGACGAGAAACGCCTGCACACGTTCGAGGAACTGCGCCACGCCACCGAGGGCTGGCTGTCGGCGACCTCGGAGAACATGACCATGCATATCGACATGAACATCCGCAAGGTCGCGCCGTTTCCATCAGACATCCGCACCCGCATCGCCGATGTCGTCGAGGCGCACAGTGCCGTGCCGCGGCCCGAAGGCATCGGCCGCAGCGTCGGCATGCCGGTGAAGCGCTAGGTTGGCGCGATCTCGCCGAAAGAGCCGCGGTGCGCACTACCGAACTCGCACTCCACAACGACTGCATTGTCTGCATGGCACAGCGGGCCAACTAAGAGACTTTCTTCTAGTCCCCGCACCTATGTGACAAGTTTTTGAAAAAGTTGTTCGCCGAAGGATAAAAAAATTCTGAGAGATCATCCTGTCTCGAAATTGTTCGCTGAATTAGGGTGTGTTCGACAGGATGGCGCTTTAGCTGCACCATTCGCCATGGGTCCGTTGAATTGGTTCCGCTGTTCGTGACGCGAAAGTCTTCGAGCTCGCTGCGTTCGGCGAATAATTGCCGAAGGGAGGGACTATGACCACCAAACATCTTCGCATTGCGGTCGTCATCGCGGTTCTGTTGCAGTTCGGCGCCGCAGGATTGGCGAGCGCCGCGTCGCCAGGCAAAGGCGTCGAGATCGGCACGACGTTTCCCGACCACTTCCCGCTGATCCGGAACTTCTATCTCGGCAAGCCGGTGATTGGCTTTGGCTCCAATATCGGCCGCGTCGAGCACGTCCCAGTGATCTTCCTCCACGGCAACAACGATACCCCCTTCACTACCGCCTGCAACCCCTTTGGACGCATCCAAGCCTTCGCGCAATTCTTCCTCGATAATGGCTACCACCCCAGCGAGCTCTGGGGACTGGGTTATCAAGGCGATCAGTGCGACCTGAAGCAGGACAATACCCATCGCTCAGGCGTCTCGCACACGACTGCTGCGGCTGTGCCGATCCTGCGCCAATTCGTGCAGGCGGTCCTCGACTTCACTGGCGCCAAGCGCGTCGACATCGTCGCCCACAGTCTCGGCGTCACCGTGGCACGGGAATGGATGCTGCAGGACACTGCCTATCGCAAGGTGCGGGCACTCGTCGCCATCGACGGACCCAATCACGGCATCATTGACTGCTCGCCCAGCCCGGCCAACTTCTACCAGCTGCCGAGCGGCGGCGGCTTCACGCCGAGCAGCGCGGTATGCGACGAGTACGGTTCCGACCACACTCAGTTGCTCACGGTGCTCAACGGCGCGGGGGAGACGCCGGGTCCCACTCGTTACCTGGTAATCCGCAACAAGCCGGGAACACCCGACTTCGTCTACAACAGCCTGGCCGACGGCACCCTCCCCGGCGTCCCCGCCGAGGATCGCGAGGGCAATCCGCATGATTTCACCGCCAGCGCCGGTCTTGCCGGCGCTGAGACAATCGACCTTGTCGCCCAGGGGCAATTCGACACGGTCCTCTTCACCGCCCATCTCGGGATCCTGAATTCTCCCGAAACGCGCAACGCCGCACTGCGGTTCTTGACCTCGTTACGAGGACGGGCCGACCAGGAGGGCGAAAATTAGAGCAAGGTCCTTGTGCGCGTGATCAATTTATGAACACGCGGCATGGCTAGCCAGAGCGGATTGAGGATGACCTCGGCCGCATGTCTCCGCGATGACGGTGAGCGATCGATTCGCGGAGACTCCCCCTCACCCGAAATTCAGGCTGCGCTTGAATTTCGACCTCTCCCCGCAAGCGGGGCGAGGTGAAGCGAACGCTGCGGTGCGCCGAGCTAGCGCTCCGTCACCCAGGCCGGCAGCTTCGAAAACCACGGCCGCGCCTGCTCGAGCTGGCGGGCGAGCTGCAAGAGGCGATCCTCCTCGCCGAAGCGCCCGACGAATTGCACGCCGAGCGGGAGTGCGTCCGCGGTCCAGTGCAGAGGCACGCTCATGGCCGGCGTGCCGGTCAGGTTGGCGAGCTGGGTGAAGGGCACATATTGCAGGCTGTCGCGCGCAATCTTGTCGATGGTCTTGTCGAGTACACCCATGCGCGCCAGCAGGCCGAGCAAGCCGATGCGGTCGAGCAGGTCAAGCACCGTCTGCTCGGCGACGGAAGGATCGCCCGCGCCATGCGCGATCGCGGGATGCGCCACCGTCGGTGTCAGCAGCAGGTCGTAGCGCTGATGGAAGCGCGCAAGGCCGCGCGCGAAGTCGTTCCACTTGAGCAGCTGCGTGGTCAGCGCGCCAGCCGAAATCGCCCCTCCCAGCGTCGCCAGCACCCGCGTGAGCAATTCGAAATCCGCCGGTTTGGCGCCCGACTCCCGCGCCTGCGCCACCATGGCCGGGACCTGGCCGAAATAAACGTGGAGAAAGGATTTTGCCAGTGCCGCGCCGTCGATCTCCGGCGCGGCTTCCTCGACTTCATGACCAAGGCTCTGCAGAAGCTTCGCCGCGTCGTTCACCGCGGCGACGGCTTCGGGATGCACGTCGGTGCCGATCGGCGAGACCGAGGAGAAGCCGATGCGCAGGCGCGGCGGATCACGCTGCATCAGCGCGGCCCAGGACTCGGCGGGCTTTGCGATCACGAAGGGATCGCCGCCCTCGCCGCCCGCGATCAGGTCGAGCGCTGCGGCCGTGTCGCGCACGCTGCGCGAGATCACGCCCTCGCTCGACGCGCCGTACCAGTATTCGCCATAAGCCGGCCCCGATGAGATGCGCCCGCGCGACGGCCGCAGCCCGAACAGGCCGCAATAGGCGGCGGGAATCCGGATCGAGCCGCCGCCGTCGTTGCCCGCCGCCATCGGCACCACGCCCGAAGCGACCGCCGCCGCGGTACCACCGCTCGAACCGCCCGGCGTACGCTCGACGTTCCATGGATTGCAGGCACGGCCGAACAGCTTTGAATCCGAGACACCCTTCAGCGCGAACTCCGGCAGGTTGGTCTTGCCGAAAATCAGGAGGCCCGCTTCAAGATAGCGCCGCACAACATAAGCGTGTTCGCCAGCGACCACGCCCGCCATCGACCGGCTCCCATAGGTCGTCGGCAATCCGGCATAATCCTGCGCGCAATCCTTGAGCAGGAAGGGAACACCGGCGAAGGGACCGATGAGCTGCTTCTTCAATTGAGCGCGGGCTTCGCCCTCCATCAGGCGGCAGATCGCGTTGGTCTTCGGCTGCGCGGCCGCGCTCTGCTTCAGCGCCAAGTCCAGCAGCTCCTGCGCGGTGGTCTCACCGCGCGCAACGAGGGTGGCGAGACCTGTGGCATCGTGCTGCAGATACTCACTTGATTTCATGGCACGCCCCCCGGAAGGCTTCGGGGGCGACGGTACCAGTTTTGCCGGCGTGCGCTAGGCTGGTAGACCGACCTCTGAGAGCGCCTCGACAATGAGATCGCGCTGCGCCGGCGGCAGCGGCGGCATGCCGAGCTTGAGCTGCGCGACCGTGAGTTCGGGATAGTGCAGGCGGAGCATGGCGAGGCTGCGGCGCGCCAGCGGTTTCGCACCGGCATGGACATAGGCCGCGCACATCGTGCGGTGCACCCAGAACGCGGAAGGATGCTGACTCAGCGCCCGCTCCTGCCAGACCGCTGCCTCCGCATAGGCACCGCTGAGGAAATGCGCGCAACCGATGCCGACCTGGCTGTTGAAGGCGAGCACGTCATGCGGCGCAAGATCGAGCGCGATCTTGAACCGCTCGCTCGCCGATTCCGGATCGCCGCGATAGAGGTCGATATAGCCGCTGCGGCTCCAGGCCCAGGCCGAACCGCCGTCGACGGCAAGTGCTTTCGCAATCACCTGCGCGGCAGCATCCAATTCGCCGAGCAGGGTCAGCGCGTTGCCGAGCACGGCGAGCGTGGTGGCGTCGCCTGAAAGCGCCATCGCCTTCCGTGCCAGTTCGATGCCGCGCGCGCGGTCGCGCAGCGGCTCAGCCGTGAAATGGTAGATGACGCGCTGCAGATGGGCCCAGGCCGCGAGTGCAACGGCGAGCGCCTGATCGGGATCCTGCTCCATCGCGCGCTCCAGCCATTCCAGGGCCTGCGCATTGCCCTCGGCGTCGAAGGAGAGCACGCCGGGCATGGCCCGCAGCGCGAGGTCATGCGGGCTGAGCTCGCAGCGCGGCTTCTGCAGCGCGTGCTCGATTTCGGCGGAGCGCAGGCAGGGCTGCAGCGCCGCGGCAACGCGGGTCGCGAGATTCTCTTCCGCCGTAAAGTCACCGCTGGGCAGGCTGTCGGTCCGATGCGCCCAGAGCTGGCGGCCGGTCTCGCGGTCGGTGAGGCGGAACAACAGCCGCAATTGCACGCCGGCGGGGCGGATCGACCCGGTGAGCTGATAGCGGGCCAGATGCGGCTCGCTCGTCACCGCGATCCCGGTGCGCGCCAGTGCCGTCGACAGATCACCGGCCACATGGCGTGCGATCTCGATCTGGTCGGGACCGGCTTCGATCCCCGCAAAGGCGAGCGTGAGGCGGTCGCGCAGCGGCACGAACAGCGGCGGCATGGCGGCGAGCGTCGCCGACAGCACCGCCTGCCGCTTCAGCGTTTGCGACGGGGTCTCGCCATACCGGCGGCGATATACGACGGCGAAGCGGCCGAAATGCGGAAAGCCGCAGCGCACCGCGACGTCCATGATCTTCTCGCCGGGCGCGCCCTGCAGCAATTCACGCCGCGCGCGCTCGAAGCCGATGTCGCGCAGCACCGCATGCGGCGTCTTGCCGAGGAATGACAGGAACTGCCGCTGCAGCGTCCGGCCCGAGGTGCCGGCCACCGCCGCAAGTTCCCCGATGGTCCAGCGATGGCCGACATTGGCATGCATCGCATCCAGCGCGCGACGCACCCCGCGCGGCTGCACTGATCCGGTCGAAGCATGGTGTTGGTCTGAAAGCACGTCGCCGACTCCTTCACTTAGGGTGAGTCTGCGAAGACGGCAAAAAGTTCAGAAACGGGATAGCCGTGTCGCGATCTGGATAGCCGTTTGCGGCTCCCCGGCATACCCACAATCTCAACCACGACATCAAGGAGTTCAAGGATGGCAATTCTACCTTCAGTCCTGCATGGACTGGCCACCTATGCCGGCTTTCTCGAAGGCCTGATGACCAGGCTGTTCGAAAGCCAGATGCGGCGATACGGCGCAGCTCTGCCGAAGCCCCAGCAAGAGCCCAGGCCCAACGTCAAGCCAACCGATCGCAAGATTGCGGCAAAGTGTCTTCAGGCCCGCAAGGCCTGAGCCAATCGCGACCCTGCGCGGCCGACCGCGCAGGGAAAATTCAAAGAAAATTCCAACCGACATCATCCAGGAGAAATTTCATGGCCACCACCGCCGCCGCTGCTCAACAGGTACAACCCGACTTCGAAGCACTGAAAGCGCGCCAGCATGGCGCATGGTCCTCCGGCGACTATGCGGTCGTCGGCACCACGCTGCAGATCGTCGGCGAAGAGCTCTGCGAAGCGCTCGACATCCGCTCCGGCCACAAAGTGCTCGACGTCGCCGCCGGCAACGGCAATGTCAGCCTCGCCGCGGCGCGGCGCTGGTGCGAGGTGGTGTCGACCGACTATGTGCCGGGCCTGCTCGCGCGCGGAAAGCATCGCGCCGAGGCCGACGGGATGAACATCGAGTTCAAGGAGGCCGATGCGGAGGCGCTGCCGTTCGGCGACGCCGCCTTCGACGTCGTGGTCTCGACCTTCGGCGTGATGTTCACGCCGAACCAGGACCGCGCGGCGGCCGAACTCACGCGCGTGTGCAAGCGTGGCGGCAAGATCGGGCTTGCCAACTGGACGCCGGAAGGGTTCATCGGCCAGGTGTTCAAGACGCTCGGCAAGTACCTGCCGCCGCCATCAGGCGCGAAATCGCCGGCGCTGTGGGGCACCGAGGCGCGCATCAAGGAAATGTTCGGCCCGTCCGCGAGCGCGATCCACGCCGAGCGGCGGCATTTCATGTTCCGCTATCTCTCGCCCGAGCACTTCATGGATGTCTTCAAGAGCTATTACGGCCCGATCCTGAAGGCCTTCGCCGCGCTCGATGCCGCCAACCAGCAGAAGCTGCATCACGACCTGATGGCGCTGATCGGCACGATGAACCGCGCCGACGACGGCACCATGATCGTGCCCAGCGAGTATCTGGAGATCGTCATCGTCAAGCGCTGAGGGCATCGCCGACACGAGAGAGCGCCGGCCGTCCCCGGCGCTCTCCTCTTTCTTGCCGCCCACAGCGACAATGATGCGGCCTGAAGCGACAACTGCGCGCCGATGGCGTCGCGAACCGTTGACTTGGCCACCCCGGCTCCAATATCGCGGCCACGCCATTCCCGAGATTGCCAGGAAATTGCCATGTCCGTTCGCCGCCTGCTCGCCGCCGCGCTGATCATCAACGTTGTCTCGGCATTGCCAAGTGGAGCTGCGCCGACCGCCGCACCGGCAAATTCGCATGCGCGGTCGACGACCTACAAGACGGTCACCATCAACGGCCTGAACATCTTCTATCGCGAGGCCGGCCCCGCCGACGCGCCGGTCGTGCTGCTGCTGCACGGCTTCCCATCCTCGTCGCGAATGTTCGACACGCTGATGCCAGAGCTCGCCGACCGCTATCATCTGGTCGCGCCCGACTATCCCGGATTTGGAAATTCCGAGGCTCCTGCGCCGGACAAATTCACCTACACCTTCGATGGCATCGCCGATGTGGTCGGCGCGTTCACGGAAGCGCTCCACCTCGACCACTACACGCTATACCTGCAGAATTACGGCGGACCGATCGGGTACCGCGTCGCCACGGCCCATCCGGAGCGGGTGACCGCACTCGTCGTCCAGAATGCGATCGCGCATGAGGAAGGCCTGGGCCGGCTACAGGCCGTGCGCAAGGGCTTTTGGGCCGATCGCGCCGCGAATGAAGCGAGGTACCGCGCGGGCCTCGCCTCGGTCGAGACCGCGAAGCAGCGCCATATCGGCGGATCGCCGCATCCCGAGCGGTACAATCCCGATCTGTGGCGGGATGAGGCGGCGTTCCTGGCTCGGCCGGGCGAGGCCGACATCCAGTCAGACCTGTTCTACGATTTCCGCAACAATCTCGCGGCGTTCCCGGCGTGGCAGAATTGGCTGCGCGAGCACCATCCACCGACCTTGATCGTCTGGGGACGCTACGATCCCGTTTTCGACGTCGCCGAAGTTGCGGCACTCAAGCGCGACGTGCCAAGAGCGGAGGTGCATGTGCTGGATGCCGGCCATTTCGCGCTCGACGAATCCGCACGCGACATCGCCAGTCTGATGCGGGGCTTCCTGGGGCGGCTGCCCCGCGCGGCGATCAAGCCGGCCGGCTCGCGCAGCTAAGATACCGGCCCAAACGTTGACGAGAGCCCGGCGCTCACCTCGCGCCGGGCTTTTTGCTGCGCTAGACCCTTGTACGCCCGCGTGACACGCCGATCACGGCGGATACCAGGAACAGCACGACGGCGATGAAGAAGATGATCTTGGCGATTTCGATGGAAGCGCCGGCGACGCCGCCGAAGCCCAGGATACCCGCGATCAACGCGACGATGAGGAAGGTGACGACCCAGCCTAACATGTCCAGAACCTCTGTTTTCCGATGTTGGTCTCGGACGGCGCGTGTGGCGCCGTCGTTGAGAAAACAATCCGTCGCGGAAACGAAGGTTCCCCGTCGAGAAACCGCTAAAATTTGCGCCTCCCGCCGGAACAAAATCCGCCGCCCACTCGGAAAATCACGCCTCTCCGGGCGACCCAATAACTCTGTAAAACCGGCCGTCCCGGCCCCATATAGCCCTCAATCCCTGCTAAGAAGGCTCCCCCTGACGACCCCGCGGTGCCATCGTGGGGAAAAACGATTCGCGATGACCGAGCCGAGCAAACTGAGCCAACTGAGCGTTCCCGACCACCAGCCTGCGGCCGGCGGCATTGCCGCGCGGGCGCGGGCAGCTGCGACCCCGCGCTATCTCGACGGGCTCAATCCCGAGCAGCGCGAGGCGGTGGAGACGCTGGACGGCCCGGTGCTGGTGCTCGCCGGCGCCGGCACCGGCAAGACGCGGGTGCTCACCACCCGCATCGCGCATATTTTGAGCCAGGGCCGCGCGCGCCCCAACGAAATCCTGTCGGTGACCTTCACCAACAAGGCCGCGCGCGAGATGAAGCTGCGTCTCGGCCAGATGCTGGGCCAGGCGGTGGAAGGCATGCCGTGGCTCGGCACCTTCCATTCGATCGGCGGGCGCATCCTGCGCTTCCACGCCGAGATGGCGCAGCTCAAATCCAATTTCACCGTGCTCGATGTCGACGACCAGGTCCGGCTGTTGAAGCAACTGCTGCAGGCCGAGGACATCGACGACAAGCGCTGGCCCGCGCGCATGCTGGCCGGCCTCATCGACGGCTGGAAGAACCGCGGGCTTGGGCCGTCGCAGGTGCCGCCCGGCGAAGCCGCGGTCTTCGCCAACGGCAAGGGCGGCAAGCTCTATACGAGTTATCAAGAGCGGCTGAAGATTTTGAACGCCGCCGATTTCGGCGATCTCCTGCTGGAGAACATCCGCATTTTCCGCGAGCACCCGGATGTGCTGCGGCAATACCAGCAGCGCTTCAAGTTCATTCTGGTCGACGAATATCAGGACACCAACGTCGCGCAGTATCTCTGGCTGCGGCTGTTGTCGCAGGCGCCTTCTACGAGTTCGTCATTGCCGGGCTTGACCCGGCAATCCATCGATTCTTTACAAGATGGATCACCGGGTCACGACGCTTCGCGTCGGCCCGGTGATGACGAAGAAAATAATGCTCCTGCTCTGGCGAGTGGGGAGAGGCAGACGGCTCCCCTCAAAAACATCTGCTGCGTCGGCGACGACGACCAGTCGATCTATGGCTGGCGCGGCGCGGAGGTCGACAACATCCTGCGCTTCGAGCACGATTTCCCCGGCGCGAAAGTGATCCGCCTGGAACGCAACTACCGTTCGACCGGCCACATCCTCGCCGCCGCCTCCTATCTGATCGCACACAATGAAGGCCGGCTCGGCAAGACCTTGCGCACCGAGGACGTCGACGGCGAGAAGGTCACCGTCACCGGCGCCTGGGATTCGGAGGAGGAGGCGCGCGGCATCGGCGAGGAGATCGAGGACCTGCAGCGCGCCGGCGAGCGGCTGAACGAGATCGCCATTCTGGTGCGCGCCTCCTACCAGATGCGCGAATTCGAAGACCGCTTTGTCACGCTCGGCCTGCCCTATCGGGTGATCGGCGGTCCCAGGTTCTATGAGCGCGCCGAAATCCGCGACGCGCTGGCCTACTTGCGCGTCATCAACTCGCCCGCCGACGACCTCGCCTTCGAGCGCATCGTCAATGTGCCCAAGCGCGGGCTCGGCGATGCCACCGTGCAGCTCCTGCACGACCACGCCCGCAAGCGACGCATGCCGCTGTTCGAGGCGGCGCGCGCGGTGGTCGACACCGACGAGTTGAAGCCGAAAGCACGCGGGAGCTTGCGCGACCTCGTCGCGCAGTTCGACCGCTGGCGCGGTGCGCGCGAGGTCATGACGCATACCGAGCTGGCCGAGATCGTACTCGACGAGAGCGGGTACACCGAGATGTGGCAGAAGGACCGCTCCGCCGACGCCGCCGGAAGGCTCGACAACCTGAAGGAATTGATCCGCTCGATGGAGGAGTTCGAGAACCTGCAAGGGTTTCTGGAGCACATTGCGCTGGTGATGGACCGCGACGGCGGCGCCGAGGAGGAAGCGGTGTCGCTGATGACGCTGCACTCCGCCAAAGGGCTGGAGTTCGACAACGTGTTCCTGCCGGGCTGGGAGGAAGGCCTGTTTCCGAGCCAGCGCACGCTCGACGAACAGGGCCGCGCGGGGCTGGAAGAGGAGCGCCGCCTCGCCCATGTCGGCCTGACCCGCGCCCGTCGTCGCGCCAAGCTCTATTTCGCCACCAACCGCCGTATCCACGGCACCTGGACCACCACGATCCCCTCGCGCTTCCTCGACGAGTTGCCGCCGGCCAACGTCGAGATCACGGAATCCAAGGGCGGCTCGGGCTGGGGCGGCAGCGGCGGCTACGGCCCGTCGCGCTTCGACAATGTCGAGTCGTTCGGCTCGAGCTATGGCACGCCGGGCTGGCAGCGCGCGCAGGCCCGCCGCGGCCGCAACGGCCAGGGACAGGGACAAGCGCGTGGCGGCTTCGAGGAACAGCAGTCGCCATTTTCATCGCGGGACTTCGGCGGCGGTTTCTCGCGCAACAAGCGCGGACCGATGACCATCGAAGGCGAATTGGTCGCGAAATCCACCGGCACGACTTCCGAATTTTCCCTCGACGACCGCGTGTTCCACCAGAAGTTCGGCTACGGCCATGTCGTCAAGATCGACGGCAACAAGCTCACCATCGCCTTCGACAAGGCCGGCGAGAAGAAGGTGGTCGACAGTTTTGTCGAGCGGGCGTGACGGCTGCGACATTATGACCGCTTCGGCCTCACTCCCGACCATCCGTCCCGCGCGCGCGGAGGAATATGACGCGCTCGGCCGGCTGCTGGTCAAAGCCTACGCCACGCTGCCAGGCATGCCGCAGCCTGACGAGCAGCCGGATTATTACGCCATGCTGGCCGATGTGGCGGGGCGCGCCACACGCCCCTCGCTGACCGTGTTTGTCGCGACCAGCGAGCAAGGCGCTCTCCTCGGCAGCATCGATTTCATCGCCGACATGCGCCATTACGGCTCCGGCGGCACCGCCTCGACCGTGACGGATGCGGCGGGCGTGCGGCTGCTCGCCGTGGACAACGCCTTTCGCGGCAAGGGCACCGGCCGGGCGCTGACGCAGTTCTGCATCCAGCGCGCGCGTGACCTCGGCAAGGCCAGGGTCGTGCTCCACACCACCAAGGCGATGCAGGCCGCCTGGGCGATGTATGAGGCCCTCGGCTTTATCCGCTTCCCGGAAATCGACTTCCGTCAGGGCAGCCTCGAGGTGTTCGGCTTCCGCCTGAACCTCGGCGGCGCGGCCACAGCTTCCATCTAAAGGGCTAAGACCAAGGTTCTGCACGCCGGAGGTCTTGACCGTCGCGCGGCTGATCGTATGAGATGGCTCCATGGTTCGGGGCCGGACGATCCTTCTGATTCTCGCGCTCGCGTCGCCTTCGCTGGCGCACGCGGACCCCATCATGACATTCTCCGAGTCCACGGCAATGCTCGCGAAGATCTGCGGCGCGGAGATCACCGCCAATTGCCGCGGCGTCAATCTCAACTCCAACCGGCTCAAGGAATGCCTGTCCCGCAACCAGGATGTAATGTCGCCGCAATGCAAGGCGAACTACCTGGTGCCGTTTGACCAGATCCAGAAGCGGATCAACGCGCGCGTCACGGTCGCCGGCGCCTGCCGGCTGGAAATCATCAAGCTCTGCCACGGCTCGACCAAGGAGACCAGCAAGTCGGTGCCGTGCCTGCTGACCGCCAAGGGCGTCAGCCGCAACTGCACCCAGGCTACCATCGACGCGGGGTACCGCTGATGCGCGTCGGCTTCCGCGAGATTGGTCTGCTGCTGACATTGGCCGCCCTTGCGGTGTCGCCGTCGCGGGCGCAAGCGCCCGCCGCGCCGGCCCGCGACGACATCGTCAACGCGCTGGACAAGTTCGACAGCGCCCCCGAGCTCGACATCGCGGCATTGAAGCCGAAGATCGCCGAGCGATCGAAAATGCGCGGAAAGAACGAGCCCGAGCCGTCGAAGCGGCCGCCGATCGTGCCCGAGCTCAAAGGCCTGCCGACCTTCAATGTCGCCATCCAGTTCGACGTCGACACGCCGATCATCCTCCCCAACTCCTATGAGACGGTTGGGCGCATCGCCGATGCCTTCGTCAACGCGCCGCTGCTGCCCTACACCTTCCTGATCGTCGGCCATTCCGACTCGAACGGCAGACGCGAAGCCAATGTGATCCTGAGCCAGCGCCGCGCCGACGCGATCCGTGACGTGCTGGTCAACACGTTCAAGATCTCGGCCAAGCGGATCCAGACGCTGGGTCTGGGCGAGGAGCAGTTCATCGACCAGGCGCATCCGACTTCGCCGGTCAACCTGCAGATCCAGATCGTGACCGTCGGGAAAGTGCCGGAGACCGAGCCACCCGCACCGGGGGCGGCGACACCTGCTGCCAAAAAATCGGCGAAGAAAAAGAAATAGTCGATCGTCATTCGCCGGCGCCAAGTTATGTACGTAGGGTGGGCAAAGGCGCAGAGCGCCGTGCCCACCACACATCATCCGCCGCGACCAAGAATGGTGGGCACGCTTACGCTTTGCCCACCCTACGCTACTATAAAGGTGCAGGCTGGAAGCCTGACTGAGGTTAACCATGGCCCACTACATTGCCATCATAGAGGATGCAGGGCCGGACACCGCCATCGGCGTCTGGTTCCCCGACCTGCCGGGCTGCACCTCGGCGGGCGATGACATCGATGAAGCCCTGCGCAATGCGCCCGAAGCACTGGAGCTCTATGTCGAGGCGCTTCAGGAAGACGGAAAGCCGCTACCGCGCGCCCGCACCCTGACTGAATTGAAGGCCGATCCGGAAGTCGCCGAGGATATCGGTGCCAACATGGTTGCCTTGATCGAATTGCGCCCACCGGCCCACGCTGCGGAATAGTTTTTCTCTTCCCCGCGCAGCCGGGCGCGGCGACAACTGCTGCCAAAAATCAGCGAAGAAAAAGAAATAACCTGCCCAATCGGGCGATTGCGGAAATCTGTTCCGCTAACTATTTCCAAATCCCTGCCCTTTTTCTGTCGCAGAGCGGTCCGACGCGTCTCGTCCCGCCTTCCGGCCCAACCATCATCCTGCATGTCCCCCATCATCTCCGTCGCCAATCTGTCGAAGACCTATGGTTCCGGCTTCCAGGCGCTGAAGAACATCAATCTCGACATCAACAAGGGCGAGATCTTCGCGCTGCTCGGCCCCAACGGCGCCGGCAAGACCACGCTGATCAGCATCATCTGCGGCATCGCCAATATCAGCGAGGGAAGCGTCACCGTCGGCGGCCACGACATCAACGGCGACTACCGCGCCGCGCGTTCGCTGATCGGGCTCGTGCCGCAGGAGCTGCACACCGACGCCTTCGAGACGGTGTGGGCGACGACAAGCTTCAGCCGCGGCCTGTTCGGCAAGCCGAAGAACCCGGCCCACATCGAAAAGGTGCTGAAGGACCTGTCGCTGTGGGACAAGAAGGATTCCGCGATCCGCACGCTGTCCGGCGGCATGAAACGCCGCGTCATGATCGCGAAAGCGCTGTCGCACGAGCCGCAGATCCTGTTCCTGGACGAGCCGACCGCGGGCGTCGACGTCGAATTGCGCAAAGGCATGTGGGAGGTGGTGCGCACGCTTCAGGCCTCCGGCGTCACCATCATCCTCACCACGCATTACATCCAGGAAGCCGAGGAGATGGCCGACCGCATCGGCGTCATCAACAAGGGCGAGATCATCCTGATCGAGGAGAAGGCGCGGTTGATGCAGAAGCTCGGCAAGAAGCGCCTGACCGTGCATCTGCAGGGCAGGCTCGACGCCGTGCCCGCTTCACTCGCGCCCTATCAGCTCGATCTCTGCGACGGCGGCCGCTCGCTGATCTTCGACTACGACACCAAGGGCGATCGCACCGGCATCACCAGCCTGCTCGGCGACCTCCGCAGCGCCGGAATCCGCCTCTCCGACCTCGATACCAGCCAGTCGTCGCTGGAAGACATCTTCGTCAGCCTGGTGCGCACGCCATGAACCTCCACGCCGTCGGCGCGATCTACAAGTACGAAATGGCGCGCACGGGACGCACGCTGCTGCAAAGCATCGTCTCCCCCGTGGTGTCGACCTCGCTCTATTTCGTGGTGTTCGGCGCCGCGATCGGCTCGCGCATCACGGAGATCGAGGGTGTCAGCTACGGCACCTTCATCGTGCCTGGGCTCGTGATGCTGTCGGTGCTGACGCAGAGCATCGCCAACGCCTCCTTTGCCATCTACTTCCCGAAATTCGTCGGCACCATCTATGAAATCTTCTCCGCGCCGATTTCCTCTTTCGAGATCGTGCTCGGCTATGTCGGCGCCGCCGCGACCAAATCGATCATCCTCGGCCTGATCATCCTCGCCACGGCGGGCCTGTTCGTGCCGCTGCACATCCATCATCCGGTCTGGATGCTGACCTTCCTGGTGCTGACCGCGGTGACCTTCAGCCTGTTCGGATTCATCATCGGCATCTGGGCCGACGGCTTCGAGAAGCTGCAGATGATTCCGATGCTGGTGGTGACGCCGCTGACCTTCCTCGGCGGCAGCTTCTATTCGGTCAACATGCTGCCATCGCCCTGGCGCTCCATCACCTTGCTCAATCCGGTGGTCTATCTGATCTCCGGCTTCCGCTGGAGCTTTTACGAGATCGCTGACGTCAGCGTGGCCTTAAGCCTCGGCATGACCGCCGCCTTCCTGATGGTCTGCATGATCCTGGTCTGGTGGATCTTCAAGACCGGCTACCGGCTGAAGAACTGACGCGCGGAAACGCGTCACCCGGTCGATCAATCTCCGGCCACCCTCCACTGTTCCGGTTTGATCCGCTGCGATATCCTGTCTCAGGTCTCGGGGAAGCCAAGAGACAGATCGGCGACGGAGCAGGACCTTGCAGCAGCCACCCCATCATCATCTTGCCGAACTGAACATCGGCCGTGTCAGATACGACCTCGACGATCCGCGCATGGCGGATTTCACCAACAATCTCGCATTGGTGAACGGCATTGCCGAACGCAGCTCCGGGTTCATCTGGCGCTATGTCGACGAGAGCGGCAACGCCACCGACACGCGGCCCTATGCCGACCCCCGTATCATCGTCAATTTATCGGTTTGGGAGAGCGTCGATGCCCTCGAGCGCTTTGTTTGGCAGACAGTCCACAAGCGCTTCTACGGCCGCCGCGCCGACTGGTTCGAGCATTTTGAAGGACCGTCCGTGGTGTTGTGGTGGGTGCCGGTCGGACATCGGCCGAGCGTGGCGGAGGCTGTCGCGCGCATCGAGCATCTGACGCAGCGCGGTCCGAGCGATCACGCCTTCGATTGGCGAACGGCATCCGCACAGCTCTGGAAGACGGCGCGTTGTGCGCCCGCGGGACAGGTGGCGTAAGGGCGTAGGGCTCGGGACCCTCTGCCAATGGCGGCGTCGCAGAAAACTTAGTCTTTGTCGTTAAAGCCCTAGCCTGATTTCGGAAAATCTATTTCCTACCGCACCACGCTGGAGCGAGCCTGGCGCGAAAGCGAGGGATGACCGTCGACTGGGGTGCGATTGCCCCAGAACGGACCTCGTCTCCTGTCTGCAAAGCATATCAGAACTAGGGTGGGTCGGCGGCGGCAGTTTTCTTGCCGCTAGTGAGGCCCGCCACATTGCGACGCGCTTATTATTGATAGTGAGTGGGGCATGAAATACCTCCAAGTAACAATGGTCCTCGCGGCTTTGGTGATTTCGGCACATTCCTGGGCTGCCGAAACCAGGGGCGCCGGCTCGACGTTCGTTTCGCCCGTCATGGCAAAATGGACCGCAGCCTACAAGGCAAAGACTGGAAATAGCGTCAGCTACCAACCGGTCGGTTCCGGCATCGGCGTCAGTTTGATCACGAAAGCTGCTGTCGATTTTGGTGCGAGCGATATGCCGCTCAAGCCGGGAGAGCTGGAAAAACTCGGGATGGTGCAATTCCCACTGGTTATCGGTGGCGTCGTCCCGGTCGTGCATCTGGAAGGTATCAGGCCCGGTGAGATCCGCTTCACCGGCCGACTGTTGGCGGACATTTTTCTCGGCAACATCAGGAGCTGGAATCACCCAGCCATCCAAAAGATCAATCCTGGACTGAAACTTCCCGACATGCCGATTACCGTTGTTCATCGCATCGATGGGTCCGGCACAACGTTCAATTGGTCCAACTATCTTTCGAAAGTGAGCTCCGAATGGCGGGCAGTTGTCGGCGAAGGCATCTCGGTCGAGTGGCCGCTCGGACTAGGCGGCAAGGGCAATGACGGCGTTGCCTCCCTTGTCGGTTTGGTACCCGGCTCGATCGGCTACCTCGAATACGCGTATGCTTTGCAAAAATTGGACAAAGTTTCCTTCGGCGCCGTGCAGAACAGTGCCGGCAATTTCGTCAGTCCGAGCGCGGAGACTTTCCAGGCGGCCGCGTCGAGCGCGGACTGGACGAACACGAAGGATTTCTTTCTGGTCATGACGGATGCTCCCGGTGCCAACGCCTACCCCATCACGGCAACAACATTCGTGCTGATGTACAAACAACCCAAATCGCCAGAGAGCACGGCGATCGCCGTGGACTTCATGAGATGGTCGTTTGAGAGCGGCCGACCTCAGGCCGAGGCGCTTGACTACGTTCCGTTACCGTCCGCACTGGTCCAACAAATTGAAGCTTATTGGAAAGCAAACTTTGCTGGATTCTAGGGGGAAGCGCCGACCACTGGCGCGCCCCTTGGCGCGAACCCGGAATAGCGGCGCTAAAGCGCGATGAGATTAGGTTGAATTGTCATCGCGCTTTGGCTCTTTGTTTGCGCATGATCTTTTCGGAAAACCGCTACACACTTTTCCGGATCATGCTCTAGTAATACCGATAGCAGTGGAAGCGCCCGTAGCCGTCGCGATAGCCGTGGCAATGGTGGTGCCAGTGCGGTTCGGGAAGGCCGAGCACGCCCTCGACCGCGCCCATGGCGCCGCCGATACCGGCGCCGATCGCGCCTCCGACCACGCCACCCACGGGACCGGCGACCCGGTTACCTTCATAAGAACCCTGCTGCGCGCCACGGACGATGCCCTGGGCATGGCCGGCATGGGGCATGGCGAGCCACGCCAGCGCAAGGGCGAGCAGGGCGAACATGAACGGCAGCAGCCAGCCGGCGGGCAGGACCGCGCTCTTAGCCTTGGTTTTGCTCATCTCAATTCCTTAAAATCCGGCGGATATCGCCGCAGCAGGCGGGAATCTGAAACGCGCCTGCGGCCGAATGGTTGCCGGCCCGCAGTCATTTCGAGTTGCCGGCCCGCCTGTTTCGAGTCGCCTGCAGGCCCGCTCGCGAAAAATTCAGCACGCATACCCAACCTCCGCCCCTATTGATGAGACACATTAACGGTGCCCGCCGCAGGTCACTGGAACGAAAGCCGGATTTCGGGCATATTCGATGCCGGGGGACGGAGAGCCGCGGCGCTAAAAACAGGCCCGGAGGCCAAAGGTAAATGCGTTCCTTCCTCGTTGCACTTGTCGGCTTGATCCTTTTCGCCGGCCACGCCGCCCAGGCCAAAGTCGATATCAGCATCGACAAGAACAACCAGACGATGACCGTCGCCGTCGACGGCGTGCAGCGCTATCGCTGGCCGGTCTCGACCGGCATCCCCTCGCGCGAGACGCCGAACGGCAGCTTCCGCGCCTTCCGCATGGAAGCGGACCACTTCTCCAAGGAATTCGACGACGCGCCGATGCCGCATTCGATCTTCTTCACCAAGATCGGCCACGCGATCCATGGCACCGACTCCGAAGGCAGGCTCGGCACACCCGCTTCGCACGGCTGCGTGCGGCTGTCGAAGGCGCATGCCTCGACGCTCTACGCCCTGGTCGAGGAGCAGGGCGTGCTCAACACCACCGTGACGCTAACCGGCTCGGCGGCGATCGCGATGGCGCGCAACCCGCGCGGCAATGCCGCCACCGCCCGCCGCGCCCCGCAGACCGACGACGATCAATATGCCTCGAGCGCCGGCGAGCCCGTGCAGATCGCGCCGCAAGTCTATGGTAATCAGGTCTATGGCAATCAGGCCTATGGCAATCGCCAGCTGGTGCAGCCGCGCGCCGATGACGGCTATATCTATCCGGCCGATGGCAGCTCGGACCAGCAGATCTACCCGGCGCCGCGCCCGGGCCGCCAAGTCTATCAGCAGCAGCCGCAAACCCGCACCTACGGCAACCCCGGCTACGTGCCGCCGCCGCCGGGCTATTACTACCAGCAGCAACAACAGCAATATTACCAGCCGCGCGGCTACTATCAGTAGCCCTCATCCCATGAACCGGGTCGGCGCTCCCGGCGTCAACTGATCGCCGCGTGGAGATCAGTGCCCCGAGATGAGCGATCCTGCCCCCGAGCGCATCGCAGTCACGTTCGACATGACTGTCGACGATTACGAGCGCTACGCCCTGGCGGTCGACCGGCGCAGCCGCAGCTGGCTGACTTTCAATATCTCCATTGCACCCGTTTTCGCCGCGATCCCGGTCGCCCTGCTGTTCCGGTGGCTGGCGTCGCAGCATCTGGATGACCCCGACGCAATCGATATCGTCGGCGAATACAGCCTGCTCTCGTTCGGCCTCGCCATCATTGCAATCTGGATCGGATTATCCCTTAACCGGCGGATTCTGCGAAACCGGTATTTCAAGACAGCGCTAGCCCGGATATCTCACCCAAATAGGCGCATCGGGACGCCGAATCAGCGAAAGTAGTTGTGCAGCAACATCTTTCGAGCGATTCGAGGAGCGCCCCGATGCGGACAGAGTGTAGCGCGGATTTGTTTGGATTTGCAGCTGTTGAAGGACGCGAAGTTGTGGGCGGATTCGACGGTGGGGCGATCACCTCGGATGCTGGAGCGCTGCTTCTCGGGGCGGCAGATCGTGCGATCAAGCTGACGGAGCGGTTTGCCGCGTGCTTCCACGACACACGCCGCCAACATCTGATCGAGCATGAGGTCGTAACCTTGCTGACGCAGCGGGTGTTTGGGATCGCGCTTGGCTATGAGGACCTCAATGACCACGACGAGTTGCGCCACGACCCGATGATGGCGGTGCTGGCGGGCAAGCTGGCAGCCAGACGCGAGGACTGCGCGCCGGTTGCCGGCAAGTCGACGCTGAACCGGCTGGAACTGAGCCGGTTGCAGCCGACGCGCTATCATCGGATCAGTCACAATCCGATTGCCATCAAGCGGCTCCTGGTCGAGCTGTTCGTGGACGCGCATGAGCGCCCACCGCAACAGATCATCCTCGATCTCGATGCGACCGACGATCCGGTGCACGGGGAGCAGGAGGGACGCTTCTTCCACGGCTATTACGACTGCTACTGCTACCTGCCGCTCTACGTGTTCTGCGGACGCCACCTGTTGGCGGCCAAGCTGCGGCCGGCGAGCATGGACGCGGCGGCGGGAGCGGCGCAGGAGGTGGCGCGTATCGTCGCGCAGATTCGCCGCCGCTGGCCGCACGTGCGCATTCTCGTTCGCGCCGACAGCGGGTTTGCGCGGGAGGAACTGATGGCTTGGTGCGAAGCGAGCGGCGTGGACTTCTTGTTGGGCTTGCAGAAGAACGACCGCCTGATTGCCGAGATCGCAAGCGAGATCGTCCAGGCCGAGGCGAAGAGCCGGCGGACCGGCAAGCCGGCGCGGTACTTCAAGGACTTCCGGTGGACGACGCGCCGCAGTTGGAGCCGCGAGCGCCGCGTTGTCGGCAAGGCCGAGTTCACCGAGGACGAAGCCAACCCGCGCTTCGTCGTGACCTCACTCAAGCGAGCCGAATGCAAGCCCAAATATCTTTACGAAAAACTCTACTGCGCTCGCGGCGATATGGAGAACCGGATCAAGGAGTGCCAGCTCGATCTTTATGCCGATCGCACCTCGACCGCCACGATGCGCGCCAACCAGCTGCGTCTGTGGTTGGCATCGTTCGCCTACGTCCTACTCTGCGCCGTGCGCCGGATCGGACTGCATCACACGCCGTTTGCCAACGCGAGCTGCGGCACCATCCGTCTCAAGCTGCTTAAGATCGGCGCGCTCGTGCGCGTCAGCGTCCGCCGCATCAAGATCGCGATGGCATCGAGCTGTCCGGCGGCAGAGGTCTGGGGCTGCGCGGCCGTCCGTCTCGCCGCCGCCAGCGCTCGCGGCTCGCCCGCCTGACACGCGCCGCCGCAGCGCGGAACAACTGCGGCATTATCCCAGGCCCACTGAGACCAGTCCTTCGCTGCCCCCCCGCAGCCCAGCAAAATCCCAGGCTCCGCTCGCGTCCCCCGGACGCAACGAGCCTGCACATCCCCAAAAAGCCGACTTGCCACCGCGCAATGCGCCCCGATAGTGCAAAGATAGTGTGAGATATCCGGGCTAGGCCCGCCTCAGCCGCGGACGGCGGAGCTCGATCAAACCGGTGTCGCCGTCATCAGCAAGGGTGCACGCGCCATCTATGAGTGGACGATGGTTCCCCGATGCACGTTCGAACAGAGCCTGCTCCTGATCTGGATTTCCCAATCCTCGGCGGTGGCGATCCCGAGTCGCTGCTTTGGCAGCGAAGCCGCCTGCAAGGCGGCGCTGGCGTTTGTCCGCGCGCGCGTGTCCGAGGCGCACGCCAAAACAGCGCCGCCGGAAACGGCCGACGTGCCGACCCCCGCGTCCTGATTATTTGAACACGCCCTCGCCGCGCTCGGTCACCTTGCGCACGGCGTCGGCAAAGGCACGCGCCACCGGCTCGAGAATGTCGGGCCCGGTCGAAGCGACATCGTCTCCCGGCGTGTGGAAGAAGCGGTGACGGCCGGCCATGCCGAGGAAATTCGGGTAGCCGGCGGCGTGCACGTCGCGCAATTCGCCGACCGCCTGCTTCTCGGCGACCAGCGGCGTGGCCGTGATCGCGCCGAAGCTGGCATCGACCAGCGGCACGGCGGATTTGCTCAGCACCAGAAAGCGCGCCGCATCTGAAACGCTCGACCGCGCCAGCCCCTGCGGCCCCTCGGTCCAGCCGTAGCAGGCATTGGACGAGCCGAAATGCACCCAGGCCAGCGTCTCTTTCGGCGGCGGCGCGCCGTCTTTCAAAAACAACTCCATGCCGCCATGGCCGATCTCATGGCCGGCGGTGGCGATGAAAACGAAATCGGCGGGCCATTTTTCGGCTGCAACCGTGCGCGCCAGCGCCAGGAAATTGGCGATGCCGGGCCCGCGCTCGCAGACGCAAGAATACCAGCCGGTCATCGGGGTCGAGACGACGATGGTCTTGCCCGCGCCGCTGCCGAGATGCGCGACGACATTGCGGCCGGCGACATTGCGCTCGTAACGGCCGGTGACGTCGAACGTCACTGCAGCGCCGGACGAAAGCGCGCGCTCGAAGGTGCCGCGCTCCTTGCCGGCAACCACCATCACCGGCACCGGCCAGGGCTGGTCCTCCTGCGTGACATTGTAGGCAAAGCGGTCGTCGGCGGGATTGCCGACCATGAGCAGGATCGCGGCCGGGTGACGCGCGGCCGCATCCGCGATCGCGGCGCGATGGCTGGCTCCCAGATAGGCGCCGCGGTCATAAGGCAATTCGATCCATAGAATTTTGCCTGACACGTCGCCGTCGCGCGCCAGCGGCGCGGTGAGGCGGAACGAGGCCTTGTCTTCCGGCGGCCACCAGAACGGCGTCGCCTCCACGGTGGTGCCGCCGGCTTCGGCACTCGCGCGCTCCACGAAGTATTGCCGCCCCAGCACCACCGGCTGGAAATCGACCTTGAAGCCCGCTTGCCTGAGCTCGCCGGCGATCCAGTCGGCGGTGGCCCGATCGCCCGCCGAGCCGAACCGGTGCGCGCCGAACGAGGCATAGCGCGCGACGTCGTCATAGAGCCGCGCGCCCGCAAGAAAGTCCTGGGCCACCGCTGGTTTCGACATCAAAGCCGCCGCCATAACGATCGCGAGGCGCCATCCGTACATTTGCGTCTCTCCTTTGGCAATTGATTTCCTTGATGATTTTTGGTCGTTCGATCGTTCGTGATCGTCGGCGATCATGACAGTCATCTGGCTGTTAAAAAAGCCGTCAATAAACAAGCCAAGGCTGCAGAGAAGCCAAGGCTGCCCCTCCTCCGGCAACGGTGGGAGCGGTTTGAAAAGATTTGCATCTTTTCGTTGGGGGAAGCCGGCGCGCCACCCCGAACCGTCGGGCGGGCCGGACTGAATAAAACCAAGTTGATTTTGGAGGTCGATATGAAGCGCGGGTTCATCGTTCTCTCGATTTGCGCGCTCGGGGTCCTCGCCTATTTCACCGCGAGCAAGTGGGCGATCCACCACAAGACCCTGACCTTCGTCGATCCCCTGCGCAGCGACCGCGATGTCACCGTCGAGCTCGCCATCCGCCGCGACCGCGAAATGGAGGCAATCGCCGACATGATCGAGCTGCCGGTCGCGATCCTGAGCCATGGCAACACCGTCAAGCACACCGAATATTCCTTCCTCGCCAACCTGTTCGCCGCCCGCGGCTACATGGTGGTGAGCATCCAGCACGATCTCGACACCGACGATCCGATGGTGACCAAGGTCGGCGAGGAATATGTCGGCCGCCGCATGCAGTACAACCGCGGCGTCTTCAACATCAAATTCGCCATCGACGAACTGAAGAAGCGGTATCCGGACGCCGACTACAAGCACCTCACCCTGATCGGACATTCCAACGGCGGCGACATCTCGATGTATTTCGCCAGGATGCATCCCGAGATGGTCAAGAAGGTCGTCACACTCGACAATCTGCGCGTGCCGTTCCTAACCGACGGCAAGATCAAGATTCTTTCGTTCCGCTCCAAGGACCCGGTGTTCAAGCCCGATCCCGGCGTCGTGCCCGACGACGAGACCTGTGCCAAGGCCGGCATCACCGTGGTCAAGACCGAGTTCCAGCACAACTGGCTGAGCGACCGCGGCCCGGACAACGTGAAGGAAACGATCGGGGCGCGCCTTCAGGCATTCCTCGACGAGGACGAGGGCACGCCTTCGTCGCTCCCGCTGCTCACGGCGGCCGCCCCGACCCAGCCACCGGCTGCGCAGAAGAAGAACTGACTGGAGCTCTTCTGCCGGCGAAATCCGGCTTGCTGATCGCTGGCCGATACAAGCTGCTGACGATTTCAGGCAGGAAAATCAAGCCTTTCAACAGCCCGCCGGCTCTTGATTGACAAGCCGAGGCGCGCCCGTATTGTCCGTCGCTCCAAGCTCGGGACCGCCATGACTGAACAGGAAATCTCCGATTTTTGCGTGGCTTCGCTCGCGCAGACGCTGCGCGTCCCGAAGGACCGCATCGAGACCAAAACCAGGTTCAACCGGCTCGGGCTGGATTCGGCTATGGTCGTCTATGTCATGATGGAACTTGAGGAGAAGCTCGGCGTCGAGCTGACCACCGACGACTTCTACGATCATCCGACGGTCGAAGAGCTGTCGCGCCATTTGGCCAAGAGGCGCGCGGCGCGCCCGGCTGCCTAGCCCCAAATGAATTCCCATTCCTCGCTGGTTGCGCTGCTCGCGGAACGGGCGCGGTCGCAAGCCTCCGATCGCGCCTACATCTTCCTCTCCGACCGCGGCAGCGAGGAAGCGGCGCTGACTTATGGCGAGCTCAACGCAGCGGCGCGCGCGCTGGCCGCGCGGCTCACGAAACTCGTGCAGCCCGGCGACCGCGCGCTTCTGGTGTTCCCGCCCGGGCTCGAATTCATGGTCGCGTTCTTCGGCTGCCTGATCGCGCGCGTGATCGCGGTGCCGATGATGATGCCGCGCCGGAACAGCGCGCGCGACTCCAGCGCGGCGATCCTCGCCAATTGCGAACCGGCGGTCGCGCTCACCACCTCCGCCTTCACCCTGCGCCAGGATCTGCAGGCGCGTTTTGCGCATGAGGGCCTGCAATGGCTGGCGGTCGACCTCATCGCAAGCAAAGCAGATGACGCCGAATTGCCCCTGCCCGATCCGCAAGCGATCGCATTCCTGCAATATACCTCGGGCTCGACCTCCGACCCGAAGGGCGTCGCGGTCTCCCATGCCAATCTGCTCGCCAATCTCGAGATGATCCGCATCTCGCTCGGCAACACCTCCAGTTCGACCTATGTCAACTGGGTGCCGCTCTATCACGACATGGGGCTGATCCTGAACGCGCTGCAGGCGTTCCATGTCGGCGCGCCTTGCGTGCTCATGGCGCCGAACGCCTTCATGCAGCGCCCGCTGAACTGGCTGCGCGCCATCGCTCACTACAAGGCCGAAGTCGCCGCCAGCCCCAATTTCGGCTACGACCTCTGCGTCAGCCGCTACCGGCCCGAGCAGATGGAGGGCGTCGATCTCTCCTCCTGGAAGGCCGCGCTGAGCGGCGCCGAGCCGGTGCGCAGCGACACCATCCGCAAATTCATCGACACCTTTGCCGCCCATGGCTTTCAGCCCAACGCGGTGTTCCCGGCCTATGGCATGGCCGAAGCGACGCTCCTGATCTCGGGCGGCGGCCGCGGCAAAGGGCCCATCACACGGACCGTGAGCCAGAGCGCGCTGCAGGCGCATCGGGCCGCACCTCCAGCCGACAGCGCCGACGCGCAGACCGTGGTTGGCTGCGGCCGCGCGCTTAAGGGCGAGCGGATCGCGATCGTGGATCCCGATCATCGGACCCGCCTGCCCCATGACCGCGTCGGCGAAATCTGGGTCAGCGGCCCCAATGTCGCGCGCGCCTATTGGCGGAATGAGGCGGCTACCGAGAGCGGCCTGCACGCGCATATCGAAGGCGAAGACGACGCGACATCGTGGCTGCGCACCGGCGATCTCGGCTTCCTCGATCAAGACGGCGAGCTGTTCGTCACCGGCCGGATCAAGGACCTGATCATCATCCGCGGCATCAATCATTATCCGCAGGACATCGAGCAGACCGTGCAGCGCCTGCATCCGTCGCTGCGCCAGAACGGCGGCGCGGCGTTTTCCGTGCCGGACGAAAACGAAGAGGAGACGCTCGCGATCGTGCAGGAGATCGAACGCACCGAGCGTCACAAGATCGATCCGGAGGAGCTGAAAGAGCTGATCCGCGCTGGCGTGGCCGACCAGCACGAGCTGTTCGCGCGCCACATCGCGCTGATCCGGCCGGGCACGCTGCCCAAGACCACCAGCGGCAAGATCCAGCATGCTCTGGCGCGAAGGCTCTGGCTGGAGGGGCGCCTCGACCTGCTTGCGGCGGATGCCGGTTGATCCAGACGTGGGATGCCGTCGAAACAGTCCCCATTTGTTCTTATGGAGGGTGAGAATAGATATTGCGTGAGGCTTAGGTATAAGATACCTAATTAGGTATCAAGGAACCTGATCGATGGCTTTGAGCATAAAAGACCCTGAAACCGAGCGCTTGGCCAAGAGTCTGGCGCAGCTCACCGGCGAAAACATCACGACGGCAACCAAACGAGCCATCGAAGAGCGACTGCGCCGGGTTGGTGGCCAAACCCGTAAAGCCGCTCTGTTGGAGGATATGGCCGAAATTCGTCGGCGCTGGAGCGCAATGCCGGTCGTCGATGACCGGACGCCGGAAGAAATTCTCGGATATGACGAACATGGACTGCCGCGCTGATGGTGATCGACACGTCGGCGATCCTGGCAATCGCCCTCAACGAACCCGACGCGTCAGAGATCGAAATGCGGATCGCGGATGCTCCGGTCCGGCTGATCTCTGCGGCAACCGTGCTCGAAGCGACAATGGTGCTCGAGACGCGGTTGGGCGACGCGGGCGGGCGCGAGTTCGATCTCTGGCTGCTTAGGATCGGCGCCGAGATCGTTCCTTTTGACGCGGAGCAGGCCGCCGCGGCGCGGCGCGCGTGGCGTCGCTACGGCAAGGGACATCACCCCGCAGCGCTAAACTACGGCGACTGCTTTTCCTACGCACTGGCGGTGACCCGTGGCGAGCCACTGCTGTTCAAGGGCGAGGACTTTGCGAAGACCGACATCAATCGACCCGGCGCAGCCTCACTCTGATAACGCAGCGCGCTCGCATCCGAACAATCAGAAATCGATCTTCGCCGCCTCGCCCAAGCGGAGGCTCGCGGCGATCCCTTCCGATATCTTCGTTGCGATCAGCGGGCGGTAGTGGATGTAGTCGACGAAATTGGCGCGGTCGCGCGTCAGCGCATTGTCGACGCGGTAGTTGATGAAATTGCTGTGCGGACGGCCGGCGACGATCTTGCGCAAAGCCGCGTTGCACGCCTGCCCTTCTGCCGCCACGGCGCTGCCCGGTAGCGGGACAGTTGTGGCAAAGGTCGGCGGCACGAGGATCACGACGGGAACGTCAGGCGGCAGCTTCCGGACCACGGCGTCGAGCTTCGACACCTCGGGGAAAACATCGCGGCTCGCCGCGTCCGCCGCCGGAGGCGGATCCTTCGGAGCGTTCTTCTCGAAGAACTGGCCGACCGGCCAGACGTCCTCGGAGTTGAAGGTGCCGGAGGGATCGCTGCGCTGGCGAAAGCCGAGACCAATCGAGGCACGCTGGATGGCGTGCTCGATCGAAGCGCCCGACATCAGGCGGCTTGCATAGGCCAGCCAACCGTCGTCATAGAGCCAATAGGGAAACGGACGCGGCATCTCGCGCTGATAATGCTCGCACCACCAGGGATCGGTCACGACCACCAGCGCGCCGACGCGCCGGTGATGGCGCAGGAAGAAATCCAGCACCGCGAGCTCCTCCGTCGGACTGCCGCCGACCACGGAAAGCTGCACGAAGCGGAAGCCCGTGGCCTGCGACAGCGGGTTCGGATTGAGCAGCAGGGCGGTCGAGTTGCCGATGATCGCGGAATCGAAACTTTGATCACGCCCGCGGCTGGCGTTCGCGGTGACGGTGTTGCGATCGGCCATGCCGTCGATGCCGAGGAAACCGAACTTGCCGCTGTCATAGGGATCGACCGCGACCAGGAAAGCCAGCAGCAATCCTGCGCTGATGCCGAGCGTGCCGAGACAGGCCCACAGGCAGCGATTCCAGCCGATCATCATCGACTCAGAAGTTGAAATAGCCGAATCCGACAACGTTCCGTTCTCCGAGGTCGAGCAGGATAACCAGCAGTGCAAGGCCGGCCAGCACGAACAGCCACGGCCGCGGCCGGCGCGTCAGGAAAGCGATGATGTCCTGGCTGGCCGGCAGCGCGATGGCGATGGCCGGAACGATCAGGAGCGACAACAGATGCTTGCCACGCTCTAGATTGGGCACCACCGCAAGGCCCTGGAAGATGTTCCAGGTAACCTCCAGCGAGCCGGCGCGGAAGATCACGCCCGTCAGCAGCACCAGGATGAATGTCAGCGTCCAGCCCACAAACACCGGCAGGCGCGGGCCGTGGCGGCGCCACAACGCGCATACGACCAGCGCGATGCCATGCAGCGTGCCCCACAGCACGAAGGTCCAGCTCGCGCCGTGCCACAGGCCGCACAGCATCATGGTGATCAGCGTTGCGGCATGCGATTGCAGCGGCAGATAACGCCGCGGCAGGATGCGCGCATTCAACAGCGGGAAATAGACATAGTCGCGCAGGAACGCCATCAGCGTCATGTGCCAGCGCTGCCAGAAATCCTGGATGCTGGTGGAGCGGAACGGCGCATTGAAATTGAACGGCAGCTTGACGCCGAACAGCAGGCCGAGCCCGATCGCGATGTCGGAATAGCCGGCGAAGTCGAACAGGATCTGGAAGCTGAAAGCGAGCGCGAGCCAGGCGTCGCCATTGAGCAAGGGTCCGTTTGTCGCCTGGATATAGACGGGATCGAGATTGTGCGCGATGCGGTCGGCCAGGAATATCTTTTCGACGAGGCCGACGGTGATGAAGGTGATGGCCACGGAGAACTCGCGCTGCCAGCCTGCCGCATAGACCTTGCGGCCGAACTGCTCCATCACCTCCGACCAGCGCACCAGCGGACCGGCGAGCAGTTGCGGGAAGAAGGAGATGTAGAGCGCGTAGCGGTCGAACGCATAGAGCGGCGCCCTGCCGCGCTTCAGATCGACCAGATACATGATGTGGTGGAAGGTGAAGAAGGAGATGCCGACCGGCAATCCGAGATCAAGCAATGGCATCGGGCGGCCCGTGAGCCAGCCGAGATTGGACGCGGCGAAGTTCGCATATTTGAAGACGCCAAGCAGCGCCAGATTGAGCACGATCGCCGCTGTGATGATCGATCCGCGCTTGAGGTGGCCATAGGCCAGCGCCGCGAGCCAGTTCACGGTGATCGAGGCCACCAGCAGCAGGATGAAGTGGGGATTGCCGACCGTGTAGAAGACGAGCGACAGCAGCACAATGACTGGAATCCGCAGCCGCGGATATGGATCGGCGAGGCGATAGATCGCGAGCGCCGCCGGCAGGAACACCAGGAGAAACGGATAATCGTTGAAAAGCATGGTTCCCGCGGCGAAGCTGTTCTGGCCCGTTTCCTTGCCGGCTTATAGCAGAACCGGCAAGGCACCGCCTTCAGCCGCACTCAACCCGCTTCGAGATCGGCCGTGCCGTCTGCCGAACGTTGCCTGCGCCGGGCGATCTTCTCGCGGCTCGGTACCTTGACGTCCCACGCCAGCCCCAGCCCTTCGAGCAGGCGTATGAACAGGAAGCCCGGGTCGAACTCGTACCAATGCAACCCGAACGCCGCCGAATAGGGGAAGGCGTGATGGTTGTTGTGCCAGCCCTCGCCCCAACCGAGCGGCCCCATCACGGCAAAATTGCGGCTGTTGTCGTCCCGCGTCACAAAGGGCTGCGTTCCGAACGTGTGCATGACCGAGTTGATGGCCGACATGGTCTGCTCGACCACGAACATCCGCACCACGCCGCCCCAGAGAAAGCCGGAGAGAGCGCCCCACAGGCTGAAGCTGATCAGCCCGCCGATTGCGGCGGGAAGGACAAGGCCGAGCACGACCCATGCGTAGTAGTGGCTGTTCACCCTGACCAGCGCGCGCTCCGCGATCAGGTCCGGCACGTAATGGGCCACGTTCGGATAATCGTGCTCGATCATCCAGGTCAGATGCGCATGCAGGAAGCCGCGCAGGCGGCCGGCAAAACTGCTGCCGTGCAGGTTCGGCGAATGCAGGTCGCCCTCATGGTCGGATAATTCGTGATGACGCCGGTGCATGGCGGCCCAGGACAGCATCGGCCCCCTTCCCGCCATCGAGCCCATCACGATCAGGAGCGCGCGGACGGCCGGGGAGGTCGCAAAGGCGCCATGGGTGAACAGCCGGTGATAGCCGACGGTCAGGCCGAGCCCGGTGATCAGCCACATGGCGAAGAACAGGCCGATCTCGATCGCGCCGATCGGCCGGTAAAACAGCAGGCCGAGTGCCACCAAGGTACCGAGGAAAGGCAGGACATCGAACAGGATGAAATGCCGGCGCTGCAGCCTGTGAAAATGCCGGCTCTTGATGATCCTGCTGTCGCGGGTCCTTTGCACGGGATGTATTTCCAGAGTCAAATTCAACCGATCAGTACACAGCCCGTGGAACCAGCGCAACTGCGGTCATTGCCGCTTGAAGCGGCAATCCTCTATTCTCCGGTCTTCAGGCGGCGGTAGACCGCGCCCAGGATGTTGGAATAATCGTCGGTCCAGACCCTCTCGCCGTCGGTCGGCTCGGTCTCCGCCCATTTGTCGGACGAGGCGAGCGCGCCGACATCGGCCTCCTCGCGCGCCGAGACCACGACGTCGGTGGAGAAAATGTACTCGTCGTCGCGGCCGGAATCCTCGTTGTAGACCCAGCTCTTGAGATCATTGGCATCCGCGATGCCGACCACGACGCTCTCCAGCTCCAGATGCCGGTTGGAGACGTGCATCACGACCGCGCCCTGCGGCGCGAGCTTGGACTTGTAGATATTCATCGCCTCCTGCGTGGCGAGATGGATCGGGATCGCGTCCGACGAATAGGCATCCACAATGATGACGTCGTAGACGCCGTCGGGCTCTTTGGCGAAGGTCAGCCGCGCGTCGCCGATCACCGGTTTCACGTCGGGCGCGCAGTTCTGGATGTAGGTGAAATATTTCGGGTCCTTCGCGGTATCGACCATGGTCTGGTCGATGTCGAAGAACTTCCAGGTCTCGCCGGGCTCGGAGGCGCAGGTCAGCGTGCCGGCGCCGACGCCGATCACGGCAACGCGCAGCGGGGCCGCTTTCCGGTCGCGGATCGCTGCTATGGCGCGGCCGATGCCGCCGTCCTTGTGGTAATAGCTGATTGGCTCGGGCCGGCCTTCGACCGGCGATCCATCATCATTCTGGAATTTCTCTGCGCCATGGATCGTGGTGCCGTGCATCAGCACGTGATACTGGCCGTGCGGCGTCACCACGATCTTGTGCACGCCGAAGAAGCTGCGCGCGGTCACGACGCGGCCGTCATCGGAAGGATAGATGCGGATCAGCGCGAGCGCGACTATCGCTGTCGCAAAGATTTTCCAGCGGTCGGCATTGAGGCCGAGCGCAACCAGCGCTGCGAGCACGCCGACGCCGCCCGCGACCCAGACGCGATGATCTTCGAGCCAGGTCGAGATCGTGCCCTCCCGCCACGCCGGCACGATCAGCGCGATGGCGAGCGCGGCAAGGAACGGCCAGTACCAGCGGGTCCAGGCCGGCGAGCGTTCGCTGGCCGCCGGACGGCAGAGCGCGGCGAGCGCGAGCAGGATCGGATATTCCGCGACCCAGCTGAAGACGAAGGGTGCAATCAGCCCGGCGAACAATCCGCCGACCATGCCGCCGAACGACAGCGCGACATAGAAGCCGGTGAGATATTTGGCGGCGGGGCGCGTGCGCGCCAGCTCGCCATGGCAGGCCATCGCGATCAGGAAGAAGCACAACTGATGGCCGCCGAGCGTCAGGAGCAGGTTCTGCTCGCCACCGACCGCGAGCAGCACGATCACGCCCGCGATCGCGAGCGGCTGGATCATCAGCATCCATTTGTGCGGCAGCAGCGGGCGCGACTGGAACACCAGCACCCAGGTCAGGAGATAGAGCGAGAGCGGCAGCACCCAGAGCAGCGGCGCCGCGGCGACGTCGGTCGAGATATGTGCGGTCACCGCGATCAGGAGCCCCGACGGCACCGCGGCGAGGAAGATCCAGCGCGCGCGCAGCACCCAGCTCGGCGCCGGCGCCGAGGTCTCTTCAGTCTCGCGATCCGCCACCGCAAGCGCCGGCGAGCGCAACAGCAGGGCGCCGCAGCCGGCGATCAGCAGGATCAACAGGCCATAACCACCGGTCCATATCAGGTTCTGCGTGCGCAGCGTGAACATCGGCTCCAGCAGCACGGGATAGGAAAGCAGCGCCAGAAAGCTGCCGATATTGGAGGAGGCGTAGAGGAAATAGGGATCGGGACCGGCCGGATGGCCGGTGCGCACGAACCAGGCCTGCAGCAGCGGATTGTTCGCCGCGAGCGCAAAGAACGGCAGGCCGATCGAGACGGTGAACAGCCCGAGCAGCCAGAACGCGTAGCCGGAGGTCGGCGGGTCGCCCCAGGAGCCTGCGATCGACAGCGGCAGCGTCAGAATCGCGACAAGCAGCAGCACCAGATGGACCGCGACCGGAATCGCGCGGTTCTTGATCTGCATCAGGAAATGCGCATAGGCATAGCCCGCGAGCAATAGCGACTGGAAGAACACCATCGCCACCGACCACACCGCGGGCGAGCCGCCGAGCCGCGGCAGCACCATCTTGGTGAACAGCGGCTGCACCGAGAACAACAGCAGCGCGCTGACAAAGATCGCCGAGGTGTAGACCACCAGCACCAGCCGGTTCCGCGCGGCGGATGGCTGCTCGGCTGCGGCGGGCTGATCGATGACGGCGGCAGTCGAACTCATTGGTTATCCCGGCTAACTCCCCGGCGGCCGCCGGAGGCGGCAAAAGAGCACACGAACCATCAGGGAGCAATGCAGGAGGCCGCGCAAAATCGCTGTGCGGCCCCATCCGTCTTCGCTAAGAAGCAATGGCAAGATCAACAATTCTTGAAACTGACATGAACGAGACCGACGTCGTCATCATCGGCGCGGGGCATAACGGCCTCACCTGCGCGGCTTATCTCGCGGCAGCGGGCTTGCGCGTGCGCGTGGTCGAGCGGCGCAAGGTGGTCGGCGGCGCCGCGGTGACGGAGGAATTTTACCCCGGTTTCCGCAATTCGGTCGCGGCCTACACGGTCAGCCTGCTCAATCCGAAAATCATGGCCGATCTCAAGCTGGCCGAGCACGGCCTCAAGATCGTCGAGCGCCGCGCGCAGAATTTTCTCCCCTCGCCCGAGGGCAGCTATCTTCTCACCGGCGAAGGTCGCACGAAGGAATTTGTGGCAAAACTCAGCGCGCATGACGCCGGCGCCATCGAGGGCTTCTCGCGCGAACTGGAAGTCATCGCCGATGTGCTGCGCCAGTTCGTGCTGCGCGCACCGCCGAACCTGGTCGAGGGCTTTGGCGCGACCGCGATCCGCGAAACCTTCAACGCGCTCGGTACCGCCAACATTCTGCGCGGCCTGTCGCTGGAGCAGCAACGCAACCTGCTTGATCTCTTCACCCGCTCGGCCGGCGAGATGCTGGACGAGCGGTTCGAGAACGATCTCGTCAAGGCGCTGTTCGGCTTCGACGCCATTGTCGGCAATTATGCGAGTCCCTATGCGGCGGGCTCGGCCTATGTGATGCTGCACCATGCCTTCGGCGAGGTGAACGGCAAGAAGGGCGTCTGGGGCCATGCCATCGGCGGCATGGGCGCGATCACGTTAGCGATGGCGCGCGCCGCGCGCGAGGCCGGCGCGGAGATTACGTTGGATGCCGGCGTCCGCGAGGTCATCGTCGAGAACGACCGCGCGGTCGGCGTCGTGCTCGAGAACGGCGAATCCATCCGCGCGAAATACGTCGCGGCCAACGTCAATCCAAAACTGCTCTATACGCAGCTGGTGCCATCGGGCGCGCTGGCGCCGGAATTCCTCGCGCGCATGAACCGCTGGCGCAACGGCTCCGGCACCTTCAGGATGAACGTGGCGCTGTCTGCCCTGCCCTCCTTCGCCGCGCTGCCCGGCGAGGGCGACCATCTCACCGCCGGCATCATCCTGGCGCCGAGCCTCGCGTACATGGACCGCGCCTGGCAGGACGCGCGCGCGCATGGCTGGAGCCGCGCGCCGGTCGTCGAAGTGCTGATCCCCTCCACGCTCGACGAGACGCTGGCGCCAGAGGGAGCGCACGTCGCGAGCCTGTTCTGCCAGCACGTCGCCCCCGAATTGCCCGACGGCAAATCCTGGGACGACCACCGTGAGGAGGTCGCCGATCTCATGATCGCGACGGTGGACGCCTTCGCGCCGGGTTTTGGGAAAACCGTGCTCGGCCGCCAGATCCTGTCGCCGCTCGATCTCGAGCGGCAATTCGGCCTGCTTGGCGGCGACATTTTTCACGGAGCCTTAACCCTGAACCAATTGTTCTCGGCGCGCCCGATGCTGGGACATGCGGACTATCGCGGGCCGCTGCGGGGGCTTTATCACTGCGGCTCCGGCGCCCATCCCGGCGGCGGCGTCACCGGCGCGCCCGGCCACAATGCCGCGCAAGCGATCCTGGCCGATCACCGCTCCCTGTTCGCAAGCCGTTGATATCGTGTGGATGGAGTGTGGAAGGGTCGCAAGGGCGGAATCAGATTCGGCCGATATTCTAATAGTTTAGCGCCCAGGAACGGCGCGGCAGGCGAGCAAGATACGACCTCCGAATCGCGTATGCCCGGCGGTAAAAAATTTCCCGCGCGGAGGCCGTCGGCCGCCACGCGGGTCCTATTTGCACTGTTCGACCGCCCGTCGTCGGACCGCGACGCATGCCCTGAGAAGGCAGCCGCGTCGCGGAGAACGCTTACTTGAGCGAGCTCGAGATCGAGGTGAACTGGTCGTTCAGCTTGCTGCCCAGGCCGTTCACGACCGCAATGATGGCGAGCGCGATGCCGGCCGCGATCAGGCCGTATTCGATCGCAGTCGCGCCGGACTCGTCAGAAAGGAACTTCGAGATGTAATGCTTCAATTTTGCCTCCGCTGGAGTTTGCACCGAATGCCCTCGGCCTGGGTACTCTTACGGGTCAAAATCTAAGCTTGCGTGAATCGGGAACTTGCAATTCCCCGATAAAGTGCGAGGCGATTAATCTTCAAATTTGAATGGAATGGGTGCGCGGTGCGAAGCCGCAAAAGCTGTTGGCAAGCCACAGCCGAGCTTGTGGAAATCCTGTGGGAAAGCTGTCGAGGGAGGGGCGGACAAGGTCGCGCTGGCGCGGTGGAAAAGCGGGGCTCAGGCCTGTGCGAAATCAGGGTATGTCCCGCGGCATACCCTCTGAAAGTTCGGCTTCGTAGCCGGTTGATGGCCTGTGAACGGCGGTGCCTCAGTTTGATGGCCTCGGGGCCTTCATCATTTTCCCGAAGGCGGAAATCGCGACTGCCAAACAGAGCAGTGGAATGGCAAAGGGTCCGATCACCACCGCAATCCATATCCAGCGCGATCGGCTGCGCCCCCACTCGTGGGCAAGCTCGCCGGCAATCAACATCGACCCCACGCACGTCACCAGAAACAGAATGGATGTGATGTCCATCCCGGCCTCCTGCGTTCAGCCAAGCATATGATATAGCCGGCAGCAGACGGGAGGCAGCAAAATCTCGTGAAATTCAGGCCAAGACACAACCAAACCGCAGCGCTCAGTCCTCCCAGGTCTTTACGCCCAGTCTGGGTGCCACGAAGTCCGTCCATATCAGATAGCCACCCGCGAAGGCCAAGGCGGCCCCTCCGAACATAAATCGATACCGACGGGGGCAAACAGCAGTTCGAAGACGACGGCATATGCACCAGCCGCCAGCATTGCGCTGGAAAAAATCAATAGTATGAGTTTCCGCATGCGCCACCCTAACATGTGCAAGCCGGACAATAGTGCAATTTGATCCCGATATCCGGAAGCCCACTCACTTGACCCCCACCCCCGCCACCCACCGCGCGACGTTTGCGATCGGCGACGAGCATGCCGCCAGACGCGTGGTCGACGGGCTGACCGAGATCTTCTTCGAGGGCGAGGCGGCGGTGGCGGCGTTCGAGCGGCCGGACGGGCGCTGGGATGTCACCGTGCATTTTGCGCAAGCGCCGGACCAGGCGCTGCTGCGTGAGCTCGTGACGAACGCCGCGGGCGAGGAAGTTGCCGGCACCCTCGCCTTCGACACGGTCGAGGCCAAAGACTGGGTCAAGGCGAGCCTCCAGGATCTCGTACCGGTGCCGGCCGGGCGCTTTGTCGTCCATGGCGCGCATGACCGCGCGCGCATCCCCGGCAACAAGCTCGGCATCGAGATCGAGGCGGCGCTTGCCTTCGGCACCGGCCATCACGGCACCACGCGCGGCTGCCTGCTGCTGCTCGATCAGGTGTTGAAGGCGCGGCGGCCGCAACGCGTGCTCGATCTCGGCACCGGCACCGGCGTGCTGGCGATTGCCGCCGCCAGGGCGATGCATCGGAACATCCTTGCGAGCGATATCGACGCGCCGTCGGTCAAGGTCGCGCGCGAAAATGCGCGGCTCAATGGCGCGGGCAACCTCGTGCGGGTGATCCGCGCCACCGGTTTCTCGGCGCCGGACTTTTCGGCGCATGGCCCGTTCGACCTGGTGCTGGGGAATATCCTGGCCAATCCGCTGCGGCAGCTCGCAGGTCCCCTGTCAAAACATCTCGCGCCACAGGGCTTCGTGATCCTGTCCGGGCTGTTGAACCATCAGGCCGGCGCCGTCATATCCGCCTATCGCGCGCGCGCCCTGGTGCCGGTGCGGCATCTGAAGATTGAGGGCTGGAGCAGCCTCCTGCTGCGCGCTGCGCCATGACCGCGCGCCAATGCGGGGATTGCACGCTCTGCTGCAAAATCATGGCGATCGAGGAGCTGGCAAAACCTGCCGGCCAGTGGTGCCGCCATTGCGAGCCCAGCCGCGGTTGCCTGACCTACGGGACGCGGCCTTCGGAATGCCGCGACTTCGATTGCCTCTGGCTGATCGACGAGCGCTTCGGGACGCACTGGAAACCGGGCAGGTCAAAGCTGGTGGTGACGGCCTCGGAAGACGGTCTCGAAATCCGCTGCGATCCCGGTTTTCCCGACGCCTGGCGCAGGCAGCCGTATCACGGCGAAATCAAGAACCTCGCGGCCTCCGGCGAGGCGCACGATGTCTCGGTGCTGGTGATTGCCGGGGAAAGGATGATCCTGGTGGCGTCCGACCGCGAGTTCGATCTCGGCGTGGTCGGGGCGGATGAGCGGATCGTGCGGGAATATGAAGGGAACCGGGTCGTCGCGGCGACCGTGGTCAAAGCGTCGGAACTGGAAAACGACTAGGCCTTTTTCTGGCGGCGGGCGCTCTTGCGCAAGGAGCGCTTGGCGCGGGCCTCGACCAACCGATCGAGCATCTGGACGATCACGCCACGCTGTTTCTTGTTGGCGACCGGCGCGCTGGGAGCACGGCGTACCGGGGGCGAGATCTTTTCAAACGAAAACGCAGGCATGGTGCATCCCCTCACCGTTGAGTTGAGACACTCTCCTGGAAATCTCCCCCACGCCATCTCGTTGGATGTACGCTGTGTGACAGCAAATCGCTCCGTCCACATGATTGCAAGCGGATTCTGAAGGATGACGGCAATTTTCATCCGATTCCGGTACGTTGCGGGAGGCTGCCCACAATCCTAGAATACCACCACGATGTTCGAAGCCCATTTCCAGACCTTTGAAGAGCCCGAGAGCGGCGTCGCGCTGACCGCGCGGCTGTCGGCCCTTCGCCAGGAGCTGGCGCGCCGCAAACTTAGCGGCTTTGTCGTGCCGCGCGCCGACCAGCAGCAGAATGAATATGTCGCCCCAAGCGAGGAGCGGCTGGCCTGGCTGACCGGTTTCACCGGTTCGGCGGGGCTGGCCGTGGTGCTGACCCAGGAGGCCGCGCTGTTCGTCGACGGCCGCTATACGCTGCAGGCCGCCAAGCAGGTCGACGGCAAGGCTTGGGCCGTGGAATTGCTGGTCGAGCCGCCGCCTGAGAGCTGGATCACAAAACACCTCAAGTCGGGCGACCGCCTCGGCTTCGACCCCTGGCTGCACACTTCGGCCGCCGCCGAGCGGCTGGCTTCCGCCTGCGCCAAGGCCGGCGCCGAGCTGGTCGCGGTCGAGAGCAACCCGATCGATACGATCTGGACCGAGCGGCCGCCGCCGCCGGTCGCGCCGGTGGCCATACACGGCCCGCGCTATGCCGGCGAGGCGGAGGCCGAAAAGCTCGCGCGCATCCGCCAGGAGCTGGACAAGCTCGGCGCCGACGCGCTGGTGCTCTCCGACAGCCATGCGGTAGCCTGGACCTTCAACATCCGCGGCGCCGACGTCGCGCATACGCCGCTGCCGCTCTCCTACGCGCTGGTCCCGAAGGACGGGCGGCCGATGGTGTTCATCGACCACCGCAAGCTGTCGAACGCGACCCGCGACCATCTCGAGCAATCCGCCGATGTCCGCGAGCCCGAGGATATGACGCCGCAGCTCACGGCGCTGGCGAAATCCGGCAGCACGATCGCACTCGACAGCGCAACCGCGGCCGATGCGCTGAGCCGGCTGATCACGACGGCCGGCGGCAAGCCGGTGCGCGGCAGCGATCCCACTGCGCTCCTGAAAGCCGTGAAGAACACCACCGAGATCGAGGGCACGCGAACGGCACACCGGCGCGATGCGGTGGCGCTGGCGCGCTTCCTCGCCTTCCTCGATCGCGAGGCGCCGAAGGGCGCGCTGACCGAGATCGATACGGTCGAGGCGCTGGAGACCTTCCGCCGCGACACCGGCGCGCTGAAAGACGTCTCCTTTCCCACTATCGCCGGTACCGGGCAGAACGGCGCCATCGTCCATTATCGCGTCACCCGCAAGAGCAACCGGCGCATCGTGCCCGGCGATCTCCTGCTGATCGATTCCGGCGCGCAATATGAGGACGGCACCACCGATGTCACGCGCACGGTTGCGGTAGGCCAACCCACCGCCGAGATGCGCGACCGCTTCACCCGCGTGCTGCGCGGTCATATCGCGATCGCGCGCGCGGTATTTCCGGATGGCACCACCGGCGCGCAGCTCGACACGCTGGCGCGGCAATTTTTGTGGCAGGTCGGCATCGATTTCGAGCACGGCACCGGACACGGCGTCGGCAGCTATCTCTCCGTGCATGAGGGGCCTGCGCGGATTTCAAAGCTGGGCACCACGCCGCTGAAACGCGGCATGATCCTTTCCAACGAGCCCGGCTATTACAAGACCGACGGCTTTGGCATCCGCATCGAGAACTTGGAACTGGTGACCGCGGCCGATGTCAGCGGTGCCGAGAAGCCGATGAATACGTTCGAGACGCTGACCTTTGCGCCGATCGACCGGCGCCTGATCGACCTGAAGATGCTGAGCCCTGCGGAACTCGACTGGCTCAATGCGTATCATGCGCGGGTGCGCGACGTGGTGCGCGCGCAGCTCAACGAGAGCGACCGGCTCTGGCTCGACGTGGCAACTGCGCCGCTGTGATATTTCCACCGTCGTCATTCCGGGATGCGCCGTGAGGCGCAGGCCCGGAATCCATAACCACAGCCGGTGGATATGGATTCCGGGCTCGCGCTACGCGCGCCCCGCAATGACGAACATAGTTGCATTGTGTGCCCGTTATTATAACAGCCGCGCATACGGCATGGCCGCATGCCGAAACGTCCATAGGCGCGCGCAGCGATGCCGCTACAGTCGATTCAACATCATTGAATCGGACCCGAGCCTTCAGAGCATGCATGGAGTGATCAAGCGGCCTGCGGCCGCAAGCGATAAAGATCTCGCGACGTCGCGTGTCATGCTGCTCCTGCTCGTCCTGATGACGGGCGTGGCGCCGATCTCGCTCTACATGCTGGTGCCGGCGCTGCCGATCCTGGCGACGACCTTCGGGCGCGACATTTCGATCGCACAGATGACGGTGTCGCTCTACATGGTCGGCATTGCCTGCTCGCAAATCATCATGGGACCGCTGTCGGACAAGTTCGGCCGCAGGCCGATTCTCCTGGCCGGGCTCAGCCTCATGCTCGCGGCGAGCATCGCCTGCAGCTTCGCCGACAATTTGCCGCAGCTGATCGCCGCGCGCTTCTTCCAGGCGCTCGGCGGCGCATCCGGCATGGTGATCAGCCGCGCCATCATCCGCGACCTCTATCCGCGCGGGCGCGTCGGCGCCATGATCAGCCTTGTCATCGCGGTCATGATGATCGCGCAGATGCTCTCGCCGCTGACCGGCGGTCTCCTGGAGACCGCGTTCGGCTGGCGCGCGATCTTCTATCTCATCACCGCGGCGGCGCTGACCATCACCGTCGGCATCGCACTGGCGCTGCCGGAGACGCGCCGCGTCCGTGCGGAAGGTGCGGATTTCCGCGGCGATGTCGGCAAGCTGGTCACAAGCCGCGCCTTCATCGGCTTCATGCTGTGCCAGGTGCTGGCGTCGCAGATCATCTTCACCTTTGCCGGCGGCGGGCCCTACATCGTGGTGACGCAGATGGGCCGGACCAGCGCCGAATACGGCGCGTGGTTTGCGACCACGGGATTTGCGTATCTGGTCGGCAATCTCTTCTGCGTGCGCTTCGCGCCGCGCCATTCACTGGAAAAGCTGATCTGGTTCGGGCTGATGCTGCAGTTCGGCGGCAGCGCGCTGAACCTGATCTGGAGCCTTGCCGGCGTCAACCAGACGCCGCTGTTCCTGTTCGGCACGCAGATGATCGTGATGGTCGGCAACGCCTTCGTGATGGCCAACTCCGCGGCCGGCGCCATCAGCGTTCGCCCCGAGGCCGCCGGCACCGCCTCCGGCGCCATGGGTTTCCTGCAGATGGGCGTGGGCTCACTGGTCTCGCAATTCGGCGCCTGGCTCGGCGGCCATTCCACCACCACGCTGCCGCTGACATCGGCGATAACAGCGATCTCGATTCTCTGCGCCTCGACCATGATTTTCCTGGTGCCACGGCGCGACGTCGTCGTCAGCGAGGAGCTGATCGAGCAGGCGGAGGAGGAAGAAGCGGGGATGATGTGAGGCCGTGGCGTCTCATACTCCGCTGTCATGCCCCGCTTTAAGCGGGGCATCCAGTACGCCGCGGCCTCTCGGTCAGAACTACTGTCTCTGGAATTGGCATAGGGGCGTGGAGGTTATCTCCACGTCCCCTGCCACACCACCCGGCATGCGGGTCCGCACCGGGCGGTTCGGTGGGTTGAGGTCAGCTGGCAAGTTTTGGGACTCCCAGTCGTTTGAAGAGATCGTTCGGCAACGCCATGTTGAGCGCCATCGCCGAGTTGTGCCACCAGCGTCGGCCGTTGGCGGCAACCCATCTGGCTGCGTCAGGGGACATCCCACGAGCAAGCAGTTCGCGGTAGATGACCCCGCCTCGTTTCCAGTGCTTGAGCTGCACCGCCCGGAGGCGGTGACGGACCCAACCATCGATGTCGGCAAAGACGCCGGGCGTTTCCGCAAGGCGGAAGTAGGCTTTCCACCCCGTCAGATACTTTCCCAGCGGTTTGCACATCTGCGCGAGGCTGCGCCCGGCACTGCGCCGGGTCAGCTCTCGCACACGCTCCTTCATGCGTTTGATGGCCTGTAGTGCTACGCGCCGCCTGATCGTTCGTCCCTTGGCCATCCAGAACGAGAAGCCGAGGAACTTCGATGCCGTGGCACGCCTCACCTTGCTCTTGGTCTCGTTGACGCGGAGCTTCAGCTTTCCGAACAGCTTGCGCAGCGAGGCCATCACCCGCTCGCCCGAACGCTGCGTCCGAACGTAGACGTTCAGGTCATCAGCGTAGCGGACGAAGACATGCCCCCGCCGTTCCAGTTCCTTGTCGACTTCGTCCAACAACACGTTGGCCAACAGCGGCGAGAGTGGGCCGCCTTGTGGCGTGCCTTCGTCCCGCTCGATCACTACCCCGTTGGCGAGCACGCCCGCTTGGAGGTAGCGGCGGATCAGCCGCAGCACCCGACGATCCGCTATCCGTCTGGCCAGCCTCCCCATCAGGATGTCGTGGTTGACCCGGT